>NZ_JBAVEF010000028.1:0-103316 GCF_049587615.1 Sulfuricurvum sp.
AACGCTACCGATACGTTTTGGCACGACTGCCAACGATCGGGCTGACTAGGATGTTGGAAGGACAAGATGATAAAAAATAATTGCCAAGCGCGTGGCTTTTTGGATGTTCGGGGGATAGATGTTGATGATCAATAGTGTGCACTGCTGCACGAAATCGGGCTCTATGTGTGCCGGGAGGACAGGAATTTTAAAAGAAATGGGCTCTTGGGGTGTTGTTGCGGCAGGGGATTGGTGAATTTTAATAGGCGGTGGAAAGTAACAAATCCTTTGAAAATGTAAGATTTTAACTATCTGATATATGTGTAGCTTTCCAGCTACTATAGATCATAACAGCGATAGTAAAGATAAAAGCGGATACTAAAAGAATCTCTTTCATTTTTTTAAGTCCTTCATTGCTCGAATTTTTTGCATTGCTGATCGGTTAATCATTAAGATAGCAATGGATAGTCCGAAGATTGCAGCTATAGCAGAATATACGAGAACATCTTTTTGAGTTTCGTAATTTAATGCTGTCCAGCCGATTAATGCAAAATCGGTAATGACTGAAACATTGAGCCATCGACCCAACCAATCAACCTCACCTTTTAACTCATCTAATTTACTCTTAAGAGAATTATAGCGTATTAATAAAATGTCTGAAAACTTTTGATACTTTGACAAGAGCGCTCCGCGCCTGTTCCCGCTCCTTTATGTCAAGAGCTACACAAAACCTTATCTTCTTTTCTTTTTAACCAGAAAAGAAGCAAAACAAGGGAACCGCTTTTGCATAGCAAAATGTTTCTGTGAAAAGAACCTTTCTTTCATTTCTTTTTAGAAAAGAAACGAATCCAAAGAACCTTATCTTCTTTTCTTTTTAACCAGAAAAGAAGCAAAAGAAAATCGTCCTCCCAACAAAACACTACCGATACGTTTTGGCACGACTGCCAACGATCGGGCTTACTAGGATGTTGGGAGGACTGAATATTTGAATGGTGCATGATGTGCACTGCTGCACGAAATCGGGCTCTTGCAAAGCGGGAGGGCGAAACGAAATACAAAAGCCTTTCTTCCTTTCTATTGCTGAAGAAAAAACCTTTGATAATTGACGTTACCATAAACTATATGTAGAATTTTTATATGATTTGACTGCGGATTATAGAAATAAAAGACGAGACAACTGTCTACAATCAAAATGCGGCAATCGGCTTTGATGTTTTTTCTGGTACATTCAACACCCAGCAAAGGAGAGTAAGCCAGATTATCAATAGCTTTTTCTATTCGTTCAAAGTATGATTGAGCAACAGTAGGTTTATCATCGTAAATATTTTGAATCAAATCATCAAATTCATCGATGGCAGTTTGAGTATATTCGATCGTGGTCAAAAGGCAAACTTGTTTTTGAGACGATTTACAACTTCTTGATGAGTTGCTACAGTGGGAGCTTCGATCTCCCGATTCAAGCGTTTCTCCAACGTTTCGATGAATGGGTCTTTTTCAGGAGTCAGTAAAACAGAATTGGTAGGCAATGTTTTTACAAATGCTTTCAGCTTGTCGAGGACGCTCTCATCGATGATTTCCAAATGATATGCGAGCATTTTATCTCCCCCTTCTAGCTAAATTTATCGCTAATTTTACCGCAAAATAAATAAAAAACCATCTTTCCTTTCTTTTTAGAAAAGAAACGAAACCAAAGAACCTTATCTTCTTTTCTTTTTAACCAGAAAAGAAGCAAAAGAAAATCGTCCTCCCAAAAAAACGCTACCGATACGTTTTGGCACGACTGCCAACGATCGGGCTTACTAGGATGTTGGGATGACTGGATATTTGAATGGTAAATGGGTTTTTGGCAAAGCGGGGAGACAAAAAAGGAACACAAAAAATAGTTAGATGGAACCTGCGCAATTGAAATATTGGCAAAATGATCGATGATATTTTTTATACGATTCAGCAGAGATTGTTCCGTATTTTTTCAGTATTGCTTTTTTGGAAACGACAAAAGTCTTTCTCATCATCAATTTTGAGGCTACCGGTATTGTTCCGTCGATGAAATCGATATCGCTCATCATCATTTCGTCTTGATACAAATGATGAATTTTGCTGCTGATGGGAACGGCGATAAAATCATCATAGGGAAGATTGTCTTTAAAAACAAGAACAGGTCTGTTTTTGGATTGGTTCGTATCACTGAAATAAAATGCACACAAGACGACGTCTGCTTGTTTTATTTCCATATGTTATCCTCGTCTGCGTCTTTCCATTCCTCGATCAGGTTGGCGGAGTGGTTGGAAAATGCCTGTAATTCCGAGCTTTCTTCCGTCGTTTCGGAAGGTAAAACCACCCGATCTTCGACGATTTTCAAATTTTTTGTGTCGAGATTTCTTAATAAAAACATGATGTGGCTGTAAATATTGTCGTGTACCTGTAATTTAATCGTATGCATTAGGACTCCTTTTGCCACCATTGTGTAAAAATCATATTGTCATCTTTACTATTATAGCATACCGAATGTTGATCTGAATTTCCCCCTGCACTATAGAAAGAGGAACCTTATCTTCCTTTCTTTTTCATAAGAAACGAAGTGAAAACCTCTTTTTCCTTTCTTTTTAGAAAAGAAACGAAGCGAAAGAAAATCGTCCTCGCGGCAAAACGCTCCGATATTCCAGTGCACTGCTGCACGAAATCGGGCTCTATGTGTGCCGGGAGGACAGGAATTTTAAATGAAATGGGCTCTTGGGGCGTTGTTGCGGCAGGGGATTTTTAAATACTATTTTACTTTACTCTTTTCATACAACTCTACCGTTGCCTGTACGTATCCATCAATACTGCCGCAATCATAGCGTTTTCCACGAAATTTGTAAGCGATTACTTTGCCCATCTTCGCTTGTTCCATCAAGGCGTCGGTGATCTGAATCTCTCCCCCTTTGCCCGGTGCAGTTTCACGGAGGATATCAAAAATATCGGGGGTGAGGATATAGCGTCCGATGATGGCAAGATTCGAGGGGGCATCGGCGGGTGAGGGTTTCTCGACCATGGTAGTGACACGATAGATTCCCTCGGCGATTTCAGAACCGGCTATCACTCCGTATTTGTTCGTCTGTGACGGGTCGATCTCTTCGATCGCAACGATACTGCACTGGTGTTCATTATAGAGTTTGACCATCTGCTCCAATACCCCCGCCCCGTCATTGACACACAAATCATCGGCGAGGATGACCGCAAACGGCTCATTTCCGATCAGGAGTTCTCCGGTGAGAATCGCATGACCCAGCCCTCTCATCTCAGTCTGACGGGTATAGGAGAAGGTGCAGCTGTCAATGATATCACGGATATCGGCCAGCATCTTTTCTTTGTCCGTACCCTGAATCTGGTGTTCCAGCTCATAACTGACATCAAAATGATCTTCGATAGCCCGCTTACCTCGTCCCGTGACAATCGCCATCGTACTCATACCCGCAGCCATCGCTTCTTCGACTCCGTACTGAATGAGAGGTTTCGTGAGGATGGGAAGCATCTCTTTTGGCATGGCTTTGGTCGCGGGGAGAAATCGTGTACCGTAGCCGGCGGCAGGGAAAAGGCATTTTTTAATCATTACGCGTCGCTTATTTGAATCAATTATGAAGGGGATTATAGCTTTTGCACCCTTAAAATATTGATGGTTTTTGTATGTTTTATAATGATAAATGGTACTTCTTCTTTTCTTTTTAACCAGAAAAGAAGCGAAAGAACCTCTCTTTCCTTTCTTTTTAAAAAGAAACGAAACCAAAGAAAATCGTCCTCCCAACAAAACGCTCCGATATTCCTGTGCACTGCTGCACGAAATCGGGCTCTATGTGTGCCGGGCGGACTGGATATTTTAATTTTAATCTATATTTCCCCTGCAATATACATAGAGCTCCGTGGCTGGCAGACGTGTCAAGCCTGCGGATGGCATCTTATTGCAGGAACAATTTTCTTTTATAGAAACATTTTGCGATGCAAAAGCGGTTCCCTTGTTTTGGTACTTTTGTTTTCTCAAAAGAAAAGTACTTCTTTGCTACTTTTTTAGAAAAAGTACCGCAAAAATCGTCCTCCCAACAAAACACTACCGATACGTTTTGGCACGACTGCCAACGATCGTGCTGACTAGGATGTTGGGATGACTGGATATTTGAATGGTGAATTATTTTGACATAGTTTTATTCAACTTCGTATCCTCTCGGATTTTTGGATTGGAAGTTCCAGGCATCACGGCACATCGTCTCCAAATCCCTCGATGTACTCCAGCCGATGGTTTTCAGGGCGAAGGAAGGGTCGGCATAGCACGAGGCGATGTCCCCTTCCCGGCGAGGGGCGATAATGTACGGGATCTCTTTTTCGGAGGCTTTGCCAAAGGCGTGGACGACGTCCAGCACGCTGTAGCCGGTACCGGTGCCAAGGTTGATCGGGGTGCATTGGGGAGTGGTAAGGGCTTGGAGCGCTTTGAGATGTCCCTGGGCCAAATCGACGACGTGGATGTAATCGCGTACTCCGGTCCCATCATGGGTGGGGTAATCTCCCCCCCAAATGTTGAGCGCTTCGCGCCGGCCGATGGCGACCTGTGCGACGAACGGCATCAGGTTGTTCGGGATCCCCTGGGGGTCTTCGCCGATGAGACCGCTCTGATGGGCTCCGACCGGATTGAAGTAGCGCAAAATAAAGATTTTCCATGTCGGATCGGAACGGTAGAGGTCGCGAAGGATCTCTTCGATGACGAGTTTTGTCTGGCCGTAGGGGTTGGTGGTGCGCAGCGGATGCGATTCGTTAAGAGGGAGGTATTCCGGATCGCCGTAGACGGTGGCCGAAGAGCTGAAAACGAGGGTTTTAATGCCGCTCTTTTGCATCGCGCGCAATAGGCAGAGGGTCCCCTGGACGTTGTTATCGTAGTATTCCAACGGATTTTCGACCGATTCGCCGACCGCTTTAAGCCCGGCGAAATGGATCACGGCGTCGCACCCGGCCATGGCCAGCGTCATTGCCGCCTCGTCGCGGATATCCCCTTGAACGAACGTGAACGTTTGTGCGGTGATCGTCTCGACACGTCGGAGCGCTTCGGAGCTGCTGTTGCAGAGGTTGTCATAGATAACGATCTCGTATCCCGCTTCGAGTAGCTCGACGCAGGTGTGGGTTCCGATGTATCCGGCACCGCCGGTGACAAAAATTTTCATCTATTTCCTCCAATTTTATTGAAACCTTATCTTCTTTTCTTTTTCATAAGAAACGAAGTGAAAACCTCTTTTCCCTTTCTTTTTAAAAAAGAAACGAAACCAAAGAAAAGCGTCCTCGCGGCAAAACACTCCGATATTCTTGTGCACTGCTGCACGAAATCGGGCTCTATGTGTGCCGAGAGGACAGGATATTTTAATTGTAATCTAAACTTCCCATGCACTATACATAGAGGAACCTTATCTTCTTTTCTTTTTCATAAGAAACGAAGTGAAAACCTCTTTTCCCTTTCTTTTTAAAAAAGAAACGAAACCAAAGAACCTCTCATCTTTTCTTTACCGCAAAGAAAAGAAGCAAAAGAAGCTCATCCCCCTCGCAAACCGCTCACGCAGCTTTTAGCACTACTGCTAAGCGCATGGCTTTTTGGATACTCGGGGGATAGATGTTAAACTTTAAATCGTGCGGATTTATCCGATCACGGCGATCGCATCGATCTCCACGAGGGCATTTTTCGGGAGGGTTTTCACCGCAACCGTAGAGCGGGCGGGCTTATGCTCACCGAACGCGGCACCGTAGATGGTGTTGACTGCGGCGAAGTCTTCCATATCGGCCAGGAAGATCGTCGTTTTGATGACGCTGGAGAGGGAACTGCCGGAAGCTTCGAGGACTGCTTTGAGGTTTGCTACTACTTGGACGCATTGGGCACTGACATCTCCCTCTACCATTTCGCCGGCGGGGGTGAGGGCGATTTGACCGGAGGTGAAGACCATGCCGTTACAGATCATCGCTTGGGAATAGGGTCCGATCGCGGCGGGGGCGTTGGGGGTTTGTACGGGTGTTATCATCATTGTTTTCCTTGTAGAATTTATTTCTTGGTTTTGTTCTTTGCTCTTCGCAGCGCGTCATCGAGAACCGACTGATAATCCTCGACCGGCCAGTATCCCGGAATCGAATAAAGCACTTTCCCCTCTCCGTCCAAAAAGTAGCTCATCGGCACCATTTTGGCAGTGAGGGTTTTGGGATAGGCGCTCTTGTCGCGGGTAACGTGGACGGGGATGAATTTGGTGTTGATTTTGGAGATCACCGTCTCATCGGAGAGGGTCGTCGCTTCGAGCTTTCGGCACCATCGGCACTGCTCGCTCGTGATCAGGACCATCATCGGTTTGGACTCTTTTTTGGCTTTGGCCTGCGCCTCGGCAAAGGTGTCGTTCCATACGATCTCAGCACCGAAAAGTGTGATGCTTAAGAGCGCGAACAGGAGTATTTTTTTCATTTTTTCCCTTTTAAAAACCGTATTTTATCCAAACCGCTGAATCAAACGGCTGAAAACGGCGCAAAGCTGCTCGACCTCAGAAATCGAAGTCCGTTCGTTGGGGGCATGGATCGTATCGTTGATCACTCCGAACTCGATCACATTGATCCCGTACGCGGCGACAAACCGGGCATCCGATGTCCCCCCGGCCGTGGAATTTTTCGGGGTGATGCCGCAGATCTCCTGAATCGCTTCCGAAAGACTCCGGACAATCATCGTATCGGCATCGGTCACAAACGGGCGGGCGGACTGGTCGAGTTTTAGGGTGTACTCCATCCCCTCCATCTTGGAGGCGATAAAAGCACGGATCGCATCGGTATCGGTGCGGGTCGAGTTGCGGACATTGAACATCATTTTGAGTTTACCCGGAGAGACGTTGGTCATTTCGATCCCGGCACGGATGTCGGTGATAACCATCTGGCTGGGGGAAAAATATTCATCCCCCTCGTCCAAAAAGGCTCCCGCGATCCGGGATAAAACCGGAGCCATTTGATGAACCGGGTTGATCGCTTTTTCGGGATAAGCGGCGTGTCCTTGTTTTCCGATCACCTCGAGGATGCCGTTGATCGATCCGCGGCGTCCAACTTTGATCGCGTCGCCGAAGAGCGTCTCGCACGTCGGTTCGGCAACGACGACGGCATCGGGGAGCAACCCGTGTTCTTTCAGATATGCCAATACCTCTACGGTTCCGAATTTGGCCGGCCCCTCCTCATCGGAGGTGAGCAAAATCGAGAGGGTACCTGCAAATTCCCGTGCCTCTTTGAGTGCCTGGGTAAAGGCGGCAACGCCGCTTTTCATATCCTGTGCCCCGCGGGCGTAGATATACCCCTCTTTTTCAACGGCCTCAAACGGATTGCTCTCCCACCCCTCCCCTGCGGGGACGACATCGACATGTCCGGCGAAACAGAGATGTTTTCCGGGGCCGAATCGGCGGTAGGCAAAGAGGTTTTTTACCCCTTCGCGATCCAGGCGGATCATCTCAAAATCACTCAGATAGTCCGATAAAAATTCAAAAATTCCCCCATCCTCCGGAGTGACACTCGGGGATTCCAAAAGTTTTTTAAAAAGTTCAATAACGTCCAAAATATTCCTTATAACTGCGTCTCATATTCAAGACGCAAACCTTGAGGCGTCATTATAAAACCTCTGAGATTGATTTTGCCTTGCGTAATGTGACGAGTGTGGGTTTCACATAATGGTATAAGATGGTGGTGCTCTTTCGCCGCACTATTTTGATGCGGGGTTCGGATCAAGGCTCCGCAGATCACACACTCGCAGGCGACCACTTCGCGGTACCGTTTGATATACTCTTTTTGGTTCCCCAGTTCCAGCACATCGTACTCTTTGGCCAGATTTTCCCGCAGCCTTCGGGCATTCTCTAAAAAATTCGGGTTCATGTGCAGCGACTCGGCAAATTCCAGTCCGTACACGCTGCTCCCCCGTCCCGGTTTGAGAATCCGATCGTAGATCAGACAGTCGGCCGTTTCATCGTAGCGGACACTCAGATGAAGGTTCACTACGGAGCGCAGAGCGCTCAGCTCACGTACCATCGAGAGTTGATGCAGATGGGTCGTCATCACAAAGAGAGCCCCTTTGCGTTCCAGCTCCAAGATGGTACTGGCCACGATGGAGACGGCGGAGAGGGTCTCGGTCCCGTGGCTGATCTCATCCCCCAGGATCAGAGAACGGGACGTAGCACGGCTAAAAATCGTGTTAAGTTCGAGCATCTCCACCCCGAAGGTGGAGAGCGATTTGGCGACGTTGTCGCGTGACTGGATACGGGTATAGAGCCCCTCGAAAAGGGAGAATTTCATCCCTTTCGCCGGGACAAAAAAGCCGCTTTGGGCAAGGGCGACCGAAATCCCGATACTTTTCATCAAAGAGGATTTTCCGCTGGAGTTGATTCCGTACAGCAATACCCCCCGGATGTCGGCCCCGTCATGCACCTGCGGATTCAGCATCACCGTATCGGGATAGGGTAAATCGAGGCAGTCGCGGTCCCCCATCACAATATCGTTCGGAACATACGTCACCCCCTGAGCTTCCACCAGCAGATGGCGCACACCGCTCATCTGCAAAAAGTTCTGATCGGAGGTTTCGATAATGCTCGGACGTACGAGACCATATTTTTGGGCATTGATCGCCGAAGCGACCGCCACATCGATTTGGGAAATCCACTCAAGGAGAATGCGGACCCGGGGAGTTTGCACTTCGAGCCATTGGCGCTCATGATAACGGTTCCGCAGCTCGATCTCCCACCCCTCAAAAAGGGGTTCGTCACAAAGCAGCGGGGTCAGTTTGTGTTTGATAAGATAGTAGTGAATCTCAGAAATAAGGGCAAAAGCATCGAGAAAACGCTCCAGCGCATCGGTCCGGCGGTTTTGCAGATGCCACCAGAACAGTTCACAATCGCCGATCCGGAGCAAACGCCCCTCCAGCCACAAAGCGTGGGGATTGAGGAGCTCAATCCATTGATACCGCCGGTTGAGCTCAAGGCCGTCTCGGATCGGGAGGAACAATCGAAACCGTCCCAGCCGTTTTCCCATCGGGGTAGACATCGTCAAAAAGAGTTTCGCAATGCCGGGGGCATTCGGATCGACGGTTGTTACCTCCAGCTGTTCGAGAGCATTGTTCCCCAGCTCCAGCATTAGGGCCGTATCCAATAGAACCGGGAGGGGATAGGATAACGTACCGCTTCGGTGCAAAGGCTCAGCCAGCAAAGCCAAGGCTTGCGCGCAAAGGGGCCGCGCCTCAAGATTCAAATGTTCCAAAGGGCTCAGAAGCGAGTGGAGCGCGAAAAATTCGCTAAACAGGGTATTTTGTGCGGCGGTATCCCACTGACGCTCATCGTATCGGCACTCAAACGCCGCAAAATTAGCCGCTATCTCGTCAAACAGGGTTCGTGATGCGGCTCCGACAATGAGGCGGCGGCTGTTGGTCACAAACAGGAGATGAAGGGCACGGTCGATGGCACTGTAGGGGTGAGAAGGATCAGCGTCAATCTCACACATCCACCCTTTTAATCCATAGGGCTCAAACATCGCCAGTCCGATCGCATATCCGATGCCGTTGTGGCTAATAAAAAGGGCGGCTTGAGGCTCTGTCATCATGATCTTACCACGTGTGTTAAAGTAATACGACGATTATATCTATAAGTGGTGAAAATAAAAAATTTAACTTTTATTTCAGTAAGAATCGAGTTATAATCGCAGGACAATATTCTAATCTAAGTTTAGGACACGCTCATGAAACGCCCTACCCCGGTCAATGAAGAAGTTTTATTTGACGGACGGAGTCTGATCTCCGAAACCGATACCAAAGGGATCATTACCTACGTCAACCGAAAATTTACGGAGATGACGGGATATACCCCCGTCGAAGCGGTCGGACAGCCCCACAGCCTGCTGCGCCATCCCGATATGCCCAAAGCAGGATTCGAGCAGATGTGGAAAGTGATCCAAAGCGGTAAAATTTGGGAAGGGTATGTCAAAAATCTTCGTAAAGACGGTAAATTTTACTGGGTTGTGGTCCATATCGTCCCCAAACTCGATGAAGCGGGAGAAATTATCGGCTACATTGCCTCCCGTAAAATGCCCGACCGGACCCGTCTCAAAATTATCGAAGAGCAATACAAAGAGTTGCTCGCGCAAGAGCGTTAAATTTTCAACCACTCTTTTTGGCGATAAACCCGCCAAAACCACCACCCCTTGATGAACGTCTCGATGGTCATCGCGATGTATATCCCGAGAATCCCTCCTCCCAGATTCATGACGACGTAGGCGGGGATAATCCGGAAAAGCCACAGCGAACCAATCGAAATCTGCATGCTCCGCTTCGTCGCCCCCGCCCCCCGCAGCGCACCGCTCAGAACAAAGGTCAACGCCAGGGGGATCTGGGCAATCCCGACCAGACGCAAATAGAGGGCTGCTTGCTGGAGCGTCGAAGCATCATCGGTGAAAAATCGGATCAGAGCTTCCGGGAACGCCACCAGAATCACCCCGACACTCCCCATAAACACCATCGCAATTTTGGCACTGAGCACCCCCGAGGCATACGCCTCTTCATACTGTTTCGCGCCGATATACTGCCCCGCCAGTACCATCGCCGCCACCGAAAATCCAAAACCGGGCATGAAGGCCAACGCCTCGATCCGAAGCCCGATTTGATACCCCGCCAGCGCTTCGGTCCCCTGTGAAGCGATCATCATGACGAAGAGGAGAAACGACGCGACGCCGACACCCCGCTCTACGGCCGCAGGGGTACCGATGGTGATCATTTTTTTCAAATCGGAGCGATTAAAGATCGGATAGAGCCCCAGTACGCCCCCCTTTTTGAGCAGCAGCCCTCCGTAGAGGAGAACGCTGAATCCATAGGCGCACACCGTCGCAACCGCTGCCCCCTCTACCCCCATCGCCTCAAATCCTCCGTGACCGAAAATAAAAAGATAATTCAGTCCGCCGTTCAGGAAGGCCGAAGCGATTTTGATGAAAAGGGAGCTGCGGGTATCCCCGGCCGCGGAAAGGGCGCTGTAGGCGAGAGTGTCGAGAAAAATGAGCCCCATCCCCAAAGAGAGGATTCCGAAATATCCGCTCCCCAGAAGCGTCACCTCATCGGAGGATCCCATCCAGTGAAAAAAATCGGCTGAAAATACCCATCCGATCCCCCCGACGAGCAGTGACCCCGCCAACGCTACCCACACCCCGACAAAGACCACGGCCGAAGCACGATGGCGCCTGCCGCTTCCGATATAGCGGGAAATCAGAGCGCTTGAACCGACCGCAAAAACACTCATCAGCGCCTGAATCACCATCATGAACTGCATTGACAATCCCACCGCCGCCAATGCCGCGACCCCCAAAACCCCCACCATCAGCATATCGATGAGGATCTGGACAATATCCAGAAGGTGTTTCAGCGCAGCGGGAATCGCCAGTCGAAGGACGCGCTGTTTCATCACTCTGCGATTCAGCTTTGAAGCTTCTGAGCAATCTCCTGCATTACCGCAAAAAGCTCCTCTTTGGTAGCATAGCGAAGCTCTATCCGATGGATCGGAACCTCCCCTACCGGATCGAAATCACAAATCAGCACATACGCTTCGAGGGTGATTTGCTCTGCTTTGAGCTCTGCCCACTCCAAAGAGACCGATGCACTCTCCCCCCCGGCGCTGATCAACGCCGCAGGATAGAGGCGGGTGATTTTCGCCAAATCGATCTCCTTCCCTTCCGCTTCGAATATCATTTCATCCCTCATCCAATCTCCTTTAATTCGTACATCCGCCGTATCCACCCGTAATAAAGGGCCGCAACGGCAAAAACAGCGCCCAGGATCAGCGTAATCATCCCCAATGAGACTCCCGATACAGCCAGATAGCCGATCAACAAGGAGACAAATGCCCCTACCCCTAAAAAAATCATATCGTTGTAAGCAATCACCCGGCCGTAAAAATCGCTGTGCGTGTGGTGCTGCAGCAGAGTATAGGTATACGACCACAGCGTCGTTGTGACAAAACCGACCGCAACCGAAGCGATCAGCGATCCGTAAAAATCATCAATCAGCGCCGCCCACAAAGCGAGAGCACCCGCTTCGGCAAGAAACAGCCACCCCAACCGCGCATTATTGATCCAGTGCCCCAGCACCATCGGACCGATCACCAAACCCACTGCCCGGGCGGCATTCAATAACCCTATCCCCAAAGAGACGGCAATGATTTGCGAATAATAGTGTTTTGCCGCCAAGGCAACCAACGCATCAAAGGCGGTAAAACCGATAACGGCATGGAGAATCATCAAGTGGTACACAACGGGGTTGTTTCGTATGTAGGTGAAGGCCTCTTTCATCATCGCACTCAGTTTTGAGCCGTTTGAAGACCATTCGATCTCTATTGTAATCGTGGAGACTAAAAAAAGGACAATAACAAACAATCCCGCATCGAGCAAGAAAGCCGTTGTAACCCCCACCCAATAGACTACCAAACCGCTCAACGCCATCCCGAGGGTATACGATAAGGACCAAATAATCGAATGGATTTCATTCGCCGCTTGAAGCGATTTCCCTTCCAAAATTCTCGGCAGAAGTGACATCTCAACGGTAAAATGGAAACTCGAAGCTCCCATCCGGATTACGACCAGCCCATACAAAAGCCACAGCATTCCGACATTGTCGATAGTGATCAAAGAGAGGGTACATCCGATCTCAATGAGGGTGAGAAGAATCATCAACCGTTTGGGATGGATCCGATCGAGTATGACACCGCTTAGGGGGGCTTGAAATACGCCGGGTAAGAAATGGAGCGCCGCGACCAGGGCAATCGTCGTCGCATCGGCCCCCATCTGAATCAAAAGGGTATAAATGGCGACGTTGCTAAACCACGCTCCAAAATAAGCGAGGAGTTGAATCAAAGAGAGACGGCGAAGCAGCGGTTCATTACGCAAAAGAGTGAGATAACGTTTCATGCGTGCAAGAGTATCATGGGAGTGATTAAAGTTTTTATTTTCATGGACGATTTAGGGGTAGAAATTGTCTTACACTTTGAGAAGGAGCATTACAATGGAAATCTTGCAGACAACTGCCAAAATGCAGCAAAGTCAAACATCAACCCCAAGGGCGGCGGCCGAAGCGCAGAGTACCCAGCAAATGCAGAGGGGGCAGATTCAGCAGGACAAAGCTGCCCAAATCAGCAGTGATGAAAAAACGTCAAAAATTGATTCTCAAGAGAAAATGGATCACTTGGTCGAACAGCTCAACCGTTCACTCGATCCGTTTAATACCACTTTGAAGTTCGGTTTCGACAACTCATCGGAAGATTTTTATGTATCGGTGATTGAGACCAAGAGCAATCGGATGCTCAGACGTTTTCCGGTTGAACAAGCGCAGCTGCTTTTGCCGAAAATGCAAGAACTCCATGGAATCTTATTTGATGAAAAGGGATAACATCGAAGTCCTAAGACATTTTTACCTATAATTTTATTCGAATTAACTAAAGGAATTTTATGCACACCAATCTTGCCTACAATGCGTACACTCAAAACAATATCGGTGTGGAATCACCGGAAAAGCTGATACAGATGATGTATGAAGGGGTATTACGGTTCAATATGCAGGCAAAACGTTCCGTGAATGAGGATAATATCGAAAGACGAACCTACTGGATCAACCGATCCAGTGCCGTCATAACCGAACTGCTCAATACCCTTGATTACACTCAAGGAGAGATCGCCCATTATCTCTCAGGCCTCTACAGTTATCAGCTCCGTCTCCTTGTAGAAGCGAACATCTACAACGATAGTACCAAAATTGATGAAGTATCCCAGGTCATGAAAGGGCTTTTAGAAGCATGGAAAGAGAGCACCCATGTGGCTCACCAAAATTAAAACCGCTTTGGTGCTCGAAGAGGTTGAGCGTATCGATTCATTGATCGACGAGATACCCCTCTTTGATACCCTCGCACAAATGGAGGAGGCTGCTTACCTTCTCGCGCAGTGTAAAATTCTCCTGGAACAGCACCAATCCCAGAACGCGCAAAGACTCAAAGAGATCAAAAACACCCTCGATTTTCTCAAATCTACCCAAACCCAGCCCCCTTCTTCGTTAAATCTAAAATTTTAACCCTTTTCTCACCCTTTTTTTGATAAAATCGCGCTATTCGCTCCATGATTCAATGATGGAGTAGGGGTATCAATGATAAGGATGCAAGGATGAAAAAAGAGGTTAAAAAAGTTGTTCTCGCCTATTCTGGCGGATTGGATACGAGTGTTATTTTAAAATGGCTTCAAGATGAATACAACTGTGAAGTGGTTACTTTTACCGCCGATATCGGTCAAGGCGAAGAAGTCGAACCCGCACGTGCAAAAGCCATCAGCCTCGGGATCAAACCTGAAAATATTTATATCGAAGACCTTCGCGAAGAGTTCGTACGCGACTATGTTTTCCCGATGTTCCGTGCCAATGCAATATATGAAGGAGAGTATCTCTTGGGAACCTCCATCGCACGTCCGCTTATTGCAAAACGTCAAGCCGAAATCGCCCGTATTACGGGTGCTGATGCCGTCAGTCACGGTGCAACGGGCAAAGGAAATGATCAAGTCCGTTTTGAAATGGGCTACCTCGGACAAAACAGTGCTCTCACCATCATCGCGCCATGGCGCGAATGGGATCTCAACTCTCGTGAAAAACTCCTCGCATACGCTGCGGAGCACGGAATCAAGATTGAGATGAGCGGTAAAAAATCCCCGTATTCCATGGATGCTAATCTCCTTCACATCTCGTATGAGGGGGGAATCTTAGAAGATCCGGCTGCTGAACCGGAAGAGAGTATGTGGCGCTGGACCGTATCCCCTCAAAACGCACCGGATGAAGCGGAATACATTGAAATCGGCTATGAGAAAGGAGACCCTGTCAGCTTGAACGGCAAAGCCCTCTCCCCTGCCGTGATGCTCGAACAGCTCAACATTATCGCCGGACGTCACGGTATCGGACGTGCCGATATCGTGGAGAACCGATTTGTCGGGATGAAAAGCCGCGGTTGCTATGAAACTCCGGGGGGAACCATCATGCTTAAAGCGCATCGCGCCATCGAATCATTGACACTGGACCGTGAAGAGGCTCACTTGAAAGATGAGTTGATGCCGCGCTATGCAAAATTGATTTATAACGGTTTTTGGTTTGCCCCGGAGCGCGAAATGCTCCAAGCGGCTATCGATAAAACGCAGCAGAATGTTCGCGGAACTGTTCGGTTGAAACTCTACAAAGGGAATGTGATGGTTGTGGGGCGCAGTTCCGACCTCTCCCTTTTTAACCCTGAGTATTGCACCTTCGAAGAAGATTCTGTCTACGATCAAAAAGATGCCGGAGGCTTTATTAAACTCAATGCGTTGCGTTTCATCATTGCCGGTAAAGCTCGAAAAAACAAATAACCCAAGGAAGCATTATGAGCATCATTAAAATTGATATGAATTCCGATGAATTCCAAGCAGAACTCGAAAAGACAATCAAATTTACCGACAAAGTGGTAAACCAATTCAATTGGGCTTACAATCCTCAAGAAGAGATTAACGAGGGGGTTCAACTCGGGCTTGCCCGTAACAAAATGATGTATAACAAACGTTTTTGTCCGTGTTACATGGTTGAAGAAGTAGACGGAAAATATCAAAGTACCGATAACCGGCTATGCCCTTGTACCACTGCAATCGAAAAAGAGATACCCGAAGAAGGTGTATGCCACTGCCAAATTTTTTGTACGCCCGAATTCGCAGCTGCAAAACGACTGGAAATGGGGATCGAGGAAGTTACCCATCAACATTCTCGCGGATTAACCAAAGAAGAGTGCCAAATGTTGTTAACGAAAAGCGATATCGACAGCGATGAACTCACTTCCCTTTTCGAAGCACGCGAGTTGGGAATGGTTAATTTTAAAGTGGTCGATGTTCGCGAATGGATGGAATGGAAGATGGGACGTATTGCCGGCGCCGATGTTTTGGTACCGACCAGCAGTTTTTTCCAAACGCTCACAGAATCGAAATTGGATAAAAACGAAAACATTATCGTTTATTGCCACGTCGGCAGCCGAAGTGCTCACTGCCAGCGTATCTTGTCCGACATGGGATATACCAAAGTTTCCAATCTTGCACACGGTATCGTCTCTTACGGCGGCCAAATCGTTCGCGGTTAATCAAGGATTATCAATGAAAGTATTATTGACGAAAGATGTCAAAGGGGTCGGAAAATCCGGCGAGATCAAAGAGGTTGCCGACGGATACGGCAAAAACTTTTTGATCGGTAAAGGGTTAGCCCTCGCCGCTACTCATGAAGTTTTAAAAAAGTATGAGTCTGACCAAAAGAAAAAGGCCGCACAGGATGCAGCCGAAATTGAACGTCTCAATGGGATCAAAACGCAGCTTGCCGATATTAAAGTGGTAATTACCAAAAAGCTGGGGAATACAGGACATCTTTTTGGTTCCGTTACCAAAGAAGAGATTGCCGATGCTCTGCTAGCACAGCACGGTATCGAAATCGATAAAAAAGAACTTGATGCGAAACACGGGATCAAAACAACCGGTTTGCATGAGCTCGATCTTAAACTCGGCCACGGAATCCACGCAACACTGCATGTCGAGATTAAAGGTGAGTAAAGCCGGCTTCGTCGCTCTCGTAGGGCGCCCCAATGCGGGGAAAAGCACTTTGATGAACTGGATTTTAGGTGAAAAAATAGCCCTTGTCAGTCAAAAAGCCAACGCAACGCGTAAGCGCTCGAATGCCATTGTGATGCATCACGATGATCAAATTATTTTCGTCGATACTCCCGGGCTCCACCAGGCCGAAAAACTCCTAAATCAGTACATGCTTGAAGAAGCGCTCAAAGCGATCGGAGATTGCGATATCGTTGTCTATCTCGCACCGGCATCTGATAAAACGGTCCATTATGAAAAATTTTTGGAACTCAATGGCGATAAGCGCAAACACATTATTGTACTCAGCAAAATCGACCAAATTTCCCAAGCCGAATTGCTCAAGAAAATCGGAGAATATAACCGTTTCAGTGAGCACTTTCTTGCCCTTATTCCGATGTCCGTTACCAAAAACGTCGGTAAAAACGACCTGCTCGACACCATCGTCAAGCATCTCAACGAATCTCCCTACCTTTACGACCCGGAAAATATCACAACGGAAATGGTGCGCGACATCTATAAAGAGTTTATCCGCGAGGCGATTTTCGACAACATCAGCGATGAGATCCCCTATGAGTCGGATGTCATCATCGATAAAATCGATGAAGATGCCCCCGTAGAACACATTCGTGCCACCATTATCGTCGAAAAAGAGTCCCAAAAAGGGATCATTATCGGCAAGGGGGGTTCAGCTATCAAACGGATCGGGAAAAGTGCCCGTGAAAAAATTGAACGTTTGGCTTCGAAACCTGTCTATCTTGAGCTGTTCGTCTCCGTCAAAAAAGGGTGGACTACCGATAAAAAGTTCTTAAGTGATCTCGGATACGAATGGTAAAAAGGGGTGGAAAAAGTTCCTCCAAATTTCTTGCACATTTACAATATTCTTTGAGCTCGGATCTCCTTTCGAGTTCCCCCCTCAAACAACAAAAATACGCCTCAATCCCCCTCCAAAGTTGCCAGGGAACGATACATTCCCTTTATCTTTAAAAGGTTTAAAAAACAGTTTAAGTTTCATTCCGCTACAATCGATACAGAACAATTTCAAGTTTTCCAAGCTTTTTGGGCAGTGTTCAAAAATCAAGTGATCAGTAGAACAATAATTACTCACAATTTATCCCCTTTGCAGGCAACAGTGTGACTGAAATGAGTAAGTAAGCTACAGATTTTTTTGTAAGTGCCGATTTTAAGGTTATAATCGTGATTTTCATAGATTGAGACTCTATAATTGGTTTTATGAAATAAAGATGTCAAAATTAGAACGTAAAATGTGTATCATGTTTCAGTATTTGGATTTCAAATAGTTGAAAGAGATGGTGCAATACAATGATCAAAAAGAGTTTACCGGCAAAACTGCTTCTACGGAATGGTTCTTGTACATTTTAAATAGGAAAGAGGATGAGTAAAAGCCAACAACAAACCTATTCAGCCATCGTATCTGCCAACCCCTACAAAGGGGATTATTACGTTGGGACATTCAACACACTATCGCTCAGCACTTCTCCTTCTTTTTCAAAAGAACAATATTCTGTCTCTTTTTTAAACACCAAAGGATTTATATCAACCCTCATAGGGATCAGTAAAAATATCCCTGATGATGATGTTTATGATGCTCTTGAAAACAAAGTTTATGAAGAACTTGCATTGGATATGGCGATTGAATACCAGATTCGTTACGTTGAAGCCATACACAGGGGAACAGAGGGAGATCGCTTTTTTCATGTATTTGTCGTTGATCCACTAACGTTAGAACAAGACTACACCAAAGTCATTGATGAGATTAAATACATTGATCAAATTGTACCGATCCCTTTATTATTGAAATCATTATACGTCAAAGAGATCATCGATTCTTCGGATGTCCATTGTTTTATCTATTTCCAAGAGAATGATGCTTTTTTCTGTATTTACAATGAACAAGAGTTTATTTACGCCAAATCACTGAAATTTTCTCTCTTGCAAATGCATGAACGGTTTTGTGAACTTTTAGGTGAACAAATTGATTTTAATACGTTTGGAACGATGCTTGCAAAAGAGGGATTAAACACTTCAAATTCCGACTATCAAAGAAATCTGATCAAACTGTTTGGTGAAATTTTCCTTCATATCAGTGACATCATGGCCTATGCGAAAAGAGCTTATGAGATCAACCGGTTTGACGAAATTTTCATCGGCACAAGTTTAGGCAGTGTCCTTGGATTAGACGAATACGCACAAACTTATCTGGGATTAAAAACAATCCCGTTTGATTTTGATTACGGCTTTAATACGGAAGGGTTCCGCGTCGATCAAATTCATCAATTGATGCATTTGTACGGGCGTCTTGAGGCCGAAGAACGGTATGATTGCAATTTTACGGTCTTCCATCGTCCTCCACCCTTCGCAAAACGGGAAAGCGGAAAACTCATTTTAATTGCCGCCGCCTCCCTAGCCGGAGCTCTTCTCTATCCTGGAGTGTATTGGGGTTTATCGTATATTGAAGAGTTCCACCATGCCGTCTTGACAAAAGAGTACGAACAAGTCCATATTGAAAAAATGACCCGAGAAGCGACCGTTAATCTCAAATTGGCCAATAAAAATGCGGCCCAAACCCTCTTGGATGAACAACAAAGCGCTTACAAACAAAAAAAAGACACCTTAGTAAAAGTACACGAGAAAAAAGTGGATTACCCGATGAAAGCAAAAATCATGGCTGATTTTACCCGCAGTTTCAATCAGTATCGTGTACAGCTTAAAACGATCACCTACAGTGAAGATCTGAACAATACAAAAACCTTTGCATTTGGGTTAACATCCTCAAAAACACAAGACATTACGGCACTCCTTAAGCATCTCACGGATCTTAAACGTGATCAGTATGACTTCAATCTAGAGATGATCGCATACGATACCAATAGCTCTTCTTATCTCAGTGAATTAAAGGCGGTAATCAAATGAAATTACAAATCGAAGACTACCTTTATTCCCTCGATCAATCCCTTTCACAAAAGAGCGATCGTGACAAAATGATGCTCTACGTCATGATTTTTGCCTCTTTGTTTGTATTTTCTTATTTATTCTTTTGGGAGAGTTCCGAACAAAGCTTCAATGTTTCTCACGAAAAAGCGCTGAAGGTTGAAAATGATCTCAATATAGACAAACAGTATTTAAGTGCAAATCCTCCTGAGCGGATTGTTCAAATTGAACAAGAAACGGTTGAGATAGAGAAACAGCATGTACTTTACGTTCAATATAACAATTACATTAAAGAGCAGCTTGAACAAATTTCTTCTCTTTATTATGATGAAAAAGTATGGGGATCATATCTCGACTCAATATCGCATTATGCCCGAGCCTACAATGTCAAATTAGCTCAATTTGGAAATACTCTCCAAACGGATAACAGCTCTTTTGGACATGTTTTGGATATCACCATTTCTTCCGAAGGGCCTTACAAAAACACCCTTAAATTTATTAATGCCCTTGAACAAAGTTACTTGGTAGTCGATCTTCATGATTTTAATATGAGCGCTGAAGATAAATTTAGAGGGGATCTTAATATCTCAGTATGGGGGATTGTAAGACAATGAAAAAATACCTTCTTTTAGGATTTATCGGCTTAATCTCGCTTCATGCCGCAGTAACCCCTTCTGCCCCTATTGTAGACAGTTTCACCACCGTGCAACCGCAGGGAGATAAAGAATTGGTGTGGGTAGATGAACAAATTCAGGCTATTTTACCTTCACGCGTCGGTGTTCCGGATGGTTTTATCAATTCATTGCGTGATCCGATGAAAATGAATAAACCTGTTCGTGTTGCCAGTACAAGTGCCATTTCATCTGGCATGAGGCTTCTTGCCCCTCCAAAGTTGGGGAACACTATGGCTTTTTTACCTCAACCTAAAGTTGTGGAAGAGCCTTTACGCCTTTTCGGCGTTATGAACAAGAGCGTGTTGATAAGTGGAAAATGGTATAAAGTCGGTGATCATGTCCGCAATTATACCGTTGCCGAAGTGAAACAAAATTCCGTATTGTTAACCGGAAAAAAAGATCAAAAACTCATTTTGTTTCTCACCAAACAAAATAATAATATTAAAATCATCACGAAATAGGAAAGTATCATGACATCTGTAATTAAACACCATGCACGAGCGTTTATGTTATCCGTTGCCACGGCTGCCCTTCTATCGCCTGCTCTGCAAGCTGATTGTAGCTATGAGCTTTTCAATATCTCTTCCGTCAAAGGGACGAGTGTAGGAGAGTTTGTCGATCAGCTCAGCGATGAGTGCGGTATGAGCGTCATTGTGACGGACGAACAAGCCGAAGGTATTCTTAAAAAACCAATGAACAAAACGTTTTTGAAAAACCTGACAATTAATGAGGTTTTAGATTTAATTATTAAAGAAAACAACCTCCAATATACGCTTCAAAACAATGTATTAAAAATTTCCTATATTACCACCAAAACCTATAACATCGATTACATCACGACCAAACGTGTCGGAACCGGAAGTACCAATATCCGCCTAAGTTCAAATTCCGGTACAGCTGCAGGGACAACAGGCTCAACGGGTGTAGCCGGCAGCACATCGTCAACTGCTTCAACGACAGCGAACAAACAAAGCAGCAACAATGCATCGTCCGAATCGGGAACCAATATCACCACCATGGATGAAGTGAATTTTTGGGACACGTTGGAAAAAGAGGTTCGTAATATTCTAAGCCGTCCGGAAGACAATTACAGACAGAAAAAATCTGAAAATCTCACCGATGCACAAACCCCTTCTGTCAAAGACGAGGATGAGTTTCATAATATTTTCATCAATAAAAGTGCCGGTTTAGTTACGGTGACCGGAACCGGAAAGCAAATTCAACGACTCGACAGTTATATCAACGATTTGCAGAAGAAAATGGAAACGCAGGTACTGATCGATGTCAAAATGTACAGTATTGTCTTTACTGACGGCTCAACAACCGGTATTGATTGGACACAAATCTATAATCTTCAAAACTTTAAGCTCGGATTTAACCAAGCCAATCGTACCAACGTATCAGGTGGCACCTTCGATACGGCATATGAGGGTGATTTGGTAGAAGGTTCACGTCTTTCAGGGACGGTGGCAGATCCGACCATCGAATATGCACCGATTGCCGGTGTGCGGGCTCCGGTAGATGCGATATCACGACTCTTTACGATGAGTAACAGTATCAGTATCAACAACCTTCTTATGTTTCTCAAATCACAAGGGGATGTGTACGCGATTTCCAATCCAAAAATTTTAACCCTTAACAATCAGCCCGCTCTGATCACAGCCGGAACGGAACTTTTTTATAAAACCATCAATACCTCAACCCTCGCAGGGGGGACGACCGGAGAACAATCGCAAACCGAGATCATCAGTTCTGTATTCTCCGGCGTATTGCTCGACATTACTCCTGAAATTGCCAATGACGGGACCATCACCCTTCGTATCAACCCTTCTGTTTCGGAAACAGCGAGCAGTGTCTCAACGGATAATGCAACACGTAGAATGCCACCGGACTTGAGCCGTCGCCAAATTTCTACCGTTGTTACGGTCAAAGACGGTAATCGAATTGTATTGGGCGGCTTGATTAACCGCAAATCGTCCAATACCACAACGAAAGTACCGTTCCTCGGAGATATCCCTCTTGTCGGCTACCTTTTTAAACAAGAGGGGATGAGCGAAAAAGTGGAAGAGCTCGTTATTATTATTGAACCGCACATCGTTAAAAAAGAAAATGATACTCTAAGCCTGTCCGATCTTGGCTATACACGGGTAGACAAAGCGATGTCAATACCATCCAAAGAGGAAACCAAATAACGGATGGAGCATTCCCTTTTCTCAAAACCGCGTGATCTTTTTTTAGATATTGTCAATCCGAGAGATTATGTTCAGATCGACAGTGTCTCCCATATGTATCAATCGCTCAAAAATTCGGTTCAAAAACCGTTAAAAATGATTTTGTTGTATGGGAGACCCGGAACCGGAAAAAGTATGCTGCTCCACAAACTGCATCATGACCTCTCCAAACACCAAAAAGTACTCATGGTATCGACACCTATTGTGGATGAGGATGATTTTTTACGGGTAATTGCCCAAAATATTTTTGGTCATTCTCCCCGAGAAGTAATGACGCTCAACCGTTTTTTAGAGATTTCATCCGCGCTCTCTCTTCGAGACACCCCTATTGTTTTGTTGGATGAAGCGCAGCTTTACAGCCCCTCTTTAATGGAAAAGATTCGCCTTATTTCGGATGCAAGAGCCATTAAGTTTGTGATTACCCTCCATAAGACCGACAAAGAAGACATTATTGCAAAAGAACATTTTCAGACCCGGATATGGGAAAGCATCGAACTGCAAAATGCCTCAGCCGAGGAACTCAAAATTTATGTCCAGAAAAAGCTTTTAAAAGCCAACTGTTTCGATGTAGCCAATATGTTCAATGATAAGAACATGAAATTGGTCGCTGCTCTCACCAAGGGAAACTATCGCGAAACGAACAAACTCCTTTTTTCTCTTTTCAGTCTCTATTGTTGGTATGAAGAGAACCACCCTGCACGCATCCAATACAATGCTATCAAACCCAAATGGATTGAAATGGCCGCTATTCATACAGGATTAATACATGCTTGATATTAAAAGATTGGAGCGGCGCTGGCTTAAATACAAGATCAAATCTTTTTTCCCCTATTTTATTGCTCTCTTCGTGATCCTCTCCATGCTGATTGGGACTTCACTGTGGTTCAATGCTGAAGATTCCGAAGATCATAACCGTACGGATAGTCAAAAAACCGTTGTTTCCCCTACGGCAGTACCCCTTCCCCCGATGAGTGATCATAACAAAACGGTATTGGAACCCTCAATGGAATTTGTCCAGGCCTTTCAAAATCAACCTGCAGCAAGTGAACCCGAAACAAAAATGCCCTCGGCAGCACTCCCCATCCCTGCCGTAAATAAACCGGCCCCTCCAATCCCGACTCCGCCTAGAACATTGCATATGCCCGAATATACTCCTCCACCGGTAGTTCCAGCCGTATCAAGATCGGTTACGAATGACAAGTCCCTTTCCATCAATCGCAATGAATCCAAACTCGATATTGAAGATTTGCAGCGCCGGTTTAAAGAGACATCCAATGCCAACCTCGGACTTTTTATCGCCCGGTATTATTATGACCACGGAGATTACAATGAAGCCTACAATTATGCGTTAAAAACCAACAATGTGAACAACCGGATTGATGAGAGCTGGATCCTTTTCTCAAAATCATTGGTAAAACTCGGGAAAACCGATCAGGCTAAAAAGACACTGCAGCTTTATATTTCACAATCCAATTCAGACGCGGCACGAGGCTTATTGGATGCGATTGAAAAAGGAAACTTCAAATGAGATCACCCCTTTTTTTACTCTTATTCTCCTACACTTTATGGGCGGATGCAGGTCAAAACCTTTTCGACATGTACCAAAAAGGGATGTATGCCCAGGGATGTGACTACGGATACCGTTTTTTTGCTCGCAATGAGCATAATGAACCGTTTGTCTCACTCATCGGATTTTCATGTTTAAAAGCCGATCAAATCGATCGGCTCTCTCCCGTCATGTCCGCTTTGTCACAAACTCCGGATGCGCGTGCCAACAGTGCATATTTCGCCCTCATCGTTATGCAAAAAAAACTCTTAATGCAGGCTTTATTTGATCATAAACCCATTCAAAAGCTCCAATTTCCTACGAGTGGCCATCTCCTCTCAAAGATCTTTGATCTGTACGTCAAAAATCCAAAACACAACGATCCCATCAAAGAGTACCAAGACCCGGCAAATCCAAGACAAAGTTACAAACTCTACACAACACACTCTGATGGACGAAAAAGTATAGCTATAGATGAATATTATGATAAAATATTAACCCTTCATCACGTGTATTAAAAAGGATTAAGATATGGATCGTATCACCCATGATTTACTTGAAAAACGCCATATCTCCCAACAACAAATTGATCGTTTAACCTCGAGAGGGGTTCAGGATGACACGGTTTTAGAAACACTGACAAAAGTCGGTGCCATCTCCATCAATTTTATCAAGCGTTTTATCGTTGAACAAATCCGCCTCGGCCGATATGAATTTTCCATCATTAAAAATTACCATTTTTTAGACGAAACATCGATATTGGCTCACTTGGCTGAAGTGATCGAAGTCCCCTTTATCGACCTTGACTCCATCGATATGGATTATCGACTGGTTGAGAAAATCCCGACGGCACAGCTGAAACGCTACAATGCCCTCCCCATTTCACAAGATGACATGTACGTTACCGTTGTGTTTGCCGATCCCTTAAATATCGAGGCCCAAGAGTCCATTCAACGTCTCTTTCCCCGAAAATCCCTTAAAATCGCGGTGGCTACCGAAAAACAAATTCAAGCCTATTTGTTCAAAATGGAGCTCAAAGACAGTGTTAAAGAGCTGGTTACGAATATTCGCAACGAATTGCGCAATATCGGAACGATCGAAGAGCAGCAAGAAGCTTCTTCTATCCTGCAGCTTATTGATGTTATCCTCAAAGCGTGTATCAAAGGGCGTGCAAGTGACATCCATATTGAACCGACAGAGCGCAACTGTGTCGTTCGAGGACGGATAGACGGCAAACTCACCGAAATCTTTATTTTTGACCGTGATATATATCCCCCTTTGGCTTCACGTATCAAACTCCTCGCCAACCTTGATATTGCCGAGCGGCGCAAACCCCAAGACGGCCGTTTTTCGGCTATGGTTATGGACGCCGAATTCGATTTTCGTCTCTCTACCCTCCCCATTATCTACGGCGAATCAATCGTTATGCGTATTTTGGACAAAACCAAAGCCTTGGTCAAACTCGAAGCATCCGGAATGGATTCGGAAAGCTACCAAAAGCTGATTAAAGGGCTCCAATCTCCCTTTGGAATTATTTTGGTGACCGGACCTACCGGGAGCGGTAAAACGACGACTCTCTACGGCGCATTGAATGAACTCCGAAATGTCGAAGACAAAGTCATTACTGTAGAAGATCCGGTGGAATATCGGATGAATCTGATTCAGCAGGTTCAAGTCAATCCGAAAGTGGGGCTCTCTTTTGCCGATGCGCTCCGCTCTATCCTCCGTCAAGACCCCGATAAAATCATGATCGGGGAGATTCGCGACCATGAAACACTGGAAATCGCGATTAAAGCGGCCCTTACCGGCCATTTGGTCATCTCTACCCTCCATACGAATGATGCTATCAGTGCCATTCCACGTATGGCCGATATGGGAGTTGAACCGTATCTTATCAGCGGTGCACTCGTCGCCGTTCAAGCCCAACGGCTGGTACGGAGAATTTGTATCCATTGTAAAAAAGAGGTCGATATCCCCCAAAATATTCTCCAAGAATACGGTTCGCTCATCCCGCCTCATACGATTTTCTATGCAGGGGCCGGGTGCAAAGAGTGTAACGGGACAGGATATATGGGACGTGAAATGATTTGTGAAGTCCTCCCTATCACGGAAAATCTCTCAAGTATGATTGCCCGGGGAGCATCGAAAGATGATCTGTTTAAAGAGGCTAAGAGAGAAGGATTTGTCGGCATGTTTGAAAACGGAATGGCGAAAGCCGTTCATGGAGTGACCACGTTAGATGAAATATTAAGGGTGGCAAAAGGATGAAATATTTTATAGCAACAGTTCTTACTAAAGGGAAAAAAACTGACCAGGGGTTTTACGCAGAAAACAAAAAAGAAGCTCACTATATCGCGAAAATCAAATACTCCGGATTAATCTTAAAAGTGAATGAATCTTCTCCCCCGTTGGAGGATCAGCTTCGTAAATTTAAAGAGAGCCTATTTTCGAACCTGCGAAAACGGAAACTCAAGCAAGATGCCCTGATCGCCGCCATACGGCAGCTTGCCGTTATGACGAACGCCGGAATCTCCATTCACGACTCTCTCAAAGAGATTGCCGATGCAACCACCGATAAAACATTGCAGACCGTTTTAGGGACGATAGCAGAAGATATCAATGCCGGACACAGCCTCTCTCATTCAGCCGCTAAATTTGCCTATGAACTCGGAAATCTCTCTTTGGCGATGATTGAATTGGGAGAAAAAACCGGTAATATGGCCGAAGCCCTCCATAAACTTGCCGATATGCTCGAAGAGATACGACGAAATATCATCAAATTCAAAAAAGCAATGGCCTATCCGCGCAACGTTATGATCGCCATGGCCATCGCCTTTACCGTTCTGATCTCCTACGTCGTTCCGCAATTTAAAGCCATTTTTGAACAACTTGAAGCCGAACTTCCGCTGCCGACTAAAATCCTCCTCTTTTTAGAGCATCTCTTTAATACCTACGGCCTTTATGTTCTCGCAGCGATTTTCATCTTTGTCTTTGCCTTCCGATATATGTTGAACCATAACCGCCCGTTTCGCTATAAATGGCATCAATTTTTGCTCCGTCTTTACCTGATTAAAAACATCATCATGTTTGCGACGCTCAATCGATTTACCTTGGTTTTTTCGGAACTTGTCCGGGCAGGTATTCCGATCGCGGAAGCACTCGAGACCTCGATTGCCATGATCGACACCCTCCCGCTTCAGGAGAAGTTGTTAACGGTACGCCAAACCGTCGAAAAAGGGGGGACTCTCCACAACGGTTTGGCAGAAACCAAACTTTTTGAAAACATGATTATTCAAATGATCTCTGCCGGTGAGGCCAGCGGTCAGCTCGATGCTATGATGCAAAAAGTCATGGAATATTACAAAATGCGCTTTGATGCCATTATTGACGGTCTCTCCGAAGCGATTGAGCCGATTATGCTCTTGATTATTGCTTGTATGGTTGTTTTATTAGCCCTCGGTATTTTCTTACCTATGTGGGAAATGGGGAATGCGGTCCAAGGACGCCGATAAAAAAGAGGCTACGCCTCGTCGGTCGATCCTTTAGCCACAAGAGCCGCATAGGTTTCGTCTTTGGGAATCAGCCCCGCTTCGAATAAAAACTGAGAGGGGATAAAGTTGGTTTTTTTGATCTTGTCATACTTGGCATAACTCAAAAAAAGGCGGTCTTTTGCCCGTGTAACCGAAACATAAAAAAGGCGCCGCTCTTCTTCGATACTGCCGCTTCGAGACATCAGTTTTCGGTTGGGAAAGCGTCCGTCCATCAAATCAATCACATAAACTTCCTGATATTCCAACCCTTTTGAGGCATGGATACTGAGCAGGTGGACCCCTTCTCCCTGAGTCAAATCCTGTGATCCCAAAACCATGGCATTTAAAAACCGTTCATGATCTTTATAGGGGCGGGAGAGTTCAAACAAAATGGTGCACTTTCGACGGATCCTCTCTTGTGATTCAGCCTTAGCTTTCTCATCAATCGAGCCGTTCTCCGTCGTGGCCCGTTTTGTTGAGAGCATTTCAATCACATGTCCGTATAAGCTTGAGAGGGCAATCTTTTGAACCGCCGCTTTAGGCTCTTTAATCTCCCGCAATTGACGAAAAAGGATAAAAAGATCGTGCATAAAGGTCGCCGAATCTTTCGTCAGTTTGGCATGTTTTAAAATCGGGTTCCCCATAAAATTGGGATCAAATCCGAGCTTGGCAAACCGCCCTGCACTTCCCATCTCGGCATAATCATCAAACAATCCCAACTGATGATTGAGCCGCCGCTTTTCAAACGGATTGGAGATCTGTGAATCGGGAGAATATAATCCTCGGATAAACGATCCATGCCCCAGTTTTTGCAACGCGACAAAAAGCTCTTTGGCGATAGCGCTCCCTACCCCTTTGGCGTAGTCAAACAAATGGATAAAGGCCATCATATCCGATTCATTGACCAGCAGGGTATACATATCCAGAAGCGCTTTAATCTCTTTGGAATCAAAAAAACTGCTCCCCCCGCGCCGGCGGCACGCTATCCCCATTTCACGCAATGTCGCTTCAATCCCGTCCGCCGATGCGTTGTTTCGAAAAATGACTGCAATCTCTTCACGCGGGGTGGAAGAATCGCCTATTTTTTGGGCGATCCCGTGATACTGATCAAAAAGTTCCTCATAAATCAGCAATGCAGGGCTTTGCGCCTCTGCCGTTCGGGTCACCTCGAGCGCTTTGGGATAGATCCGCTCATTATAGGCGATAACCGTATTGGCCAAAGAGAGAATGGGGACGGTCGAACGATAATTTTTATTGAGCGTATACACCTCGGCATCGGGGAAATTGGTCGTGAAAGAGCCGATAATCGAGATATCGGCACCGTTGAACGCATAAATGCTCTGGTCATAATCCCCGACGCAAAAGAGCGAGGGGGGGCGCATCGCATTGATCAGTGTCCCCTGAAGAGCATTGGTATCCTGGTATTCGTCAATCAACACCTCTTTGTACCCCAAATCGCTTTCCCGGGCAAGATCGCGCATATGGAGAAGCAAATCGTTGAAATTGACAAACCCGTACTCTTTTTTGAGCGCCTCGAACTCATCAATGATATCGGCATAGATAGCGGCATAGACCGCATGTTCATCCTGCCTTGTTAAAATCCACTCTTCGAAATTGACATTCAGCTCCGTATTCTGATAAAACGAATAGACATCATAAAGATAGTTGGCACCGTATGCCGATGTCGCACAATCGATGTGGCTGAATGTGCGCTTTTCATAAACGCTGCGAAAGAGCGTTTTGAGTTCCCGCGGCTGTTTGAGAACGACCTTCCCCTCTTTGCGCTTCAGCCACCGATAGCTCACCGCATGGAAGGTTCCGGCATCGATTTTGGAAGCAATTTCACGACCGAAAAAAGCAGCTACCCGCTCCACCATCTCCTGTGCCGCTTTATTGGTAAAGGTGAGAAGCAAAATCTCTTCGGGTTTCACATTTTGGGAGATAAGATAGGCAATACGTCCGACAATCGTCGAGGTCTTTCCCGTACCGGCCGAAGCGATAATAAGGTTATGTCCATAGGGAGCGGTTGCGGCGGTATATTGCTGTTCGTTGAGACGCGAGAGAGGCAAGAGGCTCCTTAAAGCCCCAAGGAAAAGGAGCTAAATTATGATTTAAATTTTTTGATCGGTTCGGCCAAACCGAAGTCGGGATGATTTTTTACATCCAATACCGCTTGTGCCATGGTCGCGTTGTCTTGATTAAAAATAAGCGGGGCTAGGAAGTTGATGCACGATTCATCGAGCGGATTTTGAATAACAACGACATTATATACAAGGACGTTTGAATTTTCATTAATATCCAGTAAAACGCGCACGGATAGCGGAACGTCAAAGGAATATTCACGCAGAGGATATGGATTGACCACCGTAAAACTTACCTTCCCGTCACAACTTCTGAGGGTTGAAAACAACTCATCGATTTCCTTCAACTCTACACATTCAATATTCTCAAACCCTAATATTGTTGATTTCACCTGATACTGCAATGATACTCCTTTAAACGACTCTTTTCTTACAGAAGCAAATCGCGTTCCCCCGATTTTTGGTATAATTCGCGATATTTTTTGAACCCAAGGCTTTGTTATGTCAACTACCCACTACGATCCCAAAAATATTGAAGAGACCTATTACCCCATTTGGGAAAATCGAGGCTATTTTGAAATCGACGGAAATAAGACGATCGCAAAGCCGGATAAACATTTTGCCATTATGATGCCTCCGCCGAACGTCACCGGACGTCTCCATATCGGGCACTCGCTTACCTTTACCCTCCAAGATATCATCGTCCGATACAAACGGATGGACGGATATATGACCCTCTGGCAGCCGGGAACCGACCATGCGGGGATCGCGACCCAAAACGTCGTGGAAAAACAGCTTCTCGCCGAGGGGAAAACCAAAGAAGAACTCGGTCGCGAAGCGTTTTTGGAACGGGTTTGGGCATGGAAAGAAGAGAGCGGCGGAATCATGGTAGGACAGCTCCGCAAACTCGGGGTCTCTCCCGCGTGGAGCCGTGAGCGCTTTACAATGGATGAGGGGCTAAAATCCTCCGTCAAAGAGGCATTTGTCCACCTCTACAACCAAAACCTCATCGTCCGCGGCAACTATATGGTCAACTGGTGTACCCATGATGGTGCACTCAGCGACATCGAAGTGGAACACGAAGAGCATCAAGGGAATTTCTACCATATGCGCTACCCGTTCAGTGACGGAAGCGGTCATATCGTCGTCGCTACGACCCGACCTGAAACCTATTTCGGTGATACGGCGATTATGGTACATCCCGATGATGAGCGTTACCTCCACCTCATCGGCAAAAGTGTCACCTTGCCGCTTATCAACCGCGATATCAAAATCATCGCCGACAGTCATGTTGATCGTGACTTCGGAACGGGTGTCGTTAAAGTCACCCCGGCCCATGATACAAACGACTACGAAGTGGGCAAACGTCACGATTTAGAGTTCATCACCGTTTTCGATGAAAAAGGGATGTTAAATCACCACGCAGGCCAATTTGAAGGGTTAGAGCGTCTCGAAGCGCGCGCCGTGATCGTCAAACGTCTCGAAGAAGCGGGATTCATCGAAAAAATCGAAGAACACACCCACCAAGTGGGGCATTGTTACCGTTGTAAAAATATCGTAGAACCGTACATCTCGAAACAGTGGTTTGTCCGTAAAGAGGTAGCACGTGGTTCCATCGATAAAACGAATGAGGGGCTCACCCAATTCTTCCCGCCGCACTGGATCAACAGCTACAACGCGTGGATGGGGGATCTGCGTGACTGGTGTATCTCTCGCCAGCTTTGGTGGGGACACCGTATCCCTGTTTTTTATTGCGATGATTGTAACCATGAGTGGGCAAGTTTGGAAGAACATCCAACTTCATGCCCTCATTGTGCCAGTAAAAATTTCACCCAAGACCCTGACGTTCTCGATACATGGTTCAGCTCCGCGCTCTGGCCATTCTCAACGCTCGGATGGGGGAATGGCGATACCGCACAAGATCAACTCTTCCAAAGCGAAGATATGGCCCGCTTTTATCCTAATACTCTCCTTATCACGGGATTTGATATCCTGTTCTTCTGGGTAGCCCGTATGATGATGATGGGTGAGAGTTTCACGGGAGAATTGCCGTTTAATCATATCTACCTCCACGCATTAGTACGCGATGAGCACGGGCAAAAAATGTCCAAATCCAAAGGAAATGTTATCGATCCGCTCGATATGGTTGAAAAATACAGTGCCGATGCACTCCGTTTCACCTTGGCTGTCCTTGCCGTTCAGGGTCGTGACATCCGTCTTAGTAACGACCGTTTGGAGCAAAGCCGCAACTTTACCAACAAACTTTTCAACGCTTCCAAATTCCTCCAAATGAATGTTCCGACATTCAAAGATTTGGCGGATCAAGAGATCACCACTCCGTTGGGTCGTTATATGCTTTCTCGTTTCCATCGTGCAACGGCGGAGACGAGAGCGTTCCTGGACGAATACCGCTTTAACGATGCTGCAACAGTACTCTATCGCTTCTTGTGGAACGAGTTCTGCGACTGGGGTATCGAGCTTGGCAAAGCGTCCAAAGAGAGTGTAGATGAGTTGGGAAGTATCTTCAAAGAGTCGATGAAACTCCTCCATCCGTTTATGCCGTTCATCACCGAATACCTCTATCATGAGCTTTCAGGGACAACCCTCGAAGAGGGTAACTCCATCATGATTATGGCGTACCCTGAAAATACACAAACAGATGAGGCTATCGAAGCGGAATTCGCGATCATCATGGATGCCATCGTCACCATCCGTCGTGCCAAAACTCTCGTCGATCTCGGCAACCAAAAAATCGATCTCGCCTACCTCAAATGCGGAGGGGATCAAGCTATGATGGCTCCGTTTATCAGTCGTTTGGCAAAAGTAGAGACTCTCCACTTCACCGAAAGCAAAATCGATAATGCGATCAGCGACATCGGCGATGCTGTCGAGGTCTATCTCCCGACCGATGCGATTGATCTCTCCCCGATCATCGAGCGCCTTAGCAAACAACGCGAAAAGCTCCAAAAAGAGTCCGATAAACTACGCGGGATGCTTTCAAACGAGCGTTTTGTCGCCAATGCGCCTGAAGCTGTTATTGCTGAAAACCGTAACGGTCTTGCCGATGCCGAAGATAAAATTTCCAAAATCGACGCTCAGCTCGGTGCGTTAGGCAACTAACGTGCAATTTCGGGAACTCTCCGCGTCAGAACTCACGGAGGGGTTCATCCTCCTTTCAACCTTTCGTTCCGAACTCACCCTGGAGCAGTTTGAAACCTTTATCGCATCCCAATATCCCAAGGATTACCGTTCTATCGGTGCGTATGAGCGTGGAGAACTGCGTATTTATGCAGGGGTGAGTATACGGGAGAATTTAGAGCTGGGACGCCATATGATCGTCGATGATTTTGTCTCACGTGAAGGATATGAACATCTGAGTCGTGAAATGGTCGATTACTTGGGCGATTACGCCAAAATGCACCAATGTCACCATCTCTTGGTATGGGGAAAACATCAGGGGATTACTCTAAAGGATCTGGAAGGATTCCGCCCCAAACGGGACGGTTTTATCAAAATGTTCTAATTACTCTTCAATCCCTTCGATCTCAATCACCAGTTTGACCTCATCCCCGACAACAACACCGCCCGCTTCAATCGCTTTATTCCAGTTTAGACCAAAATCTTTGCGGTTAATTTGTCCGGTAAGGACGAAACCGGAACGTTGATTACCCCACGGATCGGTTACCGTACCCCCCATATCAATATCAAGCGTCACTTTTTTCGTAACTCCTCGAATGGTAAGGTTCCCCGTCATTTTACTTTTCGATGCGCTGGTCATGACGAAGTTAATATCGCCGAATTTTGCCGTATCAAAAAAATCGGCACTGCGTAAATGATCATCCCGTTTTGCGATACCGGTATCGATGGAACCGGCATTGACCGCTCCGCTCAGTGATTTAAACTGCCCTTTCTCCAAATCATACATTCCGGAGAAATTACCGAATTTTCCCGTTACTGTACTCACCATCATGTGTTTCACTTTAAAACCGACATTTGAATGCGATGCGTCTACTTTGTAAACAGCTGCAGACACTGCGGATGATCCTAGCAATAACGTGGTTAAAACGGTTGCTATCAAACTTTTTTTCATCGTCTATCCTTTTGGGTTAATCTGTGGATATTGTAGATTGTTTTTCTCAATGAATTATTAATGTAATGATAATGATCCTACTTTTTAAGCTATACTTTTGGTATCAATTTTCAAAGGTTCAGTATGCAGTTATGCGTCGCTCTCGATCTTCCGAGTCAGGAAGAAAATTTAGCACTCATCGAAAAAATCAAAAACTATCCCATCTGGATCAAAGTAGGCTTGCGTGCCTACATTCGGGACGGAAAACCCTTTATTGATGCCATCAAAGCCATTAACCCCGAATTCAAAATCTTTTTAGATCTCAAACTCTACGATATCCCCAACACCATGGCCGATGCCGCCGAGTCCATTATGGGGTTGGGGGTCGATATGTTCAATGTCCATGCTTCTGCCGGGCGTAAAGCGATGCGTGAAGTGATGAAACGGCTGGAACCGTATGAAAACCGTCCTCTCGTTCTCGCCGTCACGGCCCTCACCTCATTTGAAGAGAATGAATTTACCCATGTATACGGAGAGGGGATCGCGAAAAAAGCGGACCGGTTTGCCCAAGATGCTCACGAATCGGGGCTTGACGGTGTCGTATGCAGTGCGTATGAAAGTGCTTCGATTAAATTGCTCACATCGGATCGTTTTGTAACGCTTACCCCTGGGATTCGCCCTTTCGGGGAAGATGCAGGGGATCAGGAGAGAGTCGCTACCATCGAAACGGCACATAAAGAAAAGGTAGACTTTATCGTGGTCGGCCGTCCGATTTACAAAGCGTCCAATCCTGCCGAAGTAGTCGAAAAAATATTAGCTGCCTTATAACTCTGGAATACTCCTTGCTTGATTTCGCCAAATCGTTTCAAGGAGTCTGCATGAAATTTATGGATAAAATTGAATTGGTCATTAAACTAAAAGAAAAAATTGCCGAAGCAAAAGCTTCCAATGATACCCTTGCACTGCAATTGCAAACTCTTTTGGATCAAATTATTGCTACACCCAAAAACTCTGCGGCAATTTAGCACAAACAAGCGCCCATTTAAGGTGCTTGTTATCTACTGCTACGTATAATTACGCCCTCTTCAACACATATGGACGAGTAGGAAAGCGGCTGAATCCACCTCCCTGCTAAGGAGACGTACTGGCAACGGTACCGAGAGTTCGAATCTCTCCTCGTCCGCCACCATAATTCCCTATATTTCCCGTACTTTACAAAGACCTAAAAAATCATCAGTGACGCTATAGTGCCATAGCATTGATACCAAAATATCGACGACGGATTAAACCATTTTTGCAAATACGCAAGCTGAGATAATGACATCCCACTTTTAAAGCAGCGTAATTATTGACCAATATTCATATACACACTCATTCCATATACAACGATTAATGCTGTTCCAAACAAAATCAGAAATAGTGTTTTTGATTTTAATTGTGCTCCGCAGTATGGACATACATCCACGCTATCACTGACTAATTTTTTACATTCTTTACATTTTTTGATTGCCATTTTTATCCAAACTGATGATTATATACATAAAGAATCAAGAACTAAATCATTACTCTATTAATGTTCCCTTGCTAAACAATAATTTTGTAACTGCCATTAATATAAGTAGAATTATATTTTTTTTTGATTCGTATAATTAAACAATTATACACATCTATAATTAAATGAAGATTTAAAACTATTGTGCACACTAATAATCAAAATATATTTTCCGAAAACACTATCATAATTTATTGCTGTATAATTTACAAAATTTTGAGGATTTATCATGGTAACTTTTATTTCCCTGCTGATCATTGTCGCCATAGCCTACTGGATCAGGGTGATTATCTCTCGTAAACAGGGGGAACTTGCCGACAAGGAGCACAGACAGAGAGAACAATTTTTAAAAGAGTCTCAATCCCTCCTAAAGAGTGAAACTTCCGCAATCCCTAGTCCCGCTATCTCTGACAAAACATACCCCTCCACCAACGAATATTATCGCATCGACGTTACTCGACATTGGAATACACAAGGGTATACCATCACAGAATCGGTAAAGGCGGAAGGGATAGACTTAATCGGATTCAAGGAAAAAGAGCTGTTACTGGTACGGTGTGAAACCGCTCTGAGAGAGGTCAAAAAAATTGATTTACAAGTATTTATTGCCGATTGTACGACTTATATCGATAAGAACCCGATGCTTCAGGGGAGATCATGTGTGCGGTTTTATGCGACCAACCGCCCCCTTAATGAAGAAGCGGTGATGTATGTGCGGGAAAACCCCGCCTCTATTCATTTGATGGAAGAGTTTTAAGAGAGATTAACGCTCATTTGGATTGCCCTGGTTTTTATTGGCATTTCCTCTCTCATCTTTGCCCCCTTTTGAACCGCGTTCATCACGCCGTTCTTCTTCTTTTCGTTGCTCACGCTGTTGGGATTTTATTTGCTCAACTCGTTGTTGGACTCTATTTTCCTCTCGTTGTTGGACTCTATTTTCCTCACGTTGTTGGGATTTTATTTGCTCAACTCGTTGTTGGGCTCTGTTTTCCTCTCGTTGTTGGAGTCTGTTTTCCTCACGCTGTTGGGATTTTATTTGCTCAACTCGTTGTTGGGCTCTATTTTCCTCTCGTTGTTGGACTCTATTTTCCTCACGTTGTTGGGATTTTATTTGCTCAACTCGTTGTTGGGCTCTGTTTTCCTCTCGTTGTTGGAGTCTATTTTCCTCACGGTGTTGGGGAGTAACTTTTTGTGTGCGGTAATGATCATCGATAATGTTATAGTGTTCTCCTTGCCGACGACGGTCTATAACGTCGTCCGGACTGACCCCATGGTATTTAGAAAGAAAACGGACATTGGAGAGTTCGACAATCTCATCATCCCGTAAACGGTGTTTTTTTCCTCCATCATGATAGCCGTACGCTCTGCCGTAAGGAGGGCCTGAATGTCTGTAACTGTCAACAACATAGAGATTATACGGGTCGAGTCCGAGATGAATTGTAATGTCCCACCAGCTCAGTCCGCGAAGACGCAGATCGGTAATATAAGCGGCACTTCGGTGCGAACGATTGGACAATAAATAGACGACGGTCAGTTCATCTCGAGGAATGGAACGCTCTATCACCATAATCTCCCGTGAAGGAACACGGTAATAATTACCGATGGAGAGCGCAAATCCATCAATCCCTCTCTCCGATCCCGAAACGGCGATATCGAAAGTTGATGCACTCAGGGATGTGCAGAGTACCCCTGCAATCAAAGCCAAATGAACGCTAGTTTTCATAGTACAACCTTTTATTGAGATTACACATTATATCATATAGAATGTTACTTGTGTGTAAGCAGGTTTACGCGCAAAAATAGCGATAAAATCCTATTAAGAATCAAAAAGTTTCTAGGATAAGAAACTATCTTTTCCCTGCGTAAAGAGCATTACCTCACCAAAAGCAATGAGTGGAACGGTGCTGGTGTTATAAGGGGAATGGTTCGACTGCGGAAGTGTTGAAGAATTTGTCGAAGCGACAAGCTATAAATCGAGTAGAATATCGATTTCAATGAAAAAAGTAAAATTAACTGTTATTGCTAAAATAACGGTTTACCCCTTCTTGAAGCCCTTCTACCATCCATCGTTGGTATTTTTCATCAGCGATTCTTGACGCTTCATCCGGATGACTGATGTACCCGATTTCGAGAAGTACAGCGGGCATTTGCGCCCCAACAAGGACCCAAAAAGGAGCTTCACGTACCCCATTGTCGTGTACATGAGGGAATTGCTTACGTAAGTTTTCAAACATCCCTTTTTGCAGATCAATCGCCAGTTTATTCGAAGCTATAATTTTCTCTTTGTTCAAAAAACTCAGAAAGCTCAGCTTTCCGTACTGCCCCATCTCTTCCATATCTTCGGAGTTTTCCAGTGCAGCAACCCGCATGGAGCGTTCACTTCTCGCAGGAGAGAGAAAATACGTTTCCAATCCTTGTGCCCTCAAGGGATCCGACGTTTTAGGGATGGAGTTCGCATGTACCGATATAAATAAATCAGCCTCTTTATCATTCGCGAATTTCGTACGGTCTTTGAGCTCAATAAAGGTGTCGTTACTGCGTGTCATATAAACCGTATAGCCCTGAGCACGAAGTTTTTCACTCAGTTGATGGGACACCTGTAAAACAATCTCTTTTTCCATGTATCCGTTACCGACGGCTCCGCTGTCTTTCCCTCCGTGCCCCGGATCAATAACAATAACTTTTTTGCTACGGTCGCGCGGGGTAACGCTAATCAAAGGTGGAAGTGCCGCGACAAGGGGAGGCTCTTGTACAACCGGTTTCACCGGAACCGTTGCCAAAGGTGGCGTGATTTTAGGGGGTTCCAACGAAAGGTCGATATAAACGGCTGAGCCTCTTGGTAGCGGCTTGATGGAAATTGGATGATTGTGTTCAATCACAAGACGAAGCGTTTTCGCATCAAATTGTGCCATTTTAATCCGATTGATGCTTTGGTGCTCCAACGTCTGGCTCTTGGACAGGGTTGAAGAATCGATATCAACGATATAACGGAACCGCTGTTTGTCGGTTTCAATGATTTTTGACATCCGAATTTCAGATGGGGAAACGGGAGTATCAAATAACAATTCCAGCCCGTTATCTTTCCATTGGCTGTTCAAAAGTCGATGGCGCATTGTCATCGAAATTTCATCCGCTCGATTGAGTGTGAAAGGCTTGATCAGTTTTTCAGGCTCAGGCGTTGCAAATTTAGGGGGAGCAAGTACCGGAGATATAGGCTTTACCGAATCACTTTCCTTTTTGAGATCAGATTCCATTTTGGGAGCGTTCTTTTTGACCTTTGCCAAATCGGCTTGGTATTTGCTGACATCAACCCCCAGTTTCTCCCCGGCTGTAACAATCCCCTCTAGGGCTTCGTTGGCCAAAGTAGTGTTTTTGTCCAGGGTAGCCCGAAGATAAATGGTCTTGAACTCATTGTATCCGCGAAATTGCTCGATTTCATCACTGCTTAGAAGCGCTTTTTTTGCCGATTCCAAACGGGTGTTATCATTGCCACCCATTACCGAGGTGAAAAGTAAAAAAGAGAGAAAGAGAATACGGATCAGCACGCTGAAGCTCACTCCCCTTGGGTTAATTTTTCCATCAATTCTTTGACGGAGATAATTTTATCGATTCGATACCCGTTACTGCCGGAAAAATAAAGACCTAATTCCAAGTCACCCGCATACGCATCACTAAGCCGATCGGCGATACAAAATCCCACCTCTTTGGCTTCCACACCGCGATGACACGGAGCGACACAGTTGGAGATACATTTGATGGCAGGACCCGTACGTGTATCGATCAGATTACGCAAGTTCGTACGAACGCCGCGTGCCGGATAACCGACCGGAGATTTCATCAGGGTAATGTCCTCTTCTTTGGCCTCCAATAACACTTTTTTAAAATTTTCATGCGCATCGCATTCAAAGGTTCCGATAAATCGGGTCCCCATTTGTACCCCTACGGCCCCCAGTTCCATCATCGCATCGATATCATTCTTATCCCAAATACCTCCAGCCGCAATGACCGGAATATTGCCCCATAAAGCTGCTTCTTCAACAACAGGGCGAACAAGATTTTCGAGTTGAAACTCTTCCATCTCGCACTGCTCATAGGTAAAACCTTGATGCCCGCCGCTTTTCGGTCCCTCAAGTACCACAGCATCGGGAAGACGGTTGTACCGTTTTTGCCATCGCTTGCAGATAATAGAGAGTGCTTTGGCAGAGGATACGATAGGAACCAGAGCAACCTCCGGATAATCGGTCGTAAATTCGGGCATATTGGTCGGTAAGCCCGCCCCAGTAATGATTATATCAACTCCCGCTTCGCAGGCATCTTGCACAACCCGGCCGTAATCATTAATGGCATACAAAACATTACACGCCAAAGGAGCATCACCGCATATTTTACGGGCATTGTGGACGATTGCGGCAAGCCCTTTTTTAGAATAAAAATTCTCTGCATCCAAAGGTCGGTTAGCAACCAATTTATCGACATGCGCTTTATTTTCATAATATCCGGTACCTACCGCGCTGATAACTCCGAGCCCGCCTTCTGCCGACACGGTTCCCGCAAGTTTATCCCAGCTGATACCGACACCCATTCCCCCTTGTACAACAGGGATTTTTAGGGTGTATTTGCCAATTTTAAGTGGTTTGAAGCTCATTGGGTTACCTTTAATCGCGCAAATTTTCGTTTTCCGACTTGAAGGATGTACTCACCCAGTTCAAGTTGGTATTGCTCATCGCTTAGTTTATTTTGGTCGATTTTAACAGAGCCTTGCTTAATCTCCCTACGGGCCTGTGAAGTAGAGGGGCTCAGAGCACAATCTACAAGTGCTTTTGCAATCCAAATCGGCCCTTCAAGGGTGAATTCATCCATTTCGGTTGGAATTTCACTCTGCGCATGAACCCGTTCAAATTCGGCTTGAGCATTGAGGGCTTCTTCATGGGAATGGAATCGCTCTGTAATTTCCAGGGCTAACGCCTCTTTCACTTTTTTCGGGTGGAGTGTGCCGTTTTCTACCCCCATTTTCAGTGCTTCGATTTCATCCAGAGATAGGGTACTCAAAAGTTCATAATAACGCCACATGAGCGTATCGCTGATACTCAGGATTTTACCGAACATCTCTCCCGGAGCATCGGCGACGGCAATATAGTTGCCCAACGATTTGGACATTTTTTGTACTCCGTCCAACCCTTCGAGAATCGGCATCATCAAAACCGATTGCTCTTTGCCGATCTCGTAAACCCGTTGCAAATGACGCCCCATCAAGAGGTTAAATTTCTGGTCCGTTCCGCCGATCTCGACGTCGCTTTTCAGATGAACACTGTCGTACCCTTGAAGCAGCGGGTACAAAAATTCGCTAATAGAGATCGAGATTCCCGCTTTATGCCGTTTATCGAAATCGTCCCGTTCCAGCATTCGAGCCACATTATAGGTCGTCGTCAGTTCCAGCATTCCCGCCGCACCGAGGGGATTGATCCAATCGGCATTAAATACAACCGTCGTTTTTTCCGGATCGAGGATTTTAAAGACCTGATCCTTATAACTTTGGGCATTTTGCTGAATCTGTGCCGGAAGGAGTTTTTTACGGGTTTCGCTTTTCCCTGTAGGATCTCCGATCTGTGCCGTAAAATCGCCGATCAGAAACTGAATATGCCCCCCGAATTTTTGAAAGGCTGCGAGCTTTTGAAGCAACACCGTATGCCCTAAATGTAAATCGGGAGCCGTGGGGTCGAACCCTGCTTTTACCGTATAAGTCTCCCCTTTTTCAAAAAAGTTTTTAAGAAGGGTTTCAAGTCGCGCTTCGTCAATAATTTCGGCAGTGCCGCGTCTGATTTCTCGTAATGCTGTTTGAATCATGATTTATCCTTGGCTTCGGTACGCGTCATCCGTCCGAAAAAATTGTATGATTTTCCCTTTTTTCTCCAATTTGGAGCGAAGGCGGTTAATATCGGCTTCGAGAGTCTGAAACTCCATTTCGCAGTATTGGGTGTGTTCCGATTTCTCTTTGCCCAATTCGATGCTGTTAATATCAGCACCCATTTTTGCCATATAGGTGAGCAAATCGGCAAGCGAACCTTGCGCACTTTGCATACTGATGATGAGATGGTAACGGAAATAGTGCTGCGCTTTCCACCGCACAAATACCATCGGTTCACGGCGATCGATCATCCCTGCCGCATTCTTGCACATTTTATGATGAATATGGGCTTTCCCCTCTTGCAAAAAGGCGACGATTTCATCCCCCGTTTTCGGATGACAGCAATAATCAAATACCGCATCGCTTACGCTGCTGTTCGAAAATATTTCCAACGACGCGAAAACATACGGTTTCACTTTGAACCGATTACGGGCCAAAAAGGCACTAAAGCGGTTGTTTTCACCCAATTCCTGCGTAAAACGGTTCACTGTCTCTTTGAGCAGATCAAGTTCGCTCGGGATCCGATGGCGTTGCTCTTCAAGATGGGTCTGGGTAAACAACTCTTCGATTCGAACAGGATCCATATTGAAAACAGTGGTCAATATGTTGACTCCTGTCTCCGTATCAATAGCACGGATACGCTGATTGCAGTTAGCACGCATACTCGCTTTGGCACGGGATGTTTTCACCGCATCGATCCAGCTGCATCGATTGATTTTTTTGGATGCCGTCGTAATTTTTACAATATCGCCGTTATGCAGTTCACTGAGAAGTGAGGCTTTCTCTTTGTTGATCAAACACCCCTCGGCACTGTCACCGATTTCGGTATGAACCGCGTACGCAAAGTCCAGCGCTACCGCACCCCGAGGAAGGGTAAAAGGTTTTCCTTTCGGGGAAAAGACACTGATATCTTCACTGAAAAGGTCATTTTTGATAAGCTCATAAAACGCTTCGACCGATTCATTCTGATATTGAAGGTTATGGAGCCAATCGAGACTGATCGGGTTATTTCCGCCGCTTTTGTATTTCCAGTGTGCCGCAACACCAAGCTCTGCCGTGGCATGCATCTCATAGGTACGAATCTGCACTTCAAAAATCGCCGTTGAATCAAAAACCGACGTATGAAGGGTCTGATAACCATTCTCTTTGGGGATCGCAATATAATCTTTGAAACGTGAACTGAGCGGTTGAAAGTTTAGATGGACCATCCCGAAAACACGGTAACAATCGATCGGTTTTTTGACCAATATCCGTACCGCCAAAAGATCGAGAATCTCATCGATACTGATTCCCTTTCGCTGCATTTTGAGATAAATGGAGTAGTGATGCTTGACGCGGCTGAGAATTTCGAAATCTTCCTGACAAAAGCCGTTTTCAAGCATCATTTTGGTCAATTTTTCACAAAAATCACTCAAACGGGCATTGATGGAGCGGAAGTTTTCCTCCATATACAAATCGATTGCCAGTTTCTCTTCGGTAAAGAGATATTGAAAACTCAGGTCTTCCAATAGATTTTTGAGAAAAGAGATCCCCAGACGATGGGCGATAGGAGCATAAACGACAAGGGTCTCTTCGGCGATGCGGTGCTGTTTTGCGGGAGCCAAAGCACCCAAGGTAAGCATATTATGGAGACGATCACATAATTTGACGACCAATACCCGTACATCTTCGATCGAAGCAATGAGCATTTTACGAAACGATAACGCGGAAACGACCAGTCTTTCATCTGAATTCGAAGGGATAAGCTGAGCATCGCGAATCGTATCGATTTTTGTCAATCCCTCTACCAAATGGGCAACATCGTCACCGTAATCACGTGCAACCTCATCAATGGTGATATGGGTATCTTCGATCACATCATGGAGCAGCGCAGCGATGACCATCGCTTCATCCCCTGTGATATTAGCAACAATCGATGCGACTAATACCGGATGGACAATGTAGGGTTCGCCGCTTTTACGAAACTGGTTTTGATGTGCTTGCTGTGAAAAGGTAAGGGCGTGTTTAATCGCATCAGAGGGATGAATATGTTTGTAGAGGTGTGCGATCGCACCCTCAACATCATTGATTCCGGTTACTTTTTCGATGTCGATGGTATTCAATGATGCAGCTTTAGAAGAAATTAGTCTCGGTCTACGAAACCTTTGATAGTGATATGCCCCTCGGCAATCTCCATCAAAGCGATATCTGCCGTTTTGGCTTTTTTCACATCAACATTTAATTTTGTAGCTGCTCCGTTTAAAAGCTCTTCTGAGCGTTTTGCTACAGCGATCGCCAATTGGTAACGATCGATATTTGCGGTTTCAAGTGCTTTTGCAGTGAGTTGTTCAAGTCTCATTTTTTTTCCTTGGTTTTGGATTTTTATTGTACGATAGAGCAACGCGATAAGTTACCCTGAATAATTTCGAGAAGATTACCCGGAGTGAACATGTCACACACAATAATCGGCAATTTATTCTCTTTTGCCAGTGCGATGGAAGTATCATCCATTACTTTGATATGATCTTGCAACGCTTGCTCGTAACCGAGACTCGGAAGCTTGATTGCATCAAAGTATTTTTTAGGATCTTTATCGTAAACACCGTCTACCTTGGTCGCTTTAATAATGACTTCTGCCCCGATTTCGATGGCACGAAGTGTCGCAGCCGTATCGGTCGTAAAGAACGGATTTCCTGTCCCTGCCGCAAAAATCACGACACGGCCGCGCTCTAAATGACGGGTTGCACGACGAACGATAAAGGCTTCGGCAATTTGTTCCATTTTGATCGCACTTTGAACGCGGACCAGCATCCCTTCATGTTCACATGCTTCTTGCATGGCGATCGCATTGATTACCGTTGCCAGCATCCCCATGTAATCACCTGAAGTCCGACGGATGATTCCATCGGCTGCAGCCGTAACCCCGCGAATAATGTTGCCGCCTCCGATAACAATACCTACTTCAATCCCTGCGTCCACGAGCGTTTTGATCTCACCCGCAATAAACTTAAGGATTTTCGTATCGATCCCGTGACCGTTTTCACCCGCCAATGCCTCACCGGAGAATTTTACCAAAACACGTTTATAGCCCATAGAACTCCCAATAAAGCATCTTTGATGTGCTCTTTAAATTAGAAGCATTATACTTTATTGTCGCTTTAAGGTTGCTTTGATTACACTAAGCTTCATAACGGCAAAGGAAAAGCAGGGGTGAAGTTGTTCGATACTATTAGAACGTGGTTGAATCCGACACCGATGCATCGTCCCCCGCTTTACGGGAGAGGGATTCATGCCCTCCCAAACCCGGAAGAGAGAGAGCTGTTTGAACGTGCTTCAGAAGCGTTTATTCGAGGAGATATCCTCAGCGGATATGAATATTTCTTATCTTCGCTGATGCATCAAGAAAGTACATTTTCCCTCCCCCATCTTTCTATCGAACGTTCCGAGGAAACACTCCGGTTCAGCCTCTATCAAGGATACGCTCTGATTAAAGGTTCTGTTACCCCGACGTCACTGGAAGCGTATGCCGATATTGCCCTGAGCGAAAAACTCCATGTTGCGATCAAACGCCGTTTTTTAGAACGTGATTTTCAACTTACCTATTGCCGTTTCAGTGAAGAAATAGGGGTCATTAAACTCTCCATTCGACTCGATAATGCGACCATTACCCCCCAAAAGATCTTTTTTCCCCTCCGCGAAATTGCCCTCAACGCCGATTTTGAAAAAGAGTTTATTGCCGGTGAATTTGATGAATCGGTACTGCTCGACACAGGGCATCTTACCCTCATCAACCCTGTAAAAATCGAATCGCATTATGCGTTTATGCACCAATGGATACAAGAAACCAAACAGAGTCTCATCGGCCTTTTATCCAATGACAACACCGGAATGGTCTCTTTCAGCTATCTTGCCCTTTTGCTCCAAATCGATTATCTTCTCCTTCCCCATAAAAAAATGGCAAAAAACATCAGCGAAAAGATCAACGGTTATTTTTTGGAAGATGAAAAACTGACCGAAGATAAAAATGCCGATTTGGAACAATATCTGGCAGAACTCGAGACCATGGATATCGAGACATTTTCAACGCAGTTTTACGATTCCGCCTACACCTTTTCTCCCTTCGAGCAGGCAATGCACGATGAGATTGCCGCATTTATCGATGAGTCGTTAAACAAAGTGCGCTGGTACAAAAACAACCGTTCCAACTACGTCATCAGTGTCATTTACCGCTATATTTCCCTCTATATTCTCTATAATTACGGCCTGCACCCCTCACTCCGCGCATTGCTCCATCTCCACGTCGAAGTCTATACCTCCGATTTTTTCAAAGCTGCCGGTGAGACACCTCTGTATGATCCGCTCACCCGTACGTTCAAAGAAAAGCTAATTTCTCAGCGTATTCGGGAGTCAATAGAACCCTATATGAGCCGTTACAAAGGGTTACAAAATTTTACCGAACACCTGAATTACAGTGATTTGGATCATTTCAGCCAAAGTTTTTATCTTCAAATCAAAAATCTTGATTATACGGAAGTCTAAGCGTGAATACAGCCACCCAAAAAATGGTCGAGCAAACAATCGAAAGCATTGTTCAAATCACCAATCCTTACGGAAGCGGAAGCGGATTTCTCATTGATGGGGTGATTGTCACCAATTCTCATGTCGTAAGCGGTCTCAAAGAGGTGCTCATCAGTACCAAAACACTTCCCAAAACCATTGGAACCGTTATCTATGACGATCCGGCCTTTGACCTGGCCTTTATCCGTTCTCCCCTTCCGATTGAACGTAAAAATCCTTTGATCCTCTCTGCTAAGCCGGTATCGGATGGGGATGGAGTTATCGCGATCGGGCACCCTTACGGCCTCAACTATTCCACAACGGAAGGGATTGTCTCGAAAGCTTCACGTTTGCAGGGAGAAGTCGAGTATATTCAATTCGATGCCGCTATCAATCCGGGAAACAGCGGAGGGCCGTTGCTCAACGACTCTGCAGAAGTGATCGGAGTGAATACGTTTATCATCCAAAACTCCAATAATCTTGGGTTTGCTCTCCCCTCCTACACGCTAAAAGAGGCCCTTGATCAGTTCAACGCCTTGAACAAAGAAGATGTTATCCGTTGTGTTTCGTGTAAAAATCTAATCCACGAACCCACCATTCAAAACGATTATTGTCCCAAATGCGGAACAAAGCTAGAAGTCGCCAAACGCAGACGTGAGGGGTACAAGCCCTCGGGAGTCGTGGCATTGGTCGAAAAGATTTTGGAAACACTGAAGATCAACGTCACCCTTTCGCGCCGAAGTCAGCGCAGCTGGCGATTTGAGAAGGGGAGCACCCGCATCGATATCAACTATTACGATAACGGTATCATTATCGCTGATTCAGCACTCTGCCGTATTCCGCAGGAAAATATCGAAACCATGTACGACTTTTTGCTCCGCGAGAACAGTTCGTTGGAACGGCTGCAGTTTTCGATCAACGAAAACACCGTCTATCTCTCGTATATCGTTGTCGATTCTTCCCTGAGCGAGGCGTACGGGACTTCAGCACTGCGCAAACTCTTCGACAATGCGCCCCGTTATCAACAGCTCCTCCTCGAACGGTTTAAAGCACTGGAGCCGAAATTTGATGAGTTTGAATAAATTAATTCTGCCTCGAACGAGGCCAAGCGTTTGCCTTCACTTCGTTAGGCTTTTCGCTTCGCTACATGCGCCATAGCGGCTAGCGTAGCTAATGGGATTTTATTCCATTAGCGTTCTGAATCAGCATGGACACTTCCTCTTTTCTCGGAAAATCGGCTCCCATACTGATAATGAATGAAGAGGCTTCTTGGAGGGTAAGAGTCGTTTTTTTAATCAGCGCTTCATCGACGATCACCGTATAACCGCTGGTGGGGTTGGGGGAAGTCGGGATAAACACTACGCAGATGTTTTCATGGCGATTGAGCAGATAGGCCGGAACCCATAGCCCCTCTTTGGGATATTCAACCAGCACCACCTCTTTCTTTGTCCCGTCTTCACCGCCGGAGAGCATTGCGGCGAGTTTTTTCGAGACCGAATAAACCGAACGGATAGCCGGAATTTTCTCAAACGTCGTATCTATCATAGAGATGAAAATAGAGCGTCCGTATTTCTCAATCGAAAATCCCAAAAGGGCAAAAACAGCGACAACCCCCGCCATCAGAGCCAATGTCACCCCAAATGAATTGGTGTAATCATGCAGTGAAAGATAGGCGCTGACTCCCAAGTTTTTGAGATAATTGACCACCACAATCACCAAAATCAAAGGAAAAAGGGATAATGCCCCGACAAAGATATAACGAAGTAATAGTTTGATTTTTGCACTCATGTGAGTAAACCTTTTTAATATGACAAATTGTCGAATTATAGAATACTTTTTGAAACACTTTACTACAATATCATCACTACAGGAGAGATCATGCACCCTTTTGCCGAATTTAAACTCGATTTAGAGACGTTTATACCCGATTTGAATGCTCTAATCGAAATCAACCATAAAACCATTGCCGATTTATTGGCGATTACTGATAAAACTTACGCCAATTTTGTCCGCCCGTTTGATTTGATGGAAGAGGACTTGGAACTTTTATTTACCCCTCTTTCGCATATCAATGCCGTTAAAAATTCCGAAGCGACCCAAAAAGTCTATGCGGATGCCCTCCCGATTCTGACCGATTATTCTACCTTTGTCGGACAGAATCTCGCTATTTACGAAGCATTCAAAGCTATCAAAGCCAGTGAATACGACAAACTCAATACGGAGCAGCGACGCATACTCGATCTCAATATCCTCCATTTCGAACTCGCCGGTGCCCATTTGGATGAAACTTCCAAACAGCGCCTCTCTGAAATCAACCTGCGCAAAAGTACCCTCACCAATGATTTTTCCCAAAATGTTTTGGATGCGACCAACGCTTTTGAGAAAATCATCTCCGACGAAGCGGATGTGATAGGGATACCCGAGAGTGATTTGGAAAATGCTCGTTTTGAAAAAGACGGTGTCATCCAATACCGTTTTACCCTTCAAATGCCCTCTTACATCGCCTACATGACCTATGGTCCCAATCGCGCTGTTCGGGAAGAGCTTTACCGTGCCTATACGACCCGTGCCCCTCAAAACGGGGCCATTATCGATGAGCTGATGGCTCTGCGCCAAGAGAGTGCCAAGCTGTTGGGGTTTGAAAATTACGCTGAGTACTCTCTCGCTTCCAAAATGGCCCCCAGTACAGCAAGTGTTCTGAAATTTTTGGGTGAACTCATAGAGGCCTCCCGTAAGCAGGGGATGCGCGAACTCGAAGAGCTCCGTGCTATCGCTCCGGGAGTCGATCTGCAAAGCTACGACACCGCCTACTACGGCGAAATCCTCAAAAAAGCCCAATACGACATCGACGAAGAGGAGTACCGTCCCTACTTTGAACAGAACAGCGTCATGGAGGGTATGTTTAGTTTTTTAGATGAACTTTTCGGGCTCCGTTTTGTCCCTCAAGAGATCGAATTGTGGGATGAGAAAGCGAGCGTTTACGATATCTATGAGGGGGAAAAACTTACCGCACGGGTTTATTTCGATCTCGAAGCGCGTCAAGACAAACGGGGCGGTGCATGGATGCATAATTTTCAAACCCATTGTGAAGATACGGCGGGATGCACTCATCTCTCCAGCGCTTTTGTTGTCTGTAATTTTCCTCCATCCTCCGACACATCTCCGTCATTGCTTCGACATGATGATGTTGTCACCCTCTTTCATGAAATGGGACATACAATCCACCATCTTTTGAGTAAAGTCAAAGAACACGGAGTGAGCGGAGTCAATGGAGTCGAATGGGATGCAGTGGAGTTCCCCTCCCAGTTTTTGGAAAACTTCGCTTATGAACCCAAAGTGCTGAAACTCTTTGCAAAACATCATGAGAGCGGAGAGGTCCTGAGCGATGCGATGATCGCGAAATTGATTCGTGCCAAAAATTTCCAGAGCGGGATGTTCATGCTTCGTCAAATCGAATTTTCCTTGTTTGATTTCGAGCTGCACTCCAAACTCTACCAAGGAGAGGAGATTCAAGCTCTTTTAGACTCCATACGAGAACGTACAGCTTTGATAAAACCCCCGGCCTATAACAAATTCCAAAACGGGTTCAGCCATATCTTCAGCGGCGGCTACAGTGCCGGGTATTACAGCTATAAATGGGCAGAAGTACTGAGCGCCGATGCCTACTATGCCATTGTGGATGAGGGGGTTTTCGGTTCTGAACTCGCCCGAAAATACAAAGAGATTGTCCTCGCTAAAGGGGGATCTCAGAGTATGCAGGAGCTGTTTTTCGAGATGATGGGGCGCGAGTGCGAGTCTAAAAACCTCCTTCGCCTCAGCGGAATCGAATAAATGCGTTTACTATGGCTGTTGGCACTGCTGATGTCATTTCTGGAAGGGGTCGAGGTGAAAATAGCGAGCTATAACGTCGAGAATCTGTTCGATATGAATCATGACGGCAACGAGTATGAAGAGTACATCCCTAACGGCAGCTGGGGGTGGACGGATGAGATATACCGGACGAAACTGCGCAATACCGCAACCGTCATACAAGGTATCGGTGCGGACATCATCGGATTGCAGGAGATTGAATCCGAAACGGCCCTAAAGGCGCTCAAAGCTCAGCTCAAACGGCAAGGACTTTACTACCGTTATTACGTATTTGCACGCGGGAAAAACTCCAGCGTCAACACCGCACTGCTGAGCCGTTATCCTATCCAAAGCGCCTACAAACACCCGGTCAGCTATAGCCGCGAATACCGCGATATTTTAGAAGCCAAAATCAACATTGACGGCAAACCTTTGCATGTATTCGTCAACCACTGGAAATCCAAAAGCGGACCGGAAAGTATGCGGATTCTATCGGCAAAGCGTCTCTTGCTCCGTCTCAATGAACTCACTTCCGATGAACCGTTCGTATTGGTTGGCGATTTTAACTCCCATTATGAAGAGTACCGAACCTTTCTAAAAAGCCGCCGTCACAACGATACCGAAGGGATCACAGGAATCAATCATATTCTGCGGACTATCGACAATGACGGAAATCCCATCACCTATGCATCCCTCAAAAACAATGGCGGCTATCTGTACAACCTCTGGTATGAGATCAGCGAAGAGAAACGGTGGAGTCACCAATACAAAGGGCGCGGCGAGGGGTTGGACAATATCATCATCTCCCCAGCCCTCGCCGATGGACAAGGGATAGAGTATGTACGGGGAAGTTTTAAGCGATACGATCCCGAGTATCTGTTTTACAAAGGAAAAGTATATCGCTGGCAGCAAAGCCGCAAACATCCAAAGCACCATCTGGGGGAGGGGTATTCCGACCACCTCCCTATTTATGCTCTCTTTCGGATGTAATATTCATTGGCTATAATAGCCCGATGGAAGCAAGTACATTAACCCAATACCTCCTTTATCAGCTCTATCATGCCCGTGTCATTCTCCACTCCCTTCAAGACGAGGGAAAAGGGGAACAGATTCACGACTTTCGGATAGCACTGCGGCATATCCGTTCTTTGGTGAAACTTTTTACGAAGGATACAGTACCGTTTCCGGAACCGTTAAAAGGGGTGATGAAAGTGACCAATCCGATCCGCGAGCTTGACGTACTTTTGGATTCCCTCTCCCCATCACACTCTCCTAAACTTTTCAAACAGCTCACGAAACTGCGTCAAGAGAGCTTGAAAACTCTCTTCACCCCCCAATTTATCGCGCAGACCTTTTTACTCTTAGAGGAGTATGCGACGCTCCTTCATCAGAGCGATCCCCATTTCATACCGGAAATAATGATACAAAGGGTTTTAACCCAGTATCAGCACTGCTTGGATACCTATCACACACTGCAACCCGGTACGAAATCCAAAGCACTTCATCGTCTGCGAATCGACTACAAAGATGCGCGATACGGTTTTGAATTTTTGGAGATTTCCAACCTACATCCATGCCGAGAACTCATCTTACTCTGCAAACAACGGCAAAATCAATTGGGGGCGGTTCAAGATGCGGCCAATCAAGTCAAATGGCTAAAAAAACTCTCTCGCGAATTTCCCTCGTCTGAAGTAAAAGAGATTCTACGAAAACGAAAAAAAGCCCTTCAACGGCTCAAAGACACCACGCAACAGGTTCTATCCCCATCGACGTAAGATACCTATTGGTTCGGCTAAACGGTTGGGAACCGAAAAATCCCCGGTATGAGGAGAGGGGTGAGGGGTGCGGCGCCCTCAGAATCAGATGTTTATGCGCGTCGATCAGCGAAGCTTTTTTCCCTGCCGGAGCACCCCACAGAATAAAGACAATGTGCTCGCGCTGTTCACTCAACGCTCGGATCACCTGATCGGTGAAACGTTCCCATCCCCGATCTTTGTGTGAAAACGGCTCTCCTGCACGAACGGTTAGGAGGGTATTGAGAAGCAATACCCCCTCGCTCGCCCAATGGCTCAGATCCCCGCTTTTGGGATAAGGGCATCCCATATCGCTCACCAGTTCTTTAAAAATATTTTGTAAGGAGGGGGGAAGAGCGACACCGTGCTGAACCGAAAAGGAGAGTCCATGGGCCTGCCCTGTTCCGTGATACGGGTCTTGCCCCAAAATTACCACTTTGACGGCATCAAAGGGGGTGGAGTTAAACGCATTGAAAATATGGCTTCCCTGCGGGAAAATCGTATACTTTTTTTTCTCTTCGACTAAAAAGGCTTTGAGTTCTTCCATATAGGGATGGGAAAATTCGGTATACAATGCCTCTTTCCAGCTCTCATGGAGTATCGGATGCAGCCCCATTACTTTAGAATATCGTCTTCGAAAATAACCATCTCATAAATGCTCCGTTTCGTTACCAGCGATTTTTCAGGGGGAACATTGGAGCTGTTACGGATACGTGCTACCTCTACACGAAGTTCGGCAAGTTCATTTTCCATCATCTCCATTTTATCTTTCAGTCGCATCACCACATCCACCCCCGCGAGGTTGACCCCCAGTTCACGGGTCAGACGGAGAATCGTTTTAATCTTTTCGATATCCCGTTGAGAGTAGAGGCGGATGCGCCCATCGGAGCGCGAGGGAGCAATCAGATTTTCCCGCTCATACTGACGAAGCGTTTGAGGATGGATATCCAAAATCTTCGCTACGATACTGATCATGTATACCGGTTCGTCAAAATGGTGCATCTTCTAGTCTCCTTGCGGCAGAGATTTTTTCATCTGCTCGACCAAAGAAGGATCGATCTTGTCAACGGCCGGTAACACGATGTTCGCTTTTAAATACAAATCGCCGCGTACGTTTGTCCCTCGGTTCATCACCCCCATCTCTTTGAGACGGAACCGCTGGCCGTTTTTCGTGTTTTCGGGAACCTTGAGTGTCACCTCTTTTTCCAGCGTCTGAATACTCACTTTGCCGCCGAAAAGGGCTGCATAGAGGGGAACATTGAAGGTTTTTACGAGATTATCCCCTTCCCGCTCATACTCAGGATTGGCGGCAACATCGATCCGTAGATAGAGATCACCTGCTTGAGCTCCCGCTTTTTTACCTTTACCGCGGACACGGAGTTTTTCACCGCTTTTGATCCCTGCAGGGATTTTAATATCGAAGCTCTCTCCCGAGAGGCTGATGGAGTGCTTACCGCCGAGTACCGCAACGGCAAAGGGAACCGTGACATTGGCATCGATATCGAGGTTCACCCCTCCGCCGAAGCCGCCTCCGAATCCCGCATGTCCGCCAAATCCACCGAAACCGCCTCCGCTGAATCCACCGCCACCCTGGCCGAAGATATTACGGAGAATGTCGTCTAAATCTACATTTCCCCCCTGCCCTCGGGCAAAGTCATGGAAATTTTGTCCGCCGAACATCGAATCGCCGAACTGATCGTATTTGGCACGCTTCTCTTTGTCACTAAGAACCTCATAAGCCGCATTAATCTCTTTGAATTTCTCTTCGGCTTTGGGATCTTTATTCACGTCAGGGTGATACTGGCGGGCGAGTTTGCGGTACGCTTTTTTAATCTCGGCTTCGCTTGCACCGGGAGCAACTTCGAGGGTAGTGTATAAACTTTTAGACATTTTTAAATCCTATTTTGACTCTATTAATTATTATAGTAGATATTATAGCATTACAGTTGAGTCAAAGTCAATCAAGGTTAAAAAGAGAAGCTCGCTATATAGGGAAGAAGAGGGTTTTTATAATTGCGCCAATAGGACGCAACTATGCTTAGTGAAGGAAGTGGCGGATACCGGTAAAATACAAAGCCATACCGTGTTCATCCGCCGCCGCGATGACCTCCTCATCCCGCACAGAGCCGCCAGGCTGGATAACGGTTTTAACACCCGCACCCGCCGCAGCATCGATCGAATCACGGAACGGGAAGAACGCTTCAGAGGCTAACGCCGAACCGCTCACATCGAGACCCATCTCTTCGGCTTTGCGCAATGCACAACGCGCCGCATCGACACGAGAGGTCATCCCCATACCGACGGCGACCATCGCCGCGTCTTTGACATAAACAACGCAGTTTGATTTGGTCAGTGATGCGACTTTATACGCGATCTCCGCATCTTTCATCGCCGCTTCATCGGCCACATGTTTTGTTACCAATTTTGCATTTTTAACTTCATCCGCGGTTACGCGGTCAGCATCTTGGAATACAAATCCGCCGTCGATGTGTTTGAAATCGATTGCGTCGTTGCTCAGAGCGATACGTTCGCTTCCGTATTCGAAAAGCTTGAGACGTTTTTTCGGCTCGAACACCGCGCGCGCCTCCTCATCGATAGACCCTGCGATAATCACTTCGAGGAACATCTCGTTCATCTTCTCTGCCAGCTCTTTCGTCACAACACCGTTGACCGCAACGACACCGCCGAACGCGGAAATCGGGTCACATTTGAGCGCTTCGGTGTACGCATCAAGGAGATTTTCACGGATTGCAAAACCGCACGGGTTACCGTGCTTGACGATACAGATCGCATTTTCATCTCCGAATGCCGCCGCGATTTTCACCGCACCGCTAATGTCGGTAAGGTTATTGAAGCTCGCTTCCCCTTTGAGAGTTTTGAAGTTTTGGCTGAAGAACGTATCGAACTCGTACAAACCGCCCTTTTGGTGCGGGTTTTCGCCGTAACGAGTATCCATTACTTTGTTTCCGACGATGAACTGTTTTGAGCCCATACCGTTATTGAAGCGTTTGTTCATGTAGTTGGCGATCATCGAATCATACGCCGCCGTGTGTTCGTATGCTTTGATCATCAAATCGCGGCGAAACTCCACCGTGTTTTCACCGTTTGCGATTGCATTGAGAACCAACGAATAATCGGACGGATCGGTGAGGATGATAACGCTGTCGAAATTTTTCGCTGCAGAACGTACCATCGCCGGTCCGCCGATGTCGATGTTTTCGATAATCTCTTCGAAATCGTCGGTTTTCTCTATCGTCGCTTTGAACGGATAGAGGTTGACACACACCAAATCGATCGCTTCGACACCGAGCTCTGCCGCTTGGTCGAGGTGCGATTGTTTGTCACGTCGGTGCAAAATCCCGCCGTGGATATACGGATTGAGGGTTTTAACACGCCCTTCAAAACATTCGGGAAATTTGGTTACCTCATCGATCTCAATCGCAGATACGCCTGCCTCTTTGAGCATTTTATATGTTCCGCCCGTCGAGACGATCTCATAATCCAAACCGATCAGAGATTTGGCGAATTCAACGATGTTGCTTTTGTCGCTGACGCTTAGCAATGCACGCTTCATGCAGTTCCTTTGAGTGGGTTACATACCCATAAATTATTGTCAGGATTGTAACAAAAAGTGGTTTAGGGGAAGGTAAATCGCTTCATTTGAGAGAATGGTGAACCTTTTGTTGTGCATAAAAATAGCCGTTATTTCGTTTCGTATTCGTAATAAAACGTCTATATACTTCTGCAAAATCGCACCTTTCATACCGATTTCAAAAAGGAAAACAATGGGATTAATGACAAAATTTATGCCTGATGTACTCGAAAATACAAGCGTAAACGATAAGGTAAACTATTTAGTCAAGCTGACGCAACTGCTTGCTATAAGCGCTATTATTGCCGGCATCATCGGGATGCTTATCTCCAATTTTTCCATTCGGGCGCTGAATGAAAACGCGCTTGAACCTCTGGGGCACCTGAGATTAATCAAAGAATCATACGAACAAAAAGTACTGGTTACGGCCCAGAATATTGCCCACGGTGAAGTCACGGATTACGCACAGGCGTACACCACGCTCAATAGTGAAAAAGCGAAAATCGTGACCGAGTGGAACGCCTATAAAAACGGCCATTTAACCGAAGCGGAAACGGCATTATTACCCGATACCGAAAAATATTTTAATTTATCTCTCCGAAGTCTGGATAATTTGATTCTTCTTGTTAAAGAGAAAAAGTTAATGGATGTCATCGCCTGGACGACGGATGATGCCCCCTACACCATTATCGAGTTGACACCATTGCTCAACAAGCTTATGCAAGTACAGATTCTCAACGCTCAAAACATTTATTCCACCACTCAAATCCAGTTTTTTGCCATTTTGGCACTCGTCATTCTTATCAGTATTGCCGGTGCCATTTATGTGGCAAAGATGGTTAAAAGGGTGGTTTCCGACATTACACACCCTTTTGGCGAACTCTTGTCCCAATCCAAAGCGTTGGCAAACCAAAAATTTGACGAACCGTTTGTGTGGAAACGTACCGATGAGATAGGACAAGTCGGGAAAAGTTTTGAACTCTCCCGTCAGGCACTCCATCACTCCTTTCAACTGATCCAAGATAATAATAAAGAATTAGAGCAGATCAATACATTGGTCCGCAGCAGCATTAATTACGCCAGCCGTATTCAGCGTTCCTTTTTGCCGGAGCCGGATATGCTCGATCGTTTTACCGATGACGCTTTTGTTATTTGGAAACCGAAAGACGTTATCGGCGGAGACTGCTATTGGATCGATAAAACCGACAAAGGGTTCTTTGTTGCCATCATCGATTGTACGGGGCACGGTGTTCCGGGTGCCTTAATGACCTTTGTCGTGATTTCGATTCTGGACCGTTTACTGTCTCAACAACGACATCTGGATGATCCTGCCGCACTTTTGAGCCAAATGAACCGTCTGGTGAAAGAGACCTTGGGACAATACGATGAAACAAGCGAATCCAATGATGGGATGGACGGAGCATTTTGTTACGTCGATCTTGAAAATAAACAATTGACATTCGCCGGAGCCAATACCCCGCTCCTGTATGTTGAAGACAATCACATGCATCATGTCAAACCCGATAAACACAGTATCGGCTATGTTCACAGTAATCTGGATCTGACCTTTACCAATCAGACGTTAAAACTCAAAGAGGGGATGCGTTTTTATCTCACAACCGATGGAATCATTGACCAAATCGGCGGCAGTAAACGAATTGCGTTCGGTAAAAAACGGCTCATGGAAATCATCTTTGACAACCATCAAAAACCGATGCACGAACAACAAGCCATCATTTTAGAAAAATACAACCATTACAAGGGAGACGAATCACAGCGCGATGACAATACGATGATTGCTTTTCAAATTTAAATTTAAATTACAAGGAAAAAGAGATGACTTTGAACGACTTTCGAGCATTGAAAGATATGATTGAAGCCAAAAACGTTATTTTTTGTTATAACGGATATTTATCACAAGAGATCATTGTTGCGGTCAGCTCGATGATTAAAGGAAAATTGAGTTCCGACGAAACAAAAATGGGGATAAGCCAAAAAGTTTTGTACATGTTTGTTGAACAGGCCCAAAACATTACCCGCTATTCTCCCGATCAAATACAAAATCCGGACCAAGCCAGTATGAGTTACGGATCGGTTGCTATCGGAACAGAAGATGATAAATTTTACATCATGTGTTCCAACCGAATCGAAAAAACCAAAGTTGCCGCACTTAAAGAAAAGCTTGATCTGATTTCCTCCATGAGTCCCGACGAACTGAAAGCTCTGTACAAAGAGAAAATGCGATCAGAGGCTGAAGAGGGGAGCAAAGGGGCAAGTGTAGGATTTATAGAAATGGCACGAAAATCAAGCGAACCTATCGAATTTGATTTTCTTGAAGACGATGAGACATACGACAATTTTACACTCAAAGTCGTAATTTAATATATAAAGGAAAAACCGATGACAACCATCCCAGCAACAGTAACCACACCAAAAATCGTTTTGGACACCCAAAATAATCTCTTCAGTTTCGAAGGGGAGTCCTATCCCGAAGATGTTAATGCGTTTTTTGATCCCATTATAGCTCCTCTGAAAACCCATTTGAAAAATCTGCAAGATGCCGATATTCAGTTTGATTTCTTTTTGACCTATTTCAACAGCGCCAGCACCAAAGTTTTTTTTAACCTTTTTGCTCTTCTTGAAGAGATTACTGAATTTAACAGTGTTACCGTAAACTGGAAACATCATGAAGAAGACGATACGGCTGAAGAATTTGGCCAGGAGTTCAAAGAAGATCTTGATAATGTCCGCTTCAACTTTATTGCCATTTGAGATCTTGACACTGCGTTCCCCTTCGTAATATCATACGGATAAAAATGGGGGATAGAGCGCTATCCCCTCAAAACAAAAGGGAAGATTGTACAGATGCTCTTTTCACACCCCTTCCCCCCCATCCTCGATCACCATACCCGTGTTCTTTTCCTCGGAAGTTTCCCCAGTATCGCCTCATTTGAGCAAGCTTTTTACTACGCCCATCCGCGTAACGCCTTTTGGCCGATACTTGAAGCAATTTTTGATGTACATTTGGAAACCAATGAGGCCAAAAAAGCGTTTTGTCTTGAAAAGGGGATCGGGTTGTGGGATGTGATCGGCTCGTGTGAACGGAGCAATTCGAGCGATACGAATCTCAAAAACTGTATTCCCAATGATTTTGAAAAGCTATTGAAGGAGTATCCGAATATCAAAGCCCTCGGATTTACCGGTAAAAAAAGCCATGATCTGTTTATAAAGTATTACAAAGATTTAAGTATCAAGAAGGTGCTTCTTCCTTCTACCTCACCGGCTCATGCAGCAATGAAAAAGGAGGAAAAAAAAGCTATCTATGAAAGTTTTTTAGAACGCTATATTGCAACACCTCGTCATTCCTAACTTGATCGAGAATCCAGCTTTTATATGGGAATGGATCCCTGGATCAAGCCCGAGGATGACGGATAAGCATGGGTATTTAACTGTTTAAAACCTGCTCAAAAATATTTTTTGCCGTCTTCCAGCGATCCCCTTTGGCGTTCATCATCACAATCACGCAATCTTTTCCGTCTTTTTTCGCCCGTGCGATCAGACAAGCTCCCGCTTTGGCCGTATAACCCGTCTTTACTCCGACGGCGTACTCATAACGGTTCAAAAGACGGTTATGGGTATAAGCAAAAAACTCTTTATGCTTGTTAAGCGAATAATAGGTGTGTTTATTGAGACGGCTGATATCATTGAATTTTTTGTTTTTAATCGCATGCTCGGTCATTTTGAGTAAATCTTGGGGAGTCGAATAGTGTCCTTTATCGTCGTAACCGCACGGATTGGTGAAATGGGTATGATTCATCCCGATCTTTTTTGCTTTGGCGTTCATTATTTCGACAAAATGTTCTTCCGTTCCCCCAACCGTTATAGCAATCGCTTTTGCCGCATCGTTGTCCGATTTGATCATCGCCGCTTTAAGCAAATCTTCCAGACGGATCACATCGCCCCGTCTGTACCCCGCAATCGTCGGTTCCACTTTGGTCATCTCTTTGCTGATCGTCACAGGACGGTTCAAATTGCCCTGCTCAATGGCCAGCAACACCGTCATCACTTTGGTGAGACTGGCAGGCTGAAGTTCTTTGAACGGCTCCTTGGCATACAGCATCTGCTTGGAAGTCATATCTTTGACCAAAAGGGCTTCCACCTCGAGTTTATTTAATTCTTGTTTGTCTATAGCCGCAAAAAGGGAGACCGAACACGTTAAACATAAAGTAATCAGTTTTTTTATCATCGTTTATACCTCTGTGTAATTTTACCATATCCAGCGAAGCAAACCGTATGCCCAAAGCTTTTTTCCCCTTTTCTTAACAGAGAAAGGAGCTTTTTTATTTAAACCCCACGTCGAATGATTATGGTAGAATTCGCGTTATTAAAAAGGGGGGTTGATGCGACGATTTCGACGATTTTTCGTAATACTGTTTGTCGCATCAACCCTTTTGGGCGCTTTGCATGAGGTGATTCACCATCATGATATGGATAGCCATATCCAAGAGAGCTGTCCCCTCTATCTCCTCACCCAGACAACGGTTTTACCGATAGAAACCTATCAACTTCAGAAGATTGTATTGGTTTATGAACCTTTTAGTCCTCCCGAATTATCCAATACACTTCAGAGCGACATCTCCTTACGCAGCCGTTCGCCACCCCTCTCCTAATCGATTTCACCCATAACAAAACAATATTTATTGAAACTATTAGGATACTTCTATGAAAAAACTATTACTCTCCACCCTTGCGGCTGCTTCCCTTTTGGCCAACGATTCTGAACTCCAGACCCTCAAAGCCCAAATGGAGCAAATGTCGAAAATGATGAAAGAGATGCAGGAAAAAATCGACCACTTGGAGCATGCCGACACTCCCAAACCTGCTTCCGTGCACACGTCGCAGCACCATCTCTCGCCAGAGTCTCATCCAGAGCACGAAAGTTCACTGCTGGATATCTCTCTCAACCTCGATGCCTCTTACGTGAGCCGATCAAAAAAAGATGAAGAGCTGACCCATCTTGGGCTCCCCGGCATTGCGCATGGGCTGATCGGTTCAGACTCTCATGCCGGACACGATCACGCTACCTATAATGCATCTAACGGATTTAACCTCAATTATGCGGAGATGTTGCTCCACGGGACCCTGAATCCCTCTCTCGACGCCGATGCGGTATTCCATTTTACCGAAGAGGGGGTAGAGATCGAAGAGGCCTACATTACCCGCACCAATCTACCCTACAATCTCAGAGTACGCGGCGGTAAGTTTCTGAGCGAGTTCGGCCGTTTGAACCACCAGCATCACCACGAATGGAATTTTTCCGATATGCCTCTGGTCTACGAAGCATTTTTAGGGATTCACGGGATCAATGAGATCGGTGTCCAGTTGCAGTGGGTTGCTCCGACGAGCCATTATCTCCTGTTTGGATTTGAAGCGTTGCAAGGAAAAAATGAAGCTATGTTTGGTCAAACGGCGATTCATAACCCTTATATCGGACAAGAAGAAGAGGTTCTTTCCCCTTCAGCGAATCAACCTTCACTCTATGTCGGATACATCAAAACGGCCGCTGACATCGGAAACACGACGATCCTCGCAGGTGCAAGCATCGCCCGTGGCAATAGCCGTCAGGATCATTTCACTGATGAAACGCCCTACGCCTTCAGTGGAAAAAGTGATTTATACGGAATGGATTTAACACTCATCCACCGTTTCGACAATGAGCGCTCAGTGATGTGGCAAAGCGAATGGCTCTATCGCGATACGAAAGGGACCCATATTTCAGACAGCGATAACGACCTCATAACTCCTGATGAATTGCTCTACTCGTCAATGGAGGCACAACAGGCAGGCTACTACTCTCAGCTCGTTTATGCCCCGGATCACAACTGGAAAATCGGTGCCCGTTATGACAATATCTACCAAAACAACATATCTCTTCCTACAGCTTTTACACCCGAAAATATGGACCAATACTCGGCAATGATCGAATACAGCACCAGCGAGTCTGCCCGCTACCGTTTGCAGTACACCCATTCCAATGCACTCTTTAACGAAGAGGGAATACGTCAAAATTTGGATTCACTCATTTTTTCATTCAACATAACGCTGGGAGAACATAGCGACCATGAGTTTTAAAAAGCTCTTTTCCCTCCGTTTCACTTTCTAGATTCAAAAAGTGCTGAATGCGTTATAATAAAAAATGCAAAGCATCGATCCGGCTGTTATTACGATTGTTCAAGAGGCTTCGTCAACCACATTAAGATGCAGTGGTTCATGGACCCTTTCGCATCTTGGGAACGTTGAACGCCTGCTCAAAACGCTCCGCCCTGCCTCTTCCCTCATTTGGGATGTGCGTGAGGTGAGCGAACTCGATTCGGCAGGGATTTCCCTCTATCAAGTGACAATCCGTACGTTTGAAGAAGCAGGAATCCCCTCAACATTCATCGGTGCCAACGAAGATCAGACAAAACTGTATCATCTCCTTTACCCCAAAGCCATCGAAGCAACAGCTCCTCCCCCGACACCCTCATGGCTTTACACATTAGGGGTCAATACCCATCGTAATATTCAAGGAATCGGAGAGTTTTTAGCCTTCTTGGGGGAAGCGTTTGTCCTCTTGTACTACACCCTCTTCCACCCCAGCCAAATCCGTTACCGCTCTATCGTTGCCCACATCTACACAACCGGCGTCCAAGCGCTCCCGATTATTGCCATCAGCTCTTTTTTGATCGGCGTCGTCATCGCCTATCAAACTATCGTACAGCTCCAAAAATTTGGAGCCGACATCTTTATCGTCGATACGATAGGAATCTCTCTGACCCGCGAACTCGCCCCTCTTATCACCGCTATCGTCGTAGCCGGACGGAGCGGTTCAGCCTTTACGGCCCAAATCGGAGCCATGAAAATGACCCAAGAGATCGATGCGATGAGAACCATGGGGTTTGACCCGTTCACGTTTCTGGTATGGCCCCGTGTCTTTGCCCTGATGATCGTTATGCCTTTGCTGATCTTTTTTGCCGACATTATCGGAATCTTCGGGGGAATGGTTGTTGCGCAAGCAGAGTCCCATCTCAGCTTTGGTGAGTTTATCCACCGCCTGCAGGGAGCACTGGCCCTCAAACACTATCTCATCGGAATTGTAAAAGGGCCTTTTTTTGCCTATTTGATCGCCATTGTCAGCACCTATCGCGGGTTCCAAGTCTCCTTAAATACCGAGAGTATCGGCCATTACACGACCAAAAGTGTTGTCAATTCTATCTTTTTGGTCATCGCGTGCGATGCACTTTTTTCAATCCTCCTCACCGAGTTAAGAGTATGAGCCGTATTCTTATTGAAGGACGTGACATTGTGACGGTATTGGGAGGCAACCTCATCCACGATCATATAAGTTTCACCATTCGTGAAAACGAGATTTATGCTCTGCTGGGAGGTAGCGGATCCGGGAAATCAACCCTGCTTCGGGAGATGATCCTCTTGCAACGCCCCCAAAGCGGTCAACTGAAGGTACTGGGATACGATTTAAATACCATCACCCCCGTCGAGGCCCAAAACCTTCGGCGCCAGTGGGGGGTTCTTTTTCAATCCGGTGCCCTGTACTCATCCCTCACCGTAGGGGAAAATATCGCAATGCTTTACCGCGAATACACCGATCTCTCCATGAAGCTTATCAATGAACTCATCGCCCTTAAAATCAATCTCGTCGGGCTTCCTCCCCATGCCCGCTACCTCTATCCCTCTGAGCTCAGCGGCGGTATGATCAAACGGGCCGCCCTCGCACGCGCCCTCGCCCTCGATCCGAAGCTCCTCTTTTTAGATGAACCGACCTCCGGTCTCGATCCGCTCAGCTCACGCCAGTTTGACGCCCTCATCGAGCAACTGCGCGATTTGTTGGGACTCACCGTAGTAATGGTCACCCATGACTTGGATACGATACACCGCATTATCGACCGGTTTGCCTTACTGGGTGACAAAAAGGTGATCGCAGAGGGGAGCCTTGATGAAGTGCTCCGAATCGACCATCCGATGATCGATTATTTTTTCCAAAGGGGGTCCCATGGAATCAAGAGTTAACTATACGGCCGTAGGGATATATGTCCTGATTTTATCCGCAGCACTGATTGCTTTTGCCTTTTGGTTAGGGAAGCACAATCAAGATGAGAGCCTCTACCACCGCTATCATGTCTATATCACCGAATCGGTATCCGGACTCGCTCCCGAAGCGGCCGTTAAATTCAATGGGGTCGATGTGGGTAACGTCGAAACCATCCGAATCAATCCCCGCAATAGCGAAGAGGTCGAACTCACCCTCAAAATCGAAAAAGAGACCCCTATCAAAACCGATTCCAGCGCTGTCCTCAAATTTTACGGCATTACCGGATTGGCATTTATTGAAATCGTCGGCGGATCGAAAAATGCCCCTTTACTGGAGACCAACAACCATGCGATCAGTACTATTCCCTCTTCTGCCTCGTTGATTAAACGGCTGGATGAATCACTTAGCAATGTCGCCTTCAAACTCTCTACCACACTGGACCGTGCCGACCGACTTTTCAGTGACCGAAACATCAATAACATCGCACAATCGCTGGAGTATTTACGTTCTCTGACGGCTCAAATCGACAGCTACCAGGACGAAGTACAAACCTTGCTCAACCACAGTATCGCATTGGAATCCAATGCCAGCGAATCGCTGGGAGCCATGAAAGATGCAGGGGTAAGCGTCAAAACAACCTCGGATAATTTCAATACCCTCCTGCAGACCAAAATGACAGCTACCCTCGAATCGCTCACGGCCACATCGCAGGAGAGCCACACCCTGATCCGCAAAATCGAAGCCTCTTTGGAACGCGGTGATTATGATCTCCGATCTATCGCGTCTCCCACATCGACAGAACTCGCCGAGCTTATAACCCAAAGCCGTACCCTCACCAATGAAATGGAGTCCACTCTGCGTCATTTGCGTGAAAATCCCTCCGATTTACTGTTCAAAAAATCTGCCTCTAAACCCGGACCAGGAGAATAACCATGCGCCATCTCGTTCTCATCATCCCTATAGTTATGTTGGTTGGATGCTCTTCCGCAATCTCGCCGGCTATCCAGGAATACACCATTTACCCCGCATCGGATCAAGCCGCTCCTACCGTAGCGCATTCATCGAAAATACTCCGTCTCTCGACGACTAAGCCCCTCCCTTCTCTGGCTTCCAGAAACCTTTACTACCTAAAAGACGGAGGGGAAAGCGGCAGCTATCTCTACACGAGGTGGAGTGATACTCCCGCCATACTTATCGAGCGTTCCTTGAGCAGTGCATTACACGAGCAAGGGCTCTTTACATCTTTGCTGACTCCCACCTCCGCGGCACAAGCCGACTGGGTTCTTGAATCGGATTTAAATGCCTTTTATCACCGCTTTGAAACGGGACAAAAAAGTGCCGGCGTGATCGATATCACCTACCGCCTCATTGATACCAAAACCAAACTCCTTATCAGCTCCAAACGTTTTAGGATTGCCACGGCAGCTGCCAGTGAAGACGCCAAAGGAGGGATCGATGCTCTCACACTGGCAACACGGGAGCTGACAGAACAATCCACCCGATGGCTTTCCATCCAAGTTCAGGAGAAAAAATGAAATCAAACATAGCGATCCTCTGTTCCGGAGGAGATGTCTCAGGGATGAATCCTGCTCTCAAGCGGTTCGTCGAATACGCTTATGCCCGTAATCTTCAGCCCTATTTTGTCCGCAACGGATTTGAAGGGCTCATCGACAACGCAATCGCACCCGCAGACTATCGCGATGTTGCCGGAATCATTACCCGAGGCGGTACAAAAATCGGCTCAGCCCGTTCCAAACGCTTTATGGATCCCTCCTTTCGTGCCGTTGCGGCTAAGAATCTTCGGGCACTGGGGATTGATCGATTGATCGTCTTAGGGGGGGATGGAAGTTTTCGGGGGATGGAGCGTTTTTACGCTGAAACCGGTATCGCCTTCTGCGGCATCCCTTCTACGATCGACAATGATATCAACGGTACCGATTATTGTCTTGGGGTTGACACGGCACTCGGGGTGATTAAAGATGCGGTTGACCAAATCCGCGACACGGCATCCTCCTTTCGTCGGGCATTCGTCATTGAGACGATGGGGCGTAACTGCGGCTATCTCGCGTTAATCTCCGCGATCACATCGGGTGCCGAACTGTGCCTTATCCCCGAAATTCCCACCGATATCAACGATTACAAGGAATGTTTTCAATCCCAAATTGCCAAAGGACGCGATTATTTTATTGCCATCGTTTCCGAAGCGCTCCAAAACAGTACCGAAGTGTCTCAATGGTTTGAAAAAGAGTTGGGATTTGAATCGCGAGTCTCTGTCTTAGGGCATATTCAACGGGGAGGAAATCCGAGCGTCTACGATCGGCTTATGGCCTATCGCTTCGTTACTTATGCGATTGACGCACTGTTAGAGGGAAAAACCCATTCGGTTATCTGCTACACCAAAAGCCATTTTGCCTTTAAAACAATTGACGAGGTTGCACTGCATCCTTACCGTATCGATGAAGAGCTCCTCAGACTTGGGTATGAACAATTTGCTCCATCGCACTGTCAAATGTAGGGTAGCCAAATTCAAATCCGGCTTCTTGCAAAATCCGCGGATAAACCTCTTTGGATTCGAGCATAACGATCGACCCCTCTCCAAAGACGAGTTTAACCACCCATTCAGGAAGATCAAAAAAAGTGGGACGATGGAGAATACGCCCCATCGCTTTGGTCTGCTCAAAATTTGTTATCGGTTCGGGAGAGGTAAAGTTAACCGCTCCGCGGATCTCCCTGTGATCGATCAGAAAAGCAGCGGCACGCACCAAATCATCCAAATGGATCCACGAAATCATCTGAAATCCGTCTCCCATTTTTCCCCCAAATCCAAAATTGAACGGAGGAACCATCTTTGCCATCGCTCCGCCCCCTTTGCCATAGACAACACCGAAACGCATCGTACATACGCGCGTGAGCTCTGAGTGTGCACGGCACGCCGAATGTTCCCAGTCGCGTACCAGTGAGGCCAAAAAATTGTCTCCGAAATGGCGTGAAAATTCATCATGCTGATGATACGCATCATATACCCCAACGGCCGAGGCATTCAAAAGGGTATGGGGAGGATCTTCGCACAGGGATAATGCCGTGACGATTTTTTCCGTTGTTTCCAAACGGCTTTGTCGCAAAAGAGTTTTATAACGCTTACTCCAACGTCCTAAAATATTGGCTCCGGAGAGATTAATCAAAACATCACACCCGTTTAGCTTTTGAGCAACCGCTTCAGCTGAAACCTTGGTGCGGATGCTGAGAGGAATAACCTCATCCCCTCTCTCTTCAAAGAAAACTTTGAGTGCACTTCCTACAAATCCGCTTATCCCACATATGACTATTTTCATGCGTATCCCTTTAATTCGAATTTATTGTAGCCTAATGGGTGCATAGGAGGGTTTAAAGATAGAATTGACTTGCGTGTTTAAACCAACTCTTATTCAAAACGGATGAAAAAGCATGTGGAGGGAAAATAAAAAGAAAGTTTTTAAAAGAGGAGAGAAATAACACCCCGTAAAAGGGGTATTAAGGGATTAGCCGCAAGAAGGGACATTGCCTGAATCGGAACCGTATTCAAACAAGAAATCGCGTAAATCTTGTGATTGCATTTTAAATGCTTCACCATTGAAATATGCAGCCGATTTATCATTTGCATGTGCTTTGATAATTTTTTCGGCACCGTTAGCGAAAAGATCATCCCACTCGTCTTGTGTATGCATAGCAGCACCTTTAGTACCGGTACCATGACAATTCTTACAGGTTTTCAAATAAGCTTTTTGACCTTTTTTAACATCGGCAGATGCCGCTGTACTCATCATCCCTACGGCAACAAGAGCTGCAAGGAAGCATGAAGCTGACTTTTTCATGTCGTTCTCCTACGAAATATTGATTTAAGATACCTTCAACATTTTCGAAAAAAAGGTGAAGGTATCTTGATACCCCATAATCATATCGGATAAAGGATAAATGGAGGTTTAACGGAATGTTAATGTGATGTTTTTTCAGGTTTTTTATCAAAAATGTATCAAACTCTCACACTTTGTTAAACTAAAATCTGCTTAGAAATCAAATCTTAACAAGCAGGAACATTCCCCGAGTCCGAACCGTATTCAAATAAAAAGTCTCGAATATCTTTTGCTCTGTTTTTGAAATCATCACTATTAAAATAGGCTGCAGATTTATCATTTGCGTGCGCTTTGATAATTTTTTCGCCACCGTTAGCGAAGAGATCATCCCATTCGTCTTGTGTGTGCATTGCTGCACCTTTAGTGCCTGTTCCGTGACAACTTTTACACCCTTTTGTGTACCACTTCTGTCCCTTTGTGACATCAGCAGATACTACACTCCCCATTATCCCGAAAGATATAACCGTTACAAGAAAAAATGAACGCAATTTCATCCTTTGATTCCTTTCTTCATTTTAAGCCTAAATACTATAATATCGAAAACTCTATGTTGGGCCTATTAATCTAACGGCTCTTCCGTCTCTTCTTTTACTTTACTCGCACGCACTTCCAAACGGATTTTGTCTTGACGAAGTTTACGATACGCTTTGTATTGCGCTCGGGTAAGCTCCTCACCGCTTAAACCCACTTCCGCTCCGATTTCATCAGACGAAAGTCCCGCTTCGTTCATCATAATCATCCGAAACTCTTTTTTGGTCAGATGACGTTTGAGGGATGCGTAGAGTTCACGTTCGTCATCGCCGATCTCCACAGCATTACACTCATAAAGCCGCGCCAATACTTCGCGAATGGTTTTAGTCGGGTTGTAACGCAACCACAATGAATTTTCTAACATTAAAATACCTTTGTAATATTATTTTTTTACGCCAACGGAGCAAAGCTCCGCTTGGCTACGCTAACACTAAGTTCTCTTCGGCAGAGAGCCCGTGCACACTTGTGTGCTTATTCAAACACTTTACTTATTATCTGTGTGAGATCTTTTATATCGACGATAACATTGGCCTCTTTTTTAAGAATCTCTTTCGCGCAAAAAGCGACGCGGGTTCCGGCGTGGGCAAACATCGATCGGTCATTAGCACCGTCTCCTACCACCATCGTCTCTTCTTCACTGATACCGAAAAGCCCTTGCAGGCGCTGCAGCATGTCCCCTTTCGAGAAATCAAACATCATATCGCCACCGACAAGCCCGGTAAGCTTACCCTCTTTGGTGTGGAGAACATTGGAAAAATCGGCATCGTACCCGAGGATATCTTTCGCATACGACGTCGCCGTCCGAAAGCCGCCGCTGAAACAGACGACTTTGATTCCCCGCTCTTTGAGTGCAGCAATCGTCTCTACCGCACCGTTCATGTACGGAAGATTTTGGCAAATCTCTTCGACAAGACCAAATTCCAGCCCTTTTAAAAGAGTGACACGTTCTTGAAGACTCTGAAAGAAATCAAGTTCCCCGTTCATCGCCCGTTCGGTGATGGCACTCACTTGCTCGCCGATTCCCAGCGCTTCCGCAAAAAAATCGATGGTTTCGCCATCCATCAATGTCGAATCAAAATCAAATACCGCTAATTTTATCAAAATAGATTTCCCACATTTTGTTATAATGACGTAATTATATCGAAGGGTAGCTTTTGTTCGAATCATTTATCCATAAACTCCGTCACGGAACCTATATCACCTTGGAAACGACTCCGTCTCGTTCGGCACAATTTGCCCCCACCATTGAAAAAATTGCCGCTTTGGAACTCGATAAGCTCGTCGATGGGTTCAGCACCACCGATAACCCTCTGGCCAAACTCAAATACAATGCCCTCTTTGCGGCAATGAAGCTTCAAGAACGTTTTGGCAAACCTACCCTTGCCACCATGAGTATGCGCGATCGCAACCGTATCGCGTTGCAAAGCGATTTACTAGGGGCTAATGAATCCAATGTCCGAGCGATCCTCGCCCTCACGGGTGACAGCGCCCACTACTCCGATCAGCCCCATGCCAAAGGGGTTTTCGAGGGGAACAGCAAACTCCTCCTCGACATCATCACCACCCTCAACCACGGCACCGATATGGCGGAGCAAAAACTCCTCGCCCCTGTGCAGGAGATTTACCCTTTCGCCGTTATCGATGCCTATGCCAAAAGTGCCGCAACATTGCAAAAGAAAATGACCAAAAAAGTGGCACACGGAGCCATCGCCATCATCTCCCAACCCGTCTACGATCTCGAAAATGCCCGCAAACTGCTCGACATGATGGCCGAAGCGAACCGCGAGAATGATACTGCGTGCGTCCTCGTTTTGGGCTATTTCCCGATCACGAAACTCCGCACCGCCCGATTTTTAGATGAAAATGTTCCGGGGATATTTGTACCGAGTACATGGGTCGAAGCCCTCGAAGAAGCTTCACTTATCAGCCCTGAGGAAGAATACCGAGTGGGGTTTGAGCTGAGTAAAACCCTTTTCGAAGAGCTAAAAGCACTCCATCCAAAAATCCATATCATGACCGCCAATCAGTTTGAGTTAGCCAAGGCGATTTTGAGCTAATTTCAGCCTCTTTTGGCTATAATCGATCACTATATAATTGCAGGAATAACCCTTTATGATCGATGTAAAACTTCTCCAGAAAAATTTTGACGAAACCGCAACGGCGTTGATGCGCAAAAAGGTCTCAGCGGAAACAATCGCTGAACTGAAATCCGCCAATGAAACCCTCAAAACGGCCAAACTCGCCTACGAAACATTGCAAGCGAAACAAAATGAGTTGAGTAAACTTTTCGGTCAATATAAAAAAGAGGGGAAAAGCACCGACGAGCTGAAAATCGAAGTCGATGCTAACAAAGCGACGTTGAATGATCTCCTTGATGTCCAACGCAGTGCCGAAGAAGCCCTCGATGCGATCATTATGCGTGTTCCTAATATCCCCGATGCAGACGTACCCGACGGTGCGGATGAAAACGACAATATCGAAATCCGCAAAGTTCTCACCCCTCCGACATTTACTTTTACTCCGAAAGAGCACTGGGAACTCGCCGATCAAAATGGCTGGATCGATTTCGAGCGGGGTGTTAAACTCGCCAAAAGCCGTTTCAGCGTTGTGGGGGGGATGGGTGCACGACTGGAACGTGCCCTCATCAACTTTATGCTCGATTTCAACCGTGAACGGGGGTTTGAAGAGTTCAGTGTTCCGATGCTCGTCAACCGTCGCGCACTGGAAGGGACAGGACAGCTTCCGAAATTCGAAGAGGATTTGTTCAAAGTCGAAGAGGAAGAGCTCTATTTGATCCCGACGGCGGAAGTCCCTCTCACCAATCTTTACCAAGACGAGATTCTAAACGGTGCCGAGTTGCCGATCAAAATGACGGGCTACACGTCGTGTTTCCGTAAAGAGGCGGGAAGCGGCGGACGGGATGTTCGCGGGATGATCCGTCAACACCAGTTTCACAAAGTCGAACTCGTCTCCATTACCCGCGCCGATCAAAGTGACGCGGTGTTCGAAGAGATGGTCACCTGTGCATCCGATCTCCTCGCCGCACTCGGTCTTCCTCACCGTCTCGTCACCCTCTGCACGGGGGATCTAGGTTTCGGTGCGGCTAGGACGGTAGACCTCGAAGTATGGCTTCCGGGTCAAAACACCTACCGTGAAATCAGCTCCGTCTCCAATACACGGGACTTCCAAGCCCGCCGTGCGAAGATTCGCTACAAAGAAGAGGGGAAAAATATCCTCGCTCATACCCTAAACGGTTCAAGTTTAGCGGTCGGACGGACGATGATAGCTATTATGGAAAATTTCCAGCAAGAAGACGGCTCGATTACTATTCCTGTCGCATTGCAAAAATACCTCTAAAGACGTAAAGAGACCCTATGCCGGAAGAGCAAGAAGAGATAATCATCATCGAAGAATCGGATGCAGCCGGCGTCGAAAAAAAGGTCGATGCGTCTGAAGTACCCTCTGATGAGAAACCGAGTCTTTTAAAAAATAAAAAGCTCATTATTATTGGTGCAGGGGCTCTTGTACTCCTCCTCTCTATCGGAGGAGGAGTGGTTTTCTTTTTTTCCGGTCATTCTAAAGAATCAGACCCGCTCCCTCATCAGACCACCGCTGAAAAAATCAACACTGCCGAAGAGACGATCATCGAATCCAGCGAACTCGAAAAAATGGTTGAGCGGGCCAACCAGCTCTACGCAAACGGTAATTTGACCGAAGCGCTGAAACTGTACGAAAAAATCGCCCTCTATTCCGAAGCGATCTCCCAATACAATCTCGGTGTCGTCCAACTCAAAGAGGGGGAATACGAAGGAGCATTGGAGAATTTCAAACGCTCAATCGCCAATAGTGAAAATCGATGCGTCAGTGCGATCAATGCAGCCGTCTGCTCTCTCCACCTCAAACGCGAAGCGGATTTCAATTATTATATCAACATGGCGCAAACGTATCTCCCTCAAGAGAGCAACTCGCCGATGTATTCGTATTATTACGCCTTGATCAACTACTACAAAGGGCGCTATCTCGAAGCACTCAGCGCCCTGAAACACCCCACTACCGATGAGTATCAAGAGACGCAGAATACGCTTCGTGCCAAAATCGGTGCGATGTTCGGAAGTTTTAGCGATGCGATCAGTGCACTTGAAAATCCGTTCTCCGAAGAAAATTCGTTTTCACTTGGGCTCATGTATGCCAATGTCGGGAATTTACCCTTAGCCAAACAATATTTAAATGATGCCATCATCCAAAATGACAAACCGATACAAGAGCAGTTGGCACTCTCCTATGTCTATCTCAAGTCAGGCCTGCAAGCAGATGCCGCAGGGCTAATCCAAAAAACCACTATCGCCTATCCTGAGCACGTCTATACCCCGTATCCTCTGCGCGTTTTTCTAAAACCCTCTCTTTTTAACCCCGATGATGTTCAACGTGTTTATCGAGGCCACCAGTCCAACAACCGAGCCAGAATTTACCAAAGCCTCTTTTATTTTGCCCCCTACAAAATTTTCAATGCGGACCAAACCATCAGTTATATCCGTAAAGGAAATGCGAATATCTACATCGATGATGTCACTACCGCCAAAGAGTACCTTCAAAAAAGCAGTCGCGCCTCAAGCGTCGATTACGGCATTGCCCTCTCTATCCAAAAAGCACTCAAATTTCGTCTTAGAGATGCCAATAAACAGCTCCAAGATCTTCTTAAAACCAATCCGCAGCACTCAATCTTGCATTACAATCTGGCACTCACCTATGCCCAGTTAGGTGACATGTCAAAAGCGTATGACCATTTTTTACGATCGTATCATCTTGATGCCAATAACTATATGTCCGGAATTTTTGCCCTTATGAGCTCGGAAATGATAGGGAAAAACAATCCGAAACTTAGCTCAATTCTTACCGACAATCTCGCGCATGAACCGAAAAAAGAGGAGTTTGACCTCTACCGAACAATGCTTGACATTGTCCATAATAATTTCCCGAGTGCTTCGAATTGGCTCGACAACCCTTATAAAGAGCGTCCCCTTTATCTCGCACTCCAAATAGCTATTGCTACGGAGACAGGGAAAAAGGAGAGTGCTGTGCAGGGAGCAGAGCGGTTGTCCGCTTTACAACCCCATACGCTCCTCCCCCACCTGATGCTCATCGATACCCGCTTCCAAGATCAAAAGCCAAAAAAATTCGCTTCATCGGCAATAAACTATCTTAAAAAACAGTCGTTCCATTATGATGATCTCTACTTCGGTCCTCAGCTTACCCGCGATAAAGCCATTCTTATGGCCGTCATCACCGGCCAACTCGCACCTTTAATTCAACGACTGGAAGAGAGACTCCAAACAACCACCGATCATACTGCCGATATCATGGGGGCTCTGGCACAAGCTTATTTTTACAATCAAGATTTCGAGAAATCCTATACCTTCTACAACCAGCTGATTGATACGTATAAAATCCGTGATGAGCATACTCTCTTTATGGGGGCCTGTGCATCTATCGGAGCAGAACATTATGAAAATGCCATCACCCTCCTGGAACTTTCAAAACTCAAAAATCCAACCTATTTAGAGAGCCGCTACGCCCTTGCACTCCTCTATATGCAGATTCAAAACAACCCCGGAGCAGTCCCTCATCTTAAAAAAATTGGAAATTCAGGGTTTCTTTCCCGCTATTTTGATTTCGAAATCGATACGGATAAACTCGCGAACGAGCCAGAGAAATATCACCCTCTGTAAAAAAGACGCCGCAAGAGATAGAAAGAGGCACGCAGAGGCCCATAAAGCAAATACCCTGCTGCTAGAATCGCCATCCCCTCGATCGGATAGATAAAGATTCCTAGAGCAACAACGATTAATCCTACAAGAAAGCGCATGAAATGAAACGTTTTAAAGTTCATTTTTTTAAAGCTGGGATAACGGATATTGCTCACCATCAGAATTGACAAGACCGCAGTGAGGGGGAGAATGAACACTTTATGGAGACTCAACCCCGGATACTGTTCCAATAACAAAATAGCGATGGAAATCATAATCGCTGCCGTAGGGATCGGAAGACCGATAAAAACGCTCGGCTCAATCCGCGAGGTCGTTACATTAAAGCGGGCCAGTCTCACCGCACCGAAAATAATGAACAATGCACTTACGACAATCCCGAGCCTTCCATAGGTGTCACCGATGTACAGATAGAGCAACAATGCCGGAGCGACACCGAAAGCGACGATATCGGCCAAAGAGTCAAATTCAACACCAAAATGGCTTGCCGTATTGGTGAGGCGGGCGACGCGACCGTCCAACCCGTCAAAAATAAGGGCCAGGAAGATGAACCATGCCGCCGAGACAAAGGAGCCCTCAAGTCCCAAAGCAATCGCATAAAATCCGGTAAAAATCGAAGCAGCCGTAAAAAGGTTAGGAAGGAGATAGGCAATAGGGGGGGGAGATTGACGCATGGAAATATCCTTTTAAGCGCAAAATAGTGAAGCAGCCACCGGCTTTACCTCGTTAGGCGGCGTTCAAATATCCAATGACACTTTCACCTGCACGGAGACTTGAGCCCGCATTTACAGCTAAACGGGTGTTTTCCGGCAGATAGATAATACTACGTCCTTTGGCCAAAAAGCCATACCGAGCCCCCTCTTTAAGCTTTTGGCTTTTTTCCAATTCAATACCGATCGGAAAACAGCTTTGTTCGCTCAGATGTTCGATATAGATTTCATCCCCTTTATGCGATCGAAAGGAGATAACCACTTTTTCATTGAGGGTATCGGCAAGGGGGTTATACAACGGTAATGATACTCCGTGACGAACTTTAAACCCTTCTACAACCCCGTCAAACGGAGCGCGAAGTATCGAAACATCCCAGAGTGAATTCATGATGGTTACTTTCGTCATTTTATGATCATCAACCATCGTCTCTTCGACGGAAAGGACAACGCCATCCACACTGCTGATGACCCCTTCGGCTTCCGTTTCTGCCGTGTTGCGTTCCGGATTTCTAAAAATTGCCAATACCGCTAGCAATAATGCACCTGTCATAAACTGGAACAGGTGTAATCCTGTCATGGTAAAGAATAAGAAGAGAGCGCCTATCACGCCCGATAAAAGCCACCCTCGGGAAGAGAGGATAAAGGTATCGTTTTGAACGCTCATCTGGTACTCCTTATTATTCGTCAATGACTATTTTTTTGCTCGAAGCTATCTCTTTACGCGGTTCGAGTTTTGTTTCAAGATTGTTTTCCACCTCGTAAGCTTCAATAATCTCACGTACCTGATCCCCCGAAATATTCTCTTTGGCATACAAGAGTTCTACAATTTTTTCAATAGCATCCCGATACTCTTCCAACCGTTTTTTGACCTCAATGTAGCGCTCTTGAAGCGACTGTTTGATAAATGTATCCATATCTTCGGCCATTTTATCACTGTATTCGCGTGCTTGTGTCATACCGCCGCCGAGGAAAGTGCTTCGTTGTTTTTCAAGTACCATCAATCCTGCAACATCACTCATACCGTACATTTGTACCATTGCTTTGACAATGTCGGTTGAGCGTTCCAAATCATTTGCTGCTCCGGTACTGATCTCACCAATAAAGACCTCTTCCGCTGCACGTCCGCCCAGTAGAACATCCACTTCGGCCCACAGTTCATGACGCTGCATCAGATATTTGTTCTCTTCCGGAGTGTTGAGGGTATACCCCAATGCCGCCAATCCTCGAGGAACAATAGAGACTTTAGAGACTTTTTTCGCCCCCTTCGTCGTTTCGGCCAACAGTGCATGCCCGCATTCGTGATAGGCAACAATCCGCTTCTCTTTTTCATCAATGCGGCGGCTTTTTTTAGACAATCCGGCAATCGCACGCTCTACCGCTTCACGCATGTCCTCTTGTCGAACGGTTTTTTGGCTTTTACGTCCCGCGAGCAATGCCGCTTCATTCACGATATTGGCTAAATCGGCTCCTGCTAATCCGGCAGTGAGGCGTGCAATCTCTTCGAGATCGACATTGGCATCCTGTTTTACCCCTTTGACATGAACTTTCAGGATATCGATACGCCCTTGGTAATCGGGTTTATCGACCAAAACCTGTCGGTCAAACCGTCCCGGACGAAGAAGTGCCGGATCAAGGATTTCAGGGCGGTTGGTTGCCGCTAAAATGATGATGGGGGTATCGGTACCAAATCCATCCATCTCCGCAAGAAGCTGATTGAGGGTTTGCTCACGCTCATCATTGCCCCCCATCATCCCTCCTGCTGCACGGCTCTTACCGATCGCATCAATCTCATCGATAAAAATGATGGAGGGAGCATCTTTTTTTGCCTGCTCGAACAAATCACGAACACGCGCAGCTCCGACTCCAACGAACATTTCAATAAAACTAGAGCCTGATACGGAGAAAAACGGTACTTCCGCTTCTCCCGCTACCGCTTTAGCCAATAAGGTTTTACCCGTACCCGGACTACCGACGAGCAATACCCCTTTAGGGATTTTAGCTCCGAGCTCAACGTAGCGATCCGGAGACTTCAAGAAATCAACGATTTCCAACACCTCTTCTTTCGCCTCTTGTGCCCCGGCAACATCATCAAATTTAGTTTTCGGTTTTTCAGAGTTAATCAGTTTTTTGGAATTCCCCATCCCCAAAATACCGCCGCCCATACTTTTTTGCATCCGTCCCGCAAAAAACATCCAAATCGCGATAATAATTAAGAACGGGAAGAGCCATCCGAACATTTCCGTAAACCAGTTGCTCTCACTGAAGCCGACATAGTTAATCTTTTTTTCATCCAACAATGGGATCAGTGTCGCATCCGGTCCGACAATGCGGGTCGTGTACGCTACTTTACCGGTTGAATCACTGCCGATCGCGCGGATATAGGTTTGCCCGATAGAGACTTTTTCTACTTGTTTGTCTTGAATAAGGCGTTTGAGATCGGCATAACTGATCTCTTGGGTACGGGTAACACTTTGTCCGCTTATTTTTCCGGAAAGATCATTTTCATCCCCGATAATCGCTTTAAAGAGGATGATGACGGCGACCGAAAAAACTGCAAAGGTAATTAAAGGGTTTTTGTTGAAAAAATTACCGTTTTTATCCGGATTCGGATTCGATTCGGGTTGACTCATATTATTCATTTCCTTTTTGGGTTACCACAAGGGTTACCCATTCGTTTTCGACAAAACGCTCACTCAGTTCAAACGTTTTGTACGCACGCAGAACTTTATCTTCATATTTGTCCATTATCCCTGAGAGGATCAATTTTCCCCCCTCACGTAACCGTTTTTTAAGATCGCTGGCAATAAAAACCAAAACATCAGCAACGATATTCGCGATAATGACATCGTATTTTTCATCAGTTTCGTTAATGGGGCCTTCCCATAAGCGGCGGTAGGTAATATTATTTTGTTCAGCATTGACAATCGCATTTTCAACCGAAAGAGGATCGGTATCGCACGCATCAACGATAGCCCCTTTTTTGATTGCCGCAATGGCCAAAATCCCGCTGCCGCATCCGACGTCCATCACAACATCACCGGCTTTGACATATTTCGCCACGCCACGTAAACACGAAGCGGTAGTCGGATGATGTCCGGTTCCGAATGCCAATGCCGGATCGATTGCAATGTTTAACATCCCCTCACGCGGTTCTTCCCATGTCGGATGGATATAAAAAGGGTCTATTTCGATCGGAGTAATCCCTTGCTGATACTGCGCAATCCAGTCGTCGTTTTTCTCTTTGGTAAGGGTTAATTCAACATCAACGACTTCACCCAGAGCCCGCTGAAGCGCTTCGGCAAATTGTTCAATCCCCCAACTGACGGTTTCGAGATCTTCTTCGCTACGGATGATAAATCCATCATCAATCTCTTCAAATCCGACAGGGAGGATATCGCCCAAAAAATCACTGAAAAGTTCTAAATGAGATGATGGTTTAACCACCAGCATGTAATAATAATCTTGCATTAACCCTCAGTACCAAGAACGGCAGAAAGCTTTTCTTTTAAAACTTGAGGAGTGAACGGTTTAACGATGTAGTTATTGACCCCTGCTTTAAGAGCGGTAATCACTTCTGCTTTCCCCCCCTCTGTCGTTACCATAATGATCGGCAAATCGGCAAAACGTGCATCTGCCCGCACTTTTTTGACCAATTCCAATCCGTTCATCTCTGGCATGTTCCAGTCGGTAATCAGCATGCCGATATCGCTATTAGCCTCAAGAACACTCCATCCTTGAAGCCCGTCTTCGCCTTCTAAAACGTCTTCATAGCCGAGTCGCGAAAGTGTATTTTTGATAATACGGCGCATTGTCGAACTATCATCTACAACCAATAATTTCAAAGTACGTCCTTTTTTTGATACATTTTGACTGAATTAATCCCCAATAATAACCTAACCATCTTTGCGGTAAGTTTAAAGAAAATGTTTGAGGTCAATTCTCCCCTCATAAAACGCTTTTCCGACAATGACCCCCGAGACTTCGCCGCTTTTCAGTAATGCTTCGATATCACTGCCGTCTTTGACACCGCCGCTCGCAATGGTCGGAATCCCGGACGCTCTGGCAATATCGAGGGTAAAGTCGACGTTCACTCCGCTCAGCGTTCCATCACGTCCCACATCGGTGCAGATAATCGCTTCTACCCCTGCATCCGCGAATGCACGTGCCAAATCGGTCGCTTTCATGGTACTGACTTCGCCCCACCCTTCAACGGCGACATACCCATCGATCGCATCAATACCGACGACAATAGGATACTTTGCCGCCATCGTTTTCACAAATTCCGGATCACGAAGGGCAATCGAACCTAAAATAAGGCGATCAATCCCCAATTCCAAATAGCGTTGAATCGTCGCTTCGTCTCGAATCCCCCCGCCAAGCTGGAGTTTAACGTTGCAGTTTTCACGAATCGCACGAATCTGCTCGAGATTTTTCGGCTCACCGGCAAAGGCACCGTTAAGATCTACCAAATGAACCCATTTGGCTCCCATCTCTTCAAATGTTTTGACCAGTTCCCATGGAGTATCGGAATAAATTTTCGCACTCTCCATAGCCCCTTTTGTTAGTCGTACCGCTTTACCGTCTTTAAGATCAATCGCTGGAAAAATAGTCATCCGGTTCCTTTACAGGTTAATAAAATTTTTAAGTATAGTTAGCCCGTTTTTATGGCTTTTTTCAGGGTGAGGCTGTATCCCCATCACATTCTCATGGGCAACCGCACTGGTAAAACGGTATCCGTAAACGCTTTCACCGATACTGTCATCCGCAGATGCGCATAGGGCATGATAAGAGTGGACAAAATAAAGATAATGGGCTTCGTCTAATCCCTGAAACAAAGGGTGATCCGTCGTAAACATCCGGTTCCATCCCATATGGGGAACTTTCAGTGGAGTGGAAAAACGGCTTGTATCAAAGGCGACTACCCGCCCCTGTATCAATCCCAGCCCTTTGTTAATACCGAATTCTTCGCTTGATTCAAACAAAAGCTGCATTCCCAAACAAATCCCGAGTAAATATTTTCCGCTCGCAGCGTACTCACGTACCGCTTCATCCATACCTCGCGCGCCGAGATGCTCCATCGCATCCCCGAATGCTCCGACACCGGGGAGGATAATCCGATCATAGGTGATCAGTTTCTCAGGATCGGATTCAACGACTACCTTTTCTCCCAACAGATCAAAAGCATTTTTAACACTGGCAAGATTGCCCATATTGTAATCAACAATAGCTATCAATGGCGTTCTCCTAAATTTGTAAAACGGATATAAACGGCAAGACCGACAAGGAGCATGGCCACCCCGCCGATAATATAAACCGCATTCACAATCATGGCCGGTTCCGTCATCGCAAATTTAAAGACCAGCATCAGCGCTTCAATCGAGAGTGCGATGATAATCGAACCTAAAAAGCGGACCATTGTTTTATGAATGCTGGAGGTAGGGTCGCTTTTGGGACGCCCCAGCACCTCCTCTTCAAAAAGTGTTTTCACCAAATCGAGTATGGCCAGAGACAACGTCAGCAAAATGGTCGCTTCGAAAATATCTTTGATCTCAATCCGGTCATAATGGCCAAACCCATACGCTAAAAAGCTCTCTATCCCTTTGACGAACAGCAGCAAAGCAACCAGAGAGAGGACAACGGTAAAGGCGGCATACGCCAATCTAAAAAAGCGTCCGGCTCCCGATTCAAGGGCCATCGGATGAGCAATTTTCAATACTTCAGCCAACGGCATATCGATACAGGCGACATACACGATTTCACCGTGCTCATCAAAGATCGGTTCCGATGCGGTAACGGTCAGTTCGTCATTCAGCAAGGAGGGATAAGGGTCCGTAATCGTACAGCGACGCTCATGCATAGCACGGTAATAGTAGGCGCGCGTGGAACGGCTCGCCCCGATATCGTCCTCTTTTTTTCCGCTTTTAAGGTAGGTCGGAGAGACTTGGTTCCCTTTGGCATCCAGTAAATAGGCCGCTTCGAGCCCCTGAAGATCCCCCCGAATTTTCAATAACCGGGCAGTAAGCGATTCAATGGAAACCGAGGGGAGATGATTGGGGAGATTTTTATGAAATAAATAACAAAAATAGGCTCTCGCCTTCGGACGAATTTCGGCATATTGCTGTATATCTTGAACGACCATTTTCTCCCCCTTTGCTGTACCTGAAATTGAGGGGAATTGTAGCTTAGTTGCGCTATAGTTACGCTTATGAATACTCGAAATTTCCGAATTGCCATTGTACGTCTTAGCGCATTGGGCGATATCGTCAATACTGCTGTTGCATTACAGATCGTCCGTAAACATTATCCGGATGCAACCATTGACTGGTATGTTGAAGAGGCATTTGCACCCCTCTTACAAGATCATCCGCTTCTCCATGAAGTTATTACCGTCCCCCTTAAACGGATCAAAAAAACCAAAAGTTTTCAGCTTCTCAGAGAGACGATTCACACCCTGAAATCCCACCCCCCCTACGATCAGATTATCGACGCGCAGGGGTTACTCAAATCGGCCATTGTAACCTCCTTTTTAAAAGGGAAAAAACACGGTTTTGACCGCAACAGTGCACGCGAAAAACTCGCCGCACGGTTTTACGATACGGCATCTTCCATACCGTATGAAATGAATGTCATCAAGCGCAACGTCTTGGTGATTACCGAAGCGTTGGAAATCCCTTACCGTGAAGAGGATATCGTAGAAAAAAAGGCTTTATTTCCTATTCAGGAAAAACCGCAATGGCTGAATGAAAAAGCCGTAGCATGTGTCATCGGGGCTTCATGGCCGAGCAAATGCTACCCGAAAGAGCAGTTTGCGGAAATCTGTTCGGCGCTCTCTCACCCCTGCTATCTGGTCTGGGGGAGTGAGCAGGAATATCAGGATGCACACTGGATTGCGCAGCATGCTGCGAACGCCGTTATCACCCCGAAAATGGGGCTCCGTGAACTGGTCAGTTTTATAGCCCATTGCGACCTCGTCATCGGCAACGATACGGGACCTACCCATATGGGATGGGCGATGAACCGTCCCTCCATTACCCTTTTTGGCCCTACCAATGAGCGGATGATTTTCCCGACCGACATTAATATCGGAATCAAATCGCCCTCACCCGTCAATATTCTCAAAATTGACCGAAACGATTTTTCCATCCGTGATATTAATCCCTCTGTTATTATTCAAAAAGCCAAGGAACTCTTATAAATGGTACTCTTTCGTCTCTTTTTAGTTTTAGATACCGTGCTTATGTTGCTCCCCCACTCATGGCGAAAAAGGCTTTTTACTACACTGGCCGCACTGGCACATCGATTCGCTCCGAAGCGGAATAAGATCGTGCAGCAAAATCTCGCTTTTGCCTTCGGGAATGAGCTTTCGATGGATGAAAAAAACCAAATCGAACGCTACTGCTATCGCAATTTAGCCCTAAATCTCCTCCAAACGATGGAAAATCGGCGCAATACTGCCGAGGATCTCGCCCGTCAAGTGACGTTTAAAAATCGTCAAAAAGTAGATGAAATCTTAGCGCAGGGGCGGGGAATTATCTTCGTTTCTGCCCATTTCGGCAACTGGGAACTCGGAGGAGCGGCCCTTTCTTCGCTGATCACCCCCGTCGCATCAATCTATAAAGGGTTTAGCCGAAGCGAGTTTGACCCCTATTTACTAGAAGCACGCTCGCACCACCGGATGGTACTGGCCGAAAAAAACGGCGCCCTTAAACACATGGCAAAAACCCTTAAAAACAACGGTTCCGTTTTACTGATGATTGATCAGTCGAGTAATTCTAAATACGGAGTATCCGCCGACTTTTTCGGTCATGCCGCATACCATTCATCGACTGCCGCACATCTCGCGAGCAAATTTCAGGTTCCTATCATAGGGGTTTATATCACGAGTGAAGACGAACAACACTACACCATCGCATTTGAAGAACCTATTGAAGTCGGAACCGCTAACGAGGAGGCCATTTTGAAAGCAACGACCCAGCAGGTCAATACCCTTGAACGGCTCATCAAAGAGCACCCGAAACTTTGGTTCTGGTGCCACAAGCGATGGAAGGGTGAATATCAAGAAATTTACGAGGGATAAGCCTCTTTAAGGAGTTCGTACAATTCATCGGGGGTCATGTCCGGATGGGCTTCCCATCCTTTCTTCATCACGGCATTATCTTCTTCCCCATTCCACATTTTGATGTAATGCCCCTCTTTGTACCCGTGATCTTGACGGAATTGATTGAGGATATTTTTGCCGACGTATAATCGATAAAGCTGCTCAAGGTTCAACCCTCCCATAACGGACAGTTTAAAAAAGTCATCCACCATTTTTTCCAAATCTCCATCAATCGCCGGTTCAAGAGAACGACGCATCAATGTCTCAATTTTCAGCATCAGCGCCTCATCCGAAGCGTATGTAGGAGATTCTGGCGTATTCAGCGCCGTGTAGCCTTTGGTTTTCGTCATCCATTCCGCCATTTGCTCAATGCTCTCCCCCTCACGGTAAAGACCGTCTTCAAGAACCAAACTCATAATGAAATGCCACACATCGACAATCTCGATTTGCAAGTTTGCATAATCGGTCGGCTGAGCGATACTTTTCCAATGTTTCCAGCCAAACGAATCGATCATCTCTGCAGACTCCATGTAGACACAACGGCGCCAGTTGATCGATTTTCCCTCTTTCGTCGTTCCGCGTTCCCATCCCTTGCCATTCGTCGCATCGTTTAATTTTTGTTGCAGTTCCAACATACAGAGTAATTTATTCATCTTGTTCCTTTTTAATCTTTCAAATTATACGCTAATATTCCACCCATGGAAAAAATAAACTGTCATAAATGCGCCTATTATTTTGTCACATGGGAAGCCCACCAGCCTCATGGGTGCAAAGCGTATGGTTTTAAATCAAAATTCATCCCCTCCCAAGTTGTTCTCAGCTCCAGCGGAAAACCGTGCCATTTATTCGTCGCCAAAGGGGCAAAATCCCTTTAGCTTCGCCGGCCGTTACAGCACGACGCTTGCCCTAGGATATATCTTTAGAGTTCCCGTTTCCAGCTCATCTTTTTTCCGAAACCAAGGGTATTATCGGTCATTTTGATCTCATCAAGCCGAATTTTCCACAACGTCGGGTTCATGAGCCGTGCATAGGGGAAACGCTCCATATACAGTTCTTGACTTCGGGTATCCTCGGCAAGAGATATCGCTCCGGCAAACTGTATCCCCTGAATCTTTCCCACCGTTTTCGTCTCTAACGCAACGGTCCCTGCTACTGCGGAATTTTGAATGCCATTGTTCATATGTTCCGTTGTCGGATCGGATGCGACGATAAAAGTAATCTCCTGTTCATCATAAGCGAAAAACATCGACGCACACCATAACCGTTCTCCCGACGTTGCGAGAGAAAGCAAATGGTGTTTTGCAAGAAACCTCTCCACACGGTTCAATACCTCCGCCAAGCCCTTCTCCTAAAGCGAAAACGCGATGCCAAACGTCATCAGCGAAAGTGCGGCCAAAGCCCCCAGACTCATCCATCCCACCTTGCGTGACGCTAAGAAAAATGCACTGAACCCTTTAAAGAGGTGATTGCTCGCAATAGCCAATAAAATGGCTAAAATCACCTCATCTTTATCAATCGGATAGGCTCCATTGATCAAAGAGAGGATAAAAGGATCAATATCCGTAAAGCCGATAATCAACGCTAAAAAATTTAGTCCGGAGATTCCGTAGTCATTGATAAAATAGTGGGTAACCATACTCATGACCACAAACATCACCCCAAATACGAGGGCAACACCTATTTCAAGCGGATTCACATTCATCGGATTATATTCGGCCGCTACGGAATCACCCTCTTTTTTCAGCCGTGATAAGAAAAAACCTCCAAGCAATGCGATTGCCCCCAATGCCCCCAACGGAAGCAAAAGGGATTGGAACAACGAAATATTTAAAAAACCGATAATGACGATAAGCCGCAGATGCATCATACCTGTGGCCAATACAATCGCCGAGGCAAACGTATATTCATCGGTCTGTACCACTTTGGAATGTCGCGAAAGGACGACCGTCGTTGCCGTCGAAGAGTAGACACCCCCCAGAATACCGTTGATCAAAAACCCTTTTTCCCGGTAAAAATAACGTTGCAGCAGATATCCGATGTACGATATCCCGGAAACGACCACCACGGCCATCCACACTTTGCTCAGCGACATCGGGATCCATGATGAGATAGGTGTCGTCGGCAACAGCGGCCATATGACAACACTCAGAAGTACCAATTTGGCAAAGGTAATCAACTCGGTATTGTCCACAGCCTCCATCAGCGATTGAACCTGTGATTTGGCATTGACGACAAAAATAATGGAGACAAAAATCAAAGCGGTAAACCACAACGGCTGCGTCATGATTATAGGGGCATAGGTATAAACGAGTAAAGCGACCAGGAGGCTAATGATCCCTTTTTGATCCCCTTGCAGCTTATGATAATAAAACAGCCCGAAAAGCATGGCCAAAATCCCCAACCCTGCGAGATACAGCCGATAGGTCGGATCAACGATATAGAGAATATATCCCAAAATACCGATAAAGGTAAATGTACGTACGGTTCCGATAAACGTCGCATTTTCAAGAGTCCGCTTATATTCACGCATTTCAAACCCGGTCAAAAAACTGAGCACCAGCGTGAGGAGAAAACGGAAATAATCGGTCTTATACAGTTCTAAAATCGTCTCATACATATCCATTTCCTTTAAGACTATCCGATATCTTGACTAAAGCTTCCTTAAGCTTTTCAGACGCAACGGCAAAGTTGAGCCTCATATGCCCCGATCCCTCTTTGCCGAAACTCAGGCCGGGGCTCAGGCCTAAAGCTGCTTTTTGGACAAAGAATTCTCTCAACTCCCGATCCCCCAAACCCATTTTTCTGCAATCGAACCAGGCCAGATAGGTCCCCTCGGGAGGATGGAATGTGATCACAGACTGATCGGGAGCCCACTCTTCGATAAGACATAGATTGTGATTCAAATGTTCCATCAATCGGCGGTGCCACTGCCCTCCGTCCGTATACGCCGCTTCAAACGCAACGTGTGACAGCGCTGCCCCATCCCCCCAATGGATACGGCTACGCTCTTTTTCATACGTCTCTCGCAGTTCTTTGGAGGCAATGCAGACGGTAGAGATCGAGAATCCCGCCATATTAAAGGTTTTCCCCGGTCCCAACAGCGTCACGCTGTTCTCCAAAAACGCTTGCGATATCGAAGCGATCGGAATATGGTGATGAGGCTGATACACAATATCCGAATGAATTTCATCACTGATAATCCGGATCTGATGTTCCAGACACAAGGTGCCGAGCGCTGTTAGCTCATCGCGGCTCCATACCCGTCCGATCGGATTATGGGGTGAACACAACAATAGAAGTTTGGTTTTCGGGGTTATTTGAGCGCGTAGAACATCGATATTTAAACGGTATATCCCCTCGCTATCTTGCTGTAATGGATGGGTGATGAGATGGCGATGATTATTTTTAACCATCGAATAAAACGGCGGATAAACGGGATCCATCACGATCACCTCATCCCCCTCCTCGCTCAGGGCCCGTATCGCACACCCGATTGATGCAACGACCGAGGGGGAATAGCTGAGCCATTCGCGCTTCATCGCAAACGCATGATGCTCCCTAACCCATCCGATCTGCGCTTCATACGCCCTTTCATGCATCATCTCATACCCGACAATCGGATGGAGCAGGCGCTCCTTCACCCCCTCCATGACACATTCCGGAGTTGCGATATCCATATCGGCCACCCACATCGGCTGCACCGCTTCGGTACCGAAGAGTTTTTGCCTCAGGGTGTATTTTTCAGCATTGGAAGTGCTTCGATCGATAAATCCAAATTCATCCATACCGTTTGATCCAAGCCTCATGCATTTTGTCCATCACGGCATATTTTTTATTTTCATTCTCCCCGTCTCCTATGACATAGCGGAATCCGGCGTGTTGAATAAAATGGCGGCGAAACGCATACCGCGAGGCGGCAACGATCTCATTGCCTGTCGAAATCCACGATCCCCCTTTAATCAGGTTATGTCTCCCGTCAAAGGTGGGCTCTGAAAAATCATCGTACCACGGATGGGTCTCAAACCCCTCATAAGCGTCCATCTGCGTTTGGGTCCATTGCCATACGTTTCCCACGACATCGTAAAGCTCTCCGTGCGCAAAGGTATCGACACTCACGGATGAGGCAAAATGGGCAAGATTGATATTGGACTTTTGATCGTCAAACACCTCTTCCCATACCTTCCCCTCTTCCGCCATCACGACCCATTCCGCCTCGCTCGGGAGACGATAGGTCTCGCCGTCTTGTGCACTTTTCCATCGGCAAAACGCCTCTGCTTCGAGAGCATTGACTTCAACCGGCCAGCTGTAGGGCATCGGGATCTCTTCGCTCAAGGTTCGATACGTGTAGATCCCCTCTCCCTTTGGAATCCAAAACGGGGGACAGGATGCGTTACGTATTTGGAGATATTTCAACCCATCATCATCCCACCATCGCGAAACACCATATCCGTTTGCGGCAACAAAATCCATAAATTCGCCGTTGCTCACCAAATATTTGGATGCTTGAAAATCGGCAACGCCATACGTTGTATGACCGTATTCATTGTCCCATCCGTACAACCCATTATCAGCAACCCCTTTCCCCAGAGAAACGTCTTTGCCCAAAAAACTGACCAAGCCATTTTCCGGTGCATCGCCTCGCACCGGACAAATCGGAAAGTTTTCATGTTTTCGGACCCGATCCAAAGGCATCTGACGGTGCAGGACACTCGAGGTTTCGATATGGATTCGTTCATGCTCGATTCCCATCCAAATCGCCCAGAACGGGTCTTCTTTGGTAATAGGCAAACACATCGGCAAGGTCATGATCATCTGATCCACGACACGGCGTACACGCTGACGATATTCGCGTACGTCATCGACACTCGGCCATTTAAGCGAATCACTGGCGGCATCCCACGTCATCTCATCGACACCGACGGCAAACAATTCTTCGAAATGGGGATTGATCCGCTCTTTCAGCGCTCCGGAGGCAACCAGTTTATTGATGTAGAAAATGGCGGTATGCCCGAAATAAAAAATCATCGGATGACGAGTCGGTTCAGATTGAGTATAAAAAACCTCATCGGAGACTAAGAGTTCAAAAAGGGATTCAAACAAATCAAAACTTTGATGAAAATATTCTTTGAGTTCCCTCCGTTTGGCATCAATATCTGCTCCCTCCAAACGTACCGATCTCATCTGTCGCTGCAACACCATTCTATCCTTCATCCATTTTTAGAGTATTTTATCCAATTTTATTCCACACGAAAGTGCAAATCACTTCTTCATATCACAAAACCTTATGATACGACTCAAGATTATCATAAGATAATAGACTATAAGATTATAATGTATAAATCACTTCGGCATTTCTAATGCCTGGTATCTCCCTTCCTAAAGGTTTGCTCATGTTTAGCACTATGTTAGATCATCTTAGTATCCGTCAACGGATGCGCTATCTGGTTATCGCCGCTACATTTTCCGTTGTCGGTGCATCTGTTTTCGTTTTTTTCGCCCTCAGCAGTATCGAATCAAACTATAACGATCTCCAAAAAAATTCGGTAAGAGGAACCCTTCTGGCACTTCAAATTGAAAAAGATCTCAACTACGTCAGCCGAACCAATCGGGACATTATGTTGGGGGGAGACTACGAAAAGAATATGGCCAAACTGGATGATGCCATCGCCTCCATCAAAGCCGATTTCAGTAAACTCGAAGCCACTTCTGAGGATATGGAATCCAAAACCCTAGTGACCCATGCCAAAAAGAGCACCGTTCTCTTCCTGGATAACTCGTATGCGATGATGAAATCGCTCAAACCCGGGTCGATTGCATCGGATGCCGTCAATATTTACAAAAAGTACAAAGACGATCTCACCCATTATGCAGATGCTTCACGCGATGATTTTAAGAAAGTGGTTACTATCAAACAAGCCGCGCTTGAGAGTTCCTCTTCCGATTTACATAACGAAATCAGCTTTTACAAACTTTTCGTTCTTGTCTGCGGGATTGCCGTTGCTATTCTTATTTTTGCGTTTGCAACTCTTGTTCAATCTTCGATCGTGAAGGCATTGGAGAGCTTTACCCGCGTTATCAAACGGGTGGCAGAGGGGAATTTTTCCGATACCCATATCGATGCGACTCCGGGAACCGAACTGGGAATCATGGCCGATGCGCTTCAACAACTTCTCGGTCAAATCGAAAACTTTATTTCCCAAATCAATACCTCTATCAGTAATGCTACGGTAGGTGATTTCTCCCGCCCGATCAGCGAGGCTGGAATGCACGGAGCCTTTATCGATGCCATAGCGCGGGTACGGGAGAGTATCGATATCATGAAAGAGCAAGAAGGGAAAAAACAGCGTGATGCTCTTAACGCCAATCTCAGCCGTCTGAGCATCCAAGTGACCGAAAGCCTCAGTGTTATCCAAAATGACCTGCAAAACAATATACAAAATCTCAAACAAGTTACTTCGGCAACGAAAGAGGCAGCAGTTTTAGCCGATGACAGCCGTCAAACGATCGGAGATATTGTTGCGGAACTCGGAATGCTGACGGAAAAAGTCAGCAACAATAATGATGCCATCACTCATATCGCCAGCCGTACGACAGAAATCACATCGATTATCCGGCTTATCACCGATATCGCCGATCAAACCAATCTATTGGCACTCAATGCCGCTATCGAAGCGGCGCGTGCAGGAGAACACGGTCGAGGGTTTGCCGTTGTTGCCGATGAAGTGCGCAAGCTTGCCGAACGAACCCATAAAGCCACCGGAGAGATCTCTGTCTCCATTAACTCGTTGCAGCAGGATATGAGTGATATTCAGACCAGTGCGGAAGAGATGAACAGTGTCGTAGAGAGCTCCAGTGAAAAAATAAATAATTTTGAGGACACACTCATCCAGCTCAACGAAAGTTCATCCCGTATCGTTAATTCTTCCTATCAAATGGAGAACAATGTATTTATCGTATTGGCAAAAATCGATCATATCCTCTACAAATCACGTGCGTACAACAGCATCATGACCTGTGAACAGCAACTCGACACCATGGATTCGCACCAATGTCGTATGGGCAAATGGTATGATGATGAAGGAAAACGACGCTTTGGAAAAACAAACAGCTATCCAAAACTAAAAGAGCCGCATGTGTTGGTACACAAAAAAGCCAATATCAATTTGGAATTCGTCCATCATAAAAAAGAGGAGTGTGTCGCTCATGCCGACGAGATTATTGCCAACTTTGAAGCAATGGAAAAAGCATCTCACGAATTGTTTGTGTTGATGGACAATATGCTGGCAGAGTCATAAAGATCAAAGTTGTATCGGAATCTTTCACTCAGCCCTATCGCAAATCAACTCGCGTGAATCGAACGGCGCTCTTGAAACTTTATAAACTAAAATGGATTTCAGAATCGGTTTGGGGAAGTGCAATACAGTGATGTATCCCCCAAAGGGGGGATAATCGAAGAGATTAATCTGCCGTAATGGTCGGATTAGGGACAACCCAGGTCAGGTTGTGATCCATCACGTATCGGGTCATGTTGACGAGGTCATTTTTGACCGTTGTAGCCATCGTACTCAGAGACGCTTGCTCATTAGGTTGGAGTGTTGCCAATTTGTCTTTAAAGAGCGTTTGGAACATAAAAACAGGGTTCAAGAATACCACTTTGAGTTTCGGGGATGACTGATTACTGTCATCGATGTAAAACGTCATTTGACATGGAAGCGCTGTCGCATGATCACGGCTGTCTCCCCCCATACTGAGTGCCAGTTTGGCATACGTCGGCGAACATGCTTCAACGGTGTACATAAATCCGTAAGTAGCCGTATCCACAGCACGCGGAACATTAAGCGGTGCATAACGTGCCGAACGCCACTTACCTGCCGAAGAGATATTATAATCATCCATCAGATAGGGATAGATTGCCGTATTTGCATTAATACCCGATTCTGTAGCCGTTACATACGGAGGAAATGTCAAACTTCCGTAAAGTGAACCGCCCAAAAGAGTCGTATACGAGGTAGCGTTATAATCGTAAGGAACATTGATGGTCATTGCTTTGATCATCTCTTGCGCTGCTATTTGAGCAACAGCACGTTTTTGGACAGCCGTTTTACCATTCCAGATAGGATCATTGTTGTTGATCTCGTAGGTGTAAGTCAAATACTGTCCTGAAAGTGCAGCAATTTCTGTCGGTGTAAATGTTGCCCCCATCCCGGTCGCTTTTTTGACATGGTCCACTTTTCCCGTATCAAGACCTTTGTAGGTGATCAACTTGATTTCGGTTTTGACCTGCAACGCCATTGCCGCTAATTCCGGGTTACTCCCTAAATCGTTAAAGAATACGGCGAAGCTTCCGACAGGATCAAGGATATCGACATAGATTTTCCCGGTCGTCGTATCGGTATAAATAGCGATTTCACACGGCAATGCCGCACCATGAACTTCTCCGCCAGGAATTGTATTTCCGGAAATCGCACCGCCGGCATGGGCCTTGTTACATACTTCGACAATCATCGTCTTGTTGTTATCCGGTGATGGGATCTCAAGAATGTAAGGATTCAGAAGCTTAACCGTGCTATTCACATCAAGAGCCGTAATCGAAGCAGGAGCGCCGCCTAACACCCAATCCGCTGCCGAGGTTACATTCGTATCATTCGTCTGATAAAAATATTTGGCGATTTTCTGCGCGACGTAGCGTGCTTGATCGGTCGGGTTGGTAAATCCCGAATCTGCTGCAATGTCCGATGCATCAATCTCAGCAATCCGTTCAAACGTCGTGTAGCTCGTTGGTACCGGAACATTGGGTGCGAGATGGGCAAGTGCTGCTACGGGGGTAACGATGGGGAGATAGACGCTTCCGCTTAATGCGGAGGTTAGATTCGTATCAAAATTCGATCCGAAGTTGATTGGATTTTGGATGAGGGCATGGGCTGTGGCATTGATATCGATACCGTTGGTTGCATTCTTATCGCTATCAAGCGTTTGAAGCATACGGGCAAGATTGACCACCTTTTCATCATCGCCTGCAAATATATCAAACGGCGTAATCGATTTTCCTGCCGAGAGTCTATCGGCGGAAACCGTGAAACTTGTCGCACCGATACTAAACGTACACGATTGCCCGTGCTGGTAACGAAATGAGCCGTCCGCTCCCGTAACGCCCGACTGGGTTCCACAGGTGTAGTTCACTCCACCGACATTGCTGTCCACGAAATACGCGGTACTGACATCGGAAGTGGTGCTATCCTCACCTCCGCATCCGGATAGGGCAAGAATACTTGCCCCTAACATCGTCCCTATAAGGGAATGATATAATTTTCTCATGATTGAACTCCTTCGGTCATTTAACCCCTATATCGTACTGGTAGTAGATGAAAAAATCATGAAAAAATATTATTTACAATTTTTAAAGCTCAAAAAAGAATAAAATAGATTACAATAAAAAGATGAGAGTATTAATTATTGAAGACGATTTAAAATTGAGATCGATGCTAAAAGATGCATTGGAGGTGTTCCATACCATTGATACGGCAGGAACCCTCAAAGAGGCTTTTGAGTTGATTCAGAGCTATGCGTATGAAGCGATTTTACTGGATCGGAATCTCTCCGGAACCGACAGCGGAATGGAGATCATCCCCAAGCTCAAAAAGCTTCAGCCCGCATGCGCCGTGATGATTGCGAGTGCCTACGGAGGGGTAGAAGAACGGATTGCCGGTTTGAGTGCGGGGGCCGATGATTATCTGGAGAAGCCCTATGATCTACGGGAGCTTAAAATGAGGCTCGATGCACTGATCCGGCGTTACACCCCGAATGTTATCACGATAGGACCGCTGTGCATCGATATGAAAAATGAAACGGTAAGCACAGAGGGAAGGCCGATCGTCCTTTCCAAAAAAGAGCACGATCTGTTTTTCTTTCTCGCGTCCAGACCCGATAAAGTTTTCACACGAGAGGATATTGCCAATGCGATTTATGACGATCCCAGCGCAATGACCTCTAACACGATTGATGTTGTCATCAGCAATATTCGCAAAAAGCTGCCGATCGATCCGATTGAAACGGTAAAAGGGCGAGGATATGTTCTTAAAAACGTTTAAAGGGAGAATCCTCGCAGTTTCGCTGGGAATGACGATCGTATCAGTCACGATCTTTGGATATGGGCTGGCAAGTATTTATTACCATCACATGGAACAATCCCTTTCACGCAGCCTCTCGTTTTTGATCAACGAAGTGACGCATGAACATATGCCGCAAGAGGTGAGTGTTGAAACCATTGCCTTAGTTCTTAGCGACCCCCATTTAGATCTCCTCTCAAAGGGGGGAGTGATCGATGATTTACGGATAGAATTGCTCCCGCAGATCTCTCAACAGACGCCCGATCGACTCTCCCAATCCATGCAACTCCACGACGGCCGCTATTTAACCATCAGTTCATCAACGGCAAAAATCAATGAAGAGCTTATTCGGATGATCATCAGCCGATGGTTTTTCTTTTTGTTTGGATTTGTCTTAACAAGCGGAATCATCTATTTTTTCATCCGTCTTTTGTTTACCCCTTTTAACGAACTTGTCCATCACTGCCTGACCTGCAGTGATCCCGATAAAGAGCCTGAAATTGCGGGAGGAGGAGTGGAGATTATGGCATTAAGAGATGCCATTTCTTCGTTGCAGCAGCGGATCAGCGGACTCCAGAAGACACAGCACGATTCGATGAAAGCATTGACCCATGAGCTCAAAACCCCTCTGGCACAGCTGCGGCTTCGCATCGATATTGCCGATCAAAAGGGGGAGTGGAACCCTGAGGCCATCGTGCAAGCCCGTGAAGAGATTGATACCATCGCCGAAAAAATAACCCTTATTTTACATGCGACCCAGCGTTCGGAAGGGATGGAAATTATCCATTTAAAAGAATCGGTGGAGCGATGGATAGAAGAACTCAAACCCCTTTGGCAGCACCGCGAGCTCCATTTTGAACTCACGATACCGGAGACATCGGCAGCTCTTCTTCCCAAAGCACCGTTTGAGCGGGTAACACGGATTCTGATCGAAAATGCGTTGAACCATGCGTGTTATGGAAGCACGATTTACCTCAGATGCGATAATGGAGTCTTTGAGATTGAAAATCCGGTATGTGACCGGAATACCCCGATCATCCACTCCACCGGAGTCGGGCTGGAGATTGCCAAGACACTGTGCGATTATTATGGATGGCAGTTGAGGGATGTACAGGATGAGAAGCATTACAGTGCAACCCTTTCACTTGCAGCGTCACCCTCTCACAACGGATAAAGTAGCTCCCTTGCACGATATTGCAATGTGTTAAAAAACAACTTCGTGAAATAATTTTCGGACGTTATCCATTTCGGCAGTTGAAAGTTCTCCAAGTTTATGAAGCAATCGCTCTTTATCAACCGCTCTTGCATGAGCCACTAAAACATCCGAATCCGATTCAAGACTTGCTCTCTTTTTGACTCGAAACCGTAACGGTTCTGCATCATCAATCAAAACCGTCGTCATCGGTAAAACGATCACCGTGGCATAATCACTGTGATTCAGCAAATCATTTTGAATCACAACAACAGGACGGGTTTTCCCGATTTCATTCGATTTTTTCTGAGGATTGAGATTGACCAGCCAAATCTCCCCTTTACAGACCGTCATCGAGGGTTCCTTCGAACTCACTGTTTTCAGCTTTATCGGCATCTTTGGTTTTGGCTACCGCTTTTAAAATGCGGCTTTTTTGACTGTTTTCAATACTGTCGGCATAAAATGAAATGGCATCACGGATAATGTCGCTCTTTTTTTTGTGGAGCGATTGAGAAATAAAATCGAGTTTTTCTTCCAGTGTTTTGTCCAGTCGAACAGTTGCTGTCATCTATATTCTCCAAATGTGAATTTTGTAATACAGTATTATACACTACATCGGTATTCATACCATTTGGACGAAAATCTTTTTTTCATGACGAGAAATACTTTGGGCCTTTGCATCTGCAAGTTAACGTTCGATTGATCTCTTTGAAGGGTTGGGTGACATTTTGGGTGACTTTGGAAAAAATGAAGATTTGGAAAAAGTTTCTTGAAGAGATAAAATCCCTATTTATAGGCATTCTACATGGTCGGAGCGACCTGACTCGAACAGGTAACAACCCTTTCCCTTAAGCGAAAATACATTCCCAAACAAACCCCTATTTTATGGGGTATATTCCCATTTTTATACTATTTATTCCTAAATCAGATATAATTTTAGGAGACCTCAGAGGAGACCTAAAACGTAATTTGAGGAGACCCAAGAGGAGACCGACCAAATGGCAATCAATCGGGATGACTGGCTACCTATCAAACGAGGTGGTAAAGAAGTAAGCTATTTTCAGCGTCACAAACACGATGAGGGAAAATACAAAATAGAGTTTCGCCATGACGATGGCAAACGCAGAGTAAAGATTATTACCGTCCCCGTGCATATTAGTAAACGCGATCACATTGCACATTTAGAACAAGAACTAAAAAAACTCAAAGGTATTGATAACGTAGAGGCGGGGACATTAACCGCGTCTCAGTATTGGGAACGGTTCAAAAAGTTCAAGGGGACAGCATGGGGGGCAAAGCGTCACGCCGTTTATAGTTCATTTTGGCGCGATTACATTGCACCCGTTATCAGAGCGAAACGCATCATCGATATAACCTCATCGGACATTACCAAAATCGTCACCTCTACCTCTCACCTCTCCCAAGGGACGCGAAAACAAAACGATGAAATACTCATCCCCCTATTTAAACACGCCCTCACCGTAGACCGCATTATTACGGAGTCCCCATTTTTGGCGGGGCATCGTATCAAGCGAGATCAAATGAGCGAAAAGAAAATCGTACTCAATGCCGGAGTAAAGTACCAAAAGATTTACCAAACAATCATTAGCGAATTTTCAAACGACCCGATGAGCCGTGCATTATTTCTATTTGGATTTAGCGGTCGCCGTAAGAGTGAAGTAACGGGACTACAATGGGAGGACATCGATAACGATACCTACGTCGTCAGAGCCGCGAATAATAAAGTAAAGCGAGATCAGCAGTACCGATTACCGTCGATGGTACGCGATGCGCTTATGGAGTGGTATTCGTTGCATCCTACCAAAAGCGGCTACATATTCCTTACCCTCAAAGGGACAAAGATGGATGATTTTAATAGCCGTATAGACCGCATCAGGGATAAAAGTGGAATAGCTGAATTTTCGTTTCACTGGATGAGAAATCTTTTAGTGAGTGCCGCATCCGCTGAAGGAGTAGAGAGTATCCATTTATCGGCTATTTTAGGACATACGGACGGGGCAACGGTACGAAAGTATCTCACACTACAAAACACCGCATCGGGCGACGTTGTGGCAGATAAGATGGGGGGATTGATTAATGGGTAATCAAAACTCTTTTTATGATGTATTTATTCGAGTGTGTAAAGAAGATGAATACTTCATTTTTGATTACGATGAGGAAGAATCATATCCCCCTTTTTTGAATACAGGTTATTTAGAGTTTTTAAACGATATTCCCGATATCTACAAAGAAATAGAAGTAAGAGCATTTGTAAAGCAGTTGATTATAGTGTTCAGTGGAAGTAATTTAAAGGAATTTTCAAAGACATTAGATACCTGTAAAAATCCTAAAAGACTTTTACAACGCGATAAAGAAACGCTTGAACGATTTCGAGAGTTCTTTGATGACCAAGAATTACCATATCAGATGAATGGAACAGAGTTTATAGAGACGGGCATAAATGATACTTTTAAAAAAATACTCAATACATTTATCGATAATTCTCTCAAAGAAATAGATATGATGCAAAAATTAGGTACTAAACATGAAAAAGACCAATCGCTATTTAACAATTTGCAGATTGGACGGTATTGCAAACCAAAAATCGAAGGTTCTAATAATGATGAGCTACGTCAGTTCTTAAAATCACTCACAGAAAAATATAACTTAAAAGGTGGGAATAATATTACGGAACTTGTAGAAGCAATAGAAAAATCTAAAAAGAAATACGTATCATAAATCACTCAATTTCGCAAGAATGAGAATCCACGCAAATGTGGATTTACAAACCTGACAATATCCTATCCATTCCCGTATCATGCCACTACACTAAGCGCTTAGTAGTCTTTTCCAAAGGATTACTTTATGGAATCAAAACAACTTTCTCAACTCATCGAAGTCGTCAAAGAATACCTAAAAGGCGAGTGGATGAACCCCTCTCAGTTAAAAGACGAATCAGGGCTATCTCTCAAAACACAGGCAAACCTGCGATCAAAAGGGAAACTACCCTATTACCGTATAGGAAACGTCGTCCGCTACAAACGCCAAGAGATTGACGCATTGTTTGAATCAGCAAAGGTGGCGTAATGGATAAGTTTTTTAAAAAACAACTTTACGTTTGGACGTATGACAAAATCAAGTCAAACCCTCAAAAGTTTGGCGGTGATAATAGTAACGCTTTAATAATGCACGAATACGCAAACGAGTTTTATCCCAACAGTTATGTTATGCAGTTAGAGCCGAGATTTTACAGTGTTCTTTCAACGGTGAGCAGGATTAAAAATCAGTTACTCGAAGATAATCCGCAATTCGACTGTAGAGCTAAGTATAAGCCGAAAAAGAAATCCGCCTAAACCGAGACAGGCGGGGAGTAATGCGGGAAGTTTGATACCGTCATTATACCCCTGCCGTGCTGAATATGCAACGGGTGACGGCTATTGATAGCGTCGTCTTGCAAGTAATAACGGGCGATGCTGATTTACATACGGCAAAGAAGATCGAGGCGATTTTAGGCGGACAGCTTGAAATCTTGAAATGTTCACCGATCAGACCGATAAAAGAACAGCGGAAAGAATGGCGAAATATTACGGGGCGAACACTACCAAAGACGGCGGCGTTTGTAGCTCTCTTGCATCACGAACGGGGTCAATCTATCCCATTGGTACGATATGGCAACGGTAAGGGAATAGAGCTACATTTTCACGGCTTACAGCAATACGAACGAAACGAACACGCCTTGAATGATGGAGCAATCCAAAGACGGGCGATACTGGAGGAGTTTTTGAGCGTATGGGATGAACCGCTCAGATTATCCCGCTTTGATCGTTGTATCGACCTTATCGGCTTAAAGTGGTGTGATTACTCAAATAGCCGAACTCATCGGACGCTATGCAAAAGACACGGGGCGGCGGTGTTTGAAAAAACAACCATCTACTACCAACCACCCAAGCCGAAATATGCAAAGGTAACGGCGTATGATAAACAACACGCCAACCGATTGAGCTATCCATTAACACGGATAGAATACTCGTTTATAGGTCAATTTTGGCGTAATGGTGAAGCTATTAATGCGGATGAGATCATCGAAGCGGCAACACTCAAAACGGATGCTTTTATAAAGAGGGTATTCCGTTAAGTGATAAGAAAATCAGTCTTTAAAAACCACTTTGAAAGTCCGTAACCATCGGGTTTAAGAGGGTATTTCACTTTGTACAAGAAAAAAGGATTAATAAATGGAAAAACTTACATTGAAACAAGAGCGTTTCGTATCTTCATATCTTGAAACGGGCAACGCTTCCGAAGCGTACAGAGTATCGTATGAAGTTCAAAATATGAAACCTGAAAGCATTAATCGTAAAGCAACCGAACTAATGCAGAACGGCAATATTACGGCACGTATCGGAGAATTACGGAACGAGCTTGTTAAGTCAGGAATATGGAGTAGAGAAGACAGTGTTAAAAAACTCAAAGAGGCTTTATCCATAGCAGACAAGGCAACAGACATTGTATCCGTCGTGAAGGAGTTAAACGCTATGCACGGCTATAACGCTCCGCAAAAAATAGAAGTTGAAGAAAGAGGGCAATTGCATATCTACATACCCAAGCGAGATGATAATATTTGATAGACTCTACCCTTACACAAGGGAAAATGATAGTCGATAGGACAGTAGCACAATGCGCCTATCGACTCAAAGTTATTTATCCGTTGTACACGTCTTTACACAAATTTCATATGAATCAGCAGCTCTATTCATTGCTATGGTATTAGCAAAAGGTAGCGATACGCTGGACGAATATGCCATAGTACATTGGCGCACGCAACCCTTATCAGCGTGACTTACATCAATATCAGCAATGCTACGAGCGCATCCACTCATCAACATTACTCCAATGAATAGTAAAATAGTAGTGACTTTCATGTTTCCCTCTTTTTATGGAGCGATCATAGTATCTTATAAAACATTTTTTATTCATTAAAAAGGGAATATTTAGTTATTTAATGAGGTACACAAAGGGTATGTCAGCAGAAAAAAAGGACAATAAAAGAATGCTTAAAGCGCACTCTCATTATGTTTTAAGCCCTAAAAATATTTTATCTTCATGGAATCATTTGGAATTCTGAATTACTTCTAATAAACGAAATTCCAAGATTTTGCCCTACATAATCTTTTGGCAATACAACAGTTGTTTGACCCATAAAACCTGAAGGGATTTTATTTAAATAGTTCAAATCGATGCCACCTGTATCATTTGTATCGTCGACCTTGGTAATTTTCATTGTAATATCACTCATTCCTGCTCCGCTTGTATTCAATATGCCAATAGTCAATTTTTGACCATCTATAAATTGTGCAGCTTTGATGACCTCTACTGATACAAAAGGATTCACATACTGAAGAGTAGTTACATGTAAATCAAAAGTTTTTACCATATGAAATTCATCTTGTGTGGCTAACTCAAATATCCAGTCTCCATGATTTGAAATAATTTTATGTGACTTATCCATTTCTATTTTAAAATTATGTACATAATTAATCATGGCAATAGTCAATGCTATGATTACAATACTATTTGCAACAGCTAATATTTTCCATTTATTCCACCCTGAAGCTTTTGGTAGTGTAGATACTAAATTTAAATTATGATTTTCTTCAGACATTTAATTTTTCCCTTGTAATTTTAGTTAATACGATATCATTTTTTACGTTAATTTATAGAAGTATCGGCTGATATCTATTAGAGCTTCATCAAAAGAAATCAACACTAAGCGGATGAAATTCAATAGACCCATACTTGGGGAGAGCGTGAAACATCATAATTTTAATATCAGAATGATGCGCTCAATTTTGAGCTTAAAGAATTGAGTATATCGATGAGGTAAAAGGTACGTAGAAAAGCATTTTTTTGAAAGATAGGAGACCAAAGAGGAGACCCAAAGCAATTATCAAGAAGCAAAAACCCTATTTTAAGGGGTTCTACATGGTCGGAGCGACCTGACTCGAACAGGCGACCTCTACCACCCCAAGGTAGTGCGCTAGCCAAACTGCGCTACGCCCCGACATAAAAAAGCGGAATGGAAGAATAATCAAATGATCTTTAATTCCAACTAAAACGCTCTATGGGTATACTCACCGCATGAAAACGATATCCCCTTCTCTTTTATCATCGTACACGAATGTCACAGCGTCTTTTACTACCCGTCTAGGCGGCGTCTCATCACTCCCCTATTCCAGCGCCAATCTCGCCTTTCATGTCGGCGACAATCCTCTGGATGTTGTAAAAAACCATGATCTTCTCGCCCAAACACTCGGATATGAACGGAGTCGGCTGATCCATATGCGCCAAATCCATTCGGATCGGATCGTCATCATCGATGAGACGTTCACCTTTGATACCCCGCCCGAATGCGATGCGCTGATCACAAACCGTCTCCATACTCCGCTTATGGTGATGAGCGCCGATTGTACCCCGATCTTGCTCTATGATCCGGTTCACCATGCGTGTGCTGCGATCCATGCGGGGCGTGCGGGAGCGTTAAACGAGATCCTGCCCAAAACGATTATGATGATGAGGGAGCATTTCGGTTCGGTAGCATCTGATATCCATGCCGTTTTAGGTCCCTCCATCAGCGGTTGCTGTTATGAAATCAACCCGACAATAGCGGAAGAAACCACTTCAAAAGGGTATTCTGAAGCCCTCCGCAAAGAGGGAGAAAAAATCTTTTTGGATGTGAACACCATATTGCTCATGCAGTTGCAGCGGATGAAGGTTAAAAACGTGGAAGTCATAGAGGAGTGTACCGCATGCCATCATGACCGATACTTCTCGTATCGAGCCGATCAACAGCATACGGGGAGGATTGCGGGAGTTATTCTCCTGCGATAACCTTTGCCGCCAATTGCACAGGAAGCAATCCGAGCGACTCTTCCACGAGTTTCGTATTGCCGTGCTTGATAAACGTATCCCCGTATTCGAAACTCACCACCTGTACATCGGTAATCTTTGCTTCGGACAGCCATTCCAAAAGGGCACTTCCGACCCCTCCCATCCGTGCCGAGTCGCTGAATACATACCATCGTTTATGCTGTAACGCCATTTGGTGTAGCATCTGCGTATCCAAAGGCTTCACAAAACGCAGATCAAGCAATGAGGGCTGATCCTCCATCAATGCCATCGTTTGTGCCGCACGTCCGACACCGTTACCGTATCCGATAAACAACCGATCGGAATCGTTCGAAACGAGCAATTGCGATTTTCCGGTCTCATACGGAACCGATACAGGAAGATCGGCTTCAAAAAATGACCCTCTCGGATAACGGATCGCACAAGGGTGTTCATACGCGCAGGCGAAATCGACAATCTGATGAAACGAGAGTTCATCACGCGGAGCGCACAACGTCATGTTGGGAATCAAGCGTAAAAAGCTGATGTCGAATGCCCCCTGATGGGTTTCACCGTCTTCTCCGACGATACCGGCTCTGTCCATCGCAAAAACCACCGGTAAATCCATCAAACAGACATCGTGGATCACTTGGTCAAATCCCCGTTGCAGAAAGGTCGAATAGATCGTACAAAACGGCTTAAACCCCTCTTTTGCCAACGCCCCCATGGAGGTTACCGCATGCTGTTCGGCAATCGCGACATCCCAAAAACGGTTGGGATAGCTCTCCATCAGCTGTGTGAATCCGGTACCGCTTGGCATTGCGGCCGTAACCCCAACAATCTTATCGTTTGCAGCTGCCTGTTCCATCAGAGCATCGGCATAAATCTGTGTCGCACTTTTTGACGAACTTTTGGCATTGGCCGTACCGCTTTTGAGATCAAACGGGGATACACCATGCCATTTTTCGTGTTTTCCCTCCGCAATCTCATACCCTTTGCCCTTAATGGTCTGGATATGGACCAGTACCGGTTTCCCCATCCCTTTGGCGATTTCAAACGTCTCAATCAAGGATTTAAGATCATGCCCGTCGATCGGACCGATGTATTCAATCCCCATCTCTTCAAACATAATCCCCGGCGTGATCAATTTGAACGACTCTTCAAACCGCTTGGCAAGATAATGGGCTCCCTCACCGAAGTTATCGACAAATTGCTCCGTTTTTCGTTTAAACCGCTGATAAAAAGGGCTTGCCATCGCCGAACTGAGCATTCGGCTGATCGCTCCGATCGGTTTGGAAATACTCATTTCATTATCGTTGAGGACAATCACCATCGGATATTTTCGATCACCGAGTTCGTTAAGTGCTTCATACGCCATCCCCGCCGACATGGCACCATCACCGATCACTACGACCGGAATACGGCTCTCTTGTTCATTTTTCAGAGCGATCGCTTTTGCCGCACCGACTCCCAAAGATATGGAGGTCGAACTGTGCCCCGCAACAAAATAATCCATCTCCGATTCAGAGGGCTTCGTATAACCGCTGAGCCCGCCGAATTGACGAAGTGTTGAAAACTCCTCCCATCGATCGGTGAGCAGTTTATGGGCATACGCTTGGTGAGATACATCAAAAATAAAGGGATCTTTGGAAGCATCAAATACTTTATGCATGGCGACGATAATCTCTGTCGCACCCAACGTAGAACTTAAGTGCCCGCCGTTTGTACTCACCACTTCCAAAATACGGTCCCGTATTTTTTGGGATAACGCTTCCAGTTCCGGCAAGGTAAAATTTTTGATATTCATTGTTGGGTAGTGTCCTAAAAAATAGTTATATAACAAATGTCATAGTATAAAAGCGAATGTTTGCAAAAATGCTTTACGATTCAAGCAACAATGACCGCTTAAGTCTCTCGTAACGCTTTTTAATCTCCGAATCGATATTACCGGCATCGCTGATTGCGACTACCCCTCCGGGACTGATCGCACGATCGGATAACACCTCAATGTGGGCCAGCGAGCCCACTTTTTCAGAGATAAACCCATGATCAGCAGGATTCACACGGAGGGTGACTTTGGACGCATCTTTCAACTCTTCGATCAAATCATTGGAGAGTTTAGCGGCTATTTTGGCGCTATGTTCCTGAGTCTCGATCCCAATCACCTCTTTCGCGATATCAAGGGCCGTATGGGTAAGCTCTTTTTGAATGGAATCCAACGCAATGACAAACTCTGAAGCCGCATTTTCGAGCGTTTTAACCGACTGTGCCAACAGCTCATGTGACTGTGCGCTTTGCCCCGCATGCTGAGCCTGCTCTTGGGCAATTCCGGCACTCAATCCCTCTGCATATCCGGCTTTTTTGGCCTCTTCAAGTGCGGACGCATGTTCTTCTTGCATCGATTCAAGCCGCATTTGCATTTTAATAACATTCGAACTCATCTCATCGGCTTTTTTTAACAACGATTCGATCAGCTCGTCTTTAGATGAATGGGCGGTCTCTCTCACTCGCTCAACCGGCGGCTCATCACCCGCAAAATGGTTAATTTCATGGGTTGCTTCACCGATACTCATTCCCGAGAGGGACGAGAGAATTTTAAACTGATATTTGCTGATGGCATGAGCACCCTGAGAATTGTGCTGAAGGACCACATCCATTGTCTTTACTCCACCATCTCTTCAGATTCGCCCAGCTGCAATACGCCCTGTTCGGCCAATACCTGAACCGCATCGACGATTCTTCGCTGGGCCCCTTCGACTTCTTTCATTTTAACCGCACCCAAAAACTGCATCTCTTCGATAAAAGCATCTTTAGCCCGCTGGGACATGTTAGCATAGAATTTCTCTTTAAGCTCTTCAACCGCATTTTTAAGCGCCAGCATAAGATCGTTTTTATCTACCGATTTGAGAATCTCGCGGATACTGTTTCCATCCAGATCGACGATATCATCAAAGGTAAACATCATCTCTTTAATCGATGAGGCAAGTTCCTGATCCAACTGCTCGATTTGTGCCAGGGTTGTTTTGGATACTTTCGCACCCAAACGGTTAAAGACATCGGCAACCGATCTCGGTCCGCCCACTTCGACTTTATAACTGGCCAACGCTTCGA
>NZ_JBAVEF010000029.1:0-1660 GCF_049587615.1 Sulfuricurvum sp.
CGGATCAACCGCATCGGCGCTTCGGTCTGCTTCCGACATAGAACGACAAAATCGTCCATATATCGGACCAAGTGGGCCTGATGATGTTCCTCCATCTTCTGGCCCTCCCAGTTGCGGTCCAGTAAACCCAGATCTTGCAGTTGACTTGTTTTTGAAAAGGTAAGTGCTTCACTGTGCTCTCGTTATATCCAACGAAAGGAGCACGAAAAAGTGAAGCACGAAGAAGAGAGTACGCGGGCGGATCGGGTGGGACAAGTTCAGATTACCTTTACAAACAAACAACTGACGGCCTGGGGTGGGGCCTGTTCGGTGGTGGCGAAGTTTTTGGAGCGGATCCGGTTTCGGGAGTGGGTCTTGGAACATATGCCGGTGGAGGAAAGATCGCCGAATGCGAAGGGCGTCTACGAGAAGGTACTGGCGTTGCTGCTGACGAGTCTGACGGGGGGAACCCGATTCAGTCATGTGACGTGGTGGAGTCACGGGATGGGAGGATTGAAGGCGTGCTTTGGGGTGGTGTGGTTGCCGCAAGCCACGAGTGTGTTGACGCGTTTCTTCGGCAAGTTCCGGCAGCGGCACAATGAGGCATTACGCACCGCGGCGGTGGGGTTGGCTGGGACGCTGATCGAGGCAGAGAAGATCACGCAGGACACGCTGATTTTGGATAGCACCGTGTGCGAGCGCTACGGGGTGCAGGAGGGAGCGCGCAAAGGCTACAACCCGAAGAAGCCCGGCCGGCCGAGTCATCATCCGTTGAAAGCGGGATTGGGGAGTGGATACGTGGTCAATCTATGGAATCGACGGGGGGACACGCACACGGCTCACCAGTGCGTCACCTTCTACGATCAGACCTGTAGGGAACTGCCACGGGGACTGCGGATCGGTTGGATCTTGGCCGACAGCGGCTTTGGCGAAGAAGGTTTTCTGGAGCATTTGGAGGGGGAAAAGCAGCGGTATGTCATTGCTTTGCGGTTAACGGCGTATGTGCTTTCGGCGATCCGCGGGATCAGCGGATGGAAACTTCTGGAGAAGGGCTTGGAGGTCGCGGAGGTCACGGTGGCGTTGAGCACCTGGAAGAAAGCGCGGCGGCTGATCGTGATCCGGCAGCACGTACCCACACGACCCAAGGCCAGCGGCAAGCAGCCGATGTTGTTCCGGGAGTTGGAGGAACATCGGGAGTATCGCTACAGCGTGCTGGTCACCCACGAGACGACCTTGTCGCCCGAGGAAATCTGGCGGACGTATCGGCCGAGGGCCCACGAGGAGAACTGCATCAAGGAACTCAAGGAGGGATACGGCTGGCATGAGTTTAACGTGCACAGCTTCTGGGGGACGGAGGCGGCGATGTTGCTGATCGGGATGGTCTGCTACAACCTGGTCCACCACCTCAATCGCCAAGTCTTAAAAACCGCCGAAGAGGGTGTGGCGCGATTGAAGACCCTGCGACTGAAAGTGCTGGCCATCCCGGCGATCTACGGCAGCGGCGGCCGACGTCCCACGCTGCGTCTGGGCGTTCAAGACCGCGGTCTGCGCGCCAAAATCCATTACTGGTTGCACCGCATTCACCGCCTTGATTTGCGACTCTTCAACTGCAATGCGGTTGCCTTGCCGGTGACCGCCAAGGTGTAATTCAGAGAGGTTTCAGACCATGAAATGACCGTCA
>NZ_JBAVEF010000030.1:0-1731 GCF_049587615.1 Sulfuricurvum sp.
GCGGGAAGGAGCGCGAAGTCGGTCACGTCGGTCGATGAGCTCGAAGGGCCGCCCCGAGGGCGAATCAATTCCGGAGCGCGTCAGCGCACAGGATAGTCCACTGAGCGGCGGTCCGTCGGTCGGCTGGCGCGCGCGTCACGATTGTGACCTGTTCAGGCGTGTGACGAAAGCGTAAACTCCGCGCCCAGTCGCGACGCCCCCACGAAGGGCACCCGCGACGTCGCACCGGAACCGAACGGGCTTCCGCGGCGTCCCGAAAGACACGATCTTTTTTGCGGAGCATTATGCCCATGGCGCCAGCCGCCCCGGTCCTGCGTGAAGTCGCGCTGGACGACAAGTACGCGCTCGATTCCGGTCGCGTCTACCTCACCGGCGTGCAGGCACTGGTCCGGCTGCTGATGCTGCAGCGCCAGCGCGACAGCCTGGCGGGCCTGAACACGGCCGGCTTCGTCTCGGGTTACCGCGGATCGCCGCTGGGCGGACTCGATCAGGCGCTGTGGAAGGCAGCGAAGTTCCTCGACCGCGCCAACGTGCGCTTCCAGCCCGGCCTGAACGAGGACCTCGCGGCCACGGCGATCTGGGGCACGCAGCAGCTCAACCTCCACGCCGGCGCGAAGGTCGACGGCGTGTTCTCGATGTGGTACGGCAAGGGCCCGGGCGTGGATCGCTGCGGCGACGTGTTCAAGCACGCCAACTACGCGGGCACGTCGAGGCACGGCGGGGTGCTGGTGCTCGCCGGCGACGACCACGCGGCGAAGTCGTCGACCATCCCCCACCAGTCCGACCACGCGTTCTCGGCCGCGCTGATGCCGGTGCTGTATCCCTCGTCGGTGCAGGAGATCCTCGACCTCGGGCTGCACGGTTGGGCGATGAGCCGCTACTCGGGCTGTTGGGTCGGCTTCAAGTGCGTCGCCGACACGGTGGAGAGCTCGGCGTCGGTGCACGTCGACCCGGCGCGCACCCGCATCATCGTCCCCGACGATTTCCCGCTGCCGCCGGACGGCGTGTCGATCCGCTGGCCCGACGCGTTCCTCGCCACCGAGGCGCGGATGCAGGACTACAAGGTCTACGCGGCGCTGCACTACTGCCGGGTGAACCGCCTGAACCGCGTGGTCATCGACTCCCCGAACCCGCGGCTCGGCATCATCACCAGCGGCAAGAGCTACCTCGACGTGCGCCAGGCGCTGGAGGACCTCGGCCTCGACGAGCACAAGTGCGCGGCGCTGGGCATCCGCGTGTACAAGGTCGGCATGACCTGGCCGCTCGAGCCCGAGGGCGTGCGCGACTTCGCGCTCGGCCTGGAGGAGATCCTGGTCGTCGAGGAGAAGCGCCAGATCGTCGAGTACCAGCTGAAGGAGCAGCTCTACAACTGGCGCGACGACGTGCGCCCGCGCGTCGTCGGCAAGTTCGACGAAAAGGGCGAATGGACGCGGCCGCACGGCGACTGGCTGCTGCCCGCCGCGTCCGAGCTCACGCCGGCGATGATCGCCCGCGTCATCGCGCAGCGCATCGAGCGCCTCGAGCTGCTGCCGCGCGTCATCGAGAAGATCCGCCAGCGGGTCGACTGGATCAATGCCAAGGAAGCGGCGCTAGCCAGGCCCAAGATCAGCCTTGCCCGCCTGCCCTACTTCTGCTCGGGGTGCCCGCACAATACGTCGACGGTCGTGCCCGAGGGCAGCCGCGCCACCGCCGGCATCGGCTGCCACGTGATGGCGATCTGGATGGACCGCA
>NZ_JBAVEF010000031.1:0-1608 GCF_049587615.1 Sulfuricurvum sp.
GTGTACGGCGTCGGCGTGTGCGTGGCGATCCCGCCGGTCGAGGCGACGCCCGTGCCGACGGGCGCCCCGAAGACCGGCTACATGATCGAATCGATGGTGACCGCGACCGCGCACAACATCCGCGACGCGATCGATGGCCGCCAGCCGACGCACCGGGCGACGTGGAACGCCGTGTGCCTCGCCGACATGGGCGACACGGGCATCGCCTTCGTCGCGCTGCCGCAGATCCCGCCGCGCAACGTCAATTGGTTCGCCGAGGGCAAGTGGGTGCACCTCGCCAAGATCGGCTTCGAGAAGTACTTCATCCGCAAGATGAAGAAGGGCACGTCCGAGCCGTTCTACGAGAAGTCGGTGATGAGCATGATGGGCATCACCAAGCTGAAGTCGCGGTAGCGACGACCCGCCGGCGCCTGGACGGGCCTGTGAACGGGTGCGGCGTTCCCCGCCGGATGTTAAGCGCCAGTTAAGCAGGTGTCGCTAACTTGGCGGCGATGCGCGAGCGTGGAGGCGGGGCCTCCGGGCGCGGCGCGCATCCACCCGGAGGGATTGCCATGAAGCTGCGCACACTTGCAACGACCATCATCGCCCTGTCGGCAATGCCGGCGCTCGCCCTGGCGTCGTCGGGCGCCGACGAATCGCGTGAGCTCCGGAAGGTGGCCAAGCGCCTCGAGTCGCGCTATCACGGCGAGGTCGTCGCCATCACCCGGGACGCGTCGGGTGACGAACGTCCGCACTATCACGTGGACATGAGCTTCGGCGCCGCCGGCATGGCCCGGCTCGACGTCGATGCCCGCACGCTCGATCTCGACACGCGGGACCTCCCGCTCGTTTCGTCCGGTGCTGCATCCCTCGCCGAGGCGGCGGCGATCGTCGCGGCGAGCGTTCCCGGCGAAGTCATCGCTGCCCAGGCCGACTCGGCTCCCGGGGTCGCGCCGCATTACGAAATCGACGTGCGCCTGACCGATCGCGCGGTGGCGCAACTGAGGGTCGACGCGACCACGCGAGGCATCTCGTGGCGCACACCCTACGTCGTCGCCCCATGATTGCAGGCACCGAGGCGGGAGCTGTGGACGACCGGACCGATCGCGGGACGATCCTCGTATGGGACCTGCCGCTGCGCGTGTTCCATTGGCTCCTCGCCGGCTCATTCGCTGCGGCGTTCGCTACCGGTGACGCCGATCGCTGGCGTGACGTCCATGCCCAGTTCGGCTATACGATCATCGCGCTGGTGGTGTTCCGCATCGCGTGGGGCGTGTTCGGGACGCGCCATGCGCGGTTCGGCGCCTTCCCGCCCGCGCCCGCGGCGGCGCTCGCCTACGTGCGTTCGCTGCTCGCGGGCAGGCCCGCCCACTACACGGGACACAACCCGGCCGGGGCCGTCGCGATCTACCTGCTGCTCGGGCTCGCGCTGGCAACGGGGCTCTCGGGGCTTGCCGCGTACGCAGAGCTCGGCGGCAAGTGGGTGGAAGAGGTTCACGAGGCGCTCGCCAATGCGATGCTCGCCGTGGTCGTCGTGCACATCGCCGGCGTGGTCGTGGGAAGCCTCGCCCATCGGGAGAACCTCGCGCTGGCGATGCTCACCGGCCGCAAGCGCGGCGCGCGCGAGAC
>NZ_JBAVEF010000032.1:0-2228 GCF_049587615.1 Sulfuricurvum sp.
CTTTTCACCTTTCCCTTACGGTACTGGTTCGCTATCGGTCTGGTAGTAGTATTTAGGATTGGAGGGTGGTCCCCCCGGCTTCAGTCAAGATAACACGTGTCCCGACCTACTCTGGATCCTGCTAGCTCTTTGTCAATTTCGATTACGGGGCTATCACCCTCTGTGGCCCAACTTTCCAGCTGGTTCATCTATCGACTTAGAATGCCGTATGCAGTCCGCAACCCCGATGGCAAGCCATCGGTTTGTCCTATATCCCATTTCGCTCGCCGCTACTTTGGGAATCTCGTTTGATTTATTTTCCTCTAGGTACTGAGATGTTTCACTTCCCTAGGTTCGCCCCCCGAAGGGTACTGTACCTCTCGATACAGTGGGTTGCCCCATTCAGAAATCCCCGGATCAAAGCTTCTTGGCAGCTCCCCGAGGCTTATCGCAGCCTAGTACGTCTTTCATCGCCTCTACCAGCCAAGGCATCCACCTATGGCCCTTAATATCTTTTTCTAATTTGCGCTCACCGCCTTATTAAGAATAAGACAGTGAAATGTTTGTAGTTACGTTAAATTTATTCTTCATAGATCACTCTATGTCAAATATATTTAGTTGACGACTTAACAATAATAATTCAAATAACATCTTAGACTTTAAAAGTCTAATTCAAATACTTCATTTAAGTACTTGAATCAGACTTCTCTGATCTCTTTACACTTCTGGTGGAGAATAGCGGGATCGAACCGCTGACCTCCTGCGTGCAAAGCAGGCGCTCTCCCAGCTGAGCTAATTCCCCAGATAAGTGATTCATGGTGGGTTTGAATGGACTCGAACCATCGACCTCACCCTTATCAGGGGTGTGCTCTAACCAGCTGAGCTACAAACCCATATAGCTATGTCAAATAACTCTGGATCACTGAAGACTAAGCAGGAAATGACAGTCAAGACAATACTCTGTGAGATTTAAGATGACGCAGTCAAATGAATGACTCGTCGTTACTCTTAGAAAGGAGGTGATCCAACCGCAGGTTCTCCTACGGTTACCTTGTTACGACTTCACCCCAGTCGCTAATTCCACCGTAAGCGGTAGCCGGTTTGGCATCCCGATTTCGGGTGAAATCAACTCCCATGGTGTGACGGGCGGTGAGTACAAGACCCGGGAACGTATTCACCGTAGCATAGCTGATCTACGATTACTAGTGATTCCAGCTTCATGTTCTCGAGTTGCAGAGAACAATCCGAACTGAGAGACGCTTTAAGAGATTGGCTCCACCTCGCGGTATTGCAGCTCTTTGTACGCCCCATTGTAGCACGTGTGTAGCCCTGGCCGTAAGGGCCATGATGACTTGACGTCGTCCTCACCTTCCTCCTCCTTGCGAAGGCAGTCTCCCTAGAGTGCTCAGCCGAACTGTTAGCAACTAAGGACGAGGGTTGCGCTCGTTGCGGGACTTAACCCAACATCTCACGACACGAGCTGACGACAGCCGTGCAGCACCTGTCACCGAGTTCTAGCAAGCTAGCACCCCCTAATCTCTTAAGGGCTCTCGGGATGTCAAGGCCAGGTAAGGTTCTTCGTGTATCTTCGAATTAAACCACATGCTCCACCACTTGTGCGGGTCCCCGTCTATTCCTTTGAGTTTTAATCTTGCGACCGTACTCCCCAGGCGGAATGCTTAATCTGTTAAGTGCATCACCGAAGAGACGAGCTCCCCGACGACTAGCATTCATCGTTTAGGGCGTGGACTACCAGGGTATCTAATCCTGTTTGCTCCCCACGCTTTCGTGCCTCAGCGTCAGTATCATCCCAGCAGATCGCCTTCGCTTTTGATATTCCTAGTGATATCTACGGATTTTACCCCTACACCACTAATTCCATCTGCCCCTTCTGAACTCTAGGCTCCCAGTTTCAAATGCAGTTCAATGGTTAAGCCATTGGATTTCACATCTGACTTAGAAGCCAGCCTACGCACCCTTTACGCCCAGTGATTCCGAGTAACGCTTGCACCCTCCGTATTACCGCGGCTGCTGGCACGGAGTTAGCCGGTGCTTATTCAAGAGGTACCGTCATTATCTTCCCTCTTAAAAGGAGTTTACACACCGAAATGCGTCATCCTCCACGCGGCGTTGCTGCATCAGAGTTTCCTCCATTGTGCAATATTCCTCACTGCTGCCTCCCGTAGGAGTCTGGACCGTGTCTCAGTTCCAGTGTGTCTGATCATCCTCTCAAACCAGATACCCGTCAT
>NZ_JBAVEF010000033.1:0-2349 GCF_049587615.1 Sulfuricurvum sp.
CACCAGTGGCACGTCCAACCCGGTCCTCTCGTACTAGGGTCAGCTCTCCTCAACTCTCCTGCGCCCACGGAAGATAGGGACCGAACTGTCTCACGACGTTCTGAACCCAGCTCGCGTACCGCTTTAAATGGCGAACAGCCATACCCTTGGGACCTGCTCCAGCCCCAGGATGCGATGAGCCGACATCGAGGTGCCAAACCTCCCCGTCGATGTGAGCTCTTGGGGGAGATCAGCCTGTTATCCCCGGCGTACCTTTTATCCTTTGAGCGATGGCCCTTCCACACAGAACCACCGGATCACTATGACCGTCTTTCGACTCTGCTCGACTTGTCTGTCTCACAGTCAGTCCGGCTTATGCCATTATACTCTACGAAGGATTTCCAACCCTTCTGAGCCGAACTTTGTAAGCCTCCGTTACTTTTTAGGAGGCGACCGCCCCAGTCAAACTACCCACCAGACAGTGTCCTCCATCAGGATAACTGATGCGAGTTAGCTATCAGAATACTCAAGGGTGGTATCTCAAGGATGCCTCCACTACAACTGGCGTCGTAGTATCAACAGCTCCCACCTATCCTGCACATGAGTATCCCAATAGCAATGTCAAGCTATAGTAAAGGTGCACGGGGTCTTTCCGTCTTTCCGCGGGTAGGAGGAATTTTCACCTCCACTACAATTTCACTGGATCCCTGGTTGAGACAGCTCCCATCTCGTTACGCCATTCATGCAGGTCGGTATTTAACCGACAAGGAATTTCGCTACCTTAGGACCGTTATAGTTACGGCCGCCGTTTACTCGTGCTTCAATTCAATGCTTCGCTTGCGCTGACACATCCTTTTAACATTCGAGCACCGGGCAGGCGTCACACCCTATACATCCTCTTACGAGTTAGCAGAGTGCTGTGTTTTTGGTAAACAGTCGGGAGGGACACTTTGCTGCGACCCGGTTCTGCTCCAGAGGCAAGCTCCTTCACATACTTAGGGCACACCTTATACCGAAGATACGGTGCTAGTTTGCAGAGTTCCTTAACCAGGGTTCTTCCACGCGCCTTAGAATACTCATCTCACCCACCTGTGTCGGTTTACGGTACGGGCGACAATTGTTCTCGCTTAGAGGCTTTTCTTGGCACGACAGTATCATCGATTCTCCTCGCAGACCGAAGTCCTTGAAGAGCCTGTAAGATCTCGGAGTATTGCAACACGGATTTGCCTGTGTTACCTCCTACGTCCTTCGACCCACTATTCCATCAGTGAGCTCGATTAACTCTATGCGTCCCCCCATCACTCAAACGAACAATTGTCGGTGTTGGAATATTAACCAACTTGCCATCGTCTACCCCTTTCGGACTCGACTTAGGTCCCGACTAACCCTACGATGACGAGCATCGCGTAGGAAACCTTGGGTTTACGGCGAAGCAGATTCTCACTGCTTTTATCGCTACTCATGCCTGCATGCTCACTTCCAAACGCTCCAGCACTCCTTACCGGTATACCTTCAACGCTGTTTGGAACGCTCTCCTACCACTCTCTAAAAGAGAATCTAAAGCTTCGGTGTACATCTTAGCCCCGTTATATTTTCAGCGCAGAATCGCTAGATCAGTGAGCTGTTACGCTTTCTTTAAAAGATGGCTGCTTCTAAGCCAACTTCCTGATTGTCTCAGCAACTCCACATCTTTTTCCACTCAGATACGACTTTGGGACCTTAGCTGTTAGTCTGGGTTGTTCCCCTCTTGACGATTGATTTTATCACCCACCGCCTGACTCCCGAGATTACGCATGAAGTATTCGGAGTTTGAAAGGGTTTGGTACCGCGGTAAGCAGCCCTAGCCCTGTCAGTGCTCTACCCCTTCATGTTACGACTCGAGGCTATACCTAAATATATTTCGGAGAGAACCAGCTATCACTAAGTTTGATTGGCCTTTCACCCCTATCCACAAGTCATCCGAGGGTTTTTCAACACCCACCGGTTCGGTCCTCCACTGGCTCTTACACCAGCTTCAACCTGCTCATGGATAGATCACTTAGTTTCGGGTCTGCAGCCAGTGACTAAATCGCCCTATTAAGACTCGCTTTCGCTACGGCTTCGCGTTTGCTTAACCTTGCCACTGACCACAACTCGCAGGCTCATTATGCAAAAGGCAGTCCGTCACACTTCATAAAGAATAGTGCTCCGAATGATTGTAAGCCATAGGTTTCAGGTTCTATTTCACTCTGCTCACCGCAGTTCTTTTCACCTTTCCCTTACGGTACTGGTTCGCTATCGGTCTGGTAGTAGTATTTAGGATTGGAGGGTGGTCCCCCCGGCTTCAGTCAAGATAACACGTGTCCCGACCTACTCTGGATCCTGCTAGCT
>NZ_JBAVEF010000034.1:0-2205 GCF_049587615.1 Sulfuricurvum sp.
ATGCCGCTTCTTTGGCTTCACCCATCTTGGAAGCGTCTTTACCGCCTGCCTGGGCGAAGTCAGGACGTCCGCCTCCGCCTCCGCCGAGGATCGGCGCAATCGCTTTGATCCAGTCTCCCGCTTTGAGAGTCGTGTTCTTCGCGCCTGCGGCGAGAAGGACTTTGTCGTCTTTGGCTTGGAATAGCATAACGGCAACCGATTCATGGCTGTTTTTGAGCTCGTCGATCCGCTCTTTGATATCTCCGGCGCCCAACTCGGCAACAACGACAGCCGTGCTGCCCATCATCGTGACGCCAAGTTCTTCTTTGGCACTTGAGGCCAGTGCCGCCATGTCGGTTTTGAGGGTTTTCACCTGCTCTTTGAGCCGCTCGATTCCTGCCAATACGTCGCGGTTTTTAACGGAAGCTTCAACCTCTTCGAGAAGGTGGCGCTGTTGTTTAAAGAGGTTGTAGGCGGCATTTCCGCACACCGCTTCGATACGGCGCACACCCGCACTCACTCCGCTCTCTTTGACGATTGCGAATGTTCCGATGGAGGCGGTATTATTCACATGGATACCGCCGCAAAACTCGACCGATGCCGACCCGAAATTGACGACACGAACCGTATCTCCGTACTTTTCGCCGAATTGCGCTTTGGCGCCGCTCTTTTTGGCCTCGTCGATGCTCATCTCGCGTGTTACACCCTCCAACGCATGGAAGATATGGTAGTTGACCCGTTCTTCGACGAGAGCGATCTCTTCATGGCTCATCGCTTTGGGATGCGAGAAATCAAAACGGAGACGGTTATGCTCGACCAGCGAACCGGCTTGAGAGATGTGCTCACCCAGAGTTTCGTACAGTGCCGCATGAAGCAGGTGGGTCGCCGAGTGGTGTTTGGCAATCTCGTTGCGTGAAGGGTCCACGATCGCCTCTACCGTTTCGCCGACACTGAGCGTTTCTTTCGTTTCGATATGCGAGAGGTTCAGACCGTGGAATTTTTTCGTGTCCAGCACAACCGCTTTGTCACCCAATACGCCGCTATCGCCGCATTGTCCGCCACTCTCGGCATAAAACGGAGTTTCTTCGAGCAATACCCACCCTTTTTGGTGTGCGTGGAGCTGATCGATGCGTTCAAAGTTTTCGCCCAGAAGCGCCTGCACTTTGACCGGCGCTTTGGTGTAACCGTATCCGATGAAGGTGTTGACGCCGAACGTTTCGAGAAGGGCTTTGAAGTCCCCCTCAACGTGGGCGTCACCCGAGCCTTTCCATGCCGCTTTAGCCCGCTCGCGCTGAAGGCTCATGAGTCGCTCGAACGTATCGACGTCAAGGCCCACAGCTTTCTCGCGAAGCATATCTTCGGTCAAATCAAGCGGGAATCCGAACGTGTCGTAGAGTTTGAAGGCTACTTCGCCGCTGAAGACATCCTTGGTGTTTTTGAGTTCTTCGTTGAACAGTTCGATCCCCGATGCAATGGTTCTGAAAAACCGCTCCTCTTCGAGCATGATCTGCTCTTTGACGACAGAGAGCTTTTCGACGATGTAAGGGTACTGTTTCCCCATCACTTCGGCTACCGTATCGGCGACTTCAAACATAAACGGCTTCGTAAAGCCCAGAAGGTATCCGTGGCGTACCGCGCGGCGAAGGATACGGCGCAGTACATAGCCGCGCCCTTCGTTGCTGAAGTTCGTCCCCTGCGCCAACAGGAATAATACCGTGCGGATGTGGTCGGCGATAACGCGATACGAGGCACCCGTAGCATAGACGTACGACTTGCCGATGAGGGCTTCGACTTTGCGAATGATCGGCATGAACAAGGATGAATCGTAGTTGCTCGTCACCCCTTCGAGGACTGCGGTTGCCCGTTCCAGTCCCATCCCGGTATCGATGGAAGGCTTCGGAAGCGGTTTGAGTTCCCCTTTGGCGTTACGCTCGTATTGCATGAAAACGAGGTTCCAGATCTCCAGGAATCGGTCGCCGTCGCCCCCCATGTAATCTTCCGGTCCGTTGAAATGTTCCGCACCCTGATCGATGAAGATTTCCGAACATGGACCGCACGGTCCCGTGTCGCCCATCTGCCAGAAGTTGTCTTTGTCCCCAAGACGCATGATCCGGTCGGCAGCGATGTGTTTTTTCCAAATCTCTTCGGCCTCGTCGTCACTTTCATGGACGGTGACCCACAGTTTTTCTTTCGGAAGTTTCATCACTTCGGTGACGAATTCCCACG
>NZ_JBAVEF010000035.1:0-1760 GCF_049587615.1 Sulfuricurvum sp.
TCTCCGGCCCGCTCGACGACCGCTCCGAGCTCTACATCACCATCGACAAGTTCATCCCGGAGCTCGTGGAGGGCGATTTCGAGCTCGACGAGAAGACCCGCGTGGTGACGCTGACCGAGGCGGGCAACGAGCATGTCGAGCAGCTGTTGATGAAGGCCGATCTGCTCAAGGGCGAGTCGCTCTACGACATCGAGAACGTCACCGTCGTGCATCACGTGCAGCAGGCGCTGCGCGCCCACAAACTATTCCAGCGCGACCGCGATTACATCGTCAAGAACGACGAGGTGATCATCATCGACGAGTTCACCGGCCGCATGATGCAAGGCCGCCGCTACTCCGAAGGATTGCACCAGGCGCTCGAAGCCAAGGAGCATGTGGCAATCCAGCCGGAGAACCAGACGCTCGCCACGATCACCTTCCAGAATTATTTCCGGCTCTACGAGAAGCTCGCCGGCATGACCGGCACGGCATCGACCGAGGCCGACGAGTTCCTGGACATTTACGGCCTCGACGTGGTCGAGGTGCCGACCAACATGGACATGATCCGCGACGACGAGGACGACGAGGTCTATCGCACGGCGCAGGAGAAATACCGGGCCATCATCACGCTGATCAAGGACGCCCAGAAGCGGAAGCAGCCGATGCTGGTCGGCACCACCTCGATTGAGAAATCCGAGATCCTCTCCGAGCTGCTCAAGAAGGAGAAGGTGCCGCATCAGGTGCTGAACGCCCGCTATCACGAGCAGGAGGCGCGCATCATCGCGCAGGCCGGCGTGCCGGGCGCGATTACCATCGCCACCAACATGGCGGGCCGCGGTACCGACATCCAGCTCGGCGGCAATGCCGACATGCTGCTGGCGGACTGGCTCGCGGCCGAGACCGAGAAAGGCGAGGAGCCGACGCCGGAGAAGATCGCCAAGAAGCGGGCGGAGATCGCCGCCGACGTCGGCAAGAAGAAGCAGACGGCGCTCGATGCCGGCGGGCTTTATGTGGTCGGCACCGAGCGGCACGAGAGCCGCCGCATCGACAACCAGCTGCGCGGCCGCTCGGGCCGGCAAGGCGACCCGGGCCGCTCGCGTTTCTTCTTGTCGCTGGAAGACGATCTGATGCGCATTTTCGGCTCGCAGCGCATGGACGGCATGCTGCAAACGCTCGGCCTGAAAGAGGATGAGGCGATCATCCATCCCTGGATCAACAAGGCGCTGGAAAAGGCGCAAGCCAAGGTCGAGGCGCGCAACTTCGACATCCGCAAGAACCTGCTCAAATACGACAACGTGATGAACGATCAGCGCAAGGCGATCTTCGAGCAGCGCCGCGAGCTGCTTACCGACGCCGATCTCTCCGAAACCGTCGCCGACATGCGCCATCACGTGGTCGACGATTTGGTCAATACCAGCATCCCCGAGAAGTCCTATGCTGAGCAGTGGGACACGGCGGCCCTGCAAGAGGCGATGAAGAATATCTTCGACGTCGATCTCCCGGTGGCCGATTGGGCGGCGGAAGAGGGCATCGGCGAGGACGAGCTGCACGAGCGGCTGATCAAGTCCGCCGACGAGAAGACCGCGCAGAAGGCCGCCAATATCGGGCCGCAGATCATGCGCCAGATCGAGCGGGCAGTGTTGTTGCAGACGCTCGACGGCCTATGGCGCGAGCATCTCGTCACGCTCGAACATCTCCGCCAGGTGATCGGTTTGCGCGGCTACGGCCAGCGCGATCCGCTGAACGAGTATAAGAGCGAGAGCTTCACGCTGTTCGAGCAC
>NZ_JBAVEF010000036.1:0-104946 GCF_049587615.1 Sulfuricurvum sp.
GAAAGGGTATTTGAAGAGTGTTGTCTGTATCGAACGAGCGGGATTGGTAAATAGACTATCCCTTGTTTACTGGCTGCAGTTGCTGCAATCCACGTATCGAAATAAATATCGTTTGGAAAAGGGATAATATCTTTCACTAATTCTTTTTGAAATAACATCGCATGACCTGCAACGACATTTGAAAATAAAAAATTCAATGCTGTATTTGATGGAGCAAAATGGCGTTTTAGCCGATTAGAAAACAAAAGATTTAAAGATGCATTGTTCGAATCTACCAATAGGGAATCCGAATAGATTAAACTTGCTTTTCCAAGTGCATTCGCTAACAATTCAAGTTTGTTTTTTTCCCAAATATCGTCTTGATCACAAAGTGCAATAAAATCCCCGGTTGCTTTGGATATCGCCGATTCAAAATTTTTGGAAAATCCTAAATTGGTTTCATTTCTATAGATTTTCAGATTCAATTTATCGCAATAAGAATGGGCTATTTCGATCGTATGATCCGATGAGCCATCGTCTTGCAAAATAACTTCTGTCGGTTGAAGTGTTTGATGAATCAGAGAATCGAGTTGCTCCCGGAGATATTTTTCTCCATTGTAAGTACATATTACAACTGAGACGGTTTTCATTTGCTTACTTTAAAAAAAGCTTTTATCGTTTTACGAACCGCATTTAGTTTGGCATAAGTCCGGTAAATAAAATCGGGGGTGATTGCGACTTGAAAGAATTTTTGTACAATAATAAAACGGTATAGATAGGCTAAAGGTTCTATGGAAGTTGTTTTGGTTTCGATTAGTTTTACAATTCTTTTAGTCGCATCATTTAAAATCTTTCGTGCTTCTTTCGGTGCATGTGTATACAAATTATAGCCGAAGCGATGATTTAAAATTGCATTTCGTCGATATTCGGCGTATTGTAATATATTAAAATAGCGTTTGTCTTTATTATTAGAAATTTGAAATGTTCCCATTTCATCATGTATCCTAAAATATGAAAGAACCTCATCAATCGTATAGAGGCTGCCTACTCTAAGATGTCGTAGCCACATATCCTGATCCGCAAACGGTAATAATGAAATATCAAATAATCCTAAATTAAGATGTTTTCGCCTAAACATAACGGTAGTTGGCTCACCTATCCAGTTACCGTATTTGAGAGATGAGAGAATAGCTGTTTTCGACTCGACTTGACCTTTATACGGAGTTTTTAGTATATCAGTTTTGGACCCGAAGTATTGGCGATAAGATGTGATAATGGCAATGTCATGGTTGTTATCTAAAATAGAGACAAATTTTTCAAGAAGTGTAGGTGCAAACTTATCATCGGCGTTTAAAAATTTGATATATTCACCTGATGCATATAATAGACATTGATTGTAATTTCGATAGGGACCAATGTTTTCTTCATTTTTGAAATATTGTATTCTTCTATCTTTTTTAAGATATTCCATGATAATTTCTTCGGTGTTGTCTGTAGAACAGTTGTCTACAATAAGTATTTCAAAATCTTCAAAGGTTTGGGCTAAAACACTATCGATTGCTTCGGGAAGATACTGCGCGTAATTGTACGCCGGAATGAGTACAGATACTTTAGGATTGGACATTGGTGAAGTCTATAATGGTTTTAATCATATACTCGATTGCTTCATCACCCATCCCCGGATAAAGACCGATCCAAAAACTGTCATTCATAATCTTGTCCGTATTAGGCAGATCACCGATCACACGGTAATCACTGTTTTGTACCATACTGTCAAACATCGGATGGCGAAGCATATTTCCCGCGAAAAGGTTGCGTGTTTGGATGTTTGCGTTTTCGAGATGTTCGACGAGTGCATTACGGGTAAATGGTACGCCGTCTTTGAGGGTGATCATAAACCCAAACCAGCTGGGATCACTATTGGGGGTGGCAGAGTTTAAGATCAATCCATCAACCCCTTCTAGCCCTTTGTAAAGTTTGGTGAAATTTTCTTTTCGCTTTTCGACAAACGTAGGAAATTTTTCGAGCTGCGCAACGCCGATTGCGGCTTGCATGTCGGAGACTTTGAGGTTAAATCCAAAATGGCTGTAGACGTATTTGTGATCGTACCCTTTCGGCAACGTTCCGAAACTTTGAGAGAAACGGCATCCGCAGGTATTGTCGATACCGCTTTCACACCAGCAGTCACGTCCCCAGTCACGCATGCTCAGCATGATTTTTTTGAGGAGGGGATTATCGGTGTAGGTCGCGCCTCCTTCTCCCATCGTCATATGATGGGGTGGGTAAAAACTTGATGTTCCGATATCACCCCATGTCCCTGTCGGTTTTCCTTCATAGGTGGACCCTAGCGCATCACAGTTATCCTCGATCATCCAGAGATTATGGTTGTCACAAAACGCTTTGACAGCGCGGAGGTTAAACGGATTCCCTAAGGTATGGGCGATCATGACCGCTTTAGTTTTTGGACTGAGTGCCGCTTCAAGCTGTGTTGTATCGATGTTAAAATGCTCCAGCTCCATATCGACGAATACCGGAATGGCACCATATTGGACTACGGGAGCAACCGTCGTCGGAAATCCGGCGGCTACGGTGATCACTTCATCGCCACGCTTAACTTGGCGATCACCTAAAAGAGGTGAAGTCAAAGCGTAGAAGGCAAGGAGATTCGCCGAGCTTCCGCTATTGACCAAAAATGCCCATCGTACCCCTAGATATTCAGCAAGTTTTTTTTCAAATATTTTCGAGTAGTTTCCGTAGGTGAGCCAAAAGTCGAGGGAGCTGTCGACGAGGTTGATCATCTCTTTTTCATCAAAAACACGTCCTGCATAGTTGACACGGCTTTTGCCTGCTACAAACTCTTTATCTTGTGTTGGTTTATGTACTAGCTCATAATATTCTTTTGTTTTTTGCAATATCTCATTTTTAAGTTGTTCTGCCGGCGTCATTCTTTCTCCTCGTGTTTATTCCAAAATGTAGTGCATAGTTGTAAGTAGGGATCAGCCTCAATTTTATCTCTGTCGATTTGATCCAAAATCGAAGCGTAATAATGTCGCATTTGTATGATCGCTTCGCGATGTGAAGTAAACTCAAACGTGTTGATTTCATTAATCAATCGGCTGTTGTCAGATGTATATTCATTATTCAGCCCATCATTGATGACCTTGATCTCAGAGGTGAAATCACTCGTTTCATTGATCAAATGAGCGAGTGTGATCAAATCGACTTTTTTCCCGGTTGTGAGGTTATAGATTTTATGATGACCCTCATGGTGTAAAAAATGTTCTATGATTTTTACTAAATCATTCACATAGATATAATCAAAAAATACATTTTTATTGATCGTGATCGGTAAATGCAAAAGATTTTTGACAATGGCATTTGAGATAAATTTAAACTCGTAGTTCTCGTATTCACCGTAACAGCCGAAAATTCTCAAATTGAGATTATTGTCACTTTTTTCGATGAATTTCGAGCAGACAGATTTGTAAAATCCGTATTCATCCAAAGGCATTGCCGTATCTGCATCCTCTTCTTTGACATCCACAATCGGCTTATGCTTGCTGTATTCTGCACCGCTGCCGAAATGGATGATTTTAGAGACTTTATCGGAGTGTTTGACGATGTTGAAAAACATGCGGAGATTTTCATGAACGATATTTTCATTGCCACTGTCTCGCCCCCCTCCTCGGTTAGCACAATTGATAATAATGTCAGGCTTATGTGCTTCCATATACGCATCAACACTTTCTTCCTGAGCAACATTAAGTTCTTTACTACTCGGAGTTAAAAGTGTGTACATAGTATTTTCTGCCAAATATTCGCGTAAATGCTTGCCGATGAATCCGTTGGCACCGATGATGAGGATTTTCATAGAAATTTTCCAAACCAATTTATCGATTTAGTGAGTGTTTCATCAATATCAACGGTAATATCAAGGCCAAGTTCTTGCCGTACATGATCAATATTCGGAACAAACTCCGAACAATTGTCATTCATATTTAGAATCTCAATATTGACACTAGAACCGATAATATTTTTTATTTTCAAGGCTACTTCTTCAAGTGAAACTCCCACATTGCTCCCGAGGTTGTATGCGGATCCAACTTTCCCATGCACTAAAATATTTAATATCCATATTGCCATATCTGTAGGATACATATAACTTCTTATAGGCTTGCCATTTCCTAAAATCCTAATATGTTTAAATTTTAAAGCGTCTCTAATAAAATTATTAACAGCCCATGGTTTATTCATATCCATAAAAGGGCCAATGAATGAAAATGGACGTATTTGGACTGTCGGTAATTTATGTAAACTTCGATAAGCATTTGTCAATGTCTCTGCGTATCTTTTAGCTTCTGGGTAGATTGCCGCAATACTGTTACTGTTGATCTTGCCGAAATCACCTTCTCTGATATTATGACTATCGATTGTACCGTATATTTGTCCTGAACTTAAGTTGATTACTTTTTCCAGTTTTTCTAAATGCAAGGCATTTTCCATAACACTTTTTGTGCCATTTGCAATAATATCCATTGACTCTACTGGATTAGACATATAAACCCTATTGTCCGGCGATGTAGCCGAATGGATGATATAAGATATATCTTTCGGGAACTCGCATAAGTTTCTTACATCGCTTTTTATAAAAGTAACATCTTTTCTGTTTGCAATTATCTGACTTGTCTCATCGCTTATGTTTCTCGCAATCAAATACAATTTGATATTGAAATTTTGGGTATCATTTAGATATAACACAAGATGTGTCAGCCAAATTCCGATAAAACCGCTTCCGCCTGTTATAAGAATTTGTTTATTTTTTAATTTTTTGAGATTTGATGCTTCATTTTCCGTTAGATTAAATAAAAACAACGTCAAATCCTTTTTTGCAATTTCATTGCTATATCTATGATTGTATCTTCCTGCCCTGCAACTATTTTTTGGCGGCCGAGTTCCATAAAAATATCTCTAGAATCGATTCCGAACTCGTTGGATATTCTTTTGACATGCTTTGAAAAGCCGGAAAATACTCCGGCGATGGCACTGACAATACTTAAAGAAGAGATGGTGATCGGTTCTTTTATGAGATTCTTTTCCACCATATCCGCTACGTCTAATATCTTATACAAATCGACATGCGTACTGTATTTCAGCTTTTCAAGTACGGCAACTAAGACTTCAAGCTGCGCGTTTCCGGCTCCGGCCCCGAACCCTTTCACCGCACCATCAATAATTTGAGCACCCGCTTCAATAGCAACCAGCGAATTTGAAATTGCCAATCCTAAATTATTATGTGCATGAAACCCGACCGGTACATTCAAATTTTGAGATAGCAAGGAAATTCTTTCTTTTACATCATTCGGCAAATAACTGCCGGCGGAATCTAAAATCACAATGGCTTCCGCACCATACGTTTGCATTTTAATAGCTTCATCAAACAAAATTTCAGGCGTTGTCATATGGCTCATCATCAACAACCCGTACGCTTCTTTCCCTTTTTCTCGAACATAGCCGATATGTCTTTCTGTGGTATCCGCTTCGGTACAATGACTGGCAACTCGTACGATATCAACTCCCCAGGACAAAGCATTCTTTATGTCTTTATTGATTGTTGCAAATCCTGGGATAACATGTATCCCAAGCTTTGTATTGTGCAAATTGTTTTTGGCTGTTTTGATGAGCATTTCATCACTGATTCTGCTTTGTCCGACTAGCACAGACGAAGCACCGAGCCCGTTACCATGGCCAACCTCGATAGCATAAATACCTGTTTTATCTATAAGCTGAGTATATGCGTCTATTTGTTGTTCAGTTAATTGATGCGAAATCGCATGAGAGCCATCCCTTAGCGTTACGTCATAAAGATTGATTTTACTTTTCATAATGGTATCTCTCTCTATTTTCTATTTTTTGCGAACTCTTCGGCTATTGCAATCGCAGCAGAATTAATAATATCTAAATTTCCCGCATATTTAGGAAGGTAATCTCCCAGCCCTTGCACTTTAATAGACAAAATTACCAAACCGTTATCATAAACAGGTTCAAGCGCCAGAATATATCCGGGAACGTACGATCGAATTGTAGCCGCCATTTTAGCCACTTCAGCCCGTATCAAATCCATGTTTGGATTTTGGATTTTTAAATATATCGTTGTATTCATATCTATACTGGGCTGCGCAGGATTCAGATTTAGAATTACTTTCACATTCTTACAGCCGGTAAAATGAGAAAGTGCTTTTTCAGTCGTTTCAATATATTCATCGATATTGGCCCGTGTGCCTGGTCCGGCACTTTTTGATGCAATAGTCGATACCAACTCAATATATTCGATATTTTTTTCAGTTTGGCTGATAGCATGAGCGATGGGAATTGAAGCTTGCCCTCCACAAGTAATCATATTTAAATTATCGTATTTCAGTGCTTCTGATAAATTAACGGAAGGGATTGTTAGCAGTCCAAGTTTAGCCGGTGTTAAATCAATAACAATCTTACTCAATTTTTTAAGGACTTCTGCATGCATTGTATGACTGGCAGCCGAAGTTGCGTCAAAAACCAAATCACAGCATTCGGGGTGATCTATAATGGATTGAATCCCTTTATCGCTCAGAGGAACGCCTAAAGACATAGCTTTTAACATCCCTTTGGAGTTTATATTTCTGCCAGCGAACAAAGTACATTCTAAATATTCTGATCGTTTGATTTTCATCAATAAATCAGTACCGATATTTCCTGTTCCTAAAATAGCAACTTTAAGTTTCATTAATTAAAAATCTGCCTGAATGTTTTTTTCATATTCTTCTCTAGGCAAAAAAGGGAACATATCATCAAACGGCATGGAAATGATTTTGCCATCCTCTAATTTTTTGGATGCAACCCTTGGTATTAACAACTGATTTGTTGGAGTCATGACTTCAAAAATAACAGCTCCATCATATGTGATAAGCTCTTTGATCGCATTTTCCATTTCGTCTAAATTGGATACAGACATGTATTTAATACCATACAAATCAGCTACTTTTTTCATAGATGGAGTGGCTACACCCGTTTCACTGCTCTCACCAAACAATCTACCTTCCATAAAATTATTTTGAGTGTGGCGTATTAAAAGGTAGCCATTATTATTTAAAATAATTGTTTTTATCGGTAATTTATAATGCGCAATCGTTTGGAACTCTTGTAAATTCATCTGAATAGATCCATCACCGCTAATACAGTAAACATCTTTATGCTCATCTTTCGCCAAGGCCGCTACACCGATCGAAGCAGGACTATACCCCATAGTGGACAAACCGCCTGTAATAATATGCCGTTGTCCGAATTTTACTTTAAACGCTTGTGCATGTACATGGAAACAAGATCCTGTATCGGTAACAATAACGTCATTTGGTGTCAAATACTCGGAAAAAACCCGCATAAAATGGTACGAATTAACGCCCTCTTTTTCATGTATATATTCAGGGAGGTCAACCGGATAGTTGTGTTTCCATCCTCGTGCTTTTTCCAACCATTTGATGTACTGATCTTTTTGAGGACAGAAATTTTGCAGAAGAAGATGCATAGCTTCTTTTACATCACCCAATATTTTCGTTGCATTTTTGACAGACGGTTTTTCAAATTCCAGAGGATCGATTTCCACTAGTATAATCTTCGACTTTGGTGCAAAACTTTGATAATCATGACCAATGAGTCCGATACTCAATCTTGAACCCAATACCAGCAATACATCAGAGTTTTGCACAGCAAAGTTGCCGGCTCTGTCCCCATACGTACCCGGTCTACCAATAAAATTTGGATGTTCATGATCTAAAATATCCATTCCCATTCTTGTAGTAACAATAGGAATTCCAAAGGTATCTGCTATTTTGTGAGCTTCCTGTACTGCATTCGCTTGTTGCACCCCTGCGCCCATCAAGATAACAGGCCTTTTTGCTATTTCCAATACTTCTATAATCGGCCTAATGTCGATTGTAGATTGCTGAGCAACCTGTTCCGGTACAAAACTGGCATGATCATCAGGATCAAACATCGCTCCTTGTATATCAATAGGGCATTCAATCCAAACGGGTCCGAAAGGCGCTTGCGAAGCAATATGAATCGCTTTTTCAATGTTATACCGTACTGTAGTAAGATCATCCAGTATAACTGCGAACTTTGTAACCTTTTCAAAAATTGGCAAGGTATTGAATCCTTGCAAAGAAAACTGGCGAGGCGCAGTTATATGAACTTGTTCAACCTTAGATTGTCCAGAGACAATAATACAAGGAGATCTATCGACATAAGCCCCTACAACACCAGTCAATGTATTAAGGGCAGCTGGCCCAGCTGTAACATAAACTACCCCTATTTTTTTAGAATATCGGGCATAAGCTTCCGCTGCCATCGCAGCCGCTTGTTCGTGATGAAAAAAATAAGTATCCAGTGTCTCTTTTTGCTTGTATACAGCATCCGTAAGATGCATGATCATACCGCCGGTAATCATAAAAAGTTTATTACCGCTTACTTCAGCTAATTTTTGCGTTATATAATCTGCCACTCTAATCTTCACACCATACTCCACTCTAAGTTTTTCTTTTTTGCATCTAAAATATATTGATTTAAATCATCGATTGTATCGACGGTATTATTTTCATAAAAGTTCTTATACCATAATACCGTTTTTTCGAACGTTGTTTCGCTGTTCCATACATCTTTCCACTTTATACGGAGATGGGCTTTGGAACAATCGAGTTTTAATAAATTCGCTTCATGAAGCTGGTGCGGATCACGATTGATTTCGTAGTTGATTGTATTCCAATGTTTTTTGACATGGTTCACAACCTCTTCGACGGTGATGCTTCCCTCGTCACTGGGACCGAAGTTCCACGCTTCTGCGAATTCTCGTTTCTCTTCGAGAAGCTTTTGTCCGATAGCGAGATACCCGCTGAGCGGTTCGAGGACATGTTGCCAGGGACGGGTTGCGTGAGGGTTGCGAATACTCACTTTTTTCCCCTGTGATACGGAGAGCATGATGTCGGTCATAAGACGGTCTTTTGCCCAATCTCCCCCTCCGATGACATTCCCAGCACGGCATGATGCCAAAAGGGTATGGTGCGATTTTTTGTACTCCTCCGGATTGAAATAGGAACTTCGGTAAGAGTTGGCGAGGAGATCGGCACACCCTTTGGAAGAGCTGTACGGATCATACCCCCCCATCGGGTCATTCTCGCGATATCCCCAAACCCATTCTTTATTCTCATACGCTTTGTCGCTCGTGATGTTGACGATCGCTTTGACGTTATGCGCTCGACACGCTTCAAAGACTTTGAGGGTACCGATGACATTCGTCTCATAGGTTTCGATTGGGTTTTCATAGGAGAGGCGCACCAGAGGCTGTGCTGCGAGATGAAAAACGATTTCGGGTTGATGCGTTTGAAAGGTTTCATTCAGTTTATTTAGATCTCGGATATCTCCGATAACAGAAATGATATTAAGGTTTAAAAGGTCTAAATGATTTGGTTCTGTTGGCGCTTTCAATGAGTAGCCGATAACATTGGCCCCCATTTGGTTTAACCATAATGCTAACCATGACCCTTTAAATCCTGTATGCCCTGTTACCAGAACAGTTCGTCCATGATATATACCGCCGAAAAGATTTTGCATTACCAGTTTTTCCATTTGGCTTTATCATCATGCCACATTTGATTTAGTTTTTGATTATCACGAAGTGTATCCATACATTGCCAAAATCCATGATGTTTAAAAGCAACCAACTCACCGTCTTTTGCCAAATTTTGAAGTGGAGCTTGTTCAAAAATACATGATTCGTCTGCGCTCAAATAGTTGAGGACTTTGGGTTCACAAACAAAAAATCCTCCGTTAATCCATCCCCCCTCAGTTTTTGGTTTTTCGACAAAACTGGTAACGCTCATATCCTCTTGAATATCGAGGTTTCCAAAACGTGCTTCCGGCTGAATTGCCGTCATGGTCAGCGCTTTACCGTGTGTTTGGTGAAATGTTACCGTTTCGGCAATATTGACATCACTGACACCGTCACCATAGGTCAGCAAAAAGGGTTCGTTACCGAGATACTTTTCAGCTCTTTTGATTCGTCCCCCGGTCATCGTGTCGAGTCCCGTTTCGACGAGAGTCACTTTCCATGGCTCGCTACTGTTGTTGTGTACTTCCATTGCATTGGTTTGAAGGTTGATCGTTATATCGCTTTGGTGGAGAAAATAGTTGGCAAAATATTCTTTGATGTAGTAGCTTTTATAACCAAGTAAAATGACAAAATCATTAAAACCGTGTGCCGAATACATTTTCATAATATGCCAAAGGATCGGTTTTCCCCCTATCTCCACCATCGGTTTCGGTTTTAGATCCGTTTCTTCTGAAATACGTGTTCCGTATCCACCGGCGAGTAAGACGACTTTCATTTATTCTCCTCCTTAATAATCCCATTTTTACAAACAAAGGTATTGTTGTCGAAATTGACTTTTAAAATTTTGTTATTAATATCACCTTGTGTCGCATCAAATCTTTTTTTATGCCATAGATGCATCATGCAGGCATTGTTTCGACACGATTTGAGCTCTATTCCCAAACCGCGGAATCTCCATCCTAAATCAATGTCTTCACCGACAGAAGGGAGGCGATAGGTCTCATCGAAACCGTTGATTTTTAAAAAATCTTCTTTGTAGCATGAAAAATTACAGCCGATGATATACCGGACGTAGCGTTTTGAGATATTGCTCAACCAACTGCCTGAGGGAAAATAAAATCCTTCTTCAACATGTCTTGCTCCGTCTTTGGCCATCCATGGAAGATACCATAAGAATTTTTTTTCTAATTCTGACATACTCAGCTTGTGACTTTTGATTTTATCGGTAAATTTTGGGCCAAGTTCGAACCGTTTTCCGCACAGAACGATACCGTGCTCTGCATTTTCCGCATGTCCTTGGATAAAGGTGCTGTAGGGAACGCAGTCTCCGTCGATAAAAATAAGGTACTCATGGGATGAGGCTTTGATGGCATTGTTCATCGCGATATTTTTACGCCACCCGTCATCTGCTTGTGTGAGATGGACGAGGTTGGGGAAACGCTCTTTTTGGGTAGCGATAAATTCGCGCATCTCAGAGGATTCACCATCTTCAGAAACAATGATTTCATCGGGAAGCAAGGTTTGGTTTTCGAGACTGTCTAATATAAATCCAAGCGCTTCAGTGTCTTTATAAACGGAGATAATGATAGTGGTTTTAGGATAAGGCATATACGGTATCTCCTGAAAGTTATGATGGTATTTTATAAGATTTTGGTTGATTTTAACGACTCTATCACCATGGTCGGGGTGATTTGACTCATACAAATGTTTTCCCTGCATTGTTTCATCGTTTCTGTTTTGTAGCAAGGAGAGCAGGGGAGTCCTAAGGATATCGGATATACCTGATTCGTGTCACTTTTATAAGGACTGTCGGTAAGAGGATTATTCGGCCCCATTAAAACAAATGTCGGGGTATCAACAGCAGCACCGATATGACCTGTAGCAGAGTCGGTACAGATGAGTCCGTCTGCGTACTGAACGGCGGTGATGAGCTCTGGGATGGAAAGTTTGCCGACCAGATCGATGACATTGGGCGGATAAGGCTTGATATGGTTGAAAAAAGACTCTTCTCCCGCTGCGCCGACCATTAGAACGGGAGTCTGTTCCGAAAGGGTTGCAATAAGTGAGCGCCAGTGTTCAAACGGCCATGCCCGGTAGTTGAGCCCTTTTTTTTGATTATGGGAGTTGCTGGGGGCTATAACGATGGCATTCGCAGGCAGATCGAATTTGGCATGCAAGGTCTCTTCCGGAACCCCATACAGTATAGGTTTTGCTTGTGCAAGATGTTCAGGAGTTATGATGTCACGATAATAGAGTTTGGTTGTTTCTCCCCGATTCAGAGCGGTGGCATCTACGTTTGTTGAGAGAAGCCCCATTCCGGTTTTATGGGTTGCATGAATGGCGCTGATAAGACTTTTAAACTGTTTGCCGAACTCCAACGAGATTAACAGATCGTATGGGTGCTGCTCTGAATGACGGATGATAGCGCGCTTTTGCGGACTGAGCCAAATGGGGAGTTTTTTATGCTTGAGGGGAAAAATATGATTGATCCGATCATCGTTCGTAAAGAGTTTGCCCGTTCCCGGAGTACAAATAAAATCGATGGCAATCTCTTCTCCATACTCTTTTCTGAGGGCATCGATGACACTGGTCGCATACACCAAATCGCCCAATGCACCGCACCGTAAAACCAATGCCCGTTTCACATCCTTCGGTTTGGTCATGGTTAGTTCATGTCTTGAGTGTATTTTTGCAAATACCATTCTATCGTTTTCACAATACCGGTATCAAAGTTTTCATCGGCTTTCCATCCGAGTTCATTTTCAAGCTTCGTTGCATCGATTGCGTAGCGGCGGTCATGTCCGGCACGGTCTTCGACGTAGGTGATCAGCTCTTTATAGCTTTTGCCGTCTGCTTTGGGTCGCATCGTATCGAGGAGAGTACAGATGCGATCCGCAATCTGGTTGTTATTGCGTTCATTGCGTCCGCCGATATTATAAACTTCTCCGCTGCGTCCGGTATGATAAACGAGATCGATCCCTTTGCAGTGATCTAAGACGTAGAGCCAGTCACGGATATTTTTGCCGTCTCCGTAGATCGGGATATTCTCACCCGCAAGTGCTTTACGGATGATGGTCGGGATAAGTTTTTCGTTATGCTGTTTGGGGCCGTAGTTGTTGGAGCAGTTGGTGATGACGGTATTCATTCCGTAGGTATGATGATACGATCTTACGATCATGTCAGATCCGGCTTTAGAAGCACTGTAGGGACTGTTGGGAGCATAGGAAGTCTCTTCGGTAAAGAGCCCTGATTCACCCAGTGTTCCGTAGACTTCATCGGTACTGATATGGTGGAAACGGCACCCTTCAAATCCTGCTTTATAGACAAACGGTTTTTCCATCCAGTGTTTGTAGGCGACGTCGATGAGGGTAAAGGTACCGTTGACGTTGGTTTGGACAAATACGCCCGGATTTTTAATGGAGTTATCGACATGGCTCTCCGCCGCGAAATGGATCACACCTCGGATACCGTAGGTATTAAAGAGCGATTCGACCAAAGATCGGTCGCAGATGTCCCCTTGGACGAAGATATGACGTTCATTCTGGGGTGCATCACCGAGGTTATTCATATCTCCCGCATAGGTGAGGAGATCGAGATTAATGAGACGGACATCGGGATATTTGTTTAAAAAATACGGGACGAAATTGCTGCCGATAAATCCGGCGCATCCGGTGACTAAAAGGGTTTTCATTTGGTTTCTCCTAAGGTATTCAAACATTCTTTGAGTGAATCTCTCCAATACGGGATTGAGATATTAAAATCATTTTTGATTTTTGATTTATTGAGCAGACTGTAATGGGGGCGCTTGGCCGGGGTCGGATACTGATCGCTTGTGATGGGATTGACAGTGCACTTCACCCCGCTGAGTTCAAATATCGCTTGGGCGAAATCGTACCAGCTTGCCACACCTTCGTTGCTGTAATGGTAAATTTCAGGCGATTCGTTGTTGATATGGGGAAGAATCTCTAAAACAGCCTTGGCCAGGTCACGCGCATAGGTCGGCGTCCCGACCTGATCGAAAATCACGCCGAGGCTGTCACGCTCTTTACCCAGTCTCAACATCGTCTTGAGGAAGTTATTGCCGAAAGAGGAATACACCCACGAAGTACGGATGATGATCGTGTTTTTGGGAGCTACGGAGAGGATGGTATTTTCCCCATGGCGCTTGGTATGTCCATAGACCCCCTGCGGATCGGCGGGATCGCTTTCGACATAGGGACGGTAGTTTTGTCCGTTAAAGACATAATCGGTCGAAATATGGACCAGAGAGATGTTTCGGAGCTTGGCGATTTTGGCCAGGATCGAGACTGCGCGGTGATTGATTGCATCGGCCAGATCTTTTTCGCTTTGCGCTTTATCTACGGCTGTGTAGGCCGCGCAGTTGAGGATGGCATCAAAGATTTTATCTTCGAAGTAATCTTCCATCTTACAGAGGTTAGAGAGATCAAGTGTATCGCGGTCGGTAAAGGTAAAGGTGTATCGGGGATAAGCGCTGCTGAGTTCTCTGAGTTCGCTTCCCAGTTGTCCGTTGGCCCCGGTAACGAGAATGTTAGGCATACAGATCAACTCCATAAGCGAACAGATCTGCTTGACTCAGAAGAGGTTGTTTGGTATCTTTTGCGGAGAGTTGAAGCTTCTCGTGCGGAACGATCCAGTCGATATTTAAGGCCGGGTCATTAAAGGCCATTCCACGGTCGCATTCGATACTGTAGTAGTTGTCCACTTTGTAGGCGAACGTGCAGGTTTCGGAGAGGACGACGAACCCGTGGGCAAATCCGCGCGGAATCAGAAGCTGACGCTTATTCTCCCCTGAGAGGTGTACCGCGACGTGTTGGCCAAAGGTAGGTGAACCGCGGCGGATATCGACGGCAACATCGAGCACTTCTCCTTCGATAACGCGGACCAGTTTGCTTTGCGCATAAGGGGGGAGCTGATAGTGCAGTCCCCGCAGTACGCCATACGAAGATTTGCTCTCGTTGTCCTGACAGAACGGGAGGGGATAGCCTAAAAAGGCTTCGAGCTTGTCGGCACGAAAGGTTTCGACGAAATAGCCGCGATCATCTCCATGCACCTTGGGATCAATGATAATGACATCCGGAATGGCAGTACGGGTGAAGGTCATTCGCCGATCTTCCCTTCATTCGCTCTGCGGATCAGGTACTGACCGTACTGGTTTTTGCTTAACGGCTGAGCGAGTTCGAGGAGTTTCTCTTTGGAAATGTAGCCCATTTCGTAGGCGATCTCTTCGATACAGGCGACTTTGAGCCCCTGGCGGTTTTCAATCGTTTGGATAAACATACTCGCTTCGAGCAGGCTTTCATGGGTACCGGTATCCAGCCATGCGTAACCGCGTCCCATCAATTCCACTTTGAGGGCGTTTTGGGCTAGATAGGTTTGGTTCACTGTTGTGATTTCAAGCTCGCCTCGGTCACTCGGTTTGACATTCTGTGCGATCTCGACGACGCTGTTCGGATAAAAGTAGAGTCCGACAACGGCATAGGAGCTTTTGGGCGACGCAGGTTTCTCTTCAATCGAGAGGACGTTCCCCTCTTTGTCAAACTCTGCAACTCCATAGCGTTCCGGATCTTTGACCCAGTAACCGAATACGGTCGCTTTGTTCTCTTCTTTGACGTTACGTACCGATTGAGCAAGCATTTTGGTCAGACCGTGGCCATGGAAGATGTTGTCTCCGAGTACAAGGCATATATCATCCTTGCCGATAAACTCGGCACCGAGGATAAAGGCCTGAGCCAATCCGTCCGGAGAGGGTTGAACGCAGTACTCGAAACGCATTCCGATATCGCTTCCGTCTCCCAATAGTTCTTCGAAGCGGGGAAGATCGGTTGGAGTGGAGATAATCAGTACTTCGCGGATACCGGCGAGCATGAGAACCGAAAGAGGGTAATAGATCATCGGCTTGTCATAGATAGGGACAAGCTGTTTGCTGACCCCTTTGGTGATAGGATAAAGGCGTGTGCCGCTACCTCCGGCCAATATGATCCCTTTCATGCTGCTCCTACAAAATATTATATTACTATAATTATAGTGTAAAAATATTATGGGTTGGTTTAATCAACTTTAACGCACTTTTAGTAATAATGAGATTATGAAAATATTAATAATAGATCAAAGAGGTTTTCAGCTTCAAACACGAAAAATGTTACTCGAAGAGGCTTTTGAGGAGACGGTTGAGAGTGCTTCCGCCTTGGGTGACGTTTTTATGGCTTATCAAAAAGGGGTCTATGATGTTGTGATCATTGATCACGGTATCGAAAACGGGCAGCAATGTGTCGATCATATTTTGGAAATAGATCCGCAACAGCAGATATTGGTCGTGAGTACGGCGATTCACTGCGTTGTCACTCGATGTCAGGACTGTGTGGACAATCACCAGATGCGCCGTTTGTTCAATCCAACACCGATTAAAAATATTATCCGGATGGTAGAGGGATTTCGAGGGTATGCCTGTGATCATTATGATCCGGAGACGAATAAAATAAAAGTTTAAAACAAAGAGGAACTTGGAAAATTCAATTTACGAAACAAGTTCTTGAGAGAGATTTGTAAAAGGGTGGCTCCGAATGCTGGATTCGAACCAGCGACCAAGTGATTAACAGTCACCTACTCTACCGCTGAGCTAATCCGGAATGTTTATGAGGGCGTAATTATACGTTATGAAGGGGTGAATGTCAATAAAAATAGGTTTATTTAGCCCGTTTTCGGTGCAAATTTTCAGTCGGAGTGAAAAAGATCACATTTGAACGCTCAATTTGGACTATTTTCCCTTGATTTAATAGAGTTTGAAAACGTTGTTTGGATTCTTCATCGAAAAGGGCATGGATATCATCACGTGTCAAAGGACGCTTATCAAGGGTGGTGAGGATCTCTTCATCGGTGTAGGGACTTGGAGTAGCTGAGGCATGCGTACGTGAAACGATATGGATCGGTAATGCAGGATCAAAATGGCGGGAGAGTGCATAAAGTTCTTCAAAGTTCAAGCCTTGCACGGCATAGGCCGGAGGGCGATCGATGGTGCCGATATCGATACGCTCGCAACGGATAGCGAGTAGGGCATCGTTAAGTGCTTCTACCTCGTTTATTGAATCATTGACCCCTTTGACAAAGAGTATCTCTAAAAACAGTTTTCCCTTAAACACCTGTGAGAATCGGGTAATACTCTCGATGATGGTGCCGATGTCGATCCCCTCAGCAGGACGGTCGATTTTTTTAAATACTTCGGGTGTCGCGGCATCGAGAGAGAGCTTTACTTGATCGAGTTTCAAAAGGGAATTAAAGACATTTGAATCATTGAGACAGGCACTGTTCGAGAGGATAAGGGTTTGGATATCCCCTTTTATCGTATCAATCTGATCGACCAAAAGATCCAAAAAAGGATACATGGTTGGTTCGCCGTTAGCGGTGATAGTTATGACATCGATAGCGGGATGTTTTGCTAATGATTCTTGTAAATCGGCGATGATTGTCTCTACGGGTGTAATCGTATGCTGGTGTGCGATAGCAGGTGCGGGGGCGAGTTCACAGTAGAGGCAATCAAAGTTACACTGTTTTCCGGAACTGGAAAGATCGATCCCGAGTGACGCACCAAAGCGGCGTGAAAAAACGGGACCAAAAATGGTGGACATAGTTATCCTTTTTTGCTCACACGTTGGCATTCACGGACAAAGTGCTGTGCATTCTCAACCGGAACATCCGGGAGGATTCCGTGCCCGAGGTTGAAAATATGGCGTTTTCCCCCCATGATCTCTTGGATCGCTTCGACACACGCGGTGGTTTCCTCTTTGGAGTACAAACGGCACGGCTCCATGTTTCCCTGCAATACGTAGCGATCGCCCAATTTCTCTTTGGCTAACGCCATAGGGGTACTCCAGTCTACGCCGAAAACATCGAAATTCCCGTACACTTTATCTAAAAAGGCAGGGATACCTTTGGGGAACATAATGACAGGCACGTGCGGGTATTTCTCTTTTAAATACTCGGCGATTTCAACCATGTAGCTCCACGAGAATTCATCGTAACGGCTCGGCTCGATCGCCGCTGCCCAACTGTCGAAGATTTGGACGACATCAATCCCTGATTGGATCTGTTTTTCCATGTAGAGCTTGACCACATCGGTCACTTTACGAAGGATTTTATGGAGAAGCTCAGGATTTGAGTACATCATCTTTTTACAGATATTATAAGTTTTTGTCCCTTGTCCCTCGATCATGTAGGTGGCTAACGTCCACGGTGCTCCCGTAAAACCGATAAGGGCTTTGTTATCACCCCGCTCATCGAGTTGGCGGCGTAAAATTTGGATCGTTTCATACACATAGGTAAGTTTAGAGGCTGCCTCTTCACCGCCGATTAGCTCATCCAAATCCTCTTCGGAAGTGATCGGTTTTTCGAAAACAGGACCTTCCCCTTTGATAAAGTCGAGTTTCATCCCCATCTCATTCGGAACGACCAAAATATCGCTGAACAAAATCGCCGCATCTACACCGACGATATCAAGAGGCTGAATTGTCACTTCTGCCGCCATATCCGGAGCGTGGCAAAGGTTTAAAAAGTTTCCGGCTCGTTTACGTACTTCCATATATTCCGGAAGGTATCGTCCTGCTTGGCGCATCATCCATACTGGGGTGTAAGGGGTTTCTTTGCCGAAGCAGGCATCGACGAAAATTTTGCTCATAATACAAATCCTTTATTGTTTTCTTCTCTTTCTTTTCTTGTCACCAAGAAAAGAAACAAAAGAAGTGCATCTCTGCGGCAAATCGCTCGTATGCTCTCGGCACTACTGCCTCTGCATATGGCTTCCAAGGATACCGCAGAGACGAATAATTAATGGTCGTGATGGCCCACTTTACTGAGGAAATAAAGTCCAACGGCAACGGCGGTGATTGAGAGGGCAAGATAAAGGAGCTCTAATGCTCCGGTAAATACGGTATGTCCCACTTTTTGGAAAAAACCGACCACAAGCACCATGACGATCACTTTGGAAATTTTATCTTTGAGCTGGTCGAGTGAATGGACCGCTAATAACTGGTTTTCCTTACCGTTCTCGTCTTTTGCCGGATCGATGTCGGAGATAAACAGTTCATACAAACCGAATGAGAAGATGATCATGACGACACCGATAAGGTATAAATCAACCGCACCGATGATACCCCCTACGACCTCTTCATGGAAGTGTTCCGGATGGGCATGGGTGACATAGGTATTAATGACATACCGCATCGTATTGTAGATATCGAAACTCGCAATGGTAAAGAGTAAAATAGCCCCTAGAAGACCAAAAATGACTGCCAGGATAATGATAAATCGTGAACTCCAAAGACCCTTTTCAAACAGTGTTTCGATGAAGTTCATTTTATTCTCCCTGCATCTCTACCCATTTCTGGGCGATTCGTACGGCATTGGTAGCGGCACCGACACGGAGGTTGTCGGCAACAACCCACAGATGAAGGACGTTTTCGCGGTAAAGATCATTGCGGATACGCCCGACAAAGGTTTCATTTTGATCCATGCACAGAGACGGCATCGGATAAATGCTTTCAGATGGCTCATCAAGTACAATGATATTGGGTGCTTTACGTAACAGCTCACGCGCTTCATCGGCATCCACCGCACCGTCAAACGTGAGGGTAAGGGTTTCGGCATGACCGCGGAGCGTCGGAATACGGACACAGGTTGCGCTCACTTCGATATCTTTGTGCATGATTTTTTGGGTCTCATTTACCATTTTGAGCTCTTCTTTGGTGTATCCGCTGTCGGTAAACGAATCGATTTGCGGGATGGCATTAAGAGCGATTCGGTGAGGGAATTTTTTCGGTTCCATATCATCGAGTTTGAAGGCAAAGAAGGCTTGCATTTGCTCTACGAGTTCTTCCATCGCTGATTTACCCGCACCGGATGTTGCCTGATAGGTGCTGACATCGATACGTTGTAAATCGTACGCATCATCGAGAGGTTTGAGAGCTTGAACCATTTGGATTGTAGAGCAGTTAGGATTGGCAATGATTCCGGTATTTTTCCACTGAGCGATATCCTCTGGATTGACTTCAGGAACGACGAGAGGGACATCCTCAAACATACGAAAGTGGCTGGTGTTGTCGATAACGACAGCTCCGGCTTTAGCGGCGTAGGGAGCAAACTCGGCTGAAACACTTCCTCCGGCACTGAAAAGGGCAATATCGATTGCTTCTTCAGTGAATACCGTAGGGGTCAACTCTTTAATAACGAGCTCTTTGTCGTTGAAAGTAACGGTAGTGCCTGCACTGCGTGCACTGGCCAACGGGACGAGTTTTGCCAGAGGAAAATCGATCTCTTCGAAAATACGTAAAATTTCTTCTCCGACGGCACCGCTGGCACCGACGATGGCAACATTGTAAAGTTTCATAGACACTTCCTAAAAGTGGAAAATAATGGCGCGATTATAGCGAAGAGGGGCTTGAAAAAAACTGTAGTGTTATTGCCGCATTGATGCTGTCATCCTGAATCGGGTTCAGGATCTGAGATTGCGGATCAAGCCTGCAATGACGGCAGGCTAAATTCTTCCTAAGCCCCGTGCTTCCAAAAAGAGGTCTTCGGTATCGATCACGCTCCCGTCACTTAAAATCGCCGAACGCTCAACGACGGATATCAGTTCACGGATATTTCCCGGCCAATTGTAGTATTCCAGTGCATGGCGGGCATTCAGTGAAAAAGATTTATGTTCAAAGCCGTATTGTGTGCAGTAGCGTATCAGCGCCGCTTCGGCAATGCTCAGGATCTCTTCACGCCGTTCACGTAGGGGGGGAATATTAAGGGGGATAGTGTTGAGGCGATAGTAGAGATCTTCGCGGAATTTTCCCTCCGTAATTTTGCTGTGCAAGTCAGCGTTCGTAGCGCAGATAAGGCGTACATCGATTTTGGTGTTTTTGGAAGCACCCAGACGGCGAATCTCACGCTCCTGAAGGACCCGTAATAATTTTGCTTGGAGAGGATAGGGCATTTCAGCGATTTCATCAAGAAAAAGGGTTCCGCCGCAGGCGAGTTCAAATTGACCCATTTTGGCTTCGATGGCATCGGTGAAAGCCCCTTTTTCAAACCCGAAAAGTTCACTCTCAATCAGGTTGTCGGGGATTGCTGCCATGTTGATAGCAATAAAAGGCTTGGACGAACGCGGCGATGAATCGTGAATGTGGCGGGCGAACACCTCTTTGCCCACTCCGCTTTCCCCTAAGAGCATAATACTCGCATCGGTGGTAGCGGCTTTGGCGGTACGATTGAGAAGTTTTTCGAGGACCGGAGAACTGCCTAAAAAACTGGAAGGTGACGAGACGGTGGTGATGACGGTTTGCGGTGTTTTTTTAGCAACACTGGCTGTTCGTTCGATGGCGGCAACCAGGGTCTCAATTTCGAACGGTTTGAGCAAGAAGTCTTTGACTCCGAGTTGGATCGATTCGATGGCGCGGGTGAGGGTAGCATTCCCGGTGATGATGATCACCTCAAACTTCCCCTGGAGGGTTTTGACAAACTCAATGCCGTCCATCCCCGGCATATTGATATCGCTGATTATCAGCTCAAACGTATCATCAAGTTTTTTGAGGGCATCTCGGGCGTTTTTGAAGGTATGAACATCGTATTTTTCATAATCGCCCATCGCAATTTCCAGCGATTTGCGCATATTGATATCATCTTCAACAATCGCAATCTTCATTTACATCCTTATCTCCGCCTCGGTAGAGGCAATCTTTAGTAGCGAAGACAAATGGGCTTTTGCTCAATTGTCGTCATTCTGAAGTAGTAAGGTGATTGTAACAGAGCGATCATTAAACTCGACTGCATAGCACTGTGTGGGGAGGGTAAGGGTATGGAGTGTTTCGATATGTATGGGGGTGAGTGTTTCGTTGCTTTTGACTCTGAACTCTTGAGAAGCGGCAAATTGTAAGAAACGGGTTCGTTCCCGTTCAAGGAGTGCGTCAAGGGTTTCATTTTCCAATCGCTGAAGTGATATATTGGAAAGAGGGCGGGTTGAGCAGGGACGCATTGCTTTGGAGAGGGTGAGCGTTTCTTCAATGGGCTGTGTATTTTTAGAGGTGAGCCGATACCCTATATAGTAGTGGTCGGCTGCAAGGGAGAGGGTACAGGTTACTGCAAGACTCGTGAGTATGAAAGGGCAATTTCCATTTCGACTTCGCACAGACCCTCTTTGAATGTAGTGTTGTTGACATTGGCCCCTCTCACCAGTGCTTCGACCGAGGTACGGGTGCTTGATTGGGTAAGCATCATATTTTTGATGCTGTCTTGACCTTCAACATGGACTCCGCGCACTTTTTCAGCGATTTGGCGGTATCCATCCGCGATGGCAGCACGTTTTGCCAAGGCATACGCTTGAGCCGGAGAGGCGGTTACCGATGGGGCAACACCTTGACCTACGACGGTAATCACCAGTTCGTTTTCTGATTTGAGTATCGGTTCGACGCAATGGCCGTCGGTGCCGCTGTAGACACATTTGACTTGGGATTCGGAGGCATTGCTGGATAAGAATCCCGCATGAAGCGCGGGAACAGTGAGAAGCAGTACAAGAGCAGCAGAAATGCGCATTCAGGTTCCTTCGGTTAGGTTTGGAATAATTGATTTAATTAAAGCAAATACTATTCCAATCCAAGAGTTCCCTCAGCCCCTTCGGATTCTTCATCCTCTTCATCTTCTTTTTTCGGACAACGTGAAATACTGGCGACATCGTCCCCTTTGACGATGTAAACACCGCTGGTATTGCGTCCCGATTTGGCGATGGTTTGCATATCGACACGGATCATTTTACCTGCTTTGGTGAGCGCCATAAGATCCATCGTTTCATCGACCATAACACATCCGACGACCGTGGTTCCGGTTTTTTGGTTGAGTTTCATCGCGATGACTCCGGAACCGGCACGGTTGGTAAGGCGGTACTCTTCAGCCGTGGTTCGTTTTCCAATCCCTTTTTCGCTGACCATCAAAATCTCTTCTTCGTCGGATTTGATGATGTTGGCATCAACGACAACGTCCCCTTCGATTTTGAACTTGATACCACGTACACCGCGGGTACTGCGTCCCTGATCACGCGTTTTTTCGATTTCGAATTTGATACATTGGGCGAATTTGGTCACAATAAAGAGGTATTTGGTCTCTTCGTTCGCGATGTGTGCGGTGATGAGTGCGTCATCATCATCCAGAACGATCGCACGGACTCCGTTACTGCGGATGTTGGAGAACTCGTTCAATGCGGTACGTTTTACAATACCGTTTTCGGTAAAGAATACGAGAGATTTTTTCTCATCGAAATCGGTTGTCGGGATGATGGAACGGATTTTCTCATCGGCTTCGAGGTTGATGAGATTGACGACCGCTTTCCCTTTGGCCGTACGTGATCCTTCAGGGATTTTGTACACTTTGAGCCAGTGGAGCTGTCCGCGATCGGTCACGAACATCAACGTATCATGGGTGTTGCAGGTATAGAATTTCTCGATAAAGTCATCGTCGTAGGTCGTTACGGCAATTTTGCCTTTACCGCCTCGGATTTGTTTCTCATACGCTACCAGTGGAACGCGTTTAATGTATCCACGGTGAGAAATAGTAACCACCATTGGCTCGTTCGGGATCAAATCTTCGATATTGATATCATCGTAATTATCTTCGATATCGGTGACGCGCGGAATATTGTATTGCTCAACAAGCTCGACAAACTCTCCTTTGATAATATCTTTGAGTACCTCTTCGCTGCGGAGAATGCTCTCTAAGTACTCGATATGCGCCAAAATCTCTTTGAGCTCATTTTCAATTTTATCACGCTCTAATCCGGTAAGACGCTGGAGGCGCATATCGAGAATGGCTTGAGCTTGAATCGGGGAGAACCCAAATTCTGAAATAAGGCCGTTTTTTGCACTCTCGCCATCGGCACTGGCACGGATCAGTTTGATAATCGCTTCGATATGATCGAGCGCTTTTTTCAAACCTTCCAAGATATGGGCACGCGCTTTCGCTTTTTCGAGGTCGAAAATGGTTCGGCGGATAATGACCGTTTTACGGTGATTGATGAAGTGGCCCAACATTTCGAGGAGAGTGAAAACACGGGGCTCTTGATTGTAAACCGAGAGCATGATGATTCCGAACGTGGTCTCCATATTGGTTGATTTATACAAATTGTTAAGAACGATTTCACTCATAGCATCGCGTTTGAGTTCGATGACAACGCGAATCCCTTCACGGTCGGATTCGTCGCGAATTTCGCTGATCCCTTCGATGAATTTGTCTTTAACCAAATCGGCGATCGTTTCAATCAGACGCGCTTTATTGACCTGATACGGTAATTCATCGATAACGATAACGTCTTTGTTCGATTTTTTCTCGATGTGGGTTTTCGCCCGTACTCGGATACGGCCGCGGCCGGTCTCATACGCGTCCAAAATCCCTTTTTTACCGTAGATGGTTCCCCCTGTTGGAAAATCGGGTGCTTTAATAAACTGCATAATCTCAATCAGGGTAGCATTCGGATTATCCATAAGGTGTACGAGTGCGCTAAGCACTTCATTGGGATTGTGAGGAGGGATGTTGGTCGCCATACCGACGGCGATACCGCTTGAACCGTTGATGAGAAGATTGGGAACCCGAGTCGGGAGAACATCCGGTTCTTGCGTCGTACCGTCGTAGTTATCGACCATATCAACGGTATCTTTTTCAAGGTCTTTAAGCAATTCTCCGGCATAGCGGGTCATTCTCGCTTCGGTATAACGCATAGCCGCAGCGTTATCGCCATCAACCGAACCAAAGTTTCCTTGACCGTCTACGAGCGGTGCACGCATTGCAAAAGGTTGTGCCATACGAACCAACGCATCATAGACAGAAGTGTCACCGTGCGGGTGGTATTGACCGATAACATCCCCGACGATACGGGCCGATTTTTTATACTTAGCACCGGCTGAGAGACTCAGTTTGTCCATTGCATAAAGGATACGGCGATGAACCGGTTTGAGACCGTCGCGTACATCGGGGAGAGCCCGCCCGATGATAACGCTCATAGAGTAGTCAAGATAGCTGCTCTTAAGGGTATCTTCTATATTAATGTCGTTGATTTCGCTGTTGTCAAGCAGATCGTTCATTTCGCCCCCGAAAAGTGAAGATTAAGTTTCCGATTATATCTCAACGAGACTTAAGAACCCTAAAAGGGAAAAAATGAACCCTTAAAAGATTCATATAATCGTTTGAAAAAGTTAACGATAATTTGGTTCTGAGGGTAAAAGAAGCTACAATTACGTCACTATGTGTAGGGAGTTTACTTATAATGAAAAAAATTGAAGCGGTTGTCAAACCATTTAAACTCGAAGATGTGAAAGATGCACTCGCCGAAATCGGTATTACGGGTATGACGGTCAGTGAAGTCAAAGGATACGGACGTCAAAAAGGGCACAGCGAACTCTATCGCGGTGCCGAGTATGTCGTCGATTTTCTTCCTAAAATTAAAATAGAGATGGTGGTTGATGATGATATGCTCGACACGGTTGTTAATACCGTAGTGGAAGCGGCACGAACCGGTAAGATCGGGGACGGTAAAATCTTTGTCAGCGATATCAACCAAATCATCCGTATTCGTACGGGTGAAACCGGTAGCGACGCGATTTGATAGCACACAACAAAATGAGCAAAGTCCATTTCGGTGGCAAGGACTCCTTCGGCTATGCTTTCGCATATAGCCTTTGGTTTCAAAGCTAAAAAATTCAAGCAGTTGAATTTTTCTGACGCTTTTCACCTTTGCAATCCCCAAAACAAGCGAAGCGCTCCCATAGGGATGTTTCCTGAAACGCTACTTGCATAAATGCTGGAGATTTTGAAAGCTAGCTACTTTCTAGGAAATGCGCAATACTAATTTTGCTATTCTCTTTCCTTATACTATAAAAATCCATCTGTTTTTAAATTCATCTGCAGTACTGATTAAAAATTAATCATCCATTTGCACTCTCGTGTTTCGATTACTCTGTACAATGGTATTCGAGATTCAAGTCAATACGGACAATTAAAGAGTCCAAATAAGGAGAGAAAATGAAAAAGTGGCTTTTAGCTTTATCGCTACTGGGCGTATCGGCATTTGCCGAAGATGCTGCAGCACCTGTACTCAATTCAGGGGATACTGCATGGATGATGATGTCTACGGCACTCGTCATGTTGATGACCCCAATCGGGTTAGCGTTGTTTTATGGCGGTATGACCCGTTCTAAAAATATTCTTAATACGTTTGCAATGGTATTCGGTGCATTTTCGGTGTCCTTTATCGCATGGGTTGTCGCCGGTTTCTCAATGGCGTTTGGTACGGCTGAAGGTTCAATGAACCAAGTTATCGGTGGTTTTAATCACATTATGCTCAGCGGTATCAGCTGGACGGAATTTGCGAGTGTTGATCTTGGTCAGCTTTACCCTAAATTGGTATTTGTTGTCTTCCAAGGGACATTTGCGGCAATTACGGTCGGAATCGTTGCCGGTTCAGTGATTGAGCGTATGAAATTTTCAACCTGGATGGTATTCGCCTTTATCTGGACGATTGTTGTTTATGCTCCGATTACGCACATGGTATGGGGTGGCGGTTACCTTTTCAATGAAGGTGCTCTTGACTTCGCTGGGGGTACGGTTGTACATATGAACGGTGGTTTGGCCGGTCTTGTACTCGCGCTTTTGATCGGTAAACGTGCGGGATACCCGAAAGTGGCTATGAAACCTGCAAGCGTTATTCTCACTGCAGTGGGTGCGGGTCTTTTATGGTTCGGTTGGTACGGTTTTAACGGCGGGTCTGCATTCGGTGCAAACGCTATTGCCGGTCTTGCGTATTTGACAACAACCATTGCGGCTACCGTCGCTACGGTAACATGGATCGTGGTTGAGTATGCGGTATTCAAAAAACCGACATTGCTCGGTGCGGCAACCGGTGCGATTGCAGGATTGGTAGCGATTACTCCGGCAGCGGGTTTCGTAGGAGTATCGGGTGCTTTTATTATCGGTGCAACAGGTGCTTTGATCGCGTTCTTCGGGGTAACGGCGCTTAAGAAAAAATTGGGCTACGATGATTCGTTGGATGCATTTGGGGTTCACTTCCTTGCAGGTCTTTGGGGTGCGATTGCAACCGGTATCTTCGCTGCATACACGCCAAATACGGACAATGCACTTCTTTGGGCTGGACCGTTGAAAGATTCAGGTGATCGTATGGGACAAATCATGGTTCAGCTTGAATCGGTACTTGTTGTCGGAATGTTTACTTTGGTCGGTACGATCGTGGTTTACTATATTGCAATGGCATTAACAGGCGGTTCACGTGTTAACGAAGAACAAGAGAGCCAAGGTTTGGATGAGTCGGTACACGGTGAACGTGGGTTTAATTTATAAGATACAGTTTGGAACGCCAAAGGAATAAAATCCCTTTGGCTGCGCTAACGCTGAGTTTTCTTCAGCAGAAGGCTCTTGCGTGGCTAGCCACGCTAAATCTAAGAATAAAGTAAACAAGGAATACAACATGAAAAAAATTGAAGCGGTAATCAAACCATTTAAACTGGAAGATGTAAAAGACGCCCTTGCCGAAATCGGTATTACGGGTATGACGGTTAGTGAAGTAAAAGGTTACGGACGTCAAAAAGGGCATAGCGAACTTTATCGCGGTGCCGAGTATGTGGTTGATTTTCTCCCGAAAATCAAAATGGAGATGGTTGTCGATGATGCGATGGTTGATTCAGTAGTGAATACGGTCGTCGAAGCGGCACGTACCGGCAAAATCGGGGATGGTAAAATCTTCGTGAGTGATATTAATAAAATCGTTCGTATTCGTACGGGTGAAACGGATATGGAAGCTATTTAATCCTCTCTCGTCATTGCGAGCGATAGCGTGGCAATCTATCTTTATGGATTACCGCGTCACTTCGTTACTCGTAATGACAAAACAAGTTGATTAAAAATTAATCAATACTTCTTCTCAAATCCATTTATATGAATATATAATGCACACCTTTATTTTAGTATTAAAGGTGCCGCATGGATACTACCTACGTTATTGATACCCTTTTTACCCTTTTCTCTATCACGTTAATCATTTTAATGGTCCCCGGTTTTGCGATGCTCGAAGCAGGTTTGGTTCGTACTAAAAACGTCTCGAGTGTATTGACGGTGAATGTCATGATTTATGCGGTTGCGTCGATGGCATTTATTTTGGTGGGATTTCATCTGGCATTTGGTGATTTTCAATCGCAAACGATGAGCCAATGGGCTTTCTTTATGTTTCAAATGGCATTTGTCGGTAAAGCAATCAACATTATGAGCGGCGGAGTCGGTGAGCGTGCCCGTCTGCTCCCATTAACCCTTTTTACCGTTATTATGGGTGCGTTGATCTATCCGACAGCAGTCAACATCAGCTGGGGAAGTGATTGGCTCAAAGATACCATTTTTGATTTGAACATGGTCGACTTGGCAGGTTCAACGGTGATTCATTCGACCGGAGGATGGGCATTGCTCGCGGCAATTTTGGTCATCGGGGCCCGTAAAGGACGTTATGTCGGAAATCAAATCCGTGTTATTCCCGCATCCAATATCCCGCTGGTCGTTCTTGGGGCAATGTTGTTATGGATCGGATGGTTCGGATTTAATGGCGGTTCGGTAGGATCAATTTCGACGAAAGAGGCGGCAGACAGTGTTGCTTTGACTATTTTTAATACGAACACCGCAGGTCTCGCCGGAGCGATTATCGCCGGTATCGCTATCTATGCACGCTATAAACTGTTCGATATTACGATGATTCTCAACGGCGCGTTGGGGGGATTGGTCGCGATTACGGCAGGCCCCCATTTGTATACGATGATCGATGCAATTCTCATCGGCGGGATCGGGGGAGCGTTGGTGGTTCTTGCCGTACCGCTCTTTGACCGTTTCCGTATCGATGATCCGGTAGGGGCATTATCGGTTCACTTGGTTAACGGTATTTGGGGAACCGTTGCGGTAGGTATTTTTGCCGCTGATCCGGTCAACAACGTAACGCTCCTCAATCAGCTCAAAGGGGTAGGGGTGATGGCTCTTTTTGTCTTTACGGTCTCTTTTAGCGTGATTTACCTACTCAATAAATTTATACCGTTCCGCGCTTCGGATGAAGATCAGGTTCAGGGGCTTGATGTCAGTGAATGTGGACTTGAAGCGTATCCTGAATTTAAAAGAGCCATCTAATTTATCACGTTATATCGTCATTCCCGCGAAGGCGGGAATCCAGCTTTTATTAAATTTGGGGATGGATCCCTGGATCAAGTCCGAGGATGACGAGATACTTAACACTGTTGTAACACTTCTTCACTATTCTTCGTTGGGGCTTGAGGCCTCATCAAAGACTCCTTTAACTACCTCGTTGTATAATTTGTTAATATTGATAAATAAGGGAAAATATGAGCATTTACCGTGAATATGATATCCGTGGGATTTATGAAAAAGAGTTGAACGAAGAGACGATTACCCGTCTAGGATATGCGTTAGCGAACGAGATGAAACAATACGGTGAATACGTTGCAGTCGGTTATGATGCACGTTCCCATTCACCGATCCTTTTTGAATATTTGACTGCCGGTTTGAACGCCGGCGGTATGAAAGTACTTGGGATGGGTATGGTACCTACCCCGGTAAACTATTTTTGTAATTATCAGGAATTTGATGGGGTTAATGCGTGTGCGTCGGTGATGATTACCGGTTCGCATAACCCGAGTGAATACAACGGATTTAAAATCACGATCAATAAACTTCCTTTTTTCGGTGAATCGATTTACGCGCTCGGACGCAACATCGAGACTCTCCCTTTTCCTCACAAAGTAGAGCGGAACGTCACGGAAATCGATGCTCTAAGCCGTTACAAGCGGTTTATGGTGGAATCATTTGGCCATTTGCGTGGGATGAGTGAGCGGATCGTGTATGACTGTGGAAACGGGGTTGCAGGTCTGGCAATCGAAGATATTTTTAACGAATTGGGGCTCAAAACCAAAGGGATTTATGTCGATCCTGATGGGACGTTCCCAAATCACCACCCTGATCCGAGTGAAGAACATAATCTCGAAGACATCAAAAAACTCCTCGCCTCAGAGGGGGATATCGCATTTGCCTATGACGGTGATGCCGACCGTATTGCGGTGTTGACCCCTAAAAACAACATCAAAGGGGACATGATGGCGTTGCTGTTTGCCCTCAAGATGAAAAATCCGATCGTTATCGGCGAAGTCAAATGTTCACAGGTAATGTACGATATTTTGCATGAACGCGGTGCGACTGCCGTGATGTACAAGACGGGGCACTCAAACCTGAAAGTCAAAATGAAAGAGCTTCATGCCGATTTGGCGTGCGAAGTGAGCGGGCATGTCTTTTTTGCCGATCGTTATTTCGGGTACGATGATGCGATTTATGCGACGCTTCGTATGCTTGAACTCATTCACGAAGGGATCGATCTCGATGCGGAGATTGCAAAACTTCCGCAGGTATTTTCGACCGAAGAGATCAAAGTCAAAACAACGGAACAGGAAAAATTTCCCCTCATTGCGAAACTCAAAGAGCTTTTGCAAACACCTCCGAGTGATTTTCCTGCTATCCGTGATATCATCGATGTGGACGGTGTACGGGTCATTTTTGATAAAGGGTGGGGATTGGTGCGGGCGAGTAATACGACGCCGGTCCTCGTTACCCGTTTTGAATCAACGGATGCGGATGAAGCCAAGCGATATGAAAAGGCGTTAAACGCTCTCATTCAAGATGCTCAAAATCAGTTAAAGGTCTAATATGGAATCGATTACGTTAACGATGCCGTTGGACATGCATCTACATTTACGTGACGGCGAGATGTTGGAGACGGTGGCTCCGCTTACGTCGTACAGCTTTAGCGGTGCGTTGGTGATGCCCAATCTCGTCCCGCCCGTTACGACCAAGGAGATGGTCAAAGAGTATAGAAAACGGATCAAGCATGCTATCGGGCGTGACGATTTTGAACCGTATATGACCCTTTTTTACCAAAATTACAGCCGTGAATTCTTAGAGAGCGTTCAAAATGAAATTACCGCGATCAAGATTTATCCAAGCGGGGCAACGACCAACTCAGAGGGAGGAGTGGTAAGTTTCGATATCGAGCCGATGCGTGAAACGCTTCAGGCGATGTCTGATCTGGGAATCATCCTCTCGGTTCACGGCGAGACGAATGGATTTGTGATGGACCGTGAAGCGGAGTTTATGAGTGTCTATGAGAAGCTGGCACTCAATTTCCCGAAACTCAAAATCATTATGGAACACATTACGACCGCCGATGCAGTAGCGATGCTTGATAAATACGATAATCTGTATGCGACGATTACGGTGCACCATCTCATCATTACCCTTGATGACGTAGCGGGGGGGATGCTGCGACCGCATTTGTTTTGCAAACCGATTGCAAAACGTCCGGAAGACCGTGCGGCACTTCTCAAAGTGGCTCTGAGTGCTCATCCGAAAGTGATGTTCGGTTCCGACTCCGCACCGCACCCCAAACATACCAAAGAATCATGCGGATGCGGAGCAGGGGTCTTTACCGCCCCAATCGCTTTGCAACTGCTGTGTGAAGTGTTTGAAGCACACGATCAATTGGGTAACCTTCAAGCCTTTGTCAGTGATAATGCGCAACGCATTTACGGCATCTGTGCCGAATTTAAAGAGGTGGTGTTGGTCAAACACGATTTTGTTGTCCCTGAAATCTACGGAACTGTTGTACCGATGAAAGCGGGCGAAACTCTGAAGTGGTCGATTGAGCGTGTCGACTAAAATTCTCCTCCTCGAAGATGATCTCCTCTTCGGTGAATCGATAGCAGATGTCCTCGAGGAAGAGGGGTTTGGGGTAACCCTTTGCCGCAATGGGCAGAGTGCTCTGGATGAGACTTACAAGAACCATTTTGATCTTTACCTTCTTGACATTAATGTTCCCCTTATCGACGGGTTATCCCTGTTGGGTGAGCTTCGACGTGCCAATGATACGACTCCGGCCATTTACCTGACCTCCTATCAAGATATTGAAACCCTCTCCCTGGCATTCGAAGTCGGAGCCGATGATTATCTCAAAAAACCGTTTAATACCGATGAACTCCTTGTTCGAATCCATGCATTGTTGCGTCGTACCAAGGGAAAAAGTCGCCATTGTGTCGGCGAACTGTGCCTTGATGAACTTCATAAATGTGTCTTAATGGGGGGAAAAGAGATCCCTTTTTCACTCAAAGAGTACCAACTGATGGCACTATTTATCCGTAATGCCGGGGAGATCGTTACGAAAGAGATGATTATGGATACCCTCTGGAACCCTTCGGAAATGATCAGTGACGGGGCGATACGGGTTTATATCAACCGTCTCAAACAGGAGATCGGATCGGAGCTGATCGTTAATATTCGTGGGGTAGGATATCGTCTTGTTTCGTAGTGTCCAAATTGCGTTAGCATCGCTCTACGTTACAACCACCGCTATTTTGATTGCCGGTATCTATTATGTTCATCAGGTATTGGGGGTAGAACAGTGGGGTATTATAGCCTTCGTTTCGCTGATCCTGACCCTCATCGCGGGTGGAGTGTTGGCAAAAATCGCAATTACCCCTTTGCGAGAGCATTTTGAACATCTGGAGCGTTTTTCGAAAGAGACGCTGCATGAGCTGAATCTCCCGATCAATACGATAACGGCAAACGCTCAGATGTTGCGTAAAACGCATAATGATGAAAAGAGCTTAAAACGTCTCGATCGGATTGAAACAGCGACAGAGATGCTAAAAGAGCGGTATAATGAGCTCGATTATTTGATCAAAAAGCAGACGGAACGAGAGAGAATCGAATCTTTTGATTTGAGTGAGTTAATTGAGGAGCGTTTAGGATTCTTGCGTTCCCTTTACCCCTCCGTCATTTGGGAACTTTCATTGGAGCCGCAGAGGGTGACGTGCGATCGGATCGGATTGGGTAAAGTGATTGATAATTTGGTAGAAAACGGTGTGAAATACTCCGGGCAGATACCGCATATCGCGATAAATCTACGAGATCAATCGCTGAGTATCTGCGATCAGGGGATCGGAATGGATGAGATCACGCTCATGCGTATCTATGATCGCTACTACCAAAACGATTCGACGATGGCGGGATTCGGGATCGGGCTTAGTCTCGTGAAACGGTATTGTGATCGCCATCATATTAATCTGCATGTTGCTTCCCGAGTCGGAGAAGGGACCTGTGTCAAACTTGAATTTAAAAAAGGAGAATAACTAATGGAAAATAGTAGCTGGTTGGAATTTGCACACTCGGCAGTGGATTACGGAATTATCGGAATTCTGGTGATCATGAGCATCGTTTCTTTATGGCTTTTTATCGAACGTATGATGGCGTATGGTGCCGTTCGTATCGAAGAATATGAGACGAAAGAGGAATTGGAACTCGATCTTGGTAATAACGTCTCGACCATTGCAACAATTGGTTCAAATGCACCCTATGTAGGGCTGCTCGGTACCGTTTTGGGGATCATGATCACTTTTTATTCTCTCGGAGACGTGGGTGCCGTTGATCCGAAGAAAATTATGACAGGGCTTGCGTTGGCACTCAAAGCAACGGCAATGGGGCTTGTCGTTGCGATTCCGGCTATTGTGTTTTACAATATCTTGCTTCGTAAAATGGAGCGTCTGATCACTTTATGGGAAATTAACGCCCATAAAAAACAAGGGTAACCCATGAAAATGAAACGGATCGATACGATCAATGTTATTCCGTTTATCGATATCATGCTCGTTCTATTGGTTATGGTTCTTACTACGGCGACCTTTATTAAAACGGGATTGATCCCTGTCGATCTCCCGGAAGCCAAAGGGACAGCGGCAGAGCATAAACCGAGTGAATTGAAACTGACCATCCAAAAAGACGGGACGCTGATGTTGGGTGAGGAGAAAACACCGATTACCCTTGCTGAGTTTGAGCAGCGTGTTGTTGCCGGAGGCAAAGAGATGACGGTGGTTCTTTACAGTGATAAAGAGGCGGCATTCCAAAATTTCGTCGGCGTCATGGATGTTCTCAAACGTCTAGGGCATGAACAACTCTATATTGTGACCGATAAACAGAAATAGCCGTGCATCAAATCAGCAACTATGTATACGCACGTGATGAACTCTTAGAGTGGGATATTCCGACCAAGCGGTTGCCGAATCCCTATTATGATTTTCCTTATATGGTACTCGAAGGGGTGCTTAACCCTACAGAGTGCCGAGCTATCACTGCTGCTGCGCTAGCGGATAAAGAAACGGTGCAGGCGGAACTTCGCGGACGCTCTCTCGATACCGCTATTCGTAAAACTGATATACATGCTCTGAGTGCCGAACACCAAGAAATTTATAATCGTCGTTTTGAAGCGGTGAAAGCTGAAATTGAAAAATTCTTTACCCTTTCTCTTGCCAAAGCGACAGATGTGCAGGTGTTAGGGTATGAAAGGGGCTCGTTTTACGTTAAACACAGTGACGATTCAAGTGAGCTAAGAAATAATCAGGGAGATGTGATCGGCTATAAAACGGTTGCCCCCGAACGCAAGCTTACTACCGTACTTTTTACGACTTCCTATACGCCCCATCCGACCGACAGTGACCATTTCAGCGGGGGAGAGCTCCTTTTTAATTATTTATGTGACGAGCATGGCAATACGATAACCCTTCGTCCCGAAGCAGGGGATATGGTGGTGTTTTTCAGTAATCCCTATTTCTCCCATGAAGTGCTTCCTGTCAAAGAGGGATTTCGTCTTTCACTTGTTCAATGGCATAATGCCCACATGTAAGTTATAATTGCGCATTACTTTCGAAGGATGCACATGCGCTACTTTTACAGCTCGTTTGCGATTATGGCTATCGGTCTGATTGCAGCGTTTTACCTCGGCGGACTTGCCGCTATTTACATCACCTTTTTGTTGATCATTCTTGAAATCTCTCTTTCGTTTGATAATGCGGTAGTCAATGCCAAAGTACTCGAAACGATGGACCCGATTTGGCAGAAACGATTTATCGTATTCGGTATTCCGATTGCCGTTTTTGGGATGCGTTTGGTCTTTCCCCTTGCGATTGTGTCGATTGTGACAGGGATGGGGTTGATTGAAACCCTTCAAGTGGCGATGAATCAGCCTGCAGAGTACGAAAAAGTGCTCAAAGCAACGGAATCGACAATCTTCGCATTCGGGGGAGCGTTCTTGTTGATGGTCTTCTTGGACTTTTTCTTCGGCGATCACGATGTCAAATGGGTGACCTTCGTCGAAGGTTCCAAAGCCATGGAAAAATTTTCAGGTGTGGCCAATATCGAGCTGATTACCGCGATTATGGTGGGGATTGCTCTGGGGCACATTACACAGGATTTTGGAGTCGTATTGGCGTTTATGTACGGAGTATTGCTTCACTCATTACTGGGGATGTTGGATCATTTTCTCTCTTCTGACACGGTCAAAAGCGGTATCGCCGGATTTATCTATCTCGAAGTTCTCGATGCGAGCTTCAGCTTTGACGGCGTTATCGGAGCGTTTGCCCTCACCAGCAATATCTTCATCATTATGATCGGGCTCGGTGTGGGGGCAATGTTCGTCCGGAGTATTACTCTCTATTTCGTTGAGCATAAAACGCTTTCGCATTTCCGTTATCTCGAACACGGTGCCCATTATGCAATCGGGATTTTAGCGATCATTATGTTGATGAAAATCACGACCCATATCAGTGAAATGGTGACGGGAACGATTGGTATCGGTCTGATCGCGATCGCGTTTCTCCACTCTATATGGGAAAACAAAAAAGCGAATCAGCTTCCATAAGTATGTCGTCTTTTCAGACGGCATCCTCACTTTTTATCTTCATTTTACAATCCCCTGCAAACCAATAACCATCCGAATTGATTCCCTTAAATATGATGTGAGATTCCAAAGGGTAGATCCATAATACGCGGTTTATTACAGTTTAAAATATAGGATGTATTTAGAGGGAGAGGATGTGATTTCGTTCGTGCGTAGTGAGAGGCAGGGTTTTATTTTATACTAAGCCGCCAGCGGTACCTTGGGTACATCGCTTTTGGTTTCGGAGGTGAAAACGATAACTACATTATCGTTTTCTTAGCGTCCTTACATCATACCTGGCATTCCGCCCATGCCGCCCATATCCGGCATAGCGGCAGGTTTGTCTTCTTTGATCTCATGGATCGTTGCTTCAGTCGTGAGGAGCATACTCGATACCGACGTTGCGTTGGTTAACGCGACACGTTCAACTTTCAACGGATCGATGATTCCCGCTTCGTACATATCGACGTATTCACCGGTTGCCGCGTTGAATCCGATGTTCTCATTGGTAGCAGAAACGATCGTATTGACGACAACACCCGCATCGTATCCCGCATTTTCAGCGATTTGTTTCACCGGAGCGGTGATTGCGCGGAGAATGATCTCCCAACCGATTTTTTGATCGCCGGTAAGGTCGTGTTGCACTTTGGCCGCCGCACGGATCAATGCCGCACCGCCACCGATAACAATCCCCTCTTCAACTGCCGCTTTGGTCGCTGAGAGTGCATCGTCGACACGGTCTTTTTTCTCTTTCATTTCGGTTTCGGTTGCCGCACCGACTTTGATAACCGCAACACCGCCTGCGAGTTTTGCCAAACGTTCTTGGAGTTTTTCTTTGTCGTATTCGCTGGTAGTCGCTTCGATTTGAGTACGGATCTCTTTGATACGTGAGTTAACCGCATCTTTGTCTCCTGCACCGTCAACGATGGTGGTGTTGTCTTTACTGATAACCACACGCGCCGCTTGACCGAGGTCGGCTACGGTTGCGCTATCGAGTGTACGTCCGATCTCTTCGCTGATCACTTGTGCACGGGTCAATACGGCGATATCTTGGAGCATCGCTTTACGGCGATCACCGAATCCCGGAGCTTTAACGGCCGTGATATTGAGTACACCGCGAAGTTTGTTCACAACGAGGGTTGCCAACGCTTCACCTTCAACATCTTCAGCGATGATGAGGAGCGGGCGTGAGCTTTTTTGCACTTGCTCGAGTACTGGTAAAAGGTCTTTGAGGTTCGAGATTTTTTGATCGAACAAAAGGATAAACGGATGATCCAACTCAACGGTCATTTTTTCAGAATTGTTGATGAAATACGGGCTGAGGTAACCGCGATCGAACTGCATCCCCTCAACAACGTCAAGCTCGTCATTGATCCCTTTGGCTTCTTCGACGGTGATTACGCCGTCGCGGCCAACTTTATCCATCGCTTCGGCGATCATCGCACCGATCCGCTCATCCGAGTTTGCAGAGATGGTAGCGACTTGCGCGATCTCTTTTTTGTCATTGATGATGCGTGACGCGGCTTTGAGTTCTGCCAAAATCGCTTCGGTCGCTTTGTCCATACCCCGTTTTACTTCGATCGGGTTGGCACCCGCTGTGATGTTGCGTAGACCCTCTTTGAAAATCGAGTTGGCAAGGATAGTTGCCGTAGTCGTACCGTCACCCGCTTCGTCCGCCGTGTTGGAAGCAACCTCTTTAACGAGTTGCGCTCCCATATTTTCCAAAGCGTCTTTGAGTTCTACCTCTTTGGCTACCGATACACCGTCTTTGGTGATCAATGGTGCGCCGTAGCTGCGTTGGATGAGGACGTTACGTCCGCGCGGTCCCATGGTTACTTTGACTGCATCGGTAAGTTTTTGTACCCCGGCAGCGAGTTTATTGCGTGCATCGTCTGAAAAATGGATCTCTTTTGCCATAGTATATTCCTTATTAGTGTTTAGGTTATTTGATAATTCCAAGAAGATCGTCGGTTTCGATCACCAAATAGGCTTTTCCGTCTAAAGTTAGTTCGTTTCCTGCGTATTTACCGAATACGACGGTATCTCCAGTAGAAACGTTTTCTACTTCAGTGCTTACGGCAACAACGGTACCTTGCGAAGGTTTCTCTTTAGCGTTGTCGGGGATAATGATACCCGATGCGGTTTTGGTTGCCTCTTCGAGACGTTGTACCAAGACACGTTTTCCAAGCGGTTGAAAGTTCATAGCATTTCCTTTTATGTTGAGATTTTATGTGCGGGATTGTACACGAGTTTACCTAATATGTCAATACTCTTAGTCTATTAGACTCAATAATTGTGAGCTTAATCATAGCTATAAAAGTGAGCTATATATTTTTGTTTTAGAATATTTTTCTGTTAAAGCTTTTAATAAGTTAATCGCTATTATAATTCCATCCTTCTTTGTAAGACTTCTTTGCAAGTGGCTGGGTAGCTCAGCTGGTTAGAGCGCTGGTCTCATAAGCCGGAGGTCGGGGGTTCGAGTCCCCCCCCCGCCACCACTTGTTAAAAATCATCCACCCGTTTAAAACTCTGCAAAAATCACCGCACCATTTTATCCATGCTCATTCAGCAATGACTTTATCCATTTTGATTTAGGCTCGTTTTCAAAAAGTGAAGATTGAATACCTGACCCTTGTTTTCGATTTTCAACAAAATTACGACTTATCCTGAGTAGCTTTTCTAAGCTTTAGCTATGCTATAATCATCCAAAACCGTTCCTAAAGGTTATAAAAAATGGATATGGTATTAGCACTTGTTTTGTTACCGATTATTGCCGCATTTTTACTCCTATCGATCCCGCTGGGGCGGTCTCAGTATATTGTGAGCGGAGCTGTCTTGGTATTACTCAGCGGAGTTGCTTTTGCCCTATATAACTCTTTCGGTAGTTTTACCTATCACCTTTCTTCATTTATGAACATCTTTATTATCGCCGCCGATGTTCTCCTTCTCCTCTTTTTTCTCTATCAAGGTAAACTTTTTAACCATCCCAAGGTGATGGCACTCGCGGCTGTACAGTTGGTATTGTACGGATACATCGAGTCTATTGTTCCGGAGGCGGGGTCGGCTGAGATTGTGGTGGATAGTCTCTCGAAATTTATGTTTTTGATTATCAACACTGTGGGGGGGATTATCGTCCTTTATGCTGTGAAATATATGGAGGATGAACCGACGTATCCTCTCAAAAAACGTCTATTTGTCGGAGGATTGCTGGTGTTTCTTGCGGTGATGAATCTGATCGTTATTGCCAACTCGATACTCCTCTTTTTCTTCCTTTTCGAAATGACGACACTCGCATCGTACCTATTGATCGCCTTTAGAAATGATGAGGTGAGTCGTGCGAATGCCCTCAAAGCCCTTTGGATGAATCAGATCGGCGGGGTGGTGATTTTAATGGGGGCGTTGGTTGCTATTATCGGGTTTAAGACGGTGATGTTTGATACGTTGCTCCAAAGTTCGGGGGGGATGGTGTTGTTTTCCATAGCACTCCTCTCGATGGCGGCACTCGTCAAGGGGGCATCGATCCCGTTCGAGGGGTGGTTGCTCGGAGCGATGGTGGCACCGACTCCCGTGAGTGCGATGCTCCACTCGGCAACGATGGTTAAAATCGCCCCCTATTTGATCCTCAAACTTGCCCCTGCGTTGGCGGTGAGTATGGTCGGGGGGATCATCTCGATTATCGGTGCGCTGGTATTTGTTGCCGCGTCATATTTGGCGCTTTCGCGCTCGGTACTCAAAGAGATTTTGGGATACTCCACCGTGGCGTTGTTGGGATTGATGATGTCGTTGGCGGCTATCGGGACACAGGAAAGTATGAATCTCGCCATGGCGTTGATGCTCTTTCATGCCCTCTCTAAAGCTTTGCTCTTTCTCTCGGCAGGTGTGTTGGAGCGTCTTCATCATGCTAAAAACATCGAAGAGATGAAAGGGATGGTGACCCGATCGCCTAAAACTGTTGGATTTATCCTCTTTGGATTTGTCTCGTTGACCCTCCCGCCGTTTGGTCTGTTTATGGGGAAACTCTTTGCCATCAGCTCTATCGCCTCACTGCTCAAAGAACACCCCTCCAATCTTATTATTCTCCTCTCCCTGATCGTCGGAAGTGCTTTGATGGTACTGCTCTATTTTAAAGTTGCATCAGCTCTTTTATCTGCGCCGTGCGATGTTAGAGCTTCCGAGGCGATTGCGATTCCTAATGGTTTTAATGTTCCGTTGGTGCTGCTGAGTTTTTTCATTGTGGTCGGGGCGTTCGGGTACATTATGATGCAACACAATATTTTCGTCGTACTGTTGGCGTTGCCGATGCTCTTTGTTTTTGCCTTCCCATCGCTGATTCGTCGGATGGATCGGTATGATCGCTCACAGCCGTATCATTGCGGCGAAAAAGAGCCGTTTGATGCAGCATTGGTCTATTATAAACCTTCTCTTAAAACAGAGCGGATGCTCTATTGGGGTTTTGGAATTCTCTTTGTCGCGGTAGCGATGGTAGGAGCATTCTCATGATCTGGGTATGGATAGCGTTGGCTCCGATTTTAGGAGGGTTGGTTTATGGGGGAGAGCGGGTGTTACGGGCCCGGATGCAGCGACGACAAGGTCCTCCGATTGTGCAGCCGTTTTACGATATGTTCAAGCTCCTTGATAAGCGGACGTTGATCGTCCATGCTCCTCATGCCCTCCTCGCAGTTGCCCACTTTTTTGTTTTATGGTTTACTATCGCGGCGATCTTTTTTGGATGGAATCTCCTCTATATCATTTTTCTCCACCTTTTCGCCCAATTGCTCCTTATCGTGGCGGGGTACAGTGTCCGTTCCGTCTATTCGCACATTGGATCGAACCGTGAACTGTTGATGGTGGTGGCGTACGAGCCGATACTGATTTTGGTGGCGGTGGGGTTGTATCTGGTGAGCGGAAGTTTCGAGGTTTCACAGATCCTCAAAGCTGGCGGCTACCTGACGCAGTTGCCGCTGTTGTTTGCCGCATTGCTGATGATCGTCCCGATTAAGGTGAAAAAATCCCCCTTTGATGTCGGTGAAGCCCATCAGGAGATTGTCGGCGGGGTCGAGATCGAGTACAGCGGGGTGTTTTACGAGTTTTTGTATATGTCGCGGTTTCTCGAATATATCTTTATCTACAGTTTTGTTTATCTCTTCGGCGGAGAGTCGCATTGGGTAGGGGCGTTGTTGGTCGCGGGGGTCTTTTTGCTCGTCAATCTCGTCGATAATGCGACCGCCCGTGTCAGACCTGCCGTGATGGTGAAAATCATCTATACCGTCGCGATGGCTCTGGCGGTACTCAATCTCGCGGGGGTACTGTTATGAAATTCTTTACCCCTTTTCGGAAAAAATCACCGTGGGTATTGCACTACAATGCGGGGAGTTGCAACGGCTGTGATATCGAAATCCTCGCCTCCCTCGCCCCCAAATACGATCTGGAACGTTTCGGGGTGATTAACACGGGAAATCCGAAACAATCCGATATTTTCCTCGTGACGGGGCCTGTCACCTACCGTTCTCGCGAGCGTCTTGTCGAGCTCTACTCCCAAATCCCTGAGCCAAAAGTGGTCGTGGCGGTGGGGTCGTGCACGGCGACGGGGGGTGTATTTCGGGGGATGTACAATGTCGAAGACGGGATCGATCGTTATATCCCTGTCGATGTCTATGTCCCCGGATGTGCCGCATCGCCGCAGCTCATTATCGATGCGATAGTTAAAGCTCTGGAAGTGCTCGAAGTGAAAAGCAAAGAGATCGAAAAACCGTTCAAACTCTTCGGTGCAATAGAGACGATACATAATAAACTCAGCCGCCTCAATATGGCAACCAAGGTGGAACCTCATGCGAAAGATTGAAACGACACTCACGACGCTGTTGAGAGAGATCGGAGCGTTTTACGAAGCGAAAAAATGGCATTTCCTGAGTGTCAACGGGATCGATTTAGGGGAGGGGAAAATCGAGCTCCAATGGATTTTTTCCCAATACGGCGTTAAAGACGAAGTGGTGATTTATTATGCTTTGAGCGATTATGAAACTCCCGTTCCCTCGATTGTCACTCTGATCCCCTCCGCATTTATGGGGGAGAGGGAAATCGTTGATATGTTCGGGCTTAAAGTGGAAGGGGCGGAGAGAGGACTTTATCTCGATGAGGATTCACTGGCACACCCGCTTAGGGGGGAATCATGAAAAAAACGATCCAAATCCCTTTGGGGTCACAGCATATCTCTCTGCTAGAGCCGATACGGTTTAAATTCGAGTGTGAGAACGAGAAAATTATCGGGGTCGATGCTGATGTCGGATTCGTCCATCGCGGGGTGGAGTTGGCGTGTACCCGCAGTTTCGAATTTAAACAGGTGGGATATGTCGTTGCTCGTGTTTGCGGGCTTTGTGCTATTACCCACTCCCTCTCGTATACGTTAGCCGTCGAAAAACTGCTGGGATACGTCGCCAATGATCGGATCAAATATTTGCGGATGTTGATGGTGGAGCTGGATCGTATCCATTCCCACATGCTCTGCCTCGCCCATACGGCAGAGAATGCAGGTTTTGAAGCCCTTTTTATGCAGATTATGGGGGATCGGGAACTGATTATGGATGTTCAAGAAGCGATCAGCGGGAACCGTGTCCAGTTTGATTATATCTCCATTGGCGGGGTGAACCGTGATTTAACCCCCGAACTGGTGGCGCTGATCCATAAAAACCTCGGATTGTTATCCGATAAAATCGATGCACTGATCGGATTGTTTGACAACAACTGGTCGCTCTCACTCAAATACAAAGGGGTAGGGGTGCTGAGATTGGAGGATGCGTACATCTACAATGCTCTAGGACCGTTGGCTCGTGCGGCGGGATTGGCAACCGATGTTCGCGCCGAAACGAGTGATTTCCCCTATGAAGATATAGGGTACACAATGATTCTTGAATCTACGGGGGATATTCATGCGCGTAACTTCGTCCGTCTTCGAGAGATTGTGAACTCGATAGCAATGTGTCAAAATATCGTGAATAACCTCCCAGTAGGAGAGATTCAGGAGAAGGCAAAAGGGAAACCGAACGGCGAAGCGGTAGTTCGTGTCGAAGCCCCACGCGGAGAGCTTTTCTATCTGGTGCGGGGGAGCGGTCAAAATATGCTCGATCGTGTTCGGATTAAAACCCCGACCTTTTCGGCAATTCCGGCGATGATGGAGGTGTTTAAAGGCTCTGAGTATGCCGATGCTCCCGCCATCCTCGCCTCGTTCGATCCGTGTATGTCGTGTACGGCGAAATAACCGATGAAAAAAATACGGGCCTACTGCCGAAGTAATCACAGCGATAGCGTAGGTAAATGGGCTTTGCTCATTTGCCGTATAAAAGGAAAATGTAATGGTTAAATCGATGATCGAAGCATTTTTGAATCTCTTTCGACCGATCCGTACGCATCAATATCCCGCCGAAGAGATTGTTTTGCCCAAGGGGTATCGGGGATTGATCGAGCATAATCATGAGGCGTGTATCTACTGCGATAAATGCGAAAAGGTGTGCCCTCCGGGGGCGATTCTCTTTTATCAGAATGAAGACGGGACGAAAACGTATCGCTATAATCCGTGGCTCTGTATCTACTGCGGCGAATGTGTCCGTGCCTGTCCGAAACCTGAGGAAGCGTTGTGGCAAAGTGAGACAAAACAGAGCAGTGCCGTGAAAGAAGACGAGGCGAACGAGGGGTGGTTTGTGTGGGAGGAATCGTGCAAACAAAGCCGCGAAGCGTATACTGCTGTCAAAAAAGCAGGTAAAATCCAAAAGAAGAGTGAGGAGTAGCGTATGCGCATTGTTATTGTAGGTGGCGGGATTTCCGCTGTGTATATTGCCAATACGCTTATGGAGAGTGCTCCTGAATCTGAAATAGTAATCGTTTCAGATGAAGAATATCCTCCGTATGACCGTATCCATCTGTGCAAGTTAGTGGACGATTGTAAGTGTGTTGATTCGATAGAGTTGGAACTGCACCCGAAAGTCAAGCTGGAACTAAACCAAAAAATCAGCTCTATCGATCCTACCCAAAAACGGGTTTTCAGTGAACACGCTGCCTTTCATTACGATAAGCTGATCATCGCGACGGGTTCGGTTCCCAAAACCCTTTTTAACATCACCGGCATTGAGAATGCTGCAACCTTTAGGAGTCAGAAAGACTCTGAAAAGATTGCGCAGGGGATGATCGGCAAAAATGTGATCATCGCCGGAGCGGGACCGATCGCTCTGGAGTTGCTCGATACCCTTATGCGCAGTGATGCTCCGCAAAGTATTACCCTTCTGGTACGAAAAAACTATCTCTACTCCGAGGTGATCAGTCGTGAGGGATTGGCATTGATACGGGGTATTTTCGAAGCGGATCCGCGTGTACGTATCCGTTTTAACGATCAGATCGTGGACAAAGAGGTGAGCGGAAATACAATTACTAAAATTTTGACCAAAGGGGGGGAGATCGAGAATCCGTTTATTATTTTCGGTGTCGGGATCGATCCCAATATCCCTTATGCTCGCGACGTGCTCGAATGTGATCGGGGAATTTTGGTCGATGATAGGATGCGAACCTCGGATGAGAACATCTACTGCGTCGGCGAAGCGGCACAGCTCCGAGAGGGGGGATTTATTGCCGGACGGGTCAAAGAGTGTACCTTGCAAGCTGATGTTGCGATTGCAAATCTCCTCGGAGATGAGAACAAAAGATTTAAAGAAGAGGTCTCCATCGACGGGCTCAAAGTGGGTTCCTTTTTGTTTGCTGATGTCACGGCAACCGATTTTGATCCCAAAGACCCTGAGAATGAAACGATCCTCATCTCTCATGAAGATCGGATCGATCAGTATATCGTCAACCATGATCGGTTGAAGCGGTTTATCGGGATCAATACGAACATCGATCTCCTCGCACTGAAACGGCTGATCGAGAACGATTCGCCGATCGATGCGGCGTATCTCTACTCCAACCGCCTGATGTCGGAGAAGGGGAGACTCGTCTGCAGCTGCGAGGGGGTGCATGAGCAGGAACTGATCGATATTATCCGTGAGAATGCGGTGACGTCGTTTGGGGAGTTGAAAGCGCACAGCAGCGCGGGGCGAACCTGCGGACGGTGCAAGCAGGATGTCTGCGCCATCATTTCCGCGACTCCGGTCGATCCGGCAGAAGCAGCGCGGCTCAAACAAGAACGCATCGAGGCTGCGGCGGCGGCGGAACTGGCTCAGGTGCGTGCACGGATCGAAAAATACAATCGCCTCCATCCGACCAATCAGCTGAGCAGCGAGAATTTCCATGAAGCTCTGGAATCGTATGAGATGAGTAAAGAATTCAACCGCTGGGTCTCCATGATTACGGCCTCGATGCATCTTCATCCGCAGTATGAGGGGGTTGTGAAAGAGGGGGTGACGAGCCTCAATAAAATTCCGATTATTTGGCTGGAGCTTGCTGATTGTTCGGGCAATTCGGAAGGATTTATCAAATCAGCCCATCCAAAAGTGGACGATCTGATTCTCAACTACATCTCCCTTGATTATCATGAACTCCTGATGGCCGCATCGGGAGAACAATCCGAACAGGTACTCAGCGACATTATTCGTCAAGATGCGGGAAAATACATTTTGATTGTCGAGGGGGCCGTACCGATGGGGCTGGAGGGAAAATATCTCCGTATCGGGCCCAAGGGGGAGACGGGGGTGGAACTTCTGCGGCGGGTTGCGGCCAATGCGGCAGCCGTACTGGCGGTAGGGTCATGCGCATTTGATGGAGGGGTCGTTGCGGCAGCGCCTAATCCCACCGGTGCGGTCGGGGTGGCCGAAGCACTCGGACGCAGCGACATTATCAATCTTCCCGGCTGTCCGGTGAATCCGATCAACATCGTGGGGACTCTCTTGCATTATATTATGTTTGAGGAACTTCCCAAGCTGGATAGCAAAAACCGTCCCGAATGGGCGTACGGCTTTCGGGTACATGATAATTGCGAACGGCGCGGTCATTATGACGCGGATGAGTTTGTCCTGGAATGGGGAGATGAAGGGGCGAAAAAGGGATGGTGTCTGTTTCAGATGGGGTGTAAAGGTCCCTATGCGGAGTTGAACTGTTCGCTTGTAAAATTTAATGACGGCACGAGTTGGCCGGTACAGGCTGGGCATGGATGTTTTGGATGCGGTCAGGGTAAAATTGCGTTTGATAGCTACGCAAACCACCGAAAATTGGAAGAGAACCATGATAAATAAGACTCTCGGCGTCAGCCGTAGCTTTAGTAAAAGGAATTTGAGAGGGGCTTTGCTCCTCTCGAAGGAGACATACAAATGAATCATAAGCGTAAAATTGTGATCGATCCCATAACCCGTATCGAAGGGCATTTACGGATCGAAGTGGAGATTGATGAGGATAATATTGTCCGTGAGGCGTGGGCATCAGGACAGCTGTTTCGCGGGATTGAAACCATTTTAAAAGGGCGTGATCCCCGGGATGCCGCATTGATTGCCCAGCGGATTTGCGGAGTGTGTACGAACGTCCATTACCGTGCCTCGATCAGTGCGGTCGAAGACGCCTATGGAATAGTCATTCCGCGCAATGCGGAAATTGTTCGTAATCTGGTCACACTTTCGCTATTTGTTCAAGATCACATTGTCCACTATTATCATCTCCATTCCCTCGATTTTGTCGATGTGACGGGAGCATTAGCCGCCGATTGCGACAAAGCGGAGGAGGAGGCGGAGAAATGGTGCGACAACCCTTACCGCAATGCACACGGTCATCTTGAAAAGGTGAAGGAGAAACTGCAAGGGTTCGTCAAAGCGGGGCGGCTTGGGCTGTTCGCCAACGGCTACTGGGGACATACGGCTTACCGACTCACCCCTGAGCAAAATCTGGTGCACATGAACCATTATCTCGAAGCGCTTCGTATTCAGCGGGAAATATCTGCAGCCATTGCGATTTTCGCGGGGAAAACCCCTCATCCCCAAAATCTTGTGGTCGGGGGAGTTACCAGTGTTGCCGACATGCTCAACCCTCAGCGGCTGAACGATTTTATGTTTATTATCAAAGAGGTACGTGATTTTATCGAGCGGGCCTATATCCCTGATATGAAGATGATGGTTCATGTCTATCGTGATTCCATCCTCGCCGGGGAGGGGAGGGCGAGTGGCAATTTTATGGCCTGCGGCGGCTACCGTTTCGGCAAAAACGGGATTTTGTTTGAATCCGGTGTGATACGGGGACACGATTTTACACATATTGAGCCGTTTGACCCCTCAAACATCACGGAAGAAGCATCCCGTTCCTGGTATGAAAATGATGCACCTCTTTCGCCCTATGCGGGGGAGACGAATCCGTTTTATACGGATCTCAATGCAGACGGTACCCTTAAAACCGAAGGGAAATACAGCTGGGTAAAAGCCCCGCGATACGGCGGCGAGGTGATGGAAGTGGGACCTCTGGCGCGGATGGTTGTCGGGGTGGTTAAAAACTCACCGATTATCCGCCCCTACATGGAACGGTTCATGGAACAGACGGATCTGGAGCTGATCCATTTTTCGAGCGGAGTAGGGCGTAATGCGGCACGCGCCGTGGAAGCGCAGATCTGCTGCGACTATCTGTTTGACATGATGAGCGATCTGATCGAGAACATTAAATATTACGATGAGACGACGTGGACAAAATATGTGTTTGAAGCGTTGCCGCTTGAAGCGTCAGGAGCCGGGATATTTGAAGTTCCGCGCGGTGTCTTGGGACACTTCGTCCGGATCGAAGAGGGAAAAATCGCCAATTATCAGGCGGTTGTTCCGACGACATGGAACGCTTCGCCCAAAGACGCGCAAAATCAGCGTGGGGCGTATGAAGAATCGCTGATCGGAATGAAGCTTGCCGATCCTTCGGCGCCGCTGGAGATACTGCGGGTGATCCACTCTTTCGACCCATGTTTGGCGTGCGCGGTCCATGTGATCGATATCAAAGGTACAGAGCTTTCCCGATACAAAATCGCCCCTTTGTGCTCTTTGTAAGAGAGAAGAAAAACAAAGGGGACTAAGAGAACGGTTGTAAACCAATCGGGCCGTTTTTATGCGGCTGTAAATTCCGCTATACATTGTTGTAATATATGATATACTTATTCATCTTCCTCAATAAAGGAGAGTCAGTATGAATGGTTTTGACGCACTTTATTCAAAAGCGAAAGAACGTATCAAGCTCTTATCGAGCTTACCGTGTACAAAAGATGAACCGATTGAACAGATGCTTGAAAAACGGGGTATCGATCGGCGTGATTTTATGAAGTGGGCGGCGAGCGTCACCGCGATGCTTGCGTTGCCCTCACAGTTCACGCCGTTGTTTGCCGAGGCGGCCAAGCTTGCCGATCGTCTTCCTCTCATTTGGCTTCACATGGCGGAATGTACCGGATGCAGCGAATCGCTGATCCGCTCCGATGCGCCGACGATTGACTCTCTGATTTTTGACTACATCTCTTTGGAATATCATGAGACATTGATGGCCGCAGCCGGGTGGCAGGCAGAGACAAATCTCGAACGGGCCATGAAAACGCATGCAGGACGCTATATCCTTCTGGTAGAGGGGGGTATTCCTACGGCGATGAACGGCCTCTATCTGACGTTGGGTGCACAGGGGAAAACAGGGCTCAAAGTGGTTCAGGAGGCTGCCGCCAATGCGGCTGCCATCTTTTCCATAGGTACGTGTGCCAGCTTTGGCGGGATTCAGGCGGCGGCTCCCAATCCAACCGGGGCAAAAGGGGTCGACAAAGTGGTAAAACAGCCGGTTATCAATGTCCCCGGCTGTCCGCCGAGTGCCGAGAATATTGTCGGAACGTTGATGCATTTTCTCCTTTTTGGCGAATTACCGGCATTGGACCAATATAGCCGTCCGAAGTGGGCGTATGGCCATCGTATCCACGATCTGTGCGAACGGCGCGGCCATTTTGATGCAGGCGAGTTTGTCGAGAGTTTTGGCGATGAGGGTGCCAAAGACGGATGGTGCCTCTACAAACAAGGGTGCAAAGGCCCCTACACGTTCAATAACTGCTCGACGGAACGGTTCAATCAGCATACCCACTGGCCGATCGGCGCGGGTCATGGCTGTATGGGATGCAGTGAACCGAATTTTTGGGATTCGATGGGACCGCTTGAGAAGCCGTTGGAATCCCATCTGGTGATGGGGCTTAATTCTACGGTGGACAAAATAGGGACAACTTTGTTGAGCGCGACGGTCATCGGAATCGGAGCGCATGCCGTTGCAACGCTGTTCATGAACAACAAAGAAGAGAAGGAGAGTTAGGTCATGGCAAATCGACGCGTAGTGATTGATCCGATTACCAGGATAGAGGGACATCTGCGGATTGAGGTCGAAGTGGATGAAAACAATGTGGTGCAAAAGGCCTACTCTTCCTCAACGCTGTGGCGCGGTATCGAACTGATCTTGAAAGGGCGTGACCCCAGAGATGCAGGGCTGATGGCACAGCGTATCTGCGGTGTCTGTACCTATTCGCACTATAAGGCGGCTATAGAGGCGGTTGAAAACACCTTGGGAGTCGAACCTCCTTACAATGCCAAACTGGTACGATCGCTTTTGAACGAGTCTCTCTACATGCATGATCATATGGTCCACTTTTACCACCTGCACGGTTTGGATTGGGTCGATGTCGTATCGGCACTGAGTGCCGATCCCAAACGTGCTTCTGAACTGGCATTCACGTACAGTGATTCCCCGATTGCAACGGGGACGGATGAACTGAGCGCTGTACAGCAAAAAGTCAAAAGTTTTGTGGAAAAGGGGCAGCTCGGGCCGTTTGCCAATGCGTATTGGGGAAACAAAAGCTATCGGTTTTCCCCTGAACAAAATCTCATCGCATTGTCGCACTATTTAAAAGCGCTCGAACTTCAGCGTGTTGCCGCACAGATGTTTGCCATCTTCGGTGCGAAGCAGCCGCATCCCCAAAGTCTGGTCGTTGGGGGTGTGACCTGCGTTCGTGATATTTTAAGTCCGACCCGCTTGGCGGAATGGAAAACAAAATACGAAACAGTCAAAGATTTTATCGACCGTGCCTATTATGCCGACATCGTGATGGCAGCAGAAGCATACGGCAGTGAAGCAAGTGTTTTGGGGGGTGTCGGGGTGAAAAACTTCCTGAGTGCAGAGGCATTTTTACTCAACCGTACGGAGTCCCTTTTCCAAAGCGGCTACATCAAAAACGGAGACATCACCAAGGTCTATGATATTGACGAGATGAAAATCGAAGAGGATGTGACCCATGCCTGGTATAAAGGGGAGAAACCCTTACAGCCCTATGAAGGGGTGACAGAGCCTGAATATACCGGGTTTATCGATGGCGATACCGTGAACGGCAAAGCACAGGTGCTCAATGAAAAGGACAAATACAGCTGGGTCAAAGCGCCCCGCTATGACAAAGAGGCGATGGAAGTAGGGCCTTTGGCGTGTCTGCTGGTCAATTACGGCCGCGGGAACGAAAAAGTCCAAAAAGCGGTTAACGACTTTTTGAAACGGACCGGATTACCGGTTGCCGCGCTCTTCACGACGCTGGGGCGTACCGCCGCACGAATGTTACAGACAAAATTGATTTCGGATAACGCGATCATCACGTTCAACTCTTTGGTGGAGAACATCAAAACAGACGATACCACCTATACCAAATTTGAAATTGATCCGGATAAAGAGTACAAAGGGCGTTTTATCGGCGAAGCACCGCGCGGTACGTTAAGCCACTGGGTTCGGGTTAAAAACGGGGTGATTGAAAATTATCAAGCGGTTGTCCCGACGACATGGAATGCAGGACCGATGGACGGTGCCGGAAAAGTCGGTCCGTATGAGGCGTCGCTTGTCGGGTTGAAGCTCGAAGATCCTACCAAACCGCTGGAAGTGCTCAGGGTAATTCACTCATTTGATCCGTGTATGTCGTGTTCGGTCCATGTAATGGATATCAAAGGGGTAGAGATCAGCGCGTTTAAGGTCAATCCCTTAAGCAGTGGAGCGGCTGGCTGAGAGTATAACTGCTGAAATCATAGTGATTTGGTATGCAGCTAAGAGTTAAAGGAATGTCAAATGGAAGAGCGTCGTATGAAAGAGCGGAAATGGGCATATTATCCTGGTTTCGTCTACAGTGCAGCAAATCGTCTATTGCATTGGCTTCGAGCCATTGTCATCACGGGATTGACGGTGACGGGGTTTTACATCGCCAGCCCTTTCCACTCTCACGGATCTTCCCATCATCCTCTTATCTACGGCGAATGGGTCTCATGGCATACGGCATTGGGCCTTATCCTCATTTCGGCGGGAATAGTGAGGATCTATCTTTTCTTTTTCGGCAAAGATAGCAAAAGGGAACTGCGTTCGTTGGAGGATGAATTTAGCTTAACGTCGTGGATCATTCAGCTCAAATCGTACTTTTTTATCGGGGAACTGCAGAAAAAAGGCATTTATGGCCCCTTACAGTTTTTTTCCTACTTTATGATTATGGTATTTACGGTAGTGACATCGATAAGCGGATTGATACTGTATGTCCATGTGTATCATCAAGGGCTCGGAGGAGTGTTGTATGAACCGATGAAAGCTATTGAATATTGGATGGGTGGACTCTCAACCGTACGTCTGATTCATCATATCACGATGTGGGGGTTTTTAATCTTCATCCCGATTCATGTTTATATGGTGATTTGGTCCGCTATCCGTTTTAAACATAATGCTCTTGATGTTATGTTCACAGGGTATGATTATCATATGATAAAAGAACGTAGAAGAGAGAGTGGAAAAATTATGGAACGGGAAGAAATATCCCCAAACCCTCAATGAAAATATTGCTTTTAGGTATCGGAAACATTCTCTTTGGAGATGAGGGGATCGGGGTCCATTTCATCAACTACATCGATCAGAAATACCGCTTTGAGGGGGAACATCAGTTCGAGATACTCGACGGCGGGACACTCGCTCAGAGGCTTATCCCGATCATTGTCGAGTATGACCGGCTCATCATTGTCGACACGATCAATGCTCCGGGAGTGAAAGCGGGCGAGCTCTATTTTTTTGATTTTGATGCGGTCCCCAGTGCGGTTGACTGGCAAGGGAGCGCCCATGAAGTCGAAATGCTTCAGACACTCTACATGATGGATCTCCTCGGAGACCGTCCCCCCACCATGATCATGGGTGTGGTACCGACAGTGATTGAGATAACGGAGTTCTCTCTCTCGGATGGGGTTGCCGATGCAATCCCCCTGATGGAAAAGACCCTGTTGGACTATGTGACAACCCTTGGGATCAAACCTATCCGACGCGGCGATGTTATGATCCATTCCCTCCTTTCCGACTCATTCCGGTCTGCCGATGCACATCGCGTTTAGATTTCATTATATTCACGATAACGGTCTCTTTGGCCGTTTGCTGCAAGAGGTCGGAAAACACTCCCGACTCCCGCTGAACCTCTATCAAGAGAAGCATGAGTATGTCCTAGCCGCGTCGGGCGATCAACCTGAGCTTGAAGCGCTCGCCGACTTGGTCTCAACATACGTACCGCAATCGCTGTTTTTGCAAGGGTACACCCTAACGGAATACGGGACGCCGCATGAGCCTCAACTGCTGGCGGAAACAAAGACTCATTATCAGGTTCCCTGCTGTCCTCAGTGCCAGCAAAAGATCACTCAGACCCTGGATCCGTTTGAACCGTGTTTCGTCTGCGGGTTTAATGATACGTTATTGACCCTGGAAGATCTGCGGACATTCACGCAGACCGATACTCTGAGTGCGGAGGAGCTGTTTATCACACTGGCTGAAAAGTTGATTGCGGAAGAATCGATCACGCTGCCTACCTATAACGGAATACGCCGTTTCTCTTTGCTGCAGTGCGAGGAAGCTAAAGAGAGCGGTATTTTAATCTGCGATCCGGTGCACATTTCCGCCTCATGGCTGATCACACAGGGGGAACTGGATGCGTTGATGACAATCGAAAAACCTTCTGTCCGATTAAAGCCAAAGCTGAAATTTCGGGCCGAGTTTGATTTGACAAAACCTTTTTACCCGGTGTTTTTTGCGGATGACAAGGTTACCCTGGCTTTAAGCACCGCTTTATTGCGTAAAGGGGTTGAGGCCGTTTATTGCAACCATCCCCCTTTGCTTCGAGTTGCTTCAGCCTTAAAACACCCTGTCATTGTAACAGCCGGGCGCGACATGCTTCCATGGCACCATCCGATGCTTCTCACCCAAGCCTCTTGCTGCAGCTTTGAGGGGTTTGAGGCATCAGGAGGGCAAAACGGTCTTGTTGTGGATACGGTAGCCAAGCCGGTTACTTCGGGGTGTGTACGGTTTGTGGCCAAAGGGGAACCCTCATCCTCTCCTCATCCGATTTTCTTTGAACCCTCCCATGCCGTCCTCCGTTCGATTGTTTTGGAACATGGTCTGCAGGGACAATCACTGTGCGGTATCTATCTTAGCCGGACTCACCGTTCGCAGATATGCAGTTTTTCGGCGAAAATAGGGTATACCCCTATGGCCGATTTTTCGGATGTATCTCTCGCCTCTCCCAAAAGGATGTTGACGTCGATTTCCCGGATGGATGAGGCGGGAGCACGGCTGATAGCCAATTATCAAAAAGTATTTCCAAAGCAGTTTGAAAAAATAGAACAGGCCCGCTTTGAAGGGGAGGGCGATGCGTCGATGCTGATCAGACTCTGGGCTATGGCCGCATTGTTTATCGGACTTTGTGATGGGGATAGTATTCAAAACGGATGCGAACAACTCGAAGCGACGGCCCTTGAATTCAACGGAAAATCGGGACCCCGTATCGATTATAAAGTGCTCAAGAGCGAGAATGGCTATCAGATAGACCCACGATTGGCTATCCGGTCGGCGATGAGTTTTAAACTGGCCGGGGTCGATGAATACCTGCTCAGTTACGGATTCATCGATTCGCTGGCCGATTTTATTGCTCAACAGGCTGAACTTGCTGATGCAAATATTTCCATAGAAGGTGTGACCCTCGGCGGTAGTCTGTTTGAGAACCGTCAGCTGCTGAGGTGTACCTACAACGCGCTCAGCCCCAATTACCCCGTATTTCATAATGAGCGACTGAGTATGGATGGGGCCAATGTTGCTGTGGGAGCGGTGAGCCTTGGGAGTGAATAAAAAAATAGAGATTCGCGGTATTGTCCAGGGGGTCGGTTTCCGCCCACTCGTCTATCAGCTTGCTACTCGCTATAATCTAAAAGGGTTTGTTCAAAATACCGGCTCCGGCGTACATATGGAGGTAGAAGGGGACGGTGATCAGATGGCATCGTTCTTCGAGGCACTGCATCGGGAACTTCCTGTGCAGGGGCGTATTGACGCTATGGAGAGCCGGGAGGGGATGTATGTCGGCTATGAAACGTTTGCGATACGTCAAAGCGAGGATAACGAGGGGGTAGGGGCGCTGATTCCGCCGGACAGCGCACTGTGCAAAGCGTGTTTGTATGAGATGCAAGATCCCTCCAACCGCCGATACCGTTACCCGTTTATCAACTGCACGGGTTGCGGTCCCCGCTATACGATCATGCAGCTTCCCCCTTACGACCGTGTCCGAACCTCAATGAAACATTTTCCGATGTGCCCCGAATGCGAGGGGGAATACAGCGATCCGACCTCCCGTCGCTACCATGCCGAGCCGATCAGCTGTCCGCGATGCGGACCGCAGTTGAGGTTTTTGGATAATAAGGGAAATGAGATCGCGGGAGATCCTATCGATTTGGCAGTTCAAATGCTCAAATTGGGAAAAATCATTGCCCTCAAAGGGGTTGGGGGATTTCATCTGATGTGCGATGCGACCTCCGATTCGGCGGTGTCAGAACTGCGGCGGCGCAAACACCGTAAAGCCAAGCCGTTCGCGGTGATGTTTAGGTCGCTTCAGCAGATTGAGCGCTATGCTTCCATCAATGAAGCCGAGAGGGAGCTTATCACCGGTGCGATCAAACCGATCGTGATCGTCGATGCCAAACACGAAACAGCTCTCTCCGTACAGGTGGCGCCGGGAATCGGACGGATTGGGGTGTTTCTCCCCTACACCCCGCTGCATCAGCTCCTTTTTGAGGCCATGGATGTTCCTCTCATAGCAACGAGTGCCAATATCCGTGATGAGCCGATTATCGTGAGGGGTGATGAGGTTATCCGTTTGTTGGGTGATAAGGTGGAGGGGATACTGGATCATGACCGTTCCATTGTCAATGCATTGGACGATTCGGTCGTTCAAATCGCTGATGGAAAGAGGGTGACATTACGGATGGGACGGGGATATGCTCCCGTGTCGTTTCCGTTGCACGAACCTTTGAATGAGCCTGTTTTAGCGGTAGGAGCACATCAAAAAAGCGCCGTTGCCCTGGGTATCGGGAACAATATGATCCTCGGAGGGCATATCGGCGATTTGGGGAGCATCGAAGCGGATGAGTATTTCGAGCGTTCCATCCATACTTTCAAGCGGTTTTACCAGACTGAACCGTCTCTTATATTCCATGACCGCCATCCCTTGTACACGTCGACCCGCTATGCGTACGACCACGCCGATTCACATTGGGGAATACAGCACCATTACGCCCATATCCTCGCCTGCATGGCCGAATACGGGCTCACGGAAAAGGTGATCGGATTTGCCTTTGACGGGACGGGACACGGCGATGAGGGAGCATTGTGGGGGGGAGAGGTAATGATTGCGGATACCCATACCTATAAACGGATCGGATCTCTCAAGCCTTTTGCTTTGCTGGGCGGCGAAAAGGCGATCAAAGAACCGCGTCGGATTGCGTTGTCCTTGCTCTTTGAACGTTACTCGCTGGATGAGGTATTATCGATGAATTTTCCGACTACCGAGGCGTTTTTGCCTTATGAAATCCGTCAAATGCACCATATGTGGCTCAAAAAGTTGAATTCGCTGCAAAGTACGTCGATGGGGAGGCTTTTCGACGCGGTGGCATCATTGGGGGGATTTGTCCAAAGCCTCGATTACGAAGGGCAGGGGGGGATGATCATGGAAGGATACGTCGACCCTTTGATTGATGAGCCGTTCGCGTTTGAGGTGAACGAGGGGGTGATCGATGTGGGCTTGATGGTCGATGACATTCTCGCACTGGTGTCTCATAACGATGCAAAAAGGGTCATTGCCAGCCGTTTTATCGCAACCATCAGTGCGATGATTGAACATTTTGCGGCTCTGTACCCCGATTTACCTGTCGTCGTCGGGGGGGGAGTATTTCAAAACCGGGTATTGATGAGCCGCCTTTACCGCCGTTTTACATCGAGGGCGTTTTACGCTCAGCAGCGCACCCCGGTCAATGACGGTTCCATTGCGTTAGGGCAGGCATGGTGGGGGGTATTCAATCGGATTAATTAATGCGCATTGTGTGTTAAGATTGTTAGAGATGATTTAATAATTATTGATTATAATGAGAGGATATAAAAAGAGGAGTGCGCATGTTAAAGAAGATAACGGGTGTATTTATCCTGGCAGAAGCGGCGATTTTGGCCCATACGGGAACGGGGAGTGTATCAGGATTCGGCGCGGGATTTTCCCATCCGGTTGGGGGAGCTGATCATATTTTGGCGATGATCGCGGTAGGGCTATGGGCGGCTCAAATGGGAGGACGCGCTTTGTGGGCAGTTCCTCTTAGTTTTGTGTTGATGATGGTTGCAGGCGCGGCTATGGGGATTCAAGTACCGTTTATCGAAGAGGGGATTTTAGCGTCGGTTCTCGTTTTGGGTGGATTGATCGGTTTCGGTGTCAAAATGCCGGTCATGTTTAGTTCGGCAATCGTCGGATTGTTTGCGATTTTCCACGGAACGGCGCACGGTGCGGAAATGCCTCTCAATGCGGGCGGTGTTGAATATGCGGCAGGGTTTGTATTGGCAACGGCGTTGTTGCATATCGGAGGAATCGCTATTGGATTAGCGATGCATAAACTTTCCGAATCTAAAGCCTCTCGCGCAGCGGGGGGAGCGATTGCCGCTTCAGGATTGGCATTAGTTCTTTCTTGATATACTAGCATCATTCTCACCTCTCCCGTCATTCCCGCCTTCGAGGGAATGACGAACTCAAATATACTTTTTTTAGGACTTTATTATGTGCAAAGATTGCGGATGTTCTATTACCGATCACGATCATCACCACGACCACGACACGCATCACCACGATCACGGAGATTATGATCATTCTCATACCCATCAGGCGGCGCATGAGACACTGCACCACAACCCTCAGTTGAACGATAAAAAAACGATCGACGTCATCAAAAAGATTTTGGACAAAAACGACCAAGAGGCGCACCACAACCGTGAGCATTTTAATGAGCATGGGGTGTTGGCGATTAATCTTATGAGTTCTCCGGGAAGCGGTAAAACGGCACTCCTCGAAGCAATGGCAGGCTTGGCTCCATTTAAATTCGGTGTGATCGAGGGGGATTTGGAGACGTCGCGCGATGCCGATCGTCTTATCGCCAAAGGGATACCTGCGGTGCAGATTCAGACAGGGAGTGCGTGTCATCTGGACGCATTTATGGTACACAAAGGGCTGCATGACTTGCCGTTAGCTCCACTCGATGTCTGTTTTATCGAAAACGTCGGAAATCTTGTCTGCCCGGCGAGTTACGATGTAGGCTCACACCTCAATATCGTCCTTGTCTCGATCCCTGAAGGTGAAGACAAAATCGCCAAATATCCGGTGATGTTCCGCACGGCGGATTTGATCCTCATTACCAAAACCGATCTGTTGCCGTATTTCAAATACGACATCGAACGGGAGAAAGCGGAAGCTAGAAAGATCAAACCCAATGTTGATATTTTGGAAGTGAATATCAACGACGAAGCCTCCATCATGGGAGTGATTGAATGGATCGAATTTAAACGAAAGATGAGAAGCTGATTATGTGTTTATCAATCCCCTCAAAAGTGGTCAAAATTGATCCCGAAACCAATACGGCTACTGTCGATACGATGGGGGTTCAGCGCACTGCAGGGCTGGATCTAATGGAAGAAGGAAGTGTCCAAATTGGCGATTACGTGCTCCTTCATATCGGGTTTATCATGAACAAAATCGACGAGGAAGATGCCCTCGAATCGCTCAACGTGTATCGGGAGATACTCGATGCGATGAATGAACAAGAGAGGCTTGCCGCGATAGAAGAGAGTGATAACTGTCCAAATGGCGGAACCTGAGATGGGGCTTGAGCTTAAAAACTTTTATGATGATTTTCGTAATGCGGACACGATAAAAGCATACGCGAAGATCATCGCCGCAGATGCGTTAAAACTCCCCCATCCGATCAATATCATGGAGGTGTGCGGCGGTCATACCCACACCATCATGAAATACGGTGTGTTGCAACTGCTCCCCTCCAACATCCATTTCGTCCACGGGCCGGGATGCCCCGTGTGCATCATGCCCAAAGAGCGGATCGACCATGCCTACGTTCTGAGTCAGCAGCCTAACGTCATTCTCGTCACTCTGGGCGATATGATCAAAGTCCCCGGAAGTAACGGAAGTTTGCAAGATGCAAGAGCCAAGGGTGCGGATGTCCGTTTCGTCTACTCGCCTCTGGATTGTCTTAAAATCGCTCAAGAGAACCCTGATAAAACGGTGATCTTCTTTGCCATCGGATTTGAGACGACGACCCCTATGACTGCCGCACTATTGGACACGGTGATCCGCCAAGATGTCAAAAATATCCTCTTACATGTCAACCACGTCACCGTACCCGAACCGATGCGCGCTCTGATCAGCGATGAAGCGTGTATCATCGATGCGTTCTTGGGACCATCTCACGTCAGCGTTATCAGCGGAAGCAAAATCTACGAAGAGTTCCCCCGCGATTGGCATAAACCCGTCGTCGTCAGCGGTTTCGAGCCGGTGGACGTGATGCAGTCGATCAGTATGATCGTCAAACAGTTCATCGAGGGCAGATGCGAAATGGAAGTAGAGTATAAACGTGCCGTGACGCGAGAGGGGAACCTCAAAGCCCAAGCGTTGAATGATAAATACTTCCAAAAAGTGGACTTTCGCTGGCGCGGTTTGGGCGACATTCCCCAAAGCGGGATGGGTCTGCGTCCTGAGTATGATCGCTACAACGCCGAGAAGATTTATGATCTCATCCTCCCCAAAGAGGAGATCAACGATCACAAACTCTGTATCTGCGGTGACATTCTCAAAGGGAAAGCATCTCCGCCGCAGTGTTCTATCTTTGGCACCGCGTGTAAACCGAGCAGCCCTGTGGGAAGCTGTATGGTAAGCTCTGAGGGGGCGTGTTCGGCGTATTATAAGTATGGGAATTTGGTATAATCTATAAAGATACGAATCTAAATAAGGCTTTGGAAGACACGGGAGAGAGTACGCCGTTTATAGAATTTATGTTGGAAATTATCCTCAAAACTGAAAATATTTTGAGTGAAAATGTCCCTAAAAATGTCCCTAAAAATCGTTGGAGGAAATCGTGAAATTGATCAATGATTAAACTACGACAGATTTGTTGCAATGTGTTTGATATGTATCCGTTCGCCCTGCGCTTGTCGAAGGGTGAGTTGTTCATGGTTCGACAAGCTCACCACGAACGGTGCAAGAACTTCAATACTTAAGTAGGAATGAAATGAGTAATGTCGAAAAGTTAAAAAAATATCTCATCGGTGACAATGACGATGGGTATTTACTGAAAGAAATCAGTAACGGTAAGGTCATTATGCTTTCAGGAGAATGGGGAAGCGGAAAAACCCATTTTTGGAAAAATGAGATTGAACCGAAATTTCAAAAAAAGCCTTATGCGTATGTAAGTTTATATGGTAAAACATCTATCTCCTCAATAGAAAATGATTTGTATATGCAAATTTATGGCAATACAAACAATGAAGGAGATTTTATCAGTAAGGCTTCCTCAACATTAATTTCAACGTATGCAAGAGTACTGAAACCTATCTCGATTATTGATGCAGGAGAAAGTGAAAAAGCAGTTTTAGCAAGTAAGCATAAAAAAGCGATAGAAGCATTAAATCAAAATGCGCTTATATGTTTTGATGACTTTGAGAGGAAATCAAAAGAGATAGATTTGAATGATTTATTTGGTTTCATAACTCAACTTGCCCTGAATTTCAATTGCAAAGTTATTTTGATATTGAATAGTGACGTTTTTGATGGAAAAGAGAAGGAAGTATTTATTAATGTCAAAGAGAAAACAGTCTCAAAATATTTAAAGTTTACCCCTACATCTACAGAATTATTTGAGATTATTTTCAATAAAAATACTTTAGATGAAAAGTATAAAACAATTATTCTCGATGCCATTAATGAATTTGGTTTATTGAATGCTCGTATTTATGAAAATATTTTGGGAAATCTTCAAGAATATGTTGAAAAAAATCGAGAGACAACAGACCAAGAAATACGATACTTTGTTTTGACTCTAATTAATTTTAATCTTTATCATGTTGTATTCAAATTTTATGGTTACAGCGATAAGACGTTTGAAAATAGTTTGAAATTCCCCACTTTTTTTGTTGAGCAAAAAGATTTTTATGTGCGTTTGATCAATGCTGTAAGTCATGAACGTTTCAAAACAAAAGATAGATTTAAAGTACGGATAGATATGCTCGAATTTTTAACAAGTTTTGTATCAAATGAGTATAAATCTACTAATAGATCGGGTGAAAATGCAGAAACGAAACCAACTGAAAAATTGACTGATGATTTAAAAATTGTAAATAAATATGCGGATGTTATTTGGTCATATTGGAGATTAGAAATAAAATTAGAGTATCGTAAAAATATAGATGAAAAAAGTATTAGACAGATAAATGACTTTATTGAAACAGGGATATTATAAATGACAAAAACAATAACCCTCGCCCAAGGCAACGGCGGCGAAGAGAACAACGAGCTGATTAAAAAGGTATTTTACAAAGCTTTTAAAAACGAGATATTGGAACGAAGTGAAGATGCGGCGGTGATCGGGAATTTGGCGATGACCACCGACAGCTTTACGGTGAGTCCCCTCTTTTTTGCGGGGGCGGATATCGGTAAACTTGCCGTATGCGGCACATGCAACGACCTTGCGATGATGGGGGCACAGCCCAAATATCTGACGTGCAGCGTTATCATTGAAGAGGGGTTTGAGGTTGAATCACTAGAGCGGATCGTTGAGAGCATGAGAAGCGAGTTAGCGATCAACGGTGCGGTGGTCGTGAGTGGGGATACCAAGGTGGTGCCGAAAGGGAGCGTGGATAAGATATTCATCAACACCACAGGGCTGGGTGAGATCGTCCAAGCGGGGATCAGCTCGAACAATGTGAGCGAAGAAGATGTGATCCTCATCAACCGTGACATCGGGTGCCACGGTGCGACGATTTTCGCCGCGCGGGAGGGGATGGAGATGAGCAGTACCCTCAAAAGTGACTGCAACTCGCTCTATCCGCAGGTGAAAGCCCTCATGGATGCGGGGGTGCGGATTACGGCGATGCGCGATGCGACGCGCGGAGGGGTTGCGGCGGTGCTGAATGAGTGGGCGAGACAGTCGAACGTCTGTATCGAAGTGGAAGAAGAAAAGATTCCCGTGAGCGATGAGGTCAAAGGGATCTGCGAGATGCTGGGCTTCGAAGCGACGGCATTGGCGAATGAGGGGACGTTTGTGTTGGCGATCCACAAAGATTCCGCCGCAAAAGCGATAGAGATACTAAAGAGTTTCGAGGTGTGCGCGATGGCATCACGCGTGGGAGAAGTAACTCAAAAATACCCGCAAAAAGTGATATTGAAAAGCCCGTGGGGGACGTCACGGTTTTTAGAGACCCCTAATGGCGAGTTGCTACCGAGGATATGCTAATGCATGAGTATTCGATTGTACAAGCACTGTTAACCCAGTGCGAAGAGTTAGCACGTGAGAATGAAGCCGAATCGGTCTCTAAAATCGTTGTAAAGATCGGCAAAATGTCAGGCGTTGAACCGCACTTGCTCGAAATCGCGTTTAATACGTTCAAAGAAAAGACGGTGTGTGAAGGAGCGGATTTTGTGATGAACGTTCAGCCGCTCGTGATCGAGTGTAAAGGGTGCGGTGTACAGACGACTTTGGAAGAGATTTATTACAAATGCCCCGCATGCGAGAGTCTGGATGTCAAAGTAATCGACGGCGAAGATATGTTTTTAATGTCGTTGGAAATGGAGTAGGGGATGCAGGAGTATTGGGAACTCTATGTGAAGTGGATCGACGGCGCTGTCGATCGGGTGTTGGTCAATGCGGGGATTTCGGTGGAGTTGCCGAGTGAGGATAAATATTATGTCGGGTTTATCATGTGGTTGAAATTTAGAAGGTATTAATCATTCTAACGTGATAATAAAAAATATAACTTTACAGGAGTCAGATAATGGATCAGGATGTGGTAATGAAGAAAATTAAAGAGCACGAAGGTCTTTCGCGTCGTGGTGCATTGAAAATGATGGCATTGTCACCGATTGCCGCATCGGTGCTTGCCGGTTCTGCAGCTCCTGCAACTCTTCAGGCCTCATCTTCCGATGCCGTAGGGAAAATCGTTATAGTCGGAGGGGGAGCGGGTGCCCTTATGGTTCTTGCCCGTCTCCGCCGCGCTTTAAGCAACCCGGATATTACGATTATCGCTCCCAATGACAAGCACGTCTATCAGCCGGGACAGATTTTTGTGGCGGCAGGCGAGTATGCTCCTGAAGATATTATTTTCGACAACACCGGCTATATTGGGGAAGATGTAACCTGGATCAAAGACGAAGCGGCAACCTTCGACCCTGATACGAATTCCTTAACGACAAAAGGGGGCAAGAGAGTCGAGTACGATTATCTCATTGTCGCGACGGGGATCCAGTACCATTATGAGCAGATAGCAGGATTGAGTGTCGATATGCTCGGGAAACAGGGTATCTCGAGTGTGTATCATAATGATCTTGCCGCCGGAACGGCGGAGGGGGGAGTCATCACCCGTGATTGGTTCAACGCCCTCAAAGAAGCGGCTAAAACCTCCAAACCGCGCGTCATTTGTACCCAGCCCTCTACTCCGCTCAAATGCGGCGGCGCACCGCAGAAAATTCTCTATCTAGCCGATGATTTTCTCAAGCGCGATAAACTAAACGCCGACTTTACCTTTGCCACAGCGGGAGAAAAACTGTTCAGCCTCCCTGAAATCGATGAAGCGTTGAATAAGGTACAAAAAAGTTACGGGAACATCACGAACAAATTCGGACATGAGCTGATTGCCATCGATGCAGAGAAAAAAATCGCTACCTTCTTGCATAAGTATCAAGTACAGGGTGAATACGACAAAGTATACGAAGAGTACGAGATGATCGACAAAGAAGAAGAGGTACAGCTAGAATACGACTTTATCCATATTTCTCCTCCGAGTGCGGCGGTAGATGCGGTTGCCAATTCCCCTCTGGGATGGCAGAAAGGTTCTGCCAAAGGGTGGCTCGAAGTGGATCGTGAGACGCTTCAGCACCGCCGTTATAAAAATGTGTTCGGAATCGGAGATGTATGCGGCATTCCGATCGGAAAAACGGGGGGAAGCGCACGTCACCAAGGGCCGATTGTCGTCGGAAACCTGATATCGGTCATGGAGAAAAAAGAGCCGGTATTGAAATTTGACGGCTACACGGTCTGCCCGCTTAAAACCTCCTACGGTGAGATCATCATGGCCGAATTTAACTATGACGGGCTGGCACCGTCATTTCCTCTCGATCCGGCACAGCCGCGATGGATTTGGTGGATGTTTGATTTGTATATGCTTCAGCCGATGTACCGCTATTTGATGCTGAATGGATTGATGTAAGGAGAGGAAAAGCCTCTCTTAAAAGGAGTAGCCGATCCGTAGGTCTAGTGCATGGTCACTGGCTGAGTCGCTCAAGCCATACGCGTAATTCGCATTTCCAAACCAATGCGCATCAAAGCGGACCATACCGTAGAGAGAAATTTTTTCGATGGGTTCGACATCGCGGTAAATGCTGTCGCTGGTGTGGTAGGTGCTGCCAAGAGAGAGTTTATTGTCAACCAAATAGTTGACTCCGACATAATAGGCTTCGCTGTTTTGATAGGCAAGCGCGCCGGCTACATCGGCATCATTTACAAAAGTGTAGCTGTATCCGCCGATGAGGGCTATTTTCGAATCAGCCAAATAGGTCAGGGAAAGAGACCCTATATAATCGGTCGCTTCGTTGTCATAGCCGGTTTCATAGGTCGGTAACAAGATACCTCCTCCGACTTTCACACTCAGCTGATTATCCAACGGAAATTGATAATACCCGGCAATCACGGTATCGTTCATCCCGTTGTCATTGTTCGATACATAGTGGGATGCAATGATTTGTGCAGAAACGTTTTTCGTATAATAATCTGCTTGGAGCGTGGTCGTAAACGTATCCTCTTTTTGATTGCTTATATAATTCAATTGTGAATAACCGGCACCAACAATAATGTCATAGTGATGTTCGAGAGATTTTATCGTGCACCCCTGCGCATTGACCAATTCATTAAGAAGTGTCTCCGGGCACCGATCCAGCGCATCTTCGACTCCATCCAAATCGCTATCGGTATAGGCCGATAGATTCGTTGACAACGCGAGTATCACGATAAATGAAAATCTCATAATCCACTCCACTTCCCACAAGCTCTGCTTATGTATGATCGATTGTGAACTACAATATTATCGTTTTGAACCTTGCATTGACCCACCGCTATTCATATTCTGTATTTGCATCATATTTTGGTGCTGTATTTGATTCATGTGCTGAACCTGATTCATCTGGTTGGTCCGTTTTTGGGCATTTTGCGCACTTTGTGATGCCATATTTCCGGCTTTGCTGCGGATCTGGAGACGTTCACGCATCTGCGCCATTGCTTTCATCTGGTCTTCTTCATTCATGTTGGCAAGCGTTTGCTTGAATCGGTTCATTAATTGAACCCGCTGTGCGCTCGGTGCTTTTTGAATTTCGGCAATCTGTGAATCAATCGTCTCTTCTGCACTTCCTTGTGTAAACGTTCCCGCTAAAAGCGCTCCTAAAATGACGGATTGTACCTTTTTCATATAGCTCCTTTTTTTTTGATAACCGTAGTGTAACGTGAAAGTGTTAGCGGTCAATTAGTTTACGAAGATTGAGGGTGAAGGTCGATCCCTTCCCCGGTGCACTTTCCAGAGAGATCGGAATCTCCATCGTATCGCATAATTTTTTGACGATATGAAGCCCGATGCCGATCCCCCGATCCTGTTCTTTGTAGAAGCGTTCAAACGCCCGCTTGGGATTGGCAATCCCTTTTCCGGTATCTTCAATCCTCAAGAGAGTATCTGCGGGATCGAGCGAAACGGTTACGGTGCCGTTGGTGTGATTGTATTTGGCGGCATTGCTCAAAAGATTGTCCAGAATACGGATAAAAGCATCTTTATTGGTCCGAAGCATCAACGCTTTTCCCTTAACGCTAAACCTGATATCCGGATAGATTTTTTGCATCAGGGAGAGGCGCTCTTGAATAACGGCGTAGGCGTTGAACGGTTCTTTTTGCAGTTGATGCTCTTCGAGATAACTGCGCAGATTGTCCTGCAAGGCGAGTATGGTTTCAATGCTTTGTTCGATGCGCTGAACTTTTTTCTGTTCGCTCGGAGGGCATTTGAGCATCCGTATATTGAGCCGTAAAGAAGCGAGCGGAGTATTAAAATCGTGCAGAATATCTTTACTGAACTCTTCGGTAAGATGGAGTGCACGTTTGAGAGGATAGAGGGCATACCAAGAAAAAAGGGCGGAGACCGCTCCGATACAGAGCAAAACGATGAGATAATAGCGGATGAGCTCCTCTTGAATCTCCCCTACCATGGTCCGGTAATGTTTTTGAGGAAGGGTCAGTTTCATGGAGTAGTTTTCACTTCCGGGAATCGAGAAAAAAGAGTGCAACCCCGCGTCATCTTGGAACAGCTTGTAAAGATTTTGGGTTTTCAGCGGCACAAAGTCAATGTCAAACTGGGTGCATTTGAGATCGAAACTGCACAATTTCATCTGCGTCAGTACTTTTTCTCCGAGATCATGCTTTTTTTGCCGGTATTCGAAAACGAACAAAAAGGTGTTCAAGAGTCCGAGCGAGAGGAAAAAAAGGAGAAAACTTTTGACAAACGATTCCGTTTCAACACGTTTCAAGACGGTATCCTATCCCCCGCACATTGGTGATCTCCCAATGGGTTGTATTTTTGAGTTTGTTGATGTGGACACGCAATGCGGTATCGCTGGGATGCTCGAGTGCTTCTAGGAGAATCTCTTTATCCAATGTCCGGCCGATATTGGTGATAAATAGGAGCAATAGCGCTTGCTGGACTTCTCCGAGATAGATAAAGGCCCCGTTGTATTTTACCTCTTTGGTGATGGAATCGTAGGTGATCCCCCCGCAGCTAAGAGGGGCTGATTTCTGGGAAAGTTTGGAGCGGACGCGGTAAAGAAGCTCTTCGGGGAAAAACGGTTTTTTCAAATAATCATCCGCTCCCAGGGAAAAGGCTTTGGTGATGCTGGCCAAATCCACCAGAGCGCTGATAAAGATGACCGCCGTTGTGTCTGCAGCATCCCGCAGCCCTTCAAGGAGTTTGAAGCCGTTGATCTGAGGGACATTGATATCGAAGATGTACAAATCATATTTGTGTTCGTAACTCAATTCCGCCGCTTCGTCGCCATCGCGTGCCCAATCCACCTCATAACCGGCATCTTGTAAGAGTTCATGCAGAGTTTCACCCAAAGAGAGATCGTCTTCCATCAGCAATATTCGCATCTTCACCCTTTTCGTCTCTTAATTACACGTATCATCATACCATTTTTTCCAAAGTGATGGTGGCTAAACGAAGGGATGATGCTGCGCAACCGTGAGGGGAGGAATACTACTGTATTATGTTTAATTAAAATAATTTTTGTTACGCAAATACACATTAATGACAATATTAATGATAAATTTATAATTATTTACGTCATTTCAACCTGCAAGCACAATAGTTGCATTACTATAAAAAAATCAAATAATCTTAAAAAGGTGTGGATACATGGGCAGTGAATATGTATTGAGAGATACCGATTTTTTGGTATCACAAACAGATGATAAAGGAAAAATTCTTTTTGCCAATGAAGATTTCTGTAAAGTAGCCGGTTATACCCTCGAAGAGCTGGTCGGACAGCCGCATAGCATTGTTCGCCATCCCGATATGCCCAAAGCGGCGTTCAAAGATCTGTGGGATACCGTCAGAAGCGGTAAGATTTGGACCGGATACGTTAAAAATTCGACCAAAAACGGGGGATATTACTGGGTATATGCAACGGTATATCCGAATATCGGCTGCGATAGCGGAGTGTGCGGATATTTATCATGCCGCCGCAAGCCCTCTTCGGATGAGATCGCCGAAGCGGAACGTCTCTATAAAACCATGCGATAAGGATATCAGGATGAAAAATTCGGTAAAAATAACCATACTCGTCATTTTAGCCCTTGCAGGAACCATCATCGGAGTGATAACGCAAAGCATCGCGGTACTCACAGGGGCGGTCGTGATTATGATGATCGCCTCGATAGGGCTGGTAACCTCTCCCTCTGCGGGAGCGGAGAATCTTCATAAGCAACTGGATGATTTTTTACACCTGATGCAGTTTAAGCGCAACCGCCTAAGTCCGCTGGATGCGAAGCCCGGAAGTATCGAGGATCGCCTCAATGCACTTACCAAATCCCATGAGGAGATGTTGCTCGCGGATACGTTGGTAGCCGGTGAAATGGTACTTTTGGCGGACAAAGTACGGCAGGGGCATTATAAGTGTCGTGTCATCAGCGATACGAAAACGCCGCATGTCCATTTGCTCCGTCAAACGATGAATTCGATGCTGGATGCGACTGAAGTGAATATTGACACGGCGACTCGCGTTCTTGAAGCGTTGAGCGAAGGGAAATTTGACACCCGCGTCGAGGTAAAAGTCGAGGGAAAAATGGCGACAATGTTGGAGAAAATCAACGATTTGGGTCGGGCGCTGCAATCGATGGAACACCAAAATAACGAAGCCAAAGAGATCCTTGATAATAATACCAAGCATCTCAAAGCGACGATAGAAGATCTCCGTTCTACGAAGTTTGTTGAACTCAACGGAATGATTAACTCTACCGTAGAGCGGATTCAAAGCGTCGCCGGAAAAGAGCATGAGCTCTCCGGAAATCTCCAAGCTCTCGTCGGGAATGCCCAAGAGACGAAAGCGATTTTGGTGACGATCGGCGATATTGCCGATCAGACGAACTTATTGGCGCTGAATGCCGCGATCGAAGCGGCCCGGGCAGGTGAACACGGCCGCGGATTTGCCGTTGTCGCCGATGAAGTCCGAAAGCTTGCCGAGCGAACGCAAAAAAGCCTTGCCGAGATTTCTGCCACGATTAATGTCCTGATCCAGGCGATTAACGATAACAGCGAGTCCCTGCACCAGAATATGGATGAGATGATGGATCTGACTCAGTATGTCGGGACCGTAGATAAAAAAATGGATGAACTTCTTTGTGCAATGGATGCTATGAGCTGATCTCTTCGGGGGTGATCCCATACGATTTCAGTAATATTGCCGCGCCGTTCACATCGCCCGTCTCAAGTTTGAGAGACGCGGCATAAATTCTCCCCAGCATCCCGGTATGGGTTATCAGGGCATCTTCGATTTCACGGTTTGGATGAAGGGTAAGAAGGAGACTCTCCATCGGAACGTTCATCAACCCCTCCAGCAATGAGAGCATCGCGATCAAATGGATTTGTTCGATTTGATTTTCGGTAGGGTCCGGGATGATTTTTTCCAATAAGGAGAGCATCCGATTGATTCTGCTTTGGGCAAAAACGGCGTGAGGGTTTTTCTCATCGATTGCTTTGGTCCCTGATTTGGAGTAGATAATGAGCAGCAGCCATTGCATCAGCGCACTTTTCCCAAACCGCTCGACCATCTCCCGTATCGAAAGGGTCCCCTCGATGTGTTCGGGATGGACTGACCGAAGAAATTGTAAAAGCTGGAGCGCAAGAATACTCTGGTATTTAAACGAATCGCATACCTCGTCCATAGGTGCATCATCTTGAAGGAGGGTAAAAAGTTCCATGACGTCCATGTACTGAGGGTCAATCCGCTTTTGGGTTATGATGTGCGCACGGGCAAAATAAAACCCCTGAAAATAGTCAAAACCGAGTTGTTCGTAGGCTTCTGCCATCTCATAAAATTCAACTTTTTGGGCAATGAGTTTCATTTTTCCATAGGGGTTGGGCTGCAGGGAAAATTGTTCGATGTCGGTTTGGGTAACGTCAAATTTAGCAAACTCGATAAAAGGAAAAAGGGGGAGAAAGGAGTCTAAATAGTGAGGGTGAAAGGAGGCGTTATCCAAAGCGAAACGATATCCGAGCGAGTGATAATAACGGATCGCTTCATGGATACGGGAAGTGATTTTCATCGTTTCGGAAAGCTCGAAAATAAATTTTTCTTTGGGAAGGGTACGAAGTATATCGGTCAGCATCAGGGGACCGTCGGTATTGATAAATGCCAGGGACTCTCCAAATGCCGAAGATGAGCCGATATGATTGAGTAAATTGACCAATACCGATGCCGTAGCGTGCCGCGGATCATCGATCACACACTCCCCGTACGTATTACGGTAGAAAAATTCGTATCCGATAATTGTCTCTGCGCGGTTCAGGATGGGTTGACGTGCGAGGTATAGATTATTATTCATCAATAGTGCTTTATATTTTAATGCCTTAAGTGTAGCGTAATTTGAGTATTATTTCAAAAAACTATAAACCGGATATACCCTAATGCAAGAACATAAAACTGTCTATTTTAAAGATTATTCCCCTAGTCCCTACACGGTGACAGAGTGTACGCTTGAATTTATCATTGAAGAGAGTTCGACACGGGTCGAAAACATCATGGAAATTCGGCGGCAAGATCCCAGTGCAAAAGAGCTGAGACTTAATGGCGAGATGCTCGATCTGGAATTGTTGTGGGTTGATGACATCCTCTATTCAGAGGATATGTACGTCAAAGAGGAGGATGCTCTGATTCTTCCCCTTGATTGCGATAAGGCTCGCATTCGTATCATCAACCGCATCTACCCTGACGAAAATACGGCATTAGAGGGGTTATACCGTTCCGGCGGTATCTGGTGTACCCAAAATGAGCCCGAAGGGTTCCGTCGGATCACCTATTTCATCGATCGTCCCGATGTGATGACCCGTTTTACGACGAAGATTATTGCTTCCAAAGAGAAATGCCCCGTGTTGCTCAGTAACGGCAATTTACGCGGGACGGCAACTCTGGAGAACGGCAAGCATCTGGTGCTTTGGGAAGATCCGATCCCCAAACCGTGCTACCTGTTTGCCCTTGTGGCGGGAGATTTGGGAAGCATCACCGATACCTTCACGACGATGAGCGGGAAAAAGATCGATTTGGCGATCTATTGCGACCGAGGGAATGAGGAGAAATGTCACCACGCGATGCGGAGTCTCAAAAAGTCGATGGAGTGGGACGAAGTTACCTATGGGCGTGAGTATGATCTGGAAGTGTATAACATCGTCGCAGTGGACAGTTTTAACATGGGGGCAATGGAGAATAAAGGGCTTAATGTTTTTAACTCCCACTATGTTCTGGCCAATGAAGAGACAGCGACAGACACAGACTTTTTGGGGATTGAGAGCGTTATCGCCCATGAGTATTTTCACAACTGGACGGGGAATCGGATTACCTGCCGCAACTGGTTTGAGTTGACCCTCAAAGAGGGATTGACGGTGTTTAGGGATCAGTGTTTCAGTGCCGATATGAATTCTCCTCTGACGCAGCGTCTGGATGATGTACGTGCACTTCGAGAGCGGCAGTTTGTCGAAGATGCGGGTCCCACCGCCCATCCGATCAAGCCGGACCATTATATGGAGATCAACAACTTCTACACCGCTACCGTCTATGAAAAGGGTGCGGAAGTGATTCGGATGATGCACACGGTACTGGGAACGGAGCGGTTTCGCCGTGCTATGGATCTTTATTTCGATACGTTTGATGGAGATGCGGTAGGGACGGAGGAATTTTTATGGGCGATGCAGAGTGAGAGCCCTATCGATTTGACCCAGTTTAAACGGTGGTATTCACAAGAGCGTACTCCGACGTTAAATATTTCCAGCGAATATTCTCAGGATTCCTCAGAGCTGGTACTGCGAATCGTTCAAAAGATTCCGAAAAATACCAAAAATCAAGAACAACTCCCTTATGCATTGCCTCTGAGCATCGCCCTTTTATCCGAAAGTGGAGAGGAGTTTGATCTGATAACCTCCGATTGTATCCTCCTGCACAAGAATATTCTGTGGCTAACGGATGAGGTCACCGAAGTGAGATTCAGTGCGATCTCCTCAGAACCTAAACTCTCATTGAACCGTCATTTCAGCGCTCCGGTGATTATCGAGTGTGATGAAACCGATTATCCCTTTTTAATGGCACATGATCGGGATGGATTTGTACGCTATGAAGCGGCCAACCGTTTCGGTATCGAAACCCTAGAATCGATGATGGCGGGTGCTGCGGCAAATGAACGTTATATCGAGAGTTACGGAGCTTTGTTGCGTGATAGTACCATGGATCCGATGTTCAAATCGCTAGTGTTAGAACTCCCGAGCATCACGACCATGATGCAGCGTCAAGAGACGATTGATGTGGTCGCCATACTCACTGCTCAGGAGGAGCTAAAACGGGTATTGGCAAAGCGTTATTTCAGTGAACTCCAAGAGAGCATTCGTGTATTGTACACCCCAACAAACACCGATATTGACGGTCTCAGCATCGGCAAGCGTGCTCTGAAAAATCGATTTCTGGGGATTTTGATGAGTTTGGGGGATGAGTCGATTTCTCAGATGTGCCAAGAACATTACTATGAGTCACGTTCGATGAGTGAGCGTTTAGCGGCGTTGGATTTACTAGAGAACTACGCCCCTGAATTAGCACACGCACCGTTGGCGGATTTTTACCATCGCTATAATGACCAAACGCTGGTGATGAATAAATACTTTACCGTCCGCGCATCCTCCCGCCGTGAGGGGACACTCGAGAGAGTCATCGCACTCCAAGAAGATCCTGCGTATGATGTCAAAGTACCAAATTTAGTACGCTCTTTGATCGGATCCTTTGCCCGCAATCCGGTCGCTTTTTATGAAAGAAGCGGCGATGGTTTTAAATTTGTCGCGGATAAAGTGATCGAGATCGACGCGCTTAATCCGCAGATTGCTTCAGGGCTTGCGGGGGCGTTTAAAAATTATTCGCGTTTGAATAACGATCAAAAGGTAAAAATGAGAGGGGAACTTGAGAGGATCAAAAATCATCCTGAGTGCTCCAACAATGTCTATGAAATCGTCACTAAGATAGTGGGCGACTAAAAAAGGGGAGCGTCGTATGTTCTACTGTTAGATTATCGATTTATGAATATCTGCTTGCAAGCTTTTTTCACGCTATCTACGCTAGAATAAAACGTATCCGATAAAAAAGCAGGTATTTTGCCCCATGAAACGATTAATCACCTATACTATTCTCCTCTTCGGCATCGCCCTTAGCATTGCCGCTTTTTGGTATGTATCGGAAAATGTAAAAGAAAAAGAGCAGCTCCGTTTCGAAGCCATTACCAAACAAGCGACAACACTCGTAAAAGTGAGGATGGATGCGTATCGTGAGACCCTTTATGCGGGAGTGGGGCTTTACGCCTCTTCCGACAGCGTAGAGCGTCATGAGTGGCATGATTTTGTCAAGGCACTCAAAATCGACGAAAACTTTCCCGGTATACAGGGGCTGGGATTCAGCGAAGTCGTCCGTCCGGAGGAAAAAGAGAAGCATACGGCAAGGATGAGGGGGGAAGGATTTGCTGATTATGCCATAAGACCCGGAGGGAAACGGGAGCTCTACACCTCTATTATTTACCTTGAGCCGTTCGACGAGCGAAACCGCCGGGCCTTCGGTTTCGATATGTTCTCCGAGCAGGTGCGCAGAGAAGCGATGATCAAGGCGGCATCCTCGGGTCAAGCGGCGGCGAGCGGTAAAGTGCGGCTGCTGCAGGAAAATACCGTCGATGAACAAGCGGGCTTTTTGATGTACCTGCCGGTCTATCATATTGGTATGCCGTTAAAGAACACAGAACAGAGAATAGCGGCGCTAAAAGGGTTCGTGTACGCTCCGTTTCGGGTAAACGATCTGATGCAGGAAGTGTTGGGTAATCGATACAAAGATGTAGCGCTGGAGATATACGACGGCGAGAAGAGGGAGAAGCGCAATCTTCTTTTTGGCAACCCGTCGCAAGTCCTTGACGCCGATCCGCTTTTTGTTGAAACGCGGCTCAATATTGACGGAAGGGTCTGGACCCTCTATTTTAGACCGCTCCAGGGATTTGTGGACGAAGGGAGAAGCCATGAGGCATGGTTTGTTTTACTGTTCGGAATTCTCCTTTCTTTTACTGTTTTCGGAGTGATGCTCTCAATTATCCAAACCAAAGAGAGGGTGCAAAGGCTCGCCGAGGAGATGACTAAAAAACTCTCTCATCAAAAACAGCTATTGGACAACATCTTTGAAAACAATGCGGCAGGAATTTTTGTCGTAGATCAAAAACGAAACATCATTACCTCGAATCAACGATTCTGTGACATTTTAGGCTATACCAAAACGGAGCTTATCGGTCAAAATGCCTCTTTGCTCCATATGAGTGATGAGAGCTATGTTTCGTTTGCCCCTAATTTTTTAAAAGCCAAAAACGGGGAGAGGGTCAAAATCGAGTACCTCTTTAAACACAAAAACGGCAATGAGGTATTTTGTGAATTTTTAGGGACGAAAATTGAGATTGAAAAGGATAACGCAGGCGTTATCTGGAGTGTTTTGGATATTACCGATCGTAAAAAGGCAGAAAAAGAGCTGCGGCACAGTGAGGAAAAATTCCGCAGCATGTTTACAAAGCAAGATGCTCCGATGCTCCTGATCGATCCAGAAAAGGGGGTTATATTGGATAGTAACCTCGCGGCTGAAAAGTTTTACGGCTATTCGGCAGACGAGATGGAAAAGATGACGATTGATGAGATTAACACCCTCAGCAAAGAAGAGTTAAAGAGGGAAATGGAATCGGCTTTAGCGGAGGAGAGAAACTTTTTTGTATTTAAACATAAACTGAAAAGTGGAGAGATTAAAAGTGTCGAGGTGCACGCTTCTCCGTTTATGCTCGGAAACAAGGTTGTCTTATTTTCGATCATTTTTGATATTACGACACGAGAAAGGGCAGAGAAGGAGTTACTGGCCGCCTCAAGTCTCAATAAAGCGTTGCTGGACAACAGTGCGGTCGGAATCTTCCTCGCTTCCCCTGAGCGCATTATTTTGGAAACCAGTAAAAGAGCGTGTGCGATGTTCGGCTATGAACGCGATGAGATGGTACAGAGCAGTTTCAGGCTGATACACATCTCCGATGAGAAGTTTAACAATTTCGCTGCGCAGTATCAACAATTACGTGAACATGGTATAACCAACGTAGAATATCCGTTTGTCAAAAAAGACGGAACACACCTGTGGTGCATGATTTCGGGGACACCGCTCGATGAAACGGATTTGTCGAAGGGGATTATATGGACGCTTCAGGACATTACCGAACGAAAAATAGCCGAAGAAGCGCTCAAAGCCGAGCGTGATCTTTTTTCAGAAGGTCCTGTCATTATGATCGAATGGGAACACTCCGAACATTGGCCTATCCGCTATGTATCTGAAAACGTTCAAGCAATACTGGGCTACACTCCCGAGGAGATGGCCTCAGAGACGTTTAGGTTCACCGATCTCATTCATTCCGAAGATAACGACCGTATCTTTGAGGAAGTGGAGCACAATACGGCCCAATGGATCGATACGTATGAACAATCGTACCGTATCCGATTAAAAAATGGCGAGTACCGGTGGTTTTATGATTTTACCCAGCTGATTCGTAATGAGCAGGGGGAACCTGTTTCGATTCACGGCTATATGTTTGATCAAACGCAGCTCAAACAGGCACAGCAGGAGATGGTCTTTGCTAAAGAACAGGCCGAAAAAGCAAATATTGCCAAAAGCCGATTCTTAGCGAACATGAGCCATGAGATACGGACCCCGATGAATGCTATTTTAGGGCTCAGTCAGTTAATGCTCGATGGCGATTTACATCCGAAAGAGCAAGATTATCTCCATAAAATCCATGCCTCCTCTAAAATGCTTTTGGGGATCATCAACGATATTCTCGATTATTCTAAGATTGAAGCGAATAAGCTCGAACTTGAACAAAAAAGTTTCGATTTAGAAAATGTATTGGCCCAGCTGAGGGTTCTTTTTACCCAAAGTGCGGTAAAACAAGGGCTTGAGCTCTATTTTTATATGAAAAATGATGTCCCGGGGATAATTGTCGGGGATGAACTGCGGCTCGACCAGGTACTCACCAATCTCCTCAGCAATGCGCTGAAATTTACCCATCAAGGGGTGATTACCCTTACGATAGCTTTAAAGGAGAGACGAGGAAATCATGCCCTCATCGGATTTAGTCTCAGCGATACGGGAATCGGAATAAGCGAGGGAGAGATCACCAAACTCTTTCAGCCTTTCACCCAAGCCGATAGTTCAATGACACGCAAATACGGCGGGACGGGGCTAGGTCTGGCGATATCGCAAAAACTGGTCAATGCGATGGGGGGTGAACTCACCGTCGAAAGTGTTAAGAACGAGGGATCGACCTTTAGTTTTGACATCGATGTCGAAGTGGTATCGTGGACGCAGAATCCTCCGGTTCTGGAAGGGCAGGCGTATAAAATTCTGATTGTCGATGACCAGGAGATTTCACGCATTATTATCAAAAATATTGTCGAGGGGTTCGGATGTGTAGCAGAGGAAGCGTTCGGCGGGGATGAAGCACTCCGGATGATCCTTGCGGCAGATGCGGCGCAGAGCGGTTATGACGTTGTCATTATGGATTGGAATATGCCGGGGATGGATGGAAAAGAGGCGATTCGACAGATCAACCAAATGGAACGGGAAGGTATCCTCAAAACAAAAGTTCCTTCCATCTTGATGGTGAGCGCCCATTCCAAAGAGGAGATCCATCCCGAGGATATCGAGATAGAAGCCTATTTGGCAAAGCCGGTGACGAGTTCAACGCTGTTTGATGCCCTCGCGACCGCCAAAAACGGTATCCATCAAGTCATGAGTATAAAAGAACCTCAGAGCCTTCCCGATTTGAGCAGCCTGAACGTTTTACTGGTGGAAGATAATGAACTGAATCAGGAAGTGGCGACCATGATGCTCCGGAAAGTGGGGATTGAGGTGAAAACAGCACAAAACGGTAAAGAAGCGGTTGGACTTTTTTTGGCGAATCCCGATGCCTTTAATCTGATTTTGATGGATTTGCAAATGCCGATTATGAGCGGATACGAGGCAACGGCGATTATTCGTGAACACGATCCGCAAATACCGATTATCGCATTGACGGCCGCCGCGATGGTCGAAGACAAGGCAAAAGCACTCGAAGCCGGGATGAACGACCATCTGAGTAAACCGATTGATATGGAAGAGCTCTACAAAACGATTGCCAAATGGTGTCATCTCTCCACACCTGAATCGGGCGAAATACCGCATTCGCAGCGCACTCATGAAGATGTTGATCTGGATGTGGAATATGCTTTGAACATTGTCAGCGGAAAAAAGGAATTGCTCGATCAACTCCTCTCCAAACTCCTCTCTCAGCTCGAGGGGGAGTTTGCCGATGTGGCGGCTCGTGTATCGGAGAACGACCCTTCCGCCGCTTCGTTGATCCACGCCCTTAAAGGGGTGAGTGGAAATCTGGGGGCAAAAGTTCTATCGGCGCAATGCAGCCGAATTGATACGCTCCTGAAAGCCGGTGAGGCAATTGCTGCAGAAGAGACCCGACGACTGGAAGCGGCGATAGCCGCATTGAAACACCGGATCAAAGTGGTGTTACAAAATGAAGAGATTCCTATCAACCTGGCCCCGGCACTCAGTACGGAAGAGCTCAAATCTCTCTTTGTAGACGTTCAAAACGATCTTCAAGAGGGGAACATGGTACAATTAAAAGATCAGCAACGTCTTACCGAAGGGCTCCGCGAATCACTCAATCCGAAAGAGCTGATGATGTGGAGAGAGGCGATGGAAGAGTTTGACTATGACAAAGCCCTGGAGGTAATGAACACATGGAAACTATGAGAGAGGTTGAATCGAAACCCACCATTTTGATCGTTGACGATATGGCGACCAACATCGCGATCCTTTCCGATCTGCTTCAGGATGATTACAAAATAAAAGTGGCGAAAAGCGGTCAAAAAGCGTTAGAGATTGCGAAAGGGAAAGAGAAACCCGATCTGATTCTCCTCGATATCGAGATGCCCGAAATGAACGGATATGAGGTTTGCAAAGAGTTAAAAAACAACGCGTTAACCAATAATATACCGGTGATCTTTGTGACGGCACGAACGGATGTCAAAGACGAAGAGTACGGGTTGAATCTGGGGGCGGTTGATTACATCTCCAAACCGTTTCATCCCACCATCGTCAAAATCAGGGTCAAGAACCATATTGCTCTCAAACTCAAAAGCGATTGGCTTGAAGAACTTTCGATGTACGACGGACTGACCCATATCCCCAATCGGCGCTATTTCGACGAGATGTATGAGAAAAAATACAAAGAAACGATGCGGGATAAAAAAACGCTTGCGGTATTGATGCTCGACGTCGATTATTTCAAACTCTATAATGATCACTACGGACACGGAAAAGGGGATCAGTGCCTGATTAAAATTGCCGGAGCGCTTAGAAGCACCCTTAAGCGGCCCTCTGATATGGTTGCCCGCTACGGCGGAGAGGAGTTTGTCCTGTTACTTCAAGATATTGATATCGAGGGGGCGACGAAGGTAGCGGAAAGCTTGGTCCAAGCGGTTGGCGCACTGGGGATTGTACATGAATATTCAACCGTTTCCGATCATGTGACGGTCAGTGTCGGATTGGCATTCAAAGAAAAAGAGAGCAACGTCTCCCAAGAGAAACTTATCAAATGTGCCGATGATGCGCTCTACCTCGCAAAAGAGAGGGGCAGAAACAAGATTGCCATTTTATGAGCCGGTAAAGCAATCTGTTTTAAAAGATTACATTCCCGGAAGACGGGGAATATAGGCCATTTTTGAGAGTTTATAGTACCACCCCCATCCGATTTTAAGCCAGTGCCCGACAATCGGCAGGGGGATCATCATCGCTTTGGACGTATCACGGTAGACGAAGCCTGCCGCTTTGCCCATATCCATTAGGCATAGGATCGTGAGATGTTTGCGGTAGCTCTTTTTGTCTCCGTTTTTTAGACCGTATGCAATGGCGCTGTTATGGGCGCAATTGCGTGCCATTACCTCGGCGATATGCCCCTGTTTGGCTTTCCAGTCGGGTCCCTCTAATGCGCTAGCGTCACCGATCGCATACCATCCCTCTACCCCTTCGATTTCACAATAATCATTGATGCGGATAAAACCGGCGTTGTTGAGAGGGAGATCAGACTCTTTGATAAACAGCTGTCCGTTACCGGCAGGGATAAACATCGTTAGATCACTCTCCAGGGTACTTTCGTCTTCAAACACCACACGGTTCTCTTCAAAACGGGTAATCTTTTTACCGTAACGGGAAGCGAATCGATTCTTTTTAAAAAGGGTCTCCATCAGTTTGAGGGCTTTTTTCCCCATACGTACCCCCGGTTCGGCCATGGGGGCAAAAAAAGTCATCTCGTAATTGTCGCGGATACCGAGTGTGGTTAAACGGTGGTGGAGATTGAAAAAAAGCTCGAATCCCGGTCCTCCCCGTACCGCGCTGGAATCATTCGGATTTCCGCCGAAACCAAACGCGATTTTGCCGCTGCCTCGTCTTATCAGTGCATCGATTTTCTCTTTGAGGAGGAGAGATTGCTCCGGTGCCCCGCAAATGGAGAGGGTATGCTCGATTCCGACAGGCTGCATTTTGCCCGCACCGACAGCGATGACCAGATGAGATACGGTACGTTCCCCCCCCTTTTCAAGGGTGACGGATTTAGTGTGCGCGTTGATAGCCGTAACGCGGTCAAGGGTCAGGGTAAACGTGTGACGCTTGGCTAATTTGTCGAGAGGAAATGCCACATTTTCAAAGGCAGTCGTTCCGACCGGAATCCAAATGGCGATGGGATAGATAAAAAGATAGGGACGATCGCTGATGAGTTCGACCTCAAACCCCTCTTTGCGATAATGGATAGCCGCCTCGACGCCGGCGATTCCACCGCCGATGATAAGAACATGTTTCATAGATTTTCCCTTTCATAACCTGAAGCTACCGAAGTACTATCACTACAACTTATCGTTCTGGTGATTTATTATTTATTGCAATTATAATGGTAACGACGTTACAAGTCAATTTGGTAGGATGATTTCGTTGTCTTAACCGGTATAAAAAGAGAGACCTTTTGGGTGAAAAAAAGTAGATGGATAAAGAAGATATTTTTTAAACAGATTGAGAAAAAATGTAACACTACTTGCTTTTCTAAAATGTTTAGTTTAAATTGCAATGGTTATTTTAAGGATGTGATATAATTGTGATGTAATGGTATTATAATCTGGTTTTATGGAATTCATTCAAGGAGAAGATATGGCGAGATTAATTGTCCTCGGCGGCGGTGTTGCCGGACATACAGCTGCAACTTTCGCAGCAGATTGGCTAGGTCGTGAACATGAGGTGGTAGTTGTTACCCCAAATTCAAAATGGAACTGGATCCCATCCAATATTTGGGTTGGTGTCGGCGAAATGTCCAAAGAAGAGGTTACTTTTGATCTCGCTCCTGTGTATGAAAAAGCGGGAATTACCTATAAGCAAGCCAAAGCGGTCAGCATTAACCCCGAGGGAAATGCTAAAAGCGATAAGCCGTTTGTGACGTTCGAGTATACTGGTCAAGGCAAAGCAGGGCAGAGCGAAGAGATGACGTATGATTATCTCATCAACGCAACCGGACCGAAACTGAATTTCGGAGCGACTCCGGGCTTGGGCGAGGGTTCAAATTTAGGCGAGCATACGGTTTCCGTATGTACGGCAGACCATGCGGAGCATGCGGCGCATGAGCTTGAAAAGATTATGGACAAAATGCGCAAAGGGGAGCGTCAAAAAATCCTGATCGGCACGGGTCACGGTATGTGTACGTGTCAAGGTGCGGCATTTGAATATATCTTCAATGTCGAACATGAAGTACGTAAAGCGGGTCTTCGCGATATGGCCGATATCAAATGGATCTCGAATGAGTCATTCATGGGTGACTTCGGTATGGGCGGATTGCACATGAAAGTGGGCGGTTACGTTGTCAGCAGCCGTATCTTCACGGAATCTTTGTTTGCAGAACGGGGTGTTGAGTACATTACCGGCGCACATGTCAACCGTGTTGAAAAAGGGAAGGTAACGTATGAGCTTCTTGACGGTTCTACCGGTGAAGAGAGCTTTGATTTCTCGATGCTGATCCCTCCGTTCGCGGGTGTTGGTCTTAAAGCGTATAACAAAGCGGGTGAAGATATTACCGATACGGTATTCGCACCGAACGGCTTTATGAAAGTTGATGCCAACTATACCCCTAAACCGTATGAAGAGTGGAAAGCATCTGATTGGCCTCGAACCTACCAAAACCCGACCTACAAAAATCTTTTTGCAGCCGGGATCGCGTTTGCGCCTCCGCACATCATCTCTAAGCCGATGAAATCACCGAACGGGACCGTCATTAACCCGACTCCTCCACGTACGGGTATGCCGAGCGGTATCATCGGAAAAGCGGTTGCTCACAGCATCTGCGATTTGATCAAAAAAGGGCCAAGCGTACACTTGCACGAAGCTTCCATGGCAGAGATGGGTGCGGCGTGTGTTGCATCCGCTGGTAAAGGGTGGTTAGACGGTCAAGCGGCAGCAATGACTGTTTATCCGGTAGTTCCCGACTATGAAAAATATCCGGGAACGGGCCGTGATACCGATTATACCTTTGGTGAAATCGGACTTGCGGGTCACTGGATTAAACACATTCTCCACTTTTTGTTCCTTTACAAAGCAAAACTCAAACCATTCTGGAAAGTTATTCCGGAATAATTAAATAAATAACATCATACCAAGGAGAAAAAATGGCAGTAAAACCTGAAGAATTTAACTTCGCAAAGAATGATAAATTTCACACCGCGATGATTCCTGGAAAATGGGCACGATTTATGCGTACCTGCAAAATTTGGCAGTTTATCCGTTTCATCATCATCAACCTCAAAATGCTGGTAGTTGTGAGTAAAAGTCACTAACTATCTGAATGTAGAACGCCAAAGGGATGCATCCCTTTGGCTACGCTTGCCTCTTTCGAGGCAGATTTTTTTGTAAAGTAATCTGCTATGGTTCAACCACTACTCAAATACCCTGACCCTAATATCCGTCTAATCTCCGCTAATGTCCGTTTCTTTAATGATGAGCTCCGACAATGGATCGGCGATATGGCCGATACGATGAGGGCCAATGATTTGGATGCCTTGAGCGCTATTTTGATTGGTATCCAATACAATATTATCCTCCTTAAAGAAGCCGATACTTATACCCCCTATATTAATGCGAGATTGATTAAACATGCCGGAGTCTCTACGAAAACCGAGCGAAGTGTCTATTATGAGGGGATCAGCGTAGATGTTGACCGCTACGAAAACGTCACCGTTATCTACGAGGATGAATTCGGCGAGCCGCACCATCGTGATCTTACCGGCGATTTGGCCCGTGTTTTCCAGCAGCAGCTCGATTATTGTTATGGCAGTACGTTTGTCGATCGGGTGGATCGGGAGATGAAGCAACGGATTAACGATCATTTGGAATACGGACTGGTAAAGGGCTCAAGCGCATGCCCGATAGTGTTTGTCCGTGATTATTTTAAGCGGGGGGCAAAATATGCAATGGGAATGATTTCAGTGACCTTTATCCTCCCTTTGTTTGCTTCAGACAAAGTATGCGGGTGGGCTTATGCTTTCGATAAATATGCACTTATCGGCGTCCCTTTATTGATGATCGCTTATTTTTTCTATGCTCTGTATGAATCTCGTCTCTATAAACAGTGTACGAGTTGTCAGACGGGAAATATTATCGGTACGACAGCAATCATGGCAGTTCAGCTCCTCGTTGTCTCTCTCGGGGTTTTTTTCTGGATGGCACCGTAATAATAAAAAATTATATTTTAAACCCTTTTTGAGTATTATATTTGTAAAACTATTTTGGTCAAGGAACCCGCATGAGTCTTCCGGATATATCGAATCTATACCGATCCAAAGAGATGCTGATGACGGCCAAAGAGTCGATTTTAGATGAATGGGTGTCGGAAGAGTTATGTGCATCGATTTTAGAACGGCACGGCATTGATACAGATTTTTTTAAAAAGAACTATGCCGGGAGTGTATTTGATTATTTTATGGGGGTAGTTTCGGGAAAGATGGCGATCGGCGAATGTCCGGTCATCGCAGAACTGATCGACTATCTAAAAAACAAAGACCTGCGTGCCGATGAGCTTTTTGTGTTATGTACCCATTTTAAACGCTCTGTTTTAAACGGAACTTACCGTTTGGGGATTAACGAGCAGACCGTTTTCACCGCGATTAGCTATCTGTTCGATCAAAATTTTGCCAGTGTATTAAAACTCTATACCGATACAATTTACCAAAAAGAGCAAGAAGCGATCAACGCTTCTAAGGCCAAAGAGTATTTTCTCTCCAATATGTCCCATGAAATTCGGACTCCGCTTAATGCAATTTTGGGGTTTGTTTCACTCTTGCAGGATGAGACAACCAACCCGAGGTATCAGAAATACCTCGATATTATCTCAAACAGCGGTGAAAATCTTCTCCACATCATCAACGATATTCTCGATTTCTCAAAACTTCGCAGCGGTGAATTTACCATTGATCCCCAGCCGTTCAATATCCATGACCAAATATCGCATACGATGGAATTGTTCGTTCCGAGTGCCAATTCCAAAAGCATTACCCTCACCAGTTTTATCGATCCCTCTATCCCTTATGAGATTGTAGCGGATGCATTCCGGATCAAACAGATTGTCGGCAATTTTTTGAGCAATGCCATTAAATTCAGTGATCATGCCGGAGCGATCCACGTTGAAGCACGCTGTGAGGAGGGGATTCTTGCGCTATCTGTACAAGATCAGGGGATCGGAATCGCTTTGTTTGACCAGGAACGAATATTTGATGCCTTTTCCCAGGCACAAGAGGGGACGATGAAAATCAACGAGGGGACGGGATTGGGGCTTTCGATATGCAAGCAACTGGCAATCCACATGGGAGGGACGATAGAGTTGGAATCGACGGTGGGCGAGGGGAGCCTGTTTACCCTTAAAATTCCGGTCGTTGCCAACCGTGAATGTGAGGTTTCCAAATTTGACGCTTCCATCTTTGAGGGGATTCGATTCGGCCTTCTCGCCTACGATATCTCTGAGGGGTACAAACTCGAATCTCTGCAGCGCTATTGGGACTATTTCGGACTGGATGTACAGGTTGTTGAAAATGTTCAAGATACGTGCGATTTATTGATCTTTTTGGAAAGTTCGATGGACGATACGGCGCGTGAGACCATTATCCGCCATCAAATTCCCTCGGTCGCCATCCTCGATTTTTTAGATGATCGGTATGATGCCATTACGACGATTGTACCGCTGACCTTTCCCATCTACTGTACGAAGCTTCAAAGTGCTTTGAATGAAGTTTTGGGGGTGAATACCCCTCATATCGCCACCATAGAAAGGACTCAGGGACGACGGGGATTTAAGGGCAAAGTGCTTGTGGCGGAAGACAACCTCGCGAATCAGGAACTCATTAAAATTATCTTGGAACGGTACGGTTTGGAGTACACGATGGCCTCTAACGGTGAAGAAGCATTGGAGTGCTATCAGTCTGACGTATTCGACATGGTACTGATGGATGAACAGATGCCGCACATGAACGGAAATGAAGCGACAGAGCGTATCTTGGCTTTTGAGCAAGCAAGAGGGATGGAGCATACACCGATCGCTGCCGTGACGGCAAACGTCATGAAAGGGTCTCGTGAACGTTCCATTCAGAACGGCTATGACGCTTTTTTGGGAAAACCGATCGTCCTCAAAGAGATCGAACAGCTGTTTGAGCGTTATTTGACACCGGTGGTGCTCCCCTTCGGCGAACCGACCAAGGAGATAGCGTCCAAGTGGGGGAATATCGATATGCACCATCTCAAAAGTGCTTTGATGCTGGAAGAAGATCAGATCGAGTATCTCTTGGACATCTATCTGGAAAGAATGGAACATTCGCTGCAAGAGCTCTGTGCTGCGATCGAGCAACGTGATTACGAACAGGTCGCTTTCATTGCCCATGCGATCAAAGGGTCCAGTGCCAATTTTCGTTTCGATGAGCTCTCACGACTCTCCTATGTCATCGAAGAGTCGGCAGTCGAAGAGGATGAAGATTTTGATTTTACCGAAGCGTATGAGGTGCTTCGATCCGGTTTTAGAAAACAGTTTGAATAACTATTCTTCTAGGTAATAGCCCACACCCGAAGCATTTTTGATGACATCGGTAGGGAGTTTACTCCGGAGTCTCCAGACGAGGGTCCGGACACTGTTGTCGGTCGCCCCTTTGGTCTCCCAGACGTAATTGATCGCCTGGTCAAAATCGACCACACTTCCCAGCTGCGCAACTAACAATCGGATAAAAGCGTTCTCTTTCTTGGTAAGTTTGATTTTCTGGTTTTGGTAAAAGGTCTCTCCCAACCCGGTATCGTGGCGATATCCGTCGCCGAATTCGACGATCGGTTTGTCGGAGAGTTTTTTAGCGTAGACCAGTTTTTCGAGCTCCTCACGATCGGATTTCAGTTCATCGATATTGGAATTTCGCTTTTTCTCCTCTTTGAACCGATAGAGTGCCATTTGGATCGTAGTATGGAGATTGATCGGATCGAACGGCTTGACGATATAGCCGTAAGGTTCGGTTTTTTTGGCTTTGGAGAGCATATCATTATCCGAATGGGCCGTGAGATAGATAAACGGGAGGGGGTGTTTATCCCGAATGTACTGCGCCAGTTCGATACCGTCCATCGTTTTTTGCAATCCGATGTCAATCAAAGCGATATCCGGGTTATAAATTTTGATTTTATTGCGTGCGCTTACCCCATTGTCCGCTAGAGAGACAACATCATACCCCTGTTTTTCCAGAGACATTTTTAAATTCATAGCGGTAACTACATCGTCTTCTACAACCAGTACTTTGATGGCACCCATAAGCCCTCTTGAATTATCATATTTTGTGATGATTTTAACACATTAAAATTTAAAAGCAAGAACATGACGAAGAATAGGGATGATTTTATCGCCTCTATTTCTCTTCGTAACATAGGATTTTTAGGGGATATTCAATCCAAAAGAGTATAATCGCGAATAATATACCTGTTGGGGATGCGCACTATGCTTGACTTTGATAAATTTACCAAATATTCTAAACCGGGACCGCGCTATACCAGTTATCCGACTGCATTAGAGTTCAGTGACACCTTTGATTATGATGGCTATCTCGCAAAGCTCCATGCCCAAGATCCGACCCGGGCGTTATCGCTCTATTTTCACCTGCCGTTTTGTAAAAATGCCTGTTATTTTTGCGGCTGTAACGTCGTTTTTACCTCCAAAGAGGATAAAAAAGAGCGTTATATCGATTATCTGACGCGTGAGCTCCAGATCCTTTCTCAACATATCGATGTTAACCGTTCCGTTATCCAGCTCCACTTTGGCGGGGGTACTCCGACATTTTTTGATGCGGATCAACTGCACCGTATTATCACCGCGATTAAAAGCCATTTTAAAAACTTTGCGCAAGGGGCTGAGATCAGCTGCGAGATCGATCCCCGTCATATCAACGAGGAGCAGATGAAGGTCCTCAGTGACGCCGGATTTAACCGTGTCAGTTTCGGGATTCAGGATTTCGATGACAAAGTGCAAGTGGCGGTACATCGCGTCCAGCCTTATGATATTACCAAAGCGGCGATGGATTTGGCCCGAAAATACAACATGGTGAGCGTCAACGTCGATTTGATTTACGGTTTGCCGTACCAGAGTTTGGAGACGTTTAAAAAGACCCTGGATCTCACCCTCTCTTTGGATCCTGACCGTTTTGCCGTCTTTAACTATGCCCATGTACCATGGCTGAAAAAGACGATGCGCAAAATTGATGAGACAACGCTCCCCCATCCGGCAGAAAAACTTGCCATTATGCGCTATACGATCGATCATATGGAGTCCAACGGCTATAAAATGATCGGGATGGACCATTTTGCCAAACCCGAAGATGAGCTTTTTAAAGCGATTGAAAAAGGGGAACTCCACCGCAACTTTCAAGGCTACACGACCAAAGGGGGTGCGGATCTGATCGGTATCGGCCTCACCTCTATCGGAGAGGGGGCGGATTACTACGCCCAGAATTTTAAAGATATGGAATCTTACGAAGCGGCTATCGATTCAGGAAAACTTCCGTACGAGCGGGGGGTAGCACTCAACGAGGATGACCGTATCCGTCAGTACGTCATTATGGAACTGATGTCTAATTTCAAACTTGATATCGTCCGATTCGAGCGGCTCTACGGCGTGAAATTCGCAGAATATTTTGCCGATGCGATTGAGGCACTGAAGCCGTTCGAAGCGGATGGATTAGTGAGCCTGAGTCCAACGTCCATAGAGTGTTCCGTGACCGGGACTTTGCTCATCCGCAACATAGCAATGGCGTTTGATGCGTATATGAAACGTCACACTAGCTCTGACAAAGCATTTAGTAAAACGGTGTAATGCATGGAAAAACGCGAACTCTTTCATTTTACCGAAACTTCCGATGCGTGTATCAAATGCGGGAAATGTATCCCCGTTTGCACTATCCACAACGTCAATGCCGATGAGGTTACGAGCCCGCGCGGATTTATCGATCTTCTCGGGGCGTATGAGCGGGGGCAGCTGGAATTAGACAAAAATGCCAAAGCGATTTTTGAGAGCTGTTTTCTTTGTACCAACTGCGTCGATGTGTGTCCGAAACAGCTGCCGACCGATATGATTATCGAGCAGGTACGTGCCGATATCGCCGATAAGTTTGGGATTGCATGGTTCAAACGGGCATTTTTCTATCTTCTCCGCCACCGTACCACCATGGATATCTTGTTCAAGCTTGGGTATGTTTTCCAGACATGCGGATTTAAAATCAAATCCGAGATCAGCTCGATGGAGCCGAGATTTAATCTTCCCATCATCAAAAAAGATCGTCTCCTTCCGGCGATGGGGAAAACCTCGTTTCTTAACAGCTATCCTGAAAATATTCCCAATGGCGGAAAACGGCGGGTTGCGATTTTTATCGGGTGTTTGGCGAACTACAACTATACCGAGATCGGCAAAGGGCTGTTGGAAATTTTAGAAGCTCTCAATATCGATGCCTTTATCCCGAAAAAACAGCTTTGCTGCGGAGCACCCGCCTATTTTACGGGTGATTTTGCGACGGTAGACCATAATGCCAAAAAGAACATTCTTTATTTCGAGAGCTTTATCGACGACGTCGAGGCGATCATTATCCCTGAAGCGACCTGCAGTGCAATGATCAAAGTCGATTATGAGCACTTTTTTCATGATCAGCCCGAGTGGCTGGAGCGTGCCAAAAAACTGAAAAGCAAAATTTTTATGGCAACCGAATGGCTGGAACAGAAAACCGAGCTGAAAACTCTACTGGCTTCGAAAGGGCGCAGTGATCTGCGTGTGACCTATCATGACCCTTGCCATGCCCGTAAAATGCAGGGAATCTATCAGGAGCCGCGCCGACTCGTGAGCCAGAACTACACGATAACGGAGATGAGCGATCCGAATGCCTGCTGCGGATTCGGCGGAGTGACGATGCAGACGGAGAATTTCCATTTTGCCCAGGCGGCGGGGAAACCCAAAGCGGCCATGATCGCTAAAACAGGGGCACAAATCGTCACTGCCGAGTGCAGTGCATGCCGTATGCAGATTAACAACTCGATGAATGAAGCCGATGTGAATGTTGTCTTTAAAAATCCGATCGAACTGATCGCCGAGGCACTGAGACAATGACAACCCAGGAAGTAGAACTTTTTTTAGAGACCTTTCAAACCCTTATTATGGCCTCATTAACCCCTGAGGGGGACCCGTATGCCAGCACGGCTCCTTATATCCGGATAGGAGATGATTTTTACATCCTTATCAGCACCGTCGCTCAGCATGGACGCAATCTTTTGGTACATTCAAAAGTCTCCTTGCTTTTTGTCGAAGATGAATCCCAATGTGTACAGCCCTTTGCCCGTAAACGGGTGACGATTGAAGCGGAGGCCTCTGAAATCACGCGCGACGAGGAACTGTTTTTACACGCGATAGAGCGTTTCAAAGCCCACTTTGACTCTGAACTGGTGACATCGCTTTCTCAGATGGGAGATTTCCACCTCTTTAAGCTTTCTGTGTTGCGAGGCAATGTCGTGATGGGGTTTGGCAAAGCGTATCATTTGGATGAAAATTTGGAAGTGACGGCCCACATTATGGGAAACCATCAGCGAGGTCACGGCCATGGATAAACTTCTGATCGTATGGAGCAGCGGAGAAATTGAAGTTGCTAAAAAATTGGTATTGCTCTACGGCAGCGTTATTTTGCCTCGCGGCTATTGGGATGAAGCCCATCTGATGGTGTGGGGCCCTTCGGCGAAATTGTTGGCGGAAAACAGCGAGATGCAGGCCATGTTGGCACAGGTGATTGAGAGCGGGGTAAAAGCCTCGGTGTGTGTTGTCTGCAGTGAGGATTACGGAGTGACCGATCAGCTCAGAGCATTGGGCGTGGAGCCGATGCATACGGGAGAATTTTTAACAGAGGCACTGAAAAGCGACTGGAAAGTGGTAACCTTCTGATGGAATTTTGGAACCACATTTATGAGCATTTTAATCCTGTAGCGTTCAACCTCTTTTCGATTCCCGTCCACTGGTACGGGCTCATGTATGTTCTCGCACTTCTAAGCGCGCTCGTGATCGCAAAATGGATTGTCGAAAAAGACAATATTGCCATTTCCAAAGATCAGCTGGACGATTATTTCATCTATGCCGAAATCGGGGTTATCCTGGGAGCGCGATTGGGGTACATCCTCTTTTACGATACCCATACGATGTATTATCTCACGCAGCCGTGGCAGATTTTTAATCCGTTTATCGACGGGCAGTTTGTTGGGATTCGTGGGATGAGTTTTCACGGGGCGATTGTGGGCTTTTTGATCGGTTCGTATCTTTATCATCTCCGTCATAAAGTCTCTTTCGGATTGCTCATGGATCTTGTCGCCGTATCGGTCCCTTTGGGATACGTGTTTGGTCGGATCGGAAATTTTCTCAATCAGGAGCTCGTCGGACGTGCGACTGACGTGCCGTGGGGAATTTATGTATACGATGTCCTCCGTCACCCTTCACAGCTCTATGAAGCGTTTGTGGAGGGGATTGTCGTTTTTGTAATTATCTATGCGTATCGCAAACGAAAAGCTTTCGAAGGAGAGTTGATTTTACTCTATGGGTTTTTATACGGAATCGGACGTGCTTTGGTCGAGTTTTACCGTGCCCCCGATCCGCAAATAGGTTATCTTGTCGGTCAATGGATGACCCTGGGAATGGCTCTCAGTTTGGCCATGGCGGCAGTCTCAGCTCTGCTGTGGTTTTATTTTCGTTCGCGGAACCAAATACAAAAATTGTGAACCCCCTTTTCGTAACCGTATTGCAAATCAAACCGGTGTAAATCACACACCGACTGGGCAATATATAGCCCCAATCCTAATCCTCCGTCTCCCCGCTCGGTAACAAATGCCTGCAACGCCTCTTCCACAGGTCGTTTGAGAGGTTCACCGCTGTTTCGGATACAGATTGTTTCCCCGTCGCAATCGATATGGATCGGATACGAAGTAGCGTGACGCACTGCATTGTCGATCAGATTTTGGAGCGCACTGGTAAAGAGTTCGCTATCGACCATGATAGTTTGATCACATCCGCTCATCTGAACACGATTTTCCTCTATCATCAGATTCTCCATTGCCGTTTGAATCATCGATTCCAGATGTTTTGGACTTTTACTTAGTGAGAAAGCGTGCATTTTTTCGATGGCGGCCATTTGATGGATCAGATGTTCGAGTCGATGAAAGAGCTTGGCGAGCAAGTTGCGGTTGGCACTCGGCTCTTCGAGCTCGACAATGAGTTTCCCTTTTGTAATAGGGGTTTTCAGCTCGTGCATGATATTACGTAAAAAAAGTTCGCGGGATTTTTTGAGTTTGTTTTGTTTTTCCAATGCGTCATGAAGGGCATTGGAAATGAGAGTGATTTCATCTTTTCCGAGGTTGGGAGTGTTTACAATCTCTTCTCCTTCTCCATAGCGTTGTATCTGCTCATACAGATGTTTGAGGGGCTTGAGGTTGCTCCACAGCAGCAGATACATACTGACCAATCCGCCTAAAAGGGCGAAAAATAAAAACCAGACGAAATAATAGGTTTTGCTTTCGGCAGTATCGCGATAGAGCATCGTGCAATGCCCCTCAGCGAGTTCGTAGATGAATCCGCTATCGTCTTTATAAATGGTCACTTTGACATTGCGGGAACGGAGTTTCGACTGCATCGGAGCGGGGAGTTTGATTGCTTCGCATTTGGGTGTTTTGGCTTTGATGACCTGAAATCCCGCTTCGGAGAGTTCCTGATTTTTTGCCATACAGGTGCGTGCTTTTGTTTCATCGATAATGCGGGAAAGTTCCATAGACCGGTGAGCCAGGAGGTGAAATTTTTGTTGTTCCTGCTCATGAAGTGCGGACATAAAGAGTAAAAACAACACGATGAGTGCCAGAAAAAAGAAGGCATGGAGTTTGAAAAAAACGGAATGGCGGCGCGAAATCATAGGGTAAACTGATATCCCATACCGCGAATGGAGCGGATGAGGGTAGGGTGTTTGGGGTTGGCTTCGACTTTTTGGCGGATACGGCTGATCAGGACATCGATGCTCCGCTCCGAGCTCTCCCATCCGATGGATTCGACGTTATTGGCGATAAAATCACGTGAGATGATTTGACGGCGATGTTTGATCAGGAGGCTCAAGAGTTCGAATTCAGCCCGCGTCAGGGGAAGAAGCTCTCCGTCTTTGTAGATTCCGTTTTCATCTACCCGGAACATATCGCTGCTGGCTTGGATCGTTTTTCCGTTGATACGGCGCAGCAGACTTTGGATACGGGCGACCAGTTCACGCGGCTCATAGGGCTTGGGGAGATAGTCATCGGCACCCAGTTCCAGTGCGATTACTTTGTCTCCCAAATCACTCCGAGCCGACGAGATGATGATGGGAATGTCGCTGCGCTCGCGGAGCGCTTTGCATACCTCCAAACCATCCATTTCAGGCAGGGTGAGATCGAGCAGTACCAAATCATACGACTCAATACCCAGTGATGCGAGAGCACTTTTGGGATGGGCATACGAAATGACCTCCATCTGATAACGACTCAGATACTGCGTGAGGAGATCCGATATTTCGAGGTCGTCTTCAATCAGGAGGATTTTAATCATACTTACTCCATATTGCAGTTTTTACAACCCATTACGCCCTGAGGCATTCTAGGTGCATTCATCCCGTTTGGCGGGCATCCCATCCCCCCTTGCATCTTTCCGCCGCGAAGTTCTCTAAGTTTTCTCATATAGTCGAGTTTGCCCCGTTGTTCAGGGGTGAGAACCGCCATCATTTTTTCGTGCTGTTTGTTATGGAATGCCTGCCCCTCTTCACGCAGCTTTATAACCTGTTCTTTTTGATTGTCGTTTAATTCGAGCGCTTCAAGGGCTCGAGGCATCTGTTTTGGATCGCATTGGCATTTTTCCATCAATCCGCTTTTACACATCGGACCATAAAAATCTCGTTCCATCATTCCCTGGCCCATCGGTTGTGCCATCAATACGCTTGCACTCAGCGCGAGTGCCAAACTAAGGATCTTTTTCATTTTGTTTCTCCATTGAGTAGGTTTGTACTCTGACATCATAGAGCTTCTTTCCCAACCGTGTATCAACTCAGTGTTAACGGGATTAATGGATCTCTTCGTCGTTTTGGGTTTCGGTGATTCGCAGCAGGGTCAGAAACAGCACTGTGAGCGCCGGACCGATGATCATCCCCCAAAATCCGAAGGTTGCGAGTCCGGCGATAATGGCAAAAAAGACGATCAGCTCGTTGACTTTTTCTTCGGGTTTGATGAATTTCTGGTTGATGAGTTTGATGACAAAAGGCTTGATGAAGGTATCTGCGATCACGGAAATGACGATAATGGTGTAGAGGGCAATGAAGATCGCATTTTCGGTATTTCCCAAAGCGAGTTCAAAGAGGCAGAAGGGGAACCACATGATGACGCCGCCGATGACGGGGACAAGGGAGGCAAACCCGTACATGATCCCAAACAGCAGTCCGTTATACCCCAGGTATCCTACGGCAACGCCGAATAATGCCCCTTCCAGCACTGCAGTGGCGAGTGTCGAATAGAACACGACGCTGAGTACCGAACGCATCTCAAATAGGATCAGCGTACTCTCCTGCTGGGGAAAATGGGCGGAGCGTTTGAAAAATTCGAAAATATCTTTTCCGTAATAGTGGGCGACAAAATAGAAAATCAGGATAAAAACGGTTCCGGATAGAAACGACATCGCAAAACTTCCGATTTGCCCGGCGTAGTCAAGGATATGCTGGGTGAACGCCCCCGCATCAAACTGGCTAAGGGAAGCTTCGATTTTCCCTTCCATTTGCGAAAACGAGGGAGGAAGATGGCTCAGCCACTCCCGAAGTTTTATTTCGATATTCGTCAATACGGCGGGATCGAGGTTTTGGAGCAGCAACGAAAAATGGAACAGAAAATAGCCCAGCGGAGCGAAAAAGAGGATACCCAGAGAAAGGGTCGATAAGGTTGATGCCCAAAAACGGCTGCGGGTAAGGTGAAAAAACCCCATTTGAATATGGTGGGTGGAAATCGCTAAAAGCGAAGCGACGATAATACTCATCCAAAACGGTTGATAAAGCTGATAGATACCATACGAGACAAGGAGCAGCAATATCAGGGTAAAGTACTCTTTTTTCATCTATATTTCCTTAGGCAAACAGTCCGTTTTGTGGAGTTCCGAACTTGAGAAGTTCGTAGGTTTTCGGGGTTGCCAATCGCCCGCGTGCGGTCCGTTCCAGATAACCGTTTGCGAGGAGATACGGTTCAAGTACGTCTTCAATCGTCCCCTCATCTTCGCTCAGTGCCGCAGCAATCGTACTAAGTCCCATCGCCCGTCCTTTGGCATCCATCAACAGTTTGAGAAGGCGGATATCCATCTCGTCAAAACCGTTCGCATTGATCCCGAGCTGATCAAGGGCGTAGCGGGAACGTTCGTGGAAAATCGTATCCTCGTTGGCAACATCGGCAAAATCGCGTACCCGTTTCAAGAGCCGAAGAGCAATACGGGGGGTTCCACGAGAGCGTTTGGCGATCTCGTGAGCTGCCTCTTTTGCGATATCTTTACCGAGTTTGGTAGCGGCTTGAGTGATGATACTGCACAGCTCATCAGGGGTATAAAACTGCATTCGAAAATTCATCCCAAAACGGTCGCGCAAAGGATTGGAGAGCATCCCCGCCCGTGTCGTCGCGCCGATGAGGGTAAAGCGGGGGAGGTCGATTTTAACCGTTTGCGCCGCAGGACCGCTTCCGATGATAATATCGAGGCGGAAATCTTCCATCGACGGGTAGAGAATCTCTTCGACGGCGGGAGAGAGACGGTGAATTTCGTCGATAAAAAGGATATCTCCCTCTTCGAGGTTCGTGAGGATCGCGGCGAGATCACCGCTCTTTTCGATCATCGGAGCGGCGGTTACCTTGATATTGCTCCCCATTTCGTTGGCGATGATGAGAGCCAGTGTCGTTTTTCCCAATCCCGGAGGGCCGTAAAAGAGGACATGATCGAGTGCTTCACGACGTTTACTGCTTGCTTCGATAAAAACGCCCAGGTTTTTTTTGATCTGCTCTTGTCCGATGTAATCATCCCATGCACTGGGTCGCAATGAGGTTTCGGTAACCTCTTCGGCGTTAAATTTTTCGATTTCTACAATACGTTCCACGTTATCGGATCCTAGTAAATATAGTTTTCATCGGGAAACGAGCGGTTTTGAACTTCATCGGCATAAGCTTTGACTGCTTCTTTCACCGCTGCTGCACCATTCACATATTGTTTGACGAATTTTGGAACGAATGGCTCATAAAGCCCGAGCATATCGGAGAACACGAGCACCTGACCGTCCACCCCGTTTCCTGCGCCGATTCCGATAACGGGTATAGAGACGCTTTGCGCAACCCGCGTTGCGACGTCAGCTTTGACCCCTTCGATGACGAGGATAAATGCTCCCGCTTTCTCGATAGCCTGCGCATCTGCGATAAGAGATAACGCTTCTTCTTCAGATTTTCCTTTCACTTTGTATCCACCCTCGGCACGAAACGCTTGAGGAAGAAGGCCGATATGACCGCATACGGCGATTCCATTGGAGGTGAGATGGTGTACGAGGTGTGCTTTATCGGATCCCCCTTCGATTTTGACGGCATCGGCAGGGGTTTCACGGTAAACACGGATCGCATTTTCAAGTGCGGCTGTATGGCTGCTGTACGTTCCAAAAGGCATATCGGTGATGACAAACGTAGCCGGAGCCCCTTTGCAGACGGCATTGGTGTGGTAAATCATCTGATCCATCGTTGCGCTGAGGGTATCGGGGTTGCCGCCAAAGCTCATGTTGAGACTGTCTCCGACAAGGAGGATGTCTGCGCTTTCGTTAAAGAGTCGTGCGAAAAGCGCATCATATGCTGTAATCATGACGAGAGGCTGAGTACCTTTGCGTTTTTGAATAGAGCCGATAGAGAGTTTTTTCATAGTAGGTCTGTCTCTTAGGTGGTATAAATAAGATAGTTTACCCAAAATTTGGTTTGCATACCCATTCGATACCAATTAAGAGGGGAGATTAAACAAAACATTGCTATAATTTTTTACCACAGGAGAACATTCGCATGGGCATAAGAAGCGGTTTAGAAGCTAATTTCGACTTTGAAATTATTGACGAATTTTTAGACCATTATGCAATGATGTGCGAAAATATGGAACCTTTGATTATTGATTTGGGTAACATTGAGCGCGTTCATCGCAGCATTGAAGAACTTTTTCGGATTTTTCACAATATCAAATCGGCTTCGGGCTATCTGCAGATTCAGCCGATGGTGCGTCTTGCAACCTTTGTGGAGGATGCCCTTGAGCAGTTACGGTTGCGTGAGAATGTCGTGAACGAGGAGACAATCAGCTGGCTGATCAATGTTTCGGATATGTTTATGCAGTGGCAAGAAGACCTCAAAATGGATAACGAACTGAGTAAAATCCATTTTTCCCTTTTAATTTTACCCGATATGGAGAAAGCGTGAAACAACTTGTAGCGTACATCACCGCAGGATATCCTGATAAAAACTTTACCGTCGATTTGGGATTGGCACTCGGTGAAAACGGTGTGGATATACTTGAGCTCGGTGTCCCCTTTTCGGATCCCGTAGCCGACGGTCCCGTAATCGAAGCGGCAAATGAGCGAGCGCTTCGGGCTGGATTTCGTTTTGCCGATATTTTGAGCATTTCGGAGGCAATCGCCCCAAAGGTTGATACCCTCTGGATGGGATATTTCAACCCTTTTTATCAGTACGGGATGGAGAAACTGCTGGACCGTGCACTCTCAATCGGCGTCAACGGCCTTATCATCCCTGATGTTCCGTATGAAGAAGCCAAAGCGTATCACAACCTTTTCGAGGATCGAGGACTTGCGAATATCACCTTCGTAGCTCCGACCGACGGAGAAGAGCGCATTGCAATGATTACCGCCGAAGCGCGTAAATTTATCTATCTTGTTGCGTATGCCGGTATCACCGGAAGCGGTAAAAGCGAAGATCTCGCACCCGTACTTGAAATGATCAAGCGGCATACGGCTACCCCGGTTTACGTCGGGTTCGGGGTCAATGAACAGACGGCTCGCGAAAAAGTGCAAGGGGCGGACGGCGTCATCGTCGGTTCGGCAATCGTCAATGTCCTTCTTGATGATACCTTGAGCAACACCCAAAAAATTGCCAAATGCTGCGAAATAACCCGCACGATTAAATCGCTTATCAATGAGTAAAGAGGGTAAGAGGTATTAATAGGACGGTAATGCGGTATTGGATTCTACTTTTATACGCAATGACCATAGCCATCAGGGCAGAGGGGACGCTCTATGATCATCTGAAAACACACTCCGATTTACAGAAACCGGTCCTCTTTAATTTCTCTGCGGAATCGGTATCCGGTGAAGATATGTTGTCGCGTCAAGTGCATTTAAAAGAGCCGTTTCAACGACTCGACGAGGGAAAAGACTACTCCCCCGCCTCTATTAATCTCAACGAACAACTCTCTTCCCGCTACAAGCGAGTGATCGAAGACTCGATCTACCTGCAACTTCTGATGCTCTCATCCATCGGGGTTTTGTCTACCATGCCTGAGAGTATTACGAACTGGAATACGGAAAAGCTCCAGGAACAGTCGCTTTACGAGCGCTGGGACGAGCATATCTCTACGACACCCGTTTGGGACAATGATGATTGGGTCATCAACTATATCGGTCACCCGGTATCGGGAGCATTTTACTATACTATGGCACGTAATGACGGAATGTCGATGGGTGAATCAGCAGCTTTTTCAGCCTTGATGTCCACCTTTTTTTGGGAATACGGGTATGAATCTTTTGCTGAGGTCCCTTCGATTCAAGATCTCATTGTTACCCCTTTATTCGGTTCGATTTTGGGGGAAGGGATGTTTGTTCTTGAAAAAAAACTGGATCAACAAGGGGGTGTGGTTTTCGGCTCCACGACTTTGGGAAATATAAGCTATTTCCTCCTGGACCCGCTGGGCAGTATCGCCGATTGGATGAGAAATACCCTTATCTTGTTGAATTTAGAACCTGAGGTAACGATGACGTTTCGAACCTATCCCTACGCTGCAATGCACCCCTTTCCTTTCACCCCCTTTCCGGAAGATTCGATACGTGTTCGAGAGCGTGAATATGGGTTTATCATAACTTTTCAGTGAGCCGGTCAGGCTGTAAAATCCTCCGCACCTGTAAACCGTTGATTAACAGATAATAGTGCTATAATTGCATTCTGACTTCGGTCATCCACGAGGGGGCGACATGGCTTCGACTGGATCAAGAAGGTTTAGGTTGCATCGCCGGACTGAGCAGCTCCGTTATACGGCTCACACTTGCTTAAACGCAAACAACACTAATTACCGTCCTGCTTACGCTGTAGCGTAAGTTTAACTTAATTTAGGACTGCGCTACCTTCCTATGCTATAACGGGAAGGGCTTGGCGTATAACCTCTGTGATAGCTATATTCTTGGAATGTCTCGGACTTGAATGAATTTAGAGAATTGGATGACGTAGCTTTGCACGTTGTGTGATAGTCATCTGAAAAACAAACAACGTTACTAAGCATGTAGACGCCTTTACTTCCTTGGTTTAGGACTCCGGTTCAATCCCGGACGCCTCCACCAACTTTTCAGCCTATTTCAGGCACTTAATTCATCTTTTTCACAATAAACTTTTATTTCAGACGCGTAGAATTCATTTTTTCACTCTCTATCCGGTTCCTCCCTTATTTATACTCTTGCCATGCCCAGAACTATTTGTGCATATTTAGAATATGTAGCGATGTTAAAGTCTTTACATTTAGTGTTTTTTAGGCAAAATTGGGCAACGGGATAAGACGAAAAATATAAAATAATTTCATGAAGGTTTTTTTTGGCGAAGTTGTATCTGGGTAAGCAAAAAATTTTCAATAGTGACGGTACGGTTTTCGGATATGAGCTGCTGTTTCGAGATCATGAGTGGGGGATTAAAGAATTTCCTTCTAATTTGAAAGCAACTTCCCATGTCATTATCAATACACTGACCAATTTAAATATCGATGATGTTTTAGGAAAAAATGAGAAGGCATTTGTCAATATTGATGAGAAAGTGCTTACTTCAGGTATTGTTGATGTACTGGACAAAAAAAGATTTATTCTGGAAATTCTGGAAACCGTTGATTTAACCGAAAATGTCGTCGAGCGGATCAAACTGTATCACAAACGCGGTTATACCATTGCGATAGATGATTTTGACTGCAGTGCAGAAATGATCAAAAAATTTGCTCCCTTGCTCAAATATGTGAACATCATCAAAATAGATATCCTTGCAGCGGCAGCAGAGAACATCGATGCCGTGATGAAAAAATTAAAAAACATCAATATAAAGTTTCTAGCGGAAAAAGTTGAAACGAAAGAAACGTACGACGATTGCAAAAAAATGGGATTTGATTTTTTTCAAGGTTATTTTTTACATCACCCTCAAACAGTGGAAATCGAGGGGCACAAAGAAGTAACCCATATGATTATCTTGCAGTTGATCAAATTGATAAAAAATGATGATGAAACGGCAAAAATTGAGATGTTTATACGCCAAAAAGCCGATCTCGCCTATAAATTAATCAAGTTTTTAAATAATCAAGAAAATTTTACGACACCTGTTGATTCGGTTGGGCAGGTGATTGCACTGTTAGGCAGAGATAAACTGTTAAGATGGTTGTTGATCTATCTGTATTCAGAAATTTCTACCAATCCTGCTTCCAAAACGATTTTACAATTTGCAATGCAACGTGCTGAACGGATGGAAAAGGATGCAGAGCCCAGGGAGAAAGACAAAGCCTATTTGGCTGGGATGTTTTCACTGTTAGGGGCAGTTTTTGATACCAACGTCAAAGAGTTGATGAAATATGTACAGATGGATAAAGAGATTACCCGACTTGTGATTGAAAAGAAAGGGAAATTTGCACACAGTTTGATCAAAGCGGAAAAAGCGGAAAAAGAGTATTTAAAAAAACTGATTTTTGACAATTTTGATAAATTGGATACGGTCGAATTGATTTATACCCTTGAGTTTAGCGGTATCGAGATGAACAAAAACGAATTGTAATCTTTCCCTTTCCTAGAAGAAATCATTGAATAGTTTTTTACTGTATAAAACTTGACTTTATCTATTTAATACAGGTAAAATACTGTAATTTACAGTTATTTATAATAAGGAAATAGATGAATATTACGATTGTCAATTTTAAAGGGGGTGTGGGCAAATCGATGATCGCCCATCAGCTTATCTCAGGATTTGGATTTCACGGATATGAGATCGATCCGTACGGTTCGCTTTCGGATCGGCTGCCAGAGCGGGTTGAACGTATTGACATTCAGCAAAAATCGATTCGCCAGCCGGACAAAGAGACGATTTTCGATTTCGGAGGGTTTGATGATATCAAACTTGATCAGGCGATCAGCTATTCGGATTTGATCATCATCCCGTTTATCCCCACACTGGAGACGATTCAGGGGACGGTTGATACATTAGTCCGGGTTGCATCAGCGAACAAACCGATCTTGATGGTGCCGAATATGAGCCAAAAAGAGAACGATATCAATGACGCGAAATTTGTATTCGAAGAGACGCTTGGGTTTGAGATCGAGATGTTCCCGATCCCGATGAGTGTCGCATTGCAAACGGCGATTAATGAAAACCGCTCGATCATTGAGCTCTCGCAACAAGGGGGGATCAAAGCCTATGCGTATAAAAAGAGTTCCAATCTGATCCGTAGTCTGCATGAGAAAATTCGAGAATATGAGAATATATAAACCGTTTCGTAGAGGTTAAAAAGGGTTAATAATGGAAGAACCGATCAAAGAAAATAAATTTGCAGCGCGGGTGACACAGCGGGAACTCTCAACCCACAAAGAGATTCAAACCGCAAAACATCCGGGCGGACGTCCTAAAAAGAGTGATGAAATCAAACAGAGTGAAAAGGTGTTTTTGACGCTTACAAAGGCTGAAAAAGAGAAACTTGACGAGCATACGGCGCGTACAGGCGAATCAATAGCCGGCGCGATACGCCGAGCGCTCAAAGAGATGGGGATGATATGAAAAAAATTATGATTAAACGAGCGATTCTTTTCGGATCGGTACTCTTGATGTTGGGCGGGTGTACTCAACAGCCGATTGCACCGTCTCAGAAAGCGTGCATGAGTGCGACACAACTCAATGTATACAGCTATGATCATCTTGCGCGTGTGGCCAAGCTGCTACGCGAAGATAAAAAAAATATTGAGTCGTTCGAAGGGTTTATCAATGCGATGAAAGGGACGGTGGACAGCTATTCCGAGATGGTCAAATCGAGCCTCTATATCAGCAATGTTGTCCGATTCTTACCGATTCCCTATGCAGGAGAGGTATCAAATACGACAAAGCTAATCTCCAAAACCGCATTGAATCTAGGCGGCGTAGCCAGTGCATTGAATAAGTACAAGAATAGCACCGAGTATTTTCTAGCCGGTTTCGATACGCTCAATCCGTCGAATGCAAGTGCGGCAGAGATATCCAAGCTAGCGGTATATGCGGATACAAAATTGCTCAACGATGCAAAAACTCTTGAAAATTCTCTAAAAGATATTTCAGAATCGACTGCGGCAATGGCGGCAACAACGCAAAGCATTGCCGATGCATTGGATACGACCGGAGGGTACGTTAATCAGGCGAAAAATTTTGTAGGGTTGTCACAACCTAGCCGTGATGACAAAAGTACGGTGGTTCAAAATCGCAATTCGATTAATACCCGTATGGCACAGCTCAATCAAAAAATCGTATCATTGGAAAAAAGTGGACAAGCGCAACGCTATAATATAGCCAAAGCACGGATTTATTCTGAATTAGCGGTACAGTTGGAGAAATAACAGAGGAATGGTGCGCCCGAAGGGATTTGAACCCCTGACCCTTGGTACCGGAAACCAATGCTCTATCCAGCTGAGCTACGGACGCGTATAAAAGAGGATGAAAGAGTAGTGGAAAAAGGCTTACGCCTTTTTCATGAAAGCGGCGACGAGAACGATCGTGCTGCCGTTGATTTTTCCCTCGATGTATCGTGCATCATCGGTCAGACGGATGTTTTTGACGATGGTTCCCCGTTTTGCGGTGAATCCTGCCCCTTTAACTTCCAAATCTTTGATGAGGGTTACGGTGTCACCTTCGGCGAGGATTGTTCCGTTGCTATCACGTTGAACGACTGGTCCCCCCTCCTCATTAGAAGCTGCTTTTAGCATACCTGATTGAGCCCATGCTTTGACATCGTCTTCGAGATACATCATATCGAGCTGGTCTTGATCTCCGAGTGCGCTGAGGAGACGGTATGCCATAACCTGTACGGCCGGAACCTGGCTCCACATACTGTCACTGAGACAGCGCCAGTGATCGGTATCAAGATTTTGAGGATTTTCGATTTGGCTTTTGCACGTTTCGCAGATATAGACGGATTGATCCGCAGAACCGTCGCTCGGAGCCACTTCAAAAACACTCAATCCTTCTGTTGCTCCGCACAATTCGCAAATATTTCCGCTACGTTCTTGTAATGTTTGTTCCATACTCATAATAACACCTTTATTAAATTAACTGCAAAGGACATCTGTGTCCTTGCCATTCAAATGGGCTTTGCTCATGTAAATGCTAACATCAGAATAATGTAAGAAGCGTATTATAGCGTATCAGGGGATCTTGTAATGTATCTGATCCCCATCGACGAGTACTTTCCCTCCGTTGCGGAGTAACTCTAGTACGGCGAGCTCTTCGAGAATAGTCCCCATAAACAGTGCTTTAAGGTGCATGATGTAGAGGGAGAAATTGTCTCTATTACATTTTTTCAGTTCATCTGCGAGGAGGGAAGGGGTGAGGTGTTTACTATTTGATGCCAGTTTTGCAAAGGCTGAGGGAAAAGAGACTTCGGTGATCAGTGTATGGAGGTAAGGACGTTCATCCAAAAGCTCCCAAATCCGATCACACCGATAGGTATCGGCGGTAAATAAAACCCCTGAACCGTTTTTTTCGATGATATACCCGCAACTTCCTTCCGTATGATCGGTTTTAAAAGGGGTGAGGGTAACACCGTCGACATGATAGGGCAATTCAAGTTCCAGTTCGATCAGTTCGATCGTTTTATCGGTATGTCCGATAAGGGTGATCTCCTTGAAATTCGGCCAAATGCGATCATTAAAAATACATTGGCGCAGATCATCGAGAGTGGCTTTCAATCCATAGATTTTTAAAGAAACTTTTTTTTGGGTAACGAAGAGGTCAGCGAGGAAAGGGATATCGATAATATGATCGAGGTGCGAATGGGTCAGAAAGATATGCTCAATGGTAAAAATCGTGCTCCCAAACGTATTGATAAGGTTTCCGGCATCGATGACGCAGTGCTCACTGACATGCAGGCATGTCGTCCCCTGTGTCGGTGTACGGGTTCCGCCAGTTCCTAAAAATTTGATCGTATCCATAATCTCCTGCTGTGCATTATCAAAGATGGTTAATTATAGTAAGATTCATGTTAATTGAGGTTTTAAGCGGCTGTAAATAGAGTATGATTATTTTTTAATCACATTCGTAGTGATATCGTAATATTTTTGATTTATGATTATGGCATGATACATCCATCCAAACCGATCTCTTCTTTTATTATGGTACTTATTGCTTTATGGTGCTTTATCTCTATAGAGGCTGCAGGGAAAGATCTTTCGACCAAAAAAATGGTTACACTCCTCCAGCCGATAGAACACCATGCAATGCAGTATGGAGAGGGTGACATTAAAGTTTATGTTTTTATTGACCCAAAATGTCCCCATTCGCAAGATTTTATGTCAATGCTTTTTGAAAGTCCGAAAATGCGGACGATATACCGTTATTACATCTTTTTTTATGAACTGAAACGGTTTAATTCGCACGCTTTGATAGGGACAATTTATACGGCTCCTTCGCCGTTACAACGGATGCTGGAAGTAATGGTCGGAAAAAAAGTTATTGATACTCTTCCTAGTGTTGAGCCTAGAATCGAAGAAAAGATTCATGATATTGAACGTGTGGCCGAACAGATCGGCGTATCCAAACGTCCATATCTTATTATTGCAAAAGAGTGGGATTAATTATGTATTACCATACGCCAAATACTTCAAAATTTGTTCTGTTTATCCGACGGATTCGGGCGTTGATCATTGCGTTGTTTGTAGTGCTTTCCATTGCTGCTTTTGCATTGATTAAGCCCGAATTGATTTCTTCGGATACTTTTTTTTGGCTGAGCGAGTCCAAACAATTTGAAAAAACAACACAGCGCGAATACGCTACGACCTATATCGGGCGACTGAGTGTCAAGACAGCTGCATTCAGCGAGGCGACAAAATTTCAATTGCAATCGCTGCAAGCCGAGCTTGAAAATCAACCGGATGTTGAGCAAGTGGAATCGCTATTTGCTGCACATATGGTCTACAACGATCAAACATCAGAAGAATCTGCGATTGTCAAAGCATTGCCTATCGGGCAGTTAACAGCACCGAAGATGATGGCCTTTGTGAAATCATTCCCGGAACCGTATACGCAGTTTGTGAGTGATGATTTCACGGAGTTCCATTTCATCATCCATTCACAAAGTCCTATCCATTTTGATCGAATGACCATTCCGTTTGAATACCATTACTCTGAACCGATTGTTGAAGCGGAGTTGGGGCATTACCTTTGGTATGTCGGTGTGATAGTCTTGGTTATTATGCTGATGTCGCGGATTTTATTTCGCAACTATATTGCGGCACTTGGGGCTATCATCGTCACCTTATTGACATTGATATGGACGTTCTCTATTATGTATCTGTTGACCGGAAGTAAACAAATACATATTGCCATGAGCTTGATGGTCGTCAGTATTTCGATCGGGCACTATCTTTATTTTTATTATCGATGGCATGTCTCTCAATTTAAAAGTGATCCGAATCGTGCACTTGAAAAAAGTATAAATCGAAATCTCCATCCAGCTGTTTGGACATTGCCGGTTTTGATACTGAGTTTAGGGTCGTTGCTTTTTGCCGATTCGAAGATTGTGACGATGCTGAGTTTGAGTCTGATGGTTTCATCGGCGGTAGCCTATATTATCAATATAGTCTTTCTTCCTGCATTGTTGAGCTATTTTTCGGTCAGCCACCCAAGAATAGGATTCGCGCGTATATGTTATTGGTTTGCAAATCGTGAAATTCATTACAGTCCTAAAGTGTTAAAAGGGTTTATGGGTTTAACCGTGATCATACTTTTGACCATTGTTATCCGTCTTACAATGGCTCCTGATGGATTTTTTGATAAGCATGTTGCCCAAAATACCATTACTCTAAAAGTTCCGTTCGAAGAAATCGATCTGGATACTCTGCATAAAATCGAAATTTTTGAGCGCGAACTGCGTACCCATAACGATGGCATAGAGAAGGTCGATTCGATTGTCGCAATTTTAAAACGGTTGGATATGGCGAATAAACCGCAAACTCCTTTTGATGAACAGCGGTTATTGCAAGCACTCTTTTTTCTTGAACTCTACGATCTTCAGCAAGCCTACATCGATAAGAATGCCTTGAATATCTCGATTACTCTTCATAACACGGATCAGTCAGCGGTTATCCGATGGCTGGAAGAGTATAAGGGGATTACGATTTATTTTACTGATATCGAAAGTCTGTCGGAGAGTTCAAAAATGGATAAAACGCTTCTCTTGGCGTTGTCTTCACTTTCCGCTCTTTTGATGATCGGCCTGATCATGGGGATTATTTTTCGCTCGGCTAGAATCGGTTTTGTCGGTTTTGTTGCGAATGCGGTGCCTATCATATGGTTCACGCTGTTTATGATGGTATTTGATTTCGAGCTGAGTATTGAAGCACTGATCGCCATGACGATATCTGTCGGATTGACATCCGATACGATTATTCATTTCGGTTACAAATATTTTAGAAGCCGATATTTCGGTAGAACCCAAAAACATGCATTGGAGATAATGTTCTTTTATTCAGGTGTTCCCGCGATTACCAGCGCCATAGTATTAATGACTGTTTTTGCACTTTTGACCTTGACCCAGCTGCAATCACTGCAATTGATCGGTGCGTATGGAGCGATTTTGATGTTTATATCCTTAATGAGCGATTTATTTATCCTTCCCGTACTGTTACTCGTAGTGGATAATAAATCAATTGGGCAAACACAGCGGCATTAAAATAGAAAATCAATCGAGTAAAAGGGGAAAAAAGAGGATTTGTCTATATATAATGTAAAACGTTATTACTAAAAATAATAGTAAATAAATATTTTGCAATTTCTTTCGAAAACCTCTTGACATCTTTATTGATTTCCCCTATAATTCCCGTCCACAAACGATGAGACGCTTCGAAAGAAGGGTTAAGTTTGAGTTTGAGATCATTGAAAACTAAGTAGGTCAAA
>NZ_JBAVEF010000037.1:0-6592 GCF_049587615.1 Sulfuricurvum sp.
AGTTTACCTTAAACCGTTCACTATCCCACAAAACTTCACTTAATAGCTGATTGTAAATTTCATATTCTCTTAAAAAATCACTTTTTCTATTGAGTTCTGAAGCGTATTCGATTTTTTGTTTGAATCGCACCCATAGCTCTGAGAACAGCCAACTGATAAAAAGAAGTAATAGGGCATATAACCAATATGTCACGTTATTTTCAAATATGACAGGTATACAAACCAATACAATCAAACTTACAAAGAGAGGAAAAAATCGTACACTCCTGATATCATCTCTATGTTTGTAAAGCTCTATAAAATCAGAAGGTGTCATTACTCTATTCTTGTCATTAATTTATAAATACTTCTTCAAAATTGCTTCTTTTTTAGCACTGGTACCACTGGTAACTTTATGGTCTATTTTACCCGATACAATTACACAAAGCACTTAACCTAGTCTTCCCCTCGCAAACCGCCAATGATTAAAAGTTAGATGTCGTTCTCAAGCAATCGAATTGCTTCAAAGCAATCATTAAGCCTCAAATTAACCAAATAAAAAATAATAATCATAAATTTGTTTATTTTTTAATCAACCAACTGTATCTTATTTCAGACTTTTTACTCTACAATTATTTCAGACAAAATAGTCTTAATAAGGAGTTCCCATGAAAAGCTTGAATGTTTTAGGAAAAGGTGCATTAATGCTATCCCTTGCTGCGTCACTCGCGATGGCGGCACCGGAGAAAAAAGATCTCAAAATCGGATTCATCCCCTTGACCGATTGTGCGGCACTGGTTATCGCCAAAGAAAAAGGGTTCTTTGCCAAACACGGTTTGAACGTAGAACTAAGCAAAGAGGCATCCTGGGCAAATGTCCGTGACAAAATGACCGTCGGAGAGCTCGATGCTTCGCACATGCTCGCCGCGATGCCGATCGCTTCCACTCTCGGTGTCGGTAGTACCAAAAAAGATATGGTTGCCCTGATGGCACTCGGCCAAAACGGCGATGCGATTACCGTATCCAACAAGATGTATGACGCGATGATGGCGGCAGACCCTGCGGCTATGAAAAAAGGGTCCGCCGTAGCCCTCAAAAAAGTGATCGCTAGCAAAACGATGGGAGTTCCTGAGTTCGGGATGACCTTCCCTACGGGAACCCATAACTACCATATCCGCTACTGGATGGCCGCCGGAGGGGTTAATCCCGATAGCGATGTCGCTCTCAAAGTCGTTCCGCCACCACAAATGGTCGCCAATATGACTGCCGGAAATATCGATGGATTCTGTGTAGGAGAACCGTGGAACCAACGCGCCGTTATGGGAAATATCGGTAAAACCGTCGTCACCGGATATCAGCTCTGGGAAAATGGACCGGAAAAAGTGTTAGGGGTACAAAAAATATTCGCGGATAAAAATCCCGAAACGACCAAAGCGATGATCAAAGCGGTCATTGAAGCGGGAATGTGGCTCGATGCTTCATGGGACAACCGTAAAGAGGCATCCAAAATTCTCTCATCCAAATCCTACGTCAACGCACCGACGGACGTTATCGACAACTCGATGACCGGAACCTATATGTTTACTAATGGCGTCACTACACCTATGCCGAATTTCAACGTTTTTGGAAAAAAACAGGCACTTTATCCCTACTACAGTCACGGTTTATGGCAAGTGACCCAAATGATCCGTTGGGGACAACTCGATAAACCTGTGGATATGAAAAGAGTGGTTGAGAGCGTTTATCGCCCTGATTTGTTTGCAAAAGCAGCCAAAGAGGTCAATTATGCCCTCCCCGCTACACAGTGGAAAGTGGAGAAAAAATTTATCGACGGTGTGACGTTTGATCCAAACAAAGCAGTCGATTACATCTACAACGCTCCGATTAAATCGCCGAAAATCACCAAAGAAGCACTCCTTAAAGTGAATAAGTGGTCGGTATCGGCTAAATAATTTCCCGTCATGCTGAACTTGATTCAGCATCTTTAATTATTAGATCCCGAATCGAGTTCGGGATGACGAAATAAAATATTAGGAGGCTATTATGCCAATTAAAGCTATAAATGCCGTTATGCTCCCATTACTCCTCTTTGGTGTAGTAATCGCGATTTGGTCGGCTATTGCCGCTCAGATACCGGGGTTTCCCCCTCCGGGTGAAGTATGGGATGAACTCCTCGTCGTCCTCTCCGATCCATTTTACAACAACGGTGCGGGAGATCAGGGGATCGCACTGCAACTGGGCAATTCGCTTGCCCGTGTATTCGGAGGATTTGCCCTCGCCATCGCGGTGGGTGTTCCGGTGGGACTGTTGATCGGAATGTCTAAAAATGCTTATACGGCGTTCAATCCCTACATTCAGATTCTCAAACCCGTTTCGCCTCTCGCATGGTTGCCGTTGGCTCTGTTTGTCTTTAAAGAGGTCAATACGACGGCGATTTTTGTCATCTTCGTCACCTCGATCTGGCCGATTATCATTAATACGGCGTTGGGGGTACGGAGTGTCAGCGAGGATTATCTCAATGTTGCACGGGTGCTTCAATTGAGTGCTTTTGAGCGTGTATTTCAAATTATCCTCCCCGTTGCCGTTCCCTTTATCTTTACGGGGATGCGTTTATCACTGGGGATCGCATGGTTGGTTATCGTCGCAGCAGAAATGCTCACCGGAGGCGTAGGGATCGGGTTTTGGATTTGGGATGAGTACAACAATCTCAACTACTCCCATATTATTATCGGAATCATCCTCATCGGTATTATCGGGTATATCCTCGATGCGCTGATGGGGCTGATCGCCGATTTCTTTGATTATCGCAAGCGAGGCAGAGTATGAGTGCAAAACCTTTTTTAAAAATCGATCATGTCGATAAGATTTTCCCTCTCGGCGGCGGCAAAGAGTATGTCGCCCTACGTGATGTCCAATTGGATATCAAAGAGAATGAGATCGTCTCCATCATCGGTCACTCAGGATGCGGCAAATCGACGATCCTAAACCTCATTGCAGGGTTAGATACGATCAGTAGCGGAACGATATTACTGGAAGACAAACATATCACCGCTCCGGGACCGGAACGGGCGGTGGTATTTCAAAATCATTCCCTCCTTCCGTGGCTATCGGTCTATCAGAACATCGAAATGGCGGTACGCAAAGTATTGGGTGAAGAGTTAAGCAACAGTGAAATCCGCGATCATGTGATGAAATACATCCAGATGGTGAATCTCGATCATGCAAAAGACAAATACCCCGGTGAGATCAGCGGAGGGATGAAACAGCGTGTCGGTATCGCCCGTGCCCTCTCCATCGAGCCTAAAGTGCTCCTCATGGATGAACCGTTCGGAGCCCTCGATTCGCTCACACGTGCCAATCTGCAAGATCATTTGATGCGGATACAAATGCAAACAGGCAATACTGTCGTCATTATCACCCATGATGTGGATGAAGCGGTTCTGCTCAGTGATCGGGTCATCATGATGACTAACGGCCCGGAAGCAACGATCGGAGAAATTTTAGAAGTGAACCTTCCGCGCCCACGTAATCGTTTGGAACTTCAGAATAATCCCGAATACCTAAGGTGTCGCGGCGCGATTATCGAGTTTTTATACTCGAAATTTGCCAAAGAAGACGAATAAATACCCTACCCCCACATATGAGGGGTCAGTTTAAATATTAAGGAGAAAAAATGAAATTAGGAAAACTAAGTCTAGTGGCCGTAATGGCATTAGGGACAAGTGCATTTGCAATCGATAATGTAAAAGTAAACGGTGAGGCGAAACTGTGGTATCAAACTACAGAAACAGAGGGTACATCAACTGCTGCTACCACAAACGGATTGGATTTTTTTGAAGACGGTACAAACAGTTCAGCTCATGTTAAATTGAGTGTCGGGGCAACGGCTGATTTAGTGCAAAATCTTAGTGCCGGTGTCAAAGCGACTGCATTAACTACTTTGGGATTGGAAAACAATTTAGTAGGATCGACATTTACGGCTAAAATCGATGCAGACGGAACCAGTCATCAAAAAACGACCGATATGTCATCATTGAACGATCAATCGTGGATTGAAGAGTTGTGGTTGGCGTACACTGCCGGTAAAACAACGGCTAAAGTGGGTCGTCAACGTCTCGATACTCCTCTTGCATTCAGTGAAGACTGGAATGCGGCAGACAATACGTTCGAAGCGGCAGTATTGTTAAACAATGATCTTCCTGACACAACTTTGGTCGGTGCATGGGTTGGAAAACATAATGGTGTCGGTTTACTCGGTGATCCTGATGGAGCTGCAACAACGTATGTTTCTCCACGTAATACGACGGTAGCCTATGAAGGGAAATTTGGAACCTTTGGAACTGATGGAGCGTATGCAGCAGGTGCGATTAATAAATCAATTCCAAATACTACCGTACAAGCATGGTATTACAATGTATGTCAAATCGCTGATGCTTACTGGTTACAAGCAGATACAAAAGTAATGAATATGATTAACCTTGGTGTACAGTATGGTTCTATGAATCCTGATAATGTAGCCGATGATCGCAGCACCGATATGTTAGCCCTCAAAGTATCGGCTGATGTAGCGGGTGTCAATGTCTATGGTGCTTATTCATCTGTGAGTGACGGTACTCTTGGCTTTGCTAACGTTGCTACCGGTGATAAAACAATGATGTATACCGGTTTAGCCAGTGTTTACTTCGATGGTGAAATCGTCTCTGCTCCCGATACCGATGCATGGAAAATCGGAGCTTCGACTAAAATGGTTCCGGGTGTGATGCTTGCGGCAAGTTATGGCGAAGCTGAAACCGGAAACAACGGTAGCACAGCTGCACCATTTGGCGGATTAAGTTTGCAAAATAATGATTACAGCGCTTGGGATATTGTTGCCAAAACAAAAGCAGGTCCTGTTGATTTAACCGCTATCTACACTGAATTCGAAAGAGAAAGTGCTACAGGTATTAAAACCATCGATAATGCACTTTTTCGTCTTATCGCTTCGTTGAAATTCTAATCTTCTCTCACCCTTACGGGTGGGAAGATTCAAGCAGTAGTACCAAGCTTGACCTCTATTTCTGCTGCTAGGGTCTATGCAGCAAAGTAAAAAACTCGCTACACATCTGAATAATTTTATTCTGTCGCTCTTTGCCCACCGGCTCACTCTGACGAATTGCATGAACCTGATCGATCAGATTATGAATCCCCGCTGGAATCATTGACGTTAAGAATTTCCGTAATGCTGAACTCACTGCAGGTGCACGTCCCGCCGTGTTGATCCCCACACACAAATCCCCCTCGACGATCAATGCCGGAAAAATAAAACTGCACAATGCGGGAGAATCGACACAATTGACCGGTGTTTTACTCATCATACACGTATTATAGATTTTTTCTTGTTCACCCAAATCATCCAACGCTCCGATCACTAAAAAACGCCCCTCACAATCACTCAGTTCATATTTACGCTCTATCAGAGCAATCGAATACTCTTTCGCAAGAGCACGAATCTCAGGATGAATTTCGGGTGCAATGACACTCAAGGCGGGTGAGAATTTTACCAATTGTTCAATTTTACGCAATGCCACCTCCCCTGCTCCAATCACCACACAATCTTGATCTTTTAAATCGACGAACATCGGAAAAAGTGCCATTATCAATCCTTTGCAATAAACTGATTAAAAATTAACCAAAAATTTGTTTTTCTTATCGCTATTTTACACTATTATTTTTAAAGACAAAAAAGTCCTAATAAGGAATATCCCATGAACGGAAAATTATATTTAATCGGTTGCGGACCCGGCGATGCCGATCTTCTCACCTTGAAAGCTCTTAAAACCATCGAAAAAATCGATATTGCCCTCATCGATCATCTCCTCACCCAAGAGATCATCGACCTCATCCCAGCACGTACCAAAGTGGTATTCGTCGGAAAAGAGAAAGGAAAACACAGCTTCCCCCAAAGTGAGATCAATACGATGATTACCGATTATGCTCACCAGGGATACACCGTCGGTCGGCTCAAATGCGGTGATCCCTACATCTTCGGTCGTGGAACCGAAGAGGCGATTTATGCCTCGCAAAACGGTATTGAAACTGAAGTGATCCCCGGAATCTCATCCGCCCTTTCCGGCCCACTTTCCGCTGGAATAGCCCCGACTGCGCGCGGTGTTAGTACCGGAGTATCGGTCGTATCGGCACACCTCTCAGGGGATCGTGTCAATCTTTCATGGATTCCGATGCTGGGTGCCAGTGATCACACCACCGTTGTCCTCATGGGGCTCAGCCGAACCCGCCAAATCGTCAAAGAGGCATTGGATCAAGGGGTGGATGCCACATTGCCCGTCGCGATTATCTCCAATGCTACTACAGCACACCAGAGCTCTATTATTACGACATTAGGTGAACTCATCTCTGCCTCCAAAGAAGCTCCTAAACCGGCCATTTTGGTATTTGGAAATGTTGTCAATTTAGCACAAGTTCTCCCAACATATCGTTACGAATCCAAAGGAGAATGTTATGACATCGCTTGCGCAGGCTAATACTGAGCGGAGTGTCAAACGGCACAAAACCGAATCGATCAAGGATGCTTTTAGTGCTCGTGAAGCGTGGGAACGACTGATCGGGTATTCCA
>NZ_JBAVEF010000038.1:0-8957 GCF_049587615.1 Sulfuricurvum sp.
GCCATTTGTTCGAATGTTTTTACGAATGAGATGTTTTTTCATCTTAATTTGGGAGTTTAGCTCAGTTGGTAGAGCGCTACCCTTACAAGGTAGATGTCACAAGTTCGAGTCTTGTAATTCCCACCATAATTTTTGGCTGCAGCGGTAGTTCAGTTGGTTAGAATGCCTGCCTGTCACGCAGGAGGTCGCGGGTTCGAGTCCCGTCCGCTGCGCCATATGTTATTTCGATTTTTTTACGCACATTAAACGGGAGTTTAGCTCAGTTGGTAGAGCGCTACCCTTACAAGGTAGATGTCACAAGTTCGAGTCTTGTAATTCCCACCATTCGTTTAGGTTGCAGCGGTAGTTCAGTTGGTTAGAATGCCTGCCTGTCACGCAGGAGGTCGCGGGTTCGAGTCCCGTCCGCTGCGCCACCTTTACCTCTCTCTTTTATACATAATCATTAAAATTTACTCTTTCTCCTATCTGTGCTATCATCATTCTCATGAAACTCAAATTTATCCTTTTGATAACTTACAGTGCGATTTGGTTTTACTTAGCCATTGATCCGTGGTATCGCGACGATTGGCTATTGGAAAATCTTTTGGTCTTTATGGCTCTACCGATTCTTGTGTGGGCAGACAAACGTATTGGATTTTCAGCCCTCAGTTTGTGGATGCTTTTCATTTTCTTCACCCTGCACGGGATAGGCGCCCATTACACTTACAGCGAGATGCCATGGTTCTCGTATATTACCGATATTTTTGAGTTTAAACGAAATCATTATGATCGGCTCATCCATTTTTTATACGGGTTCTTATTGTTTCTCCCGTTCTACGAAGTGTTCCTCCCGTTTCAACAATCAAAACACTCAACGCTCCTCTTTACCTTTCTTTTTCTCTTTGCTTCTTCGGGAGTTTATGAAGTGATCGAATGGTTAGCGACCGAGACAACCCATTCAGAACTTGGTACGGCATTTTTAGGAACGCAGGGAGATCAATGGGATGCCCAAAAAGATATGCTTTGCGGACATTTTGGAAGTTTACTGGGACTTTTATTCTGGTATCGACGAAAAGTGCCCTAATGCCAGATCAATGGGTTGAAATAGTACCGCGTGGGTATTCTTTCTTTTTCATCGGCTGATGTACGGTCGTTACCGTTTTTTTGTGAACCCCTTTATCCCATTGCTGTGCGTGCAGCATTAGTTTTTGCTCTTTTTGTTTTGCTGCCACTGTTTTTACTTCATTTGCCAAGATCGATACAGAGACAATAAACATCCCGATATACAGACTTTTTTTCATATATTTCCCTCTTTATTTACAATTTTTTAGCAACGCTACCTTCCGGATGTTCATACCATCCCGGATCGGAGTAATCGTCTTTTGGTTGATTTTTACGAACTTTCACCACTGTAAACATCCCCCCCATCTCGATCGGGCCAAACGCCCCTTTGCCGCTCATCATCGGCAAGGTATTCTCCGGCAATTTCATCCCCATTTCTGCCATATCCTGCATCTCCGCCATCCCGTTTTTTCCCATCGGCATGTACATATATTCCGGCATAAGATCGCTGATCTTTTCGGTGAGATCGTCTTGCTTTACCCCTAGCATATTAGGAATACTGTGCCCCATCGCCCCCATCGTATGGTGCGATTTATGACAATGAAAGGACCAGTCCCCTTCCTGCGTTGCAACAAATTCGATCGCCCGCATCTGTCCTACCCCAACATCGATAGTTACTTCCGGCCACCGCGCACTTTTAGGTACCCATCCTCCGTCGGTGCAGGTCACCTCAAACGGATGGCCGTGCATGTGAATCGGATGATTCGTCATCGTCAGATTCCCGACACGGATACGGACACGCTCTCCTTTGCGAACCACCATCGGATCAATCCCCGGAAACACCCGAGAATTAAAGCTCCAAACATTAAATTCGGTCATGGTCGAGGGGTTAGGAGTATAGGTTCCCGGTGCAACATCATAGCTCGCTAATAAAAAACAAAAATCACGATCAACACGGTGCCCTTTAGGATCTTTGGGATGGATGATAAACATCCCCATCGCCCCCATCGCCATCTGTACCATCTCATCGGCGTGGGGGTGATACATAAACGTCCCGCTTTGACGCAGGGTAAACTCATACACGTAGGTTTCCCCCGGAGCAATCTGCGGCTGGGTCAATCCCCCTACCCCGTCCATCCCGTTGGGAAGGATCAATCCGTGCCAATGGATCGTCGTATGTTCGGGGAGCTTGTTGGTAACGATCAGCCGTACCCGGTCCCCTTCCACCGCTTCGATCGTAGGGCCCGGAGAAGTACCGTTGTATCCCCAGCAGTTCACCACCATTCCGGGGGCAAACTCACGGACAACCGGTTCGGCAATGAGGTGAAACTCTTTGACCCCTTCTTTCATCTCATAAGGCAAGCTCCATCCGTTTAAGGTTACAACGGGATGATAGTTTTTCCCCTCTTTTGGAGTAATGACCATGGCGGGAGAAAGGACCCGTTTCGGATTTTTAACGAGGGTAAGTTGGCGCTTTATCCCGTCATGTGCAGTATGCTCATGTTCAGATCCTTTTAGATTCGGATTCAATGCCGCGGATGCGATCAATGCCGCCCCCAAACCTAAAAAATCGCGTCTATCGTGTCCCATTAGAGTTTTCCCCCTATCGTATATTCCAAATCGGACTGTGCTTTTTGATATGCCCCCAGTGCATCGAGGGCTTCCATTTTTGCCTCGCCGTAACGGCGTTGATCTTCTAGAAGCGCGTAAATACCGTCCAGCATCCCGTTATAAAAAAGCTGCGTCTCTTCTAAAATCTGCTGATTACTCTTCACAATCACCTCATCGTATGAATGGGCAATATCATACGTATATCGAAGGTGTGCATACCCTTCACGCACCTCTGAGCGGATATTAACCGCCGTTTCATAGAGACGATGAACGCTTTGATTGTAGATAGCCTGCGATTTACTCACCCGTGCCTGTCCAAAATCAAAAATGGGGATGGGAAGTTTTATCCCAAAGGTATTAAACCGCTTTTCACCTGTTGTTTTTTCACTCTCGATCGAGAGTTCCAATTCGCTTAAAAGCCGTGTCTTCTCACTATATCCCGCTTGTGCCGCGGCATAATCGACCGATTTCATCGCACTGCGCATATCGAGACGTTGCATAATTGCTTGTTTTTCCAACCCTGATTCCGAAACGGCGGGCTCCCTACGTATTAGAGGTTCTGAGCTAAAAATATAATGGGTTTGGCCGCCGTAGAGTCCTAAGATTTTATTCAGCGCTTCACGTGCCACTGCATTTTCGCGAGAGAGCGTAATCGATTCGATTCGAGCTCGTTCATAGCTCTCTTGAATTTTGAGCATATCCCGCTTGGGGAGATTTCCGGCGGTATATTGACGCACTGCCAGTTGGAACGAGGCTTCATGGGATTTTAGAATCGAACGATAGAGGGCTGCTTTTTCTTCAGCAATTTTTGCATCACTATAGCTTTTCTTTGCATCTCTCGCACTGCGCAACACAGTATCACCGACACTGAACATCATCTCTTCGAGAGCTAATCCGCCGAGCTCACGACGCAAAGGGATCCAAAGAAGATCCAAAAAAGCAACTTCCACACTGAGTGTCGAAGTAGTGGTACCGTTACCGCGTCCGATACTGTAACCCAAAAGGGGATTGCGCATGAGTCCCGCTTCCACCAGTTCACTCTGAGCGACTCCAATCTTTTCGTAGGTTTGCTGCAACGCACGGTTGTTAATCAGCATAATCCGAAGGGTATTTTCCTGGGTCAAAGGCTCTGACAAAAGGTGGTGCACCTGCTCATCGACACGTGCTGCTTCTTGAGGTGTTTTGATCCATTGAAGATTTTTTTCCCCTCGCTCGATTGTGAGCTGATTCACCGAGTCAAACGCTTCTTTTTGAGACATTGTTGAACACCCGCAGAGAAATACAAGTACTGCCACCGATAGACTCAGATGTTTTATTGCCATTTTGCACTTCCATGCCCCGTCACATTTTGATCCTCTTTTTGAACACACCCCTCTTCGGCAACATCGATTGATTGTGCAGGGGGAATATAAACACTTTTACCGCTCAATGCATCGGGAGACGAAGGAGGAGACACATTTACCTCACCCGCATAGCCCATGACTCCTACAATAATGAGGAAGTGAAGAGGGTTCATTTAGCCATCTTTACAATAATGTTCTTCCCCTCTTTTTGGACAAATTCGAAGTTCACGCGATCACCCACTTCCAAGGGATGGGTCAATTCATGATCGATCACCTCGAATTGCATATTCATGGCCGGCCATTTGAGTTCGGGAATCGGATCATGAAAAATACGGAGCGTTTCATGATTTTGAGCAATCGATTTTACCGTTCCGCTTCCCCGCACTGTCTTCTCTGTGACGATCCCGTTTTGAGGATGATCATGATGTTCATCCCCCATCGCCATGGCGGGAGAAATAGTTCCCACTATGACCATCAGCATTACAGAAATAAATTGCATGAAAACTCCTTTTTTTCGTTAAAACAGTTTAACACATCTATAAAAAAAGATTATCAACAAAGTGATAACCGTGTTAACGTATTCACTCTAATCCGCTCTTCAGACAACTTGCCATAGAATAAAGAATCTGAATATTAGCAGGAGTCTTGAATGACCGCATTACTCATCATTATCGGGGTCGTTGTCCTCATCGCCATCTTAATGTATAACTCTCTGATCGGTAAAAAAAATCAGGTTGAAAACATCTTCGCAGGGGTCGACACCGTCCTTAAAAAACGGTTTGACCTGATCCCCAACCTTGTTGCCTCCATTTCCCGGTATATGGAGCACGAAAAATCAACCCTTGAAAAAGTGACCGAGCTGCGTGCGGCAGCCATGAAGCCGGGAATCAGCGATGATCAGAAGATTGCCCTCGATGCGAAGCTCACATCAGCTTTGGGAGCGATCAATCTCGCGATGGAAGCCTATCCCGATCTCAAAGCCAACGAAAACATCATGCATCTCCAACGCTCTTTAAACGAAATCGAGGAGCAGATCTCCGCCGCACGCCGTGCGTATAACCAAGCGGTCACCGATCTGAACAATTCGATCGAAATGTTCCCGACCAATCTGATGGCGGGGTGGATGAATCTGAACCGCCGGGCCGTATTTGAAATCACGGTAACAGAACGCCAAAACGTCGATGTAGGGGCACTTTTTAATAAATGAGATCGACCTCTGAACTCACCGATTTTTATTACAAAGAGCTCTACCCTTCCCTCAACGAACTGGAAAAGAACCGTAAGAAAATCGTCTCCAAGCTCACATGGTACGGAGGGATGGGCGCCGTTACTTTTCTCCTTTTGGCCGTATGGATGGGGAAAAACTTTGGACTGCTTCATCCCCTCTTCATCGCAATCGGGATTGGGTTTATTGCGGTTTCGGGGATCACCTACCGATTCATGACACATGGGTATGCCAAAGATTTTAAAACGAAAATCATCACCCCCCTCATCGGCGCTATCGATCCCCATCTGTTCTACAATCCCGATTTTCTGATTTCGCAGCATCTGTTTGAACGCTCCGATCTGTTTGCGCACACGATCGATCGTTACCGAGGAAACGATTACGTCAAAGGTTCCATCAACGGTGTCCCTATCGAGTTCTCCGATATCCATGCCGAATACCAAACCCGTGATTCAAAAGGGCGCACGCAGTGGCATACCCTTTTCCGGGGGCTCTTTCTCGTCGCTGAATTTAACAAACACTTCAAAGCCAAAACGGTGATACTCCCCGACAAAGCGGAAAAAAGCTTCGGCTCACTGATCGGCGGATGGCTCCAATCGATTAATGGCTCCCGTGAAGACCTTATCCGGCTGGATGACCCCGAATTCGAGAAACATTTCGTTGTCTATGGCAATGATCCGATTGAAGCACGCTACATACTCACCCACTCGATGATGAAACGGCTATTGGATTTTCAACGCCGCATTTCCCATCCCCTCTTTGTCTCGTTTGTCCACAACCATATCCATGTTGCCATCGGAACCGGAAAAGACCTCTTTGAACCCGCTGTTTTTATCTCTCTGCTCGATTACAAACAGACGATGGAGTACATCAATACCCTGCGCAATACGATCGGATTGGTCGAAGAGCTGAAACTGAGCGAAAAGCTGTGGAGCAAACTTTAAAAAAAGATTCTAATTCTATCTCCATTTGAACCGTTTTAAGTTGATTTTAGTATAATAATTTTTAATGAAATGAAGTTTTTTTCTAAAAAATTTAATCTCAAAACAGCTACGAGGGTTAAAAATGTTTTTTCGTATCATTTTTCTCCTCTTTTTGTATTTCCCCTGCTTGTTTGGATCGCTTGTCATCTCCGAAGGGACAAAGTCCATCTCTGATTTTTCCCTCGCTTACCACTATGACGAAACCTCCGGCTTGGGGATTGAAGAGATCAACGATTTACATTTTACCCAGACCATCCACTCCCACTTTTCACAAGGATATAAAGAGGGGACAGCATGGTTCAAAATAACGATTGAAAACAAAAGTACAAACCGTGATTTCGTCCTGTGCTTCACGGAACCGTTTTGGTCCACCTTTAATCTCTATGAGCCTACGCCAAAAGGGTGGATAAAGCATCAAAACGGTCTTTCAACGCCCCTAAAACGCTACGAAATCCAAAATGCCAATCCCACTTTTAAACTCAAAATAGCACCGGGCACATCAAAAACCTACTTCATACAAGGGCAAACCGTCAATGCCCAAATGGGTGCTTTCACCCTCTATACGGAAAATGAGTTTTTTAGACCGAGCCGCTTTACCCTCAGCACCTTTTATCCGTTTTATTCCGGAATCCTTTTTATCATCCTGATTCTGAATATTTTTCTTTTATTGGAAATGCGCGAGCGTATCTATGCTTACTATATCGGATATGTATCGGCGTTCATTATCTTTGTCAGTATGTTTAACGGTTCTTATCTTTATCTCGGTTTTCATCCCTGGAATGCGGGGCTTCATGTCACCGGAACCATTGTCTTGGCGTTTATGGCCCTCTTCTCAGGGACTTTCCTCGAACTCGACAAATATTTCCCCCGAATGGATCGCCTTTTCAAATTCTTTACCGGCTCCTTTCTGATCTTTGGGATTTTGATCCACTTTAATATCCCCTATTCAACATTTCTCTTTAACATTCTCTCGACGGTATTCGTCACGATACTGTTAATTCTTGCCATAAAAACCTGGTTGATCGGAAAAATCAACACCCCCTACTACCTCATCGCCCTCATCATCTATATGCCCACGATGGGGATGATGGTGTTGATGTTCAACGGTCTTTTGGAAAACAACGGTTTTACACGCTATGCTTTTTTATTCGGAGCCCTCGTTGAAATCATCTTTTTTTCTCTCATTCTGGCAAAAAGATTTCAAGCGGCCAAAGATGAGAAAATTCATTTTCAAATAGAACTGCTGGCTGAAAAAGAAAAAAATCAAGAGTACCTTGAGTATGAGATCGAAAGACAGCGTCATGAGATCAACGAAAAAAATGCCATCTTGTTCCACCAGGCAAGAGATGCCGCTATGGGGGAAATGATCTCCATGATTGCCCATCAATGGCGCCAGCCGCTGAATACGTTGGCACTCATCAACGAAAACCTTTATTTCAAGCACAAACTGGGGCAATGGGATGAGGAAGGTTTTGAATGCGCGCATGATCAGTTTAACGAGCATTTGCAGTACATGTCCAAAACCATCGATGATTTCCGCAATTATTATAAAAATGATCACATCAAACGACCTGAAAATATCGGGACAAGTGTTGAATTAGCACTGCGGCTGTGCGATGTCTTTTTAAACTATGCCAAAATCAAAACCGAATTGATTGTCTCCACAGAAAAAAAAGGGTACCTCTCCCAAAATGAACTGATTCAAGTATTGATGAATCTGATAAAAAATTCTCACGATGCCATTCTTGAACGACATATCGTTTCCGGTAAAATCACGATCACGGTAGAGGAAGCGGCAGACGCCCTCTCCATCCGCGTCTGCGATAATGGCGGGGGAATTTCTGATGACATTGCCGCAAAAATTTTTGAACCCTATTTTTCCACCAAATCTGAAAATGGGACGGGCTTGGGGCTTTATATGTCCAAGGCCATTATCGAAGAGCATTTCAAGGGGACACTTGCCTTTTATAATACCGAAACGGGTGCATGTTTTACCGTATTGGTTCCCGCTTATGATGAACGTATGGAATTAACACCGCGCGTTTCCTGAAAACACCCCAAACGTTTTCAAGCGCTTACATTTTTCGTATCGTCCGCCCCAGCGCCGTATAAAACTGCTCCAGATTTTCCCCTGTCCCCTCGACTTCAAACGTGGCACCCTTCTCATGAAACATTTTGGAAACCATCCCGATAGCATGACGAGACGTTTCATACTCGACCATTGATATCGCAGAATACTCGCAGCTAAAGCGTTGAAGGTAACGTTTTTCATACGGGAGCAAGACGGCCTGAGCGTACGCCGCATTCGCCGACTCGGCATAGGCCCGTACCAACCCACCTGGACCCAGCTTTGTCCCGCCGAAATAGCGTACCGTGATGATTGCGGCATTGATGAGTTCATGCCCTTGAAGCACGGAGAGAGTCGGTTTTCCGGAGGTCCCTTTAGGTTCGCCGTCATCACCGCTGTATTCGACGATCTGATCAAATTCATTTAAGGTTCGATAAGCACTGACCCAATGAACCGCTTTAGGATGCTCAGAACGTAACCTCTTCATCATCGCATCATACATTGAAAACGGCATTAAATGGGCCATAAATTTAGACCCTTTGATCTCAATCGTATCGATAAAAAGTTGATTCACTGTTTTCATGAATGCTATAATAGCGCATTTGCTTTTGGAGTCCAAATGATCGATTTTTTGATGAGTGGATATGGGTTAAGTTCTATGGGACTACTCGGAATCATCCTTTTTT
>NZ_JBAVEF010000039.1:0-4231 GCF_049587615.1 Sulfuricurvum sp.
GGCTTAAAGAAGATGCTCTTGAAATTTACAAAGAAATTTTGAAAAAAGATCCCAATAATTCGGATGCGAAAATTGCGATCCGCCGCCTCTCCGGGATGCGAAAGAAATTTCTGGGTGTCAACAACGAAATGAAAGCATTTTTCGTCCAGATGGACGACGAGGCCGAGTTTATCCAGTTTGAAAGGTGGTTGCTTCGCGCATGGAATTAAAAGATGTCATTTTATCCACATTGGCCGAAATCGAAGAGTTAGTGACAGTGCCCGAAGCACTCGAAGAGAATGAGCCTCTTAAAGAAGACGTCTCTTCGGTACAAACGATGCCTGCAGCTGCATTTTCCGAACCCGTTCCTACGGTACGCGAGGATGAAGCACGATGGCTCGAAGGAATCCGGGAACGTTTGCTCGTCCTTTTTGAGGGATTTCAGTCCCCCAACAATGTCCAGATCGAAGCCAAGGTTGATTTGACTCTTAATTTTCTTGAATACCTCCTCGCCACTATCGATAATCGTTTGGACAATTTAAAATAACCCTAAACAAACGCTCTTTTCAGGATACACAATGATGAATGAACAATACCGGGTACTAATCCACTGCAACGATGAAAAAGGGCTGGTCTATAAAGTTTCCAGCATTTTTTTCCACCGCAATCTCAACATTATTTCCAATAACGAATTTGTCGACAAAGCCCAAAACAAATTTTTTATGCGCAGTGTTGTCGCAGGTGAAATCGATCCTGCCGCCCTCAAGAGCGAACTCAAATCGGTTTTACCCGCCAATGCCCATTTGGATGTCATTGCTCCGCGTAAAAAACGGATCGTGTTGATGGCGACAAAAGAATCGCACGCCCTGGGAGATATTCTGATCCGCTACGAAGCGGGAGAACTGGATGCCGAAATCGTAGCGGTCGTTTCAAACTATGATCTTCTTGAACCGCTGGTTTCCAAATTCGATATTCCTTTTTATACCGTATCGCATGAAGGATGTGACCGCGACGAACACGAACAGCGCGTTCTCAAACAACTTGCCGCTTTCGGCGAGATCGATTACATCGTATTGGCAAAATACATGCGCATTTTGACGCCCCGCTTTGTTGAAGCGTACGAAGACAAAATCATTAACATCCACCACTCGTTCCTTCCGGCATTTATCGGTGCCAATCCGTATAAGCAGGCGTATGAGCGAGGAGTCAAGATCATCGGGGCAACGGCCCATTTTGTCAATAACAATCTGGACGAAGGGCCGATTATCGCTCAAGACGTTATTCATGTCAATCATGCCTACGGATGGGAAGAGATGCAGCGTTCGGGCCGTGATGTGGAAAAAATCGTTCTCTCTAAAGCCCTGAAACTTGCCCTTGAAGACCGCATCTTCGTTCACGCCAATAAAACGATCATTTTTTAAATGTTTAATATCGTTCTGGTCACTCCTCAAATCCCCAATAATACCGGAGCCATCGGGCGGCTTTGCGTCAATACGGGTGCAACGCTTCATCTGATCAAACCTTTGGGGTTCGACATCAGCGAAAAAGCGCTCCGCCGTGCGGGGATGGACTATTGGCATAAGCTTGATCTGAAAGTGTGGGAATCTCTCGAAGAGTTTTTTGAAGCCCATCCGAATCGTGAACGCTTTTTCTTTGCGACAACGAAAACGGATCGTCCTTATTTCGATATAACATTCGAAAAAGGGGATTATCTGCTGTTCGGAAGCGAAACGTCAGGCCTTCCGGGCGAGCTTTTGGAAAACCACCCTAGCCAGACGATGACCATTCCGATGACGAAAGAGGGGCGTAGCCTCAACCTTGCCATCAGCACGGGTATCATTTTGTACGAAGCGATCAAGCAAAATTTTGACACTTACAAGGAGTTGATGTAATGGTACAGATTCTCGATACGATTGTCGTTGTTCTTTTCGTCTTCTTTTTAATCTATATTTTTCGGGGTTATCATCTCTCCCGGCTCGAAAAAGAAGCGAAAATAGAACAAGACAAATCGTCCCTTCCCGACAGTACACGTGAAAGTATCTCTGAGCGAGACGGAAGCGATTAAAAAAGTTTTTCTGCCCAAACGCCCATCTGCATTTCAAAACGATCCATCCATCCGCTTGCTTTACGAATAACCTTTGCCATGCTCTCTCCTTTAAATCGGAAATTTTGTATGACAAAGAGTATAAAAAATAGAAAAAGATAGTTAAAAATATTTCAAAATGACATATTATTACCATAAAGATGGCATAATTCCTAGAATATCGTATCCCATACGGTAAAAGGATGTCGCCATGAAAACATTTAATGAAATTGTTGAAACGATCAAAGATATCGTCTCATCCGAATTCCCCGATAAAAAAGTATTTGACAAAGATATTGCGGAATTACTGGAGATTTCGCAAATGAATTTTGCAACCATGAAAAAGCGGAATAAAATCCCCTTTAATGAATTACTCGATTTTTGCGCAAAGCGTTCGATTGCGATTAACTGGCTTTTGTACAACCAGTCGCCTGAAAGCTTGATAGAACCGACAAACCGCTTTTATATGGTACGTTATTTCTCATCGGTCAATGCTTCCGCCGGCGGGGGAGCTGACAATGAAGAACTCGATTTTGAACCGCTGATGCTCGAAGAAAACTTTGTCATGTCGCTGGGTGGAGAAGGGCAACTGCGCCATATCGAAGCAATAAACGTCACGGGAGATTCGATGGAGCCGTCGTTCAGTTACAACGATATTGTTTTCCTTAATCGTTCCAAAACCGATGTCAGCCGCGGCGGAGTATTTACGATCCGCACCGAACACGGACTGTTTATCAAACGGATACAAGTTCGTCTTGATGGAAAACTCGATATTATTTCAGATAATAAAGACTATCCCACCTATGTCGCACGCAGAGATGAAGTCGAGATCATCGGCAGAATCGTCGGACGTTTCGGAGGGATAGAATAGGGTAGAGAGAGCATGAAATCAACAGTATGGATCGGCGGTATCATTTTTATATTGGGAGGATGCAGTACACATATGCCTGCTCCCAAAGCCGCATATTCTCTCAAAACAGCTGAACCGGCAACAATGACGCCTGCCACAAAGGTTGGCGAGAGCCCCTACTGCTGTACTCTCCCGCAAGAACTTGATGTCATGCTTCCCCAACTTGGCCCCGTAGTCAATGATTTGGAACGGTTTGAGCAGTCCATTGCCCCTTATGCCGAACAAAACGGCATAGACCGTGAAAGTTTTTATGACGTGCAGAAGAATTTTGAAAAATCCTATTATACGCCGTGGGACTATACGGTGCCGCCGATGAGCGTTCAGGATGTTTCATGGCCGATGCGCGCGTTTCGGGGCGGGTATGGAAGCAACCTACGCCCTTTGCCTCCTTCATGGTTCAAAGAGATAGAGGCTCACGCGAATTTTGAAAACTACGGAACGCTCAATCAAAAAGGGATTGCGCTTAAATGGCTGGACTTGCGGGCATTGCCGACCGAAAAACCTCTTTATCGGGATCCTTCTTTACCGGGGGAAGGGTATCCATTTGATATGCTTCAAAACAGCAGCGTCAATTATCATGAGCCCATTTTTATCTCCCATACTTCGATAGACGGTGCATGGAGCTATATTTTTACGAACAGTGCATCAGGGTGGGTTAAATCTGATGGGATTGCCGTTATTGACACAACTATGAGCGAAACCATGCGGAAACAGGAAAAACTTTTCATCACCGAAGACAATGTTCCTCTCTACGACAGTTCCAACCGCTTCGTCGCGTATTCGCGTATCGGGATGGTACTGCCGATGGAAAAAGAGCAGCAAAATGAATATTACGCTCTCGCGTACGACAGCAACGGCTCTTTTAAATCCGTTTCGATTCCCAAACCGGCGGCCAGAGTAGGAATTGCCAAGCTGAATAAAAACGATTTGATCCGCCTGGGTGAACAGATGCTAAAAAACACCTACGGATGGGGAGGGATGCTCGGAGAGAGAGACTGTTCATCGATGATTCGGGATATGTATACCCCCTTTGGCATATGGCTTCCCCGAAATTCTGCCGCACAGGCACGCAAAGGAGAGGTCGTTTCGTTTGAAGGACTATCCAATGATGAAAAACTTGACCTGATCAAAGAAAAAGGGGTCCCCTTTGAGACAATCATTTATCTCAAAGGACATGTGTTGCTCTATATCGGTACGTATCAGGATAACATCATGGTGATGCATAACGTATGGGGCATACGGACCATTGATAAATCAGG
>NZ_JBAVEF010000040.1:0-1569 GCF_049587615.1 Sulfuricurvum sp.
GTACAGATCGTCGGCCGAGAGGGCGTTGTTGTGCTCGGCGTTGGCGACCGCGGAATCGAGGACCGCCGCGACGACGCGAGCCGAGTTACGGTTGGCGAAGAAGAGCGTGCTGCGCGCCTCGGCCACGGACTTGCCGCGGATGAGGTCGGCCGCCTCGCGCGCCTTGCGCGGGGCCACGCGAACGTATTTCGCCTGTGCTCTGACTGCCATCGTCACTTACCTTCTCGCCGAGCGGTCGCCCTTGATGTGACCGCGGAACGTGCGGGTGAGCGCGAACTCACCCAACTTGTGACCGACCATGGACTCGCTGATGAAGATGGGCACGTGCTTGCGCCCGTCGTGCACAGCGATGGTGTGACCGACCATGTCGGGGAAGACCGTCGAGGCCCGCGACCAGGTCTTGATCATCTTCTTCTGGCCGGCGGCGTTCATCTGCTCGATGCGCTTCATGAGGCGCTCGTCGACGAACGGACCCTTCTTTGCTGACCTGCTCAAAAGAGGTGCCTCCTGCCTTACCCGCGCTTGCCGCGCTTGCGGCCGCGGATGATGAACTTGTCTGACGCCTTGTGGTTGGCGCGCGTGCGGTAGCCCAGCGTGGGCACGCCCCACGGCGTGACCGGATGACGCCCGGCCGTGGTCTTGCCCTCGCCGCCACCATGCGGGTGGTCGACGGGGTTCATCGCCGTGCCGCGCACGGTCGGTCGCACGCCGCGCCAGCGGGTACGGCCGGCCTTGCCGCCGGAGAGGTTCGAGTGGTCCGAGTTGCCGAGCTCTCCCACCGTGGCGCGGCAGGTGAGACGGATGCGCCGCAACTCGCCGGAGGGGAGACGGACGACACCGTGGCCCCCCTCTTTGGCCTGGAGCTGCGCGCTCGTGCCGGCGCTGCGGACCAGCTGGCCGCCGCGCCCCGGCTGAAGCTCGATGTTGTGGATCGTCGTACCCGACGGGATGTTCTCGAGCGGAAGCGCGTTGCCGGCCTTGATGTCGGCGCCGGGACCGGACTCGACGGTGTCGCCGACCACGAGCGCCTTCGGAGCCAGGATGTAGCGCTTCTCACCGTCCGCGTAGTGCAGCAGGGCGATGCGCGCCGAGCGGTTCGGGTCGTACTCGACGTGCGCGACCTTGGCGGGCACGCCGTCCTTGTCGCGCTTGAAGTCGATGACCCGGTAGCGGCGCTTGTGGCCGCCGCCCTTGTGGCGCGTGGTGATGCGCCCGTAGCTGTTGCGGCCGCCGTTCTTCTTGAGCGGCGCGACCAGCGAGCGCTCGGGCTCGGCGCGCGTGATGTCCTCGAACGTGTCGACCGTCATGAACCGGCGGCCGGGCGAGGTCGGCTTGAATCGCTTGATGCCCATTACCTGCCCTCGAAGAATTCGATCTTGTCGCCGGGCGCGAGCTGCACGACGGCCTTCTTCCACGCCGAGGTGCGTCCCTTGGTCATCCCACGACGCTTCGGCTTGGGGCGCACGTTGGCGGTGCTGACGCCGACGACGGTCACGTTGAACAGCTGATGGACCGCCTGGGCGATCATCGTCTTGTGCGCGTCGGGGTGAACCTCAAAGGTGTACCGAC
>NZ_JBAVEF010000041.1:0-2350 GCF_049587615.1 Sulfuricurvum sp.
AGCTTGTTCAGCTGCTCGTCGAGCGAAGTCGCCAGCTCGTCGATCCTCGGTCGTGCCGTTCGTTGGCGCACGGCGCGTCGGATGTCGGGCGGTGCTCCGGCGATCGGGCGCTCGATGTCGAACAGCGCGCCGATGCGATCGAGCGCCTCTTTTGCGATCGCCGATTTGTGCGACACGTACTCGTCGTAGAAGCCGCGCCGCACGTGCGACCAACAGGCGACCTCGGCGACGCGCGGCGGGCCTTGCAGCAGTGCGGCGTCGGACGATCGCATGCCTGCGATCTCGTAGAGGCGGCCGAAGCCGGCGTAGCCGTCGGCATGCAGCCAGCCGGTGAAGTCGGCGAGCTCCGCGCGGCAATGCTCACCCTTTCTGTCGGGCGTATAGCGATAGAGCACGGCCGGCGGAGCGTTGCCTGCATGCGGGCGCTCGTCGCGCAGGTAGACCCAGAGCCGGCCGGTCTTGGTCTTGCCGGTGCCCGGCGCCAGAACGTCGACCGGCGTGTCGTGCTGGAAGCACGCCTCCGGCATGACGGCGTGGATGACGCGGCCCGCCATCGCATGCTGCGCGATCAGCTCGACCAGAGGGCGCAGCAGCCACGCGACATGCCCGAGCCACTCGGCGAGCTGGCTGCGATCGATGTCGAGCCCCGATCGCGCGTAAATTTCGGCCTGCCGATAGAGCGGAAGGTGGTCGCAAAACTTCGCCACCACGATGTGGGCGAGGAAGCTCGCGTCGACCATGCCGCGCGGGATCGGCAAATCGGGCATCGGTGCCTGCACCATGGTCTCGCACTTGCGGCACGAGCAGGCCGGGCGCACATGGCGGTTCACCTCGAAGCGCGCCGGCACGTAGGTCAGCACCTCGGTGATAGTCTCGCTCACCGTGCGCAGCTCGGAACCGCCGCAGGTTTTGCACACGCCGGGCGGCGCGTGCACGATGTCGCGGCGTGGAAACTCGGGCGGTAGCTGACGGCGCTTCTTCTTCTCGGGCTTCGCGTCCTCGGCCGGTTGTGCCTCGGCGTTCGCCACTTCCGGCTCGGGCTGCTGCGGCTGCGCTGCAATCGCCTCGGCCTTCGCCGTCTCCGCTTCCTCCAACGCCAGCTCGAGCTGTTCGAGAACCCGCTCGATCCGCTCCGAGCTCGCACCGAACTTGCTCCGACGGAGCTTGGCAATCTGGGCTTTCAGCTTCTCGATCGTCAGCTGCGTGACGACGAGGCCGTTCTTGGCGGCGATGAGCTCGGCGCACGTGGCGGCAAGCTGCGCGCTCTTCTCGATCAGCTCGGCGTCTTTCGCGAGCAGCAATCCCTTCAGCTCGGCAACATCGTCAGGAAGCTGATCGAGCGTGAGCGGCATGCCCTCAGGCATGCACTGCTTCGCACTATCCGGCAAGCGTTGGTTGCCAGGTGCGTTGTGGAGCTCGCCACTCGAGTCCTTCGAGCAACATCGACATCTGTGCGGGGGTCAGAGTGACCGAGCCCTCCTTCGTCGCTGGCCACGTGAAGCGGCCCTTCTCCAGCCGCTTGGCGAACAGGCAGAAGCCCTGGCCGTCCCAGTACAGAAGCTTGACGAGATCACCTCGGCGGCCTCGAAAACAGAAAATCGCGCCCGAGAACGGGTCCTGCTTCAGCACGTCCTGCGCCATGATGCTCAGTCCATCAAAGCCGCGCCGCATGTCGGTGACGCCACACGCCAGATAGATCTTCACGCCAGCCGGCACCGTGATCACGAGCGGCCCCCATCGACCGCGGCAAGGAGACGCGCGAGCGCGTTGGGATCGATGCACTCGTCGACCTTCACGATCCGGCCGTTGGTGAGCACGACCTCGACCATCGCCGGCCGGCGACCGCGCATTGTGGACGATACAGACGGGGGAGATGACATCGCCGAGCTCGCCAGAGGATCGCATGGCGGTGCAGGCGATGACGTGCGCATGTGGGCTCTGACCTGCACGGGAACGAACGAAACCGCCTCCGGTGCGCTCATCGAGATCCCGGGCAGCTTGCCCTCACGCGCATGCCGCAGCCACGTATAGAGCTGCGAGCGGCACACCCCATGCCGATCGGCGATGGCCGCGATCGTGGCGCCCGGCGCAAGCGCCTCCGACATGATCCGCAGCTTCTCCTCGGTCGGCCATTGACGCCGGCGTTCAACCGTCGAGATGATCTCGGCCGCCATGTGCCTTACCGTCCTTAGCCACGTGCTTAAGGACAGTATGCTTCACCCAATCCGCAGTTCCTCAACAACCCGTCCCAACCGCAGTCGTCAGGGGAGGTCGTATTAGACTTGTCATACCCAGCGTGACCTGCTAGGGTCGGCGGCAGATAAGGAGTTGCCGCCATGGCCGAACGAGA
>NZ_JBAVEF010000042.1:0-2252 GCF_049587615.1 Sulfuricurvum sp.
GGCGGCAAAGGGTTCATTTACTTTATACAGCGCAAACGCAAGGGCATCGGGAACATTCAGTTCTTGGTAGGGGACAATGGCGGTAAGGGTAAAGCTTACAAGGATAAAAAAGACAACGCTAAGAGCCAACGAGAGCATTAAGCCTAACGGAATATTACGGGTGGGATTTTTTGTCTCCTCCGCTACCGTACTGATCGCGTCAAATCCGAGATACGCAAAAATAATCAGAGCGGCTCCATGCCAAACCCCTTCCCATCCGAACGGGAAAAAGTCGGCGAGATTATTAAAATCGACGTGGGGAAGGCCAACCACGACAAACGTCACAAGAACGGATAGTTTAATCAAGACAATAGCCGTATTGACCTTTGCACTCTCTTTGATCCCGATCGCCAGAAGGACGAAAATAGCTAAAATGATCCCGAATGCACTGATGTCGATATACGTTCCGGCACCGGGGTTATACGCACCGCTAAGAGCCAAAGGTATTTCTATTCCCATGCTGTTTTCTAAAAAACGGCGCAAATAACCCGACCATCCGGTCGCCACGGCTGCGGTAGCCACTCCGTATTCCAGCAGCAGATTCCACCCGACAAACCACGCGAACACTTCACCCAGCGATGCGAACGTAAAACTGTAGGCACTTCCCGCTACCGGATAAGCCGAGCTAAGTTCCGCATAAATGAGTGCCGTAATACCGATCATAACGGCACCGAGTAAAAACGAGAGGACAATAGCGGGCCCCGCCATCGTCGCTGCCGCTTGACCGGTAATAACAAAGATACCGGCTCCGATAACTGCTCCGACGCCGATGAAAGTAACGTCCATCAGCCCCAGTCGGCGCTGGAATTCCCCGTTTACGCCGGACATGTCTTTTTTACGAAAATACTTCTTCATTCTTTTTTTGCACCTCATCCTCAAGCAATATATTCTGATACAACCGTAGTAGTAATAATAAGTCCCGATTATACATTAATTTCAAGTTGGTTCCTTCATCAAATCCCTTTTTTACAACGTTTCTGCCGAAACCATTACGATTATAAACACGTCTCTTGACAATATTCTTGCTTTCCGATATAATTTCGCCTCACTAATTGAGCTCACTTGGGTTAGATTAGATGAAGGTCGGGGCGTAGCTCAGTATGGTTAGAGTACTTGGTTTGGGACCAAGGGGCCGGAGGTTCGAGTCCTCTCGCCCCGACCATGTTTTTTTCTTTTTGTATCTTTTTTTCAAACACAGATTCTTTATTACGTGAATGGTGGAATTAGCTCAGTCGGTTAGAGCATCAGGTTGTGGTTCTGAGGGTCGTGGGTTCGATTCCCATATTCCACCCCATTTGTTTCTGGTTTGAAACTCCTTTGATACACGATATTTTAGAAGGTGATTGTGCGTTCGTAGCTCAACTGGATAGAGTAACGGACTTCGGATCCGTAGGTTATAGGTTCGAACCCTATCGGGCGCACCATATAGTCTTTCGCGTCCTTAGCTCAGCTGGATAGAGCAATGCCCTTCTAAGGCATCGGTCAGAGGTTCGAATCCTCTAGGGCGTACCACCTTAGACTTTTTTTTGTTATGCGGACGTGGTGAAATTGGTAGACACGCCAGACTTAGGATCTGGTGCCTCACGGTGTGAAGGTTCAAGTCCTTTCGTCCGCACCACCTATAAACTTCCATTTTATTGGCTCTTCTTCCTCAAATGCTATGCAAAAGTTCAACCAAAATTTTCCAATGTCCATTTAACAATCAAGTCCAACACACGATCAAGCTAATGAAATTTAGCAATGCTCGGCAAAGCGCCAAGCATTAGGAATAGAGATCAGTTTTTCGCCAACTCTTTATTTTTGATCAATTCTTTAAAACGAGGGTCTGTAATGACATCATTAACTAGCTTTTGGACAGCAGGAAGATAGGAACGTTGCATTTCACTACAAGCAGAATATGCTGTAAAACTTGATTCATAATCGTATCGAGAAGACTTTTCCAACGTTTTGCCATTAGAAGATGTCAATTTCAAAGTATGTTCCCAATAAGCATTACCAAGAACCGTACTTCCATATACATTTTCAAGATTACCTGATAAAACTACTGTTGATTTTGGGTCCAGCATATCCCCCATTTCCAATTCAACAGCTAAAGCATCCTCAACATATTTAGCGAATGTCATGCCATCTGGTGTACCTACAGGCGTGGCCAAACGGCACATAACTTTTGATTCACCTTCGTTTTTAGCTTTAAAAGCTGAAATATTTACTGT
>NZ_JBAVEF010000043.1:0-33064 GCF_049587615.1 Sulfuricurvum sp.
AAAAAAGAGCTTTCGCAGTTGGATCGTGTCATCCAAAAACAACTCAAAGAAAAAATAATTTTGCTCGCAACCGATCCCGATAGGCTCAAAAACAATATCAAAGCATTAAAAGGGGAATACAGCGGAAAATTCCGTTTACGGGTGCGAGATTATAGAGTGATTTTTCGGATTACAGAAGAAAAAATTCTTATTACGATCATCCGTATCGGGCATCGGAAAGAGGTTTATTGAGTACCACTCGGAGAGCGGGGATCCCGTACTTGATACGGGATGACGAGAAGAAGAGAGAATCGAGTTAATTTCTATCGATTGCGTTTAAATCTTCAAACGCTACTTTTACACGATTGACTAATGTCTTTTGTCCGTCACGGAGCCATTTACGCGGATCATAATATTTTTTATTCGGTTTGTCTTCCCCTTCTGGGTTTCCGATTTGTCCTTGGAGATAATCTTTGTATTTCTCGTAATAATCTTTGACCCCTTCCCAGGTTGCCCATTGGGTATCGGTATCGATGTTCATTTTGATGACGCCGTAGCTGATCGCTTCACGGATCTCTTCGAGACTTGAGCCTGAACCGCCATGGAAAACGAAGTTGACGGGTTTAGCGGAAGCGGTTTTGAATTTCTCTTGGATGTATTTTTGAGAATTATTTAAAATAATAGGAGTCAGGACGACATTCCCCGGTTTATAGACACCGTGTACATTTCCGAAGGATGCAGCGATCGTAAAGCGGTTGCTCACGGCGCTTAATTTTTCGTAAGCGTAGGCAACCTCTTCGGGTTGGGTGTAAAGGAGGGCGTTATCGATGTTGGTGTTATCGACACCGTCTTCTTCTCCTCCGGTAACACCGAGTTCGATCTCCAGTGTCATCCCGATTTTATCCATACGTTTCATATACTGAACACAGGTTGCGACGTTTTCTTCGAGAGACTCTTCGGAGAGATCGAGCATGTGAGAGCTAAAGAGGGGTTTACCATGTTCGGCAAAGTGTTTTTCTCCCGCATCGAGCAGGGCATCGATCCAAGGCAATAGATGGCGTGCCGCATGGTCGGTGTGCAAGATAACCGGAATTCCATATGCTTCCGCCATCATGTGTGTATGTATAGCTCCGCTGATGGCACCGGCAATGGCCGCTTTTTCATTTTCGTTGCTGAGCCCTTTTCCCGCATAATAGCTGGCTCCGCCATTGGAAAACTGGATAATAACAGGAGAGTTTACCAGTTTTGCCGCTTCTAAAACAGCATTAATGGAATCGGTTCCTACGACATTGACCGCAGGAAGTGCAAATCCCTCTTGCTTGGCAATTTCAAAAAGTTTTTGAACATCATCACCAAAAATCACTCCCGGCTTCATCACTTCTAAAATGTTTACGGACATCACTTTACCCCACAGTTAAAATAGACGATATTATATCCTTAGAGCAATAATGATAGAATTAAAAAAAAGGGGAATTGTATTGGTGCGTTTTGGTTTTTTACTTTTGCTTGGATACGGGATAGTGTTTGGCGCATCCTCTTCACCGCTCCTGTTCGAGCCGCTTGCCGAACCGCTTCAAAAAAGTACGGTCTCAATTGAAAAATTGAGTCAAGCACCGGTAATGGAACCCAATAAAAATATATTACGAAATTTTTTGAGCCGTGTTGATGTAACTTTGAGTATCGGCAAAGAGCTCGGCGCTGCAAAAGAGGTTGATAAAGAGCTTTTGGACGTCTATCTGAAAGAATTGAGGGAGTTGTCACGAACGAAAGAGGCGATTGATATCCTTTATCGCAAATCGTTAAATGCAGCAATGGATCAGTCAGACAAAAAAAGTTTCGAAGCGCTGATCTCGGCTCCCATGGACCCACTCTATCATCCCCGAATCCGTTCTGAAGTGATCGCGTTTTACCGAAAAAACTATCCCAATCACTCTATTAAAAGTATCGAAGCCCTCTGTGATGAGCAGGCTTTGGAGCAAAAAAGCATCCAAATCGCCATTGAGCAAGAGCAGGCATATGAAGAACATTTACGTATTTTAAAACGTTCGGAAGTCTCCGGTGTTAAAAAAACGGCACAAATCGGTTCACGAAACAGTGTCATTTTAAGTTCCGAATCCAATGGGGCGGGGGGATACGAGTTTGAAGTAGAAAATCTCAACCCCTATAGAGTGACATTGAGTATCGATTTCGAGTCGCTTAGTAATCTTAAACCTTCTGCCAGACTCCCTTTGTTTATCGAAGTCCCCGGAAGAAGTAAAAAAAAAGTGTTAGAGCTCTCTCGCCTCTCATCTGCAGCAAGAGTCGATTATCGCTCCTCATATGGATGGGTAAGAGGTTCTGCTTTTGCGGTTCATCAAGATGATTATCTCTATAAACTTCCTTTTTATAAAGGGAGTAACGTCAATGTTTCTCAAGGCTACCATGGGGATACATCGCATAAAGGGCTCTCGGCGTATGCGGTCGATTTTCCGGTTCCGGTAGGAACACCGATTTATGCAGCGCGCGAGGGGACAGTCGTAGGAGCGGACGGGAGCAGTAATTATGGCGGTGCAAGTCCGGAATATCGTAAATATGCCAATTACGTGATTATTGAACATAGTGATGGGACCATGGGAAATTACTACCATTTAAAGCAAGGAGGAGCTGTTGCAAAAATCGGACAAAAAGTTGTTAAAGGCGATCTCATTGGTTACTCAGGAAATACGGGATACAGTAGCGGTCCGCATCTGCATTTTAGTGTCAGCAAAGTTGATCCGATTTCGATGCGCCGGCCAATGAATTTGCCAATTAAAATGCAAACGCTTCAAGGAATTGTACTTTCGCCGCGTAAAGGGGACCGATATACGGTACAATAATTCCACAGATTTTAACAAGGGTTTTAATATGTTCAATACGGTCAAATCTAAAATAATTTTTTCGACGTTGCTTTTCAGCTTTATGGGATTAGGGGCGATTTATTGGTATTTAACAACTACCTTTCACGATTTTTCGAATGAGACGGCCAAACGCTCTCTCACTATGCTCAGTCAATCGATTTTTCAAACACTGACCGGAAGTATGTTGGCCGGAGATCCGGCTGTAGTAGCCGAAGCGATCGCAAAAGCCCAAAAAATCGAAGGGATTGAAGGGTTAAAAGTGGAAAAATCCCAAGCCGTGATCGATCTGCTTGCGCCGGATGCCAAATTTACCGATGAGCCGTTAATCCGTGAAATTTTTAAGAATCAACAGCCTCAAGTGATTGAAAATACAAATGGCATGCACACGATTCGCCTACTCCAGCCGCTCATTGCAGAAGATCGATGTCTTGCGTGTCATACCAACGTTCAAAGCGGAGATGTTTTAGGAGTGATGGATCTGGTGATCTCATTGGAAAAAAATGATGCCGAAATTAGTAAAACTGAAACGATCTTGCTGATAGCTTTGAGTATTGTTGTCATCGTCTTTGTTTCCGTATTGAATATTTTCTTTGGCAGAGAGGTTTTGAACCCTCTTGAAGGACTCCGTAATCGTATCGGTGCATTGGTGAGCGGAGATAAAGATTTAACCAAACGTCTTGAAGTGACCAAAAAAGATGAATTTTCCGAAGCTGCATTGGCTGTGAATAACTTTGTCTCGATGGTACAAGAGACGGTTAATGAAGTCAAAGATCTAGGACGTCAAAACTCGATGATTGCGACGACGATTACCGATGCAACCCGAACGATTTCTGAGGGGGTAGAGCAGGAACGACTCATTGTTGAAGCGACAACACAAAAAAGTCATTCCATCAAAGCGATATTGTCTGAAGCCATTGCGATATCGGAACAAACGCAACGAAATGTTGCGAATGCCAATGGAGAACTGGTAACAGCGAAAGATGCACTCTCCAGGTTGGTAGGGGAAGTGGAAGGATATATCGAAACAGAGCATGAAATGTCGTCGCAGCTGGTTTCACTTCGCAATGACGCAGATCAAGTTAAAAATGTATTGGGCGTTATTAAAGATATCGCCGATCAAACGAACCTTTTAGCTCTCAATGCCGCGATTGAAGCGGCTCGTGCCGGTGAACATGGACGCGGGTTTGCAGTTGTTGCCGATGAGGTACGAAAGTTGGCTGAGCGAACCCAAAAAAGTTTGAGTGAAATCGAAATCAGTGTCGGTACGATTGTCCAAGCGATTAATGATGTGAGCGACAAGATGGGAGAGAATGCCAAAAATATGAATGAACTGACACTGATTTCCAATGAAGTCGAAGAGAAAATTTCGGCGACTTCTTCAGAGATGGAACGTTCCGTGGCCGTAGCTGAACGTTCCTATAACGACTCGATTGAAGTTGTCGGACACATTGAATGGATCATTGAAAAAATTTCACAGATTAATGTTGTCTCTGAATCGAATCGAAAAAGTGTAGAATACATTCAGAACGATTCCAAACAGTTGGTGCACGTGGCACAATCCCTTTCTGCCCGCATCAATGAATTTAAGAGCTAAAGACGGTCAGCCAAAGTGCGTTTTGCGAGGTTGATCGTACCCGGTGAAGGGTATGTTTTGGGATCAAGCAATAATCTCCGGACCGAAGGGTCACGTGAAGAGTATTAATTTCAAGTTCAGCTTCTCCGTTTAAAAGGATTACCCACTCATCTTGCGCTTGATCGTACATTTCTCCGGGTGTTTTAAGCCAGGATCGGATCGATTCGATTTTAAGAGAATCGTTTTGAAAAAGGGTTGTAAACATTTCTGTGTTTTCTGTCGGCTCGTTTTGGCAATATAGGTTGTTAATGGGGATCAAGAAGCACTCCTAAGTTAACGCATGATATGATTACGCCATTATAAACCAAGAGTAGAGAATTCATGAAAAACATCGTTCTAATCGGTTTTATGGGTGTCGGAAAAGGTTCAATCGCACGTGAGATTGTCAAACAATCAGATTTGGTTGCGCTGGATACGGATGACATTATCGAGAGCATGGAAAATCGCCGCATCAAAAAAATCTTTGCCGAAGAGGGAGAAGAGTACTTTCGCGCATTGGAGCGTAAAGTTGCTCAATGGCTTCAAAAAGAGGTCAAAGGGACGCTGATCTCGACGGGGGGCGGTTTTTTTAAAGTACCGAATCTTTCCAAAATCGGAACGGTGGTCTATCTTTCTGCCCCGTTCGATACCATTTACAACCGGATTTTGGCGCATCCTGATGCCAAAAAAAAGCTGCGTAAGCGCCCTTTGTTTCAGGACATCGAAAAAGCCCGGAACCTTTATGAAGAACGTTCCGGACTCTATAAAAAAGCGGCTGATATGATTATTGATGTGAGTGGTAAAGAGATCAGTGATATCGCCAAAGAGATCCTCAAAAAGGTAAAATAAGTATGGTAAAAATCGTTTTTATAGCGCTGCTTTCAGCACTTTCTTTATTGGGTGCGGATGTTAAATGGGAAAAAGAGCTCTCTGCCGCGGTTGAACGAGCTGTGAAGGAGCAAAAACCGCTAATGGTTCTTGTAACGAAAAACGGATGCAGATGGTGTGATGTTTTAAAGGAAAAAACCCTTAAAGAGCCCAAAATCGTCGGAATATTGAATCGCGATTTTGTTGCCTATGAAGGAGTGGTAGACGCAGGAACGGTTCCCCAATCGTTGATGACACGCGGGACACCCGCAACGTGGTTTATCAAAGGCAAATCACCGATGTTTGAACCGATTATGGGTGCGGTTGAGAGTGATGATTTTTTAAAAGCACTTGATATTGTTAAACAAGAGTATAAAAAAAGCGCGACGCAAAAGTAAAAAAGGATAGTTTATGACCCTTATTCATACCAATGAACCCAATTTCAATATCGTTTTCAGCGAACTTTTAGGGCGCGGAAAGATGGATATGGAACACGTATCCTCAATTGTTAAAGGACTGATTGATGAGATTCGTTTGGAAGACGATGCGGCATTGATACGCCATATTGCCAAATTCGATCGATGGAATCCCTCAAGCGGAGCCGATTTGCACATTGATGCAGGGGAAATGAAAAGAGCGTATGAGGCATTGGACCCGGCCCTTAAAGCCTCGTTGCATTTAGCCTATGATCGAATCCGGGTTTACCACGAAAAGCAGCTTCCTAAAAGTTGGTTCGATACCGAAGCGAACGGAACGATTTTAGGACAAAAAGTGACTCCGGTCGATCGCGCTGGGCTTTATATCCCCGGGGGGAAAGCAGCGTATCCGAGTTCACTGCTGATGAACGTTATCCCGGCACAAGTGGCAGGAGTAGAACATATTGTTGTTACTACGCCGACTCCTGATAATGAACCGAATGAACTTCTTTTGGCGGCATGCCATTTGTGTGGGGTGAGTGAGGTGTTCAAAGTAGGCGGCGCGAGTGCCATCGCTGCAATGGCGTACGGTACGGCAACGATCCCTAAAGTGGACGTCATTACCGGACCGGGGAATATTTTTGTTGCTACCGCGAAAAAAATGGTCTTCGGTGAGGTAAATATCGATATGATCGCAGGTCCGAGTGAGATCGGGGTCTTGGCGGACGATTCGGCTAATCCGGTTCATATCGCGATCGATTTACTCTCCCAGGCAGAACATGATGAGATGGCAAGCTCTATATTGATTACCCCGTCACAAAAATTTGCGGATGCTTGTGCAGTCGAGATCGAAAATTGGCTGAAAAAACTTCCCCGTGAAGAGATCGCTCGTAAATCGATTGAGGAGCGTGCGGCGATCATTGTCACCGAAACGATGGAAGAGGCAGTACGTTTGATGAATGAGATCGCCCCCGAACATCTCGAAGTGGCAACGGACAACCCATTTGCCCTTCTCCCCTCCATTAAACATGCGGGGGCAATATTTTTGGGGCACTATACCCCTGAAGCGATCGGTGATTATGTTGCAGGGCCGAACCATACCCTCCCTACGGGTGGGACAGCGAAGTTTTACTCACCGCTTGGGGTTGAGAACTTTATGAAAAAATCCTCCATCATCTCATTTTCCCGTCAAGCAATCAATGAAATTGGCGAAGCATGTGCCCTTATCGCCCATACGGAAGGGCTGGGTGCACATGAAGCATCGGTTCGCTGCCGACTCGATTAATGTAATGCACTGCAGGAACAAAGTCCCTACAGTGGCAGGGACAAATCTCCCTTGCAACCGCCTAAAGCTACCCGTATCTTTCGGATACGGGAGAAGTTAAATTAAGCTCTTCAATTTTTATTTATTTCCCTGTGCGGGAAAGATTTCCAAATGGTTACATATCAAAAAGTTATAGCAAAAATGAGTTGCCTTTTAGTTTTAGTTAAACCTTATTTGGCTACTATCAACCCAGCAGAAATGCCGTTAAATGCCTGTAATCACGGCAACAAATTAAGATTATTCATGTTGCTTATGACATGAATGGCGCTCACGTGAATTAGGAATAAGGAGAATATATGCAATTAGGTTTCTTGGTAGACCTTCGCCTTTGTATGGGGTGTAAGGGCTGTGAGATCGCCTGTAAAGTGGAGAATGAAGTTCCGCTTAGTACATGGCGTCTACGTGTCAAATATGTTGATGTAGGGACATTCCCGGAGACTAAGCGGACATTTACGCCGCTTCGTTGTAACCATTGTGCGAATGCACCGTGTGAACGTATTTGTCCGGTAAGTGCATTGCACTATCTTGAGAACGGTATCGTCAACATTGATAAAGAGCGTTGTATCGGATGTGCGGGGTGTGTTATGGCATGTCCTTACGGAGCTATTTACATCGATCCGCAAACGCAAACAGCCGACAAATGTACCTACTGTGCACACCGTATTGCAAGTGCAATGATGCCATCGTGTGTTGTTGCTTGTCCGGTAGAAGCAAATATTTTTGGGGATTTGGATGATCCGATGTCGAACATCAGTAAATACATTCAATCGCACCAAGGAAATGTTCAAGTACGTAAACCGGAAAAAGGGACAGATCCACACCACTATTATGTCGGCGGCGGTAATGTAACCTTAAATCCTTTGGCATCATTCCGTGGTGAAGGTCATAACCTATTCAACAATCTTACTCATCTCCCAGTAGGAGGGCACCACTAATGGCACATGAAATGATTGCTGCAACAAATGCAATAGTAACGCTTGACGTTGCTCTTCCGAGTATCGTTTGGGGCTGGATTATTACGATGAATATGTGGGCAAAAAGTATCGGTACCGGTATTATTTTTCTTACTTTTTATCTATTGAAAAAACATCCGGAACAAACCGGATTTATCCGATTTCCGGCTGTAGTCGTCTCCATCGTATTTATCCATATTTTCTTGTTCTTTACAGTCATCGATTTACATCAAATGTTCCGCTTCTGGCACATTTTCTTTTATCCGCATTTGACATCGGCGATTACGATCGGTGCATGGATGGCAACAGTATTTGTGGGTCTTTTATTAGCTATGGCATATTTCATTTATATGCACCCTAGAAAAGATAAAGAGATGTATGACAAGTTACTTGGATGGACAGTAGTTCTTGCTGTTCCGGTCACTTTGTATACTGCGGGGCTAATGGCGCAGTCAACGGCACGTGAGTTGTGGCAAATGCCGACGGAATCGGCACAAATGATTTTGGCAGCATTGTTGGCAGGTTCGGCAACCATGATTCTTCTCGGCGGAAACAAATTTTCCAATGACGTTAAAAAAGATTTAGCAGTTGTTCTAGGGCTTGCGGCAGCAGCAGCATTTATCCTTTATATGGCAGAAATCATTTTTGGACCGATGAAAGCGGAAGAGGTTGCAGCGGTTCTCCATTATATCAAAGGGGGCGAATACACAATCATGTTCTGGATCGGTCAGGTGATGGCGTTTATCGTACCGATGATCCTTGTATGCTTGAGTATTAAAAATCAGTCGTACTATTTACTGAAAATTGCTGCAGTGTCAGCATTGATCGGTTTGTGGGTGAGCAAACACGTTTGGCTCGTTATTCCACAATTGTTACCAATGAGCTAAAGAGGATTAATCATGATGTATTTAGAAAGTAGAAGAACATTTTTAAAAGGGACCGCGCTTACAGTAGCGGGTGCCGCTATCGCAAAGGGTGTATTTTCAACGGATGCTGCGGCTGAGTCAGTTAAGCAAAGTAAATTCACCAATACTCCGGACAGCCTTTCATTTTATCCACCGTTGGATCAGTGGAATCAGTTTCAAGAGCTTGACGGTGTAGACTGGAAGCGCGGCGGTATCGATCGTCATGGTGTACAGAGCGAAGAGAATCCGGATGGTATCTATGTCAATGATTACATGATCGTTCCGACAGCATGTTCGAACTGTGAAGCTTCTTGCGGTTTGACGGCTTGGATTGACAAAAAAACCTTCACGGTTAAAAAATACATGGGGAATCCCCTTCACCCGGGTTCACGCGGACGCAACTGTGCCAAAGGGTATGCGGTTCAATCGCAAATGTACGATCCGGATCGTATCCCGTTTCCATTGAAACGTGCTCCGGGTTCTAAGCGCGGAGAGGGTAAATGGATCCGTACGACATGGGATGAAGCGATGTCCACCATCGGTAAAAAGATGGGGGATACGATTCGCAAAGGGGATCTCCTCTCTAAAAAATCGGTCATGTACCATGTCGGTCGCCCGAATGAGAATGGATTTGTTCCACAAGTATGGGAAACATTGGGGCTTGATTCGTACAACTCCCATACCAATATCTGTTCGTCAAACGGGCGTACACCGACCATTTGGACAGCAAACGATGACCGTACGAGTCCAGACTGGGCAAATGCAAAACTCATTTTCTTGAACTCTTCTCACGCTGCGGATGCAGGACACTATTTTGCACAATCGGCAGCCTTTATTGCCGATGCTCGCAAAAAAGGTGCGAAGATGGTCGTTATGGACCCTCGTATGTCAAACTCTGCGGGGATGTCCGATCTTTGGATCGCGGCATGGCCGGGAACCGAAGCGGCGATTTATCTCTATTTGGCCAACCGTATTTTGAATGAAAATATGGTCGATAAAAAATTCGTCAAAAAATGGTTCAACTGGGAAACGTTGATGAACGATTCCGAGCATCTGAATTTTATGGTTGAAAAAGGGCAAATTAGCAAGCTTCCTGCCGGAAGTGATTTTGAGAGCTATCTTGAACTTCTTAAAGATATGTATTCACCGTATACCCTTGATTATACGGTGAAAGAGACGCATGTACCGGCGTACAAACTTGAACAGCTTTACGATATGTTTATTTGGGCGGGGGATGCAATCTCTACCTATATCTGGCGTGCAACAGCTGCGGGTAACCGTGGTGGTTGGATGTCTGGACGTGCGGCGTATTTCGCAATCGGTCTTCGCGGAGCTATCGGAACAGAGGGGGGAACTTTCTTTCATCACTGGCACGTTATTTCTGTCTCAGGTAAGGGTGGAAGCGCTACGGTAGGACAAGGAGTTTCCGGTGCAGATGTACCGAAAGTTCAAGCCTACAATGAGCTTACATGGCCACCAGAATGGCCGTTGTCAACATATGAAATGTCCTATCTTCTTCCGCATCTCCTTACAGATAAAGAGTGGCAGAAAAAATGGAATGATCGTGGATTGACGGTGCCGAGTAAGCTTGCGGTTTATATCCCTCGTATGTACAATCCGGTCTGGATCAATCCGGACGGTTTCCGTTGGATCGAAGTGTTGAAAAACGAAGAAATCATGGAACTTACGATGAACCTTTCTCCAGTATGGTCAGAGACCAACTGGTATATGGACTATGTTCTTCCTGTCGGTCTCGCGGGTGAACGCCATGACCAACACTCTGAAGCGACCTTCCCGGCACGATGGACAACATTCCGTCAGCCGGTATTACGTGTAGCTTTGGAAAAATCGGGATGGAAAGCGAAAAATCCTGCCCGTGCTACCCTCGAAGCCCACATTAAAGCGGGTTTAGGTGAAGTATGGGAAGAGAATGAGTTTTGGTTCCAACTCTGTACTGATTTTATCGATCCGGACGGAAGCCTAGGAATAAAAAAAATGTGGGAATCTAAACGTCATCCGGGCAAACCGGTTACTATTTCCGAGTGGTACGATGCGGCGTTTGGGGATAATTTGCCAAAACTTAAAGAGACGGCAACCAATGATCCACGCTATATAAATGATGAGTTCCCGGTTTACTCCTATCTTCGTGATCACGGTGTCTGGATGGAAGAGGATAAAATCTACCATGCGATGGAACGTGAGCTCAAATTTGAAGAGGGTGAAGTCATTTCACACGGCCATAAATTTGATGCTGGATCGATGAGCGTCGGTGCGGGTGGAATTATCAAAGCCCTCGATCATCATGGCAAAGAAAAAAGCATTGGTGTTGAGATCGACGGTAAAAAAATGGAAGGGTTTGCAACTCTGACCAAAAAACTCGAATTCTTTACCCAATGGGCAACCGATTGGAAGTGGAGAGAGTACGCTATGCCGTTCTACCCTCGTAATGATGAGGAGAAAGCGGAGATGGTTCATATCGTATCGCATGTCAATCACATGTATATGAAAGAGGAGAACTCGTTTGCGTTGAACACCGTTTTCCGTTTGCCATATAATATTCATACCCGTTCGGCAAACTCGAAACATTTGATGGAGATCAGTCAAAACCATGACCCGATCTGGATCAGTACGGGAGATGCAAAACGTCTTGGATTCAAGCGTGGCGATGCTATCCGCGTGAAAATCGTGGATACCGTTTCAGGACTCGAGAGCGGCCATTTCGTCGCGATGGCGGTTCCGACGGAGGGTGTCCTTCCGGGAACACTAGCGTGTTCACACCATGGCGGACGTTGGAAACTTACCAATGCGGTTACGATTCCAAACGGCGTAACCGATGGTAAAGTAGCACCGGGTGCTGCACCGCGTGATTTGGGGAACAAAGAGTTCCTAAAAGAATCTCCGGTGAATGTCGGTAAAGATGGTGCTCAATCCATTATCGACGACTATGAAGGGACAACGGGTCTTAACAGCTTTGGGGTTCCGGTTGCCGAGATCCAAATGGATGGAAAAGTGGGTAAACTCAAATACGTTGAGGGGATTAAACCTTTCCACACAGAGCGTTTCGGTGAGTATAATCGTGACTCCGGTAACGTATGGTGGGATGGACTCTCCGGTTCATGGCAAAATGCCGTTGCAGCTCCTCATCCAGACCCAGTATCCGGTATGCACTGCTGGCACCATAAAGTTCTTCTTGAACCGGCACAAGCGGGTGATAAAATCGGGGATATTTTCGTAAACTACGACAATAACCTCAAAGTGTATCAAGCATGGAGAGATCAATTGTCTCGCGGGTTGGATTCAAATTCAACCCTTCGACGTCCTCGCCATATCAAACGTCCATGGGTCAACCTCGACCCATCGGTATACGATGTAAGTATCAAGTCGTAAGACTTGATACCCCCTTATAACTTACCCTCCTTATGCGCTTTTCAGCCGTATAAGCTACAATCACGCTACTTTATTAAAGGTCATTTGAATGGATGAAATTATCGCACGCAGTAATTTATATGCGTTATTATCACGAATATTACTCCAAGAGTTGGATGTAGAGCGTTTAGAAATACTCCGAAGTGACGAAACAGTGTTAGAGTTTATGCCACACTGGAGAGACTGGGAACCACGTAAAGGGACTGAAGCACAAAAGCTTTTGGAAGAGTATTTGAATCCTGATTTTACCAACCTCTCACTGTTGCATTTGGTCCCCTATGAGACCTTTTACACGCGCCCTGATCAAATGATCGAGACCGGTGGAGCTAATCCGGTTACTGATATTTACAGTGCGTATGATTTTTTAGTCGATTATGAAGTAGCTCGTGTCGTATCATCCGATCACATCGGTATTGAGATGGAGTTTATGCACCATTTGTGTGAAGCACAGCTGAAAGCATTCGAAGAATCCGATCATGAAGCAGTACAAGAACTGATCAATGTTCAGCATAATTTTTTAAATTCCCATTTATTAAAATGGGCACCGATGTATCTGATCAATATGAAATATGAGTCACGTACTCCACTTTATTACGATACGGCAGAAATGGCATTGGAATTTATCCTCTCCGATAACGAAACATTGAGTGCTTTGGTAGCAGCGTGAGTCTTTTACAGCTATCACCGGCACGATGCGTCCGAGCACTGAGTGTCAATTCGATTTGTTCTCACTGTGCGGATATTTGCCCGACACAGGCTATTACTTTATCGGGACGACTCCCTTCTATCAATCACTCCCTTTGTGTCGGTTGTGCAGGATGTGTAGCGGTATGTCCGAGTGAAGCATTAGCGTTGGATGATTTTAGTCCGACGGAGTTTTTCTTTAGTTTTGCATCAGAAGAGGGAGATTGGGTATCGTGCCAAAAGAATGTTCCGTGCATCGCCGCTCTCTCAGTCGAGCATTTAATCTCGTTGTGCAGTCTTAAACAAGGGTTGGTTCTGGATACCGGACATTGCAGCAATTGCGATATCGGTCATAAAGTACTGGAAGTGATGGATGAGCGAATTCAGAGTGCTAATTATCTACTCGAAGCAATAGAGGTTGAGAGCAGAGTCGTGAGTGAAGAAATCGCCTACAGTAGTGGAGAGATGGAAGAGCCTAAAGATCGGAGAGATTTTTTTAAAACCTTTCATCTAAGAGGGATTGCAAAAGCTCGGCACGATTTTGAAAAAGAGATACAAAGCACCACCGATGAATTTGTTGAAGCGATCATTGACAGCTCTCATACGCAAGAACTTAGGGCGAAAAAAATCACCGATCGACGAAAACTCTTTTTTACGGCATTGAAAAGGGCAGAGAAACCATCACAGTTTCATGTTGTAGATGCTCAGATGATAGCTTTTACATCTCAGAAAATCATGGATGAGAGTAAATGTACTGCTTGTCAAATGTGTTATCGTATTTGTCCTACGGCAGCATTAACCTCTGATATGCGTAATTCGAAGATCGATTTTGACCCCTTTTTATGTGTTAAATGTCATCTCTGTCATGACGTGTGTGAGAGTGATGCGCTTAGTTTATCGACTTCGTATAATCTTACAGAGTGGTTTGAACCGAAAGTTCAGAATCTTATTACCTTTTCGGTACGTAGATGCGATGAATGTGACGCTCTTTTTAGCTCGGTCGGAGGGGAAAAGATTTGTCGCCGCTGTCGGAACGAAGAGGAAGAAGCATTGGAATTGTGGGGATTGAATAAATGATGAACAATGATAATAGTATTACAACGGCTACAAAACTTTATGGCTATATTGCCGAAAATGCGCATAGCAGTCGCTTCTCAGTCACTCTGAATAAGCTTTATAAAGAGAACGGGATTGATGCAATGATGATCCCGATGAATATCCGCCTCGATGATGTTGCCTTTACAATATCACAAATGCGCAGCTCCAAGCTAAGTGGTGCTGTCATATCGTGTGAATATCAAGAAGAGGCTCTCTCTTTGGTGGATGAAGCCTCCGAAATAGCCCAAGAGAACGGCTATTGCGATTGTATTATGATACGTGAGGGAAAATTGATCGGTGATCTGATTATGACGAGAGCATTAGAACGCTATGCGGATAGAGACGATTTTGTGGATGATGTCGCGATGCGTTCCATGTGTCACTATTTTTACGATTTAACTACAGGAGAATAAAAAATGAAAGCAAACGATTTTAGCGATTTAAAAGCCGAATTTGATGCATTTGTACGGGAAAAATGCGATAGTGGAACGTGTGAACCCGAACATCAAGAAAACGACCCGGACAATGAACCGGTTCCAAGCTTTGTCGATGAATTGGCGGATAAACTGTTAGCACCGTATCACAGCGGTGTCTATTTTTCACGCCTGGATATCAAACGGGTAGCTGAAGCGATCGATGAATCGATCCCAATTAAAGAGCGTAAAAAAATGATCAAAGCCCTTTTCCGTCATACGACATCAAAAACATATTTACAATCAGCTTTTGATGAATTTAATCGCCATTTCGGGGGACGAATCCTCATTTATCAAGAGCTCTCGGAGGCATTCCCTGCTTCAAAAGTACTATTTGATGAAAATATAGATAAAATAAAAAAGACACAAAAAATGTTGGATCAGATCGTTAATGATTTTGAAGAGATTGAACCGACGGATGAGCCGATGATGGTTTAACGTTATCTCAAGACGAAGGGGTAATATGAGTTTTAAACTTCGTGCACAACTGATTATTGCCCTGGTTGTTATTGCCGTATCCTCTACATTTACCTTTTTTCATATTTCAAATGAGAGACGTTATGCGTCTGAACGTTCTGAGCGTTCTTCTGAAAATGTGAAAATGGCGTTCGATTCGATGGTGAGAGATACCGAACATTTTTACACCTTTCGAGCGTATGCCAATGTCCGCTCAGAAGGGGTTATCGAAGCGATCAAAAAGCGTGATACCGAAACCCTTTACCGCTTAACTCTCCCTCGATACAAAACCTTACACGAAGAAAATCCCTTATTATCCATTATGCAATTTCATGCGTCTGATGGGCGCTCAATTTTGCGTATGCACCGCAAAGAGCAGTTCGGAGATAATATCGCTTTGCGTCGTCCAATGCTTCGAGCCGTTCACTCGACCCGTAAAATGGTCAGCGGTTTCGAAGGGGGGGTCGGTGGGATAGCATTTCGTATTATCATGCCTGTTTTCGATAAAGAGGAGTACGTGGGTGCTTTAGAATTTGGTATAGATACGCCATTTTTTGTAGATAAAATCAAGCAAATTACCGGATCGGAAAGTATTTTACTCATTCATGAAAATGTATTGGGTGCAGCCGATAAATCACAGTATGCAGAAGGGATAGGTGAATATCGCTACGCTTCCATTACGGAAGGGCAAAAGGGTTATATGCGGGCTTTTATGGATAAAAATCCGAGGATGGAATCCAAAAATATTCGGATTGACAGCAAAGATTACGAAATCAACCCTCTTTTTTTACATGATTCGGAAGGGAAAAAAGTTGGAGCAGTCATATGTATTAATGATGTGACCGGAGGATATCAAAACAGTGTCGAAGCGGTGGTTGGCAGTATTGTTTTGACGGCAATTTTACTCATCTTATTTTGGAGCCTTTTCGAATATGCTTTTGGTTCATTAATCGGAAAATTAAATTTGCAAGAACGCTATATTAAAACCATTTTAAACTCTCAGAAAAATATTGTTGTAGTAACCGACGGCAAAAAAATTATTTATGCAAATCTCGCTTTTTTTGATTATTTCGGATACGCAACACTGGATAACTTTCTCTCTGAACATTCATGTATTTGTGATTTTTTCGAGTCGGGCGAATCCAATGAATATTTACAATCGAACATGGATGGAATGTTGTGGACGGAGTATTTGTTACGCTACAGTTCTTTGGAACACAAAGTAAAAATGTGTGTAGCGGGAAAAACGTCCATTTTCACGGTTAATTCACAAAAGATGACCTATGACGATCAAATACGCCATGTCGTTGTTTTCACGGACATTACCAAACTCAATGAACTGGCGACACAGGATGTGCTGACCCAGGTTGCAAACCGCTTTCAATTTGATAAAGTATTAGAGCATTCCATTACCCTCTCTCAACGTTATGGACGTGCTCTATCGATGATGTTAATTGACATCGATCATTTTAAAGAGGTGAATGACACGTATGGACATTTAATCGGTGATGAGGTCTTGAAAAAACTAGCGCACATTTTAACAAAAGGGATTCGTAAAAGCGATATCGTAGCCCGTTGGGGAGGGGAAGAGTTTGTCATTTTACTCCCCGACAGTGAATTATCAGCGGCGGAGAAGTTGGCAGAAACCCTTCGACTTAAAATTGCTGAGAGTGATTTTAAGCCCATTATCCAAGTGACATGTTCAATTGGTGTAGTTCAATGGAATCAGGGAGAAAGTTCGGATCATTTTCTGAAGCGTGTTGATGAAAAACTCTATCTAGCCAAAGAGAGTGGAAGGAACTGTGTTGTTTGTTAAGAAATCCTGATTTTAGGATGATGAATGGGAAAAATTTGACTTTATGACGTTTTTTTAAAATTTTTTCACCTTTAAAAATACTATTTGGCATAAATATGGATAAAATAAGAGAAACACAAAGAATATTGGATCCGGTTATCTAAGATTTGGAAAATGAGAATTCATGAGTTTCAAAAGACGTATACAATTATCGATAACATTACTCATCCTTGCGGTTTCAACGATTTTAACAATGTATTTTCTCTACCATCAAGAGAAAATAGCACAAGAGAAAGCTCTTGATTCGTCTCAAAATATTAAGAGTGTATACGATTCTATCCGAAAGGATTTAGAAAATTTTTATATTTATCGAGCTTACGCCAACCTCCGTTCTCCAGGGGTGAAGGAAGCGATGATTGCACGTGATCCGCAGAAACTTTATGACCTTTCTTTTAGCCGGTATACGACCCTTCGGGAAGAAAATCCCCATCTAATCGTTATGCAGTTTCATGCTCCGGATGGAAAATCCATACTTCGAATGCATCGAAAAGAGATCTTCGGTGACGATATTGCTTCACGTCGTCCACTTTTAAAAAGGACACATAGAACACAAACTGTACATACCGGATTTGAGGGGGGGATCGAAGGTATTGCGTATCGCATAGTGGTACCATTAATGGATAAAAACAGGTATATCGGTGCACTTGAATTTGGGCTTGATCCCGATACAATTATCAGTAAACTGATCCAGACTACGAAAATGGAAACCCTTTTCATGATTCATGAAAGTCGCATGGCCGCGGCTAATAATGAGAAATATCAAACCCAATACAGCGGATACCGATTTTCGCATTTAAGCCCCTCCCAGAAACCCTTAATTGAAGAGTTTGTCAAAGAGAACCCTGCATTAAATCAGCGCATTGTTCATTATAATGGGAAAGATTACGATGTGATCCCTATCAATCTGGTTAGTAATGACGGAAAACCGATTGGGTTGTTTTTGTGTTTCAATGATATTTCAAGAGGGTATTTAGAGATAACTGAGGTTATTTTGGAGAGTTTGATAGTGACTCTTTTGATAATTCTAATATTATTAGGGATTATTGAATATGTGTTTAAACGTATGACGAAAAAAATGGTCTATCAGGAGGCGTATACGTCTACTATTTTGAATTCTCAAAAAAATATGATTGTTGTCATGGATAATGGGAAAATTATTTATGCAAACAATGCTTTTTTTGATTATTTCCATTACCGCTCCCTCGATGAATTTCGTAAAAATCACCAATGTATATGCGACTTATTTGAAACAGCGGAAACGGAAACCTATCTCCAGCCGGAGATGGAAGGGCTGAGATGGACCGAATACATTTTAGCCCATAAAGAACGGGAACATCGAGCGAGAATGACCGTTAGCGGCAAAACGTCCACCTTTATTATCGATGTGCAGATGATGGAATACGAAGATGCCCTGCGCTATGTTGTCGTATTTAATGACATTACGAATCTCAACAATTTAGCAACATTGGATCGACTGACTCAAATATCCAATCGCTTTGAATTTGACAAAATTTTGGGACATTCGATAGAGGTTGCTCGGCGATATCAACGGTCGTTTTCTATTCTTTTACTCGATATTGACCATTTTAAATCGGTCAACGATACGTTTGGCCATTTGGTAGGGGATGAAGTTCTAAAAGTCTTCAGTGATCTGCTGCGGAAGCAAATTCGTCAAAGTGATGTTGTGGCTCGGTGGGGCGGGGAGGAATTTATCATCCTTCTTCCGGATACCCCTTTGCCCTCCGCCATTAAAATGGCAGAGGCATTACGGCAGCGTATCGAAATAAATCCTTTTGATACGGTTGGTAGCTTAACCTGTTCAATCGGTGTAGCTGAATTCAACGGCATTGAAGAAGCGGATGATTTATTGCATCGGGCTGACGAGAAACTCTATAGAGCAAAACACAGCGGGCGTAATCGGGTGATGGCTTAAGAGGCTGATAATTTGTTATCCGACAAAGCGATATCCGACTCCCGTCTCTGTGATGATCCATTTCGGACGGGCAGGATCGGTTTCGATCTTTTGACGGAGTTGATTGATAAAAACACGTAAATAATGTGTTTCCTGCTGATACCCGACTCCCCAGATCGCTTTAAGCAGCCAAGAATGGGTGAGGGCTTTTCCCTGATTCTCCATAAAAACGCGGAGGAGTTTAAACTCTTTTGGGGTCAATTTGATGAGCTCATCCGCTATCGTTACAATGCGATTGGCAATATCCATACGCATTTCTCCAATGATTAAAATCGGAGATCTCTCTTGTGCGGGAGGGACACGGCGCAGGTTTGCGTTGATGCGGGCGATGAGTTCATCGGTGTTGAACGGTTTGGTGACATAGTCATCGGCTCCGGCATTAAGGGCGGCTATTTTATCAAACTCATCATGGATTGCAGAGACAACAATGACGGGAGTTTGTTCATCTTCACGATAGCGCTCCAAAAATTTCACACCGCTCATATCGGGTAATCCCAAATCGAGCAAAATCAAATGAAAATGCTCATCGGCTCCTTTTTTCAATCCCTCTTTCGCTGTTGATGCTGTCTCCGTTATAAATCCCGCAAAGGCTAAGGTCATTGCCAATAACCGACGTATAGAGGCATCATCATCCACGATCAAAATACGCGGTGTCATGATTCGCTCCGAAGCGTTACACGAACGCAAAACCGGTCATTTTCCAATGTGATAGCTAACGTTCCGCCATGTACTTCGATGATGTTTTGTGAGAGCCGCAACCCGATCCCTGAACCCGGTTTGCCTTCGGAATTATCGAGGCGACCGGGAGTATTCCCGAGGGTGGCGATCGTATCGGCTGAGGGGAGATCTCCGTTGTTGCAGATCAGCAAAGTGATTTCATTAAATGCCGAGGTGATTTCCACACTCACCTCGTCACCGTATTTAAACGCGTTATCGAGCAGATTGCCTATGGCGAGATGAAGTAAGGCGATATCGGCGCTGAGGGGGGGGATATCGGGTGAAAAGGTGAGTTTAGCCTGTCGTTTCCAATCATTCTCAGCGATGGCTAGTGCCGAAGAGACTACATCATCCAGTCTAAGCATCGTTTTATTCAGAGGTGTTTTTCCTTCGCGAAACCGTGCATTGACCAGCAGATTATCGATCACTTTTTCCATACGGCGTGACCCCTCGACGATGGTTTGAATCATCTCACTTTTATCTTTCTCTTCGAGGGTGAATTGCGGATTGGATAGATTACCGGCGGCTCCCCGTATCAGGGTGAGCGGAGTTCGCAGTTCGTGAGAGAGGAGATCGATCAAACTTTTTTGCATCGTTTCGACGACTTTGTTCTCTTTAAACCCATTAGTTATCAGCCCCAAAATCGGGCCCGTCATGATGGTTGTGACGAGCGCCATAACGACAAACATCGTAAAAAGTTCTGTGGAGAGTATCCCCATCTCATATCCGATATTGAGGACTACCAGCTCCATCAGCCCCCGTGTGTTCATGAGTATCCCCAGAGCAAACGAGTCTCGCCAGCTAAATCCCATGTATTTAGAGGCTAGGGCACTTCCGAACAGTTTACCGAACACCGCAATTACGATGATTCCTCCGCAGATCAGCCATGCATCCGCGCTGTTGAGTAAACCGATTTCACTGCGCAATCCCGTCAGGGCGAAAAAGAGGGGCAATAATACCAAAAGGCTGACGTATTCCAAACGCGGTGCAATGAGTTCTTTGAGTCTCGACACTGCTGATGAGGGCATCATCGCCCCCGCCATAAATGCACCGAACAGCGCATGTACCCCGATCGCCTCGGTGGCAAGAGACGAGAGAAGGAGCAAGACGATAATAAACGACATCCCGTTCATACTGAGCCGTTCACTCTGAGCCTGTCCGATTTTGGCTAGGAGGGGACGCACACCATAAAACATGACCATCACATACAAGGCGATCAGGAGTAATAAAACGAAGGAAGAAGCGAGTGATCCTGAAATGGAAAAGGCGATAATCAGAGCTAAAATATACCATGCCGTAATATCATCGGCGGCGGCGCAGGTGATTGCCATCGACCCGTAACGGGTGTCACTGAGGTTTTTCTCTTTGATAATCCGAGCCAGTACGGGAAATGCGGTAATGCTCATCGCGATACCGATAAAAAGGGCAAAAGGGATAAAGGTGATGTTTTTAGGGGCGAAGATCGGATAGAGCCAGTAGGCTAACGCCACCCCTAAGAAAAAGGGGAAGATGATACTGACATGACTGATAAATACCGAAGCGCTCGATTGTTTTTTCATTTTATCGAAATCCAGTTCCATCCCCACGACAAACATAAAAAAGATTAACCCGAGCTGACTGATGAGATGGAGATTGCCGAGTGACTCTTTGGGAAAGAGTGTTGTGAACAGATCGGGAAACAAAGCCCCTAACAACGACGGTCCGAGGATAATACCCGCCAAAATCTCACCCACGACCGTCGGCTGAGCGACAAAGGAGACCAGATAGCCAAACAGCCGTGTGACGATCATGATAACGATAAACTGGATTAGCAACAAGGGGAGAGGATGGTGGAGCTGCTTGAGAAAGGTATCACTGATCGTTGTCGGTATCGAAGGGGCTATGGCCTCAGAGAATAGAGGGTTTTCTAACAAACTGCCGTAATGGAGAATTCCCGCAATGGCGATCCCGAAGAAAAGGATCAATGCCACATAGATTAAAAGTGTCTTTTTCATGCGGAAAGTGTAGCGTAGATCGTGTCAGGAAAGTATCAATTTAAAAATGTGCTCTTAATGTAGAGCTAATCAGAGTCATTGACTGATTAACCCACTTATTAATACAATTTGCCAAAGTATTGCGGAAGTGATACCGGCGGCAAATCCTGCGATAATATCATCTCCCATCACGCCAAGTCCCCCTTTGGCTTCCCGATCGATTCGACCGATGATCGAGGGTTTCTTGATATCGTAGAATCGGAAAAAGAGGAAACTAAGGATAATTTGAAAAGCAATTCCATTCTCCCATTGCATCAATGCTGCCATATCAAATCCGATACCAGGAGCGATCGAGAGGGCAAACCACAAACCAACGAGTTCATCAATAACAATTCTTTGGTCATCATGGTTGTTGGATGCGGCTTCATAAGCGTTGATACTTTTAATCGCGATTAGCGTGATCAGCAATGCGGCGAGAAAAAGAGTTTGAGGGCCAAAATACAAGAGAATGGCAAGCCCTAATGGGAGGGATGCGAGGGTACCCATCGTTCCGGGGGCTTTGGGGAAAAGACCGCTGTATCCGACGGTGAGAAAAAACCAATTCATTCGTTTCCTTTTATCATGTTAATGATGTAGTCTGGTAGAGCCGCATCAATGCAATATAAAAATCTTTTTCGGTATGCTCTTCGAGTAGACCGTTTACAGGCATAATATCGTAATAGAGTTTGGAGAGATTTTTAAATCGATTGGGATAAAGTGATGCAACGATCATGGCAGATATCTCTTTTCGAACCAAAACAGCTGGAGGTAAAAGCCCCTGCTGCATCAGTTCCAAAATGGATTCGGCATGATAGGAGATATGGTGATGATGGCCATGCGGACAGGTTTGGACGCTCACCAGTGTTTTGCATTGGTTACAGTAAACGTATTCGCTGGAAATGCCTACTTCGATATCGATTCCGACTAAACGGTCTAAGATTGATTTATTGGCGTTATGGTCATAATACATACCGATTCCGGCATGATTTTGTCCGATCATGAGACGGTCGCATCCGTAATTTTTAGCGACAATCGCATCCAGAATGACCTCATTGCTTCCCGCAAAAATATAACTGCTTTCCAGTGGAACAATGACGACACGATTATGCGGAAGATAGTTATCGACAAAGAACTTCAACGTCTCAAAACGAAGATCATATTTCAAATCAGAGTTATTGTACGGCTTAAGGAGAAAAATGACAATCAGATCGGTACGTTCTAAACTTTGGCGGATAAGACGCTCATGGGCACGATGAAGGGGGTTTGCGGCCATAAACAAAGCCGTCGTATATTGAGCACCGATTTGCTCTTTGGCTTGATTGATCATTTCCTGAATCGATTGGACAGGGGAAAGATCAATAGTATAGTCTCCGCAAATAGCGTATTTTCCTAGCCGTTTGTGTGTCGCGCTGACGCCGGGATGAGAAAGATCTTCGGTACCGTAAATTTGACGCAACCGTTCACGCGGATCGATAGGGTACACTTCATCAACACAAAGTTCTCCGATGATCATACCGTCACAAACAAGGTCAAGCATTTCACCTTTGTATGCGGTAGTCAGAATGGTCTCGTTTACATTTCCGCTGGGGGAGAGGATAAGGGGAAAAGGGAATGTTTTACCGAGAAACATTCCACTGGTAAGGACTTCTTTGCTCTGCTGTTCATTCATCAGTGCCGTTACGGGACTGAGCATCCCCGCTTTGAGGAGAGTAAGGGCGGATACCGCCTCTTGGTCAATATAGAGCGCTCTATTTTTTCTTGACGATGCCATATTTCTTTCTCTTTTCCCATAAACTTTTGCGTGAAATGCCGAGCTTTTTTGAGAGTTCCGTATCCGGAAATCGATTTTGGAAGTGGATCATGATATATTTGACATACTCTTCAATCGGCAAAATCTCCCCTTGATCAAAAAGATGACTTTCACTTTCGATTTCGATCAGTTTAAACGGAGGATTATCGATCGGGTCCGTACTTGCTACGATACACTTTTTTGTGGCAATCAGTTCATAAAAGGCTTTATGCTCATTTTTTTTGAGATTTTGAAAATCGGTGATAAAAAGGATGGAGTCATCACCAAATGCTGCAATATCACTAAAGGCTTTAGCCGACGAGAGTGAGATGAATTGGAGCGGTTTATCGTGATGAGCTGCGTATCGAAAGGCAAAGGCATCGGCATATTTTTGATACCCGCTGCAAATAAAGAGGGGAAGCTCGATTTTGTCCAAATCTTCATCAACATTGATCGAATTAAAGGTATGGGAAAGATAACGCTCATACGTTTGATTCTGACGGCGAAGACGCTCATGATTTTGAAAATGTTGGATTTTACGAATCAGCTCCTCGATCATAAATGGTTTGAGGATGTAATCTTTGGCTCCGGCAGCGAGAGGTTTGGATACGGTATCGTTACTGACATAGCTGACCATCAAAATAACGACGGCATTTTTATACGCCTCAATCACCGGATAAATGTCTTGTCCGCTGATATTCGTCGAGAGGAGGATGACATCGTAAGGGATCCCTCGGAGCCCTTCTTTGGTGGAACTGGAGATATCGCAGTTGTGACTTAGGTCGCTGAGCTTAGATGCGATACTTTGCGCCAAGTAAATTTCATTTTCGATAATGAGTATGTTCATCCATGTTTCCAATCAAAATAGTGTACTGATGCGGTTGCACTTACGGCAACTCCTTCACGGCGGCCGATAAATCCAAGATGCTCGGTCGTAGTTGCTTTGACATTGACACGAGCGGCAGGGATATGAAGGTAAGAGGCGAGAGTAAGCCGCATTTTATCTTTATAGGGGGAAATTTTCGGCGTTTGGGCAATAATAGTAATATCGGCGTGCAGGATGACAAATCCGAAATGGTGGAGCTTTTCAACACATTTCGCCAAAAGGTATTTTGAATCGATATTTTTATAGGACTCGTCAGCATCGGGGAAGAGCATTCCGATATCTCCTAAACAGGCTGCTCCGAGTAATGCGTCAATGAGAGCATGGATCGCAACGTCTCCATCGCTATGGGCCCTAAAACCGAAAGGGCTGTCAATTTCCACTCCGCCAAGAACCATAGGCTTCCCTTCTTCAAAGGGGTGTACATCAAACCCATTCCCGGTAAAGGTGAACGGTGAAGGAGATGCGAGACACGCGAGTGAAGCAGTGTCTCCTGCATGGGTTATTTTAGCGGCGCGGGTATCGCCCTGGATAAAATAACGTGTTCCTCCGGATGCGACGACGGCACTGCTTTCATCGGTATATTCGGTATCGGTTTCTAATGCGCGACGTAATACCGCGGTGCGGGAAAGCTGTGGGGTCTGAATCCGTTTGACCCGTTCGCGTTCAATGGTTTCATCCCCATAGACAACGGTATCGTGAACGTCTAGGGCAGGGACAATGGTATCGGCAAGCTCTTTATGCGCAATGAGACGAGCGATGAGGTCGGGATCGATGCAGGCACGGGCAATGTCGGTTACCATGACGTAAGGGGTTTTTACGTCTTTGAGGGCATTTTTAAGCGATTGTTGGCGAGTCTCGCCTCCCGCAACGACGGTACAATCACACAAAGGGGTAATAAAGGGGATTTCATCTTTATGCGCGGACAAAATAATATCGGCATCCGGCAGAGACTCTTTGATACGGTTTGTAACATAAAGCCATAAAGGATCATGTCCAATACGGAGCCATTGTTTTTTGACTGGCACATTAAAACGGGTTGAGTTACCTGCGGCAAGCAAAACAAGGGTCAAATCAGACAAAATGTATCCTATTTTGAAAACTGTTACGAAATTATACACTTAAAAAGCTTTTTTTTATCTTGTTTTCGATAAATTATAGAATATATCAAGAGGGTTGAGCGATTCTTTTCCTAAATCCTCTTGAAATTTTTCATCTACATTGAAACAGATACGACCCTTTTAGGGGGTCTTATTTATAAGTCCAATACGCTTTTGCAAATTATCAAGGAGTTTAGTATGAGAACCGCATGGGTCGCCAACAGACAAAACGACACCGTTCGCACTCAGATGTATTATGCCAAGCAAGGTATTATTACAGAAGAGATGGCGTATGTCGCCAAAGTAGAGGAACTCGATCCTGAACTGGTTCGTTCCGAGGTGGCACGGGGACGTCTCATTATCCCTGCCAATATCAACCACAAAAATCTAGAGCCGATGGCGATTGGGATTGCCGCTCGGTGCAAAATCAATGCGAATATCGGCTCATCTGCTATAGCGTCTGATGTACAAGGGGAGATTGAAAAGATCCAAGTCTCTCAGCATTATAAAGCGGACACGGCAATGGACCTCTCGACAGGTGGAGATTTGGATGAAATACGACGAGCCGTTATCGCCAACTCGAAAATCCCGATCGGTACCGTTCCCATCTATCAAATTTTGCATGATGTGAACAATAAAATCGAAGATTTGAGTATCGAGGTAATGCTCGAAGTCCTAGAGCGCCAAGCACAGCAAGGGGTGAGTTATTTTACGATCCATGCGGGATTTTTACTTGAAACCATGCCAAAAGTGGCAAAACGTAAAATGGGGATTGTAAGCCGCGGCGGATCGCTAATGGCGGCATGGATGATGCACTATCATCGTGAGAATCCATTTTACACCGCATACGATGAGATTCTCGATATTTGTGCCCGCTACGATGTTTCTCTCTCATTGGGCGATTCACTTCGTCCGGGGTGCTTGGCGGATGCGTCCGATGAAGCACAGCTCGGTGAGCTCAAAGTGCTCGGTGAACTCACTCTACGTGCATGGGAGAAAAACGTTCAAGTGATGATCGAAGGACCGGGACATGTCCCTCTCAATCAGATCGAACGGAATATGAAAATTCAGCGTGAATATTGTCACGAGGCACCGTTTTATATTCTCGGACCGCTCGTTACCGACATCGCGGCAGGGTATGATCATATCAGTTCCGCTATCGGTGCAGCGGTCGGCGGATGGCATGGGGCGTCAATGCTCTGTTATGTGACACCGAAAGAGCATTTGGGATTACCGAATGCAGAAGATGTCCGTGCGGGAATTATCGCCTACAAAATCGCAGCACATGCTGCTGATATTGCTCGTGGACGTAAAGGTGCCCGAGATATCGATGATGCAATGAGCGATGCGCGATATGCGTTTGATTGGAACCGTCAGTTCGAGCTTGCACTTGATCCTGAACGGGCACGTGAATATCATGATGAAACCTTGCCTCAAGATGTATTCAAAGACGCGGAATTTTGTTCGATGTGCGGACCGAAATTTTGTTCGTATAAAATCACGCAGCAGATTATGGATAATCCAGAATCGCTGGCGTGGATTACGGAAGAAGCAAAAACACAAAGCGCAAGTTAGTGTCATTCCCGCGAAGGCGGGAATCCAGCTTTTGAAGATGGATCTCCGGGTCAAGCCCGAGGATGACGAGAATGTTATTGATACTAAATTAAGGAGATAAATATGACAGAAGAAATTGTAAAATCAGCGTTATCAAAAGTTACGTATCCAGGCTTCACGAAAGATATCGTGACATTCGGATTTATTAAAGAAATTAAAATTGATGGCAAAAATGTTCACGTGACGGTGGATATCACTTCTAGTGCTCCTGAAGTAGCGCACCAAATTACGACTGAAGCGACCGACGAGCTAAAACTTGCGGGTGCGGCAGAGGTCGTTATCAATGTACAGGCACCTAAAATGCCGCGTGAAAGTTCATCAAAGGGGAAAAACATCGCCCCTCAGGTGAAAAACTTCATTATGGTAAGTTCGGGCAAGGGGGGAGTCGGTAAATCGACTACGTCCGTTAATCTTGCTGTTGCTCTTGCAATGCAAGGGAAGAAAGTGGGTCTTTTAGATGCCGATATTTATGGTCCGAATATTCCGCGTATGATGGGTCTTGATGGTCAAAAACCTGAAGTAGTCGGAAACAAAGTTCTTCCGCTCAAAGCGTATGGCGTAGAAGTGATGTCAATGGGTTCATTAATGGAAGAGGGGCAATCGCTTATTTGGCGCGGTGCGATGATCATGAAAGCGATTGAGCAGTTCTTACGCGATATTATGTGGTCGGATCTGGATTGTCTCGTTATCGATATGCCTCCGGGTACAGGGGATGCACAACTTACATTGGCACAAAGTGTTCCGGTAACGGTCGGTGTAACGGTTACAACACCACAAATGGTTTCTTTGGACGATTCACGCCGAAGTCTCGACATGTTTAAAAAACTTCATATCCCGATTGCGGGTGTCGTTGAAAATATGAGCGGCTTTATCGCCCCTGATACCGGTGTAGAATATGATATTTTCGGAAAAGGGACCTCAAAAATGATGGCGGATCAGTTCGATACTTGTATTCTCGCTGAGATTCCGATTGAACCTTCTATCCGCACAGGTGGAGATGAAGGCAAGCCGGTGACCTATTATGCACCGACCTCTGAAACAGCAAAACGTTATATGAAAGCGGCTGAAGATTTGTGGGCGACTATTGAGAAAATTAACGCTGAAGGCGGTGTCGATAATCAAGCGATTCAGCCAAATACACCTCCAGGTGTCTCTGCGTGTTCAACGGCGGCTGCACCAAAGCAGGAAGCTGCTGCAGGTGGAAGTTGCGGTACAGGCTGCGGCTGTCACTAAAAACGGGTTTATTGTAAAATAGAAATCTTCACGATTAGGTGAGGATTTCTAACATCCTCTTCTCACAACAAATTTTCCCTGCAGAGTTCTCGTTTAAAATAAAATATTTCCCTTTTTAATAGACTTTTTCCATAACCTTATTACTCATAAAAAGCTGGATTCCTGCTACTGTCGGAATATGATGGACTTTGTCATTCCCGGGCTCAAGGAAACATCACTTCACGAGTGGTACCCTTGTTTTGACCCGGGGATCCATCTTGAAGAGGGTTATGTAAGATAAAGTGAGATTCTTGGTAAAAGAAGGTGAAATAGTGCAGTGAGGTACAGTAGCAACCTGAATTTAAAATTCAGGGCCACCGTTGAACATGCGCTCTTCGAATGGGATAACACGGTTGCGTCCCGTATGTTTTCCCTCATACAGAGCTAAATCAGCAAATTTGATCACTTTCCAGATAGATTCCGCATCAGATGGAAAGTTTGCGATACCTATACTTAATGTTTTTTGGACAACATCACTTCCAAATTGAAATTTTTTCTCATTAAATCGGGTTCGAATTTTTTCACCAACTTGGACAGCCCCTTCTGGTGTTGTGTTATGAAGTAACACCAGGAATTCTTCTCCTCCGTAACGTATTGGCAGGTCTGCTTTACGTACAGTTATCTGCAATATTTCTGCCAGTGCTTTAATAACGGTGTCTCCTGCATCGTGTCCATACGTATCGTTGACCATTTTGAAAAAATCGATATCAATCATTAATACAGCATAAGAGGTATGAGAACGTAGTGCTTGCTCTGCACTCTTATCAATAAACTCTTCCAAGAAGCGGCGGTTATACAGACGGGTTGCTCCGTCTCGAAGTGAAGAGTCTCGAAGCTTATCCATGAGGGTTCGGCTTTCAATAACCGCTTTAGCCGCTTCAAAATAGTTTTTGATACTGGGCAGTGAGAGATTTAACATTTCAATAGTTTCCGTATCTTTGGCTGAATAGGAGAGAATCAGTGCTAGATCGTCATTGATATTGAATGGAATACAGGTATATTCTTTGTCATCAGTAGCACAATTAAGACATACATGTGGAAAATCGGTGGAGTATATATCGCTGTTGGTGCGATATGCACGGCATTCCAATGCATTACTGTCTGCGACAGGCATACAGAAACTTTTGTGGTCGGTGATGTGAATCAGTTTACGTTCTTTGGAGTTCTTCTCAACTTCATACAAAGCAAAATGGGTGAAATGGAATTTTTCTTTGAGAACGTAAACGAAGCGATCATAAATAACCTCTTTAGTACTGTCCAGTTCAATGGTTTTTTTGAATTTGTAGACATGAGAGAGTTCCTGAATGATCATTCCCGCACTACTTAACGGGTCAGAGCATGAGATATTGGAACGTGAAACAAAGGTATTAAGATTTTGTTTGATTCCCCCAAAAGTTTCTTCCATTTTTTCAAAAAGGGTATTCATCTGTTCGGCTACTTCGCTTCCGGCATCTGTAAGGGTTGTTTTAAAACGGAATGAAAAATCACCGGTACGGGCCCGTTTGATCCCCTGCTGAAGATTTTCAAAAAGTTTCATATAGGGTTTAAAATAGTGATTGGTGACCCAAAGGGCTACGATTAAAAAGAGGACATTGATACCAAAGATCTTAGCAATGGTCATGGCACCGGTTTGGCGAATATCATTGATATTGAATTCCATACTGATGGCACCTAAAACATCCCCTTCCTTTGCATTATGACAGCTGAGACAATTCGGGCTGCCATAGGCTGAAGCAATGTAAGGGATTGTGACGCGCAGTACGGCATTGTCGGAGGTTTCCCGAATTTCTCGAACGATAACCCCCTCTTTCAGAACCTTTTCGTCAATTGCGTCTCGGGGATGTTCATTTTGGAGTCCTTCTCCATGTTGGGAAATGACATTATTGGAACGGACAATCCATAATGCTTGGACGTCTTTGATATTGGCAATATTAGAGAGAAAAAATTCCCGCTTATCCATTATCCCGTTAACCATATGAGCCGTTAAGCCATCCCGTACAATTTCGGCAGTCATTTTTGATTTTTCAATCGCGTTGTTGTACCCGTATTCTCTAAAATTAAGAGCGACGTTTGTGATAGTGGCAATAGCAAGACCGATTAACATCAAAGCGACAATAAACAATATTTTCCGATTGGTATTCATATTTTTTACCTAATAAAGATATTTTTTGGAAGTAATGACAATAGCTAAATAATTTTTAAATATAGATGAATGTTGAGTAAAGTGATACGGCTTACTCGACCGTAACACTTTTGGCAAGATTGCGGGGCATATCGACGTCGTTGCCCAAACGGATCGCAATTTCCATGGATAAGAGCTGTAGAACGACCATCATTTCAAAAAATTCGAGCATATAGTCTTCCGCATGTTTTGTACGGATATGATCGTCTGCTTTGTCGAAATCGAGAGGACTGATAGAACAAATCGTCGAGTCGCGTGCACTGAGTTCTTCAATATTGCTTTTGGTTTTGTCATAAAGCTTATGCTGTGGGAGGAGGGCAATCGTAAAGAGCTCCGGGTCAGCGAGAGCAATCGGACCATGTTTCATTTCCCCGCTAGGATATCCTTCGGCATGAAGATAGGTGATCTCTTTGAGTTTCAAAGCGCCCTCAAGCGCGAGAGGGAAAAATACATCGCGTCCAATAAAAAAGAAGCCGTGGCCGTGAAGATACCGTTTTGAGAGGCGGCGTAATTGTTCATGCAGCGCATTCTCAACGGTAACACTTGCGGGAAGTGCACGGAGTAAGCCTATTTGGCGCTGAATTTCAGAAGTTTCAAGTGTTTTTCGTTCTCCTCCAAGATAGAGGCTGAGCATCCACAGTACACACACTTGCGTTGCAAATGCTTTGGTCGATGCTACCCCTTTTTCAATTCCGGCACGGGTAAGGATAGACGCATCAGCGAGACGTACCATTGAGGAGTTATCGACGTTACAAATAACCATGGTTTTTAAACCGAATTTTTTGGCCATTTTGAGGCTTTCAAGCGTGTCGGCAGTCTCACCGCTTTGGCTGATAACGACAAAGAGGGTATCCGAAGTCAAAAATGGTTCACGGTAACGAAATTCACTGGCGATTTCTACTGACGTTTTTATTTTTGCGTGACGTTCGAAGAGATAACTGGCAACCAATGCGGCATGGTAGCTGGTGCCGCAGGCACAGAGTTTGATTTCGTTGATCCCCTCAAACAAGCTGCTTTCTAATTCTTCAAAATAGACACTTTCATCACGTAACCGCCCCAATAACGTATCGGCTAAAACAGTGCTTTGCTCATAAATCTCTTTTTCCATAAAAAAGCGATACCCCTCTTTTTGAGCAGAGAGTTTATTTTCGGAGAGTGGTGTAAAGCGAAGGGGTACCGGATTGTTATGCTCATCAAACAAAGCCAGTGCATCCGCGGAGGCATAACCGTAATGTCCGTCTTCGAGATAGATTACTTCGTGACATTTACCGATCAATGCTGCGTCTGATGAGCCAAAAAGAGTTTCTCCCTCATGATTGCGGCCGATGATCATCGGAGAGCCGTGTTTTGCAAAGAAAATTGTCCCTTCAACATCTGCATTGACGAGTAAGATAGCGTATGCACCGTGGAGTTGTGCTAAGGTTTGCTGAAATGCTTCAAAGGCAGATGTTGCGGTTTTGAGTTGATGTTCGAAAAGATGAACAATAACCTCTGTATCGGTTTGGCTCAAAAACTGTATCCCCTGGGTATTCAGCATACTCTTGAGTTCTTGATAGTTTTCAATAATACCGTTATGTACGACGTAAGAGTTTTGTCCTAAATGGGGATGGGCGTTAAGTTCCGTGGGTTTACCGTGCGTTGCCCAGCGGGTGTGCCCGATACCGACAGCAAAACCGGTACTTTCGAAATTTTTGGCTTTTTCTTCGAGGTTGATGAGTTTCCCAACTGCTTTGAAAAGGGAAAAACTCCCTTGCTGTAACACGGCGATTCCCGCAGAGTCGTAACCGCGATATTCGAGTTCACGGAGCCCGTCGATCAATATTTGTTTAACAGGTTTGACTCCAATATATCCAACAATACCGCACATAATTACACCTCTACTAATTTACTGATTATTTCGCGCGCATTATCGCACATTCTATTTTGTTTTTCGATTAAGAAGTGGTCACGTGCCATATTTTTATTGGTATGAATTTTTGCCGTTGCGATATTGATTTGTGCTTCATCGAAACATTGTACAAAATAGGCTAAAAGCCCCCGCTGGTTTGTTGTATTGAGATTAAGCTGTGCATAGTGAATGGAGTGGTCACAATCGAGGGTGATTTCACTGGGCTTGATGATCGGCTTAGGAAGAATGAGCTTTTTGGACATATCAAAGGCCTCTTCGACAATGATTTCGATTTGCTCCATGGTCCCCTCGCGAGGGCGTTGCAAGAACTCAATTTTAAAGTATTTGATCCCATCAAAGAGGGTGAAAATATCCATGGATGCGACGTCCAAATAACTGAGTTTACCCAAAAGGTATCCCAAGTTGAGAGGGATTTTTCGGAAAATATGGATTATCAGACCACCGTCGATATTGAGCTGATAGGTGAAGGTTTGGCACTCAAATGCTTCTTTGGAGAGGTTGATAATCTCACTCGGCGTATGTTTGAAAAAGAAGAGATTCGATTCGATGGAGAGGATTTTTTTCTGCTCACTTTTATGGAGCTGGGTAAAATCAGGATCATGAATAAGCCGTTTTTCTTTATTTTCGCGTTTAATGGCATCGGTAATACGATCGTTTTGGGAAGCGATTTCGAGGGATGCTTCGTAAAGT
>NZ_JBAVEF010000044.1:0-1629 GCF_049587615.1 Sulfuricurvum sp.
GGAAACGGCATGTCCACCACGATCGAATCGGTCCTGAACGAGACCCGCGTCTTCGAGCCCTCGCCGGCATTCGTCGCGCAGGCGCACCTGACCCGCGACGACTACTACCGGCTGGTGGCGGAGTCCAACAAGGACTACGCGGGCTACTGGGCGCGGCTCGCCCGCGACAACCTGGCCTGGTCGAAGCCGTTCACGCAGACGCTCGACGAGTCGAACGCGCCCTTCTACAAGTGGTTCGCAGACGGGCAGCTCAACGCCTCGTACAACTGCCTCGACCGCCACATCTTCACGACGCCCAACAAGACCGCGATCATCTTCGAGGCGGACGACGGCTCGATCACCAAGGTCAGCTACCAGGACGTCTACGAGCGCGTCTGCCAGTTCGCCAACGGCCTGAAGAAGCTCGGCGTGAAGAAGGGCGACCGGGTGCTCGTCTACCTGCTGATGTCGATCGAGGCGGTGGTGGCGATGCAGGCCTGCGCGCGCATCGGCGCGATCCACTCCGTGGTGTTCGGCGGCTTCTCGGCGAAGAGCGTCAACGAGCGCATCGCCGACGCCGGCGCCAAGCTCGTGATCACCGCCGACGGCCAGTTCCGCGGCGGCAAGGAGATCCCGCTCAAGCCCGCCGTCGACGAGGCGCTGGCGATGGAGGGCTGCTCGTCGATCGAGGGCGTCGTCGTGTTCCGCCGCACCGGCAACGCCGGGCTCGCCTGGGACGACAAGCGCGACATCTGGTGGCACGACCTGATCTCGGGGCTGCCGAAGGAGTGCGAGCCCGTGCCCGTCGACGCCGAGCATCCGCTCTTCATCCTCTACACGTCGGGGTCGACCGGCAAGCCCAAGGGCGTGCAGCACTCGACCGGCGGCTTCCTGCTCGGCGCGGTCTGCTCGCTCAAGTGGACCTTCGACATCAAGGATTCCGACGTCTTCTGGTGCACCGCGGACGTGGGCTGGATCACCGGGCACACGTACGTCGCCTACGGCCCGCTCGCCGTCGGCGCGACGCAGGTGATGTTCGAGGGCGTGCCGACCTATCCGTCGCCGACCCGCTTCTGGGAGATGATCCAGCGGCACAAGGTCTCGATCTTCTACACGGCACCGACCGCGATCCGCTCGCTGATCAAGCTCGGCGCCGACCTGCCCAAGCAGTTCGACCTCTCCAGCCTACGCCTGCTGGGGTCGGTGGGCGAGCCGATCAATCCCGAGGCGTGGATGTGGTACTACACGCATGTCGGAGGCTCGCGCTGCCCGATCGTCGACACCTGGTGGCAGACGGAGACCGGCAGCCACATGATCTCGCCGATGCCGGGCGCGACGCCGCTGAAGCCGGGCTCCTGCACGTTCCCGCTGCCCGGCATCCAGGCGGCAATCGTCGACGAGACCGGCCACGACGTCGAATGGGGCAAGGGCGGCTTCCTGGTGATCAAGAAGCCGTGGCCCTCGATGATCCGCACGATCTGGGGCGACCCCGACCGCTTCAGGAAGTCGTACTACCCCGATGACCTGGGCGGCAAGCTCTACCTCGCCGGTGACGGCGCGAACCGTGACCTCGACGGCTACTTCTGGATCATGGGGCGCATCGACGACGTCCTGAACGTCTCCGGGCACCGCCTTGGTACGATGGAGATC
>NZ_JBAVEF010000045.1:0-4426 GCF_049587615.1 Sulfuricurvum sp.
GTGTCGACTCTCCCACATTGTGCAGTTTTATTTTTCCGGCATTGATCGTCGAGGGGGATTTGTGTCTGGGGATCAACACGGCGGGACGTGCTCCTGCGGTGAGTTCAGCATTGCGGAAATTTTTAACGTCGATGATTCCAGCGGGGATTCATGATCTGATCGATCAGGTTCATTTCATTCGTCAGAGTGAACCGGTCGGAAAACCCCGACAGGAGAAGATTATTCAAATATGTCGGGATTTTTTCAAGCTTTAAAATTTATACCCGAGCTGCAGCCAGAGTTTAGTGACATCTTTAGTATTAAGCGCAACGTCACCGCCTTGATAATAAGCGGCTTTGGCCAAACCGCTGAGACCTTTGATTCCCGGTATGGCATTGGTATAGAGGAGATCCCATTCGGTTCCTAAATCACTTTTCCCGGCCATCGCTTTATCGGTTTCAAAATCGTGATAAACGATCATCGCTTTACCCAAACCGGGAGCGGTATATCCCAACGTTGCACTCGCATCACACAAACCGCCCGTAGGGGTCGTGAGAAACTTGTCTGCCCAGCCGTTGAATTTATGCAACGTTGCCAACGGTGTACTAAACGCCGTTTTTCCGTCGCTACCGCTTGATCCGCTTAATACCTCATAACCGCCACCCACAAGAAGTCCATTGATATTGGCTAACACATCGAGATTGTAATACGTCGCATCGGCTTGAGCATTTACGATTCCGCCGTCGGTATCACGGGAAGCATCACCTTGATGAGCATACTCCGCACGATATTCGATTTTTGTGATAGATAGCGGAACATTACCCGTTAGCGCCAATCCCATCGTATCATGGAGTGAAGAGAGGATATAGTCATACGCACTCACTTTGAGCATATCATTTATTTTATACGAACCGTTTAAGACAATCGAATCGGTTTCACTTGCAGGAAGATCGGTAATCCCTTTGATTCCCCAGACATAAGCACCGGTAAGAGTTAGATTCGTAACAGTGCTATCACTGATAACTGCCGCATCAAAACTCTGCATCATCTGTCTCCAGTCCACGGAACCGATAAAACGTTCATTGTCGAGATTTATAATCTGACGGCCTGCTTTGAGTGTTGTTTTCCCCAATTTGTATTGTAAATACCCTTGTGAAAAACGGGTTGTTTCAGGATCTTTGACAATCTCATAGGCGCTCTGGCCGTTCGTGGAGCTATTATAGTTTTCGCTTCCGATACTTTGAACGGTTGTGCCGTCAATTCTCATACTCAATCCATCGGTACCAAGCAGTTTCGTTTCCAATCCGAGTGTTGCACGAACCGTAAACGCATCGGCATCTTTTTTCGTAGAATCTTCTATCGATACATTCTCATAACGGGGACGAATCTCTCCATTAAATTTTGCATCGCTAAAGAGGGTAAAGCCTTCTGCACTAAGACAATTTGGCAACAATGTTAAAACCGCTACGGCGGATAAGGTAATTTTTTTCATAGTATGTGTTCCTTGGTTTGAATATTTATTCATCTTCTTTGGCAAATTTCGAGTATAAAAACTCGATAATTGCTCCACGACATCTTAGGTACTCGGGATTATTCTGAAGTTCCAAACGGTTCCGTGGGCGTGGGAGGTTCACTTCTAGTATCTCTCCGATGGTCGCCTCAGGGCCGTTAGTCATCATAATGACCCGATCGCTTAGCAGTACCGCTTCATCCACATCATGGGTGATGATGACGACGGTATTACCCGTTTGCATCTGTATCCGCATCAAATGATCTTGCAGATTGGCACGTGTGAGCGAATCGAGTGCTCCAAAGGGCTCATCCATCAGCAGCACTTTAGGCTCGATGGAGAGGGCGCGGGCGATACCGACACGCTGTTTCATCCCTCCGCTGATCTCACCGGGGTATTTGTCTTTAGCATGACCCAGATTGACCATATCGATGTATTTCATCACATGATCGCGGATTTCGCTGTTGCTCAAATCTTCGCCCAGTACTTTACGTACCGCCATCTCGATATTTTGATAGACACTTAGCCATGGAAGCAAAGAGTGGTTTTGAAATACCACCGCCCGCTCCGGTCCGGGAGCAAGAATGTGCTTGTCTTCGAGTAATATTGTTCCGTGTGAGATCGTATCGAGTCCCGCAATGAGGTTGAGGATCGTTGATTTGCCGCATCCCGAGTGACCGATGATCGAGACGATCTCATTCTCTTTGATATCCAGTTGAACATCACGTAGGGCAACATACTCTTTGCCACCGCCGAGAGGGAATATCTTATCGACATGATCGATTTTTAAAAAAGGTTTTGCACTCATTTGAGTCCTCGCTTACGGTAATCAAAGAAATCGGCGATCAGCCCCATAGTCGCATCGAGGATATACCCGATAATTCCGATGAGGAGTATCCCGATAATAATATGGGAGTAGTTGAGATTGTTGTACTCATCCCAAATCCAAAATCCGATCCCTACACCTCCGGTGAGCATCTCCGCCGCGACGATAACCAGCCATGCAATCCCCAACGATAAACGCATCCCCGTAAAGATAAAGGGAACGGCAACGGGAAGGATAATCTGAAATACCTTCTCAAAGGCACTGAGTTGAAGTACCCGTGCGACGTTGAGATAATCTTCGCTGACACTCCGTACCCCCAGCGCCGTATTGATGATAATCGGCCAGATCGAGGTGACGAAGATGACGAAAATCGCCGTGGTGTTAACCTCTTTGAATACAAACAGCGCCAACGGCAGCCACGCGAGAGGTGAAACGGGTTTGAGAATCTGAATGTAGGGATTGAACGCCGTATAAGCACTTTTGCTCATTCCGATCAACAGTCCCACCGGAATACCCACCGCAATGGCGAGGGCAAATCCTCCGAACACACGTGCAAGGGAATTACCCAGTTGCAGTGCGATACCCTGATCTCCCGCACCGTTGTTGTAAAACGGATCAGAGAGGACGACGAGGAGTTCGTTCCATACTTCGCTAGGTGGAGGGAACCCCGGTATCCCGGCGGCAATAGCCGACCAAATTGCGATCACTACGCCAAAGAGCAGCAGTGGTAAAAGGACGGTATTACTATATTTTGAAACCATAATGTGCTCCTTTGGCGTTACTTCGCGGATACTTTCCAATTATTCACTTTGAGGAGTGCTTCTTTGGTGATTTTCGGCGATTTAATCGGCGCATTGTAGATGTAATCAACTGCTTTGTTTGGATCAAACGTCACGCCATCGATGAATTTTTTCTCCACTTTCCATTGTGTAGCGGGTAGGGCATAATTGACCTCTTTCGCCGCTTTAGCAAACAAATCGGGGCGATAAACGCTCTCAACCACTTTTTTCATATTCACAGGTTTATCGAGCTGTCCCCAACGGATCATTTGGGTCACTTGCCATAAACCGTGGCTGTAGTAAGGATAGAGTGCCTGTTTTTTACCGAAGACGTTAAACTGAGGCATCGGTGTATTGACCCCGTTAGTGAACATATAGGTTCCGGTCATCGAGTTGTCGATAACGTCCGTCGGTGCATTGACGTAGGATTTGGATGAGAGAATTTTGGATGCCTCTTTACGGTTATCCCATGACGCATCGAGCCACATTCCCGCTTCGATCACCGCTTTAATCATCGCTTTGGTCGTTTCAGGATTTTTATCGGCAAACGCTTTTTGTACCCCTAATACTTTTTCCGGTCCGTTTTCCCAGAGCTGATAACCGGTGACGACGGTTTTACCGATATTTCCCATAACGGCGCGTTGGTTCCACGGTTCTCCTACACAGAATCCATCGATATTTCCGGCAGTCATATTGGCGACCATTTGCGGCGGAGGAACGACTTTTAGCGCGACATCGGTATCAGGATTAACCCCACCTGCGGCCATCCAGTAGCGTACATGGTAGTTATGCGTACCCGTAGGGAACGTCATTCCGAATTCAGGAACCCCCATCGTTTTACTAGCGATCACTTTTTTGAGGGCTACGGCTGAGCCTTTTTTGGTAGCCGCTGGGTCTGCTGCCATCATTGCATCGTACATTTTGTTTGATACACTGATCGCATCGCCGTTTTGACCCAGTGCCATAAGGGCAACCATATCTTTCTTGGTACTTCCGACACCGAGTGTCGTCGCGATCGGCATAGCCGCGAGCATGTGCGATGCATCGAGCTCACCCACCGTCATTTTGTCACGGACGTTTGCCCATGAAGCCTCTTTGCTTAGCTCGACATTCAAACCATGTTTGGCAAAGAACCCTTTTTCTTTTGCGATAACCAAAGCTGCACAATCGGTCAATGGGATAAATCCGATTTTGAGATCTTTTTTCTCGGGTGCCGCCATCGCTATGGAAGCAGCTAGTGATAACACTAACGCACCTTTTCCTAAAATATTCAAGCTTTTCATGGAAACTCCTTATTGAGACTATTTTGTCTGAAATAATTGTAGAGTAAAA
>NZ_JBAVEF010000046.1:0-195647 GCF_049587615.1 Sulfuricurvum sp.
GGCTAATACTGAGCGGAGTGTCAAACGGCACAAAACCGAATCGATCAAGGATGCTTTTAGTGCTCGTGAAGCGTGGGAACGACTGATCGGGTATTCCAAAACAGGGTATGCGTCGATCACCGACGAAGATAAAGATTTTCTCCTCAAAAGCTTCGGTGTGTTCGATCGTCCTGCTACCCCTGAGCGGTTTATGATCCGTGTGCGGATCGCCGGCGGTGTCCTCACATCTCACCAAGCATCGGTATTAGCAGATGTTGCACAACGTTTCGGACGGGACTACATCGATCTCACTACCCGTCAACAGATCGAATTGCGTTATGTTAGCATCGAAGATCTCCCTGAAGCCCTTTCTCTTTTGGAGAGTGTCGGACTTACCAGCTATCAGACGGGGGTCGATAATTTCCGTAACATCCTCCTCGATCCTCTCGATGGATTAGCCGAAGATAACATTATCACATGCCACACACTCCTCCAAGAGATTCAAGAGGTATTTTTAAAAAACGACGAATGGATCACTACACTCCCTCGTAAATTCAACATCGGCATCAACGGCTCACTCTCAAACCGCTGTAACATTTTCGGTCAAGACTTCGCCCTCGCCCTCGCCCAGAAAGAGGGAGAATACGGGTTTAATCTCTACCTCGGAGGACGTGTCGGACATCTCGCCCAAAGTGCCGATATGTTCGTCCTCCCCGCACAGGCAAAAGCAGTATTCGTCGCCGTTGCGTCCCTCTTTAAAACCTACGGTTTTCGGGATAATCGAAATAAAAATCGCCTTAAATTTCTCATCGAAGCGGTTGGAATGGAGGAGTTTCGACGTGCCATTATCGAATCGCTGGGACACGACATGCCTCAAGCGGGGACAACCCTGTGTGATGCCGAGGGGGGAGATCACTATGGCCGCGTTGCGCTCAAAGACGGAACACTCGCCCTCTATGCCGCTGTCCCTAGTGGAGTGTTTAGCGGAAGCGATTTGATGGAAGCCGCCCGAATCGCCGAATCCCAAAACGGAGCCATCCGCCTCACCATCGAGCAAAACCTTATCCTTACTGGGATTCATGATGAAGTCACCGCTCTGGACTCACCCCTCTTTCACCAATACCCCAACCGACCATCGCCCTATATGGCAAACCTCATCGCCTGTGCCGGAAGCGAGCACTGCCCATTTGGCGTTATCCCCGGAAAACCCGATGCGATCATTATGAGCGAGTTTTTAAGCCAACATGTTCCGATTGAGAATGCAAAAGTACGCCTCTACTGGTCCGCGTGTATCAAAGGGTGCGGCATCCACGGTGCGGGAGATTTGGGATTTGTGGGGTGTAAAGTTCCTCGTGATGGGAAAACGACCCTTGGGGTCGATATCTTCCTCGGCGGCAGTCTCAGCCACAATGATGAAGAGGCGAAACTCTTTCTAAAAGGGATCACTCTCGAAGAGGCACCCCACTACGTGGCGGAGTTGATGAAACTCTATCGCGATAGCCGGATCGGTGATGAAAGTTTAGAGCAGTTTATCAAACGTCTGCGCGATTTCTATGAGATCAGCGAGATAGCCGAGATCGTACGCCATAACGTTGCGATGACCCATGAGTCTAACCCTGATGTCCATAGCTTTGATCGGATACACCGATGAGTGATGTGATCGCTACAGGGTGCCCGTTTTGCGGGACAGGATGCGGCTTAAACGTCGAGTGTACCGATAAAGGCTATAAGGTCAAGGGAGATAAAACTAACCCCTCTACTCACGGAGATTTGTGTTTCAAACCGATTCAGATGGCAAAAGCTCTCGATGCTAACCGTCTCACTACTCCGCTGTACCGATCCTGTAAAACCGACCCATTCCGCGAAATATCGTGGGAGGAGGCGATCTGCGTTTTAGCCGATAAGATTAAATCACTTCCCCCTGAAGCCCTCTATTTTTACCTCTCAGGACAGCTCCTCACTGAGGAGAGCTATCTCTTTACAAAACTGATCAAAGGGTATTTGGGAACGAACAACGTGGATGCGAATTCACGATTGTGTATGGCAAGTGCCGTCGTCGCTCACAAGATGGCGTTCGGAAGCGACGGAGCCATCGGCAATTACGCCGATATCGACGATGCCGACGTCATCCTCATCACCGGTTCCAATCCCGCGTGGGCACACCCGATCCTCCACCGCCGTATCATGGCACGTAAAAAATCCCATCCCGAAACCCAAATCATCGTTATCGATCCGATCCGTACCGAAACCGCCGAAAAAGCCGATCTGTGGCTTGGACTTCGTAGCGGAAGCGATACAATGCTCTACAATGCCCTTTTAGCCAAAATTCATACGCTTGGCGGATGTGATAGCGATTTTATTTCCCGTTCCTGCGATGGGTTTGCTAAAGCCATCGATGCCGCTCAAGCGATACCCTATCCGGAAGCTGTTCAATCGTGCGGGCTATCTATCAAAGATACTGATATGTTAGTGGATCTCTTTGTATCGGATAAAAAAATTGTGGGCTTATGGTGTCAGGGATTGAACCAAGCGGTGGATGGGGTGATGCGCAATCTCGGATTTATCAACCTCTTTTTGGCTACGGGTCGGGTCAACGCCCAAAAAGGGCTCCCGTTCTCTCTCACCGGTCAGCCTAATGCCATGGGGGGACGTGAAGTCGGTTATCTCTCTAACGGCCTCCCCGGTTACCGCGATGTCCGCAACCCTCAGGATCGTGAAGTATGTGAGCACCATTGGAATCTCTCTTCGGATACAATCTCTTCGGAAGTAGGAATGACCATAACCGATGCTATCGAGGCAATTATTCGAGATGAATTACGCTTTCTATGGGTAGCCTGCACCAATCCGCTTTTGACGCTCCCCGATATTTCTAAAACCCGCTCTGCCCTTTTGCAAAACGATCTTTTTTTAGTCGTCCAGGACTGTGTACTGAGCGAAACGGCCGCTCTAGCGAACCTTGTTCTCCCGAGCACTGCATGGGGAGAAAAAGAGGGAAACATGACCAATTCCGAGCGTTTTATCAAACGTGTAAGGAGTTTTAAACCGGCCCCGCACGGTGCTAAAAGCGACTCTGAAATCGTCTGTTCCGTAGCTAAAGCATTAGGATTTTCAGGGTTTGATTTTACCGATACGGCAGAGATTTACGATGAGTATAAAAAATTAACCGAGAAACGATCATGCGATCAAAGCACGCAGGAGTATGAGACCCTCTCCTATCAGTGGGGAGGGGAACGACTCTACTCTGATGAGCTCTTTTCCACACGCTCTCGCAGGGCGCAGTTTCATCCCATACTCTCTTCCGCTCCACAATCAAACGAGGATGAATTTGTCCTCATCACGGGACGTACCAAAAAACAGTGGCACACCATGACCCGGACCGGAAACGTTCCGGAACTCTTAAAAGATGAAGAAGAGCCTTATCTTTTGATCAATGAAGTTGAAGCGCAAAAACTAGGGATAAAGGAAGGGGAGCCTGTGATTCTCTCGAACCATCTCGGGTCGCTTGAACTTCCGATTCGATTTGGAACCTTAGCACCGAACCACCTCTTTGCCCCCTTTGGATATCCCAAAGTTCCTATCAATACTCTCATCCCCGTGTTCAATGACCCTTTTTCATTTCAGAGTGCACTGAAATCCGCACGGGTAAAGATTACATCTCAAAACGATTAAAATTTCACCCCTTTATACCGGTCGATGATCCATTCGGCGACCGCTTGTTTTTCCTCTTCATTCAGTTTCCCTTTTTGGGAGGGCATGATGCCGAATTTTTCGATTGCCATCGGGTGACACATGCTGTATTGGACACTCGGGTTATCGATGTAATCTTTGATAAATGCGATGGTAACGCGACGTTTGACATCGTCGTCATCATCAGCGATGATGATATTCTCTTTGAGCCGATTGGAAACTTCGATCATCGGAGGGGCTTTGAGGGTGTGAAGCATTCGAACCACCTCTTTTTTCTCCATCATTTCGACATGGCACTGCATGCAGTGTTTTTGGTAGACACTATATCCCTCAGCTCCGTACAGCCCACATGCACCGACCAATAACATTAAAATTTTATTCATTTATTGACTCCGTTGTTTTCAAACCGGTATTGTATCAAACGAAAATCTTCGCGAAAATCGATGAGAATATTTTTCACCCTCTCTTGCCATGCCGATCGAAACCATTCGCGCACCTGGGAATCGGCTTCCCCGGAGAGGGTCATTTTAAGCCATGCAGCCATTCGGGCATCGCTGGGAATAATACCGGGATCATACGTCAACATCACTTTCTCACCGCTATCCAGACGTTCCAACGCCATATCTGCGGTCATATCAGAGTCAAAAAAGAGGAGATTGCGTCGATCAAATCGTCCCCCTAACCCGTGAAATCCGCTCTTTTCGGTTGCTCCGGTGATCATAGAAGCGACATTGGCGATTACCCCGACAACCCCATCCCCTAAATTCCCTTTGATCGTAACACGGATCTCGCCCCGGAGGGGAAAAGCTTCACCGTAGAGGAGACCCAATCCTTTGCATACCATCAAATACGCTCCGGCTACCGTAGGACAGGAGTGCCCTGCCAATTTGACCACATCGGTGTAGGTATAGTGAAATATCCCGTCCGACGCGGCACCGAGTACTTCGGCTAAAGGATCATAGAGTGTGATCGTGGGAACGTTATTAAAAAAAATAGGTGAGGACATAAGCGTAAAGCTCCTTATATTGCCGTCTACTAAGATAGCGAGATTATAAAGTCCGTTTGGCGAATACGAATTGATATAAATCAAGATTAAAGGCTTTTTTTATTATCGATGCCTCTTTTTTTATTAAAATTTTTCTTCCCTAACATACCCGTCTTCTACCCTCAAAATTCGATCAAACAGAGGAAGCATCCGTTCATCATGGGTCACCACGACAATAGCCACCTCTTGCTCATGTGCCAAGCTGCGCAAGAGCTGCATAACCGATAATGCACGTTCCGCATCCAACGCCGCTGTCGGCTCGTCCGCGAGGATGATTTTAGGATTATTAGCCAGAGAGCGTGCGATTGCCACCCGTTGACTCTGCCCGCCGGAAAGTTCTGAAGGGAATTTTTCCATCTTATCCCCCACCCCCAGATATTCCAACAGCGCTTGAGCCTGAGTATTCGCTTCCGCACTACTTACCCCGTTCATTTGCGGAACCAGAGTCACATTTTCCCGCACATTCAAAAAAGGGATCAGGTTATGCGATTGGAAAATAAATCCGATACGTTCGCGGCGTAATTTGCGTGTATCCTTGACCTGCCATGTTCCCTCATAAACCAGTTGACCGTTTAAATGGAGTTTTCCGCCACTGGGTTCGGTGATACAGCCGATCATCGTAATCAGTGTCGTTTTTCCCGAACCGCTGGGGCCCAGCAGCGCCACCGTCTCCCCCGAATAGATTTCAAAGCTCGCCTCTTTAATGGCGCTAACGGCACTCTCGCCGCTCCCATAGGTTTTATGAATCCCCTCTAATTTTATCACCGGATCTCTCATTTACCCCCCTATCGCACTGGCCGGATCAATGCGCAATGCGGTACGAATCCCCGATAACGATGCCACTATGCTGACAACGACCACAACCACAAAAAGTTTCATCGCATCGGTCGGTATCAGAATGATCGTTTTCGGAAAATAATCGGCGCTGACATGAGCAAAGATATTCCCCCCAACAAACGCCAATAGCCCCAATAACAGCGATTGCTGTCCGATCATTTTCGTGATCGTAAAATTTGATGCCCCGATCAGTTTTAAAATAGCGATCTCTTTCATTTTTCCGATCGTCATGGTGTAGATAATCAGCGAGATAATCACCGAAGAGACAATGAGTAAAATGACGGTAAACATACCGATCTGCTTTGCGGAACGCTCGATCAGATTTTTCGTCAGAATCTCCTCCTGCTCCTGCGCGGTATAAACCTGCTGATGTTTCCATCGTCCGATCTCTTTGGCAACGCTCTGAGTGGCATACCCCTCATCGAGCTGGAGGGCAAAAGCGTTGGCCGTGGAGGTTGAGGGGCTGCCTCCGCGCATCCTATCGTTTCGGATTTGTTCATTACTAAATAAAAATTGCAGCTCTTGGGCTTCATCCAAATCAAGATAGATCATCGGGTCGCCGCCGGAAGAGACCGATTTATGAGTCCGCCCCACAACCGTATAGGTGTTGCGCCCCAGATGAATGCGATCGCCGAGATTGAACTTGGTTTTCGTATCGACAATTATCTCTTGATGGGGTATGGCTATCGCTCTCCCTTCACTCAATCGGTAAGGGGTAAACGCACCTCCAGCTTCATGCCCCATGGCATAGACACGGATCGGTTTGATCCCTTGGAGGATTTGAATGCTCTGAAAGGTCAGCGGATAGACCTCTTTGACTCCGGTGAATCCGCGAAGAGCGTATTTGAGGTCTTCATGGAGACGGGAGTTTTCGGCAAAGGGGCCCAATGTATCTTTTTGGACAACCCACAAATCAGGAGCAATGTCATTGGGGACGATCATCGCATCATGGGCCATCCCCCGATAGACACCGATCATGATCAGCACCACCCCGATCAGCATCCCCACCCCAAAAGCGGTGGTGACGAATTTTCCCAGAGAATGGGCAATGTCACGCTGTGCGAGGTTGATCATTTGCCCAAGCCGCTTTGAGAGGTCGAAATACGGGCTTCTACCTGCTCTCCGATGTGGAGCGTTTCGGGCAGAGTACGTAATTGAATATAGACAATCCTCTCTTCCGTGATCCGATCACTCTCGACACCAATCCGGACAACCTCCCCTTCAAATGTTGTTTTACTTTGGGATCTGAGGGTAACCGCCGCTCGCTGCCCCACTTTTAATGCTCCGCTTTGCGCCTCATCTACATAGATTTTTGCCCACACTGTTTTGAGATCGGCGAGACGAAATACGGCATTACCCGCTCCCACCGTACTCCCCGCTTCCGCATTTCGGGAGAGGACGATCCCCTCAAACGGCGAGCGCAGCGTCAGATCCTCGATTTTCTCCTGCTGCGCCGCCGCTACCGCTTCGGATTTTTCAATGTCATGGGTAAAAAGGAGAAGGTTTTCTTTCGCACTCTTCCATTGCGCTTTGGCACTGCGCGCAGATGCGTGGGCCGCATCAAATTCGGCTTGGGTCACAAATCCCCCTTTAAGCAAAGCGGTATAACGTTCCAGCGTCGCATCGGCCAAATCGGATTTGGCTTTCAGATCATCGATAACGGCCCTCTGTGAGGAGAGCTGTGCACGGCTTTTGGAAATAAGGGCGGCGCTTTCTCGGACATTGGCATTCAGTTCAGCAACGTCCATTTTCGCCAGAACCTGACCGCGTGTCACTGCGTCCCCCTCATCGGCATACAGTGCTTGAATCTTTGCCGTGGTTTTGGGGGCGAGGATCACCACCTCTTTGGCTTCGAGTGTTCCGACACCGCTGATGCTTTCGAGTGTTTTGGGGGTCTGCTGAAGCGGTTCAGCGGGAACACTCTTAGAGATCACCGCTTTTTTATAGACAACTCCCCCCACGACCAGGATAATCACCCCACCGATCAGATACGGCTTAATTTTTGCAAACATCATTCTCACATCCTTGATTCAACATTTTTTCCATGTGCGCCCACGCACGTATTTTTTGAAATTTGGCTTCAGAGAGCCCGATATGGCCGTTTTCAACGACACTTTGCGCTTCCAGAACATCGATATACGTTGCAAGGCCCTGAGCGTATCGCCCTTCCATCAACAACAGCGTTTTATGTGCCGCATCGATAATGCTCTGCTGTGCGGCAATGGCTTCATCGGAACGTTTCAGATCGCTGTACGCACCATACAGCTCCGCGTACAAAATACGCTCCGTACTCTCGTACTCTTTTTGTGCCAAGGAAAGGGAAATACGACTTTTTTGCGCTTCCGCCGAAATCTTCCCCCCCTCATACAACGGTACAGTTCCGACGACACCGACCAAAGAGCTGTCATAGGAAGAGAGGGAGTTGTCATACCCATAAGAACCGACAAGCGCTACATTCCCATAGCGCTCCTTGCCGGCAACTTCACAGAGTGTTTTGGCATGATCGATGGAGGCTTGGAGAGCATGCAGCTGCGGGTTTTTGGCAGCGAGTTTTTGGCGCAGTGTTTCAGGCGTCTCAACCCGTACAATGGTATCACAGCGACGGTCCAGTTCCTCTTTCAAAATCTCCCCTTCAACCTGTTCCCCGATCAACAGCGTCAAGGCCAGAGCCGTTTTATCGGTTTCGGCACGGATCGCTGAGAGGGCGTCTTTCGCCTCCATCAATGATGCTTTGAAACGCGATTCGTCCGCTTCGGTTTTTAATCCGTTTTTTCGCATACTGATAGAGCGCTCATACTGTGCTTGATAAAAGCGGACCGACTGTTCTGCCGTCCCCTTTCGCGAGTCCAAATAGGCCAGTGTGTAATAATAGAGTCGTACTTGCTCAATCAGGGCATTTTCGGCAACGTGCCGATTGAAATCCGCTTCATTGTTTTTATGCAGCGATGCGGTGTACCTGTCGTTTGCCCTTCCGGCATCCCACAACGTATAGCTTCCCGTGAGATCGGCATGAAAGGCATCGCTCTGGCGGGTAGAAAAGGCACTATTGGTTGGCATCACAAACGTTTTCGTCGGATAATAGCCCACCGTCGCATCGATTCGGGGGTGAAGCGAAGATTGGAGACTTTTTGAATCACTCACGGCACTTTGGTACCGCATAAGCGCCACCTGATTCTCAGGATGGGAGAGGAGTGTTTTTCGGATAGCATCATCAACACTGAGCGTCCCCGCTAGTGCACTCGTAGCCCCTAACCATAACAACATTTTTATTTTTTTCATCATAACCCTACATCGTGTAAAAAAATATATTACTCTATTTAAGTAGCAATAGATATTAGAGCCCTAAAAAGGGAGATGGTGTTAACATCCTGTTAATTTTAATGCTACTTTTTAATCCTATTAATCTGAAGTGACGTCAATTACGTGTACAATTTGGATTCTATAAACAATAATCCTATTTTAAAGAGAAATCCATGACCTTTTCCCCTGAAAAATTGCAGCAAATCAAAGAATCGACCGAACTTTACAAACATGAAATTGATACCCTTAATACCCTCATTTATCAAGAATCGGATGACAACCGTCTCGATATGCTTTACAATCTCCGCGCTCTGTCAACCATACAGCATTGCAAACGGATCGGATTGTTAGACTCCGAAGATCTCGATGAGAGTTATACGGAAGCGTTAGGAAAAGAAGTCTCTCGCTACTTTCCCCACAAAGACGATGCAGAACTGTTTGATGATCTCGCTATTTTAGAAGACGATGTTAAAAACAGCTATTTCGGTGATCCGGAAGGCTCCAAAAAAACACTCCTGGATGCCTTAAAAATTACCCTATAAATAACGATTCCATGGTATCTGATATTTCGTACAGTGTCTATATCCTAAGGTGCCGTGACACGACCCTTTATACCGGAATCACCAATAATCTGGAAAAAAGGATCTTGGATCACAATACAACCGACAAGGGGGCCAAATATACCCGTTATCGCCGTCCGGTAACCTTGGTCTATCACGAAACCTGCACGAACAAAAGTGCGGCGCTCAAACGGGAAATCGCCATTAAAAAAATGACCCGATTGCAAAAAGAGAGATTATGGATCTCTGGATAAAAATTTCTCTCCTTGGTGTAGTAGCGGTTTTGGTGTACCGTGAAATCCTCAAATCAGCCGCCCGCCAGCATGAACACCCTGTTCAAAAATCCAAAGCAAGTTTCATGAGCCTCCTCATGGTCGGCTCCGTTGTCGGGGTCTTTACGTATGCGGGAATGTCGGTAACGTGGATCGAAACACGTGATTTACGCCCTTATATCCCCCACAACTCCCCCCAGATGGTGAGCCTATATGAGCGCGGCGTGATTGAACTGAGCGGCATGGTGATTAAAACCAATCTTGCACACGAGGGGGAGCTTAATCATCTCGCGAAAGAACTGACATCACAGTGCCGTAACGATCAGGGATGCGAGGTCCAAAAACTGTTCGACTACGTCACCCATATCCCCTACCGTACCGATTACACCAGTCGCAACGCTGTAAAAGTGGTTGAGAGCAACTGGGGTGACTGCGATGACAAATCCAATCTCTTTGCCTCTTTGCTGAATGAACGCGGATTGGAATACCGCTTTGTGTACGTACCACACCATGTTTTCGTCGTCGTTCATATGAACGATACCGGCGACCTCCCCTTTCTCAGTGCCAGACTCCGGATAGAGGAGAAAGATTTTTATTACGCCGAAACCACCTCCACCGGAGCCAAAATTGGAGAGTTCAACGGCCAATTCCCCCACAACTTCAAAGGAATCTACGATATTCAAAAGGATGAAGCGGTGGAATTGGAAAACGTCTCATTTGGGATAAGTTAACCGGTTTAAAGCTACACTTTCACTTTATTTTTCTAAAGGATCACCATGACCCAAATACTTATTCTCGTTCTCGTAATCGCCCTCTTTTACTGGCTTTCCCGAAGCTTCTCAAAAAATCAGCACACCTATACCAAAAATCAGTTTGCCGGATTTAAACTCACCAAAGACGCCCTCGCCCACAGTGAGCTGGGTCTGTTCGTAGCCCTGGCGGCAAAAGTGGCCAAAGCGGACGGTCGGGTAGATGAGCTCGAAGCAGAACTCGTAAGTAACATGTTCGCCGATATCAGCGCCCTTTTCCCTAATCCTGAAGCAACCAAAAAAATGCTTAAAGAGATTTTTGATGAAGAGAAAAATGCACCCCATAATCTCGATCTCGTAGCCCAAGCACTCTACAAAGCTTTGGAAAAAGATATCCATAAACGCCAAAAAATGGTCGAGTTTCTCGTAAATCTCACCTACATTGACGGAACCCTCTCTCAGAGCGAAGAGGAGATGCTTCACCGAATAGCCTATCATCTAGGGTTCAGTGAGCAGGAACTAAAAACGATGATGGAGCGTTTCGGTTCCTACCACCGCAACAGTGTCAAAGAGAGTTCCATCGATCAAGCCTATACCCTGTTGGGAATTACAGCCGAAGCGACTAATGATGAAGTGAAAAAAGCTTACCGTGCACTGGTACGCGAATATCACCCCGATATTATCAAATCTCAGGGAGCTTCGGATGAGTATCTCAAAGAGGCGACCGAAAAAGTACAGAATATCAATGCCGCCTATGAGATGATTAAAAAATCACGAGGCATTTAGACTCTTTTTTGCACACCGATTTTTTCCTAATCGTTTCCGAGTGTGATATCATTACACTACACAGTTGAAAGGTGATATATGGAAACATCAATAGAAGGCTCCACTGTAATGGACGAGGGCAGTGTATGCAGCAAACTTTTTCTCTCAGCAATCAATACCCAAAAAGATTTGATCGTTCTGATGCACAACCACGTTCCGGTCCTTTTCAACAAAGCTTTTCTCGATTTTGCAAATGTCGATTCCGCCAAAGGTTTTTTACGCGAATTCGGCTCTCTCCTCAACCGTTTCGTTCCTCATGACAGTTATTTTCATGCCGGGAAAGCCGATAATATCGACGAATGGACAACCTCTTTGATGGAACTCCCCGAAAATGAGCAGGTTGTCAGCATGCTAAACTGGCGGATCGAACCGTATGCATTTTCCGTCATCGTTGAGTCTCCTGCAGCAGACTATACGATTCTCACCTTCCGCGACATTTCACAAGACCTTATCAAACGGATTCTGATCGAAAATGATGCCAGTATCGACAAAGAGAGCGGTGCTTACGAAAAAGAATATTTTATGCATACCTCGAAAAGTTTTTACGATGCCGCCATGTTTAACCAAAAATTTGTTGCTCTGACGATCATCGAGCTCATCGCTTCGGGAAGTGATGCCCAAGCTATTTTACGTGATTTCGCCCTCAATATCAAAAATAATATTCGTCAAAGCGATATGCTGGTGCGATGGGGAAAACAAACTTTTTTACTTGCCTATCTCATTGATACTCCGGAAAGCACACGGTTTATTACCCAGAAACTGCAGCAAAAGATCCCTTATACGCTTCGTTTGGCTACAGCGGTACAAAAAGAGAAAGAGTCGATTCAAGAACTGATTATGAGTGCTGAAAAAACTCTCAAAGAATCCAAATAAATCTTTATAAAGTTTTACTATAATACCGTGACAATTGAGAGACTCGGAGGGAAACCTATGGCTGAACCCTTATCGGGGACCATCCTTTATTATGACGAAATCGGGGAAGAAGGGGTAATTATCACCTCCACAGAGGACGAATACCCTTTTACCCTTTCGGGGTGGAAAGATACCGATCATCTCCCCTGCAGTGAGCTGAAGGTCACTTTCATCGTAGCAGAGGCAAAGGCGTCACAGATCACCGTATCTGCCGTGCAAAAGAGTGCTCCGCCAAAAGGTGAGTTTGACGATATCGCCCTTACGACCGAAGCCGCTATCAAACAGTATTTTAAAAAAACAAACGAACAACTTAAAAAGTTTTCCGAGTACGAATCGATTCCCAAAACAGTCGATTTTCTAAAACTTCGCCGTTTTTTGATGACAACCTACAACAACTTGATCGAAATCGATTTAAAACTTAAAGAAAGCAACCTCAGTACTCTTCATCGTGATCTTATGGTCTTGAGCAGTTTGTACGACTCTTTCAAGCAAAAATCGAAATACATCAAACGGGCTTTTCATGACCTTTTTCTCAACCGTCATGAAGAATTTACAGCGGCCCAAAACAAACTTGAAGCCAATAAACTCTCTATTTCCAAACACAACATCAACATTGACTCCGCTGAAAATGCCATTGAGAAGCTCGAGCATATCGCCAACAAAACCCCTACTACTTCCGAAAACTATCCCGTTATACAGCTTAAATTGAGCAGAGTAAAAGCGATCGCCGTTGATGAAATCCATCATAAACGGACCCTCGAAGAAGAAAATTTAAAGCTCATTCAATTCATCGACATGATTATCAATGAAAATGAAGAAAGTTTCACCGTTAAATACGTCGCAGAGGCTAAAATTTTTGATCAAAAAATAACACAACTGCTCAACAAAATCGCCTATCAATTCGACATGTTTCTGTGGAAAACGGCCCGAAATTCCGAATCGGTCAAAAATTTCTTTCAACAATCCAACATCAAAGGGAAACTTTCTACTCTCTCGTATCTGAAATATTATCTTCAGTCGCTCAACAATGACAATCTATCAAGCGAAAACCGATCTTTGATCGAACTCGTCCCCTATCTCGAATCGCTTCACCGTCGCGGTGTCCTTTATCTGTGTACAGAAACGGATGATGGGCTGAAATTCAAATCGGCCGTCACTTCGATCGACAAAAACATTGATATTTCAACGTCCCTTACGTACGATAAAGCGATGGAAGTGATCCGGACACACATACCCGATTTTATTTTTATCGATTATCAGGCTCCCGACTTGAAAAAATTGCTTACGACCCTTAAAATACTCCAATTGGCCGATGTCATTCATATCGTCCTGGTCGTCGAAAGCGGCAGCGACGATCTCCTTGAACGGGCAAAAAAACTCCATGTCGATACCCTACTCCCCACTCGGGTTCCCCCTCGGACCTATATCCAGAACATCTCCGATATCTTCGCAAAATATTAGAAAATCCTCCCCTCATTCAAACCCTCCTTTCCGCGGCATAGGTTCTCAAAAAGCTATTGATGCTACAATTCTCCCATGAATCTATCTCTTTCCAATACCCATCGCGGCATTTTACTGATGCTTGCCGCCTCATTTTTATTTGCGCTCACGATGCTGTTTGCAAAACTCCTCTCGGATTCCATGGGATCGGTAGAAATAACGTTTTGGCGCAACGCCATGGGACTGATCGTTATTGCTCTTTTTGTTCTGCGCAAACCGATCCATAACGTCGGAGGCAGACCCTTTACCCTCATTTTTCGGGGAGTTATCGGAACCGTAGCCTTGCTGACATTTTTTTATACGATTGGGGCTACGACCCTCTCTAACGCCATTGTGTATGCAAAAACCGAACCGATTTTTACCGCTCTGCTCGCGTTGTTTCTACTGGGTGAGAAACTCAAAGCAAACGCTGTCATCGCCATTTTCATCGGTTTCGCGGGAGTAGCCATGCTAAGCGGCTTACATTGGGATTATCTCCATATTATGGGAATTTTGACAGGATTTCTCTCCGCCTTGGCCTATACGAGCGTCCGAAGCCTCAAAGCCTTTTATGACGAACGGACCGTCGTCCTCTCGTTTATGCTTTCGGGGGTTATTATCCCTCTGTTTTTAATGATTGCTGCGGAATACACAACCTCTGATTTCTTTGCTTTTGCTCTTAGCCCTTTTATTATGCCGACGGGGAGGGATTGGATGTGGATCGCTCTGATGGGAATCGCCGCTGCTTACGGTCAGATTTACATGACCCGCGCCTATTTCTATGCCAAAGCGGGAACAATCAGTACCGTGAGTTACTCGGTTGTCCTTTTTGCAACACTGTTTGGCATTATTTTAGGGGATGTATTACCGACCCCGATGGTCGTTGCAGGAGGCGTTATGATCGTTTTGAGCGGGATTTTACTCTCTCGTCAAAAGTAAATTTTATAATTTTCCTTCAATCTTTTCAGCGATACTGTCCCCCAACTGATCAAGAGGCATCCCTTCTTGTTTAGGTGAAGAATTTTTCTTTTTCTCTGCAGCCATTCCGCTGATATTATTCTCTACCGGTGCCGATTGCACTTCTTCGGGTTGAGCGGTTTCAACGGAAGTGTTCGCCTCGGATGCGTACTTCTCTTTCAAATAAGAATCGACAAAAAAAGCTTTAATGATCAAAACGATAATAAAAAAAAGGATTAAATAGACAAAACGCTGCATACTTTACTTCTCCACTCAATAACCTGTATCATAGCGCATATTTTTAAATAAACGTTGCAGAATCGATTCTCAGCCGATGGATAGGGCATCTGTACAATCTTTTTCATCAACCGCGTACTTTCATTAGCAAATTAAAGGTACAATTCCCCCCATTGCGCACTAACGTGCCTTATCTAAACACTTTTTGAGACCATGAAGCGAACCCAATCTTTTTCTCTTTACGCACTGTTAATCGCTTGTTTGGTTCACCTCATCATCCTATTGCTGATTTTATTGTTGGATCAGTTCAAACCCGTTCCTCCCCCACAGACCAAACCTCCCGAGCCCAAAGAAGAGCGGTTCAGGCTCTCGATCAAAGAGCGTCCAAGTATGGAAAAAGAGGCGATTGTTAAAAACGATATCCCTAAAATCAGACCAAGCCGTCCGATCCCTCGCGGGGAACAGATGATCAAGGATGCACAGCCCTCGCCCAAGCCTCATGTGCCAAAACCAACAGCCCCGGCTGTAGTAAGCAAACCTTTGCCTCCGGTCACAGAGCCGATTGCCGAACCCAAACAAGCGTTTGAGCGCCATGTCGCGAAACCCGTCGCCGCCATTGAGCGCCAAACGCTCTCCAAAAAAGAGTTCAGTCTTCACGACAGCCTCTCCAAAGCCGACCCGTCAGCCCAAGAAAGACCGATCCGAAGTTCGACGAAAATCGCCGACAGCATCCAACGCCTCTACGGCGATAAATTCAACGAACTCTCCGAAGGGGAGCAAAAATACATCCTCGATAACCAAGAGGTGATGCGCCGTATTACCCAAGGAGTATTAGACCGCTACGGCCGCTCCCGCATCCCCGATAATATCCGCACCAACGATACCAATATGATCGAGTTTTACCTCCATCCCGACGGCAGTATTTCCGATTTGCGCTTTCTCAAAAACAGCCAGCTCTCCATTCTCGACGACACCACCAAAGAGGTGATCGAACTCGCCTACGCCAAATACCCCCGACCGCAGCAAAAAACACTGATTCGCTATCGTGTTTGGTACAACCTTACCGGGTATTAAATCTCTCTTCTAATCCAAAGATTTTAACCGTCTTGGATTTTCAACGGTTATAATCAAAAAATGAAATCCAACAGACCTTTCTCGGCACTTATTATCGCCCTCTTTATCCATGTTCTGATAGTGGGTGGCGTTTGGTTTTGGATCACACCCAAAGAGAGTTCGGATGAAACACCGTATTACAAAGAAAAAAACTTCGGCATCACCGTGAGCGAAGAATCTGAATTCACCGAAAGTACCGAGCCCTCTTCTGTCCTACCCGTACATCCTCAGCCGACCAAAATACAAAAGGCTCAAAATACCCCTGCATCCGTCGAAACCGTTCAACACCCTTCCCCCACCGTCGAACTACAACCAATCACCGAAGCCGACCGCGACAGTCTCCCCTTCTCCGTTCTCCACCACTACGGTGAGGAGTTTTTTAATCTTAGTGCAGGAGAACAACACTACATTATCGATAATCTTCAAAAAATCCGTAAAATCAATGAGATTGTCGGCACCCGATTATTGCGTGAACGCCCGAATGACGATGTCGACCCGAATGACAACAATGTGGTCGAATTCATCCTCAACCCCGATGGAACGATCCGTGATCTCTCTTTGGAGAAAAACCGAGTCGGAACCCCTCTCGATGAACTAACCCTGCAAATGATCAACCTCGCCCATCCCAAATACCCCAAACCGGAACAACCGACAAAGGTGCGGATACGGGTTTATATTATCGTCAAATAACATTCAATACAAGGATAAAAAATCATTTTTCTAATTTTTCCAAAATATTTAATGCACCTATATCGAACTTCGAAAACGCAAACCACTTTTTACCCAAATCTTTTAGACTTGCTCCGATATGATACACTTCCTTCTCATCGATCAATAAAAAGCGATCATGTGAGGAATCAAACTTTTTTAGCACTATGTTCGGATATTGGGTGTTATATTTTTGCAGATCGAGTTCGAGCTGTTTAGTGATATTTTTGGTGTAAATCGTCGCTTTTACCTTTGCATCTCGTTTGGATAATAACGTCAAGACACTCTCATCGATGTAGTTATCAATCAACACAATACTTTCATTGGCACTTTTTATCAAATCTGATACAAAAACATACGCATCATAAACCTGCCCATCGTAAAAAATACCTTGTTTCGGTTTAATGGATTTATCTTCGATGGCATTGAATATCGCCTCAACTTTTTCATCCGTTTTGGATTGTTTTTGCTCCAATGAATCAAGTCTTTGAAATATCAGTGCATTATTGGAGATAAATCTCCGCATTTCGACAAAACTTTTGATAATTTTTATACTGATTGCTACTGCGATTTCGCTTTTGAGGACAGCTGAGAGCATAGATACCCCTTGCTCAGTAAAAACAAAAGGCAAATATCTTCTACCTCCATATTGTTTGGATGTCACATTTTGTGATATCCAACTTGAGATCACAAATTGTGATCTCAAGTTTTGATATTCATCTTCACTAAGCTGAAACATAAATTCTTCAGGAAACCGCTCCATGTTTCTTTTAACGGCTTGATTGAGCACGCGAGTTTCTACCCCATATAACTCCGCCAAATCTCTATCCAGCATCACCTGCATTCCGCGAATGGTGTAGATTTTGGTTTTGATGCTGTCGTCGATGGAGGCAGTAACTTCGTTCATCGGTAGTTCCTAAAATTTTGCTTCATTGTATCCCGTCGCTCAAAAATGGGGGAAAATATGGCAGGGTGACTATATATTTTTAAAATTTTAAAATTTGCTTAATCCTAATTTTCTATGCTGTATATTTTTATCTTTATGTGAATAATAAGCCTCATATAATTCAAAATCTGTTCTATTTGTTTCTTTACATTTCTGCCCAATAATTTCGATGATTTTAATTTTGTCCTCCTCAGACATTTTGATCCCAAAAATCAAACCTTTTAAGCTTCTAAAATCATATTTCAACTTTCTATATTGCTCTTCTATCTCATTATCAAGCAGGGTAGTTAAAATTAGTCGATATTCTTGTTCATACGTCCAATCTTTAAGTTTTATTGTAATATCTCTATAAAAATTCTCCCAATAAACCTTTCTCCACTCATCTTCATTAGTGCCAAGCATAAAATCAGATATTACGCTTTTATTTGCTTGTTCATCAAAAAACCATGTTGAATTTAAAATTGGTATAGGCAAATTCCCAAGTGATTTCCAAAAATCTATCTCCTCGAAACCTTTTTGATATTTAATTTCTTGAAATTCACTATTAGACCATCCAAAGCTTGGCTTTATATTATTTTTTGAACCACCCCATCCGTTTTTACCGTATAAGTTTATAAAATTATTTTCGTCTGATTCAAAAATTAAACACACACCTTTATGCCCATCTCCGTAATGTCCCCATACAGAAGAATTATTTATTGCTTTTTCAGACATAAAACACGCTGTGTACCACTTTGGATACATAAGTTTTTCTAAACAATTAATATACTTATCTGGAAATTCCATAAGAACAAAGTTTCTATTTGGAGTATTTTTCATCATAGCAAATTTATTTATTAGTTTTGTTTCAAGTTGAATATATTTGGCAACATCAAAAAGTACACCGATTTTATCTTCATCGCCATTTTCAAGAATATTTTGTTCAATACTATCAACCAATGAAATAATTGTTGTCAAACTATTTGAAATTTGATTATTTGAATTCTCTTGTTTAGGAAGTAAACCCGACTTTTCATAGTTTTCTTGAATGATTTTGATTGCTGTTAAATGAATTGCATTCAGATACCAATGCAATTCAGCTCTTCTGACTGGCGTTGTTCGTGTAGCTATTTTTTTTATTGATTCGTTATATTCCGAAAAAAAATCTGATGCAATATTTTCAAATAACTCTTTATACATAGGTGTAGGAAAGTCATCAAAACCTGCAAAAATTGGTATATTATTCTCATCTATTTTGCAATATTCTTCGCCATTTACCGCCAACACCATCATTACTCTCTCTAAACACAAAAGATAATGTTTAAATAAATTTTTCCATACGATTTTATCGCCACGCCAAAATATATCTCGATACCCTTCCATCGGATCATTAAGTTCTTCTTGTGATGCAAAATAAATTTCTTGATTTTGCAACTCTTCAAATTCAAATATACTTTTGCAGCTTCTAAATCTGTAGAACCTATTAGCCATTTTTAGTTCTCTTAAGTTTTTTCGGCTCATCCACCAAACTCGTCAATGCCCTATTCATTTCAAACAAATGCGTCACCCGTTCGGTGTCGGATTTAAAAGCCTCTTTGCGGTAAAGCTTATCGACGGCACGATCTAGTGCTTCATGCGCTTTGAGCAGTTTCGGAGGCATTGTGAGCGGATTATAGAGATCAGCGAGGGAGCTATCAGGAAACTCAGCACGGTTTCGAATCTCACTTAAACTTATCATACAAGAGTTACTTTCATATCAAATTAGTAAATAACTCTTATTATACAAAAATTATGAGAAAGTGTGAGATTAAATGTCAGAATGAAACAAAAAGCTAGATTCCGTGTCGTAGCACGGAACCTCAAAGAGGTCCTCGTGCCCTATAGGGTATGACGGGAGAAACATCACCGCTGCCCTAAAACCGCCAGTGCACCCTTATAAATCGGCTCATCGATAAACCCGTACCGCTCATCGACAAATCCGCTGATCCCCCGTGCGGCATGTTCTTCGAAGAGCCGGACAATCTCACGGTTTCGGGCGATTTCTTCTTCGCTGTGTCCGAATATTTCGTGTATAAGCTCCACTTGCGCCGGGGCGATGCACCCTTTGGCATCAAATCCCATATCTTTCTCTAATTCGAGCCAGTTGCGCAGTCCGTCACTGTTTTTATAATCTTGATAGACGAAGGAAACGGGTTTGATACCGCATGCACGCGAGGTCACCAGGAAATGGCTCAAAATATACTGCACTGTTGGACTCTCAGGGGTCAAAAGGCTCTGAGAGAGTCCCAAATCCGCAAAGAGGTCGAGAATACCCAGATAATAGACTTTGATCCGCGGATCGATGGCAAGATTCGAGAGTGCCAGCCAGGCTTCTTTGGTCTCGATGGAGAGATGAATGTCGATCTCTTTGTTCACCAGGGTAAGGATTCTCCGTACATCGGCTACGCTCCGTATTTTAGGAACCCGAATGGCATCAGGCATGAAAGGGTTCAGAAAGAGGATCTCTTCCGCACCCCCCTCGTCGAGGGGATTGACCCGGACGACCAGATTTTTATCGTATTGAGGGAGGGAAGCCAGGGTCATCGCGCACAAGGCCAACGCATACGGCTTTTGTTCAGGACTCACCCCGTCTTCGAGATTGAGCATCAGACATTCGGCACTTAATGTCGGGATTTTCGAGAGGTGTTTGAGGTTATGGGTGGAGAGCATCATGGCAGAACGGAAGGATAAAGAGCGGTTTTGCTCTCGTCTTACGGGGATAGCTAACGCGTTTAACGTCTCACTATCGCCCGAGGCGATCAGGTCAGTGAGCTTTTCGGGGTTGTTGAGCGGCACGTTTGAACTCCTCGCGATGGAGATAATAATAAAGGGTTTGTATCTCGGTATCCGTGAGATAATAACGGGGCATTCCGATAATACGGCTGTTTACTTTCTCATAAAACTCCCGAAACGAGAGTTTATGAATCGGTTTACCGGCGAAAATCTTATTTTCCCCTTTCTCTTTATAGCGGGCGATCAGTTTCCCCTCCCCTTTCTCTCCGTGACACAAATGACACCCAACCCCTCTTGGGTTATGATAAAGTCCGGCAGCATACTCTTCTTTCGTAATAAACGACTCGGCCTTAGAGAATGTAAATGTCAAAAATAGAAGAAAAATCCAGCGCACCTGATCCCTTTAACCAATTATTAGTCTTTACTCGCTATCATACCCAAAAACAATTTGACGGTGATTAAATGCAAATTCTTGACGGCAAAGCGCTCGCACAAAAAATCGAAGAAAAGGTCTCTCTCGGAGCCAAAGAACTCAAATCTCAGACGGGAAGAGTTCCCGGGTTGGCGGTTATTTTAGTCGGTCATGATCCTGCGAGCCAAGCCTATGTCGGAATGAAAAAAAAGGCATGTGACCGTGCCGGATTTTATTCCGTCACCCACGAAATGCCCGATGACATTTCCCAAGAAGCCATTATCAAAACCATCGAGATGATGAATCAAAACCCCAACATCGACGGGATTTTGATTCAACTCCCCCTTCCTAAACATATCGACACCACCAAAATCCTCGAAGTAGTCGCCCCGTCCAAAGACGTTGACGGATTTCATCCCTACAACGTCGGACGTTTGGCTACGGGACTTGACGGATTCGTTCCGTGCACTCCGCTTGGGGTAATGGAACTCCTGGCGGAATACAATATCGATCCCAAAGGGAAAAACTGCTGTATCGTCGGTGCCTCCAATATCGTCGGAAAACCGATGGCGGCACTCTTGCTAAATGCCAATGCAACGATTGAAATTTGTCATATTTTTACCGATGATTTGAAAAAACACACCCTTGCTGCGGATATTGTCCTCGTCGGAGCCGGAGTTATCAACCTCATCAAAGAAGATATGGTACGCTCTGATGCCATCGTTATCGATATCGGAATCAACCGTGCAAGCGACGGCCGTCTCGTCGGCGATGTCGATTATGATGCCGTTGCCCCGAAAACGTCGTATATCACCCCCGTTCCCGGCGGTGTTGGACCGATGACCATCGCCATGTTGCTCAGCAACACCCTCAAAGCCGCAAAAATTCACGCACAAGAAGAGAAATAATCCTTGAAGAAAAAAATCCTCAACGCCGCTCATGGTGCTTACCGCTTTTCCAATAGCTGGACCGGGACGATCATCATCGTCCTCTTCGTTATCTTTTTTGTTGCCCAGGCGTTCCGAATCCCCAGCGGATCGATGAAAGATTCTTTGCTCGTCGGTGACCACCTTTTCGCGAAAAAATTTGCGTATGGAATTTCAACCCCCCATCTTCCCTTTCTCGAAATTCCTCTGATTCCGGGAACTGACGGACATATTATCGACGGTGATGAGCCTAAACGCGGCGACATCGTCATCTTCCGTTACCCGAACAATACGCAGCTGCACTATGTCAAACGGTGTGTTGCCCTCCCGGGAGATGAGCTGTTTTTGCAAGACAAAATACTCTATCTCCATCCGAGAGAGGGAAATGACTACGCTAAAAAAGCATTTCCCGGATATGAATTAATCGAACAAGATGGCAAACTCTGGGTCAAAGATCCTTATACCAAAGAGCATCCCGGGATCCACCATGATGAGCGTATCACTAAAGACGATCCGAATATCGCATTCATTCAAAACGGTGATTTCATTTTCGACTTTCCCCCTACCGTTGTCCCGGATAAAGAGTACTTCATGATGGGAGACAACCGCGACCACTCCAATGACAGTCGATTTTGGGGAAGCGTCCCTTACGGTTTGATCGAAGGAACTCCGTGGTTTGTCTATTTCAGTTTAGATGACAATTATGAAGTTCGATGGGATCGTATCGGAAAAACACCGAGTGATTTGGAACAAAAAGAACCTCTAAGCCGTGCTGTAGCAGAAAGAGTACGCGAAGACGCTAATAATTATGAACTCTATTGATATGCTCGAAATCGCTGCGGCGATTATCGCTCTTCTCATCGCCATTATCGGTCATGAGATTATGCACGGGTGGGTCGCCTACAAATACGGAGACCATACCGCGAGAAACCAAGGGCGGCTGAGCATCAATCCTCTCATCCATATCGATCCGTTCGGCTCGATTCTCGTCCCTTTGATGACCTACTTTATTCCCATGCTTCTGGGGGCTTCCAGCGGATTCTTATTCGGATGGGCAAAACCCGTTCCGGTAAATACCCATACCGTCATACGCAACGGCGGCTACAATGCCGCGATGCAGGTAAGCCTCGCCGGAATCGCTTACAATCTTTTTTTGGCAACCCTCTCTTCCGTTATCCTCCTCTCGATGGCACAGCCGAGCGAAGCTGATGGAATCGCCTATCTGTTCAGCTATATTTTCGTGATGAAACTGCTTTTGATCAATGTCGTTTTAGCAGTCTTCAATCTCCTCCCGATTCCAAGCTTTGACGGAGCCCATTTTCTCAGTTATCTGAGTCTAAAATACAAAATACGTGCCGTTGCCGAATTTTTCGCCAAAGCCGAACCTTATGGAATGATTGTTATCATCATCATATTGGTTACTCCGCTTAAAATCCCGTTGGTTATGTGGCCCATCCAAGCGCTGTTAAATCTATTATTGAACTAAGGAGAGTTATGAAATTTTACATTGCCACCGATCACGCCGGAATCGATCTAAAAGACTTTACCGTAGAGCTCCTTCGTAGCAAAGGACATGACGTAATCGACTTAGGACCTTTTTCCAAAGATCGCGTCGATTATCCCGATTATGCGGTCAAAGTGTGCGAAAATGTCCTCGCCGACCCTGCTTCACAAGGGATATTGATCTGCGGTTCAGGTATCGGAATGTCTATGGCCGCCAACCGTTTTCATGGCATTCGCGCCGCACTGTGCCACGATGCGTACACCGCGAGCGTAGCACGGGGGCATAATGATGCCAATGTGCTGTGCTTCGGAGAGCGTATCGTAGGGCAAGGGGTTGCCGAATCGATCCTCGATGCATGGATTGCCGGAAAATTCGAAGGGGGCCGCCATTGCGGTCGAGTAGACAAAATAGAGGCCATACAAGGATAAACGATGTTTTTAGAGTGGTCATTGCTTACAATCGTTACACTGGGTGCCCTTTTCTTTTTAGTCAAAATGTTCTATTTTCGCAGTATTACCGTTAAAGAACAGCGTAGCAGTGAAATGATGAAACTGACCCTCAAAGAGGCTGAAGTACTGATCCGAAAATATCAAATTCAACTCCAGCGTGCATTGGGAAATGTTGATATTTTGAGCGAAGAGCTCAACAATCTTCGCAATGAACTCAAATCGCTCAAACAGCGTAACTCGAAACACCGTTCCGAAACCGACCGCCTCCAAAATAAGATCAAAGAGCTTGAAGGGCGTATCGACGCACTGATTTAACCAATTTATCAAGGAAATTTTTATGAGCCTCAGTATCAGTGAGAGAACCATTTTAATCAATGCGATTCGGGATATCCCCGATTTCCCAAAACCGGGCATTGTGTTTAAAGATATCACCACCCTCCTCTCAAACAAAGAGGCCTACGGTGTACTCATGCGCCATTTGCGTGAGCGTTATGCCCCCTATAATCTCACTCATGTTGCAGGGATTGACGCACGCGGGTTTATTTTCGGTGCAACACTCGCCCAAATGTTAGGGGTCGGATTCGTCCCCATCCGCAAAAAAGGAAAACTCCCCTACACGACCGTATCCGAAAAATACTCTCTGGAATACGGTGTTGACGAAGTAGAAATCCATATCGATGCGTTTTCGGGAGTCGATGCTCCCCGAGTCCTTCTTATCGATGATTTGATCGCGACCGGAGGAACGGCCTATGCAGCGGCCAATCTGATTAATAAAGTCGGTGCAGAGTGTGTTGAAGCGTGTTTTGTGATGGGTCTGGATTTTTTAAGCGGCCAATCCAAACTGCGTGATCTTGTTGAAGTCTATACCGTGATTGGAGTCGATTGATGTATATCCCTAGCCCCTCAAAATTTGATCCTGTTGATGGCCATTTTGGCATCTTCGGAGGACGTTATGTCCCTGAAACCTTGATGCCGGCTCTTTTGGAACTGGAAGCCGCTTACAAAGAGATCCGTTTTGATGAAACCTTTTGGAAAGAGGTAGACGGATACCTCAAAGACTATGTCGGCCGCCCAAGCCCCTTGTATTATGCGGCCAATCTCTCTGAAGAATTGGGAGCCAAAATCTATCTCAAACGGGAAGATTTGAACCATACGGGAGCCCACAAAGTCAACAACGTCATTGCGCAGGGGTTGATGGCCAAACGTCTGGGCAAGAAAAAGGTCATTGCCGAAACGGGAGCGGGTCAGCACGGTGTCGCCACCGCAACCATCGCGGCGTTGCTCGGTTTGGAATGCGAAATTTTCATGGGAGCCAAAGACGTAGCACGTCAGGAGCTGAATGTTTTTCGTATGAAGCTTCTCGGTGCCAAAGTCCACGCCGTCGAGAGCGGTTCCAAAACCCTCAAAGATGCGATGAACGATGCGATCCGCCACTGGGTCACCCATGCGCGTGATACCTTCTACATCATTGGAACCATTGCAGGTCCGCATCCGTATCCGATGATGGTACGCGATTTTCAGGCGATTATCGGATGCGAAGCCCGCGCTCAGATTTTGGAAAAAGAGAATCGTCTACCCGATTACGTCATCGCCTGCATCGGCGGCGGTTCCAACGCGATCGGAACGTTTCAACACTTTTTGGAAGACAAAGAGGTACGCTGTATCGGAATCGAAGCGGGAGGATTGGGGGTAGAAACCGATAAACACGGTTGTTCGCTTCTCAAAGGGCGTCCCGGAGTGTTGCACGGACAAATGAGCTATCTCCTCCAAGACGAAGACGGACAGATTCTCGAAGCCCACTCGATCTCCGCCGGTCTCGATTATCCGGGAATCGGACCGGAACACGCCTTTCATAAAGAGAACGATACGGTAAGCTACGATAACATTACCGACCAAGAGGCCTTAGACGCCTTTGTATGGCTCAGCCGCACTGAGGGGATCATCCCCGCATTTGAAACCGCCCATGCCGTCGCCTATTTGAAAAAAATGTCCGACATCAAAGATAAGCTTATTATCGTCAACCTCTCCGGACGCGGAGACAAAGACATGATTCAAGCCAAACAAATATTGAATTTTGACAACTAAAGGATAGCGGTGGAGCATCTATTTATTGAATGGCTTAAAGAGTATGGCTATATTGTCCTTTTTGGATGGAGTATTCTCGAGGGAGAACTTGGGCTGGTCATGGCCGGAATCATGTCGCATACCGGCGATATGGTATTACCCATTGCCCTGATTGTCGGTGCTTTAGGGGGGTTTGTCGGGGATCAGATCTACTTTTATATCGGACGCTACAATAAAAATTACATTTATACAAAGCTCCATACCCAGCGCCGTAAATTTGCGATCGCCCATCTGCTCCTTAAAAAATACGGCTGGCCCATCATCTTCGTCCAACGCTATATGTACGGGATGCGTACCGTCATCCCGATGGCGATCGGCTTAACCAAGTATTCTGCCCGAGATTTTGCACTTATCAATTTTATAAGCGCTATCTTCTGGGCGTCGCTTACGATCATTCCCGCCTATTATTTCGGGGAAGAACTGCTCAAACTCCTTGCATGGATCAAAGCCCACTGGTACTTTGCCGTTCCTTTGGTGTTGACGATTGTGGGAAGCATTGTCTTTACTTTTAACCGAATTGAAAAAAAACTTTTGGAGAAACGCCGTGAACGTCAAACTCGTTAATCAACCCCTCTCTCTCATCAGTGCTGACCTAACGTTAGAATTTGTAACCCCTAAACAATTCGAAACGCATCCGCACCGTGCCCTTTTAACCCAAGCGGGTTTTAAAGCCGAACAAGAACAGCTCTGTGCCTTGCATGAACACCGTATTCTTGTGTGCGGAATCGACACCATAGAGAGCGATGAATTCTACCGATCGGCCATGGCTTCAGCGATCAAAACCGCCATGAATTATGCTTACACCACGCTCAAATGTGCCCAATACACCCCTGAACGCTTTCGTGCATTGATCGAAGGGGTCGTTTTGGGAAGCTATAAATTTGAGCGCTACAAATCAGAACCAAAACCGTCCAAACTCATCGACGTCATCTTTTCCCATGAAAATTACGACGGCAGTGTGAATGATTTGGATGCGCTCGAAGCGATTTTAAGCCAAACCCTCGTCATTGCGAAGGCAACCAACTATGTCCGTAATTTGGTCAATCAAACCCCCGATGATATGACACCGCAGCAGATGGCCATCACCGCGGATGCTCTGGCAAAAAGCAATAATCTTGAATGTACGATCCTCGATGTTAACGGCCTTGAAGCAGAAAAAATGTTTGCAATGCTCTCCGTCGGACGTGGTTCTGCCCACCCTCCGCGCCTGATCCATTTGGCCTATAAACCGAAAAATCCGCGTAAAGTCATCACCCTTGTGGGCAAAGGGCTCACCTATGACAGCGGCGGACTGAGCCTTAAAGGGGCAGCATCGATGGTGACAATGAAAATGGACAAAGCCGGCGGATGCGCCGTCATGGGAATCATCAAAGCCATCAGTGAACTGAACCTCGATATCGAAGTGCACGCGTTTGTCGGAGCGGTTGAAAATATGATCAGCGGAAACGCCTACAAACCCGATGACGTACTCCGTGCCAAAAACGGCAAAACGATCGAAGTACGCAACACCGATGCCGAAGGGCGTCTTGTCCTCGCCGACGTTCTGGGCTATGCGCAGGAAAACGTCAAAGCAGACTATATCTTCGACTACGCGACGTTGACCGGAGCGTGTATGGTAGCCCTGGGACCCTATACGACGGGCGTTATGGGACACAATGACGCGCTCAAAGAAGCGTGGGTCGAAGCGGGAGCCGCATCGGGCGAATACTGCGGTATTTTACCGTTTAACCGCCATCTGAAAAAGCTGATCAAAAGCGATCTCGCCGATGTCTGCAACGTCTCGTCCAAACCGTATGGCGGAGCGATCACGGCGGCCCTCTTCCTTGACAACTTCATCGATGAGGATATGAAAGAGAAATGGGTACACTTCGACATTGCAGGAAGCGCCTATACCGAAAGCGCATGGGATGTTCATACCTATGGCGGAACAGGTGCGGGAGTTCGTATGACACTCAACTGGCTTATGGAAAACTGCAAATAAATTCCCGTTCGTGGTGAGCCCGTCGAACCATGAACATTCACCCTTCGACTCGCTCAGGGCGAACGATCTCTCGTCATACCCAAAGGGCACAAGGACCTCTATGAAGTTCCCAACTCAATCGGGAACTCCCGTCTGAAATAAAACTGCCAACCTCCCAAACGCAAAAAGCACTGAATTCCGGTCCTTGAATAGGTGTTTCTTTTCAAAATAACAACCATTAGAACATAATATGCATATATTAATTATTGTATAAATCTTTGAGAATAGCATGTGGCCTGCAATGCATTTGCCTGACTCGTATTTCACAATAACTGCGAAGGATTTGAATGCCTCAGTATCATGATATTGACCTCCTCTGGATAGTATTGAGCGGTATTTTGATTTTTACCATGCAGCTTGGTTTTGCAATGGTCGAAACCGGTGCCGTCCGTTCAAAAAATACGATTAATGTCGCTATGAAAAATCTCATTGATACTATTTTCGGCGTAATATGTTTTTGGATCATCGGTTTCGGACTGATGTTCGGGAGCGATATGGGAGGGATTTTAGGTATATCCGACTTTCTCATCGACGGCAGCAATCCAGCTCAAAACGGCTTTTTTTTCTTCGAAGCAATGTTTGCGGCGACTTCCATCACAATTGTCTCCGGCGCCGTTGCCGAACGGATGAAATTCAACGGTTACATCGTCGTATCCATTGTCGTCATTTCGTTGATTTATCCCCTCTTCGGGCACTGGGCATGGAGTGAAAATGGGTGGCTGAAACAGCTGGGTTTTATCGATTTTGCCGGATCAACGGTCGTCCATTCGATGGGAGCATGGATCGGACTCGCTGGTGCCATCATACTTGGACCGCGTCTGGGGAAATTCCGGAAAGGGGAAATCAAAAACTTCGCACCGAGCAACCACAATTTTATCGTCTTCGGTGTCTTTATCCTGTGGTTCGCATGGTTTGCTTTCAATGCGGGAAGTCTTCTTGCTTTTAACTCATCGGCGAGCATCATTTTGCTTAATACCCTCATTTCCGGTTCATTCGGCGGTTTCGGCGCGTATCTTATCAGTCTGTTTCAAAAAAAAGGGGTCGGTGTCGAGTTATTCAGTTTCGGGATCATATCGGGGCTGGTCGGGATAACTGCCGGATGTGCCGAATTGACAACGCTCGAAGCGGCTTTCGTCGGGTTTGTTTCGGCATTTGTCATGTATTTTTTCGATTGGATACTGCTGCACAAATTCCGTGTAGACGATCCTCTGAGTGTAGTAGGGATTCATGGATTTGGCGGGGCATGGGGTACGCTGGCGGTAGGACTCTTCGCCCCGCTAAAAGAGGGGATGAACAGGCTGGAGTTTATCGGGATTCAATCGCTTGGAATCATCAGCGCATTCATTTTTGCTTTCGGAAGCGGAGTCGTGTTATTCTTGCTCCTCCATCGTTTTAACAGCCTTCGTGTCTCGCGGCGGAATGAAGTGATTGGACTGAATGTAACGGAACATCAAGCGAAGCTTCCCTGGGTCGAGACCATCGAAAGTATTATTCACATTATGAAAACAGGTAATCTACAGACCAAAATCTATGAAGAACGCGATACTGAAGTGGGTATTGTTGCACGTTTTTTTAACCATCTTCTCGAAATCCTGCATAACAAACAGGTGGAACTCAAAAACAATAATCTCCTTCTACGTTCAAAAGCGCAATGCGATCCCCTTACCACACTGCTTAACCGCCGCGGCCTGATGGAATTCATCGAATCCGCATCCCCATTTAGCCAGAAAATTTCCGTAATCATCATCGATATTGACAAGTTTAAATCCATCAATGATACGTTTGGCCATAGTGTCGGCGACACTGTCCTCAAAGAGCTTGCCCTCGTTCTTAAAAAGACCGTACGGGAAAGCGATAAAGTCGCACGATGGGGAGGTGAAGAGTTTATTATGGTTATCAATACTCTCGATATTGTATTTGCAGAGCGTCTAGCTGAAAAAATCCGTATAAGTATCGAGGAATACCGTTTTAGCACCGTCGAACATATAACCTGCTCTTTCGGCGTAAGCAGTCCGAAAAACGACAGTATCGATTTCGATCTCCTGTTTGAACAGGCCGACAAAGCATTGTATCAGGCCAAAGAGCTTGGGCGCAACCGTGTCTGCTGCTGGTAAGCAGTACATGAATCCCACATACTGATCAAAAGCGATCTGGTAAACGTTTGCAACATCTCGTCCAAACCCTACGGCGGAACGGGTGCGGGCGTCCGTATGAGCCTTAAGTGGCTTATGGAGCATTGTAAATAAATTCCCGTTCGCCCTGAGTCAGTCGAAGGGTAGAATGTTCATGGTTCGACTGGCTCACCACGAACGGTGCTTATCCAGCCCTAAAGCATCCGATAAACTTCTTTTCGGTGTGCTACTTTGACGACATACACCATCACAATCTCATCTTCGATCTCGTACAAAATCCGATAATCCCCTACTCTGAGGCGATATTTTTCATCCCCGCTCAGTTTTTTGCACCCGAGCGGTCTGGGATCATTGGCGAGTTCCTGGATATGGGTAACGACCCTTTTCAAAATCACCGAGGGGAGATTCTCGATCTCTTTTACCGCCGATTTTTTGATCTCGATTTTATAGCTTGCCATTAGCTTCCAGCTGTTTTAAAAACGACTCGAACGATAAGGTCTCTTCGTTTTTTCGCTCCTCAAACGCTTTAAGGTCACCGCTATCTTCTCTAAAAGCGTCGATAACGATATTATTGACGAGTGAGGAGAGCGATTCGGAGGTCTCTACTGCTTTGAGTTTGAGGAGTTTGAGGATGTCCTCATCGAGGGTAATGGTGGTACGTACACTCATACTATCTCCTTTTTTAGTGCATTATAGCACAACTACATCATGATGATATTACATCATCTATTTTTCTCGTTATTCCCCTCAGTCCCCTATCAACAACCCTGCTGTATAATTGCAACAATACTTTACGCATCGAAACACTATAAGGAAACACTCAATGGGCTTATCAATCGGACTCGTAGGACTACCAAACGTCGGAAAATCAACCACTTTTAACGCGCTTACCAAAGCACAAAACGCCGAAGCGGCAAACTATCCGTTTTGTACGATCGAACCGAACAAAGCAACCGTTCCGGTTCCCGATATCCGTTTGACCGAACTCGCCAAAATCGTAAACCCTGAGCGGATTCAACACTCTACCCTCGATTTCGTAGACATCGCCGGTCTCGTCAAAGGGGCGAGCAAAGGGGAAGGGTTGGGGAACAAATTCCTCTCCAATATCCGCGAAACGGAAGTTATTTTACAAATCGTCCGCTGTTTCGAAGATGACAACATCGTCCATACCGAAGGGCGCATCGATCCCCTTCTCGACGTCGAGATCATCGAAAACGAACTGATCTTCGCCGATATCGAAGTATTGACCAACCGAATAGAGCGTCTCAAAAAACAGGCGAAAAACGAAAAAGATGCGGCAGCTATGGTAGTCTTTGCCGAAGAGTTGGCGGAGTTTTTGGCGGAGGGAAACCTTGCCCGCAATTTTCCGAAATACGAGAGCGAAATGTTCGAAAAACTCAACAATGAAGTGCGTATGTTGAGTGCAAAAGAGATCATGTACGGTGCCAACGTCGATGAAGACGGTCTCACCGAAGACAACGAATACGTTCAGCGTCTTCGTGAGCACGCCGCGAAACACGGATGTGAGGTGATCAAACTCTGTGCCAAAATCGAAGAAGAGCTAGTCGGGATGGAAGACGATGAGCGCGATGAGTTCTTGCGCGATATGGGTGTGGAAGAATCAGGATTAGAGCAAATCATCCGCAAAGGGTTTGACAAACTCGGACTCATGAGCTATTTTACCGCCGGAGTGAAAGAAGTACGTGCATGGACAATCCGCAAAAACACGACCGCTCCGAAAGCGGCGGCCGTCATCCACAACGACTTTGAAAAAGGATTTATCCGTGCCGAAGTGATCGGATACGAAGACTTCGTAACATGCGGTGGCGAAGCCAAATCCAAAGAAGCGGGAAAAATGCGTTTGGAAGGGAAAGAATATATTGTGCAAGATGGTGATATTATGCACTTTAGATTTAATGTATAATTAGAAAAGCGTCCCCTCTTTTCAGGGGATAGCATTCTTAGAAGGGATGATTTATGACTCTTCACTATGCTGGCCCAAAGCCTCTGATTTCAGCCCACGGAATTAAATTTGATCCCAATAAAGAAGATAAGTTTATCTATTTTGGTTTTGTCGTTGAATTGATCAAGGCTTTGGATCACGAATACCTTGAGGACAAACCTTACGTTGCAACCGTAACCTACAGCAGCCATGATGCGCACAACATCTTCTCATTAATGCAAAAATACGATCCTCTCCTGAATGAAACCATTACTGAGCGTGAAAATACGATTCAATCTGAAATCGATGATGAAATTAAACGGGCGGAAGAAAATTGTCTGCTATGTGAAGAAGATCGTGACGTTTTAATCAAAAATCTCGAACTGCTTCGAAATTACCGCATCCCGCGTTCCATTAATAAAACGGTTTACTACAGCGGTATCACGACATTGGCAAAGATCATCCATGATCGGAAAATTTCGTATATAAAAGCCCCTATTCTTCGTATCCATTCTCATGTTTTTCACTCCATCCAAGGGGTTTTGAGAAAACTGCATCCGCCGATGGATAGCAATCTTGAAATTATCGAAGAGGGGGGGCATTTACATGTCCGCCTTCAGATGAATAGTTTTTAATTTTAAGATTTCAGACGGGCAATCGTTTGCGCAAACTTGACATTCTCTCCGCTGGAGAGAGCGAGGTCGAGCATACCGTTCTCACACAGCATGACAATCGTTGAACCCATACGAAAGCACCCGAAATCATCCCCCTTCTTCAAATGGAGGTTTTCATAGCTGTATTGGCTTGGCGTAAGAACCGTATTCGTTCGGATACGAGGTTCAAAACTCACCTCCATCTCACCGACATTCAGCGCTCCGACTAAAATGAGAAAAAAATGTTTCCCTTCACGACTTAAACACTCCAAAACGACCCGTTCGTTTTCGATAAAGAGGTTCATCTGTTTTTTAAGAGAGGGGATGTTGACCGGATAAAGTTTACCGGGGATATGGATGGCATGAAGTACCTGCATATCGATCGGAGCATGATAGCGGTGATAATCACGCGGAGAGAGGTAAAAGTTGATAAATACCCCGTTGTGGATACTTTTTTTAGACTCACTGGATATCCCATCACCCAACACGCCATCGACGCTGTAACGCATCCCTTTGATCTGCAATGCCAGATCCTCTTCGATCGTTCCACACGCAGTGATAAGCGAATCACATGGGCTGATCATATCGAGTGGATCGGTTGAAAAACTCCGCATCTGTCGAAATTTTCGGGTGAAAAGGGCATTGAGGGTCGGATAGGTTTCGGGAGCGTCAAATTCGCCCATATCCAAACCCATCGCCCGGACATAAGTCCGATTGATCATTTTTTGAAAAGTTTTCCCATGTTTTTTTGAAGCAAAACGGCCAAAGGTTTGGGAGATAGCAGAGGTGATATGTTGTTTCAAAAATTACTCCTGAGTTTCATCGGTTTGAATTGGTCTTTTGGCGATCTCTTCGATCAATACGGTGGCATAACACCCTTTGGGGAGGGTAAAATGAAGCTCAAACCATGCATCGTTCTCTTTGTACTCCCCCTCGATCTCTTCGGGAAAAATCCATCCGTATCGTCGGGCACCGTCGATTCCGCTCGTGATGGTGTCATACTCTTTTTCGATCGTCTCCGCCAGCCCCACAGCGCGGGTGGCTCGCTTGCCGCTTAATAGCCCGCTCACTGAAATATCGCGTTTTGAAAATCGTTCAACCTCTTCAGAACTTTCATAATGAAAAATCTTCCCGTAGGGATAGTGCATCATCACATCCCCGTGGATCAGCTTGAACGGATGTTTTTGGGCTTTCATCGCTTCGAGTTCCTCTTTAGGGAAAGGCAACACGGTACTGAGCTCATCGACTCCAAAACTCTCTACGAGTTTAGATATCTGAATCCGACGGCTCAGCCAATCGTTAAACAGATAGCTCTGATAGGAATTGACGTAAAACTGCGCCAATTTTTTATTGCGTTCTTTGAGGCTTCCGGCCAAAATCGCCTCCCCCTTTTTATAATTCTCGCCGTCTAGACCGAAACGCTGAAATCCGAAATAGTTCGGCATCCCCTGTTTTTTGATCATTTTGAGGGCTTCTTGAATTTTCACCGCTGCGGTCGGATTCACTTTTTTGAGGCGGATGAAAAAACGGTTTCCTTTCAGATGACCGACACGGATTTTATTATTGTGATACGTTTTTTCGAGGATTTTGATCCCCTCATGCTCAAAGTTTTCCAAAACCCCTTCAAATTTGCGTGGAAGAGAAATATACTGTTTGGTTTGGGCATTTTTGTCTTTAAGCCCGGCATAACCGATGTCACGCCCTTTGATCCCCAGATGGTTGCTGAAAACATCGATCATCTGCCATGTGGAGAGATTTTTTTTACGGACATGCAGTACCAAATGTTCCCCTTCACCGCTAAAAGGGTACAAAGGTATCTCATCGACAACGAAATCGCGCGGACTTTGTCGAAAATGAAACTCGATTGGACTATGAGGAAGATAATATTGACGTTCCATGAAACTCCTAAAAATGATGACGCTTACAGCGGCTCGTATAACTTCCGCGCACAGCGTGCGCAACAGGGGTGATCGTCGTTCGCGTACGTGCGGCAATACGGCGAATCGTCTCAAGGCGGCGCGGCGAAAACGCAATCAGCATCTCATATTCTTCCCCGCTGCATTTACCTCTTTTGGATATCTTTTTATCCCATTGGATTCCCAGCCGATTCGCACGGGATAGCTTTTCGATGTCACTGCACAGACCATCCGAAAGATCCATACCGCATCGCAGATAAGGACGGGCATCGGAAACGAATCCCTGACGCAGCTTCGGAGCCACAAATCGGCTTTTCGTATGTACTTTCCCTCCGCTTAGCAGATAGCGTAAATCTCTTGCCGATTTCCCGATCGTTCCCGTATACGCGATGATATCGCCCTTTTTTAGCCCCCGTCGCAATAAGGGGTTCTTTGCTTGAGAGATAATCGTAATGGAGAGATCGAGTTTGGAGTTACTAATCGTATCTCCGCCTATAATCTCGATCCCGTACTCCGATGCCGCTGCACGTATACCGCGTGAAAGTTCATCCATCTGATGCAATGAGATCGATTTTGGCATTGCGACTCCCAGTAATGCATACGCAGGGGTCGCATTCATAGCAATCGCATCCGAGATGTTCACAATCATCGCTTTATATCCGATCTGATACGGGCTCAGCCACGTCCGTTTAAAATGGACATTTTCAAAAAAAACATCCTTGCTATAGACCCATTGGCCTACGCACGCCCCATCATCTCCGATGTGCGTTCCCGCAGAAGTGAAAGTGGAAATAAAATAGTTTTCTGCGTTCAAACCCTCTGTCCGTTCTCTAACTGTTGTGAAAAATGCTATTATTATAGACAAAATCGGATTACGGTTGTGTTAAATATCAACACTATTGACAAGAGTAGTGATAGAATTGCCTTTTGTTAATTTTGTACCAATTATGGATCATAGTAAAGGAGAATTATGCTGATTTCAATACGAAAAGTCTTTTTTAACCTTAAAAATGCATTGCTGTTTCTTGGCATCGGTGTTTTTATCCTTACCCTTCAACTTTTTTATCTATCGCAATATTCGGAGCGTTTGGGAGCTCTCAAAAATCAGCATCTTTTAATCAATAAGATTATCAATACCGATTTAAGTGACCCAAAAATGGCCTCTATTATGATTAACGGTGCCCTGTCCGAGATTGAACTCTCCGTTAAAGTCTCAGGGAAAGAGGCCTTTTTGGATTCATTCATCAATTCAAACGAAGAGCAGGCATCTCTTTTACGCTCTTTAGTGGTATCGTCTGAAGCCTTCCGCGACAATGCCCTCATCTGGTCTGAATCACTTGCCATATCCGAAAAATCTTCGCGTGCGCGGATGCTAAACGCACGTACGGCTTACCTCACCGATATTGATCGGATGACAGACTACCAGATCCACCTCATTCAAGAATCGATTGATACCGCTAAAATGATCGCCCTCGTGGTAGTGATGGCCGGCTTGCTTGTCTTTCTTTTGTATCGCTATCGTCTTGATCAAATTTACCGCGATATTCATAAAGCGTGTTCGGTTGACACCGACGGCACACGGAAAGTCATAGCAACCCAAGAAATAGATTTTCTCCTCAAACGACTGCGAAAATCTTCCCAAGATTCGCTCAACCCAAATCTCCTCAACCCCTTAAGCGGACTTAATAATGAAAAAGGGCTTATAAACGCTTTCAATGCAAAAAAAGCGGGAAAAGCAGGCAATACCGTATTTCTCGCCCTGTTTGAAATCGACCGCTATGCTACCCTTATCAACACCCTTTCCAAAGAGGATTTAAAGAATCTCTTTAACAAACTCGGCGAAATGTTCACAATGTATGAACAGCCCCTTGATGTTATTGCCCATATGGACGACGATCGTCTTATTTTTCTTATGTCCCGCAGCAGCAAAAAAACCGCTTTCGAAGAGTGCGAAAAAATCATTCAATCGGTTAAAGAGTCGAGTTTCACTACGGCACAAGGGCCTATCAAAATCACCTTAAGTGCCGGCTTCTTGCTCAAACCTCCGGTAAAAACAATTGATGAGGGGGTGCAGCAAGCCCTCCAGTTGATTGAAAATGCCAAAGAAAACGGGGGAAATTGTATCGTTCAACTACGTGATCTCTCCAACTCCTATCGATAGTCCCTCACCACAATGTAACTTTTCCACTCACATAGAGTGGAATAATTTTCCTTTATTGTTACCATTTTGGACAATAATGGAGAGTTTAAGCCCCTAGAGCCCCCTATAACCCTTTTTAATCTTACCCAAGGAGCGGCGCGCTATAATCGTCCACAGATTTTATCAACAAGGAAGGCGTATGAGTATTCCCATTTATACTTATGATGCGGTTATTGTCGGAGCTGGTTTAGCCGGATGTGCCGCAGCTCGCGAGTTGCAAAAAGCCGGTAAAAAAGTTGCCGTTGTCACGAAATTACATCCATTACGCAGTCACTCCGGTGCTGCTCAAGGTGGTATTAACGCAGCGTTTAGTGATGCTGACAGCGTTGAACTTCATGAGTTCGACACCGTTAAAGGATCCGATTATCTTGCGGATCAAGACGTTGTGCAGTTTATGTGTGAAAAAGCACCTGAAACAATCCGGTGGGTAGAGCGTATGGGAGCGGCATTCAGCCGTAACGAGGACGGGTCTATTGCTCAACGCCCATTTGGTGGACAATCATCACCGCGTGCCTGTTTTGCAAAAGACCGCACTGGTCTTACTCTCCTTCAAACCATTTACGAGCAAGCGTTTCGTGAAGGTGTCGAATTTTGGGATGAGTGGTACGTTGCTGACCTTTTGTATAATGAAGGAAAAGTATATGGCGTAAGTGCCTATAACATTCGTAACTCTGAGAAAGCGATTTTCAATGCAAAAGCCGTTATGTTCGCAACGGGCGGATACGCACGTGCCTTTAAAATCAATTCCAACGCCCATGCAAACACCGGTGATGGACTTTCACTTGTAGCGCGCCACGGCCTTCCTCTCGAAGATATGGAATTCGTCCAATTTCATCCATCGGGACTTTCAGGAAACGGTGTTTTGATCTCCGAAGCAGCTCGCGGTGAAGGGGGCAAACTCCTCAACTCACTCGGTGAGCGTTTTATGGAAAAATATGCACCGAATGCAATGGAACTCGCATCACGCGACGTTGTAGCCCGTGCGATCATCCAAGAGATCCGTGAAGGACGCGGTGTCGGTCCTCGCAAAGACGCCGTTTACATCGATCTTGTTCATTTGGGTAAAGAGAAAATCATGGAACGTCTTCCGGAGCTTCGTGACCTTGCGATCACTTTCCTCGGTCTTGATATGATTAAAGAGCCGATTTTGATCTCGGCAACAGCCCACTATTCTATGGGCGGTATCCCGATGGACAAACACGGACACGTTCGTAAAAACAATTCCGAGTTCGTCGAGGGATTCTACGCCGCAGGCGAATGTTCATGTTCGTCTGTCCACGGTGCAAACCGCTTGGGCGCAAACTCGGTTCTTGAAGCCTTGTTATTTGGCCGTTTTGTCGGTAAAACGATGGTGGATGAAGTCGACAGCATCACATTGCACCAAGCAACGGAAGCCGATGCAGCGCATATGATCGAAGAGATGAACTGGGTCTTGACCAATAACGGCCAAGAATCGGTACCCGCACTTCGTGAAGAGCTTCAGCAATCAATGAGCGATAATGCCGGCGTTTTCCGAACCGCAGAAACATTGAGTGCACAAATGGAAATTTTGAAAGATTTGCGCAACCGTTATAAAAACATTCGTATTGCCGATAAATCAAAAATTTTCAATACCGAACTCCAAGAAGCAATCGAATTCGGTCATATGCTCGATTATTCCCTCTTTATTGTTGCGAGTGCGTTGGATCGCAAAGAGAGCCGCGGCGCTCACTTTCGTGAAGACTTCCCGACACGTGATGATGAAAATTTCTTGAAACACACCATGGCGTACATGGATGAAAACGGTGAAATCAAGCTTGACTACATGGATGTAACCCTCGGTCGCCATGAACTCAAAGCACGATCATATTAAGGGAGAGAGTATGGAGTCGATAAAATCGCAACAAGTAACGTTTAAAGTTTTCCGTTTCAATGAAGAGACCGATTACCTTCCTTACTATAACACCTATGTCTTGGATGTAACCCATGAAGAGGTTGTCCTCGATATCCTCAACCGTATCAAGTGGGATCACGACGGAAGCCTGTCATATCGTCGAAGCTGCCGCCACGGTATTTGTGGTGTCTGCTCGATCAAAGTCAACGGCAAAGGGATTTTGGCCTGTAAATCACGCCTTTTTGATCTGATCAATGTTTTCGGAAGCGAACTCACGATTGAACCGCTCAGCACGAAACGGGCGATCAAAGACTTGATCATCGACAAAAAAGATTTCTGGGACAAGCACGCGCAAGTTAAACCGTATCTTGTGAGCGAAATCGAAGAACATCCGGCGCAAGAGCACCTTGTCAGCCCTCATGATGCCGAAAAGCTTCTCGAAGCAGACTACTGTATCCAATGCGGCGCATGTCACTATTCGTGTCCGGCATTGGCCATCAATGAAGAATTTATCGGACCTGCGGCATTCGCTGCGGCCTATCGATTCAGTGCCGATGTCCGTGATGACGCTTCCATTGAACGTCTCCACGTGGTAAACGAAGAGGCCCAAGGGGTTTGGGATTGTGTCAAATGTATGGAGTGTGCGCAGGTATGCCCTAAAGAGGTCAATCCGATCGAAAAAATCACCAAACTTCACAATATGGTATTTGAAGCGGGGATTGCTAAAAACAACGTCGCTACCCGCCATGCCGTCGGATTTGCCCACTCGATTGAAAAACACGGTCTACTCGATGAGGGTGAACTTGTCCGTTATTCGGAGGGGAATATCGGTGTACTAAAACACGTTCCGGTTGCTCTTAAAATGTTTGCCAAAGGTAAAATCGTATTGCCATGGAATATGCCGAAAGCCGATAAATTAGATGAGATCAAAAAACTAATCAAATCTTCATCAACAGTAAAGTTTTAGGGAGTACTCAATGGAAAAATTAAAATACGCACTTTTTACCGGTTGTACCGCAAAAGAGAGTACGCCGGAACAGATGATGTCGACATTGGCAGTGGCAAAAAAGCTTGGGATTGAACTTGTAGAATTGACTGAAGCTTCATGTTGTGGCGCTTCACATCTACAAGATTATGATGACTTTCTATCCCTTGTACTCAATGCACGTAATATTGCTTATGCTGAAAAGCACGGACTAACTATGGTTACTATCTGTAATACGTGTCAGCTCAATACGGCGATGACCAAACACCGCCTTGATCATAATGCAGAACTAAAAGCAAAAGTGAACGCAAAACTCTCCGAAGTGGGATTGGAGTACAAAGGTACGTCGCAAATCACCCATTTCCTATACGCTATTATCGATGATTTCGGTCTTGATAAGATTAAAGAGATGGTCGTAAAACCTTTAAGCCAATTTAATATCGCTCCGTTTTACGGATGTCACAATATCCGCCCTTCTGAGCTTCAAAATGAAACGCATAAAGGTCATGAAAACCCGTACACTCCGACGTCACTCGATGATTTGATCATCGCGTGTGGCGGTGTCAATGTTGATTATGAAGAGAAAAACAAATGTTGCGGTTTCCATGCTGAACTTCAAGCACCTCGTACAGCGGCGATCTTAACCGGTAATGCTGTCGCTGGAGCAATGGATGCGAATGCGGACTGGATGGTCACCCCCTGTCCTCTTTGTCACCTCAAACTCGATACTCAAACACACCATGCTTCAGTTGCTATCGGCCGTGACGTTTCACTTCCGGTTCTTCATATGCAACAGATGATAGGTTTAGCTCTTGGTTGTAGTGCCGATGAGTTAGGTCTCAAACACCACGTTACCAAAGTCGATTTCGTTTAATACACATGCCGAGGAGAGTTTTCTCTCCTCACCCTTCTACACTACTCTCCTCTCTGTCTATTCGGGACTTTCATTGCGAAAAAATCACTACGCTGTAAGGGCCTATAGAAACCGAAGCATGAAAGGGGAGTCCATCACACGCACCCTCTTTTGCAATAATATCGGTACTTGGATGGTTTCCGAAATCGTCATTGTACCCTTCCCAATCGCTGTTGAAGCGGAGTTTCCATGCCCCTTCGGCGGGAAAACCGATGACGTAGTCATTCTGTGCCTCATGGTAGAAGTTAGCAACGATGACAACGTCGTCCGATGTTCCCCCCTTGTCCCAGCGATGATATGCAATAACTTTGCGTTCATTGTTCAGATGGTACACCTGTGTAAACTGCCCGCACAAACCGCGTGTAAAACCCTCACGGTTGGAACGCAACCGTATAAGATCTCGGTACAATCGGACGATACCGTGAAACTCAGCACATTGATCCCAATCAACAGGAACCGTATCACGAAACCATCCCCCCTCTAGGAATTCTTGACCTTGAAAAAGCATTGGGATACCGGGGGAGGTAAAGACCATCGCGGCGGCCAATGTCGAACGTTTCCGTGCGTACCACCCTTTGGGATCATTCGGGTTGATCTCTTGCGGTACACGAGCATGGCCGTTTGCTACTTCGTCATGCGATTCGCTGTAAATCACCCGATCAAAGGCGTCATCGTTATAGCGGTATAAGATGGCATCACGTATGGCTTCGAGTGATCGCTGCTCGTCTTGGGGTGTTATCACCGCTTGACGTATGGGATGGACAAACATAGCGTCCCACTGAGAGGCAAATCCGGCTCCGCCGGCTCCGACTTCTTTGGTGAGCCATCTATTATTTTGAAGATCCTCAGCGATTGTGATCCGACCGGGAAACTTTTGGGTAATCTGGCTATTGATCCACTGAAGCAGGCTCCACCCCTCAGGAAGTTCCTGCACATCGAAACCGTCGACAGATCGAATGAATTGGGTACAGTCGAAACGGATGCCGTCTACATGATACTCATCGAGCCACATCATGGCATTATCCAAGAGGTACTGACGAACCTCTCCCCGTCCGTAATCGGGTCTTGTCTCCCCCCATGGAGTAATCGCTCGATCATCATTGTAAAAATAGATTCCGCCGCGACCGTTTTCGCTCCAGCCGTCAAACTGCCACAGATCGAGGTCGCTGGGGCCAAGGTGGTTGTACACAACGTCCAATATCACCGCAATACCCTCTTGATGAGCACGCTTAACAAACTGTTTAAACGCCAACGGCCCTCCGTATTCGCCGTCTACCGAAAAAATCTGGGAAGGGTTATACCCCCATGACCGTTCTCCCGCGAACTCACCTATCGGCATAATCTGGATCGCATTGATACCGAGTTTTTTCAAATGTCCCAGACGCGCGGATACCGATGAGAATTCACCCTGATGGAGAGTCTCTTCTTGGTCATTGAACGTCCCGACATGCAATTCGTAGATAACAAGTTCATTCCATGGTACGAGGGTAAAATCATCCCCCTGCCAGTCAAAACGGGTATCGTGAACGATAGCGTTGCCGACGGAGCTTGTCACCTCACGGGCATACGGATCGATCCGCTTGAATTCACCCCCCGCTGTTGTGAGGAGAAACAAATACTGATCATCCGCATGAGCCTCAGCCACATTTGCGTACCAATAGCCGTTTTCCTCAGATTGCATCGGGTGCATGGCAGCGTCCCATTCGTTGAACGATCCGATAACGGATACATGTTCTGCATGGGGTGCCCACACGCGGAAGGCAACTCCCTGAGCGTGCAGAATCGATCCCATCCCCTTGATTTTAGTTTCATTACTCATGGTTTAACTCTTCTTTTGACTAAGATCGGGCTACATTTTATCGGATAAATTATTATTTTGTAACTACTCCTCCCTCTTTATTCCAATCCTGAGCTTAAAGCCAAAGCCAATGCAAAATTGTCTGTTCTTTATTACGCCAATTCAAGTAGTAAGTGCAACACACGGTCAAGCTACAGAATAAGATTTCGTAATTGTATCAAAGAACACTTCTGCTGGTGTCTTATATCCAAACAGTTTGAACTTCTCAGAGATATGGGATGCAATACCTTTCAGGGATACCTTTTCAGCCGACCACAGAGGGGGGAATATTACGCCGTCTAATCGGCATTTCCACCGTTTGAGGTTAAACGATCATCTCTACTCTTTAAAAAGTTCAACCTGATATCCCAACATCCGAAACTGCTCAAGCAGTCCGTCTTCCCCAAGCAGATGCATTGCTCCGATCAATACGAATCCTATTTTATCCTCTTGCATCATCGCAATCAGTTTTGGTTTCCACCGATCGTTGCGCTGCTTTAGAATATGTTGATACATTTTTGGGGATTCATTCTTCATATCTTGAACCAATTCGCGTTCCAATCGTGCAGTTTTGCCCTGCCGCCATTCTTCGACCATCCATGGTATCATTGAATCCAACTGCTTCATATCATGCAGAGCTTGTAGGATCATGACATCCTCTTCACCTGCGCCGATCCCCGTGATAATATCTATTTGTTCTGCGATGGTTTCAAGGTAACGCTGCGGCAGATGATCGCTAAGGGCACGTCGGCTGTAGTGCATATCGACTCCGCTTTGATCCATCCCCATTTGCGCGAGTTTTAACTGTGTCAGGGTCAGTACCGCCGCCCATGGTTCCAATCGATCGAACATCCTAATGGTATAGCGTTGTGAAGCGAGATAAGAAGTGAGTTCAGCGTAGGTTTTTGAAGTGAGCTTGTTTGCAAGCGTTTGCCCCAGGGGCAAAATCATTTTTTGTGCCAACATCGCGGCAAACAGTTCGCTTTGTGTCCGTGCCAAATCGGTCTCAAAGACGACATAATCCGCCTGGGAATATGCCTTATCAAATTCACTCGGCAAAGGGTAATCCGAAGAGCGGAGAAGATGAATCGTTCCACCGAGATACATCGTATGTTTGGCGTCACTGATTTTCCAGACGCTCGATTCGCCAAAAAGCGAAGAAACGGAAAGAAAAAACAGGATAACAAATTTGAAAAAACCTCTTTTCATTCTCCGATGTCTTCATCCCACAGTTTCGGATGTTCCCGTATAAAGGTGCCCATCATCTCAATACAATCGTGATCGTTGAGGATGTCCAGTGTGACGCCGCGCGATGCGAGCATCTCTTCTTCCCCCATGAAATTACGGTTTTCACCGATCACGACACGGGGAATACCGTACAGGGCAATCGCACCCGAACACATCGGGCATGGGGAGAGGGTCGTGTAGAGGGTACAGTTTTTATAGACGGAGGTGCTTAAACGCCCCGCATTTTCCAGCGCGTCCATTTCGCCGTGCAAAATGGCACTCCCTTTTTGGATACGGCGGTTGTGCCCTCTGCCGATAATCTTACCTTCATACACCAGTACCGATCCGATGGGGATTCCCCCCTCTTCTCTCCCTTTTTGGGCTTCGCGGATCGCTTCTTGCATGAATACATCCATAGTATTCCCCTTCTCGCTTGCGCTCAGTTCATTTTACTGTTTCGGCCGAAATGCCTTGATTACCTCTTCGTTGCACTCCAGATACGGCCCCTCGATCAAATCGATGCAGTACGGTACGGCGGGAAATACGGCGTCCAAACACTCTCGGATCGATTTAGGTTTGCCGGGGAGATTGATAATCAAAGATTTGCCTCGAATTCCCGCTGTCTGTCGTGAGAGGATCGCCGTAGGGACGTATTTGAGGCTCACGGTCCGCATCAACTCACCGAACCCCGGCATCATCTTCTCGCAGACGTTTTCGGTCGCTTCAGGGGTCACATCGCGCTTTGCGGGACCTGTCCCCCCCGTAGTCACCACGAGACAACACCCCTCACGGTCACACAACTCCATCATCGTCTCTTCAATCGTATCTTGATTGTCAGGAATACAGCGGTAAACGATCTCGTGTTCCGATTTGAGGTAGTCTTTCATCGTCTCTTGAATCGCAACTCCTGAAATATCTTCATATATCCCCGCGCTTGCGCGGTCTGAGGCGGTAATAACCCCTATCTTGATGCTACTCATAATGACTCCTGTAAAAAATGATTTCCTCTTCGTATGGAGGTGACGGTGGCATAAGGGAGAAAAAATTCCCGAGCCCCTTCCACATCGATCACCCGGTCTTCCAATCCCAAATAGACCTCTATCCGTATCCCTTTGGCTCGTATGGTCTCCATCAGTTCCGGTGTCCACTCAAAATAGAGCAGTTCTTGAAGCGATTCGGCGTTATTGCTTCCTAATGTTATCGGTGCTACGGGTGAAGGGGCAAAACAACTCGTCAAAAAATTTTCCAGATACCGTTCGGCATCTTTGAAATATCCCCCCATCTGAAGACGGCGAAACGACTCTTTTTTTGTCTGAAAAAATGCGGGGGAAAAGAGCTGGAGGGTATCGATCCGTTCATGTGATTCAGCCGCATACTGCGCCGCTTTGATCGCTCCGTAGCTGAATCCCGCCACTGTGTAGTCGCTGTGTTTCAGATGGGGATCAAAAAAATGCTGATCGTCCGTGAGGGAAAAACCGCTATAAAATCTCATTCATCGTTGCTTTGGCAAGGGCTTTGGATATGTGCTCGTATTCATCGAGAATCGCTTCAAATTTGGAAAGAATTTTTTCATGCCGCTCCAACAGAATACTCATCTCCTGATAAAGACGATCGAGGAGTTGCGACTCATCCTCCGCGCTAGGCTGTAAGGTATTTCCCATTCCGTATTCGTACACCATCGCATGAACGAGATCTTTGGCGACGGACAGATCATGCGATGCGTTACTGGCATGTTCACCAAAACGGAGGTGTGAGGATGCAATCCCGGCCAAATGAACCCTGACATGGGCTTCTATCTCATGGCGCAGCTGCGGTTCCGCCGTCGGTGGGGTGATCGCATCGTTCGTGAGGGTGATCTTTTCATAGGGGAGATCAAACCATGTGGCGGCAAACACTTTTCCCGCTTGGTAGCGAACCTGATAACGGCGCTGTTCATCACTCAGCATCGCGATTTTCTTTTTCCCGAACATCACTTTGTCTTTAACGGCGATAAAGTGTTCCGCACGTACTTGTATCTCTGCTTGACGCATACACAGTAGTGCCGCTTCGTTAACCAATGCCGCGAGTGAGGCTCCGTTGAATCCGACCGTCATTTTGGCAATTTCGGCAATCGAGAGGTCGTGGGGGATATGGCGAAGGTATTTTTGCAAAATGGCTTCACGCTCCGATGCGGTAGGAAGCTCGACGAAAATACGGCGATCAAACCGTCCGGCACGAAGGAGTGCCGCATCCATTACATCGATGTTGTTCGTTGCGGCAATAACGACGATACCGCTCGTCTCTTCAAACCCGTCCATCTCGGTGAGAAGCTGATTGAGAGTCCCTTCGCGTTCATCGTTTCGGCCCCCTTCTCGCTTTTTACCGACCGCATCAATCTCGTCGATAAAGATGATAGCCGGGGCATTTTTCTTGGCGGCAGAGAAGAGTTCACTGACCCGCTTTGCCCCCATACCGACGTAAATCTGCACAAACGACGCACCGCTTTGGTAGAAAAAGGGGACATCCGCTTCGGCGGCAACCGCTTTGGCGATCATCGTTTTTCCGACCCCCGGAGGGCCTACTAGCAAAACACCGCGAGGCATACGGGCACCGAAGCTGTAGTACCGTTTCGGATTGCGTAAAAAGTCAATGATCTCTTCGAGTTCCTCTTTGACATCACCGATACCGCCGATATCGCTGAAACGGACTGTTGATTTGACCGAAGCGACGTTCGATGAGGGTGCTTCAGGCTCGGGTACCGATTTAACTACAGGAATGTCAACCGGTGTATCCTCCTCAAATCCGAGTTTGCTCTTCCACGCCCAATATCCCGCTCCGGCAATGAGGGCAAAAAAGAAGAAAAACCATATCCATCCGTTCCCCCCCTTCGGTTCAATCACAAGATGCGCCGTAAGCTCAGCGGGGAGCTGCGACGAAGAAATCTTGACCACACCGTTATCTTTAGTCGCAAAATAGGTATATCCATCATCGCTGAATGCTTTTTCAATTTGGTTATTCTGAATGAGTTTAGTAGCCTCATCAAGCGTTACTGTATCGCCGCTGTCGCGCAATAAAGCGAAAAGAAGTAAGAGGAGAACTATCCCACCCGATACGATAAGGATGAGCTGATTTCGGTTAAAATTTGGCCATGTTATATTCATCATATACCTCATAGTTTTCCAGCGTGATCCAGTCACCGCTGATATCTTCGCTTGATTGGATGATAACCTTGTTGTAAAACTGATCATACCCCATGTAGTCATTTCCTTCAGCCGATTCGACCAATACTTCCAACGGCGTTGAAGCCATCTTGTTTCGAAATGCACGATTATTGGACTCGATTAGCGCATTAAGCTCCAACATCCTTTTCGCCGAGAGGGTTCCGTTCACTTCGGGTTTCATCAACGAACTCGGCGTTCCATCGCGCTTAGAATAGGTAAATGGATGGATATGAGTCAGATTAAGGGAGCGGATATTGTCCATCGCCTCTTCCCAGATCGGATCACTCTCTCCCGGGTGGCCGACAATAAAATCGGTCCCAAGGGCAAATCCTTTGGCATTCAGCATACCGAACAGCTCAACATCGCTCGCATGACGGTTCCGACGGTTCATCATCCGAAGCATCGCGTCTGAGCTGTGTTGAATCGCGATATGTAGATGGCGCTCCAGCCACGGCTCATCCAAAATTTCCCGAAATGATTCATTGATCTGAATCGGTTCCAAGGAGCCGACACGGATACGGCGAACTCCCCGAATAAGTGACATTTTCTTCATGAGCTCCGCGATATTTCGCCCTTCTCCCTGCCCGTAGCTTCCGACGTTCGTCCCGGTAAGGACGAATTCGCCGAAGCCGTTGGAAGCGAGCCGTGATACCTGCTCTAAAATTTTAGCTTCATCCATACTACGGGCATCACCGCGCACATAGGGGATAATGCAGTAACTGCAGCGGAAATTGCACCCTTCCTGAATCTTGATAAATGCACGCGATTTCCCAACGAACTCATCAACGATGGCATCATCGATGTAGTTCAAATCCCCGATCTCATAAAAACGGCTCTCTTGTGAAAGGAGGGTATTGATCTTCATCTTCTCTGAGGGTCCGAAAACGCCCTGCACTTTCCCGGTACCGAAAAGGCTTTCCCCTTTGGTATGGGCGCCGCATCCGGTCAAAAAAAGCTTTTTCCCCTGCTTATTCATCTGATTGATGTAACCGCGAACACTCACGTCGGCTCCGTTGGTGACGGTACACGAATTGACGACGACGATATCCGCTTCGCTTTCCTCTTCCGTCACGTCATAATCGCGGAGCGCACTCATCATTACCTGTGAATCAAACACATTGGTACGGCACCCGAAGGTTTTGAAATAAACTTTAGGTTTCATTGGACATCCATAGGAGAGGGTGATTTCGGAGGGATAGGAGCGGTATAAAACGTTTGGGTCGGGTAGGCAATCGTTATATCATGCTCGGCATTAAACGCATCAACGATATCGGCAGAAATCGTACTGCGAAGCGTTAAGGTCGCATACGCGTTGGTCAAATACCACGCACTTACTTTTACTCCGTTGCTTTCGATAAACGTAAATACGCGAGGTTCAACATTACTGTTTTTCAGACTGTATCGATCGCGTAGTTTGTTGATCTGTTTTCGGGTGATATCGGTATATCCTTTCGAATATTTACGACAGATTTCTTTCACAATATGGGCCGCTTTTTTGTGGTTCGAATCAAACGTGATGATAATATCGATCCCATCCCAAACCGTTTTGAGCGATCCGTGCGAATAGTTGGCGATCATCGACGTAAAAATATAATTATTCGGGACGAATACAATCCGTCCCGCACGGCGGTTGGTTTCAACAGTGGTTAGGGTAACATCTTCCATGATGGTAATACGCTGCATCGAAATGTCCAAAACATCCCCCACATATTCCATCCCATCTTTCACGAAGCGGACACGATCCCCCACATGAATTGACCCTCCGACGACAATGACCAGCCAACCGAGCAAAGACATAAACCAGTCCCGCATCGCGATCGCCAAACCGGCAGAGGCAAACCCGAGAACGGTTGCAAAATAACCGACATTATCGATATAGCTAAAGAGGAGGATTAAAATGATGAGCGTCACATTGATGAACGTCACAATTTTATTGGCCATATAAAACCGCTCATTATCGACGATGTAGCGTTTAATGACCCGCTTGAACAAAAAGGAGATCAAGAACAGAATAATCACAATCATGCTGATATTCAGCAATTTGAAAATCTGGTCTTTCACCTCTTTATTGATTTTAGCTTCGGTTGATTCTATCCGCTTTTCATAGACATCGGCGGTCGAAATAAGGGTTTCGAGGGCGAGTTTGAACTTTTCAACCTGCAACAATGTCGCTTCGAGTTCAACCTCATAATCGACGGTGGGGTTCAGTCGGGTTAAATCTTTATACAAACCGACTTGGCGTTCCAAAAGGGCTATCAGCTCTTGTAACTCCTCTTCCCGTAGAACATAATCATGATACTGGCTGTTGAGCCGTTTAACGTAAGAGAGCCCTGTTACGATGTCAAAAGGGTTGGTGATGGAGGGGAGTTCCCCGGCTTCATCGGGCTTTAACAACGAAACAAAAGGGGATGTCCCCTGCGCTTTCAGGAGTTCGATTTGATCGATCAGAACTTTTTGTTTGGCTTGAAGCGCTTCAATTTCGAGTTTGCGCTCAAGATTCGGAGCGCGGTTCTGAAGCTGTTCAATACGGTATTTGACATCCCTGAGACTTTTTCGAGACTCTTGATACGCCATATACGAGTTATAACTTTTAAGCCAGATACTATTGGCCCGCGACAGCTCTTTTTGAATTTTAGAGAGCTCTTCTTGGGCCTTTTGGATTTCAATCTCTTTGGAGAGTTCTACGGCTTGTTCCGGCAGGGGTTGTTCATCATTGACTGCGGCATGCAGTGTTAAAACCGCACAAAACAGTGCTGCCAAAAAAAAGCGAGCGTTTCTCATGCACCGATCCCTTTAAATGTTGCCAATACCTTCTTGACCGTTCCTTCTTCGATTGTATCGGTAATCTCAACCGCTCCGATTCCGCGGGGAAGGATAAACGTAATCGCGCTGTCAGCACTTTTTTTATCCAGGAAAAAGGTTTGGTAAAAACGTTCGACATCGCTGATCGGATAGGTGAGCGGCAAACCGTAGCGCCCCAAAAGCGCTTTTACGCGCTCTGCTTCCGCACGGCTCATCAGCCCCACTTCGCACGCCAGCTCATTGGCCATCACGATGCCGATCGCGACACTCTCCCCGTGCAGATAGGTTTCGTACTTCGTTTCATTTTCGATCACATGACCGAACGTATGCCCGTAATTCAAAGCGGCCCGAAGCCCCTGCTCTTTTTCATCCTCTTCAACGACACCGGCTTTGGTCTCAACCGCCTTAGCAATGGCATACTGAAGATTATCCCCATCACGCAGATCATTCTCTTCCAACCACTCAAAAAACGGTGCATTGAAAGTCACCGCCATTTTAACGATCTCGGCTACCCCTGCGCCAAATTCACGCGAAGGGAGGGTATGTAAAAAGCTCGGATCGATGTAGACGGCGCGAGGCTGGTGGAACGCACCGATCAAATTTTTTCCGAAACGGTTGTTAACCCCCGTTTTCCCTCCGACACTTGCATCCACCTGGGACAACAGCGTCGTCGGAATCTGAATAAAATCGATCCCACGGTTGTACAAACTTGCACTAAATCCGCCCATATCGCCTATGACACCGCCGCCGAACGCGATCAAAAGGGATTTGCGATTGAGGCGATGATCAAACATGCGATCCAAGACACTCTCAATCGTCGCAAGCGTTTTATACTGCTCGCCGTCAGGAATCGTGATGATGTAAACCTCTTTGGCTTTGAGAGAAGCCAGAAGTGTTTGCAAATGAAGCCCCGCCACTTTCGGATTGGTCAAAATAGCAACCTTACCCTCAAAATTTATCTCCGGCAACGGACCGATATGAAGGGGATAAGAGTCATCGATAATACGTTTGAGATTGATAGAAATCGTCATAGAAAAACCTGATAGATTAAGTTATTGCGTAATGAATTATATATTACAGAAATACGACTTAAAACCCTCTTGACAAGGGTTAAATTTGCGTAGGGATAAAAAGTTGGTGATAGCGGTCGAGTTTGCGGTAAAGGACCTCAGGATCGGTCGAGAAAAAGGTATTCAACGGGTTCATGAACATTTTAGACGTAAAGGGTAAAACGTGCATAAAATTCTCTCTTTCACAGAGGGTTCGAATGGGGTTTTCCTCTTGCTCAGCGACATGGATCGATTTCGAAAAAATGGCCGAAAGGTTATTGAAATGTTCAATTACTTCCGCCTTATGAGCCCCCTCTTCATGCGCATAATCGATCAGTTCCAGATTAAACCCGAACTGGGACGAGACGTCGAATATGGTGGTCGAAATATTTTCGATATGCCCCTCTTCACTTAAAATGACCACACTCTCTTTCAAAGATGAAAAAGAGCGTTCAGCCAATTTTAGCACCGGCACATTTCCGGCATAAAGTTTTTTACGAATCGAACTCTTGGCAAAAGCGCTGTGGGAAACCAAGAAGAGACCGATATGATATTTCTTAATATCATCAAGTATCATCCCTTCATCAGGCTTTGCATCGTAACAGATATCAATGGTTATTCCCGTTTGAACCGAAGCTTTGATCATCCGGAGAACGTCAATATCGCCGGGATTGATCACTTTGATAATCAGCGGTTGACGAAGCTTTTTCTGAATATAGATACTGCGTCTGACCAGGGCCATGATTGCGGAGGGTTTTTCGATACGCATATCGATGTAAAGGTACACTTTTGATCCGAAAGGGGCAGGAAACTGTCCCAGCTCGCGTTTAATGGCCCGATAGATTGAACGAAGTACACCGGGATCACCCACCACGACCAGCGTATCATTGGGTTGAATCATTTTATTGTCACTGGGGATAATCAACTGCCTGTTTCGATAAATGGCTGCGATTTTCCAGTTTTTTTGCTCGATCGAACCGATATGACGGTAAACGAACGAACTCCCGAAAGGGACCAAGACTTCCATGATTTCCCCCAACCCTAATCCGATATTTTTGGCGAGAACCGGAATATTGGGGAGATAGTCGATCAGGTTGGCCGCAATCAGCTCTTGCATATTGACCCATTCGACACCGTCGCAGGGGCTTAGCGCATTCCATAAATCAAGTGCGATGATACGCATGGAGGGCTTGTACAGACGTATATTCTTGATCGTATGTTCCAAATCGTTCTGGTTTTCCATCACCAGAATAACCTGCCAAAAATCCATTTTCAGCAAATGGGAAATTTTGTAAAAACTGGTAGGATCAAATTGAAAAAATTTGAACCGTGCAGGGTTATAACCTTTAAAACTATTCTCTTGTGTCTGGACAAAATAATAGAGATTTTCACTGGTATAGGTGCCGATCACACGTTCGATGTAATGGTGACCGACAGCTCCGTCACTGACAATTAAAATTTTTTTCATTAACCTGCAGACTTCTTATGGTGTTCAATTTAGAGGTGAGATTGTACCACATTTGTTTAAAGCAACTTTTCTTGCCCGATCCGATAGAGGGCGAAATCGTATTTGAGGGGATCATACGGATCAAATTTTTTAAGATTTTCAGTCAATTCGATTGCCGCTCTCATATCGCATTGAGTACGCTTTAAAAGCCCTAAACGACGCGATACGCTAAACGTATGGGTATCCAACGGCATAATCAAATCGCTTTGCTGCACCCCATTCCATAACCCCATATCCAGTTCGCTTCGGCGCACCATCCACCGCAAGTACATCATCCATCGCTTCATCGCCGATGCCTTGGCGATAGCGACAATCGGCTTACCGATCAAAAACTCATACCCCTGCGAGCGATACGGATTCAGATCGTAGAGTTTCGCAATCACTAAAGATACGCCGCCCACGATCCCGTCGGCGTCATATCCCTCTTGAAATACCCTCTGAACTCCGCCGAGCGTTTTGAGTGCACCTAACGTCAGAAACCATTGGACGATGTCCTCCGTACTTTGAAAACGGTAGTATTTCCCCTCCAATCGTGTCCGCAGAACCGACTCCTCTTCATCCATCAAGTTCGGTTCCAACGAGGATAAAAAAGTGACGATCGATTTGGCATTCCCATACGCGAACAAGGCACACGTCAGGGCATGATGTTCATCCCGACATCGGCGTGCAATCATCAGCGGGTCAGGACGCTCCTCGCACAATTCGTCCTTATGGTTCCGGGCTTCGACCTCAGCATCCAGATAGGCTTTAAGATGTTTCAAGAGCGCCCTAACAAATACAGCTGTTTGCGCTCCGATGATCCGGCTATGTTGAGCTGTTTGCGGTATTTGGCAATGGTTCGGCGTACCATCGTGATTTTAAACTTCTCCTGAATCATCTCAAGCAGCTTCATATCACTGAGGGGTTTTTTGTGCGATTCGTTTTTGACCAATTCACTGACATATTCTTTGATCGCGGCATTGGAAACATCTTCATCGATCGCGGTGGTGAAAAAATCTTTCATCGGATAGATCCCCCGATCGCACGCGATGTATTTATTCGCGATCGCACGGGAAATTGTCGAGGGGTTATGGCCGAACTCATCTGCTAACGTTTTGAGGGTGAGCGGTTTGATCGCACCGCCGGTAAAAAAATCGTATTGATATTCGACAATCATCAACCCGACTTTGTACAACGTTGCTTTACGCATCTCCAACGCGTCAACAAGGCTTTTGGCTTCTTTGAGTTTATCCCGCACAAACGGGTGATCGACACCATAAGCCGCATCAATCGTTACACTGGGATAATAACGGTCATTCAGCCGCACCTCGATCCCCTCTTCAGGATCATTATGAATCATGAGGTCGGGAATCACCTGCGTCGAGTCTTCCATGTAATCGATGGCCGGAGGATTTTTGAAACTGCCGATGACCCGCATGGCTTCTTCAAAAGAAGCCTCTTTACGATAACTCCCCAGTTCTTCTAAATGGGAAATCATCTCGCGTGCAAGGGTGTATCCGCTATCGCTGATCGACGAAGATTCGAGTTGAAATAAAAAAGATTCTACGACGTTTCGTGCACCGATACCCACCGGATCGATATGGATAAAGCGGAGACGAACTTTTTCAAATTGATTAATATCAATTCCCTCCGCATGGCAAAACGTTTCACTTTCCCCCTCATAATATCCCCCTTCATCAAGATTCTCGATAATATGCAGAGCAATTTTACGTGATGCCGGGGTAGGAAACAAGGAGCTCTCTATCTGCTCTTCAAGCACTTCATACAAACTCTTTTGTTGAACGGTAAGCGCTTCGATCGCTTCGCTGTGAGAATTTTGAACGTATCCGTATTGAATTTTTTTCGGGATTCTGGATTCAAAAGACTCCTCATACCCCGATTTTATATCGATAAGCGGGTTTCCTTCGACAAACGGAGCCATCGCTTCGCCCAAATCACTGAGACTCGATTGAAGGATCGGCAGCCAGTTGCGAAGGGTGTTGGAAAGCTTGTTTTTTAGCTCGACGCTCGTTTTTACCCGTAACATGGAAGCTAAAACTTGAACGATTCACCGAGGTAGTGTTGACGCACATCTGCATTATGGGCTATCTCATCACTCGATCCGGAGGCGAGCAATTCCCCACTTTTAATAACATACGCCCGATCACAAACCGCTAAGGTTTCACGGACATTATGATCGGTAATCAAAACGCCGATTCCGTATTCCACCAGTTGCGAAATCACCCCCTGAATATCCATAACGGCAATCGGGTCAACCCCGGCAAACGGCTCATCCAAAAGCAAAAAACGGGGCTTATTAACGAGGGCTCGGGCGATTTCGGCACGACGGCGTTCCCCACCGCTGAGATTGATCCCGCGACGGTTTCGGATCGGCTCGATGTTAAACATCTCCAGCAACTCTTCGATCCGTTTTTCAGCTGTCTCTTTATCGAGTTTCCCCGCTTGTGCGGCGATAATAAGGTTCTCTTCAACCGTAAGGTCTTTAAAAATAGAGGCTTCTTGCGGCAAATACCCTATCCCCATACGCGATCTTTGATGAAGCGGCAGATTGGAAACATCCTCACCGTCGATAAATACCTTCCCCCCCGTCGCTTCAATCAGACCGCAGATCATGTAAAACGTTGTTGTTTTACCCGCACCGTTCGGTCCGAGAAGCCCCACGACCTCACCGGTACGCAGTTCCATACTGATACCCCGAACAATTTCATGATTTTTGATCGTTTTAACCAAATGGTCAATTTTTAACTCATGCACGCTGCACCTCATAACATCGCGACGTCTCATCGCATTTGGTAATTTTTAAAATAATTGTCTCAATCCCGCAACGTTTAAGCCACCCGATGAGGGTCTCGTCTCCCCACTCAATCAGATGATACCCTTCCCGTTCCAGCTCTTCCATCATCCCCAGACTTAAAAACTTCTCAAAACCGTAGTTGTAAAGATCGTAGTGATAAAGCTGTTCGCCATAACGCTGCTGGAGAGAAAACGTCGGTGACGTCACGGCATCCTCCATCCCAAGATGGCGGGCAAAGGCTTGCGTCAGCGTTGTTTTACCGCTGGCCAAATCCCCCTGTAAAATGATGACACCTCCCTTCGGAAGTTCCTTTTGCATCATTTCGCATAATGACGATAACTGATCCCGTCCCAATTTCATCATAGTTTGGACGATACCGATACGATTTGCTCCAGCTTGGCTGCCGCTTTGCCGCTCAAAAGAGCTTCACGGGCCATCTCAAGCCCCTCTTGGACATCACGAGCCATTCCGTCAGCTATCAGAGCGTAGGCCGCATTGATGAGGACCATATCGCGCTGAGGGTCCGTAGCACGGTTATTGAGCACATTTCTGAAAATCATGGCATTCTTTTCCACATCACCGCCCAAAATCGCTTCGAACGGTACCCGTTTGATCCCCAAGCTTTGCGGATCGATCTCGAAATACTCGATCGTATCGTTATACAGGCGTGCGGCATACGTGATATCGCTGATGCTGATCTCATCCATTTTTTCGCGTGAGCTCACCACAATCGCCGATTTCATTCCCCCCATTTGCGCCGCTTCGGCCATTTTAGAGACGAACATTTCATCAAACACTCCCAGCAAAATCTTCGAGAGTCCCACTGGATTGGTGAGGGGACCTAAAATATTAAAAACGGTCTTCTCCGGGATACTTCGCCGGATCGGCATAATAAACTTCATTGCCGGATGGTGATACTGTGCAAACAAAAAGGTAAATCCGGTCTCTTCGAGCAACGCGGCACTTTTATCCAGACTCAGATCGAGTTTAACCCCTAAGTGTTCCAATACATCGGCACTTCCCGATTTAGATGTGATCGAGCGGTTACCGTGCTTGGCAACATAGGCTCCGCAGGCGGAGAGGAGGATCGATACCGTGGAGCTGACATTAAAACTCCCGCTTTTATCTCCTCCCGTCCCGACAACATCGATCAGCTTGGCCTTAAGCTCCGGGGCAACGCTCAGTGCAAGGGCGTGACGCTTCATCACCTCTGCCGCCGTAGCGATCATCGAGGATGACGTTGCTTCGTTCAGGGTCAGAGAGAGTAAAAAATCCCGCATCTCCTCATCGCTGAGACGGTGCTCAAACAGTGCTTCAAAATCGGATTTTGTGGGATTCATACCAACTCCTTGACGTAAAGATGCTGCTGAGATTTCGGTGTCGATTTCATGGTCGGTATGGCTAATACCTCATAACGCATCTGCTTTTCAAGATACACAAGGGTAATAATATCCCCGACGGCGACGTTTTTAGCGGGCTTCACCGCTTTGTCATTGATGTAGACGACTCCCTCGCCGATCATGTCCTGAGCGACGGCACGGCGTTTGGTCAAATTAACCGCATTTAAAAATTTATCAATTCGCAAAGAGGTTCCGTAGTATTGAGTTTGAAGTGTTTATTGTAGGTAATGAAAGCTAAAAGAGAGGTAAGAGCGCAAAAATTGTTCCACTATTTTCACACCCACGATTCTTTGCTTCTTCCAACCCTCTGACGTAGAATATTTCTTTGTTATGGCATATGCCCTTTAAGTATTTCAGCCCATACGGCATACCCTTGCGCATTCAAATGTTGACCGTCCGTCGTGTAGATATCCAATAAAACGCCCTCAGGGGCAAGCTTCTTATTGAGATCAATGAAACGTATCTTGTTGCTTTTTGCAAAATGTTTCAATTTGCGGTTCAGCACGATAACCTTTGGATTGAGACCGGGGCGATCGGTCAATAAAATGCTTTGAATGACCGGGGTGATTTTTTGGGACGTGAGGGTATTGATGATTGTGACATAATTATGAAAAACCTCTTCGACACGTAATCCTCGCGAAAGGTCATTGACTCCGATCATAATAAAACAGATTTTAGGGTGAGAGCCCAAGTATTCCATTCGATCCAACAAACCTGCCGTTGTATCCCCCGAAATTCCTCTGTTTACAATATCATTCCGCCCCATAAGTTCATTCCAATGCCCCTCTTCCGTAATCGAATCACCGAGCATGACATACGAAGATTTTGGGTTGGAGCGTTTGAAAAATTCTACCCTCTCGTGATAGTGTTTATTTTTGGTCATTATTTTGTATTTGAGCTGCTGTATCGGCTCATACGGAAACATTTTATACTTCCAAACCGCTACCCCGTACCCAAGGGTAAAAAGTATCGCGCTCCCCACACAATATTTTTTAAAAAACACTCAACATTCCAATCTCGTCCATGATTTAAAAATCATACGAAAATCAACTCGCAAATCCGCTTTTAAAGTTGTCCTTCTGAACGACAATCTGTTTTTGTTTCTCTTTACGCAGCGTATCTTTTTCGACAAATATTTTTTTTCGGGTTTGCGGGTCCATCTCGGTGTAATACATCACGGCCGAATAGGTCCCCGGAGTCGGGGTAAAGACCTGTGCCTGTTCCGGGTTCATTTTAAGCTCTTCAGAGGTAAACCGTTTCAGATCGTGCATATCTTTCTCGGTGCATCCGGGATGGGCGGCGATCAGATAGTAGGTCAGAAACTGATTTTTACCCTCTTCTTTGTTCAATCTGTCGTAAAGCTTTTTAAAATCGACGAGGGTCTGTTTGCCCGGTTTGTTCATCAGATGCAGAACATGCGGCGACGTATGTTCGGGAGCCACTTTCATCTGTCCGGAGATATGGTGACGCACCATCTCTTTGAGGTACTCATAACCGTTGCGTTTGTCCTCGTTGATCAGATCGTAACGGACACCCGAAGCGACAAACGCTTTTTTAATCCCCCGCACTTCGCGCAACCGCCGCAAAAGATTAATAACACGGGTGTGATCCACTTTCATCGATTTGCACAGATGGGTATCATCGACACACCGCTGATGATCGCACGTCCCGTGTTTCAGTTTTTTATTGCACTCATACCCGTACATGTTTGCCGTCGGACCGCCGACATCGGAGATGATCCCTTTGAAATCTTTGTATTCGGTAAACTGTGCCGCCTCGGCTAAAATCGATGCTTCGCTGCGGGTACGAATCGTTCTCCCCTGATGGACACCGATCGCGCAAAAGTTGCACTCCCCCCAGCACCCCTGATGGGTCATAATCGAAAATTTGATCGTCTCAAGACACTTCACAGCGCCTTTTGGTCGATGGTAGGGGTGAAGTTCACGGGTAAACGGCAGTGCGGATACGGCGTCCATCTCGTTTTCATCGAGATAATCGGCGGGAGGATTTTGGATACTGTAACGTCCATCCACCTCTTGGCAAAGCCCGTGGGCCGAAATAGGATCGTTATTATTGTAAAACAGGTCAAACAGATCGATGTATTTCTCTTTCTCGTCCAAACACTCCTGATGGGAAGGGAGCCTCAAATACCCTTCACGCGCCTCTTTGGAAATATAACATACCCCTCGAATGTTATAGGGTGATTCCCCCTTTTCCAGCGCTTTGGGAAGAGCAATAATCGCCCCCTCCCCCATCCCGTAGATCAGATAGTCGGCTTTGGAATCAAACAAGATCGGTTTGCGCAGTTTGTTGCTCCAATAGTCGTAATGGGTGACGCGGCGCAGACTCGCTTCGATCCCCCCCAAGACAATGGGGACGGTGTTTTTGAAATGTTTACGGATGAGATTGGTGTAAACGAGAACTGCGCGATCAGGACGGGCGTTATTGACACCGCCGGGGGTGTAGTCGTCGCTTTTACGAAATTTTTTGGTTGCCGTGTAGTTGGAAACCATCGAATCGACACTCCCGCCGCTTACCCCCCAAAACAGCCTCGGTTCCCCCAAACGCATCACATCGTCCGTCGTGATCTCGGGTTGTCCGATGATACCGACACGGTACCCCTCCCGTTCCAATATCCGCCCCACGACGGCAACGCCGATAAAGGGGGAATCGATATAGGCATCGCCGGAAACGAGGATAACATCACATTGATCCCATCCTCGTTCATCCATTTCGGCACGGGTAGTAGGAAGATATTTCAGGTGTTCGGGGGTAATTGTTTTCATAACGCGATTGTAACATACGTTCGTCATCCTCGGACTTGATCCGGGGATCCATCTTCTTTACTTAAGATTACCATTCCTTTAGCTGGATTTACCCGCAGGGGGCACAATGCCCGCCTTCGCGGGAATGACAAGAAACCTGCGTTATAATAGTTTCATGGAAAATAATCTAAATCAAGAGATCATTGAGCATCTCATGCACCCTCGCAATTACGGTCCGATCGAAAGCCCTAGCGGAGTCGGCGTCGGGCACAGTGAACAAAGCGGCGAATTCGTCATTTTTTATCTCAGCACCAAAGATAACATTCTCGAAAATGTCGGATATGCCACAAACGGATGTCACGATACCGTCGTACTCGGATCAATGTTTACCGAAATGATCAAAGGCGAATCCTTGGAATATGCAAAAAGTGCGGCAGAAAAGCTTCGTGAAAAAGTCGCGCAAGGCCCCGTAAAACAGCAAGCATGCGCCAAAATGGTTCTTAGCGCGTTTGAAGCGGCCGAAATTCATGAACGCCAACGCAATGAAGGCTCAAAGCAAGAAATGCATACGATTGAAATCGGCATGGAATGTGAGGTAGAATAATGATCGATGCAACCCTCTTTAAACGTAAACATCAGCTCTGGCTCCGGATCGCATTTCTCTCCTTCTCGGTCAGTGACCCATGGGTCAAAAATCGTCTGTATGAATTTTCCCAAATTGAATTTCGCCATCTCAAATGGCTTGCGCAGTCACTATATGAAAACCATTCCGCCTACGATTATGAACGTGATCCGGCATTCAATATTGAAAGCGAATCTTTTTTTACCCTTGTTCACACAACGATCAATGAGATTAAAACGCTCCATCTTTTGTATGGAGCAACACCGTTGTGTGAACGGATGCGCCATGATGAGAACTATATCCTCTCCACACTCAACGCGTATCTCGAAAAACTCTCGCTGGATGAACCTATCAAAGCCTTTGACCGCTCCCGTCATTGGCCGGATGCCCTTCTAAGTGCTGCTGAGATTGACGCTCTGACACTGTTTTTATTTGAAGAGCTTTACAAAGAGTACGAACTGATCATGGTCTATTTTTACCGGCAAATACGTGCTGCTACCCCCTCTCAAGTGAGCCATTTTCAGGACCTAATCGATGAATCGCACTTTCATCTCCGTTCCTTCGGCGAAATGATGGCGAAGATGGGAATCTTAGCCCTCCCCAGACCTCTCCATCCACGGACATATAAGATCACCGACATGGGGAGATTTCTCCGCTCCGGGATACTCGAAGAGGAAAATGCCAAAGAGGAGTGCCGCAAACTCTCCTCCTCCATCACGGATGAAAAGCTCTCCAGTTTTTTTGAGTTTATCAATTTTCAAGAGAGCTATCACATTGAAATTATGAAAAAACTACTTAAGGAAATGTAATGGAAGAACAAGGAAATATTTTTATACTGTTGGCAGTTGTCGCGATTTTTCTATTTGTCCTTACCCGAAAGAAATAGAGTGTATAACTGACCTTACGCACTTAAATTGTACAAGTGTATTAAGGGGAGTTTTTCCCGTATCGTGAACGATACGGGTAGCTTTAGGGGGTTGTAGGGACATTTGTCCCTGCCACTTTTATGGGCTTTGCCCAGAAAGTGCGTAACATCAGTGTATAATACACGAACATGAGATCAAGATAGGTGAAGAAGTAGAATGGAATATGTAAAGGTCAAACAACAGTTATTAAGAGAGCAACGGACGTGGCTCGTAACGGGGGTAGCGGGTTTTATCGGTTCAAACCTGGCAGAAGAGCTGTTAAAACTAAATCAAAAAGTGATATCACTGGATAATTTTTCGACAGGCCACCGATACAACCTGGAACACATCAAGAAATCGGTGACACCGGAGCAATGGGAAAATTTTACCTTTGTGGAAGGGGATATTTCCCATTATGACACCTGTAAGGCCATCACCAAAGACGTGGATGTCGTTCTTCATCAAGCGGCGCTGGGATCGGTACCAAGGTCGATCGATGATCCGGTTGTTTCCAACAATTCGAATGTCACCGGATTTTTGAATATGCTGAGTGCCGCCAAAGAGAACGGCGTCAAACGTTTCGTCTATGCTTCCTCCTCTTCGGTGTATGGCGACTCGCAGGAACTTCCAAAAGTCGAAGCGAGAACCGGTAACCTCCTCTCCCCCTATGCTGTGACAAAATATGTCAATGAGCTCTATGCCGGCGTCTTTCAAAAATGTTATGGGATGGAACCGATTGGCCTGCGCTATTTCAATGTTTTCGGAAAGAGACAAGACCCTAACGGTGCCTATGCGGCCGTTATCCCCAAATGGATCGGCCAATTACTCAATGGGGAAGATGTCTACATCAACGGCGACGGTGAGACGAGCAGAGACTTTACCTTTATCGACAACGTCGTGCAAGCCAATATTTTAGCCGGCATGACGCAAAATGAAAAAGCCTTCGGTCAAGCATTCAATACGGCGGTCGGGGGTCGTGAGACCCTTAATAACCTTTATAACGCCATCATAACCGGTTTAAAAACCCACCTCAGCGATTTTGAAATGAGAGAACCCGTTTACCGCGATTTTCGCGCGGGTGACATTCGCCACTCCAACGCAAATATCGATAAACTGAAAGAATTGCTCCGGTATGAACCGACACATACGCTCGAAGATGGGTTAAAAGAATCGATCGCGTGGTATATCAACGACATAAAAGGAAAAAATTGATGGATAAAATTGCTGTAATCGGTTTGGGATATGTAGGGCTTCCGCTGGCCCATGCCTTTTCGTCAAAATACAAAGTCGTCGGGTTTGACATCGCCCAGTGGCGGATCGATGAACTCAGAAGCGGCCACGACCGGACACTGGAGCTAAATGCAGCCCAACTCGCGGAAGCGCTAGCAAACGGTATGGAGTTTACCCTCAACCTCGACGATATACGCGACTGCAACGTCTATATCGTCACCGTCCCGACCCCCATCGACAAAAACAAACGCCCCGATCTGACCCCGCTGATCAAAGCCTCCGAAACGGTCGGTAAAGTGCTGAAAAAAGAGGATATCGTCATTTATGAATCGACGGTCTATCCCGGAGCAACCGAAGAGGACTGCGTCCCGGTACTGGAGAAGTTCAGCGGATTAAAATTTAATGTCGATTTTTTCTGCGGATACAGCCCCGAGCGGATCAATCCGGGAGACAAAGAGCATACCGTCACCAAAATCCTCAAAGTTACCTCCGGAAGCACCCCTCAAATCGGAAAAAAAGTCAATGAACTGTACGCTTCCATTATCACGGCGGGAACCCATCTCGCCCCTACGATGAAAGTGGCCGAAGCGGCCAAAGTAATCGAAAACTCTCAACGCGATATCAACATCGCTTTTGTCAATGAACTTTCGATGATCTTCAACCGGATGGGGATCGATACCAATGCCGTCCTCGATGCGGCGGGAACCAAATGGAATTTCCTTAAATTCAAACCGGGACTGGTCGGGGGACACTGCATCGGAGTAGACCCGTACTACCTTACCCACAAAGCTCAGGAGCTGGGCTATAACCCCGAAATCATCCTGGCGGGTCGACGGCTCAATGACAATATGGGAATCTACGTTGCCAATCAGGTGATCAAACTGATGATTAAAAAAGGGCACAAGATTGAGGGGTCGAAAGTGCTCGTACTGGGGATCACGTTCAAAGAGAACTGCCCCGATATCCGAAATTCAAAAGTGATCGATGTCATCCATGAACTCAAAGAGTTCGGATGCAATGTCGATGTCTCCGATTATTGGGCGGACAATACGGAAGTAGAGCATGAATACGGGTTAACCCTGACCGAAGAGCCGAATAAAGAGGAATACGAAGCCGTTATTTTGGCCGTGGCTCATGATCAATACAAACATCTGCGTTTCGACAATAAAAATCAGGTGGTGTTTGATATCAAGTCCATCATTGACAATGCGGATGGAAGACTCTAACTAAATTCTACCGGCTTTGATACCGGCTTCGGTTTCAGCCCTCTCCCGGCACCGAAACGGAATAGAGACGTCCGTTCCCGGCTTACACGCCATATCCAGATGGGCTCGGGATACGCAGGAGCCGTATTTGTAGCCGATCTCATAACAACTCTCTTCGACGATGTACGCAGAAGGGCGGGTATCCTCTGCTTTGCGTACCTTCAAATAATCACACTCCTCTTCCCCAGATTTTCGCGTATCCCCCTGATTGATAAAAAAGAGCGTTTTGGAACTCTCCGAGCCTTTCGGCGTGTACAAAAAGAAATCGATTTCCCGTATGAAAGAGATAGGAACCCTATGGCTGAATGTCCCGTTGAGTGTCTCTATATCACGGTAATACGATTTGCCGCATTCTCCTCCGTATACGACGCTTAACGTCGCATTAGGAGGTGTAATCCGTCCCGCGATTGTGATGGAATCCGTTCTCTCCGAATCGACCGTTATCTCTACTGTATCGGAATCTTCGGAGAGCGGTGAAGCCGGTGCAAGGATCTCAATCGAAGGGGTATCCTCACATGCCGAAAAAACAAGCAAGGAGAAACAGAGGCAAATGATTTTAATGCTAGAAACAAAGTTCATACGACCACTAACCGCCAGCCGCCTGATATCTCCAAAACTAGCGTACTAGATTGGGTTTGTAGAAAGACAAATCGGCAAAAACGTCATTTTCATTTTCTTCAAAAGCACGGATCACCACCGGATGGAATGCCTGGCCGCTCAATTTTTTGACTTCATCTGCAGCTTTTCCGAACGGTTTCCCCGGTCGATACGATCGATCGCTGATTAAGCCGATAAAGTGTTCTGCAAAACCGAGGATATAGGCTGCAAGGGGAATTTCATCTCCCAAAAGTCCCAAAGGGTACCCTTGACCGTCATAACGTTCGTGATGATATTTAATCAAATCTCCGATCGGATAGATTTGATTGAGCGGTTCAACGATAATGCTGCCGTAAAGAGGATGATTGCGGATCGTATCCATTTCGCTTTCGGTGAGTTTATCCTCCTTGCCTAAGGAGAAACTCACATCGGCAATCATTCCGATATCGTGAATTTTTGCCGCTATTTCAATACTCTTGACCGTCTTGCTCTCGATTTGCAGAGTTTGCGCAAGACGCAGTGCAACGGCACCCACCAAATCCGAGTGATGATTAAAATAGGGAAATTCCAATTCCATCGCCTCATTCGAATGAATCAAAAATTGTAAGAACTGCTCTGCATTTTTCAGATTGTCTTCTTCCTGCACGAATAAAGAATAAGAGGAGTCAACAAACCCCCCAATTGTGTTTAATTGACCCGGTTCCAAAGGTTTTGAGGTCACAACACTCATCCGGCATCCGGAATGGTGGATATAAAACTCTTTTGAAACCCCTTGGGAATCTTTTTTCCCATAATGAAAGGAGTGATTGTTTTTTTCATCATGAATCACCACTTCAAGAGCCCGTATCGCTTTCATAATGATGTTCGAGATAAAAAAGAAAAAGCGTTCACGGTCATATTGCCACGATAAGAATGAGGAGGATAATTTTGTCGTAATCGCAGCAATGCGGGCCTGTCGTTCACTTGAAAGTTCCATCGAAACCAAACCGTGCAGTTTGATCCCGTTTTCGCATAATACGTGGATTTGTCGGTATAAATCGGTATCGGGCTGAAGGGGATTATCGCGTGTATAGATTCGGACAATATTCGATTGGTTGTTTTCGACAAAAGAGGTAATAAAAAAATTACCCGATTTTTCCCCTTCTCTAAAAATGTCTTTTGTACTGATCAAAAGCGGCATACAGACATGCTTTTCACCCTCCGTTACATTCAGTTCAAATGTCAATCCGTACCATTCATCACGGTGGGTATACATCGCGAGATATTCACCCTTCGCTGCTTTGCAAATCTCTTTAAATACTTTTTCGATTTCCGTTCCATTCGCTGCATGGGAAAATTTTTCAATAATTTCCACATTTGTGTGGAAATTTTGGGTACTTTTTCGATTTTCCAACCTGAGTTTAACAATAAAACCAATCAACGCAACAATAACTGCAAGCCAAAACAATGCAGGTATGCTCTCCAGCATTGATCCCGCCCCCCCGGCTGAAGAGGTCACGGCATCCGGGATCACGGTATTGGCAATATAACGCGTTTCTTCCAATGTCGCCATGGGATTGCTCCTTAATATTTTTGATACTTTGAATAATCACCTTCTATATTGCTTTTATCATCAATATATTTTGAGCGTTTATCCGATTCATAATAGGTTTTTCGCACTTTCCCCTGATCCGCTTTGTTAAGGGTCACTTCAATCAAGGCTTTGGTGGATGGCTGTATCGCATAATCAGGATTTTTTAGAGGAATCTGAATGATCATTCTCCCTATTTGAGGATCCACAACGGGAACAATACGATCGACAATTCCCACACGCTGGATTTGCGGCATGGTCATAAACGAAATTTTAACTTTCTGCCCCTCTTTGACATATTGATAGAGTCCTGCAGCTAATGCTCCGTACACTACGATCCGTTCAATATTGACAATTTGCCCCATTTCGTCATTTCCCGAGACCCGCTGACCCGGTTGCAGTTTGAAATTGGTCAGGAAACCGTCGGTTGCCGCCAAAATGTTGGTCCGCTCCAGCTTATGTTTCAGCTGAGCCAATTCACCGTAATACTCTTCCAGCATTCCTCGATCGACAGCTTGCACTTTATTGCGTTCCAATTCAGTCGTACGCCGTTCTTCTTCACTGACCAACAGTGTCAGATAACGGTCTTCGGCATTATCGAACTCGATTTTACTTGCAGCTCCCATGTGATAAAGCTGGGCAATTTTTTGCAGCTGAAGTTTTGCGTTGTCGATAACGGCCTCATTCTCGGGCCCTCCGCCGCTTTTTTTGAAATACCCCAGCGATCTCTCTTTGGCTCTAATTTTTGCACGAACTTTTTCGATTTCAATCAAAATCGGCTCTTTGTCATAGACCGCAATCACGTCCCCTTTCTGAACACGATCCCCGTTTCGCTTCAACACCTGAAGAATCTCCCCTTCATTCGTTGTCAGAACTTTGGCTTCATCGATCGGCCGGACAAATCCTTCCAACCGGAGAACCGTTTCATTATTAACCTCTTTGATCTGCTTCTCTTCGGCAGATTTTACACACCCTGAAAGAAGTATCGCAGTCGCAGTGACGACTGCAGCAAGCGTGAATCCCCTCATCTTTTCCCCTCGTATATTGTTATTTCCGACATAGTAATATCCTTGTTCCTCTCTTCCATACGCACCATTTTCATCAACGGAATATCTTTATAGAAAATAACCGCCATAGCCAATACCATCGGAACCAGATTCAAAAGCAAATGGAAAACAACGGCCACGGCCAACGCTTCCTCTTTCGCAATGCCATACCATCCCATCGCCAAAACCATTCCGGCATGAAAGGTGCCCGTCCCTCCGGGTGTCAGCGGTATGGACCACGCGATCGAACTCACCAAATAAATGACAAACATTTCTCCCCATGAAAGGTCAAATGACGCGACGACCTTCAGGAAAAATGCTACGGTCAAAAAATAAACGATACGAAGTGCCAAGGTATAACCCAAAACCATCAGTGTACGGTTCGCCCCGAAATCGCGAGAAATCGATCGAATAATCTTTTGGGAGTAGATCCGAAGAAAACGGACCGGTATTCGCGCGATCACGGAGCGGACCACTCTCCCCTTTTTCATTTTTAATGCAAAAACCGTTCCGATCATCACAGCGACCAGCAAGGCCGAAATCCCCTGCAAAAGGGTATTTCCCGTTACAATCCCGGCACCGGCGGCCAAAAAACATGCCACCATAAAAATGTCGGCACCCCGTTCAATCACCATTGCACCGACACCGTAATTGACAGGGTAATGGTACATATTACGCAGATAGATCAAGCGGGATATTTCCCCCAATTTTGCCGGCAAAATCACATTGAGCAGCCCCCCCACCACAATCGACTCAAACGAGGCCTGAAACGAACACCGCAAACGGGTCAAAAAGCGCCAGCGGATCGCCTGAACAGCGTCATTGGCAATAATCAAAAGAACCCCCGCTGCCAGGAAAACGGCGCTGTATCCAGCCAAAGAGACCCGAACCGAGTTCCAGTCGATCCCCAATACCAGATAACGGACAATCGCTACGATCAAAATAATTTTAATGACGGTAAAAAACCATTTTTTATAGCGTTGGGCACTCATGCTGTTGTCTCACTCTCGATACGGTTCGCATCGATCTTTTTCAACAATCGTGCCGGAACCCCTCCGACGATGCTGTTATTTTCGACATCCTTGGTTACAACGGCATTGGCCGCGATCACAACATTACTGCCGATGGTTACTGGGCCGATAATCCGGGCCCCCGCACCGATCCATACATTGTCCCCGATTCTGACGGGAGCAGGATCTACTGCGTCTCGCATCATCACCCCCTCTTCATCATAGCAGTGCGTTCCCGATATGATCGAGGCGTTATGGGAAAGCATTACATGATTCCCCATCCGCAATCCGTCACAGTCAATCCAGGTATTGTTCCAGACACTGATATGCGATCCGAAGGTAGCGGTGGAAAGATCACCGATAAAATAGGCCCCCGGCATCACCGCAATGTTCTCCCCGCAATGGCCGAAAAGACGTTGGATGAAAGCGTATCTCAGCGCTACTCCTAGATATCCGGGAATTCCTCGCATCCATCCAAACAATCCCATCGCAATAGGACGCGGCAATAGGTATAAAAAATACGCAACGCTCATCAGCACCGGTTTGGCGATGCGAAACGCTTTTTCCCCTTTGTGAAACGATGGTGATGTTCTCATCCGATGGCTCTTTCCGCAACGATGGAGGCCAAAGTTTGTGATCCTTGCGCAACGTGTTCAATTGTCCCTAAAGGAGAACCGAAGCGGGCCAAATAAAAGGCCAACACAACCGGGGATATCCCTTTTACATAGCTTTGCACCGTTTCTGTCATACTCAAAAGATCGAACGGATGTACGTAAATGACACGAATCTCATCCGGATCAAATTTTGCTCCGAGCAGATTGATCCATTTGATCCCGGCGGGAAAACGGCCATAGATGGTCGAGACCGGAATTTCGGGCAAGAGACCGTATTCATGCTGCCGATGTTCATAGCGCCCTTTTAAGGATGTGTTTACCGAGCTTGAATCGTAGACAAAACCCATCGAGGCAAGAACCTCTTCGGTGTAACGGTTTTTTCGAAACTGCGGGGTCCGAAAACCTACCACGTTGACTCCCAGCGCATCTTCGAGGGTCTCCTTGGAAGAGCGTATCTCTTCTTCCAGCTCACCACGCGACAGTGTGTCGTATCGGAGATCATGATGAAACCCGTGTGACGCAATTTCATGTCCCGCATCGGCAATCGATCGGAGCATCGGCGTTGTGGCCGCAACCGTTTCGGCCGAAACAAAAAAAGTCCCCTTCGCTCCTGCCCTCTCAAGGCACTCCAGTAAAGGGAGGGTAACGTGTTCAATCGCTTTGGCGGTTTTGACACGGCCGCCCCAATCGAATTCGTAATCGATGCTAATGTTAATCATCAACTCTCTTTCGTTACGCAGTTTAAACTCCACATCTCTCGACGAACCGTACTCAGCTGATCGGAAATGAGGGCAAAGACAAACAGCATGACGGTTGCGATAAACAGAGCAAGCGTCGTATCGGTCATATTGAACATAATCAGATCCCGTCCAAGAGATACCATCGTCAACAAGGCAAAGAAGAAGACGATCGGAAGAATAACACGGAGCGGTTTGAAAATCATCCCCATTTGCAATACTTTCAAGATCGCCCGGAAGCCCGCTTTCATGTTCACCATGCTTTTCCCTTCTTTACGCATTTGAATATTGATGGGAACATAAACGATGGGCTTTTCATCTGAAATGTAGGCCAGTGTTTGGGAGGTCGTAAAGCTAAAACGATCCGAGCAGACATGAAAATAGCGCATGGCATCAAAGCGGTTAAAAACACGGAAACCGGAGTTGAGATCTTTGATATCGTAGCTGAAGAGGTTATTGGCCAATGCACTCAGTACGATCTTTCCGAGGATGCGCTTGGATTGCGTCTGCGTGATTCCCCGGGCTCCGACGACCATACCCCCCGTTTCGTAATTCTGAAGCAGTGTGGGGATATCCTCCGCCAGATGCTGTCCGTCAGAATCCATGATGATCACCGTATCATGTTTCGCAGCGCGGATGCCGCTCTTGAGCGCTGCACCGTATCCCTTGTTTATTTTGTGCTCAACCATATGGATAAAATCGATACTGCGCAATATTTCGCCGCTGTTGTCGCGTGATGCGTCATTGACACATACGATTTCATACCGTCCCGAGAAACCGAAGCTGTCCAAGTCCCGACGGAGATTTTCCAAAACCGATCGGATCGTTTTCCCTTCATTGTAAACCGGAATCACAATGGAAAAGTTGTTGATACATTCCTCATTTTGCTGTACGTCCATTATAATCCACACTCCCTCTCTCACTAAATTCAAAAAATCCCGACACCACCATGATAGAGTGCACAATCAATCATGGAAAAAAATAGTATTATTATACCTTCTTATTAGAGCTCGACAAATAAACTCGAAACATTTTCAGGAATCCGCCAAGTAGCGGCGAAGTTTCGGACCTGCAAAATCGGCGATCCATTTAGGAAGTTTCTTCCACACTTTGGACACCAGTGAATACTTCGCATAAATATTCTCCTCTTTGTGGCGAAGAATCGCCAGCCCGACCGGCTGCGCCCCCATCTTTTTTTTAAATTGATAGGTACCGCCGCCATAAGGGCTCCGTCCGCAATCGAATATCTCTTTTTCTTTCTCCATAGCACGGTAAATGGCGTCGCGATAGATCGCTTCATTGGCAAAAGTCTCGGCATATTTGCGATCCGATGCGGCGTAAGGGTTCCAAGCGATTAGATCATCATAGACTACGATCAAAGCGGCAGCGGGCTCTTGATTCACATACGCTACCGCCACTTCCAGCTCAATATATTCCCCCACCGTTTCAAACAATTTTTTGGCCAACGGCGGTGTTCCGAGCCGATGCATCGTCATGGTATAGAGATGATAGAAATCGTCCATCAATACCGGATTGTTTCCGATCATGCAGATCACACCGCTTTCATCGGCTCGGCGCAGGTTCCGCCGTTTGGTCGAATGAAACCGGCCAAAAACCGTTTCACGGCTCTCATTTTTGATCCAAAGGCGCATGGTTACCGGCTCATCAGAGGTGAAAGAGGTTTTATGAGGATCCAACGTGCGGATATTGAAGTGCTTTCCGCTGACCTGAGCAAGCAACTCTCCCGCATCTTCACGCGCCACATCCGAATAGGTCAATCCGGGCAGATAGCACCATGTTTCTGAACCGCCCAATGAGGGAACGGCCAAAAAATCTCCCGATGCAGAATAGCGGTAAAATTTTTGATACGCTTCACGCCACCCCTTGACAAAAGCAGGCGTCAAAAGAGCATCCAATTTTTTTGTATTTCTCTCACTCATCCCCGTAGCATCCCTCTTCATAATTCATTGCCCATTATACGTACCCCTAACTTAATTGTGTTCATTTCTTCTCATCGGCAAAATTATTGTCGCGGTAGAATATTTCTTTGACCTTGGGCGGCTCATTTTTTCGTTTTTCTTCCCGAAACAGCTCATCCATGTAATCTTGGTTATCCAAAATATACACGGTGGCATGATCGGACTGATACCACACTTTCAACCGTCCCGGATGATGAAGCTGATAGACCAGTATCCACTCTTGAAAATTTTCCTGAACGGTCTCACGCCACCGGTAATACCACTCCCCCATCCCCTTGTAGGTATGGGGGCGATTTTCCAAGAACAAAAAAACGATCGGTGTCGGCACCCGCAAATAACGGTCTTCCGGATCGTATTCATTGATAAAATCATGGGTATTGTAGTGATACCCTTTCGTTAAAATTTCCGCATATTCAGGGTTGTAGGAGATAATCGTCCAGGTAAACGGCTGAAAATCCTTCTTGATTTTATAGGCGCAATAGCCAAAATCCGAGTATTCGATATTGTTCAGTTCTTTCCAAAAATTCTCTTTTTCAACCCATTTCGGAGTGACCCAGGCAATCGCTACCGCTGCCGCCAAAGCAACCAAAGAATAGAAAACACGAACCGAACCGTACTTCGCAAAACGAGAAAGCGGCGCGGCGATCAGGATGTAAAAATAAAAAGCCCCGATCAAAGACCATGAGAGCAGCAGTGCTTCCGCTGCCCGGGTTGCGTCCACCAGCTGTGGGATTCCGAAAATGGTCGCCATGTAGATAAACAATACCCCCAGTGCCACCAGGGCCGATGAACTCCATTCAAAACGGCGCCGTGCAAACTGTGCAAGGAGAAAAAAAAGAAATACAGCGGCAACAAAGGCCAACAGGGTCATGGAGGGGAGTAAAATACGCATCTCTTCAAAATCAAAATCGGCAGCGGCAACAAACTGTTCGGACTGTTCCGCCGATTTTTGGACGATACCCAGCCTCTGAAGGGTAGCATCAATGATCGGTGCCGCGGCACCGATGGGCCCCAATCCGCCGTATTTGAAAATGGAAAGAAGCCAGGCATTTCCGACAATCGCCCCTCCGAGAACGGCTAAAAATCCCCAACCGAGCTTTGCTTTGGTAAACTTGCCATTTAACGCGGCCCATAGTGCAATCGGAACACTTGCCGCAACCAGATAAAAAGCGATCCCTCCATGGAAGGTAAACATCAAAAGCAAGGTTACCCCATACCACCAGATATACTTCCGCTCGTCAGACGCAAACGATTTAATCAAAAAATAGAGGTTAGGAAGAAAAAAGGTATAGCCCAGTTCATACGGGAGGCCGCAGGAATTACGGGTATAGGGGGTCATCCCGACGGAGCCTGAGGGAAGTTTTGAAGGGTCTGGAGGCCAGGGAAGATACAGTTCAAAACCAAAAAAATTCGTAATCGTAGGGTTCGTTGTCGTATACGAACGACCCGCAAAAAAATCGATTAACGGTGTCATCAATACGACACCGAAAACAAACACCGCGAATAGCCCGGCCGGCATGGAACCGGTCATTTTCCGAACAAAATAAAATAGGCCGAAAAGGAGAAACAGTACGGTAAAAAACGGATAGAGACTAAAAACGACATGGAGAGGCGCATTCGAAAGGTTGGCTATTAAAAAAGCGAGGATCGTCATTCCGTAAAAATCGGCACCAAACGTTTTCCCCTCATAAAAAAGTTCACCGCGGTACAAAAAGGAGACCCATTCAAAAAATTGTGCCGTATCCGACGCCCCGTAGGTAAAGGTGAAAAATCCGCGCAATGTGATTAAAAAAGCGGGATAGAGAAAGATCAAAGTGACCACAACCGTTTGCAGGGCCAAAATCCACGAAAAAGCCCGTTTCTTTGCCTCTATTTTTTCAGAAACCGCTTTTTTAATTCGCCCTTTAAAGCCGGAAAAATCATCCAGCATATCGAGTACCGTGATCATGATCCTATTTTGGAGCTTTATAAAATAAAGCCTCAGCGCAATTTTCTGATAATACTTCATCACCAAAAGCTTGGACATAAAGAGGGTTAAAATAAAGAGGGGAAAACTGTAGATTTTCGAAATCAGCATCAGAGGAATAACGATTTCTATATAAAGAACCATATAGAGAATATTGAACATCACTTTGTCATAGCTATCCCGTATCCCGATTTGCGGAAACACTTTGGAGGGAATCCAATAGAAAAAAAGTACCATCATGAAAATCAGTTTGATGAATTCAGGAATCAGTACTTCAAAGACCCAGGGAAGCGCGATAAAGTCAATATAATCAGGCATACATACTCTTTTCCGTTAATGTGTTGACACGGTTATGGCTTCAGTTTCGGATTTTCAATCCATTTTGCATTTTCATCCCCTTTACGCTGCAAAATCCATGAAAGGAGCTTCCATCGATAAAGCTCGCCGTCATCATCGGCATGCCAATAGATCGTTGGAACCGTCGTGACAATCATCCCTTTGCCCAGCACCCCGTAACTGGCATAATTTACCCCTCTCTCATCCATCAGCAAGGTATTGGATTGCAGAATCGGATACGATTCAATAAAACTTGTCGGTTCAAAAGTGACTTTTGAAACCCCCTTTATTTGCGTTGCAGAAGGATGCGCTTTTAAGGCTACGGATTGGGTCGTATAATTCACCATATCGACGGAATTGCTTTTCATCACACGATAGCGCAGCGGAAGACCGAACAACGTCCCATGCTCCCGTGAAAAAAGGCTGATTGTTTTCGCGTCGTTGATACCGCCGTAAGGGTAAAACGTTTCAAACCGGCTCGCCCGAATTCCCGCTTCACTCCACAAAACACCCCCTTTTTCAATCCACTGCTTTAAATTGCCTATTTTTGAAGGGGCAATATTATAGGCTTTGGCGATGTTGGTCATGAAATCATCGGCCATTACACCCGAATCGGCAATGCCGACACTTTGGATATAGATGATGTCGTAATAGGCAGGATTTTGAGAGAGGGCATTCCAGTCTACTTTATCCAAAGAAACGGCTTTCCATGAGACCTTAAGTTCATCGTAAAAATTGCTTTGAAATTTCCCCTGAAAATCAAACGGTGATACAGGAGCGATAAAAGGAAATTCTCTCAGCACCGTTCGATCAATCCATTTGTCGGGAGAATAAATACCGCTTGCCGGTACGCTGTAAACGGCTATCGGCTTATCGTTCATCAGCTCTGTTTTCAGATCTTCAAGCGTATTGTTTTTAGATGCACATCCGGTAAACATGATCATTGCCGCAATCATCCCTATAGCCATACTTTTCTTCATTCCCGTCTCCTTTAATAAGCTGAATAATAATAATAATCGAGATTTTTGAAAAAACGGTTTCCAAAAAAAACGACAAACATCCAAAACACAATCGATCCCGCCAAAAGACCGATGACCGCATATTCATATCCCATCAAACGACTTAGAATCAACCCGACAACCACATTCACAATAAGGCCGGCCATTATCCCTTTTAAAACGGCTTTGTAACGTGAATAGGAGAAAAAGAAAAGGATATTGGTCAGCGCATTGGATAAAAAAGCATAACTCACCGCGGCGAAAGCAAAAATCCATGGGGTAGGCGCAATGAAAAAGATATCCAAAAATTCCCAATCGGTATATTTAGCCAATAAATAAATACCATAATAGACAAAAAGGATAACAAAAAACGATGCCACAAAAAAAACGATATTGTATTTTAGGAAAAAACGACGATAACTGCTGTTAAATTTATCCGCTTCATCGTAACGATGGGCAATAATATCATCATTCACCCGATACATGAATTCATAAATAATCACTTCACTCATCCCGATCAGCAAAATCAAAACAATCAAAGCCCAATCCAGTCCCAGTTCATCACGAACGTTAAACCAAATAAAATAGGGTTGCAAAGGGATAGCACTCCACGCAAGAATCCGATCGGTCACCAAAAACATAAAGTAAAAGGTCCCGTACATCATATAGGGGTTGAGGGAATAAAACAGAAGCGATAACCTGGGTTCCGCATCCCCCTCTTTTTCGCGACTTTTATCGGTCAGTTTTTTGACTCTTCGAAAAGCGTCCACAAAAACAACAATATTGGTTATCACCAACGATGCCACTTGGGAAACTATGATGCCGAAATGAAAGAAAACATGCAAAAGATAGACCAAAACAACCCCGAGAAGGACATACAGAGCAATCGACCCGTACAATTCCATCATGTAAAAAACCGCAAAAGAGGTAAACAAAAATGCCAGCAGAAAATAATAGACGACCATGTAAAGAAGCATAGTACCGGGAATATATTCAAAAAAAAGATTAAAGAGGATCATGAGCAATCCGATAATAAACGCTTGAATAAAAAAAATTTTAAAAAGCTTTCGGGTGATTTTATAGGCGAGATTGTACTCTTCCATTTTGATGTAAAAAAGTCCTTTTCGCCCGATGGCCTGAGCCGGCCCCCCGGTAGCCACCAAGGCGGCAAAAGTTCCCATGGCAATCGCCGTTGCCGTCCGAACATCCAAATCCAGACTCGACCACAATCCATAACCGATAACCAAGGTAAAAAAAACCTGAAGAAGCATCGGGAGGGCAAATGCCATCCCTTCAAAATAGTTGACGATGATTCGCTTTACTTTTGAGGGAGGAGCTTCCAGTTCATACGTTTTCACTTCGTATTTGTAATCATCGATGAAGACGACCAGCATCTTCGCAAACTCAAACAAATCGTTGAAACCGTATTGCTCATGAGCATCGATATCGCGTAAACCGTAAATTTCCAAAAGGGCAGTGATCTCCCAATGATTGAGCGGTTTTCCTTTTCCTTCCGTCAATGTCTCATACAAGGCCCGCCATTCTCGGACTTGCTGAAATATTTTAGGGTCCGGGCCCGGATAGATCGCTTCAGATACCATTATTCGTCTTCATTCTTAAACATATTAGAGAGTTCCGCTTCGAGTTCATCATCGCTCAATTCATCTTCCGGCGCTCTCACATGTGAAGCGATCTCTACGGATGCAGGGATGGCATACAAATGCTGATACATGTTGCGATAGTTGTATACCATGTCTTCAATCCGAAAACCGTTTAGGATATGTTCCCGCGCGGCAATTCCCATCTCTTCGGCCATAACCCTGTCGTTTAAAACCAAAAGAACTTTTTCGGCAAACTGCTCATAGTCTTTGGGTTTCACGACAAATCCGAACCCTTCCAGAACCTCTTTTGTCCCGCCGACATCGGAAGAGACCATAACCCTTTCACACGCCATCGCTTCAATAACGACAAAAGGGAAGGCTTCGGATATGCTTGTCAGCATCACAACATCCCCTTCATTGTAGGCTTCTGCGGGATTGGACGTCAATCCCGCAAAGACGAAATTCTTCTGTACCCCCAACGAATCGACCAAACGTTCGCACCGTTCGTAATAATCAGGATCAAGCTTCGGTCCGTACATTTTAAACCATACCTCCGGAATCTCCTTCGCCACCAGAGCGCAGGTATGGATGAAGGTCTCGATATCTTTCAGCGGGTCAATTCTCGCGATCATCACTACGGTCGGACGAGGTGAACGGGGGACATCCAGCCGTTTAAAGCGATCTGTATCAATCCCGTTGTAGATCGTAGAAATACGCGAGGGGATCGCCCCCCATTTTATTTCCCATCGCTTATTGTAATCGCATACCGGAGAAATCACATCGGCATGATGATAATTCATCCTTGCAACCATCGTAATCAGGTTCATCAAAAACTCTTTGGTTCGGAGCGGCATTTTGACACGTGACGCCTGAAGCATCTGTTCGCGGATATAAATCCCGTGTTCGGTCAGCAAAAAACGGCTTCCGTGCAGTTTTTTGGCAATGATACACGGCAAGCCGCAAAACGCGGCAGCGGAAGAGTGATAGATATCGGCATACGGAACCGGAGGTAGAAGAGTTATAAAAAATCGGAACATATACCGCAACGCTTCAACCGTATCATAGACCGAAGGAACCTCTTGAGCATCCGCATAAATTTGAGCTATCTTCTGCTTGAAGGTATCCCACACCAGTTTGGAACGAAACGTGGTATGATAATCGTACATTTGAAAAAAGGAATAGAACTGGAAAAGGGTATCCCCCAGCTCGTCCATGTCATTTCGAAGGCTGTAAATATGGTCGATCAGATTATCAAAGATCGGAATAAATTTTTCCCGGATAGCATTGTCGGTTGTTCTGATTTTAGAATAAATGATCGATGAAAAAGGGATGGAACGAACGTATTCCGTAGGCTCTTCCGTCCCCCACAGGGGAACTTTCAATACATCGATGACATTTTCCGGGATTTCGTATTTTAACTTGACATAAGGGTGCATCATAATCGGCATCAAGATAAAATCGATCTCTTTAAGATTTTGTATCAGCAAATGGGCCCAGACGCTCACCCCCCCCACTTCGTAAGGGTATGTCCCCTCTCCCGCTAAGACGATACGTATCTTCTCGGAGTTTTCACTCATTGCTCCGAACCGCCGGTTAATATGCGAAGTTCAAATACATTCCGTGCCTGCCGTATTTTTGCCGATAAAATCCCTTCTTCCACCTCAATCATTCTTTTCATAGCGACCGCATACGCGGCATAAGGGTCCACACCCCCTTCAAAACGGTATCGAGCGATCTTCAACTGCCGTTCAACAATCTCTTTTTGTACCGAGAGCAGCTGCAGCATCTGTGTTTCGCGTTCACTTTCAACAAAAAGCTTGTTCACGCGAAGGATCGTATTATGCTGAAGGATCGAACGATTGTTTTTTTCTTTCAACGCTTCGACCATCTTTTTTTCGACGGCTAAGTGTTTATTTCCGGTATCCAGCGGGTAGGCCGCTTGCAGCGTAACCGCCCAATTTATCCCCTGTGACTCAGAATCGGTAATATCGGTTACGGTATTGGAGTAACCGACACCGGCAAACGAGTTTAAGTTGACCAGCCAATCGTTTCGCCCCTCTTCGGTCAAAATTTCCCCTTTTTTAAGGCGGAAAAGGAGGTCGGCGACCTCAATCTGAGGATTTTTTTCCATGGCTTTTTTCTGAAGTGTTTCTATCGAATCTACCGGCGGCGTTATGTGCGGCCAGGCCAAGACAAGCTCCTCATTGGTTGTCATATTTGCCGCATGTTTAAAAGAAACCGTTGCATTGTAAAGGTCAAATTGCAGCCCCAAAAACAATTTTTCAAAGGCAAGTTTGTCGATTTTCACATTAATCTGGTCGTAAACATTATCACTGACCCCGTTCTCAACCTTTTGCATGGTCATGCGATAGAGCTTATCTGTCAATTCCTGATACCGCTGCATGTAGTTCTTACGCCCCTGCAATTCCAATAATTGCAGGTAAAGTTCGGCGCCGTACAGCGCAACCTGGTCTTTAGCCGATAATTTTTTAAACTTTGCAAGCCGTTCATTCAGGGATACATTCTCATTCCTATAATAATGACGGCTGCCATCGTATAAGAGTTTATTGGCCTGAAATCCAATCCGACCGGTGAGGGTTGTCCCCATCCCCTCTGTGGGAGTAGGAAGCTGATTTGCAGAAAGAAGTGCCTGAAAGGAAAGATCAAAATCGTATCGGCTTTGATCCATAAGATTTTGAAGCTGATCGAGTTTTGCTTCATAGTTTCCATTCGAAACAGTAAAATTATCCTGTAAAATCAAATCGATATACGTTGGAAGGGTCAAATCTCCTTGGGATAATGCAAAATTCGTCGGTGTCGCAACAATGACGTTACGCAAAGAATTTTTTAGCGGAAGCGTTGCTACTGCTTTATCGTGGGACACGAGCAATTCCGGCGGTGATAAAAGATTGATTTTAGCAGCTTCTGCAGTATTTTGAAGTGTATCCGATAGGATCGGTTTTCGCACAATTGTGTTTCTAGAATTAATCGCATGACTCTCAGCCGCTGACAAAAGGAGCGCCATTCCCACTACGATCAAGAGAGGCGATTTACTATTTTTCTGGAACACTCTCTCTCCTTTTAATGATATTCAATCATAGTTTTGTTGATATCAAATCGTACATTGGGCAATTCGGTCAACGACATCGTGGTGACTAACGGTTTATACCCTTTCATCAAAGCGATTTTATAAATACGAGCCATCTCTTCAGGCTCTTGCGGGTTCCAGTAATCGACACTGTAACGCTCTATCGGTTTTTTGGGGAGAAATCGAAAGTCATAGGAAAACAATGAAAATTCTTTTTTCTTATAATTATACCCTGAAATCGTTGACTCATACAAGAGCGCATCGATAGGGACTCTGTCGGCGATTTCAAATCCACGGTTAAGCATCAGTTTCAGAGTCGGATACCGTTTTTTAATCGCTTTGATAAGAGCGATAATTTTTATGGTTGATTCATCGCGTGCGATTAATGAATCCACGGTGTCCAGAAACAATCCGTTATAACCGCTTTTTATAATCGGAGGAATGACCTCTTGCAGCAGCAACTGTTCCCACCTCCCGTCCGCAATGTTGATGTGATAACTTCCCCATGCCTGATTCTGGCCGGCAAGCAACCCGTTTTTTTGCATCTGTGCAAAATAGCGCCGGCAGCTTCCCACTTCTCCCAGACTTACATAGGCAAAAGTTCGGCTGCGCACATGATGCACATCTTTGTAGAGATCAGGATCCAGGACAACCGTTTCATACCGTTCAAATGTTTTAGGCTCGTAACTGCTGCCGTAGTAAATCAACAAAGGGTATTTTGCGTAGAGGGAAGTAGCGACGAGCAATAGTGTGAGGGGGCGAAAGAAAAAATGACTAAGACGCGATTGCCTCATCGATTCTAATGGAATATAATGTTCTCTTCTGCATTCTGGCGTGGTTTGAGAAGAAAAACAATCTTGCACGCATCATCCCACAACAATCATAACAGAGGCACTATCCAACGTCATACGGACTTAGCGGTTAGAGAGGGCAATAGCAAGATTATACTGAGCACGGCTGTGCCCTTGCTCTGCTGCTTTACGATACCATTTGATCGCTTCATCCGGATTTTTTGCAATCCCTGTCCCTTCAGCGTAGGCCAGTCCCAAATAGAATTGGGCATCTGCATGTCCCTGCTTAGCCGCTTGCATATACCATCGGACTGCTTCTGCCTCATTTTTGGCAATGCCGCGCCCTTCGGAATAGAGGAGACCCAGATTAAACTGTGCGCTTGGATGTCCTTGCTGCGCTGCCTGAGCGAAAAGAGAGGCTGATTGAGAATCGTTTTTGGAAACACCCCGTCCTGAGAGATAGGCCAAAGCAAGATTATACTGAGCGTCGGCATACCCTTGACGTGCCGCTTCACTGTACCAGCGAGCCGCTTCCGTATCATTTTTGGTGACGCCGTTTCCTTCAGCGTAAAACAGTGCAAGAGAGTATTGTGCGCGAGGTTCCCCCTGCTTCGCTGATTTCATGAGCCATTTTGCCGCTTCAGAAACCGTTTCCGGATTCGATGAGGAGATCTGATTTTCTGCCTGAACCGGAGGAATTGCATAAACAGGAACCGATGCTTTCGGGGCTATCGGTGCACTTTTAACCTCTTCACTTAGCCCGGATTGAATCGCTTTTTTCTTACTACTTTTTTTGCCATTTTTCTTGACTTTCTTAGTGACTTTCTCTTCCGCTTGAGCAACTGCTGAAGGTTGTGCGACCGATTGGAGCTGTGCTTTTTCTCCCTTTGAAGAGCCCTCTTTGGCAGAGGTGACATTGGCATAATTCATTTGAAGAATTTTTTGGGCTTCTTGATCCCCTTGTGCAGCTGCTTTGGAAAACCATTTAGCCGCCAATTGGTCATTTTTTTCAGTACCGATTCCTGCACCGTACATTAATCCCAAATTGTATTGGGAATCAACGTGCCCCTGCTCTGCGGCTTTTGCATACCATTTGAACGCTTCCGTATCGCTCCGTTTGACTCCGTACCCGTTTTCGTACAAAATACCCAAATTGTGTTGGGCGGCCATGTTCCCTTTTTCAGCTAAAGGTTGCCAAATTTTGATTGCGCTTGCATAATCTTTTTTGTCAAAAGCTTTTAACCCATCTTCAAACGGGGCTGCGAGAAGAACGGCCGACAATGCGATACTGACGACAGAAAGGCGCCACAGAGAAAAAGCGGAATCTGAAAAAAACATCAGAGCAAATCCTTATGTTAAGGTAAATTAAAAAATTCTAAGTCACGGAACAATTTGACAATAGTATATCGTAATTAACATTAGACTTTTTTCAAAATCCATTTAACTCGCTTCAGGAGAGCGAATCTAAAAATATTTTTTTCAATTTCCGATAAATGGTTTCAAAATCGGTCGAGTAGACCCGCGTTTGCGCTATAGAGGTGATAAAGTTGGTATCCCTCTCCCATCTCGGGACCAAATGGAGATGAATATGTTCGGCTATCCCCGCCCCGCCCGCTTTGCCCAAATTCATTCCGATATTCACACCATGGGCACCGAAATTCTCTTTGAGAAGAGCGACCCCTTTTTGCGCCAAGCCACTCATATGGAGCCATGTGTCGGAATCAAGCATCTCTAGGGCATCGGTATGGTGATGAGGGATAATCATAAAGTGACCGGGAGTATAAGGGTAGCGGTTCATCACGATAAAGCAGTGCTCATCACGATGCAATACATGCAATGTCTCATCATCCTGAGGGTGGGTACTGATATGGCAAAACACACACCCCTCAATCTTTTCACCCGTTACGTAATCGTTTCGCCACGGGGCGTAAAGGATATTTTCCATTATAGACCTTTCAAGTCCGTTCGCCCTGAGCCTGTCGAAGGGTAACTAACCCATGGTTCGACAAGCTCACCATGAACGGGAGTGCTTAAATAAAATTCGGTGCGTCGTTGGCAAAGAGAATGATGTCACCTGCTTTTGTCACTTCACCCAGCGTTTTTACCATCTGCGATTTATCACTCAGCATGATTTTCTGAGGGACGTTCAACTCTTTGTCAAACTGCGCTGCATTAAGTTGCCCCGTGATAATCGCAATATCAAAAACGCCATTGATTGCACGGATAAGCTCGCTGTTAAGCTCTTCAGTACTCTCAACCAATCCCGGTGTCACGATTACCTTACGGCCGCTGTGGAGAGAACACAAACGTACCCCTTCCAGCATACCGTCAATATTGCCGTTGTAACCGTCATCAAGGATGATTTTACCCCCGGCATCGATCCGCTCAAGACGGTGTTCGACGCTTTTGAGTTTTTCGACTGCTGAAACAATTTCATCCGTCTTCATCCCCATCTCCTGAGCGATCAAGATGGCGGCATTGATGTTGATCGTCTGAAACCCGCCGAGAACAGAGGTATGAAAATGACGATCTTCGCCGTTCATGTTCAGATCAAAATCGATTCCCTCTAAGGTCGCTTGGAGGTTTTGGATATCATCCCCGAAGAAAGTCACTTTTTCATGCGGTTCATCGGTCACTGAGGTATGGATGAAAGCCCGTTTAAGACGATCTGAATGGATGATTTCAAGTTTGGTACGCTGAATACGTTCCAGCGTTTTAAAATACTCCAAATGCTGCGGTCCTACTTTTCCCACAACAACGATTTGAGGGTGAAGGAGCTGCGCAATCGCATATATATCTCCGATTTCACGCGCTCCCGCTTCACAAATATAGACTTGCGCATTGGTCGGAAGCGATTCATTGACATCGCGGATAATACCGCCGAGGGTATTGACACTTCGAGGGGTTGCATAGACGTTGTATTTATGAGCCAACACCTGAGCAATAAAATTTTTCATCGAGGTTTTTCCGTAGCTTCCGGTTACACAAATGATGGTGAGATCGTGCATCGAGGCGATTTTGGTTTTCGCCTGACGCTTATAGGCTTCGAATAAAAACTTCTCAATCCCCCAGGACAAAAGATACGTCAAAACAAGAGGAAAGATGACACTGTAGGTATTTCCCCACCCTTTTAACGCCATAAGCAAGTTCAGAAACACCGTAACGGAACCCAGAAGAATCAAAAACCGTTTTACGCGCCACGTCAGAACCAGCTTTTTATCGAGACGTTTGATCCACACCAAAAGAAGGGGAAGATAGATGAGGACGACATAAGAGGCATAGGCTCCGCTCCCATAATAGAGGATAAACGGGGCAATAAAATAAAGAACGTGCCACCATTTTTTATGATGACGCAATACCACACGCTCAATCCGATAATCATACCACTGAAGATTGGTAATCAAATACCATCCTAGAGCCATTACAAATACGACATTTGCAAGAAATGCGGCCAATTGTCCTAATTCCATATTTTTTCCTTAGTGTTCCAAACTTTGTAAAACGGTTTTTTCAATCTCTTTGGCGAGCGAAGCGCTCTGTTCCAAAAAGAAATAGTGATCGCCGTCAAATTCGACCACTTTCGATTCCGGTATGAGCTCCGCGATTTTATACGCCGTCCACATCGGCGTTGCCGTATCCTGGCGACCGAAGCAGAGAAGGGCTTTCCCTTTAAACAGACGAAATTTTTCGGTGAAATCTTCATTCACAACCTGCTTGAACGTCTCGTACATCGGCTGAGAGAGTCCCTGTGCATCGGGAGCTACGAAAAAACGGCGCAAAGAGGTGAGTCCCGTGAATTTCAATACTTTGAAAAGTAAGATTTTTGCCCGTATTTTGAGAGGCTTGGGAACTAAAATACCCGCCGAACCGACTAATACCAAGAGATCAGGATTCAGAAGGGTCGCAACTTTGCCTCCGAACGAATGTCCTAAAATGATTGTTTTGGCAGCATCGATTTGGGAAATGAAAGATTCCAATATATTCGCATAATCTTCCGTACACAGAGCCATATTGCACGTGCTGTTGCCAAACCCTGGCATATCAATGTAAATATGGCGAAACTGCCTGAGATGTGCAGCGAAAGCGTGTTTCATCAGGTTTTTATGAGAACCCCAGCCGTGTAAAAAAATAATGTCGTAATGGGCATTCGGATTCACGATTTCATAGCTGATCGAGAAGGTATGGTGCTGGTATTGAACCGTTTTGACTGCCACGTTTATTTCCCTTTGGCTTGGGAGATAGAGTGGATGTAATCGTAATTGACCCGAATCGCTTTTTTGTCAGGCAAGGATCCGAGAAGCTTTTGGATCGAGGCGCTGAAATCTTCAAAAAGATAGTTTGCCATTGATCCCGGGATCGGATTGATCTCATTCAGATAGACCTCCCCCTCGATCTCGAAGAAATCGCATCGGATCAAAGCCCCTTCGAACAGCGGAGCGTAGATGGCTTTAAACGCATCACGCAGCTGCCCTACCAACGCTTCGCTCACCGCCGCTTCGGCGACATGTCCCGAACGGGAAAAATCGAGATATTTTTTCTCAAAATCGAGAAATTCCGCTTTTTGCGGCTCTTCGACGATCGAGTAGGTGATCTCGCCGCGTGCGCTGAATCCTGCCAAATTATACTCTTTGACCCCTGCCATAAACGGTTCGATCACTACGACCTCATCGAATTCGAACGCCACATCGAGGGCATAATCGAGTTCACCGGCTTCGCGGACGATGCTTACCCCGATCGAGCTTCCCAAACGGGCCGGTTTAACGATAAAAGGATACGCTGTAGCAACGGCTCTTTTTTCGTCTTTACGAACAATCTCATACGGCAGTGTTTTGACGCCGAGAGATGCGGCAAGCCATTTGGTATAGTGTTTGTCAAAGCTGAACATCGACGCCTCTTTGCGTGGGCCGATAAAAGGGATATGAAAGAAATCGAACAGCGATGCGATCGAACCGTCTTCTCCGTCTCCGCCGTGAATCAGGTTGAGAACCGGCATCTCATGTCTTTTGGTTCCAAACAGCCCACGCTGCTCAAACCCGCCGTTTATCAAACCGAGTTTAGCCATCTTGCGGTGTTCTCCGCGTGAAAACGTCACCGCTTTCATTTTTGACGGCTCGATCAGATAAAACTGGTGATCCTGATCGCAGAAGATAAAACTCAAATCAAATTTTGATTCAAGTTTTCCTTTGACGGTAATCGCACTGACGATACTGATTTCGTGTTCATAACTGGCTCCGCCGAATAAAATGGCTAATTTCAATGAATATCCTTTAAAGTTTTTGAAGTTGTTTCAACGCCTCTTTAACGAGTGCTGGCGTATCGGTTGCATGGGACTGGCTGAGCGCCTTGGCAATCTGCTCTTTTTTGAATCCGAGTGACTCTAGCGCCATCATGGCTTCGGTTGTAGCAGAATTGACCGATGGAGCCGTATTGAGTAGAACGGCATCAAAACCGGCCAATTCCACCATAATCCGTGCCGCACTTTTAGGTCCGATCCCCGGAACTTTTTTCAACGCATTGACATCTTTAGATGAAATAATACCCGCAAACTGCTCCGGCGTAAAGGTCGAACAGATCGCAAGTGCTGCTTTTGGTCCTATTCCGTTGATTTTGAGCATCCCCTCAAACAAAATCTTTTCGCTTTTTTGGGCAAAACCGTACAACTGTTGAGCGTCTTCACGAATAACATGATGGATATGCAATCGCGCTTTCTCAGAACCGATCGTGCTGTAGGTATGCAACGAGATAAAAACCTCATAAATAACACTGTTTACATTCAGATGAACCGATGTCGGTTCTTTAAAATCAATAATTCCCTCTAATCCGATAATCATTTCGATAACACCTTAATTGAAAATTCCCCTTCTTCGTCTTCATGCAGCCCCAATATATGTTCCTCTTCATGCTGGCCGGGGATATACATTATATTGACAGGGGGATCAATCAGTTTGAAAATAATTTCATTGTGATTGCGCCAACTGTCATGGTTAATGATACGGGCTTCAAAAATCCCGCTTTGAAGAGCCGCACGCTTTTCGCTCAGCCCGCTATAGTGATCCTCTTTTGTTTTTAATGACGCGCGAAGTTCATCGAGCTTTTCTTTAAACTGTAGATGTTGTTGGTATTTTTCGACAAATGCACTCGGCATTTTAATTCCATTTTGCTTGTAATGGACAAGTTTACGCTTGATATCTTCCATCAAAGAAGCATTTTCTTGCCATGTGTGTTCATATCCGACAAGTTCTCTTTTGATCTCTTGTATTGCATGCTTCGTTTCTTCCATCAGCTTTGTCTGCTTTGAGAGAACATCGATAGATTCATCCAGCAGCGGATCAATCACGAATAAATTTTCACCCCCGTGAAGATTTGTAATCTCAATCTTATGCGATGCCGTCATTTTCACATGGGAGCCCAACAACTCGATGGTAATCTCACGTGCCCGAATTTTTCCCCCTGTGGCTTGACGGATAAAAACTTTTTCTGCTTCGACGGTCCCTTGTTCCAGCCGGGTGATATTGACGATTTTACCGTAGGCTGTCCCTTTATGGATATTTATGGTCAATTCATCGGCACTAATCGTAGCGCTTTGATGGACCTGTCCCTCTACGGTCGCTTTTTTAGCGGTCACTTTAGCATTGGAACCGATATTACCGTCAATATTGATGACGTTGACGGTAACCTCCATTCCAATTCCGATTGCATCTTTCATGGAATCTTTTTCCGTCACATTGATGGAGACATCGGCATCCAGCTGCGTATCAATCGAGCCGGTTGTTTTAAAACTGATTTCCTTTACGTCCACTTCGGTTTTTATATCGTACATCCCCCCCTCAAAGGTGACGTATCCTCCCGTTCCCGCTCGGTATTCGATACTTTTAGGGGTATCGATGACTTTTATCTTTTCTCCGATTGTAAACGTAGGTTCAAATTTGACAACCGGCTCTGTTGGAGCAATAAACTCCCCGCGGCAATTACGCCCGTTTTCTCCCGGATGGGGTTTGATGTACTCAATCAACAATTCATCCGCAACCGTACTGATCACATACCCCCGTTTTGCGTAATCGATCCGTCCGTGTTCATCCATATTTTTGCGTTTGGCATCATAATGGAGGATTAAAGTATCATTAACGGTTGGAACCGGTTCGTACCCTTGTGCGATTAGATAGCGTTCTTGCGTTTCAAACCGATACACCTCTTGAACTCTGATTTTTGCCAAAAGTGCACTAAGATTCGAAAGCATCACGGAATCAAATAATCCGATCATCATATTGGCACGAAGTTTTTTCTTATTGACGAGTTGCAGAAAATCTTCTTGGAAGCGATCGTAATAACGAGCGATACTCCCGGCTTTGATCGTCAGATAAATTTTACACAGGGTTGAATTCCCCCCTATTGAAATATCCATCGTATCAAACGGAGTCGGTTCCGTGATCGAAAAAATTTCAATTTCATAAACCTGTTTGAGTTCAAAACGGGGGTTTAAAAAAAGGGCTTCATCCAAATCTCTCATCTCATCTGAAGAGAGCTCAATCCACTCTTCCGCAGTCCCTTCTTTCGTTGTTTTGCAAAAGGTTTGAGTGTCGAGGAGATTAAAATCAAGGGAGCGGACCGATACTTTAAAATTGGTAGAAGCTTGCAAAAGCTCTTTGGCAACATTGGAAGTACGAACAACAATAGGCTTTATCGATGCCTTTATCTCTTTGTGCTCGTCTTCTTTGTTAAACAACCCCATTGTGTGATCCTTTACATCAGTGCCCCTATTTTAATCACATATCGGTTAAAATTGCGTAAAATTTATCTTTGGACTTGCTATACACTATGTTTAAATCGATATTTTCCAACTCTTTTGGTATCCTCATCTCCCGTGTTACAGGGCTTGCAAGAGATATTTTAATGACGTCCGCTTTGGGTGCCAATGTGTGGAGTGATATCTTTTTAATGGCGTTCAAATTTCCAAATCTCTTCCGCCGTATCTTCGCGGAGGGGTCATTCACCCAAAGCTTTATGCCCTCTTACATCGCCTCCAATCAAAAGAGTGTCTTTGCCGTTGCCATCTTTATCCGTTTTATGGCTTTTATCGTTGCCCTCTCTTTTTTAGTCACCCTCTTTCCGGGATTTTTTACGAAAATGCTGGCGTGGGACTGGGGACATGATCTGATCTCGCAAACCGCCCCACTTACCGCGATCAATTTCTGGTATTTGGACCTCATTTTTATCGTCACTTTTCTAGGGACGCTGCTGCAGCACAAAGAGCATTTTTTCACGACCGCTTTTTCGACGGTTTGGCTCAATATCGCGATGATCGTTGCCCTCATACTCTTCACGAACTCTGATCCGAAAACGATTGTCTATGCCCTCAGTTTTTCGATCCTCATCGGAGGGGTGCTCCAGGTAGCCACCCATCTCTATGCGATCCGTCAGCAAGGACTGATGAAAATCCTCATAGGGGGATGGAAATACCGTAAAAGCAAAGATGTCAAAGAAGAAGAATCGAAATTTAAATCGCTCTTTCTCCCTTCGGTCGTCGGGAATTCCACCGCCCAGATCGCTTCGTTTATCGATACCTCTCTGGCCTCGTTTTTGGCGGCGGGATCGGTCTCGTATCTCTTTTACGCCAACCGTATTTTTCAGCTCCCGTTTGCCATTATTGCCCTCGCCATCACCACCGCACTGTTTCCTACCATTGCCAAAGCGATCAATAACAACAATAACGATCTCGCATTCAAGAACCTCCACAAATCGTTTTGGCTGTTAAACGCACTGCTCGGAATATCGGTACTGGGGGGAATCCTCTTAGCCGAACCGATCATCTGGCTCCTGTTCGAGCGGGGAGCCTTTGATCAGGGAGATACCCTTAATACCGCCGGCGTACTGCAAATGTATATGGTCGGGCTTATCCCTTTCGGCCTCGCCAAACTGTTTTCGATGTATCTCTATGCTCAGCATAAACATCTTAAAGCGGCAAAAATTGCCGTCATATCCCTCGTTGTTAACCTCATCTTCTCTGTCATTTTAATGCAATCCATGGGGGCGGCAGGTTTGGCATTGGCAGGAAGTATCGGAGGAGCGGTACAACTGATCCTCACGGTCAAAGAGGTAGGTTGGAAAATCTTTTTTGATCTTCTAAAAACCCGTTTCAGCCTCTATTTTATCCTCGGTATCGGAGGATTTGGAGCGGCGTTTTACGCTTTAAATCAATTTTTGATACACTTGATACGTTAAAACGATAGGAAATACATGTATATTTATGACAGCGTCAAAAAAAGCAAACAAAAATTTGAATCCCTAAGAGAAGGGAAAGTATCTCTTTACGTCTGCGGACCGACGGTTTATGACGATGCCCATTTGGGGCATGCTAAAAGTGCGTTGGTTTTCGATCTTCTCCGCCGTGTTTTAGAAGCCGAGGGATACGATGTCCTCTTTGCCCGTAACATCACGGACATCGATGATAAAATCATCAACAAAGCACAGGATTCAGGGATCAGTACCGCTGAAATCGCCGAGCGCTATACCGCAGCCTATCACCGCGATATGGCAGCCATCGGAGTGAGAGCTCCGACATTGGAACCCAAAGCGACCGAATCGATCGACGCCATGGCGGAAATGATTCAAAAGCTCCTCGATCGCGGCCATGCCTACCGTATCAGCAACGGAGATATCTATTTCGATACCTCTAGCGACAAAAACTACCTCTCCCTCTCCAACCGCCAAAGTTCAGAGAATGTCAGCCGGGTTGAAAAAGTTTCCGAAAAACGTAACGAGGCCGATTTTGCTCTCTGGAAAGCGGTGCCGGGTGAGGGTGTCGCGTTTGATTCTCCGTTCGGACGGGGTCGCCCGGGATGGCATTTGGAGTGCTCGGCGATGATCGAGCGCTATGTTACCTCGGGAGAGGGAGAATACGCTATCGATATCCACGGCGGCGGTGCCGATCTCCTCTTCCCCCACCACGAAAACGAAGCGGCGCAAACCCGCTGTGCGACCAACCGTGAACTCGCAAAATACTGGATGCACAACGGCTTTGTCACCATCGGCGGTGAAAAGATGTCGAAGAGTCTGGGAAACAGCTTTTTTCTCAAAGACGCCCTCAAAGCCTATCATGGCGAAGTGCTCCGGTTTTACCTCCTCAGCACCCACTATCGCGGGGATTTCAACTTTAACGAAGAGGATCTCATTTCCTCCAAACGGCGACTCGACCGTCTTTACCGCCTCAAAAAGCGCCTTTTCGGCCTCACTGCCGAGTACATCGATACCGAATTCAAAAAAAATCTTCTTGAAGCGCTGGGGGATGATCTGAACGTCTCCAAAGCCTATGCCTTGATCGATGAGCTGATTTCTCAGGCGAATGAAGCGCTGGATACCAATCCCAAAGACAAAGCCTATCGCCAGAGTCTCCTGAGCGCTTTGGCAACCGTCGAAACGGTATTGGGATTCGGTGGACAAAATCCCTTCGAGTATTTTCAATTCGGATTGGATGATACGACAAAAATCAAAATCAATGACTTGGTCGCCAAACGTTCTGAAGCCAAACGCGCCAAAAATTTCGGCTTGTCCGATTCTCTGCGCGATGAGCTGACCTCCATGGGAGTCGCTATCATGGATACTGCCGACGGAACCTTTTGGGAGATGCGCGAGTGAAATTCAGCGAAATATACAAACGATTTTGGCCGTATATCAAAGGGTATAAATTTTATTTTATCCTCGTCTTTATCGGGATTATCCTGACGGTCACCGCAACCGCCGCGACCGCCCATATTATGCAGCCGTTAATGGACAATATGTTCATCAAACGTGATCCGGATATGCTCTATCTGATTCCGATTCTTTTGGTAGGAATCTATGCCCTTAAATCGCTGGGCCGTTATATCCAATCGGTCTTTACGACTTATATCGGTCTTCACATCATCACCCGCTTGCGGGAAGATTTACTCACGAAAATGCTTCATCTGGATATGCAGTTTCTGTATGTTAACCGCAGCGGCGAACTGATCTCACGGATCACCAATGACATCGCCCGGGTCCAATATTTTGTCTCGTCGATGCTTCCTGAACTTATTCGCGAAACCTTAACCGTTATTGCATTGATAGGATATGTCATCTACCTGAATATGACGTTGGCATTTTGGGCATTAATCGTTATGCCGCTCATCATCCTTCCCCTCCTAAAAATCACCAAACGGCTCAAACGTCTCTCGCACCGTTCCCAAGAAAAAAATGCCGATATCATGACCCGTTTGACGGAAGTATTCAACAACAGCGAAATCATTAAAGCAAACGCGACAGAGAAACATGAAATGAGACGCTTTTCGGCGGAAAACGAACATTTCTTTGCCATCAACATGAAATCTACCTATACCGGCGAATTGGTCTCGCCGATCATGGAAATGATCGCCGCCGTCGGATTGGCTACGGTTATTTTTATCGGTGGACATGAAGTCTATGAAGGAAAAATGAGTGTCGGTGAATTCACCGCGTTTTTGACAGCCATCGGATTGGTATTCCAACCTTTGCGAGGGATTAGCAACATCTACAGCAGAATTCAAGACGCCATTGCCGCCAGTGAACGGGTCTTTCATATTTTTGATTTGAAAAACAAAATTCAAGACGGTGCGCTGAGCCTCAACCAGAGTGTACAATCCATCGATTTTAAAAATGTTACCTTAAAATTCGGTGAAAAAACCGCTCTTGAAAATTTGAATCTTTCGATCCATGCCGGGCAAAGTATCGCCCTTGTCGGGCAAAGCGGCGGCGGTAAAAGTTCGTTGGTCAATCTCCTCTTACGTTTTTACGATCCCGATGAGGGGGAAGTATCCATCAATAATCATTCACTCACCGAGTACACCCAAAATTCGCTTCGCCATCAAATTTCTGTCGTTTCGCAGCGAGTGTATATCTTTCAAGACACCCTGGCCGCCAATGTTGCCTACGGTGAAACTATCGATGATGAACGGGTCAAAGAAGCGCTTCAGATGGCAGATGCTTTAGAATTTGCACTGAATCTTCCGGAGGGGATTCACACACTCATGCAAGAGTTCGGTGCCAATCTCTCCGGCGGACAGCGTCAGCGGATTGCCATCGCCAGAGCTATTTATCGCCAATCTTCCCTTCTCATTCTGGATGAAGCAACCAGTGCTCTTGACAACGAGAGTGAAAGAAAAATTCAAAGCGCACTTGAGCTGTATACCAAAGACAAAATCACCATTACGATTGCCCATCGGCTCAGTACTATTGTTCATGCCGATCTCATTTTATATTTTGAAAAAGGTCGTATCATCGCCCAAGGGACCCATGAACAACTTTTGGAACACTCCAGTGCATACCAGCGTCTCAGCCGAACATTAGCAGAAGAATAAAAAGGATTTTTATGGGATTGCCCCTTCATTCACGCATGCGACAAAAAATAAAAAACGGACTTAACACCCTTCTGGTATCTCTTTTTCAAAAAGAGGCCAGACGCGAGCCGATTCCCGCGGATGAGATCAAACGCATTCTCGTCATTCGAATCAACTACCGTATCGGGAACATCCTCTTTACTACCCCCTTGCTGCGTGCACTGGAGCAACGTTTTCCGGAAGCTTCGATGGATATCCTTATCGGAGCAGCCTATCCGGCTCCCTTGTTGAAAGGTTTTTCTACCGTTCGCAATGTTTTTGATTTTCCTCGAAAACTTCTCAAAAATCCTTATGCGGCATACCAATATATTCAGCACTTACGGGCCAATCATTATGATTTGGTCATTAATCTCAATACCGGATCGGCCAGCGATCGAGGGGCAACCCTCTTGGCCAGAGGAACCTATAAACTTGGGTTTGATGCAAAAGGAAATTGGTCTCCTTCCACCCATGTCGTACCCGTTCCTGCAGGCATTGTCCATGAAGCGCTCAAACCTTTGTATTTGATGCAGGCATTCGGAAACCAACCCACCGATTTTCCTCAAAAAATGGATATTGCCCTCAGTGAATCCGAAAAAAAACAGGGGCTCGAAGAGCTCAAAAAACGGCTTTTGGCGCAAGGATATGTGTGGGGAAATCAGAAAAAAATTATCGGTATGTTTCGCGATGCCCGATTTGAAAAAAAGATTGATAATGAATGGTGGGAAGCTTGGTATGCCCAGATGAAACACCTCAATCCCGACACCCTCTTTATCGATATTCTCTCTCCCGATGTTACCGAAAAATTAAGCGAGGATCTCTATACCCTTATGGAATCCAATCTTCGGCAGCTCGGAGCAATCCTTTCACAGATGGATGCTTTTGTCTGCGGGGATACGGGTCCGATGCACTTGGCGAGTGCTTCAGGCGTTCCGACGATTGCACTCTTTAAAGCAAGCGCTCCTGCTTTGTACGGAACGTTGGGTATCCATGATCGTTCACTCACCCTGAGCGGTTCTACACCCGAAAGGATTGCATTGCAAATCACGGAACACCTCGCTTCTCTTCCTGCAGTGGGGGAAGCTTCGGCGCGTTAGAGTTCTTTCATAACGCTTTGTTATGCTGAAGTCTATTAACAAACCATTCAACCTTTTTTGAGTATAATCGCGTCAACTTTAATCCTGATGAGGCGGATGGTATGTTTGATTACGAATCGTTAAAACCCTGGCTTTTTAAACTTCAACCCGAAAGTGCCCATACCCTTGCCGCTGCAGTATTGCGCAGTGCGAGTTTTTGTCCCCCGCTTGTAAACGGCTGGATGGCCAAACATTTTATTAGCCACCCTTCCCTCACCCAGGAACTTTTCGGACGTACCTTTTTGAACCCCGTCGGACTGGCGGCAGGGTTCGATAAAAATGCGACGATGTTTCACGGGGTGATGTCGATGGGATTCGGTTTTAGTGAAATCGGTACCCTCACCCCAAAACCCCAAGAGGGAAATCCCCGTCCTCGTTTGTGGAGACACATCGAAGAAGAATCGCTTCAAAATGCGATGGGATTCAACAATGACGGACTCTTCCGCATCTCTCACCGTCTTAAAAACATCTACCCTTTCAGTACCCCTATCGGCGTCAATATCGGAAAAAATAAAATCACCCCTGAAGATAAAGCGATCAAAGACTACACAACGTTGATCAAAGCGCTTCATGAATACGCCGACTACATGGTTATCAACATCTCCTCCCCGAACACTCCGGGGCTGCGCGATTTGCAAAACGAAGCGTTTATCAGTCAGCTTTTCGCCGAAGCCAAAGCGATCACGCATAAGCCGATTTTGTTGAAAATCGCCCCCGACATGACTGAAGATCAAGCCGTTGCCCTCTGTGTACATGCTGTGGAAAGCGGAGCGGACGGAATTATTGCGACCAATACGACGATCGATTATTCCCTCGTCTCCGAACCCGAAGATATGGGAGGGCTCAGCGGTGAAGTATTGCGCGAACGGAGTTTTTACATCTTCGATGCGATTGCACGCGAACTCTACGGAAAAACGACCTTGATCAGTGTCGGCGGCATCAGTACCCCCGAAGAAGCGTACCGACGCATACGTGCAGGAGCTTCACTCGTACAAATCTACACCTCGCTGATTTTCAAAGGTCCCGAAGTGATCGAAGAGATCAACAGCGGCCTTATCGATCTCTTGGCATCCGATGGCTATACCTCCATTACCGAAGCAATCGGCGCTGATCGGCGATGAAAATTCTCGCCGCTACAATTTTGAGTTTAGGAACCCTTATGGCCTCATCACTGCCTCACTATGAAACGTCAACCCTCTCCAACGGATTACAAGTTGTTGCCATTCCGATGGATAACGGCTCGCAGGTGATCTCTACCGATATTTTTTATCAGGTAGGAAGCCGAAACGAAGTGATGGGCAAAAGCGGTATTGCCCATATGCTCGAACACATGAACTTCAAATCGACGAAAAACCTCAAAGCGGGTGAATTTGACGAAGAGGTGAAAAGTGTCGGCGGATTGAACAACGCCTCGACCGGATTTGACTATACCCACTACTACATCAAATCCAGTACCGAAAATCTCCCCAAATCACTCTCCCTTTTTGCGGAGCTGATGCAAAATCTCAATCTCAAAGACGATGAGTTTCAGCCCGAGCGTAACGTCGTTGCCGAAGAGCGGCGGTGGAGAACCGATAACAATCCGATGGGGTATCTCTATTTCCGCCTCTTTAACAGCGCCTATGTCTACCACCCGTATCACTGGACCCCGATCGGCTTTATGAACGATATTCAAACCTGGACACTGGAGGATATTCGGAGTTTTCACAAAACCTATTATCAGCCGAAAAACGCTATTTTAGTCGTTACGGGAGACATAACGGCCGATAGAGTTTTCGAAGAGGCGCAAAAACACTTCGGAAACGTCCCTAATACGGTCGATATCCCTGAGAAAAAAATCATTGAACCGGAGCAAGACGGTGAACGCCGTGTCATCGTCAATAAAGAATCGGAAGTGGAGATGTTAGCCATCTCTTTCCCGATTCCGAACTTTCAGCATGCCGATCAACCGAAACTCTCAGCCCTCAGCGAAATGCTCAGTACGGGGAAAAGTTCACGTCTCAACCGTATTTTGGTCGATGAAAAACGGCTTGTCAATCAAATCTATGCCTACAACATGGAAAATATCGATCCGGGCGTCTTTTTATTTTTGGCCGTTTGCAATAACGGCATTCAAGCCGAAAGCGTCGAAAAAGAGATCTGGGACGTTATCCGAAGCCTCCAAAACAAACCGGTAGAAGAGGCTGAACTGAACAAAATCAAGATTAATACCCGAGCCGATTTCATCTACTCCCTCGAGAGTTCGACGTCGGTGGCCGATTTGTTTGGCAGTTATCTCGCCCGCGGAGACATTTCTCCGTTGATGCGGTATGAATCGGCGATCGAAGCCCTGAAACCCGATGAAATTCAAACGGTCGCCAAACGCTATCTTGTCCCTGAAAAATCAACGACGATAATCCTACGAAAAGGTCAAAAATGAATCTAGTAACAGGCTCAACAACCGCCTTGATAACCCCTTTTAAAAACGGAAAATTGGATGAGCAAAAATACGCTGATCTGGTTCAACGCCAAATCAACAACGGGATAGATGCGGTTTGTCCTGTCGGAACGACGGGAGAAAGTGCAACCCTCAGTTATGATGAAGACCGCATCTGTATGGAAATTGCGGTAAGCGTTTGCAAGGGGACCAAAACCAAAGTACTCGCAGGGGCAGGAAGCAACTCAACGGCTGAAGCGATCGAAGCGGCTCGCACAGCTCAAAAATGCGGTGTCGATGCTATCTTTTCGGTGGCTCCGTATTACAACAAACCTTCGCAAGAGGGGCTCTATCAGCACTATAAAGCGATTGCCGAGTCGGTTCCGGAACTTCCGTTTATGCTCTACAACGTGCCGGGGCGAACCGTTGTCGACATCAGTGCCGATACCGTCATCCGACTCTTTGATGATGTTCCGAACATCTACGGTATCAAAGAGGCGACAGGGAGTATCGAGCGATCCATCGAGCTCCTTTCCCGCCGGCCGGAACTCAAAGTCTTTTCAGGGGATGATGCCATCGATTACGCCATCCTCTCCTGCGGCGGTGCCGGAATCACCTCCGTTACCTCCAACCTCTTGCCGGATATGAAAAGCGCTCTTGTTTCCAAAGCCCTCTCCGGCGACTTTATCGGTTCAAAAGCAATCAATGACGCTCTATTTCCCATCAACAAGGTCCTCTTTCTCGAATCCAATCCGGTCATGATCAAAGCGGCAATGTTTATTGCCGGACTCATTGATACCCTCGAATATCGCCTTCCACTGGTTCCCCCAAGCAGTGAAAACATGAAAAAGCTCGAAGCCGTTATGAAAAATTACAACATTGTAGGAGTATAAAAGAATGACAAATATGCAAGGTAAAACACTCGTTATCACCGGAGCTACCAAAGGGATAGGTCAGGCTATTGCTGAAAAATTTGCGCAAAAGGGTGTCAATATTGCCTTCACCTACAACTCCAATGCGGAGACAGCCAGTATTTTGGCACAGGAATGGGAGAGCAAATACGGTATTAAAGCACGAGCCTATCCCCTCAATATTTTAGAAACCGATGAATTCAAGCCCCTCTTCGAAGCCATTGATGCCGATTTCGACCGCGTCGATTTTTTCGTCAGCAACGCAATGATTTATGGCCGTCCCGTTGTCGGCGGATACGGTAAATTTATGCGTCTTAAACCCCGCGGACTCAACAACATCTATACCGCAACCGTCAACGCGTTTGTTGTAGGAACCCAAGAAGCGGCAAAACGGATGGAAAAAGTAGGCGGCGGTGCCGTGGTGACGATGTCGAGTACCGGAAACCTGATCTACATTGAAAACTATGCTGGACATGGAACCAACAAAGCGGCCGTCGAAGCGATGAGCCGTTACGCAGCAGTCGAACTCGGTGAAATGAATATTCGTGTCAATGCCGTATCCGGCGGACCGATTGATACCGATGCACTCAAAGCGTTCACGAACTACGAAGAGGTCAAAGCCGAAACGATCAAACGCTCCGCTCTCAATCGCATGGGAAGCCCGAACGACATCGCCGGCGCTGTCTATTTCCTCTGCACCGAAGAAGCAAGCTGGATCACCGGGCAAACGATCATCGTTGACGGTGGAACTACTTTTCGTTAATTATATACACCAAAAGAGCAAAGCCCTTTTGCCGACGGCGGGTTAAAACCTTCGCCTTTGGTTCCGAACCTATGAATGTGAGGTTTCTCACATTCATAACGGTTCTCATGCTAACGCTGAGTTTTGCTCGGCGCAAAGCCCACGCGCAGTTAACCGCGCTTTACATAACCTGCCTTAAAGGTAAACTTGGTGTTTAACATTCCCAATATCTTAGCATTTATCCGCCTCCTCATCGCCCCGGTGATGTTTTGGATCATCCTTAATCCTCAAATCTTCACCGATATGGGATGGCATATCAGTTGGAGCTACTATACCGCCTCCTTGCTCTTTGTTATCGCCAGTATTACCGACTTTTTTGACGGTTACGTCGCACGTGAACTGGATCAAATCACCATTGTCGGACAGATTCTCGATCCGCTCGCCGATAAGATGTTGACCTTGGCCGCTTTTTTAGGTCTTATGATGAGCGGGGATGCTTCTGCATGGGCCATCTATATCATCATTGTACGGGAACTCTTTATTACGGGGTTGCGCACCCTTTCCTTATCCGAGGGGATCGATATCAGCGCTTCGTGGGCAGGTAAAGTAAAAACCGTTGCCCAAATGATTGCCATTGGAATTTTGCTGATGCACTGGCCGTTTGGGGATACACTCCTCTGGATCGCCGTAGCCCTAACCGTCTATTCAGGAGCGGAATACCTCGTCGGATTTGCCAAAGCTTATAAAGGAAAACTCTAATATGTCGTGGTTAATCGCCCTTGCCGTCCTCTCGGCCCTCATTTTTTTCCATGAACTCGGGCACTACAGCGCCGCCCGTTTTTTCGGCGTTTACGTCGAAGTATTCAGCATCGGTTTCGGTAAAAAACTTCTCTCCTTTCAGTGGCTCGGTACCCAGTGGCAAATCTCCGCCATCCCCTTAGGCGGTTACGTCAAGATGAAGGGACAAGACGACTCCGATCCTACCGCGATCAGCAGTGACAATGACAGCTATACGACGAAAAAGCCGTGGCAGCGGATCATAATCCTCCTCGCCGGGCCGCTCGCTAACTTTGCCCTCGCATGGGTCTTTTTTTATGCCATCGCCCTAGGGGGGCCGCAAGCTCTCTCTCCTATCATCGGGAGTGTGGCAAAAGAGTCTCCGGCAGCTGCCGCAGGACTTCAAAAGGGGGACATCGTCCGCTCGATCAACGGAGAAAGAATTACCGAATGGAATGAACTTTCCGATGCGGTCAAATCCTCCGTCGGGACACTGACACTGCAGATTGAGCGCCAAAACATGGTTCATCTTCTGAGTATTACCCCAAAAATCACCGAAACGCAAAATATTTTTAAAGAGACGGTTCAACAACGGATGGTCGGGATCGCCCCCGCAGGTGTCACCCATACCCTCGATCTGAGTTTTAGCGAAACCATCGCCTATGCGTCCAAGCAAACGTATGAAACCTCTTTTCTTATTTTTCAAAGTGTTCAGAAACTTCTTACCGGAATCGTACCCGCTTCCGAGGTAGGAGGAGTCGTCAGTATCACAAAAATCACTGCCGACGCCGCCGAATACGGATGGATGAGTCTCTGTTTCTTTGCCGCTTTGATTTCCGTCAATCTGGGTGTTCTCAATCTCCTTCCGATCCCTGCCCTTGACGGGGGGCACATTATGTTTAATCTTTATGAAATGATCCGCCGCAAAGCACCGAGCGAAGCGGTGATAGCACAACTCACCATTGGTGGATGGATCCTATTACTCGCTCTCATGAGTTTGGGACTTTATAACGATATAACAAGGTTGATGCAATGACTACACTGGAACAAAAACTTCACTTTGACCGGATTATCGAACGGGTTGAAAAAGCCCGTTTACGGGTAAACGATCATCACATTGTCAAGATTGTCGCCGCAAGCAAATACGTCGATGCTGAGGCGATTGCCGCTCTTTATGCTATCGGGCAAAGAGCATTTGGAGAGAACAAAGTTCAAGACCTTATCGCCAAAAGCGAAGCCTTGAAAGATCTCCCCATCGAATGGCATTTCATCGGAACACTGCAAAAAAACAAGATCAATCATCTCTTGAGCGTACGTCCCCATCTTCTTCATTCCATCGACTCTGTAGAGCTTGCCCACGCACTCAATGAGAGGCTGGAGCGGGAGAATATGACTTTGCGTGCTTTGATTCAAATCAATTCGGCGTATGAAGAGAGTAAAAGCGGTTTTCTCCCTGAAGAGATCAACGAAAAATACGCTCAAATACACGAAGAGTGCCCGAGACTTCATCTGCAAGGGGTGATGTCTATCGGAGCGCATGTCGATGATCCGACCATTGTTCGCAAAAGCTTTGAAACAACCCGCCGTATTTTTGAAACACTTCCGAACGCTACGGTTTGTTCCATGGGGATGAGCGGTGATTTTGAACTGGCGATCGAATCGGGTTCCAACCTGATCCGACTAGGCTCTATTCTGTTTCCAAAAGGGTAACTTTTCCCCTTTTCCCCCCTTCTTTCGCTACAATCGCCTGTTTCCTATGTTATAATAAGATTGAATAGGCGAAGAAGGGTAAAGTAGTGAATAGAATCAAACAGAGGGCAATACTCTATGCTATGGCGCTCGTTACCTTACTCATCATCATTTTTATTATCACGATTGCCCAAGACAAAAAAAAAGTATTGGATGAAAAAACATCCTCCCATCGTGCCTTATTGCGCAACTCTTTTGATTTGGCAATGCTGGATACCCAAAAAGGGTTAACCGAACTGGCCTGCCAAATGGCGGGAAACCGTGAGCTCGTGGACGCTTTTGCCTCACACGATCGCCAGAAGCTCTATCAGCTGGCACTCCCTTATTTTAGTGAGGCAAAAAAGCGCGGAGAGGTTGATTTAAGCGGATTTATCGGTGCGGATGGTGTCCATTTCCTCCGTATCCAAGATCCTCACAAATTTGGTGACAATATTCTTCACAAACGCCCTGTATTGGCGCATGCAATCAAAACCCGACAAGCGATTACAACGTTGGATGTCACGATCTATGATGTCGCAGTAGTGACCATCATCCCGATCTTTAACAATCAGACCTTCGTCGGTATTCTGCAGACCGTAGCTAAAATCGACCGTGTCCAAGAACGGCTTAATTCCCACTCCGGCATTAAAAGTGCCATTGCCTTTGATTCCAAACGGCTCAAAGTTTTGTTGCCGGATGTGGTTAAAACTCAGTATAGCGGCTATTCTCTCGTCTCTTCGAATGATCCCCTCTTCGATCACCTCCCCGCCGGTTTTAGATTTGACAAAAGCAACCGTTATGAAATCGGTAACGCTACGTATGTCATTGCTTCCCGTCCCTTAAGCGATTATAAAAATGACACGATTGCGATGATGACGTGTGCATTTGACATCACCAATGACGTCAATGAGTATCATAAAGAGATTCGCAATCTTCTTGTAATCAGTTTGCTTTTACTGACCATCATCGGCATTATATTGCATTACGGTTTTCGAATTTTGATTCGTCGAATTGACAAAGATGCCCAAATTACGCGTGAACTAAATCAAAAACTCGAACATCAGCTCTACACCGATTATCTCACCTCTCTTCCCAATCGGAATGCCTTGATTCGAGACATCGAAAAGAATAATTTCTACGCTCTTATGCTTCTGAATATCGATAATTTCAAAGAAATTAACGATTTTTACGGTCATGCGATCGGGGATGAGACTCTGTTAGCCCTAACCCAATCGATTCAAGAAGCCATTGTCGATTTACCGATGCAGCTTTATAAAATGCCCTCGGATGAATATGCCATTACCCTCAATGAACCGATGGGGATCACCCAGTTAGAAGCATCTCGCCTCAGCATCATTCATCATCTTCAGTCTCAGTACTACGATTTGCACGGGGCCAGTATCTATGTTACCCTAACCATGGGGATGGACATCGCGCTTAGACGCACGCATACCCAAAACCTCCTTGCCAATGCCGATATGGCACTCAAATCGGCTAAAAAAAGACACCTGAGTTATCTCCTTTACGATGAAAGCATGCAAATTAAACAAGAGTACCAACACAATATTTTGTGGAACAAAAAGCTCAAAGAGGCCATTGAAGAAAAACGCTTTTGCCTCCACTATCAGCCGGTTTTTAATGCAAAAAACGGAGAGTTGATGGAATACGAAGCCCTTGTTCGGATGATCGATGAGAATGGGTCCATAGTCTCCCCGGGTTATTTTCTCCCTGCGGCAAAACAATCCCGTCTCTATCCGTTACTCTCTCAGTTTGTCATTGACGGCGTGTTTAAAATGTTGGAGAGTACACCCCATACCTATTCGATCAATCTTTCGGTGGATGATATTTTCGATAAACCGACCAAAGAGTTTTTAACTTACAAACTCCGTGATTCCGTCCATAGCGACCGTATCATTATTGAGCTTTTAGAGAGTGAGGGGATCGAAAATTACCAAGAGGTCTCTGCCTTTATCGCCGAAATGAAACAATTCGGATGCCGTATCGCGATCGACGATTTTGGTACCGGCTATTCCAATTTCGCCCATATTATCAAACTCGACGTGGATATCCTAAAAATCGACGGTTCCTTGATCCGCAATATCGATACCGATACCAATGCCCAAACCATTGTAACCGCCGTCACCGAATTCTCGAAACATTTAGGTTTTCAGACCGTAGCTGAGTTTGTCCATTCCGAAGCGGTCTATGCAAAATGTAAAGAGCTGGGTGTAGACTATCTGCAAGGGTATTATTTGGGGGAACCTAAGCCCCTCTAGGATGAAAGGGTGAACCGAAATCCTTTGCGGTTTCCTTCACACACTCCGACCTCTCCGCCGTGCGATTCAACAATGTTTTTGGAAAGTACCAGTCCTAAACCGTTTCCGCGCTCTTTGGTACTTTTAAACGCTTCAAAGAGCCACTTTTTATTTTCAATCGCAATCCCCGTATCGTAAATCTCAAACGTATGGACAAGCCCCTTGAAAGAGTGGGTGATTTCGATTTTCCCCTCCTCTTCTTCATCCAGTTCAATCGCATCGATCGCATTAAAAACAAAATTGCTAAACAGCATCGTCAACAAATCCAGATCCCCGATGAGTTCAAAATCCTCTTCCGGAAAAACAAACTCAATATTTTTGCCATAACTGTAATACCCGATAGCGCTCAACAGCGCTTCGCGTATCTGCCACCATCTTATGGGATTTTTTTGAGCACTCACCCCTTTGGAAAACATCAATGTCGCTTTAATGATCCTCTCAATCCGATAAAGCGATTTTTGAATCTCTTCGACGATCGGACGATTTTCGGGTATTACCCGCTTCATCAGTGTGGAGGCGAGCAAAGCGATGGAGCCAACAGGATTACGGATTTCATGGGAGAGATGCGCCGCCATCTGCCCCATCGTAGCAAGATTTTCTTTTCGCTTTTGCTCCGTAATATCGGTAGCGCTCAACAAACGTTTTTCATTATGATGGGCTGATTTGATCAAATAGGAGCGTTCATTAAACGTTATCTCGTAATCTTCATCGTCCAGATGAAGGGTTTCAAAAAGTTTCTCCAGATCCTTCCCTTGCGAATTTTGCAAAAAAATGGACCCATCCGACTCCACGATCCATATCGCGTTGGGCAAAAACTCGATGACCTGTTCAATCGTACTTTGCAGATGATTATACGATTGGCGCAGAGCTACGTACTCCTCTTCAACCTTATAGGTTTGATCGATGAGGGCTTTGAGCTCTGCGGGGGAGATCGATTCTGACATTAATAATCACCCAAGTGCATCAAAATACGATACAGTCCATACGCATCGCTGATCCCTGAGAGTTCACGAATCGAGTGCATCCCGAGCGTCGGGACACCCACATCGATGGTCTCGATTCCTAAGTGGGTAGCACTGATGGGGCCGATGGTCGAACCGCATCCCATATCACTGCGAGTCACAAAAATTTGGGTCGGGATATGGAGGGCTCTGGCACACTGGACGAATCGTCCCTGTGTCCGTGAGCTCGTTGCGTAACGCTGATTGGAGTTGATCTTGATCGCAACCCCCTGATTCAGAATCGGGGCATGCTCGCTCTCATGCTTACTCGGGAAATTGGGGTGCTGTGCGTGGGCATTATCGCACGATACCATCAGTGAACGGCGCATCAGCGTCCCGAACTCTTCACCCGCAATGCGGCGCAGCGTCTCTTCCACAAACGTCCCCCCTGCCCCTACGTGCGAATCACTCCCCACCTCTTCGTGATCCATGCACGCGAGCATCATGGGATAAGAGCTCTCCAGCAACGCCTGCAGCCCCACATAACAGCTGAGGAGGTTGTCCAGCCGCGCGGAGGTTATAAACTCTTGATTAATCCCTACAAATCCCCCTTTTTGACAATCATAGAAACTGAGTTCATGCGCCAAAAGGGTCAAATGGCTGCTATCCTCCTGGATATGTGAAAGGATAAACGACTCAAAATCGACATCCCCCGTCGCAATGAGGGGGACAATATCGGATTGGGCGTTGATGGAGCGGGAGCTGTTGGCATCCCGATCGAGATGGATGGCCAGCGAGGGGATAACGGCGATGGGAAGATTGATATTGATCAATGCCTCTTTGCGCACTTCCCCTTCCAAATAGACGACACGCCCGGCAAGCCCCAAATCCCGATCAAACCACGGGTTCAGCAACACTCCGCCATAAGGCTCCACCCCCAACCGTTTTACCCCCGCAGAGGTCGTCAGAGGAGTCGGTTTGAGACGCAGATGGGGAGAATCGGTATGGGCTCCGACAATGGTATACCCTTTTTCGGCACACGGAGGATAGGTAAAGGCGATAATCGAGGAATCGTTGCGGGTGACGTAATAATCAGACCCGATCTCCAGTTCCCATTCCTCATCTTCAGCCAGTCGGATAAACCCCCGGCATTCCAACGTTTTCGCCATCCACATCACCGCATGAAACGGGGTCGGGGAAGCATCGATAAAATGGATCATCTCTTCGTTAAATTCACGCATCATTGTCTCCTATATAACATCCACATCTTCCAGCACACTTAACTCTTCAATCACCTTATTATCCACCCGTATCGCCGAATCGATGACGACATCGGCGAGTTTCGAGACGATGGTGAGTTTAATCTCACGGCGTCCCGGATGACGGCGGACGAGGGTATAGAGTTTCTCTAACGTCTCAAGGTTGTCGCTCAGACGGAGTCGCAGCTGCAACGGCTCCTGCGGCGGAAGGTTTTCGACGATTTTGGTCTCCACCTTTTTCGCCTCTTTTTTCGCTTCGTTCAGGGTCATAATCTTCGTGACACTGATGCGGGTGAACATCTCGGTGTGGGTCACTTTGACCTTGAACGCGATCGGTTCATCCAAATCCATTTGTTCGAGCTGCTCAAGTTTATCGCTGAACAGCATCATCTCGATATTGCCATGAAAGTCCATCAGACTGACTAATCCGAACTGCGACCCTTTTTTCGACATCTTTTTCGTGATCTCTTCGACCTTACCAATGAAAATGGCACTCGATCCATCTTCGATATTTTCAACTTCACTGGAGAGGGTATAGTTGATCGCGTCAATTTGCTCGCGGAAGTTGTCAAGGGGATGACCAGAGACGTAGAAGCCCAGGGTGTCTTTCTCGAAATCGAGGAGGCTTTTGAGGTCAAACTCCTCCATGTTTTTGAGGTTGAGCTCGACGGCCGTTACCTCTTCATCATCCCCGAAAAGGCTGAATTGGGCATCTTTTTTCAAAGACGACCCTTTTTTCGCCGTTTCGACAAGGGTTTCGACCTGCTCGATCAGCGCACGGCGGGAGTAGCCGAAATGATCCAATCCCCCGGCTTTGATGATGCACTCGATCACTTTTTTATTCACTTTTTGAGGCTCGATACGGTTGATGAAGTCTTGAATATCTTTAAACTCCCCCTCGGCTCTCGCTTCCAAAATCGATTCGACCGCCGCTTCCCCGACCCCTTTGATCGCCCCAAGACCGAAAAGGATCTGATCCTGACCGTCTTTGTTGATCGCGGAGAATTCGAGCTGTGAGTGGTTGATATCGGGAGCTCCGAGGAAGATTTTCATCCGCTTGGCTTCGTCGATGTATTTGACGACTTTATCGGTGTTGTCTTTCTCCGAGGTGAGGAGTGCCGCCATAAACTCCTGCGGATAGTACGTCTTGAGCCATGCGGTTTGGAACGTAACCATCGCATACGCCGCCGAGTGGGATTTGTTGAACCCGTATCCGGCAAATTTTTCGATCAGATCGAAGAGTTCGGAGGCTTTTTTGTAATCGAGTCCCTGATTGGCTGCCCCTTCCGAGAACTCTTTATTGTATTTTTGCATCTCTTCGATTTTTTTCTTACCCATCGCACGGCGAACGATGTCCGCCCCACCGAGGCTCATTCCCCCGACCGTTTGTACGATCTGCATAACCTGCTCTTGGTAAACGATGACCCCATACGTCGGTTTGAGGATCGGCTCCATCGATGCAAACGTGTAGCTGATCGCCTGACGGCCGTGTTTACGCTCGATAAAATCATCCAGCATCCCCGATTCCATCGGTCCCGGACGGTAAAGGGCCAGAACCGCGATCAAGTCTTCGAAAGAGCTGGGTTTGAGACGTTTGTTCAAATCCTGCATCCCCGAACTCTCAATCTGGAACATCCCGATCGTATCCCCGCTTTGGATAATCTCGTATACTTTCGGATCATTTTCGTCAATTTTATGCCAATTAACCTCTACGTCGTAACGCTTTTTGATCAGTTTGATCGCGTTATCGATCACGTCGAGGGTTTTGAGTCCCAAGAAGTCGAATTTGATCAGGTCGATGTCTTCGAGATAGTTCAGAGAATATTGGGTGACAAACGTCTCCTCCCCTGAGGGTTTGTAGATCGGGGTTTTCTTCCACAGCGGTTCGTTAGAGATAACGACTCCCGCCGCGTGCATCCCCGCATTGCGTTTAAGCCCTTCGAGCTTTTTAGAAAACTCCCACACCCGCGCGATCTGCGGATCGGATTCGACGAGTTCCTGAATCTTCGGCTCTTTTTGGAAGGCTCCCGGTTTGAATTCTCCCCCTTTGGTCTTCCCGTTTAGGGTAATCCCCAGCTCATCGGGGATCAGTTTGGCCATCATGTCGGCTTGGGAGAGAGGCATCTCTAAAACCCGCGCAACGTCGCGAATAACCCCTTTGGCTAGGAGCGAACCGAAGGTAATGATCTGCGCTACCTGCTCCCGCCCGTATTTGCGGACGACGTAATCGATGATCTCGCCGCGCCGCGCCTGCATAAAGTCCATATCGATATCGGGCATCGATACCCGCTCCGGATTGAGAAAACGCTCGAAAAGCAAATCGTATTTCATCGGGTCGATATCGGTGATCTCAAGACTATAGGCGACAAGGCTCCCTGCAGCCGATCCCCGTCCCGGTCCTACGGCGATCCCCATCCGTTTCGCTTCACGGACGAAATCCCAAACGATGAGCATATAGCCAGGGAATTTCATCTGGTTAATCACCTGCATCTCAAATTCGAGACGGTCGCGATATTCCTGATGGCGTTCGGCAGGAACGTGAATCAGACGCTCTTCGAGACCGATACGGCAGCGGTGGATAAAATACTCCGAATCCTCTTCGATATTAAGCCCCTCTTCGAGAGCGTATTCGGTCGTAAATTTAAAATTTGGGGGTGTCGGGTTACCGAGTTTGAGTTCGAGCTGACACTTATCGACAATCTCTTGGGTGTTATACAACGCTTCGGGGATGTCGGCAAAAAGGCGTGCCATCTGCTCAGGCGATTTGATATAAAACTCATGAACGGAGTGGCGCATCCGCTTTGGGTCGTCGTAGAGTTTATTCATCCCGATACACATAAACGCTTCGTGATACTGCGCATCGTCGGCATAGGTGTAGTGGGTGTCGTTGGTCGCGACGAGTTTAATCCCCGTTTCTTGAGAGATACGGATCACCTGCTCGTCAATAAAGAGCTGATCGGCGATCCCGTGGCGCATGATCTCCATGTAAAAATCATCCCCGAATATCTCTTTGTACTCCAACGCAATCCGCTTCGCCTCTTCAAACCCTAACGCCCCGTTTTTGACGTTACGTTCGCTGTTGGTGTTGAGATGCCAATTCACCTCCCCCTGCAAACACGCCGAGGTACAGATAATCCCCTCGCAGTTCTCACGGAGAAGCTGTTTGTTAATGCGGGGAAAATAGTAAAAGCCGTTGATATAGGCCTGAGAGGAGAGGTACATCAGGTTTTTATAACCCGCTTCGTTTTTAGCAAACAAACAAACGTGAAAACGCTGTTTGATCGTTTTATCCCCTAATTCCTCACCGTTATGGATATACGCCTCCATCCCGATGATCGGTTTGATCCCCTCTTTGCGCATCTGCTGATAAAAATCGATCGCCCCGAACATATTCCCGTGATCGCTCATCGCCACCGAGGTCATCCCCAGCTCTTTGACGCGAGAGGCCAGTGCGGAGATCTTGTTTGCACCGTCGAGAAGGGAGTATTCGGTATGGAGATGGAGGTGGGTAAAGGGGGGGATTGTACTCATGAAAAAATGCCTTGGAAAAAAGTAAAAAGATTATAGTATCTCGACGGTAAAGGGGAGCTTTTACAGCCGTTTGGAAAGCACTTTATTCAGCCCGTCTGCAAATGCCCGCACCGTTTTTTCCCCGATAGCACTGGGGCCGCCCGTGATCTCGCCGTTATTGCGCAACTCTTCCATCAGATTGCGCATCGCGAGGAGATGTTTGATGTTGTTCTCATCATAAATCGTTCCGCGCGGATCGAGAGCCACGGCCCCGATCGTCACAATACGATCAGCTAGGGGAATGTCAGCGGTAATGACGAAATCTTCGGCCTCGCACAGTTCGGCAATACGGTGATCCGCTTCGTCGGGGCCTTGTGCGACCACTTCCATCGAAACATGGTGAACGTCCGGAATACCGATCCGCTTATTGGCGATGAAAATCGTCGTAATTTGCCTCTTTAGTACGGCTCGAAGGAGAATTTCTTTGAGTGCGTTGGGGAACGCATCAGCATCAACGAGGATTTTCATTTATCCCAATCTCGCGCTGAGTTCATGCTTATAGGCTTCAAGATCAAATTCTTTTACCCGTGCCACACCGCTTTTTACCGCCGCATTGGCTACACTTGCGGAGACTTCGACGATAAGCCGCTTATCAAACGGTTTAGGGATGATGTACTCAGGGCCGAATTCCAACTGCGTTCCGTACAGTTCATTAAGATACGCCGGAACCTCTTGACGTGTCAACATTGCCAAAGCATGGGATGCCGCCACTTTCATCTCCATATTGATCGTTTTCGCCCGCACATCCATTGCCCCTCGAAAAATAAACGGGAACCCCAAAACGTTGTTCACCTGGTTGGGATAATCGCTCCGTCCGGTCGCAATGATTGCATCGTCTCGTACGCTGCGAACTTCTTCGGGAAAGAGTTCGGGGGTCGGGTTGGCAAGGGTAAAGATGATAGGATTGGAAGCCATACGCGCGATATGATCACACGTAAAACTCCCCGGAGCCGAGAGCCCCACCGCGACGTCGGCATTCTCAAACGCTTCGGAAAGGCTCATCCCCTCGGGTGCCGCAAATTCTCGTTTTTGGGGATTGAGATCACTTCTGCCTGCATGGATCAGCCCTTTGGAATCGGACATATAGATTTCACGCACCCCCATAAAACGGTAAATCCGCCCGCAGCTAATCGCCGCAGCCCCCGCTCCGACAATAACGATTCTCATGTTTTCCAAAGAACGCCCGGTGATGTGAGCCGCGTTGATGATTCCCGCCGAAGAGATCACCGCCGTCCCGTGCTGATCGTCATGCATCACGGGGATATCAAGCCGCTCAACCAGACGCCGTTCAATCTCGAAACACTCGGGCGCTTTGATGTCTTCGAGGTTGATCCCCCCGAACGTCGGAGCAATTGCCGCAACCACATCGCAAAAACGGTCGATATCGGTCTCATCCACTTCGATATCGTACGAATCGAGTCCACCGAATTTTTTAAAAAGAATCGCTTTTCCTTCCATCACCGGCTTGGAAGCCAAGGCTCCCAGATTTCCCAGCCCCAATACGGCCGTACCGTTGGAGATCACCGCAACCAAATTGCCTTTTGCGGTATAACGGTAGGCGTCGTCGGGAGTTTTCTGTATCTCCAGACACGGCGCCGCTACTCCGGGGGTGTAGGCCAAACTCAGATCACCCTGCGATGCAAACGGTTTCGTGATTTCCGTTGCGATTTTTCCCGGATGGGGGTACGCGTGGTAATCCAACGCTCTCTTATTTAATTCGCTGTCATGACTCAAATTTCTTCCTTCTCTTTGTTATTCACTAATGTTACACATTTTTCGGGCAAAGCCCGCAAAGTGGCAGAGACGCCCAACCGGTACTTCGTACATCGGCATAGGTTTCAAAGCTAAAAAAGCCAAGCCGTTGGCATTTTTGACGCTTTTCACCCGTACAACCCCCTGAAGCTACCCGCATCTTTCGGATGCGGGAGAAAACTGATCTTTTATCCCCTTTTAGAAAAAGTGCTTAAGATCAGTTATTCTGATACACAGCGCACATACGCCGGTTCGGTTTTGTTTGCCGTTGCGACAGAACCGAGTTTAAATCCTACTACATACGCTTCACGCTCATTCAAACTATCCTGTGTCCAATAGTAGCGGTGCATCATTGCCCCGAAATAGTGCATATTGACACTCGGACGAAAATGGTCATAATCGACAATACCGTACAGCTCCTCCGTGGTCGGCAAACGCCATGATCGTCCATGCAAGGTGAGATTCTCGCATTGCTCTTTAGCGTGTTCATAGGTGTATTTGGCACGTTTATCGGTGGCATCGAGCGAATGCCAAAGAAGTCCTGATTCTTTAGATACCGTCCCGTGCGGGGTAAGCGTATAAACTTTTTCCGGTTTACTTAAGGGCTGATTCGTACAGGCGACGGCAATTTTTTTCGTCGGAGGCGAAAGGGTGATATTACGCTCTTTGGGGTAAAAACTGTATCCCACCATTGCAATAATACCGCCATCCCCTTCGCTCCCCGTCCCGATTTCGGTATTATCTGATGGGCCTCGATTATAGGACCAGTAGCTAAATCCCTCGCTCAATGCACTGTTGGAAGGCAAAGCAAACAATTCTTGTATCGACATTTGCCGCCACGATGCCCCTAAAGCACGGCAATATTCATGGGCCTGTTCTTGGGTATACGTTTCGGTAGGAGAGAATCGATCCTCTCCCCATCCCAACGAGGCGAGAAGAGGAAAGAAAAGCAGACTAAAGCGGCGCACAGGTATCCGCCAATAATCCGCCTCGAAGCCCTTCATACGCTTCCGTTCCGACCAGTTTCTTAACGATGGCGAGACCAAAGCAGATCGCTGTCCCCGGACCGCGTGATGTCATGATATTGGCCGTTTCCACTACGGCACTTTGTGAACCTCGATAGCCGGGTACTTTGATTTCATCTTCAACGCTGGGATAGCACGTATACCCCTCTTTGAGTACTCCGGCCGTATAAAGAGCGTACGGAGCGGCACATATTGCACCGATATTTTTCCTCTTTGCATCCATCTCTTGAAGCAGCGATTGAATGTGAGGGTCTTGCGCCAACGCTTTCGTACCGCCCCATCCGCCGGGAAGGACGATCATATCGAGGTCATCGGCACTCAATCCTTTGACCGAGCGATCACATTGGACACTGATCCCATTGGCCCCTTTCACTATCATCTGATCATTCAACGATCCCATGATAACCTCAATCCCAGCTCGACGCAACACATCGATGATACTCACCGCTTCGATTTCTTCAAATCCTTCGGCAATTGGAACTAAAACTTTGGACATTTGCACGCCTTTTCATTTACTACTTTGTTATGCTTTATGATAATTGAAGATACATTAAATTTAGGTTTCATAAATTTTTAAAGCTTACCAAACTACAATGATTAAAGTTAGACTTTCAATAAAGCCACAAAGTTACCAAAAAATCGGAGGTAAGCGCAACTCTTATGACTCAAAATTTTAAAGATGCCAAGCCTCAGAACAAAAGGAGTTATCCATGAAACACACATTTTTATATAACGGTTTAATCACCCTCTTATTAACCGCAGGAATAGTCGAAGGAACATCCATACGCCCGGGAGTTTGGGAATACACCACTACTATCAAAAGCCAAAACGGTGAGATAGAAAAAGCGATGGCTCAGATGGAACAACAAATGGCTTCACTCCCGCCAGAACAACGTAAAATGATGGAAAAGAGTATGGCTGCGCAAGGAGTTGCTCTAGGTTCAAAAGCAAATAGTGTCAGAGTATGTGTCACAAAAGAAAATGCTGCTAAAAAGTTTATCCCCGCATCGGATGGACAATGCGGACAAACCATTGTTCGTCAAAGCGGAAACAGTGTTTGGTTTAAATTTACCTGCAAAGGAAACCCTCCAAGCAGCGGAGAAGGAGAATATACGTTTAGCGGAGATAGTGCTTATAAAGGGAAAATGACGGTAAAAACAAAAGCTCAAGGACGAACTGAAGCGGTACAGATGAATTACACAGGAAAATGGATTTCAAGCGATTGTAAAACAATAAAACCGCATTGAGTCAAATTCCCGACTTAGTCGGGAATGATGGAGAGAAAAGGAGAAAAGAGAAAGCTTATTTTACTTTTTCCATGTATTCACCCTCAACGGTGTTAACACGGATAATATCGCCTTCGAGAACATGGTAAGGAACCTGTACTACGGCACCTGTTTCAAGAGTAGCCGGTTTTTTAGAGGCACTTGAGGTATCTCCTTTGAAGTTCGGCGGAGTTTCAACGATTTTGAGTTCCATGATTTCCGGTGCTTCGACGCTGATCGCGTTGCCGTTGTGGAAGATCATTTGAACGCTTGTGCCGTCTTTGATCCATTTCATTGCATCTTCACATTGATCGTACGTCAAACCAAGCTGTTCATAGCTCTCGTTGTCCATAAACTGAAGCATTTCGCCATCATCATACAAGAATTGCATCGTTGTGTGAACCAAATTAGGTACTTCGAATTTGTCCCCCGCGTGGATCGTTTTCTCGATTACTTTACCGTTTAGGAAACTTTTTACTTTACAACGGACGAATGCCGCCCCTTTACCCGGTTTAACGTGTTGGAACTCGACTACTTTGTACGGAACACCCGTAATCTCCAAACGTACACCTTTTTTGATATCACCCATACCGATTGTTGCCATCAGGAAACCTTTTTGTATCTTTATTTGTCCGAATTTTACCCGAAACTCCGTCGAATTTCAAACACGATGTAACTTATGGTATGATCGTAATAATTATTTTATCCTTCTTTTGAGGATTTTTAACTCTAATAGATTGGTAAAAGTGTACAATTAAGCTTATACGTTTGATTATAATCACAAATACATCACAAGGATTATCTTTATGACAACTCTTTCACGTATTTTTACCGTATCGTTCCTGATCGGTTCGTGCCATCTTATGGGAGCGGGTCTTTCGCTTCCGGCGGCGTTGGAAATTTTAGAAAACAACAACCTTGAAATCAAATCCGCCAATTTCGATGTCCAAAGCGCCGCAAGCGATACCGCTATCGCCAAAGGCTATAACTACGGCTCCCTCGATTTCACCCAGACAGCAACGCGTTCCAACGATGCGGGAAATGTGTTCGGTTTCAAACTCAGCTCACGGGAAGCGACGTTCGGCGATTTCGGTGCGGAAGAGTTTATGAATACTTTCACATCGACGGGCACAGGTGATTACGTAACCCCTCCCGACCGATTAAATTATCCCGGCTACCAAAACTATTTCCAGAGTAAACTCACCTATATGGTTCCCCTTTATACAGGGGGAAAACTGAGTGCTTACGGCGATATCGCCGAAAAGATGGAGAAGATCAAACAGCTTGATACCCATCAGATCAAAACCGAAAAGCGATACGAATTACGCAAAAGCTATTACGATATGGCACTCCTGCAAAATTCGATCGACCACATCAAAACGATCCATAAAAACATCTCGACCTTGGAACGGACCACGCAGATGATGATCCAAGAGGGATTTGCCAAAAAAGTCGATCTTCTCGAAGTCGAAGCGCGCAGAGCCAATGTTGAGCGGAGCCTCACCGAGATGGAAGCGAATAAAAAGCTCCTCTACCACTATCTCAGCTTTTTGCTCAATGAAAATATCACCGAAATTGAACTCCCCGAGCATGACTACCCTGCTTCGGCGATCAGCGAAACCGATGTTTTAACCAACAATACCGATCTGAAAAAGGCATCGCAGGGGTTAGAGATTCGCGAAAAAATGGTTGATGTTGCGTATGCGCCGTTTCTCCCGCAAATCGGCGCATTTGCCGAAGCGTCGAGTGCAGACGATACGTTTTTAGGGGATTTTAACGATCATAAAGCGTTTACCGTCGGTGCAAAGTTGAGCTGGAACCTGTTTAACGGAGGGATCGACAACAACGGACTTGAAAAAGCCCGCATTGAAAAGCTCAAAACAACGATACAGATTGAACTGGCAAAAAAAGGGGTTGCGTTACAATACGACAAAATCCGTACCGAAATCGAGAGTTTGAACTCCCAGGTAAAAAGTCTCGAAAAAGAGCTGGAGCTCGCCGATCAAATCTACCGAAATTATGAGGGACGTTATCACGAACACCTCACATCGATGAGCGACGTCATCATCAAACAATCGCAGCAGATCGAAAAAGTACTCAACCTTCAAATGGTTAAAAATCAACGCAACGAGCGCATTTTTGCCCTCGAAAAACTTAGCAACGGAGTTAACTAATGAAACTTTGGATCACCTCACTCGTATTCGGAGCTACCCTAAGTGCCGCAGGACTTACCCTCTCAGGCAGTGTTATCAGCGATAACCAAAAAATGATTACCAGCCGCAATATGGGATTCGTCACCAGTGTCAATGTCTCGGAAGGTTCCCGCGTCCGCAAAGGGGATCTTTTGTATACCATCGATTCCAGAGAGATCGATTCGGCCAAGACCCAAGTGGAAATGGGAATTGCTCAGGCGGAACTCTCACTGCAGATGTATCAAAACCAATACGCCAATCTGGAGCTCAATCTTGAACGGAACAAACGGCTGTTGCGACAAGATATGGTCTCCCGATATGAAGTCGAAAACCTCGAACTCTCCCGTAAAAATCTCAAAAATATGATTCATATCAGTGAGCGTCAGGTGAGCCAAGCCAAAGCGCGCCTCAAAGAGGTCAACAACCAATACAACTATCTACGCATCACGGCTCCAAACAACGGTGTTGTCGTGTCCAAAAATATCAAAGTAGGCGAAATGGCGATGCCGGGGATGCCGGCGATCGTCCTCTCCGATCTTAATGCCCTCAAAATAGAAGTAGACGTAGCTGAAAACAGTCTCAAATATGTCCCTGTAGGGCAAAAAGTAAAAGTGACTATCCCCTCGGTCGGTTATGTCGGTATCGGACGGGTCAGCGCGATCATCCCCAGTTCCAATCCGATGACCCATACCTTTAAAATCAAAATCTCATTCAGTGCCAAACAAACCGTATATCCCGGAATGTACGCTACCGTCGAAATTAACTAGGAGGCCCCATGCACGCTCCCCACTCCTACCAGCCCACCGATTCTGCCGGAAAGCTTGCCAAAGGCTTTTTGCGTAATCCTCTCACCCCTATTTTAGGTATTTTTCTCCTCATTATCGGCTATATGGCACTGATTCTGATGCCCCGTGAAGAGAACCCCCAAATGGTCGTCAGCGGCTCAACCGTTATTATCGCCCTCCCCGGCGCTACCGCCAGCGAAGTCGAAAACGTTATCGTCAAACCCCTGGAACGTAAACTCAAAGAGGTCAAAGGGATTGAGCATATTCACGGGATGGCAATGGATAACGTCGCCGTCATCAATGCCGCATTTTTCATCGGCGAAGCGAAAGAGGACTCCAACCTCAAAATCTACGACAAAATCATGCAAAACATGAGCATCCTCCCCAAAGGGGCCATGCAGCCGATTATCAAACCGCTGGATATTGACGTCGATATTCCGATTGTCTCCGTTGCTTTTTATTCCAACAATCCCGATATGGACCCGACCCACCTCTACGATCATGTCAAAGAGATACAGCACCACATCAACGGTCTCCCGAATGTCGCCGTTACCAATATTCTCGGGGCTAAAAAACACCAGTACAATGTGTTGGTCGATATAAACCGCCTCTCAGGCTACAACCTCTCCCTGGGGCAAATCGTCCAAGCAACACAGTCGCTTGCCTACAACGTCCCCGAAATCAAAGGAAAGACGCAAAACAATGAAATCGTCATGATCGGCGTACGCAACGCGATCGAGAGTGTCGAAGATGTGGGGAATATCATCGTTGCCCAATACGGAGGCTCAGCGATCTATCTACGCGACGTTGCCACAATAACGGCAGGAAGCGATATCCAAAATTTCAAATCGGCCCTCGTGAGCGTCAAAGGGGAAGATGGGAAATTCTCACCCCTCAAAGATCAAATTACCCTTACCGTCTCCAAACTCCAAGGGACCAATGCCGTCATCATTGCCGATGCCGTAAAAGGAGAACTCGAAAAATACAAAGAGGAGATGAAATCTCAGGGGATCAGCTACGTTATTACCCGAAACGACGGCGAACGGGCCAACGAAGCGGTTAACGAACTCGTTTTCCACCTACTCCTCTCAATCGTCATCATCGCGATTTTGCTCATTTTTGTATTGGGATGGCGCGAATCGCTCATCGTCACCTTCACCGTTCCGGCGATCTTGGCGATTACCCTCTTTATCGCCTACATTACCGGACAAACCGTTAACCGGATCACCCTTTTTGCCTTCTTGCTCTCATTGGGGCTCCTCGTCGATGCGGCAATCATCGTCATCGAAAACATCCATCGCCATTTCCACGCTCCGGGTGCAGCCGACATGGATGCCGATCAGCTGATGATCGAAGCAACCGACGAGATCGGAGCGCCGACGAACATCGCAACACTCGCCATTATCCTCACAATGGTACCGATGGCATTTGTCGGGCAAATGATGGGACAGTTCATGAAACCGATCCCGGCCAATGTCCCCGTCGCTCTTGTAGCGTCGCTTTTTGTCGCCTACATTTTTACCCCCTATTTGGCGGTACGACTCCTTAAAAAACCCGATCATAACGGAGAAGCTCACTAATGTACCAAAAATTTGAAAATTATCTTCTCAACGTACTCAGTTCTCCCTCCAAAAAAAAGAGGATTTTATGGGGAACCCTTATCGCGTTTATCTTGGCCGTTGCCCTCATCCCGACTGAACTGGTTTTAGCCAAAATGCTCCCCGGTAAAAACAACGACACCTACAGTATTTATCTCGACTTGCCCAATGGGAGTTCGATTGAACAAACCCGCCAAGTGAGTGAATGCGTCGTGGGGATTTTGCAGCATGAAAGCGAAGCGCTGGATGCCGAAGTCTTTTTAGGAGCGGGATCACCGCTCGATTTCGCCGGACTGATTAAAGGGTCCCATTTTAAAAACAATGAAAACGTTGCTGAAGTAGTGGTCAATCTGACCAAAAAGCATGATCGCGACGAGCCCTCCTACATGATGGTACAGCGCCTTCGCCCGATTATCCAAAAAGAGTGCGGCGATCTCTATCCGAAAACCAACATCAAATTTGTCGAACCTCCTGCAGGTCCTCCGACCATGGCGGCGATCGTTGCAGAAGTGTACGGTAATAACAGTAACGGCATCCGTCATTTGAGCAGCCGTATCGAAGGCGTTTTTCAAAAAACAGAAGGACTTGTCGATATCGATATTATGCAAGATGAGATTTACGATAAATTTGAAGTACAGGTCAATACCGACAAAATCACCCGCTCGGCACTGGATGTCAAACACGTCAACGATATCCTCTATCTTGCCTTCGAAGGGATGGGGATAGCGGTCAAAAACTCCCAGAGTGCAACCGATCAAATCCCGATTTTCCTCACCCTGACACCGGAAGGGAAAAAATTCGCGTCACGCGACAAGCTCGCCATAGAGATGAAACTCTCCTCACTCAAACTCCTCAACCAAATGGGGATGATGGTACCGATCACCGAAGTAGTCGATATCGTTGCAGTCAAGTCCAATCCAATGATCATGTCGAAAAACCTCCACCAAATGACCAACGTTGTCGCCGAAACCGATATGGTCTCGCAGGTGTATCCTCTGATGGATGCCCGCAATATGATCCTCGATACGTTTGGTGATGAATACGAAATCCATAAAATCGGCCTCTTTAATCTCGAACTGATCGATAAGAAAAGCCATGAACGCTACGAGCTGTTATGGGACGGCGAGATGGAAGTGACCTTGGATACGTTCGTCGATCTTGGCGGTGCCTTTATCGCGGCATTGGTTCTCATTTTCCTGCTGATGGTGATTTACTACAAAAGTTTTATCCTCAGCGGTATTGTATTGCTCGGAAGCTTTCTCTCGATCATCGGGGTAATTTTCGGCCATTTGATTATGGATCTCTTTACCGCGGATACTTTCTTCTTAACCGCTACCTCATTGATCGGATTTATCGCCCTCATCGGTATCAGTTCACGTAATTCGCTGCTGCTGATCGATTTTACGAAATCACTCATGATGGACAAAGGGATGCATAAAAAAGAGGCGATCGCCTATGCTGCCGCTACCCGTGCCAAACCGATTTTTCTCACTGCAGCGGCCATTATCCTCGCATCAACGCTGTTGGCAAGTGACGCTGTGTTCGGAGGGCTTGGAGTCTCCTTGATTTTTGGTACAATAGCGGCTGTCATCGCCTCTCTCGTGGTTGTACCCGTACTGATTCATAATTCTGATTTGGAACGTCATTTCAATTTCCATGAACGTAAAGCGGTGTCGATAATGGAGCCATAAAAAACGTGTCAGCTTTTACCCCCGTCATTAAACTCTCTACCGATGTGATGGGGGATCTCCTTCTTGCCGCAAATGACCGCCGCATGACGGTGGATGAAGTTGACTTTGATCTTCTCTCCTATGAAACCTATTTCCAAAAGAACGAGGGTGCGGAGTGGCAGACGCTAGAAGAACAAAATCTGCTGGAATGTGCCTCGGAAGCTGAACTTCGCTCGAATACTTTCTCACTCCGACAAGAGTACCAAATTCAGATTCGAGAATACCGTCCCCATCCCTATCTCGATCTGCGAATGAGTATCGCCGCCGATAAATACAAAACAAAAATGGTCGCCATCATTGATCCAAGATCCATTATCCCTCTCAAAAAAGGGGTTCAAGAGTGGATCAAAGAGGCGATCGTACGCAAACAGCTCCGCCATGCATTGCTCATCGGCATCTATGATCGTGATCTTGATAAAGAAATCAACCGTCTCCTCTTAAAAATCCAAAAAGAGGGTCCTCTCACATCCCCCTACCGTCTCTCTATCGGTGAGTTTTTTCCCCCGGTTCCTCCGACCGACGATGCGATTATTCTGCACTACAAAAAAGACAAAAAGGATAGAAATCTGATCGAAGGGGTTCATCCCGGAGATTTGATTCTGGAATATATTTTTCCTAAACAGGGGCGTGACGGACGCGGATGCGATGGAAACCATATCGGCGTTGCTGAGCCCCAAATCAAATACGCCTCGTATATCGTCACCGATGAAAAAACGATCAGCCGTGAAGAAGACGCGGAGAGTATCCGTTTTTATGCCCAAGTCTCAGGTTATGTTGAGCGGGAAAAAGGGGTATTTACCATTTCTCAAGAACTCCAGATCGATTCCGCAAGCTTTAAAAAAACCGGTTCTATTGAAGCAGGAAAAGACAAAGAGATATCCCTCAAAATCAAGCAAAACATATCTTCGGAAGACTCTGTCGGGACAGGGGTAAAAATTGACATCCAAAAACTCGATGTCAGCGGCACCGTCGGCAGTCATGCCAAAATTCAAGCCTGCGAACTCACGATCGGAGCCCAAACGCATAAAAAATCGGATATCACTGTGACCGAAAATGCGATGATTCATCTCCATCGGGGGAACCTCAAAGCCAAAGAAGCAAATATCAACATCCTGGAGGCCGGAAAAGTTGAAGCGGATGTTGTCCATGTAAACATTATGATGGGAGGAGAGATTGTCGCACGCGAGGTTTTTGTCGATATCCTGTATTCGAATGCTCGTATCACCGCACTCGAATCCATCACTATCAACCGTATCGAGGGGGAAGGAAACAACCTCATCATCGATCCGTATTCCATCAGTACCTACCACGATAAAATATCCGCGTTAGAGCTCGATATTCAGGCGAAAACCGCCCACTTGGACGAAGAAAGAAAAGGATACCTTTCACGTCAACGCTCCTTTAAAGAGAACAATAGCCGGATTAAACAATTCCAGCAACGTATCCTCAATGCTCAAAAAAACCAAACTGCGCCGATGAAAGCCGATCTGGTCCGTGTTTCGCAATACAAAGCGGAAGCCGAAAATCTCAAAAATATTCGTGAAGAGCTCCAAGAGGCTCAAACCCGTCTCCACGCACTCCACACGGAACTGAACCAACGCTATGAGGCCGATCTTCACGGTGTCATTACCCATCATGGGATCTATAACGGCCATAACCGGATCCTTTTTATCGATCCCAAAACCCGTCAGGAATATGCCCTTACCCCTGAGGGAAAAGTACCCCGTATCCGGTTACAGCGAGAAGGTAATGGGAAAAAAATTCTATTGGAATCCTAAAAAAATCGAACTGCTTTAAGATACGCCTCAGGGTTTTACATTTTTGCGGTAAAACTCTGATATGAAATTAACCGACCTAACCCTAAACACCCCCTATTTATCCCTTGACCCGATTTTTTACCATGAAGTGATCCCTACTCCGCTCAAAAATCCGACCCTGATCAGCGTTAACCCCTCAGCGGCTGAACTCTTGGGCGTTGATCCTGCGCAATTAGAGACGGATGAGCTCGAGGCTCTCCTCAACGGTACCCTTCTTCTGGAAGGATCACGCCCCTATGCGATGTGCTATGCCGGTCATCAGTTCGGGTATTATGTACCGCGGCTCGGCGATGGACGGGCGATCAATTTGGGTTCGGCAGAGGGGTGGAATCTCCAGCTAAAAGGCTCCGGGCAGACCCTCTATTCCCGTCAGGGAGACGGTCGTGCGGTATTGCGTTCCTCTATCCGTGAATATTTGATGAGTGAAGCGATGCATGCGCTGGGGATTCCGACCAGCCGAGCACTCGCCCTAATCACCTCCGATGAAAAAGTGGCACGGGAGAGATGGGAGCGCGGTGCGATCGTTTTACGACTCTCTCGCTCGTGGATACGGTTTGGAAGCTTTGAATATTTCTTTCACACCCATCGACACGATCAGCTCGAACATTTGGCTGACTTTTTGCTCCGTGAATCGTTTCCTCAATTTGCAGGCGAAGAAGATGGCTATCTCAAAATGTTCAGAGAGATCGTCAAACGCACCGCACATACCATTGCGCAATGGCAATCGGTCGGCTTCAACCACGGAGTCATGAACACCGACAATATGTCGGCCATCGGCCTCACGATAGATTATGGCCCCTTTGCCTTTATGGATACGTTTGAGAGCGGATATATCTGTAACCATACCGATACACAGGGGCGCTACAGTTACGACAATCAGCCACGTATCGGGTATTGGAATCTGGAGCGTCTCGCCCATGCTCTCTCGCCGTTGGTGACCGAAACAAAACTCAAAACCGAACTGGAAAAATACGGGGAGTATTTTACGGCTCGCCTGATGGAGCTTTTGCGTGCCAAACTGGGATTGGAGGGGGTAGATGAAAACGATAGCGATCTGTTTCGCTCTTTGTTCACGGTCCTGGAAAACGGACGGGTCGACATGACCCCGTTTTTTCGGACCTTAAGCCGCTATGAGGGAGACCGAAAAGCACTTTTGGCCCTGACACTGGCTCCGAATCAGCTGGACGAATGGTGTGATCGGTATGACAAGAGGCTGGAGCTCAACACCGCTTCCACGGAAGTGCGGCAGGAAAAAATGCTCCGCACCAATCCCAAATATACTCTCAAAAATTATATCCTCCAGCAGGCGATTGATGCTTCTGAGGGGGGGGATTTTACCCTCGTCAACGACCTTTTAACGATTGCCCAAAATCCCTATGACGAACACCATGACTTTGAACACTTTAGCCTCCCCACTCCCCACGAATTTAAAAATCTCAGACTCAGCTGCTCTTCGTAGAGGGCTGTTTCGATCGTATTCTCACAAAGCCCATTAATTCATCATCTTTATCGTAATCAAATCGTAATCGACAAAAAAATGATTATTTTTTGATCAATTTTCCTCCTGATTTTTTTCCATACCTCTTTATACTGTCACCAACGTTTAACCCAAATCTTTATTGCACAGGAATTCTTATGCAGCGCAACCATCTGATCCGCTATATGTCCGATGTCCAAAATTTTGAAAAAAATATGAGTACCCTCTCGGGAAAATGGGATTTGCTTACCCTCCTGGGTTCCATGTCCAATATCGGTATGGATACGAGTGAAACACGCAAAGCCTTCGAAGATCTGCTCGATGAGCCTCTGATGCGCCTCATCGAAGAGACATTTAACAAAAGTCTTAATGAACTCGAATCCAAAGCCCAAACGGCGATTGATATCCTGATCCGGAACCTTTTCGAACGTACCGCCGACATCGGCTTTCTTGCGACCGATGATGATATTCGTGACTATCTCCTCTTTTTGCGCTCAACCGATATGTCGATCTCTGAGGAGATGCGCGAAACGAAAATCAAGAAAAAAGAGGCTCTAGCCGAGCGGTTTTCCGAATACGTTTCCAAATACAGCGTCTATGAAAACATCATTCTTCTCGATACGAAAGGAAAAGTGCTCGTACAGCTTGACACTGCCAATCCGGTCACCGTATCCAAAGATCCATTGCTTCAAGAATCGTTACGTACCCATCAAGGGTATGTGGAAACCTTTCGTTCCAGTGATCTGACCCATAACAAGCCCTCCCTCATCTATTCCTACCGTGTCTGCAATCCTGAAAACGAGGAGCCTCTTGGGGTACTGTGCCTCATTTTTCGATTCGAAAACGAGCTGCAAAGTATTTTTCGAAAATTAACCCAAGAAAATCCCTATATCGCCCTTGAACTCCTCAGTTCTGAGGGGAGCGTCATCGCCTCGTCTTCTGCGCATCACGTACCGGTAGGATCGTATTTACAGCCGCGTAATAACGCAGATCATCAAACCTATTACGCCGGTTTCGAATATCTGTACAAAGCGGTCACGACAACCGGATATCAAGGATACAACGGTTCGGGATGGATCGGCCATGCCATGGTCCCTCTGCATTTGGCATTTCGTTCCTCCTCCCGATCCACATTTTTAAAAAACGAATTGTTCGATTCCGTCGCCGGTGCAAAAGCCTATTTTCCGCAAGAGCTCGAAGAGATCTTAAACAAAGCCAAAAAAATCCAGAGCGAACTCGATATTACCGTCTGGAACGGGAACGTCAAAATCGCGAACGCAACCGGTCATGAAAGCCCTTTTACCAAAGCGCTCCTGAGTGAAATATCGAAAACCGGAGAAGAGACCAAACGGATCTTCGATCACACCGTCGCCGATCTCAATCGGGCGATGATGATCCAGTATCTTGAAGAACTGAAATTCCAATCCTCCCTCGCGATCGATATCATGGACCGCAACCTCTACGAGCGGGCGAACGACTGCCGATGGTGGGCGCTGACAACAACCTTTCGCGAATGCTTATCGCACCCGACCCTCAGCGAGGATAACCGTAAAAAAATGGATGCCATTTTAAACTACATAAACGGTCTCTATACCGTTTACAGCACAATGTTCATTTATGACCGTGACGGAACGATCGTCTCCGTCTCCAGCCCCGAAAACAGCTCGCTGATCGGGAAAAAAATCGGCTATAACTGGGCGCATCAAACGCTGAATCTGGTCACTACGCAGGAGTATGTCGTATCACCGTTCGAGCCGAGCCCCTACTATGATAACCGCGCGACCTATATCTATAACGCCTGTATCCGTAACGGCGAGGAAGAAAATGTGGGGGGAATCGGAATCGTCTTTGACGCGGAGTCTCAATTTGAAGCGATGCTGCACGATACCCTCCCGAAAGATGAAAACCATGCCGTACCGGAGGGGATGTTTGCCCTCTTTGTTGATCGTCGCGGCCGCGTCGTCTCCTCTACGACTCCGGAAATCGGCACAGGAACACTTCTGAGCCTCCCCGAATCGCTCACGAATCTTGCACCCGGGTGCAGTGATGCGCAGATTCTCCCTTTCAACGGCGTCTATTACGCACTCGGGGCAACCTGCTCAAACGGATACCGCGAATACAAACAAAGCGACGGGTATCAAAACGATATTATCGCCCTTCTCTACCGCCCTATCGGTGAGATTCAATCGCTTGAAAATGAGGCCCCCGCACAGCGTGTGTATGCCTATCCCAAACCAAACGGCACCGAAGAGACCTGCGAAATTTCAACCTTTTTCGTCGGAGGGTCCCTCTTTGCGATCGAATCCAAAAACGTCGTCTGTTCCCTCGTACAGCAAGAGCTTACCTCTATCCTCCATGCCAGCGAATACAATCTGGGAGTCATCAGTTATGATAAGCGGATGGTGAGTGTCATCTCGTTGGCCAAATTGCTCGGGATGGAGAAAAAATACGACAAAGAGCGCGATACGATCATCCTCGTAAAAGCGGTCATCGAAAAACAGGTCGTGTATCTCGGCCTTGCGGTCGATGCGATCTACAGCAGCCCCGAAGTGCCGCTTCGCTCGATCAGCCACTACAGCAACGTTTTGAAAAATGAAAACTCACTGACCAAAGCGGTCATTATCCCCGACCGTGCGGAAGATTTCGGAAACGAGATGATCTCGATCCTCGACATTCCGAAAATCTATTCACAGCTGATTCAGCCCTATTCCCGCCCGCTTCACAAAGTGATGGCGTAGGATCAGTGCTTCACCCTTCGGCCGATTTTCTCCTCGACCGAAGCGATTTTACCTTCCAGCCGTCCGAGTTTTCCCTCTCGGATATCGAGTTTGATCGTCGAATAGATCCGCTCGCACCCCTCTAACTGCTCATACGCCCTCTCCACGACACGAAGGGCCTCTTTAACGCTTGCCGTCTCGACAATCGTCCCCATGGGAGTGAGCTGATAGGCCAAACCGCTCTGATCGATCATATCGATGATTTTAGCAACCTGATGGGATACCGATGACCCATCACGGCATTCTCCACTGGTAGGAAACATCGCAAATTCCAATAAGACACTCATACCAATTTTATCCCCTTACTCTGAATCTCACTTTTTAACAATGTATCCATCGAATCGTTGTACTGAACCAAATCGATTTTCAAATCAAATCCCATCCGCATCAACATGGTGACAAACGCTATCTTGTGTTTACGGAAACGCTCGCGTGTCATATCCGTTCGGATCGCGATATCGATATCACCGCCTTGCTTCGTATCATCGGTACGACTGCCGAAAAGATAGATTTCGACATTCCCGAACGATTCATATATTGCTTTGAGTATAGGGGATTTGAGCGTTTCGGGAAGTCTCATGAGATGAATCTCTCCGCAAACGCTTTGGCATTCAGATAATAGCTCTCCAACCGTCCGAAATGATCGACGCAAAATTTCAAATCATTCAATGCTTCCTGGAGCTCGTCGGGATAATCGTGTTCGAGTTCATTTCGAATTTCCCGCAACTCCATCCAGTTATCGAAACTGTCGATAATCCCCTCTTTTTCCATCATAAACAGCACTTCGGACATCTTGACCGTTCCCATACCGCTGATTTCGATCAAGAGCGGAAATATCTTCGCTCCTAAAAAATCCTGCAACGACGCAAATCGTTTGAGATAGGCATCCAAAATCGCTTTTTCTTCAGGAATCATTGCCGCAAAAATATCGACTTCGAAAATATTTTTCACGGAGGAGAGTTTTTCGATCAAATGACAATAATCACGCAACGCTTCGTAATGCTTTTGCGCCTTTTCGAACCGTTTGTGTAAAACCGATTGTACGCTTGTCATTTCCCTCTCCTTTTTGAATGATTATACCACTTTATTTTTCAGTCGTCTCACTGTAACTGAGCCGTAATCCCTCTTCACTCATCACAAACCCGTGAATGGCGATTTTCCCTTCATGCACGAGCCTGTGGTGCTTCGAACACAGAGGAATCAGGTTGTAGCGGTGATTCATCCCGTAATGACCTATGGAGCCGCCGTCATCGGCATTCGCCTGCGGAACGATATGGTGCACTTCATCGACCGCTTCGTCGCACAGCGCGCATTTGGTCAAAAAGAGTTTGTTGTTGTAGCGGCTCTTTTTCTCCCGTTTCAACATCGAGGCTTCGTGGGTTTTATCGGTAATCCGTCCCCGAATCTCATACGCCTTTTTCAAAAAGGTTTCGTCCATGTGGAGCGATTTGGCGAACTCCAACCCGTACAGCGTCGAACCGCTTCCGCTTTTGAGCTTTCGATCATACACCAGTTTATCGCTCGCCTCGTCGTAATAGACCCCCAGATGGAGTAACACGATCTCTTTGGCTTTTTGGATTTCACTCAAGCTTGAAAGCTGATGCAAATGGGTCGCAAAGATAAACATACTTCCGATTTCCCGGAGTTTGAGGATCGCGCTCGCGACGATAGCGAGAGCCGATTCGGTCTCGGTGCCGTGGCTGATTTCGTCCCCTAAGATGAGGGTATTTTCGGTGGCTCGGTTAAAGATATTCCGCAACTCCAACATCTCAACGGCAAACGTAGATAGCCCTTTGTAAAGGTTATCTTTGGAGACGATGCGGGTGAGGAGTTTATCAACGGGGGCAAACCGCATAGTAGCACACGGAACGAAAAATCCCCCCTGCGCCATCACGACGGAGAGTCCTATACTCTTCATCAATGACGACTTCCCGCTGGAGTTGATGCCGTACAAAAGAACCCCTTTAACATCTTCACCGTTCTCGATCGTCGAATGTTCTTCATAGATGTGTTGATCAACCGAACCTAAGAACAAGTCATTCGGGATAAAAATGCCGTTCTCTTCGCGTGATTCGATCAACGGATGGCGCAATCCCACCGTCTCGATAAACGCTTTTGGGGAGGGGACGATCATCGGTCTGACGTAACGATACTGCTTCGCACACTTCGCACCGCTGAGACTGACATCGACAACGGCGAGAAACGAGATCAAATGTTCGATCGCGTGGGAAAAGCGCCGTTCGATCTCCTCTAAATGTTCTCGGTAACGTTCTTTCACCTGTGCGATCATCCGAGATTTGGCTCCCGCATTTTCGATGGAGAGTTCATCCAGCAACGTCGAAGAGAGTTTGACCGCTGTTTTGAGTTTACGAATCTGAAAATCACGGAAAAAATAGTGCTGACCGTCCAGCGTAAAAAAGCTGTTATGGAGCGCCTCTTCGACACTCACATAACGGTTACGGGTCATCAGCAAATGATACCCCTCGCTCTCCAGCCATCCGATAGAGGCATACGATCCCCCCGATTCGAAAAAGGTATCGATATGTTCGATGATCGCATTCAGTTTCGAGAGGTTGTTGTTTTGCAGCGCTTCGAGGGCATCGATAGAGGGGTCAATCCCTTCGTTAAAGAGGTTCTGATCCACCTGATCGCGTCGAAATCTGGCACACGCTTCGATATTAAAGATGCGGCGCAACTCCGAGGCACAATGAGCGCACTCCTGCGCACTCGCTTTATCGTACCCTATCTTTAGCCGATCGGCATCGGCAAACAAAGACTCCGCCGCATTCAGCGACGCGTAAAAATAGGCCAGCTCAAAGGGGTGGAGTTTCCCCAGTTTCAAACGGCGTAAAATCCGTTCCAGATCGTACACCTCTTTGAGTTTCGTCTCCAGCGGTGCAATGTGATCGCCCATTTTATCGATCAGATCATACCGCTCTTCGAGGAGCTTAACATCACAGATGGGGTTGAGAAGACGCTCTCGCAACAGCCGTTTCCCCATTGCCGTGGAGGTTTTATCGATGAGTTTGAGGAGCGTCATTTCGTCCGAGTCACGCGAGATGATCCCCAACTGTTCCGCCGCATTGTTCCCCAAATACATATAGCGATTGGTCCCTAAAAAGGTCGGGCGGTTCATCTTCTCGATAATCCCCGCATCATGATCGATGATAACGTTGATGAGGATGCAAAGCGATTCAGAGGCGTAAGGGTACCGCTCCAAATCGAGATACTCGATAGGGCTGAGAAGGGATCGTATCTGATATATCCGTTCAAAAAGTTCGTTTTGGTAATCGATCCGCAGACGTTTCTCGTTCATCGAAGTTCGGTGATGATTTTTGATCTCCAGATAGCGGCTCACTTCATCGCGATCGATATCTCCCGCGCAGAATGTCACGACCACCTCGGAGGTTTGGTAGCTTTGAAGCAATGTAAATACTTCATCCAAAGCATACGTTTTGTCTTCGCGGGTTCCGTGGATCTCGTTGATGAGCGTTTTTCCCGTCCCGACATCAATCGCGGAGTAGCCGATCGAATAGACCCCGTTGTTTTGATCGATCAACAGCGAGGCGATATAGTTCTCGCTTGCTTCGGCAATGTAGTCGAAATTCGTCCCCGGAGAGATGATGTTCGAGATATAACGGCGGATATGGGGGACTTCACCCTGCTGGCGGACGAGGACGATGGTGTATTTTTTCGATTGCACCAAACGGCTGAGATACCGCTCGATGGAGACGGTGGGAACCCCCGCGAGGAGAGGGTTTTGGATAGAGTTCTCTAAAATCGTTTTGTTTTTGCGGGTGAGCTGTATATTGAGAAACTCGGCGACCTCTTTTGCCTTTCCGATTTTCATAAACTCATTGTTAACTTCATAGACCTCAAAAAAAGAGCCCACTTCGATGATGACAAGGGTATCGGGACCGTACTTCGCTTCACAAGCCGCTTGAAGCTCAAAATAAATTTCGGAGAGAAGCTTGCTTTTATCCTGTAACAGTGCCCCGATCTCTTCTGTACTCATCCCTACTCCACCTTATCCGTCATTCCCGCGAAGGCGGGCATTGTGCCCCCTGTGGGTAAATCCAGCTCAACTTTAATTGATAACTCTGAATAAATATTTTTTAGACTGCCACGGTTTTTACAAAACCTCGCAGTGACGGAGATTCGTCATTGCGAACATAGTGAAGCAATCCATTTATTCAGAGGGTTTAATTATTTGATTATAGCGGAGAGGGGCTAAAAGGAGACTATATAACGCTCTTTTAGATCAGGAGAGTTCAAAAAAGCCTTTGGTTAGATAGGCGGTAATGACTGCCCCCTCACGAGGAGGGCTGTAATAATACCCTTGTACTTCATCACACCCCTCATTACGAAGATACTCAAGCTGATCGCGTGTTTCCACTCCCTCAGCGATGGTTTTCAAACCAAGACTGCGTGCCATATGGATAACGGCACCGACGATCGCTTTATCCTCGGAATCGGTACTAATATCCCGAACAAACGATTGATCGATTTTGAGTTTATAGACTTTGAATTTTTTGAGATAGCTCAAAGAGGAATAGCCCGTACCGAAATCATCAATCGACATACGGACACCGCGATCGTACAGATTCTTCATAACGGCAATGACCGCTTGCGGGTCATGCATCGCCACCCCTTCTGTTAACTCAAGTTCCAGATACTCTGAGGACAAACCTACTTCATTCAGGATATCCGTGACCAGTTTCGGAAGAGCAGGATGCCGAAACTGCACTGCGGAAAGATTGACCGCCATCACAATCGGGGAAAGACCGCTATCTATCCAATCCTTGGCCTGTTGAACAGCGGTACGCAATACCCATTCTCCAATCGGCAAGATCAATCCGCTATTCTCGGCAATCGGGATAAATTCGGCAGGAGAAACATTACCGAATTCAGGATTCTTCCAGCGCAACAATGCCTCTACTCCGATGATACGCCCATTATGCAAGGAGACTTGCGGCTGATAAAATACCTCTAATTCGTTGCGTTCCAATGCATGGTGCAACGCATTTCCCAATTGCAGATTACGTTTCGAACGACTTTGCATCTCTTCGATAAAGAACCGGTAATTGTCCCGTCCATCTTCTTTTGCACGATACATCGCAATATCCGCATTTTTGGAAAGAACTTCCAACGTGTCCCCATCCTCAGGATAAAGGGATATACCGATCGAGGCCGTTACGGTCAATTCGTGATGTTCGATCATAAACGGCTGAGTTACGGCATCCAGCAGTTTTTGGGATACCTGTTCAGCTCCAGAAGCATCGGTGCCGGGCAGCAATACGATGAATTCATCTCCCCCCAACCGCGCAATAATATCTTCTTCTCGAAGAACACGCTGAATACGTTTAGACAACTCGATCAGCAAAAGATCCCCGATACTGTGTCCCAAGGTATCGTTAATATCCTTGAAATGATCAATATCGATGAACATCACGGCCAAATTTCCCTGATTTCTCTTTACCAGGCTAAGTGCAAACTTCGCCCTTTCTTCCAGCTGTAGACGATTAGGCAACCCCGTAAGAGGGTCAAAGTTGGCCAGATAATGTATCCGCTTTTCCGCACGCTTTCGATCGGTAATATCCTCTTCGATCGCCATATAATGGGTGATACTTCCGTCTGATTGTCGAATGGGTGAGACATGGATGGCTTGGATGTATTCGGCCCCGTCTTTGTGCCGGTTGATAAACTCCCCTTTCCAATTTTCTCCTCGACTCAAAGAAGCCCACATATTTTTATACGTGCTGGAAAGGGTTTTACCCGAATGGAGCATCCGCGGGTTTTTACCGATAGCTTCAGTTGAAGTATAGCCGGTCGCTTGAGTGAAAGCGGCATTGACATACTCGATATTCCCATCAAGATCGGTGATAACAATCGCACTTGGACTTTGTTCCACTGCTTGCCACAGTTTACGCAGTTCACTCTCTGAATGTTTGCGTTCGGTAATATCCTGGACGGTACCGATCCCGGCATACGGCCGACCTTCCGCATCTCTTTCGATCTGGGCCCGTTCCCTGACCCAGCGTATCTCTCCCTCAATCACGATACGATGTTCGATATCATAGTAGATACCTTCATGATCAAGAGAATTTTTCCACCCCTGCAACACCGTTTCACGATCAGCGGGGTAAATGAGATTGGCCCATAGCTCCATATTTATAGCTTGCTCTTGAGGAATATGAAACATCCGATACGTTTCCTTTGACCACTCCAGCTGATTGGTCAGAACATCGAGATACCAACTGCCGATACTGGCAATGGATTGCGCACGATTCAGATTCGATTCACTGCGATGGAGCGCTATTTCAGCCTCTTTACGTCGTGCTTCGCGCTCAAAACTCTTCAAGGCATGGTTAATATCCATAACCATTTCTTCCAACAAATTGCGTGCAGCTTCATCGAAAGCATTCACTTCGGTAGAGTAGAGGGTCAACGTACCTATCGTAACGCCGTTGCGCTGCAAAGGCAATGAGGCAGAAGCTTTCCAACCGAATTTTACACCCCACGCATGCCACGGTGCATTGGAAAAACCGTGCTGAAAATCCTGACACCAGTGCGGCTGATTTTCACGAAATGCCATCACCGTCGGGCAGGGACCGGACGGGTCATTTTCATCCATTAATATCCGGATTTTGTCCAAATATTCGGAACCGATCCCATAGGAGGCAATCGGCACGATACATTTATTCTCTTCATCCACCATGCCGATCCAAGCCATCTGCATCCCGCCATACTCTACCGCATCACGGCAGATTTGCGGAAACAGCTCTGCTTCGCTGACACACCGTGCAATGTCTTGATTACACTGGTTTAAAGCAGCGTAAAACTTGGTAAGACGCCGATTTCGGGCTTCCGCTTTGTTGTGCTTGCTCTCGATCCGTTTCAGTTTCATTTGTGTTAGCGCAAGCCATCCCAGCACACTGTTTTTCCCATTCTCTACGACGATAGGAGAGGTAAAATCCCCTCTCCCGATTCGAACGATATGGGCATGCAGCGCATCTACCCCGCTCCCCAGAGTAGAATAGAGTGTACGATGGGTACGCCAAAGCATGTAGAGCAAAAGTACACCCAGCAAGATAACCCCGCTGAGCAACAGTGTGGTCATCAGTTTGCCCAAACGAATAGCCTCCAGCATCCGCTTGTCAATCATCTCATAAAATTCGCTCAAAGGTTGCATCATGGCACTCTTGGCCTGAGCATAGCCCGTATTATGCAACAGCGCAGAAGCTTTGTGAACGTTGGCTTCACTTCGAGGGGTAATCGAATCTGCCAACCTCATCGCCTCCCTCTCGATACGGCTTAGCACATCCGCTTTTTCCTTGGCTTCCAGCAATTTGAACAACTCTTCCTTGGAAAAACCGGCTTGCCGCATCAGCTCCACTAACGTAATCGCGGGGATAGTCTTCGAGTTCACCTTTTCGCCGTTTGATGAGACCAACTCCCCGTAAAGATTATGGTATTCAACAAAACGGCGCTCTCTCCCCTCTTGGATATCGAGGATTTTATAATAGTTTTTTCGGTAGAGGGGATCACCGGTGATCACATAACTGTGTGCCATACTGCTAAGATCGTTGGAAGTTTGATGTAATTCATCCGCCAATAAATGGGCATTCAATCGTAATTCATTCATCTCATTAATTTGTTTCTCTGAACGGAGATAAAGAATAAAAATAAAAGCAAAAGCCAAAAACACGCCCACTGTCATCCATACGCTTTGAGAGAACTTGGTTAAACGTTCTTTTGGATTTATCATCTTATCCCCTTCCCAAAAATAGCAATAGGCAAAAAAATTCTCACTTCTATTGTAATACTTTTTTATGAGTGCTATATGAATTAGATAGATTATATAAGAAATAAAATATATTTAAAATAGTTTGTATGCGTTTTAAGTCAAAGAAGATAGATCACGTTTATCGTGACATAAACGGATATCCGATAGATAGAGAATGTCCGAATCACTCCTCCATAGATTTTACGTCTCAGAAGGTTATCGCGAAGAGGGGCTAAAACGGGGCTATAACACCGACTTGGTTTCTTCCCTCTGCTTTTGCGTTATAGAGCCCCTGATCCGCCCGCTTGAAAAGTTTGGTAAAGGTATCTTCCGGTGTAAACGCACTGACCCCGATACTGATGGTCACTTTTCCAACCTCAGGAAAAATACCGTTTTCAGCCGCTGAGCGGAGTTTTTCAGCAAGTATTTGCATATTTTGTAAATCGGTACCCGGGCTCAATACCAAGAACTCTTCTCCCCCCCATCGTGCAAAAATATCGATTTTTCGGATATTTTCCTGTACGATCGTTACCAAATGTTTGAGTACCTCATCACCGACATCGTGTCCATAGGTATCATTGACCGATTTAAAGTGATCGATATCGATCAGCAACATCGAAAGAGGAAGTGAAAAACGCCGTGAACGCTCACTTTCCAACGCAAAAAGGATTTCAAATTTGTGACGGTTGTAAATACCGGTCAGATTATCGCTCATTGCGATACGTTGAATCTCCTGATGGATAATACTCTCTTGTGTTACATCTTTTCCGCTCGAAACAAAACTGACGATATTGTTTTTATCATCTTTAAGAGGGGAAATGGTTTTCTTTTCGTAATACAATTCCCCATTTTTCTTTTTATTGATAATTGTACCCCGGAAAACCTCTCCATCCAGAATCGTCGTCCACAAGTGTTGATAAAACGTTTCATCATGCTGATCTGACTTTAAAAGTCTCGGAGTTTTGCCCACTACTTCCTCTTTGGTATATCCCGTATGGTACGAAAATGCCGGATTGACATAGGTGATTTTCCCATACTTATCGGTGATCACGACCGAGTCATCAATCTGCTCGATAACTTTTGAAAGTTTATCAATCATTTCGCGCGATTTGTTAAGTTCACGCATATCGATGATCATCCCCGATAAAATATCCCCCTCGATCGATGCACTCACTATAACGGGAACAATCTCACCCTTTTTATCCAACATTTCGATCTGATAGTTAGTGACATGGCGTTTTTGCAGTAATTGCTGAATAAATACTTCCCGATCCTTCGGATCAGGATATCTCAGGAGGCTTTTTTTTCCGATAAGCTCATCGGGCGTATCATACGAAAGCATCCGAGCCAATGCCCGATTGACGTAGAGAATATCCCCCGAAAGATCGGAGCGGTAGACCCCGATCATTGCATTTTCGACCAAATCGCGGTATTTCTTTTCCGACTCTTCCAATCTATTTTGGGCATTTTTTCGCTCCCGTATATCCCGTACCGAACTTAAAACATAGGTTTTTTCGCCCAAAGTAATCTCACGCGCATACACTTCGACGGGGAGACGCTCGCCATTTTTGCAGAGATGTTCCACCTCCACTCTTATCCATCCATCCTGATGCATCTGCTCCATCAACCCTCTCATCTCTTCGGGGTTTCCGTGGGTGTATTCGGGAGCGTCCAGTTCTTTAACACACATCTTCATCATCTCATCGTGTGTGTAACCCCGCGTTTTCCAGGCATTTTCATTCAGGTAGATAAATTTCCCCTCCGCATCATGAACCAGAATCGAATCTTGTACCGCATCAAAAATTTTCGATTGGAGCAGCAATGCCTCTTCTCGTTCATATTCTGCTGTAATATCATGAACAATCCCCGTCATTTGAAGAGGATTCCCCTCAGCATCGCAGATAACATCCCCCTCTTCTATCACATGACGTACTGTACCATCCTCTCTGATGATACGATGTATCAGTGAGTAGTGGGTATGATGCTTTAGGGCATCCATAACCGCTTCTTGAATCTTCTCTCGATCCTCAGGATGGACCCGTTCCAAGAATTTATCGTACGTCGCCTGACACTGCTGCGGCTCGAGCCCGAAAATCCGATAAATCTCGTCCGACCACCAAAGAACATTGGTTTGGATATCCCACTCCCAATTCCCCAGATGAGCAATCTGCTGTGCCCGGTTCAAACTCTCCGAGAGGTTTAAAAGGGTGTTTTGCCGCTCTTTGATTATTTTTCGGCTCCGATACAGATACCAGCTAAACGTGATACTCCCCGCGATGACAAGAGCACTCAATCCATACAGCAGATGGATCAACACTTCCTGATGTTTATGAAAAAATGTCTCCGGTGTGTTCAAAAGCCGGCTCTGCATTCGGATCTCTTCAGGTAAAACGATCTTCTGCGATTGAAGCGTCTCTGCATCAAAAATCCACCCATTGCTCTTTTGATCCCCTGATGGAAGCGGTGCTTCCGGATCGGACAGGATTTCCAAAGCCAGTTTCCCCGCTTCGCTCCCCTGAGTGATCCCATCGACCGCATAACCTCCGAGTACCCCTTCTTGGATGTAGGTGTCTTCAAGACTTAAGATAACAAAATGACCGGACTTCTTGATATGAGTGATCACCTCTTCCAGAGGGATCAACCTCCCCTCTTGTGTCAGAAATCCCCCGATCGTGGTCAGTACAACCGCTTTGCCTTTGAATCTTCCGAGCGTGACCAAAACCTCGTCTAATCGCTGCGCATTGGCATAGTGTACCTTTATCCCCTTCACACTCCTACTATCGCGTTTAACATCCTGATGAATCGCGCGAGCCGTCGTTGAACCATCACCGATCAAAAGGACCTCATTCTCTGTCGGAAACAGTTCTTGAATCAGCTTTAGATTGGGAATAATCTCTTTTTTTTCATAGATACCGGTAAAGGAGTTTTTATCCAAGATCTCCTTTTTGGATATATCATTGATCCCCGAAAAAATGACGGGTACTCCGGGAAAAAGCTTCTCTTTGTTATGCAGCATAAAATGGAGGGCATTGTCATCGGTCACATAAATAAGCTTCGGGCGGTACCCTTTATATTTGCTCTTCATATAATGGACCACTTCATTTGCATACGCCGCATCAAAAGCCCGGCGTTTGGTATCCAAATACTCCGTTGAACAGAGAGGATAAATCTTTTTATTGTTGTTTAAAGCCGATACAAAACCGGAATGCTGTTTTTGTGTCCATGGATAGCTTTCATGATACGAATGTAGGATAAATATCGGAATATCCCCCCACACATAATGGTTTAGCAAGAGAATCAATACTAAAAATCTTTTCATACACTGCAATCCTGTTCTCTCATTCTCATCAGTTCTATCATACCTGTATTTCAAATATCCCTATACGGTTACTTTAAAAAAGCCGCAATCAATCCGCCAGATTTCCGATCAGCTGTTTTACGAGCTCTTGATACGTAATCCCTTTTTCATCCGCATGGGTACGTATTTTACGCCATTCACTCTGCGTAAGATTGATCGTAAAGGGTACTTCACCCTCTTCCGCCTTGCGAATCAGGGCATATTTTTTTTCCATTTCTTGCCGTTTCATGGGAGGAACATAGACACGGCTCGATTTAAATCCGATAATTTTTCCATTTTCAGAGAGAGGAACAACGGTCGCTTTGACCCAATAATATCCCCCGTCTTTGCGAAGGTTTTTAACGATCCCGCTCCACTCTTTTCCGGCAAGAAGGGTATTCCACATCTGCTTAAAAATGGAGCGGGGCATATCCGGATGACGGACAATGTTATGCGGTTTACCCACCAGTTCATTCACCTGATAACCGCATACATGGGCGAAAGTATCATTGGCATACGTGATTCTGCCCTGCACATCGGTACGGGATAAAATAAGTTTTCCTTGCGGAATTTCTGCTTCGAAAGGGACCTGATTCATTTTTTAAAACCTTGCAATCTAGAAAATATTCTTACAGCTTTTATATAATATTAAATGATAGTACAATAATTTTATGAGTAATAAATGAGTTTACCATCTGATCTCTCCTACGATCCTACGTTTGTTTCACTCCGATACCGTTGCGCAGATAGGTGACAATCGTCGCTTCATCTTTGGGGGGGCTGTAGTAATACCCTTGGATCAAATCACATCCCCGTTCTTGTAAAAAAGCAAGCTGTTCTTGGGTCTCGACCCCCTCGGCTATCACTTCGAGGTCCAAAGCATTTGCCAACGCGATGATCACCTCTGCCAGGGTTGAACTCTGAGAGTCTTTACCGATATCATCCACAAACGTTTTATCGATTTTGAGCCGCTTCACCGGAAAAAGTTTCAGATAGGCCAGCGAAGAGTATCCCGTTCCGAAATCATCGATTGCAAATTCAATACCGTTTGCCCTAAGCTCTTCGCATATCTGGATCGCACGTAAAGGCTCTTCCATCACGGCACTTTCGGTCACCTCCAACTCAACGAGATGGTTCGGAATCGCGTAGGTTCGAATCGCCTTGCTCACCACACCGACGAAATCGGGGTGGGCAAACTGTTTTGCGGAGACATTGATCGCCATCCGTATCGGACCTAGCCCTGCATCGAGCCATCGTTTTAAACTGCTCAATGCTTCATGAATAACCCATGTACCCAGTTCCAAAATAGCCCCCGATTCTTCCGCGATCGGTATAAACTCTACGGGAGAAATAACCCCTTTGGTCGAATGGTGCCATCGGATCAGCGCTTCCACTGCTTCGATATTCCTGGTATTCGGATCCACTTGGGGCTGAAATACCAGTTTGAACTCATCATGGCTGATCCCGCGATGAAGATCATTTTCGATCATCAGCCGACGCAGTGTCGTCTCGTTCAACGAAGAGACAAAAATCTCATACCCGTTTCCCCCCCGTTTTTTTGCCATGTACATAGCCTGCTCGGCATGCTGGATCACCGCATCGGCACTCTCCCCGTCGGTAGGGAAAAAACTAATGCCGATACTCGCCGATCCATGCAATTCGTTCCCATCGATCACAAACGGCGGTATAAACGCTTCGATGATTTTTTCGGCCACCCCCACCGCATCGGAGCACTCTTGCACAGAAGGGAGGACAACGAGAAACTCATCCCCTCCCAGTCGCCCGACGAGATCATTTTTCCGAACGGTACGCTGTATCCGTTCCGAAATCTCAAGCAAGAGACGATCGCCCGCCGTATGTCCCAGCGAATCATTTATCCGTTTAAATCGGTCCACATCGATCAACAAAACACCGACGTGCTGATCCATCGCTTCGGCCTTCGGCCGCAGAAAGGCTATCTGCTCATTCAGATAGCGCCGATTCGGCAACTGCGTCAGGGCATCATAATGGGCCAACGTATCGATGACTTTCTCCGCCTCTTTTTGATCGGAAATATCGGTAAAAACACCGATATAATTGGTGATCAACCCTTCCCTGTCACGAAGAACACTCACCGTGAGCCATTTGGGATAAACCGTTTCATCCTTACGCCGATCCCATACTTCACCGGCCCATTTACCCCGATTCAAAAGCTGATGCCACATCTCCGAATAGGTTTGCGAAGAGGTGATCCCGGCCGAGAGATATTTCGGATTCTCCCCGTACAGATCCGAAAGTGTATATCCGCTCACTTTTTGAAAAGCGCCGTTGATCCGGATGATTTTATTGTGCGCATCGGTAATCACGACCGCTTCATCAATCATTTCGACCGCCGCATCCAAAAGCTGCACGTCATGCTGATACTGTTCCATACATCCCATATCCATGATGGAAACGATCACATAAGCAGATGGATAGGAGTCCACCGGGTCTAAAAGAAGTGCATGCACCATCACATATTCGCTTTCACCGCTCAGCGTTTGCAGCTCGGTAACACGGTAAAGAGGATTTTTAGACTCTGCCGTTTCGATCACGGCCTTTCGCAACCCCTCATTATCCAAAACCCATTTGCAAGAGGGGGTCAATCTCCTGGCTATTTCCCCGCTTAACGTAAAAAGGAGGGTACAGGGAGGAACCTGCAAGGCAGTACGTATAAGAGCTGATTGTGATAAATCTGTCATTGATGCCCCCTTTCATGATAGCCAAAAATTTTCTCACTCCATTGTAATACTTTTTTATGGGTAAAATATGAGTTTTAACGTACAGGAAAGAAAAAAGGGGATGCGCCGTTTACCGTAATACGAGAAGAGATCAGAGGCGTCGTACCACACACTGATATCCGACCGAGGGGAGCGTCCGAATAAGTTCCCGATAGGTTTTGCGTCGCAGCAGTTTAATCAGCGTCCGGAGATTGGCAATCGTACTGTCGCCGTTTTTACCGATGATCTGTAAAAGCTGCTCATACGACAGGACGTGATGCTGATGCTTAATAAAAGCTTCCAAAAGCAAAATTTCTTGCTGCATGAGCGGAATGTACTGCTTGGCCTTCACCAATCTTTTTGAATGGGCTTCGTAATAAAAACCTTCCCCTAAGTCGATACCCTCTTTATCCGCGCATACAGCAGAAGGCTCATCCGCCGAAAAATCACGCGCCCTCTCCTTCTCTTCAGGAGCCATCAAAGTCAGATAATTTTTGACCCGGAAATAGAGCTCGCTCGCATCCAGCGGTTTGTGCAGCAGATCATTGCCCTGCGCCTGGATAATTTTATCCTCCATCTCTTCTGTTCTCACCGCGGTCAAGAAGATAATAATGGTCGATTGTTGCCTCATCGAATCTTGCTTGATCCTCCTGCAGGCTTCATACCCGTCGATCCCAGGCATAACCACATCCATGAGAATCAGATCAGGCTGTTCATCCCGAGCAATTTGAATCGCTTCCTCTCCGTTTTCGGCTTCCAAAAAATCAACAAAATCAAGTTTTTGAAGTACTTGCCTACTGAGCATACGGGTAGAGGGATCATCGTCGACGATAAGAACTTTTTTTTTAAATGGCATAATACATTTCGTCTTTACTATTAGAAATTCAAATTTCTGAATATAAATTTTCGATTTTAAAGCAATCGATTTTGGATACAATATTTACCCTCAATACTATCCTACTTTGGTGTAGGAAAAGTGTGGTGAAGTTTTAAGGATGATAAAAGAGGCGTTAAAAAGGGAAACAGGAATGAGAAAAACGGACAGCAGCGTATTAATTGTCGAAGACGACAGGGAAAGCAACGATAACATCGCTTTTTTTCTCCAAAAGCGCTTTACGGATGTCCTCAGCGCCTATGACGGAGAAGAAGGATGGACCCGCTACCGTGAGGAAACTCCTGACATCATGATTGTTGATATCGAAATGCCGAAAATGAACGGACTCGAACTCATCCAAAAAATACGTCTCAAGGATCCGGATATCCCCATTATCATTCTAACCGCCCATTCCCATCAAGACTACCTATTGAAAGCCGTTACTCTAAAGCTCGAAAACTATCTGATAAAACCGATTACGTACGCAAAATTAAACGATGCCCTTGAACGTATTTTCCAAAAAACAAACATTTCCACCGGTTCAATCTGCATCGACGGGATAGGAGCAGCCTATTACGATTATGAATCGAAAACAGGCTCGATTGAAGGAAAATCCGTTTCATTGACAAACAAAGAGATTTTGTTACTCGAACTGCTGATCGAAAACAAGAACAAAGTACTCGCCTACGATTATCTCGAAGAGATGCTCTCCGAAGGGACCTCCGTAACCCGAAATGCACTGAAGTGTACGATTCGCAACCTTCGCAAAAAACTCCCCCCAATAGGTATCGAATCGATTGCAAAAGTGGGGTACAGGCTCGTATGAAAACTATCCATGAACGGATGCGTCGTGATCATCTGATTGATTTACTCGATCATACGGATAATTTACTCTCGTACGTAGATACCGGGTATATCTACCGCGCGGTCAATGGAGCGTACAGCCGCCGGTATCAAAAAGACTCAGACGAAATCATAGGGTATCATGTATCCGATATTTTGGGAATCGAAGTCTTTGAAACCATTGTCAAACCCAATCTTGACCGCGCTTTTTTGGGAGAAACCCTTCAATACGAATCGTGGTTCGATTTTCCGGGTCTTCCCCGATGCTATTTGATTGTTACCTATAATCCCCGCTATCATAAAGACGGAACCGTCGAAGGGGTTGTCGTAAGCGCCGTCGACTATACCTCCCTTAAAATCATGGAAGAGGAGAAACAAAAACAAGACGAGATAGTGCTCGAAATTTCGAAAATGGCTCAGATCGGAGAGATGATCTCGTTCATCTCCCATCAGTGGCGCCGCCCTTTGAACACCATTGCAACCTATCTTCTCAAAATTCGCAGATTGATCGGTGCCAATGATTCGGCGATTGAAGCCATTCAGAGGTGCGAAACCCTACTCGATCGCCTCTCCTCCAATCTGGAAAGCATGTATGCGCTCTATGCCAGGCACTCCGCATCGGAAGGGGCAGATGTCCAAAAATCCGTTGAGCATGTCATCGCTTTGGTTGGGGATCGATCGGAGGGATTGGACATACATATCGGCATCGATATCCCCGAACCCCTTTGCGTCAAGTGCCACACGGATGAATTGATGCACATACTCCTGGTCATCGTCGAAAATGCCATCGATTCGATTGCCCAGTCCGACGAGCCGATCAAATACATCCGTATCGACGCAAACAGAGTCGATAATGACGTTTTAATTGACATCAAAAACAATGGCGATGCGATCAGCGTTGAGTATTCCCAACGTCTTTTTGAGCCGGGTTTTACCACAAAACCTCTTTCCGGTCAGGGTTACGGACTCTATTTTGCCCGCAAAATCGTTACCGAAAAACTGGGTGGGACGATAGAGATTCAACCCGCAGAGGATGGGAGCTGGTTCCGTGTCACCCTTCCGGGACACCTCTAATTTAACAAAGAAAAAGAGGCTCTCAACCTCTTTCATCCTTTTTAGGGACAAAATGTGTTACTATGATTTTCACTAATCTTTTTTGGAGCCAAGGAATATCATGGTGCCCACTCTGCAGCAGACCTTAGCCGATACAACCCGTCCCCTTCATCAGCGTATCGAAGAGAATCCGTTTATGCGCGCTCTGAAAGACGGAGAGCCGTTAGAATCACCCTATCGATGGCTTTTGAGTAAACTCTACCCTTTTACAGAGGGAGCGGAACGCAAACTCGTTGCCCTGATTCCCGAAACCGAGGGGTTCGATACACTCAAACGGTGCCGTGCCGATGTGCTCCATGATGATCTGCTCCAACTGGGCATTACCCCCGAATCTGGGGATCCCTTTCTCTTCGATGCGATTGACACGGCCGGAAAAGCGATCGGACTTCTGTATGTATTGGAGGGTTCCCGCAAAGGGGGACAGTTTCTCTCTTCTCTCCTCCAAAAAAGCGATACGCACCTTCCAATGCGCTATCTGCTCGGATACGGTGAAACGACCGATAGCGAATGGGAACGCTTTCGCGATTTACTCGAACGCTATGCCGAAAAACCCATCAAAGATGAGATTGTATCGGGTGCCCTCGATGCTTTTGAAATACTCGAGAGGATCTTCCATGATACACACCGATAACGATTTAAACGAATGCGACAAAGAGCCCATCCATATCCCCTCAGCCATTCAGCCCCATGGTTTTTTTCTGGCCATTGACCCTGCCAATGAGAACATTGTCGCCGCAAGCAGCAATATCGATCATTTTTTTGCCTTATCCACAGAGGATATTATCGGACAACCCCTCTCGGCGTTCTCCCTTCTTATGAGTCAGTGGGTTCAAGAACAGCACAAAGTCCCCTCTCCATTGCCTGCCATTTTATTCCTTACCAAAAGCCACGATACGACCCGTTTTATCGTCTCTTTGCATCGCAACGCTTCCTGTCTCATCCTCGAAGCCGAACCTGCCATGAATCCCGATCTTTTCCCCGATTATTTGGCCCAATCGGTCATCAATGAAGCGATCATCCTGACCTCAGCATCGTCAACGGAAGCGTTATGCCATCTCGGAGCACTTGCCCTGCAGCGTCTGAGTGGATTTGGCCGTGTCATGGCCTATCGGTTTGATGACGAGTACAACGGAAGCGTCATTGCCGAAGCCAAAATACCCGAGATGGAAGCGTACCTCGATCACCATTTCCCCGCTTCCGATATCCCCGTACAAGCCCGAGAGCTCTATCGCACCAACCTGATCCGCTATATCCCGGATGCGACCTACACCCCCGTGCCGCTCAAAAGCCTCCTCCCCTATCCGATCGATATGAGCCAGAGTTCGCTTCGCAGTGTTTCCCCCATCCATCTCGAATACCTGCGCAATATGGGCATTGCTTCGTCGATGAGCCTCTCGATCATTGTGGAGGGAAAATTATGGGGTCTTTTTGCCTGCCATCACTCCTGCCCTTTGCCCTTGGCCTATACCATCCGCCGATACTGCGAAATGTTCATCCGTATTTTTAATGCATTGATTCAAGAAAAAATTGCCAACGAAGCATCCCAAACCTTCTTCCGTCTCAAAGACCGCTATTCAACGCTCAAACACGCTTTTCAAACCCTCTGTGATCACGCATCTATCCATGAATCCTTCAGTGCATTAGGGGAGGTATGGATGGATGCACTCGAGAGCGACGGGGTATGTCTGTTTCAAAACGACGAAATTTCGGTGTATGGAACGGTTCCAGAAACCTCTCAGATCAAAGCGCTCTCTGAGCAGATCGATCCGATGCATGAAAACGATCTTTATGCATCGGGATCGATTGGGGCTGTTTTAAACGGCACCCCCTTCCCCGAAGCCATCTCCGGGGTCTTGAGCATTATCATTACCCACCATCCCCGCACCGAAATCATCTGGTTCCGCCGAGAATGGGTACGAACCCTCAAATGGGCGGGACACCCCGACAAAGCCGCGACGATCGATCCCACTCAGCGGATCAGTCCCCGCAAATCGTTTGAAACCTTCACCCAGGAGCAGCGGGGAAAAAGTATCCCCTGGAGTGATTCTCACCTCCTAGCAGCAGAGCTCTACAAAGAGTTGGGGCCCATGATTGAGCTCGAAATCACAAACCGCGCCATGAAATGCCAAAACCAGCTGCTCATTCAACAAGGAAAAATGGCCATGATGGGGGAGATGATCGGTGCCATCGCCCACCAATGGAATCAGCCTCTCAATGCCTTATCTCTCCTCATAAGCGGCCTCTCGGAACTCATCGATGAAACAAACATCAACCCGAAATCTCTGCGTGAAATCAAACAAATCGGCATGGAACAAATCCGTTTCATGAGTGAAACCATCGATGCTTTTCGAAACTTTTTCCAGCCCGAGCAGAATCCAACCCCTTTTTCAATCACCCAATCGATCCAAGAGGTGCACGACCAGCTCCTTCCTCACGTAAAACTTCACAATATTGACCTCATCTTGAGCGAAGAGACGGGAACCCTTCACGGCTCCCCGAATGCCTTCAAACAGGTCATCTTGATTCTTCTCAGCAATGCATACGATGCCCTGATCGGGAATGAAATCGAAAATCCGTGGATTGAATGCCGCGTTGAGCACCTGCCCAACACCCTACAGCTTCATATCTGCGACAACGCAGGGGGTATCTCTCCCGAACATCTGAATCAACTCTTCACACCCTATTTTTCGACCAAAGAAAAAGGGGTAGGGAGAGGAATCGGCTTGTATTTGGCAAAATTGATTATTGAAGAGCAGTTCGGAGGAACCATTACTCTCCAAAACAAAGATAAAGGGGCGTGTTTTACCTTAACGTTTAAAGAGTAAACGGTTTTTACTCAAGCGAAAAGAGGGGTATAAATAAACTCATATTTTACTCATCTCTGTCGATTGTAATCTTTATTCCCACATCACAGGAGAAGGTATGTTGAACGAAAAATTGCACAAAATACAAACCCTTTCTGAAAACATAAGGGTATTATACGTCGAAGACAATCCGGGCTTACGCGCCAATATCGAGCAATTGCTGGGAAAAATATTCCCAAATATAGTGAGTGCGGCAAATGGGCTGGAAGGGTATAAAATGTTTAAAAAACATAAACCCAGACTGGTCATCACGGACATCAACATGCCGCACATGAGCGGGATTGAGATGGCTAAAAAGATTAAATCCGAAGAACCCGATACCAAAATCATCTACATTACCGCCTACAATGAAAAAGAGTATCTCCTCGAAGCGATCAACGTCGGTGTCTTCCGCTATCTTCCGAAACCGGCAAAAGTCGATCAGCTCCTTGAAGCACTCTACGATGCCGTCAAAACAATCCAAAATGAAAAAAACAAACATCTCTACGACGCGCAAATAAACGATATTTTTAACTACCAGAACAATCTTCTCATCATGTTTCAAAACGCTCACCCTGTCATCGTCAACCAGCGCTTTCTCGATTTTTTCGGCGTTGAAACGTTAGAGGATTTTCTGAGCAAATACACTACGATGGATTCGATGCTCAAAGAGCATGAGGGATTTCTCTCTTCGAATCAACACCGTACATGGTATGAAGAAGCATCTGCCGATCCGGGGAAACTTTTTCACACGAAAATGGTCAATTGTCACGACGAAAATCGTCATTTGATTATGAAATATCGAGAAATCCCCCATCATAACGATTCCGCGATTGTCTCTTTCGATGACGTAACCGAACTCAATCTTCTGGCATTATTCGATAAAAACTCCGTGGATAAGGATAAAGTTTTACAGGACAAAAAAACCGTACTCAAATTTATGAAAATCGTCAGTGAAAACAATGCCGAAGTCAAACTTCACAACTTTTATCGCGGGTTGACCATCACCAATCCGACCGTCATCGTCCACATGGATGATGAACAGGTAGTCGTCAAAACCTCCTACTCGCAGCTCAAAATTGTCAAACTTGTCAAAAACACGACGATCAGCTCGGAGGTATTCCCCTCCGCCGTATTGTGCAAATCGGTCAAAGAGATTGATTTTGACAAACAGATGATCACCTTTACCGATATGCAATTTATCCCAAGAAGCGGCAACGACCGTAAATACATCCGTCTTGAACCGGAAGGAAACGAGAAGGTGACCCTTTTTATTGATGATAAAAAGTTTTCGGGCGAGATCCGCATTCTCGATATTTCAATCGTTTCGATCAAGCTCGAGCTAAGTGCCCTTCCTCCCCATTTCGAAACAGGGACAAACGCCAATATTTCCATGGTTTTGCCGACCACACATGCCCCGCTCAGCATTAATACCCCTGTAACCGTCTACCGGATTGATGAGTTTGAGCGCTGTTTTCATGTCGTAGTATTGTTTGAACTCAACGAACTTAAACATAAAGGGATGTCCGAATATCTTTCCAATCGCCAGATGACCTTGATTCGTGAATTCAAAGCATTGGAAATAAAATCATGATTTTTTCTCCCATCAATATGTACCAATATCTGATGGATGCCCTCCCCTCAAATATTGTTATCTTTCGCCCCACTCTCGATGGTGAAGATTTTATTTTTCTGGATCTCAATTCCAGAGTAGAACAAACCGAAAACATCGAGAGATCCGAGATGATCGGAAAGCGGATCACAGAACTTTTCCCTCAAGTTGCGGCATTCGGATTGCTCGAAGCTATGAAGCGGGTATTTAAAACCGGTCAACCTGAGATCCTTGAACCCCGCTTATATGAAGACGGCAGGATTCAAGGGTGGCGTAAAAATGAGGTCCGGTTACTTCCGAACGGTGATTTACTCGTCATATACGAAGACTACTCCGAGCGGAAAAAAACAGAAAAAAAACTTTTATCTCTGGGACATATTATTGATGATAGCATCAATGAAATCTATATTTTTGACAAAGAGACTCTAAAGTTCACTTATCTCAATAACGGTGCCCTCAATAATATCGGATATCGCTTCGATGAGATAAGCGAATTAACACCGCTGGATCTTAAACCGAACTATAACACTGCTACTTTTTCAACTCTCCTGAAGCCCTTACTCAACGAAACCATCCAACAGCTGGTCTTCGAAACGATACATTGCCGGAAAGACGGGACAACCTATGAAGTTGAAGCACGCTTGCAATTGATGAAGATCGATGAGAGGGAGCAAATCGTTGCCTTTGTCTCAGACATTACAGAGAGAAAAAAATTGCAGGAGGAGTTGCACCAAAAAGTCCAAGAACTCACGCAGCAGACACAACTGTTAAAACATTACAAAGAGACGATTGATAAAAATACCATTGTCTCCATGACCGATGAGAGCGGTTTGATCACCTCTATCAGTGAAGCTTTTGAAAAAGTCTCCGGTTATTCGAAACAAGAGGTAATCGGCAGGACCCATGCCCTCTTCCGCCATCCGGATACACCGAAACAATTTTATACCGACATGTGGAAGGTACTTCAAACCGGCGAATCCTGGGACGGTGAAGTTAAAAACAGGGGTAAAGACGGGCATGCCTATTGGCTTCGCCTGCATATCGAACATGAAAGGGACACTCACGGCAATCTCACAGGATACAGTGCCATCGGCCATGATATTACCAATAAAATACGGCTTGAAGCCTTAACCAAAGAGCTCGAGTATCGTGTCGCCACAGAGGTCGAAAGAAACCGTTTGCAGACAATTCAAATGCTCGAACAGTCACGCCTTGCGCAGATGGGAGAGATGATCAGTATGATCGCCCACCAGTGGCGGCAGCCTCTGGCATCCATCGCGGCGATTTCATCGACATTGACGCTCGATGTGATCATGGAGAATTATAAAAAAGATTTTTTCGAAGAACGTCTCGAGGCCATCAGTGATCTGGCTCAGCATCTTTCATCGACCATCGATGATTTCAGAAATTTTTTCAAAGAACACAAAGAAAAAACCGATACGACATGGAAAATGATCATTGAAGGGAGTTTAAACATCATCGAACCAACGTTTCATACCCATAATATTACCGTTGAGCGGCTGGATATAAGTGATGAAATACTTCACACCTATGCCAATGAAATCCGTCAAGTTCTTCTCAATATTTTTAAAAATGCGGAAGATGTTTTCTTAGAAAAAGAGACCAAGAACGCAACCATTTGGATTCAATCTCACACGAAAGAAGGGATCTCATGTTTAACCATCGAAGATAACGGGGGCGGTATTCCCGAAAATCTGGTCGGTAAAATTTTTGATCCTTATTTTAGTACAAAAGAAAAAAAAGATGGAACGGGATTAGGATTGTATATGTCAAAAACGATTATCGAAGAACACTGCAAAGGGAAGCTGAGAGCCTACAATACGTCTAAAGGGGCATGCTTTGAAATTGCCTTGCCCCTCTAGAAAAAGAAGGGGCTTACAGCCGTGCGTACGAGACGCTGATACACGCTTCGAGTGAAGCGAGCTCTTTAAGCGTTTTGTCATTGACCGGAGTATCAACAATGATAACCGCCAACGCTTCTGCATTTTTATTGCGTCCGAGACGGAAATCGGCGATGTTAACTTCATGCGCGGCTAACAAACTGCCTACTTGCCCGATAACGCCCGGTACATCCGTATTTTTGAAAAGGATCATATTCCCCTTCGGCTCCACATCTACGCCGAAACCGTTGATATCAACGATACGCTGCACATCATCATTGAACATGGTTGCACTGATCTCGATCACATCCTTATCGGTAGTGAGTTTAACCGTCACGAGATTTTTATAAACCGGACTGCCGGGAAGCTCCTCCGTATCAATTTTGATACCGCGTTCAGAAGCGACAAAATCCGCATTCACGTAATTGATCGTATCGCCTGAAATATCAGCCAATGCACCGACGGTAACAAACGTTGCCAATGAGTTCACATATTCGGCAATGTCACCGCGGCCGCTTACTTTGATCGAGACAATGGGCGCTTTGTTGATTTGTGATGCCAAGAATCCGATTTTTTGTCCCATTTCCAAAAACGGTTTTACAAAAGAAGGGATTTTGGTCTCATCGATCGGCAAATTCATCGCGTGTGGATAAGCAATACCTTTGGCCGCTTCAATCGCTTGTTGTGCCGCTTCGACCCCGATATTGTATTGAGATTCAAAAGTGTTTGCACCCAAATGCGGAGAGACGCAGATGTTATCCAAGTCAAGCAATTTATGATCGGTTGCCGGTTCTTTGTTAAATACATCAATCCCTGCAAATCGGATTTTGCCCGATTTCAGCCCCTCATAAAGTGCCTCTTCATCGTACAATCCACCGCGTGCGCAGTTGATGAGAACCACGCCGTCTTTCATTTTCGCGATTTCATCAGCACCGATCATACCAACCGTCTCTTTGTTCTTCGGAGTATGAATGGTAATGATGTCACATGCCAAAATATCTTCAAAATTGCTCGTATATTTTACACCGACATCGGTCGCTTTGGAGGGGTGGATATACGGGTCGTAGGCAATAACATCCATCTCAAATGCTTTTGAACGGATCCCGACACGGCTCCCGATATTACCGAAACCGATGATACCGAGTTTTTTCCCTTTAAGCTCATACCCATACCATTTTTCACGTTTCCAGATACGCTGATTTTTCAAATGGTCGTGAGAGTAGGGAAACATACGCATACACGAGAGCATATGGGTCATGGTGAGTTCAACTGCGGCAATCGTATTGGCCGTTGGAACATTCATGACAATGATTCCCTCTTTTGAACATCCGGGAATATCAACATTATCAACACCGACACCGGCACGGACAATCGCTTTAAGTCCGCGTCCGGCTTGGATAAATTTATCATCTACATCGGTGGAACTGCGTGTAATCGCAACATCCGCATCTTTGATCACATCCAAAAGAGCTGTTTTATCCATATCAGCGGCAAAAATCATCTCAATCTTGTCATCACGGCGAAGAATATTGAGTCCCTCTTCATGAATATGGTCACATACGACAATTTTAAATTTTTCCATTACTTTTCCTCTGTGTACGGCGATACAGTCGCCGTGATTTGGTAGGTTTTTAATTTCGTTACAAGGGATGCGAGTTGTGATTGGTCGGTCGAATCGACCGAGAGGGTCATCGCATCACCCTCTTTATTCATTAAATAAGGGAGTGCACTTTTTTTTAGCTCTTCTTTGACACAAAAAAGTTCATAGGAGCTTTTCAGATCCGCCGTGAGTCTGTACATTTCTACAGAAGTACTTTTTTCACCCATATCGAGTTTTAAATTCACTTCATTCACGGGGTAAAAATATCCCTTTTCCTCACTTTTTGAGAAACGGGATATCCAATTCATTGGTTCATCAGGAGCTTCGGAAGAGTGAAGCGCTCCATCCTCAACAGCTTCCAATTCCGGTGCTGCAGGATTAATCTGAATCAATAACAGTACAATAAAAATGGCTACACCTGACGCTATAAACGGAAACAGCCAGTATGCAGCGCGTCGCATAAAAGTTATTTCAATTGGTCTTTAATCAAATCACCAAGACTGTGCGCATCATTGTCATTGATTTCATCCAACATTTTTTGATCTTTAATGCGCTCCAGTTTTTTCACTGAAAGACGGATACGATCACGTTTAGCATCGATCACTAAAATAGCCGCTTCAATAACTTGACCGATTTCAAGCTCTTCAGGGGTCAAAGGATAAAGATCTTCGTTACGGATAAGAGCATCAACGCCCCCTTCCAAGGAAACGAATACACCGAAGTCTTTTACATCACGAACGGTAGCTTTTACTACTTCATTCATTTTGTGGTTCGTTGCAAATTGATCAATCGGGCTCTCTTCGAGTGATTTACGATTCAACGAGATTTTTTCATCCTCTGCATTGATTTTCGCAATTTTTACTTCGATTTCATCGCCTACTTTGAGAGTATCTTTACATTTGACATTTTTATCCCATGAAAGATCTTGGTTATGCAATAACCCTTCTACTCCGCCAACTTTGACGAATGCACCGAAATCGGTCAACGAAGTGACGCTCCCTTTAACGGTATCACCTTCTTTGAATTTTTTGGTGAACTCTTCAAAAGGTTTCGGTTGAAGACGTTTGTACGATACACGTAATTTATGTGTTTTAGAGTTAATCTCAATAACTTCAACATCAATCTCTTGACCAACCGTGAGGTAGTCTTTAGGGTGTTTGATGTTTTTATCCCATGTAATTTCAGAGATGTGCAAGAACCCTTCGATGTCATTTCCGAGGTCTACGAAAATACCGTACGGTTCGATGTTGCTGACGGTAACCGTGATCGTATCACCCTCTTCCAACGCCTCTTCAACCTCTTGCCACGGATCCGATTGTACCGCTTTGATCGAGAGGGAAAGGTGACGTTTGTCTTTATCGTAGGCGATCGCTTTTACGTTGACAACATCACCCTCTTTGTAGAGTTTTGATGGGTTAACCGGCCCTTTATAACTGATTTCATTGTAATGAACCAACCCGTCGATTCCGCCGACATCAACGAACATACCGTAGCTCGTGATCTTTTTGACGGTACCCTGGATTACTTTATCCTCTTCCATCAATGCGTCGATCACCTCTTTTTTACGTTTACGCTCATCATTGAAAAGCTTACGGCGAGAAACAACGATTGACGCTTCTGCAGGGTCAACTTTAACGACTTGCGCTTTGATCGTTTTTCCGACGACTTGGTCGGTTTCTTTGAACGCTGCGAGTGAACGTGGAAGGAAAAAATGGACATCGTCCGCTTCTAAGAGGTATCCCCCTTTATTTTTCTTCGTCACCAATGCTTCGATTACGACAGACTCGAAATCTTCTTTGTGTGCATTGATGAATGCGAGCGTTTTCTCTTGCTCAAGCACTTTTTTATAGGAGATTTTTGGGCGCTCATTGTAGTGACCCATCACCATTACCATAATTTTATCGCCGACATTGAACAAAAGTTTCCCGTCCGCTCCACGGATTTCATCCAGTGAAATAATCCCTTCAAGTTTTTCGCCTACGCCTACCAACGCGCGATTGTCACTCTCTTGAATTTCTACGATTTCACCTTCTGTAATGCGCGTAGATTCTTGCTCTTTGAAAGATGCCTCTAACATCTCAGCAAAATTTTCTTCTTCGAACGATTCGTTATCGAAAGCCATGCCTATTCCCTTGTAACTAAAAATTGGCTGATTATAACGAAAAAATGCTTGCTTTCAGATTAGAACGGAGAAATTAGGAGTGAGTTAGGCTCTTGATTTTGTCAATTACGTCGTCAATTATCCAATCAGGGGTCGATGCTCCAGCACTGATACCGCAAAAGTTTTTGCCCGAAAACCACTCTTGGTGCAAGTCTTCTTGGCTTTCAATATGATAACTGTCCGTGCAATATTCTTTGGCTATAGAGTGAAGCTGTTTCGTGTTTGAAGAGTTTTTACCGCCAATGACAATCATTACATCCGCTTCTTTTGAAAGTTTTCGAACGGCATCTTGATTATCAAAAGTTGCATTGCAAATCGTATTGAAAACACGCACCTCTTTATGCGTTTCCATCAATTTTCCGATGATTTGCTGATATTCCTCTATTTTTCGAGTCGTTTGGGCCACGGTTGCCACTTTTTCACGTAAGCGGAGAGCATCGATTTCCTCCGGGGCGTTCACAACATAGACGTGGTCTTCAGCGTAGCTTTTAACCCCTTTGATCTCAGGGTGAGCCTCATCCCCGAAAATCACGATGTCGTACCCCTGCGCATTCATCTCTTCGCAGATTTGCTGGGGTTTCGTCACATACGGACAGGTTGCATCCACAACATTCACATGGCGTTCATGCAATAAACCAAGTTCTTGCTTAGGAATACCATGCGTGCGGATAACAGCGGTTTCTCCCGCCTTGAAAGAATCCAAATTTTCACTTAAAGCAACATTGAAATCATTTTTTAGCCGATCAATTTCGTTTGCATTATGGATCAAAGGGCCATAGGTTGCGGAATTTCGATTTTCCTCAGCTATTTTGATGGCCCGCTTCACTCCAAAACAAAATCCGTAACTCTCAGCCAATTCAATTTTCATTGCTCCACCTTTGTACACATTCCCAAGAGTTCAAAAAAGTTAGGAAATGAGGTATTAATACACTCAATGTCTTCGACTTCCATACCGCATTTAAGTCCCGCAATCAAAAAACTCATCGCAATCCGATGGTCTCCAAAGCTGTTGACCAGAGCAGATTTCAGCTCACCGCCGATCACGGCATAACCATCAGGAAACTCCTCCGTCTCGATACCGCAGAGATTCAGATTGTCCACAACCGTTTTGATACGATCGGACTCTTTAACCCGCAGCTCTTCCGCATTTTTGATAAGACTTTTCCCCTCGGCACACGCCATGGCGATTGAAAGGGCCGGCAGTTCATCGATCAGCCATGCAATATTTTCTTCCACCGTTACGGCATGAAGCAAAGCATGTTCGACTCGGATAGTACCGATCGGCTCATACCGCTCATCGGTAAGGGAATAGGTGATCTTTGCCCCCATCCGTTCCAAAACTTTAAACGCTTCGATACGGGTCGGATTGAGCGTTACTCCCTCAATTATCGCCGAAGAACCGGGGATAATCGCTGCCGCTACCGCAAAGAAAAAAGCGCTTGAAGGATCTGCGGGAACACGGATAGTGAGAGGTTTTAGCGGTTTTTCAAGAGGCCAGATTTTCGTCTCCAGCCCATTTACTTCAACACGAGCACCCATACCGCGGAGCATCCGCTCAGTATGGTCTCGGCTCAGTTCCGGTTCACGAAACGTACACACCCCGTCCGAGCGAAGGGCAGCGAGGATCATCGCACTTTTAACCTGTGCCGAAGCAATGGGAGAGAGATACTCAAACGCTTTAAGCGATGCTCCACGAATAGAAAGAGGTGCTAGATCGCCGTTATTACGACCATCAAGATTAGCACCGATGGAGCGAAGCGGCCCAGTTACCCGCTTCATCGGACGACGTTTAAGATATTCATCTCCCGTGAGGACAAAATGTCCCTCTGCAGAGGAGAGAAGCCCGCAGAACAGGCGCATCCCTGTCCCCGAATTTCCGCAATCAAGGATTTCGGACGTTTCATGTATACCATGGGAACGAATTGTAATCACCGACCCGTCATCCTGAATTTCAGCCCCCAAGTGCCCTACGATTTTAAGAGTATTAAGGGTATCTTCAGCGCGGAGAAAATTTTCAATGCGACTCTCCCCTTCCGCTAAAACCGCAAACATAGCCGAGCGGTGCGAAATTGATTTATCCGGTGCAATCGCATCACTTTTGAACCCGAACGACTGTGCGGGATAAACCTTGGCAGACATCATCGCAAACTCACTCCAAGTTCATCTCTAAGACCGTTTAAAATCGATTCCATCGCCATGGTGATATCCTCATCTTCCAGTGTTTTATCCTCCGACTGTAACACAAAACGGAGCGTCAAACTCATTTGATCCCCCAACGTTTCGGAAACATAGCGATCCACCGGATAAAAACGACGCACTTGTACCGATCGGTGTTTTTCGATGACGGTTTTGATGCTCTCATAGCTCACCATTTTGGAGATCAGAATGCTCAAATCTCTAAAAGATGCTTGGTATTTTGAATACGGCTGCGCTTCAATAAGCCCGTAAGGGAGGCAATCGGTTTTTAGCTCACACATAAACGTTTGTGCCAGATCAAATTCCTCTTCTATCGACGGGTGAAGTCGAAAAAGTTCACCCGCTTCCTCACCGTTAATCATCACTTTCGCACATACATAAGGGTGAGCCAAAGCGTGTGAAGGGGTATGGGACAACAATTCAAATGATCCCGCCACATCGGCAATCAGCTTGCTAAAAGCGGCAAAATCGATTGCTGACGGCTTCCCGGCATTGGATATTTTTTCACTTTCTATAGAACCGGAAACAATAAATCCAATACGTTTGGATTCACGACGATCCGCGTCGAAAACCATCCCTGCTTCAAACAAAGCGATCTTTTTCTGGTTGACTTTTACATTGGCCGATGCAGAATTTAAAAGTCCGACCAATAACGTAGGACGAAGGGTATCAAAAGTTGCTGTAATCGGGTTAAGAAGTTCTTTGGAAGACTCCGTGCAGACAAATCCGAATTTTTCAACCTGTGCACGTTCATTAAAAACAAAATGAACCGACTCGTAAAACCCGCTTTGGGCAGCACGGTGACGATACATCCGTGTTTTTTTATACTCTGCCAAATCGCCGCTCATTTGATTGGCTTCCGCAAAAACAAGAGGCTTTGAGGGGATATTGTCAATGCCGACGATTCGGACAACCTCTTCGATAATGTCTTGTTTGTTCACAATATCATGGCGAAACTTGGGCACAGAAATCGCGAATGAAGACCCTTTTAGCTTGCCGATATCCATCCCCAAGTTTTTAAAAATCTGGGTGATACGCGTTTTATCGATCTTCAGACCGATAAACGATTCGAACTCCTCTTCGCACATACTGATAATCCGGGGTTCATACGATGTTGTGAGCTCAATATTCCCGCCATATACTTGGGATGCGGAATATTTTTCAAACAATACCGTAGCGTACCGAATCCCCATCTCGATTTTTGGCTCGCTTCCACGCGAAGAGCGATAATAATGAGGACAGCTCGGGATCTTTTTTTCACCCATTTTTTTGGCAATGATATCCGGAGCGATGTAACTCGCTTCAATAACGGCCAACCCTTCATTCGCGCTAAAATGAGACTCTTTTTCTTGCGAAACACCGATAATGGAGACTTTTTCTTTGCCGTACAACGCCGCATAACCGTTTTCATCATTCTCGAGGGTAATCACCCCTTTGCTTTCGGGGTCACCGAACTTTTCAAACGGATACGCTCGTAAGATAACCCCCGTGCTCTGCGTTGCATACAACAGCAATGCATCCACAGCCGTTGTATAGGCTTCATCAATGATCGCTAAACGCAAGGCGATAACAAAAGGGACATGAAGCTCTTTGAGATCCACCGCACCGAATAACAAATCTGTGTTAAAGGTATCTGCATGATGCAATTGCAAAATCCGCCCGATTCCTAAGCGCCCGTCTAGCTTCTCTTTATAGTTGATTTCTCGAAGTTCACGGGAAAGGGCAGCACGTAAATCACGTGCGATACCGTGAATACTCAAACAATCGCCGCGATTGGCTGTGAGCTCAATCTCGATCACATCATCATTGAATGCACTGTACTCATTGAGGTTTTTCCCGAGAATCAACGTACCGATACTCTCATCGAGGATCATAATCCCCTCGCCCATACTCGGCAACCCAATCTCTTTAGCGGAGCAGATCATACCGTGCGATTCAACGCCGCGAAGCTTTGCCTCTTTGATTTTTAAACCACCGGGTAGTTCCGCACCTACGGTAGCCAAGGCGATATGAATCCCTGCTCGGACATTTGACGCACCGCAAACGATTTGGCGCACTTCATTGCCGACATTAACTTGACAAACGTTCAGCTTGTCCGCATCAGGATGTTTTTCACATTGCTCTACGTAACCGATCACAACACCATTCGGCACTCGGATTACGTCATGTCGATCCACTTCCAAACCGATGGAGTTAAACGTTTTGAGCAACTGCTCTGTGCTCACTTCACCAAGATCGATCCACTCATTTAACCAATTTTTTGTAACGATCATCTAAACTGCTCCAATAATCTCGTGTCTCCCTCAAACAAAGAGCGTAAATCTCCGATACGGTGGATCAGCATCGCAAACCGTTCAACCCCTAAACCGAATGCATACCCGCTAACGTTCTCATATCCGACCGCTTTAAAAACATTCGGATCGACAATACCGCATCCGAGAACTTCCAGCCAACCGGTTTTTGAACAAACACGGCAGCCCTCCCCGCCGCAAAATATACAGCTGATATCCACTTCGGCCGAAGGTTCCGTAAACGGAAAAAAACTCGGGCGAAAACGAACTTCGACATCTCCGAACATCGTTTTAAGAAAATCTTCGAGGATAAATTTAAGATTGGCGAATGAAACTTTCCCCGCCTCTTCGACAACCAATCCCTCAACCTGATGAAACATCGGGGTATGGGTGATATCGTAATCGCGGCGAAATACCGCACCCGGAGCGATCATACGAATCGGCGGTTTGGTAGAGAGCATGGTGCGGATTTGTACCGGCGAGGTGTGGGTACGCAACAGCATCGAATCTTTAAAATAAAAAGTATCCTGCATATCACGTGCCGGATGGTACTTCGGAAGATTAAGCGCTTCGAAATTATGAAAATCATCTTCTACCATCGGGCCTGTACGAACCGAAAAGTTCATGGCGATAAAGTATTCTACAATGCGGTCCATGGTTTCCATTACGGGGTGAAGCGATCCGCGTTCACTCGTCGCTGAATACAGACTCACATCAATCGCTTCGGATTTCATTGTTGCTTGTAAGTGCTCCATCGCCAAGAAAAGCTTACGATCCACCAAGAGAGCATTCAATCCCTCTTTGTGGATATTGAGTTCTTTGGCAAATGTCCCTTTTTCCGTATCAGGGATATCTTTCATACGGGCGAACTCAGCGTTCATTATCCCTTTTTTTCCGAAAATAGCGATTCGGATCTCTTCGATTTTATCAATCGAGTCGGCCGATTTTATAGCGTCATACCACTCTTGCAAAATAGAGTCTCCATTGATGATTTTCTGAAAGCTTTAAAACATGCTAATACCATTTCTGACAGTGCTTTCAATTTGAGAGATATTGTAGTCAAATCTCTTTTATAATTAGCTTCAAGGGACAAAGCATGTGTTACAATAGCATAAAAAAAGAGGTTTAGCATGTGCATTTTCTGCAAAATTATCAACAAAGAAATTCCTTCAAATACCGTTGCCGAAAACGATGAATTTTACGCCTTTCATGATATCAATCCGAAAGCCCCTGTTCATGTTTTAGCCATTCCCAAAGCGCATTATCAAAGTTTTAACGATATTCCGGGAGAGGTAATGGGGAGAATGTCAACGTTTATGCAAGAAATTGCCAAAACATGCGGAATTGATGAAAGCGGATACCGAATCATCAGTAATATCGGGGAAAACGGCGGACAAGAGGTGGGGCATCTCCACTTTCATATCCTCGGCGGAGCGAAGCTCAAATGGGGACATTTCGCCGACGCCGATCCGAAAGACTTCTTTTAATTCAAAATAAAATTCCGTTCGTGGTGACTGCATGTCCCCTCTAGGGCATCTCCAACCATGAACTCACCTTGCTTTTAAAAAGCTACCGACTGTTAGCTTTTTCTGCTGCCCAAAAGAAGCAGTAAACCGCCCAATGCTATTGCACCGACGCCAGCCCAAACCGGGATGTTAACGCGCTCTTGCTCTTTTACCGACAGCTCAATCGCTCCTATGGTTGCTTCATGGGTATCTTTCGTGTAACTGAAACCTCCATATACCAATCCAAGGACACCCGCTAGCACTAACACAATCCCTATTATTTTTGACACATTCATCGCACTTTCACCTCTCTTTTAAAAACTGGCTGAATATCCAAGAATTGCTACAGACGCCGGCCCTGAATGACGCGAATCAGAATCACCACGACTGCGATGACCAGGAGAATATGGATCAATCCCCCCATTGTATACGAGGTAACGAACCCTAAAAGCCACAGAATAATCAGAATAATTGCAATAGTCTCAAGCATTTTACGTCTCCTTCTGCCATAAACAGGCTAATCGTAAATAAAGTGGTTTAACCGCCTGAGCGGCAGCTTATACATAACCTGACTCAATGCATTGTTTTTACTTATAAAAAACAGCATCAGTTAAGAATACATAAAATCCCCTTGATACAACCTAAAGATAAAACAGTAGCGTACCGGTTAAACATCATAATGTTAAATTGAACTTAAAGAAAGGAGAGGAAAGCGGGCAAAGCCCATCTTCACACTTCGAAGGGAAAAAGAGCAGAGGGGTTTTAGGCGTTACACCCTTGAAGCGTACCGAAATCAACGCTGCTTCCGCCGCCGCTGATCATCTTCTCATTCTCGCGAATCACATTGCCGTTATGGATAATCGTATAGCTGATCGCCGTAGTGTCACGGATCGTATTGATCGTGGAACAATAGGTCTCCAAGCTTGCCATTACCCAGCGTGCCGCCAACGTATCGTCCGCATTGGAGTCAAAACGGTATTCGAGATGAAGGGTGTTAAATTTGCGTGGTGCAGACTCATTACGTACCACTTCACCGGAGACTTCAAGGTTTTTAACCTCATATCCCTGTTGTTTCGGAAGCATTACGACATCCGTTGCACTGCAGGTGATAATTCCGCTTAAAAAATACTCGATCGGAGAAATTTGAGGACAGTCGATGATGAAACTGCTTTTTTCAGTTTTCGCCTCAAATTTCATCTCATTTTGATGACTCACGGTAATTTTCATAGTTTTAAATCCTTTTTAAATGGCTTATTTTATATCTTTTAAATAGTGATCAAAATAGATAATCTGCTCTAGTGTGCGTACTTCAGCTGTACCCCCTTGAGATACGCGGGCATTCATCGAATGCTCAATCGCCAAATACGCGATGACATCCTCTTTGATTCGGCTATCAATAGCATGAAGTTCCGCATAATCGATATCGCTCAAATCGATTCCAAGCACTTCGGCACGGGCAACCGCACGCCCGGTAATATGGTGTGCTTCGCGAAACGGCACCCCGCAATGTTCAACCAGATAATCGGCCAAATCGGTTGCACTTAAATGCCCGAGCTTACAGGCACGCGCCATATTTTGGGGCTTGATTGTCATGGATTTTAGTGCCTCACGGAGAATTTCAAGAGAAATTTCAGCGGTTTCCACACTGTCAAATACCCCCTCTTTATCCTCTTGGGTATCTTTGTTGTACGCAAGCGGCAACCCTTTCATCACCGTCAAAAGCCCCATCAAATTCCCGAATACACGCCCCGTTTTCCCGCGAAGGAGCTCAGGAACATCAGGATTTTTCTTTTGCGGCATAATAGAGCTTCCGGTCGAATATTGATCGGACAGCTCAACGAAACGAAACTCATAGCTCGACCAGAGGATGATCTCCTCCGCAAGGCGGGAAATATGCATCATCAGCGTAGAAATGTTAAATAAAATTTCCAATGCAAAATCGCGATCACTGACGGTATCAAGACAATTAATACTGACCGAATCGAATCCCAATGTTTTAGCGGTCATTTCACGGTTGATATTATGCGGAGTTCCGGCAAGTGCGGCACATCCGATCGGAGAGATATTGTTGCGCGAGACGCTGCTCTCAAATCTTTCACAATCACGTTTGAACATCGATGCGTACGCCAGCAGATGAAATGCAAAATTAATCGGTTGAGCATGCTGCAAATGGGTCATCCCCGGGAGCAGTGTCGTCGTATGTTCGCGAGCAATATCGACAACGACTTCCATAAGTGCTTTAATTTGTCCAACAATTTCCCGATTTTTACGAAGAACAAAACGGCGAAAATCAAGGGCTACCTGATCGTTACGACTGCGGGCGGTATGAAGTTTTTTTCCCGCTTCACCGATAATGGCGGTGAGCCGTTTTTCAATCGCCATGTGTAAATCTTCATCGCCGATTTTCCATTCAAACGCACCCGATTCAATTTCACTCAGAACTTGAGCCATCCCCGCTTCAATAGCAGCAAGCTCTTCGTCCGTTAAAATTCCCTGATGGGCCAGCATTTGTGCGTGTGCAATGGAACCTTCGATATCTTCACGGTAAAGTTTTTGATCAAACATGATCGAGGCATTAAATTTTTCTAATAGGGTTGACGCATCTTGTGTGAAACGTCCGGACCACATCTTTTCCATGGTATCTCCGAGTAGTGTAAAAGTGGGGTATTTTAGCGAAGTTTGGTTTAGAAGAAAATCATCCCCTTAGGGATGGAGGTTTATTTAATTACAGGCGGGAACGTTACCGCTATCGGCAGCATACTCGACCAAAAAATCTTCGAGATGTTTTGCCCCTTTTGTGTAACTGCGACCTTTGAAATATTCCCATGATGCTTGCGCTTTTTTTGACGAGAGGTGGATATCGGCCAGTTTTTCCCCTTTGTCATCCATAAGCTTTTCCCACACACGCTGCTTTTTCGATCCGGCTAACTCTTGGCCGCCGCCATGACACTCTTTACAAGAGTCCATATAAATTTTCTGCCCTTTGTATGTGGCTGCATTGAGAAGTGTCGAACCGGCTAAAAGTGTAAGTGCTACTGTAGCATAAAACATGCGCATGGAATTAATTTTCCCTATTTATAAAATATTTAAGCTTTCAATCTTACATTACTAATTCTAATAAAATCCTTAATGTCATTCTCCTCAAACAAGGGAGACAACACCTTACAACTGGTATTTCTTCTCTAATTTTAGTTCCAAATCCCATAATGAAAGTGATTTAAGACGTTCAACAACAGACGGAGTACATTCAACATCTCCCGGCCATTCACGTTCAAATCCATCCACATCGGTTTTCATGGTACCGTCAATCGCCACAACGGATTCTGAACGGTATAGATCACGAGCGGCATCCATATTATTAGTTACACGCCAAATAAGCATATAAGGGTTATGAATATCATTTTTAGCTTCATCCACAAAAATAACGATACGTAAATAGCCCTTTAATGCTTCTAACGCATTAAAACACTCTTTAAGCGCGCGTTTTTTTTGAACACTGATCACCGTAATCGGATTCGCGGTGTGGCGCATATACTGTGTCAACCCGGTTACTTCAGGGATAAGGGATCGGACATGTCCCAACAGCACAGAACTGTCGATCGATTCAGGAGCAATCGGCATATACGACGGGGTAAAATCAATCCCCAGTTTCCCTCCCACTAACGACTCGGGGCTGGAATGATCGAGAGCATCGGTAATCCCCTCGGAGATAAAAAGACATTTAGGGATAAATCGGTTCAGGGCATAGGTGATTAATGCCTCATAATTGGTGAGTTTTGGAGCATCTTCTCCAAAAAAGAGGGCATGCTTCACGAAACTCATCTGCCCGGAACCCCAAAAAATATGCATAAACTGCTTCGCATGTCCTTTATAAAGCGGTTTCATTTTTGCCAGAATAAGGTTGTGAAACACTCCGTTTTCCGGCATATGATAGTCGATTAAATCAGCAGCGTTAGTTTTCAGAAGCGGCAAAAACACCCGTTCCGTCGCCCATCCCATGTATTTATCTTCCAATGGGGGTTTTCCGACAACGGTTGCCAAATAATAAGGGTTTTTGCGGTGTGTGATCGCACTCACTTCCAATACCGGATAATGCTCAGCAAGGGTATAGTATCCTGTATGATCTCCAAACGGCCCCTCAAGCGCCAGTTTTTCGGTATCGACCCACCCCTCGATAACAAAATCAACATCTCCGGGGATATAAAGAGGGGTTGTAATCGATTCCACCAGTTTAGGAGACTCTTTTTTAATGAGCCCATAGAGCAGCAATTCGTTAACTCCATAGGGTAATGGGGCGGTCGCACACCAGGTATAAAGGGGATCACCGCCGATAGCGATGGAAACCGGCATTTTTTTACCGGCGCGTTGATACTGATCGAAAAAGTGAGAAGAATCTTTGTGAATTTGCCAATGCATTCCCAAATGGTTTTTATCGTACACCTGCAAACGGTACATTCCCAGATTGACCAGTCCGCCATCCAGACTTTGGGTATAAACCTGACCCATCGTGATAAACGGTCCTCCGTCTTCTTCCCATGTGGTCAAAATCGGTAGATCATACAGGTTCACTTCATTGCCCTGCTTTACCACCTCTTGGCAGCTTCCGCGCGTTTTAAGTTTTTTAGGGAAAATATCTTTCATGGCAAACAAATCGCCGAGCATCCCGATTTTTTCTTTGAATCCTTGCGGGGGCTTCATGTGAAGAAGTTTTTCAATCTCTGCCGCAACCCCTTCCACCTCACGTCCAAAAAGAAGTTCCGTACGGCGATACGAACCAAAAAGATTCATCACCACAGGGATATCAAATGATTTACCGCTCTTGCGATCGATCGGATGGGTAAAAAGGAGCGCTTTTCCTCCCTCAGTTTTTTTTACTTCGGCGTATGCCAAATGAGGGATTTCGAGTGCAATATCCAAAGGGGTATCAATAATACGCAATTCATCTTTCGATTTTAATAAATCAATCGTTTTTTGTAAGGTCACCGGTTATGCCTTGTTTGCCATAACTTCGGCACGATGGAGCAAATCCATCGCTCCTTTCTCAATGAGACGCTTCGCCATTGCTTCACCGATACCTTGAGTTTCTGATTTAGAGACAACAATCTCATCTCCCATCACTTCAGACCCATCGGGCATCCCGAGCGTTGAGCGGACAATCACCTCACCGTTTTCCTGAACCCGTGCACTTACACCGATCGGAACCTGACATCCGCCGTTAAGTGTATCGACAAAACCGCGTTCAATCGTCGTTTCGATACGACTGTTTTCATCTTCTAAAAATTTGGCGATTTCCAAAACCCACGCTTCATTGACCGTCTCAATCCCTAGAGCACCCTGCCCCATAGCCGGAAGCATCTCATCGAGAGGAATTGGGTAAAAATACTCTACCAAATCCGAAAATCCCAAACGGTTAATCCCTGCCGCAGCAAGGATAATGGCATCGAATTCCCCCTCTTTGAGCTTACGAATACGGGTATCCACATTACCGCGTAAATCTTTGATCACCAGATCAGGACGTTGTTTTACCAGCTGCATACGTCGGCGTAATGAAGAGGTACCGACGATGGCACCTTGGGGAAGTGAGATAATGTCCGAATATTTTTCACTGAGCATTGCATCACGAACATCTTCGCGTAATGTGATTGCCGAAAGCAATAACCCCTCCGGCATAACGGTCGGAACATCTTTAAGCGAATGAACTGCCATCTGTGCTTCACCGCGAAGCATTGACTCTTCGATCTCTTTGAGAAACAGCCCTTTACCCCCGATTTTAGCGAGCGGCACGTCCAAAATCTTATCCCCAGAGGTGATAATAATTTTGAGTTCGACCTGAACATCACTAAAATTCGATTCGATCACCGATTTGATGTGATTCGACTGCCAAAGGGCAAGTTTGCTTCCGCGGGTTGCGATGGTAAGTTTTTTCATTGTCATCCTAACTTTTGTGGTTGGTTATTTTATTTTTACATCTTTGTATTTGTTTTTCGAAGGGTCTTTTTTACCATTAAAAAAGACGGTCGGGGTTCCGGCAACCATCATTGACTGAGAGACTTTTTGGTCGAATTCAAACTGCTTGACCACGGAAGAGCGTCGGATATCATCACTGTCGATTTTCGTCCCGAATGTTTTATTAAAGGCACTCAGAATTTTTTGCTCATCTTTTTCATTTGCATTCACCTCTACTTTGTAAAGCTTTAAAACGGCATCATCCATACCATTTTGCTCTGCAGCAATCGCTGCTTTGGTCAAAGTGACCGCGGCAGGGTGAAGACTTGTAAGCGGAAGATGGTAATAATAGACGGCAAACGTTTTCGGATATTTTGTCATGTATGAGAGTGCTTCGGGGACATAACGGCGGCAAAACGGACAAAGGGGATCGGAAAAAATCGCTACTTTGTAGGTTGCATTTGCTTCTCCGCTGATTCGATTGGATTTCGTATAAAATGCATCGTTAAAATCAGGAGCTACACTATCGTTATACCGTTCACCCGTTTTGAGATTAACCAGTTCAGGAGCTAAAATATTACCGCTGACAAAATAGGTTCCGTTTTGGTTGATATGACGGATATCGCCACCTTGTTTCACATCCGCTTCAATCGTAACAAAGTAAGCTTGCCACCCGCTCATTGCAGGAAGATTTTTCTTACCGCTCACATCGATTTTCAAATTGCTGATATTCGGGTTGTTTCCAATCCCTTTTTTTAAAAATGAGACAACATCGGCATCGGTTGCCGCCATGAGGCTAGCGGAGAGTAGGAGTATGCTCGATAATTTCGGCATCAATGACATGATCATCCTTTGGTTGAGTTGGTGTGTGGTATTTTCGCGAAAAACGGTTAATGATGAGCGAACCAAAAAGGGAAAATTGCATCAATATTCCGATGATATCGCCCAAAAACCCCGGAAGAATCAGGAGAATCGCCCCCAATAATCCCATTAGATTTCGATTAGAGAATCCCTGCATATCGATTTGACGCATCTGCAAGGCAGAAAGATTTTCAGACAATGTGTGTCGAAAATTCATCAAAATGAAAATTCCTATCATAGCACTGGCTACAATCTCTAAGAAGGTGGCTAATCCCCCGATCCGTGAAGCAATCTCAATCGTGAGGATCACTTCCAAAAAAAGGTAGATCAGAAAATAGATCATCGGGACAATTCCTGAATTTTACCGAGTACGTCCGCCGCGTCCACGGTAATCATTTCTCTGCTAGAGCGTACCATGATTTGAACCAATCCATTCTCAAGCTCTTTACCCACAATGACGGTAAACGGAAACCCGATCAATTCGGCATCGGACATTTTAAATCCGAAACGCTCTTTACGATCGTCCAGCATCGTCTCGATCCCACACCCTTGCAATGAGGCATAAAGCTCTTCCGCGTACGCCATGTGGCTCTCTTCTTTGATATTCGAGACCATGACATTGACTAAATACGGAGCCGTTGCATGGGTCCAGATACACCCTTTTTCATCGTGGTGCTGCTCGATCACCGCAGCAACAAGACGGCTGACACCCATCCCGTAGGTTCCCATGATAAACGGTTGGCTTCGTCCATTTTCATCCAGAAATTCGGCTTTCAAAGGGGCTGAGTAAACGGTTCCGAGTTTGAAGATATGCCCTACTTCGATCCCTTTGGTGTGGAGAATTTTGCCGTTACAGTGTGGGCACCCGTCCCCCTCTTGGACACTTGCGAGATCGGCGAAATGGGCTTCATTCATCACACTCAGATCAACACCTACAAAATGGTAATCGGCTTCATTGGCACCGCAAATCATTGTGGTAGCACCCCGAGTATCGTTATCCATTACGATGCGGATTTTATCTTGATCCAACGGCCCGATAAATCCCGGAACCAAACCGATATCACTGAGTTCCGCTTCGGTAGCATCGACTAAATCGATCGCCCCGACACTGTTACGTGCTTTTACCTCTTGAAGCTCGTCGCATCCACGGATAAAGAAACATACCAGTTCTGAACCTTCCGTGTATACGGCACGCTGTACTACCGCTTTGAGAGTATAATAAGAATCCACATGGAAGAAATTGCTCAAATCTTCGATCGATTTGATATTCGGCGTTTTGAAACGGGCAAAATCGGCACTCGGTGCTTCAGGGATGATACTTCGAGGCGCACGGCGGGCTGCTTCGACATTCGCACCGTATTCGCACGTATCACATACCGCCAAGGTATCTTCACCGCTTCCGGCAAGCACCATCAACTCTTTCGATCCTGTACCGCCGATCGCTCCGCTGTCGGCTTCAACGATACGAAATTCCAGACCCAATCGCTCTAAAATCCGTTTGTACGCCGCTTCCATCGCATCAAATTCACGATCCAGATCTTCGGTACTGGAGTGGAAGCTGTAACCGTCTTTCATCACAAATTCGCGTCCGCGCATAAGACCGAATCTCGGGCGTGCTTCATCACGGAATTTGGTTTTAATCTGATAGAGATTGATTGGAAGCTGTTTGTAGCTCGTTACACGGTTACGAACGATGTTTACCATCATCTCTTCATGGGTAGGCCCGAGGACGAAAAGGTTCTCTTTTCGGTCACGGAAACGAAGCAACTCTTTACCGAACTTCTCAATCCGTCCGCTCTCTTCCCACAACTCGGCAGGGGTAACAAAGCTGAGATCGACTTCTTGAGCATCGCACGCCGCCATCTCTTCATTAATGATGTTTTCTATTTTACGAAGCACCCGTTTGCCCATCGGTAAAAAATTGTACAATCCGGCCGCAACCTGCGTTACAAATCCGGCACGCGAAAGGTAGATATGGCTAGGGAGTTGAGCATCTTTCGGTGCTTCTTTGGTAGTTGGGATATAGGCTTTGGTAAAACGCATTATTTTCCTTTAGGGTAATAGGTACAGGAGTTTTGGGAAAGGTCAGAACCCTCCTCCTGATTCATTAAAAAACTCATTGATTCGATCAGGGCATCGACACGCATCGGATCCGAACCGTCGCGCATCCGCTCGGCAAACGGGTGCAAAAAGCGTTTCAGGGCTTGCAGCGTCGCTTTTTGAACCGCACTTTCATACTCTTTCGGAATATAGCCATTTTCAATAACACGCATCGATTCTTTCATTGCGGCATCGGAAGCTCGCAGATACATATTTTTGATCAAAGGCTCAACCGAGAGAGTTTTAAGCCATTCGAAAAACCCGATGACATGACGGCGAACAATCACATAGGAGAGTTTTGCCTCATCTTCGCGAAGCGCGATGTTCTCACTGACAATCTCTTTAAGATCATCCACATAAAAAAGGCGAATAGACCAAAGATCACTGTCGCATTCGATATCTCTCGGGACCGCCATATCAAACCAATATCGATTAAACGACGTCGGTTTGATCATCTCATCGGTAATAATCGGAGTGAGTGAACCCGTAGCGGTAAAAAGAAGTTCATTTTCATTGATTGCATAGGCCATTTCCTCATACGATCGAACGCGGGCATTGCACTCTCTCGCAATCGCTTCGGCTTTCTCAAAGGTTCGGTTCATCACCGTAACATCAACCCCTTGGGCACTCAGATGTTTACAAGCAATCACCGACATCTCACCCGAACCGATCACGAGCGCTTTTTTACCTTTTACATCCCCGACCGACTCTTTGACTTTAGCAATCGCGACACTCGCAACCGAAACCGGTTTAGAGGAGATATTAGTTGCATTACGCACCTCTGCGGCACATTTAAACGCATAGCTCATCGCACGGGCAATTTTCTGGGCAGAATATCCGTTGTCTTGAGAGAGTTTAAAGGCATCTTTGAGCTGACCGGAGATCTGCGTCTCTCCGACCACCATCGAATCTAGCGAACTGGCAACACTGAAGAGGTGGTGAATTCCCCCCTCATCATCGAAAATATCAGCCCGTTCGTGCAACTCGTGCGCAGTGAGTCCCGAATGTTTGGCTAAAAAAGAAAAAAGCACCTCGCTTGCCGTTTCCGTATCGTTACAACTGCAAAAAATTTCAACACGGTTACAGGTGGAGAGAATCATGGACTCGCTGATACATGTATGGGCATTCAGAGTATTCAACGCACGCAGCTGTGCCGCTTCATCCACAAATGCAAGTTTCTCCCGTATCCCCAACGTCGAGTTTTTGTGCGAAAAACTAACGATTAAAAAATGCATCAATGACTTCTTTGGATCACGGTTTCGATAATGGAGCGCAAAGCACTATCATCACCGATAACGCGGATTGCTTCATCACACAATGCTCTGGCATGGGCATAAGAGCTCTCAATAATTCTGAATTCATCCATTTTAGAACGGATCCACCCTTTTTCTTCGTCATTCAACACTTTCGCATGATTACGAACCAATCGCTCTTTTTCATCATTGTTGAGCCGCTCATACAAATCGATATACGGCAGCGTCACTTTCCCCTCGGAAAAATCATTGAGCGATGGTTTCCCCAACGTCGCTTCATCGGCAGTGATGTCAAGAATATCATCCACGATTTGGAATGCCAATCCCAAGTTTTTGCCGTAGATGGCATGGGCCTCTTCATTTTTTCCCGCTAATAGCGCGGCACTGTAGCCACACGCTTCGATCAGGGTGGCCGTTTTGAGATAAAGCATTTTGAGGTAGAGTTCACGGTCGGTATTGAAACGCTCCGCCATCGCCACGTCCATCATCTCCCCAACCGAGAGACGGGTAACGGACTCGGCAACGGCGCGAGAAATAGCAGGATCAAATGCCGTAAGAGAGCTAAATGCTTTGGAATAGAGAATATCGCCGAGCATAATAGCGGTTTTAGACCCCTGTGTCGCATTCACAGACGGAACACCGCGACGGAGCTGGGCTTCATCGATCACATCATCATGAAGCAGACTCGCCGCATGAATCAGCTCGACAATCGCACCGAGCAACGGTGCGTCAGCAGCTTCCGGGGCAATGGTTAAGATCAGCCGTGCACGTAACCGTTTTCCACCCGAGAGTTTTTGGAACAGTTCAGCGGCTTGAGGATACTCGACCTCATCGATCAGTTTGGCAATAAGGTTTTCTACGTTTTCCAACATTCCGGTAATCACTTCTTTGTTAAATAATCCAACACGATTCGGTTCTCTTTGTCGATCAAAAAAAGATCCATTTGTGCCGTAGCGTTCGCTTCATCAAATTTTTTAAAAACAACGATCACGTACGGGACATCTTTTTGACTTCTTTTGGGGGGCAAAAGACGTTTTCGAAAACTTTGATTGGCATGTGTTGCAAACAGAATATGTTGTCCTACAAACCGATCAAAACTCTCATGAACTACCAATCCTTTATCCGTATAAAGGGTCCATCGAAAATTCAATACCCGCTCTTGTCCCTCACTCTTGATTAAAATTTTAACCAATTCATCTTTTTTGAGGGTAAAACTTTTCGATTCTCTCCACGCAGACGCCTCCATGATTGAAAGCGCCCCGAGAATCAAGAATACGAAAAAATTTTTCACAACTACTCGTTTTGAGTCAATACATTTACGACAGAAACGATATCAAGATTTTTAGCCATCATATCGATCTCATCAGTATCCAAAAATTTGCTTTTCGGCGATCTTTGGAAACCAGTATCTTCGTCTTTAAACAAATTATACATTGTATCTCCAAAGTATCAATTTAAGTCGGCGATTATACCATCTGAATTCTTAGGCGACAAAAAACAAAAGATCGTGCAGAAAAAAGACTAAAGATTCAAAAAAGAGTATCTGCAACCTGACTTTTGTATTTCATTAATTCAACTTTTGCTTTGATAAGACGATTTTCTTCCATTAACGCATCATGTTCATGGCTTAGTGTAGAGATTTCACGACTGTTGAAATAAATTTGGGTATTGATAAATATCTTCGGAAATACGACCAGTAATACAAAAGTAACCCCTAACGCAATTCTTCCTAAAAACCGAATCCCCATCGAATCATCGGGGCTGATGATCTGTTGCGTCTCTTCTAAAATATCGTTCTTTTCGCTCATATCAGATTCCATTTTAAACGGTACAGGAATACTATCCCTGTACCTGCGCTTACCGCTATGGCACAAAACAAGGGAACCGCTTGGCATCGCCAATGTTTCCTCGAAAAGCTTGCCTCTTTGAGGCAGAAGTTCCTTTTCATTTTGAAAAGTCCCTTTTGATCTCAAATACCCGTAATTTTGCACTTCGGCTTCTGGAATTTTCCCGCAGCTCATCCTCCTGAGCAATCAGCGGTTTTTTGGTAAGCACCTTGCCAATAGCGTGATTGTTACCGCACGTGCACCGCATCGCTTCATCAGGACAGATACAATTTTTCGCCCAGCGCGCAAACCGATTCTTGACTATCCGATCTTCCAGTGAGTGAAACGTAATGATAGCTACCCGCATATGTTTGATTGCTGATGATTCAACCGCATCCAGCAATCGTGTCAGTTCTCCGAGTTCATCGTTTACCTCGATCCGAATCGCCTGCATCACCAAAGTCGAGGGATGAATCTTTTTCCCCTTCGGCATCAAATGAAAAATCGCGTTGGAAAGCTCTTTGGCTGAGGAAAACGGACGCTTTGAAACGATCGTCTCGGCCACTTTACGGGCATTCGTCACTTCACCGTATTCACGCAGTATCGTTTCTAAGGCACTCTGTGAATAGGTGTTTACCACTTCGTCGGCACTCAAAGGCGCATCGGGATTCATCCGCATATCGAGTCTATCGCTCTCATACGAAAACCCCCGCTCACGCTGATCAAGCTGAAGCGATGAAACTCCGATATCAGCCAGGATCCCACAAATTTTCTCCCCGTTTTCAGCCATCACTTCGGCGGCAACCTCTGAAAAACGTCCCCGCCGAATCGTTACCCGCTTGCCATACGGTTCAAGACGTTTGGACGAAAATGCGATTGCCGTGGGATCTTGATCAATCCCGACAAGGGATAAAGAAGGGTTATTCTCCAGCAATAATGAGGAGTGCCCCCCATACCCCATTGTGCAGTCCACGACAATCCCCTCTTTACACGAAGAAAAGGCTTCGATCACTTCTCGGTAAAGAACGGGGATATGAGGAGTTTCTTGCACACAACTGCCTTTGCATTTTAGTAGAGCTATAATAGCTTACCCTCACTAACATATTGTTTAAAAGTATGTTAAAATCTTATTCATGGATAAACAATATGTCAAACGTCAGCTTGCTTCTTTTGCCCTTTCGATGTTTCGAAAAGATTTTTTTGGCATTTATCATGGCGCATTTTCCGCAAAACTCGATACCAATCTCTTCACAATCAACAAGAAAAACGCAGTTTTCGATTCCATCAGTGAAGAGAGCCTGATCGATCTGTTCTACAACAAAGACTACCGTTGGAAAGATGCCAGTATTGATGCTTCGATCCATCAGGGAATTTATCGTCAGATCTCCGATGCCAAATATATCACGTTTACGATGCCCCCGTTTACGACCGCATTTTCACTGAACCATTCCATTATCATCCCGAAAGATTATTTCGGATTTAAAGAATTTGGAAAAATTGCGATTTATGATCCCAAAAAATTTGATGACTGGTATGAACGGGCCGTCAGTGAAATCCCCCAGTATTTTCAGCAAAACAATACGACCATCATGGTGATACGAGGGTACGGTGTCTACGCTTTTAGCCGTGATATCCATTCTATGGTACGACAGCTCTCTATTTTGGAGCGGAGCTGCCGAATTTTAATGCTCGACCACTCGCAAGCCCGTTTAGACATCGATTAAGAGAATTGCCTCTTCTATCGCATTAAAAACACTTTTCAATTCATCGGTTTGAATCACATACGGCGTCATGATATAAATGACGCTTCCCAAGGGTCTTATCAGAACCCCTTCTTTTACACAGTGTTGGTGAATTTTCAGGCCAATACGCTGTGAGGGATCAAATCCCTCCAACTCGATCGCCGCAATCATCCCGCACTGTCGAACTTCTTTCACTCTCTCCATCGTCTCAAAGCGTTTTAGCTCTTCCGCCATAAAGGCTATCGTAATGCGGTTATTTTCAATCACATTATTCGATTCAAAAAGATCCAGGGTAGCATTGGCCGCCGCACATGCCAAAGCATTGCCCGTATAACTGTGTGAGTGTAAAAAAGAGCGAACCGGATTATAATCGCAATAAAATACCCCATATATTTCCTCAGTCGTCAAAACCACCGATAGCGGCAAATAGCCCCCGGTAAGCCCTTTAGAGAGGATCATGAAATCAGGGGTGATATTCGCCTGTTCACACGCAAACAAGGTTCCGGTACGGCCGAATCCAACGGCGATCTCATCAGCAATAAAATGGACTCCATACGCTTCGCACAGACGCTTCGCTTCAGTCAAAAAGCGGGGATGGTACATTTTCATCCCCCCTGCGCACTGCACCAGAGGCTCAACGATGAAGGCTGAAATTTCTTCCCCCCGCTCCTTCAGCATTTCTTCGAATAGTTCAACCGCCTCCATTGCGGCTTCGACACTCTGATTACGGGGGGATGGCGTTTGGAGTGAGCGGATCAATAACGGCTCGTACGTCTCTTTGTAAAGAGCCACATCCCCGACCGACAGAGCACCCAAGGTTTCACCATGGTAGCTATCCGTGAGAGAGACAAACAACCGTCTCTCTTTTCCTCTGTTTTTATGCGCGTGATAACTCATCTTCAGAGCCACTTCAATCGCACTTGAACCGTTATCCGCATAAAAACAGCGCGTTAGCCCATCGGGTGAAAGCTTTATCAACCGCTCCGAAAGGCGAACAATCCCTTCATGGGTAAAGCCCGCCAAAATAACGTGTTCGAGCTTCTCTAGCTGCTCTTTAATTTTTTGATTGATATAGGGGTTGCAATGGCCGAAAAGATTAACCCACCAACTGCTGATCGCATCGATAATACGGTTCCCCTCGAAATCGTAAAGATATATCCCTTCCCCTTTTGCAATAGGAATGATGGGGATTGTTTCGTGATCTTTCATTTGTGTGCACGGATGCCACAAAACGTTCAAATCTCTCACCGACATCTCTGAATTATTCATTGAAAACCTCTAAAATTGAGTTATAATATGATAACATTTGTTAGTCATAGGCCATTTTCATCCAAGTTTAATGGTAAACTGAATAGAATATCTGAATTTTACAATAGGATCGTTTAATATGATTACTTGGATGCAGCGCCATCGAAAATACTTGGTCATTACGATCTGGATCTCCACTATAGCCTTTATCGGAGCCGGATTCGTCGGATGGGGACAATACAGCTACGGAGACAAAGCAGGTGCCGTAGCCAAAGTGGGAGATGTTTCGATCACTTCGGCAGAACTGCAAAAAAGCTATTCCAATCTTTTTAACCAATACAATCAGCTTTTCCAAGGAAAGTTTGACGAAAAACAAGCACAGCAATTCGGACTTCAACGCCAAGCCCTTCGCCAGCTGGTCAATCAAGCGCTTGTCCTCAATCTAGCGCAAAGTTACGGTTTGATCGTTACCGACGAAGAACTCTTGAATATCATTAAATCACAGCCTGCTTTTGCCAAAGACGGCACCTTTGATAAAACGGTCTATGCCGAAGTGCTAAAACAAAATCACTTAACCATTAAAGAGTACGAAGAGTCGATGAAAAAAGAGCTGTTAATCCAAAAAACACTTTATCTTCTCGGCTCAAATGCTATCGCGATTGAAGAGAAAGCCCTCGGCAGTGCTCTTGGGGTTTCGGATAAAATCAGCTACAAACTCCTCACCCCGGACATGATCGCACTCAGTGCTGATGAAACGGAGATAAAAGCATTCTGGGAAAAACAGCAAAAAGAGTTTAAAACGGCTCCGAGCTATGAAATCAGCTATGTAACGCAAAAACCTCTCACCTCTACCCCTTCGGCACAAGAGATGAATGAGTATTATGAGATGAACCGTCAAATGCTCAAAGACGAAACAGGTAAACTCCTAACACTTGAACAAGCGCAATCGATGATTATTGCAGCTCTTAATGATAAAGCAACGGAGAAAGAGGCACTTCGTCTCTACATCGATTATAAAAAAGGTGCTCTTGCATCAGGAATTGATGCGCAAAAAGCAATTGTGACCTCTTCGTCTTCCCCTTTTTCCCCTGAAGTCACCAAAGAGATTATGGCCCTCAATCTCCAAAAACCTTTCTTAAAACCACGAAAAGTTGGGAATGAGTATATCGTTGTAAAACTCGAAAAAATGAATCCGTCTCGTACAATGAGCTACGAAGAAGCTAAAACAGATGTTAGTGCTCTTTATATGAATGAAGCAAAAAGAACCAAACTTCAAGAGTTAGCTAAAAGCAGCTATAAAACATTCAGTGCCCCGGCAACCGATTTCCTTACCCGCAACGATAGCGCTAAATTAGCGGGTTTGAGTACACCTGAAGGATCAGAATTCCTGAATAAACTGTTTGCATCCAAACAAAAACAAGGTTTTATTACACTTGAGAGCGGAAATGTTATTCTTTATAACGTTTTGGAACAAAAATTGCTTCAAGACAAAACAATAGCGGATAAAAACGCCGTGCTCAAGCTCAAAGGGAGTTTGTTGGATCAAGGGCTGATCAAAGCACTTGAGAGCAAGTATCCAGTTGAAATCTATGTAGAGGGGATTTGATTTGAAACGAACCGTTTTAGCCATTGATATCGGCTCGACTAAAGTTTGTGCGCTCATCGCGGAAATCGATGATGAGAACAATGCACAAATAATCGGAGCCGGTATCGCAAAAGCACAAGGCCTTCGCAAAGGGAGCATCACCAACATTGAGCTGGCAAGCAAATCAATCAAAAGCGCATTGAGCGATGCAAAACGCGTTGCAGGTACTGAGCTTCGAAGTGCTGTCGTCACGATCTCCGGCGCCTATACGAAAAGTCTAAATTCCAGCGGCATCGTCAACATCCCGAATAAAGAGATTACCCTCAACGAGATACAGCGTGTTATGCACACCTCATTGTATAACGCCAATATTCCGAACGAATTTGAAGTCCTTCATGCCCTGCCGTATAACTTCAAAGTCGATGACCAGGATTTTATTGAAGATCCTATGGGAATGAATGCCTCACGTCTCGAAGTTGAAACCCATATCATCACAACCCAAAAAAGCAATCTCAATAATCTTCGCAAAGCCGTCAAAGCGGCAGGTGTCGAAGTCGAAAGTGTTGTACTCAGCGGTTATGCCTCTGCCATTGCTGTTCTCAATAACGATGAAAAAGAGCTCGGGGCAGCTGTCGTCGACATGGGAGGAAATACAAGTAACATTGTTATCCATTCGGGCCATGCTATCCGTTATAACGATTTTCTGGGAGTTGGGTCAAACCACATTACCAACGACTTGTCGATGGCATTGCACACACCATTGCACACAGCGGATAATGTCAAAATCACCTACGGTTCACTCTACGCTCCAAGCAATGATTTGATCGAACTTCCCGTAATCGGTGATGAAACTTCGACGCATGAAGTCTCTTTGGAAGTAGTTCATAACGTTATCTATGCACGTGTTGAAGAGACGCTGATGATTATCGCCCAATCTATCGAAAAAAGCGGTCTTAAAGATCATATGGGTGCCGGTGTCGTTCTTACCGGAGGATTTACCAAAATCGAAGGGTTGCGTGAACTCGCCGTTGCTATTTTAGACAACATGCCCGTACGCCTCGCTAAACCGACCGATGTCGGAGGTCTTTTCGATACCCTCAGAGATCCTTCCTACTCCGGAGCTGTAGGGCTAATCAAATATCTTTCCGGTGATTATACACCGTATGAAATTGACGTCAATCGACGTATGCGCCACGCGGGTGAAGAGCCTATGAGTCCGCAGACTCAATATCCAATCCACGAAGAGGCGCCAAAATTTGAACCTTCTCCTTCTTTCTCTACTCCTTCATCGGCGGCGGCAACGCCTCCTCCGATAAAGGAAGAGAAAAAAGCGGAAGCTCAAAAAATGGTCAATATCGGGTCTAACAAACCTGTCCAAAACGATCAACCTAACCCTATTTCCAAGTTTTGGAATTGGGCAACTCAACTATTTTAATCACGTCAAGGAGCAAGCATGGAACCATTTTCAATTGAAGAATCAACAACTCTTACAGGAGCACGTATTGTAGCCGTCGGTGTCGGCGGCGGCGGCGGAAACATGATCGGCTATATGCTTAAAGAAGCTGTTCCGGGTATCGAGCTTATCATCGCAAATACCGATGCTCAGGTGTTGGAGCAAGGGAGTGCCGCAACCAAGATTCAGCTTGGTGCAAAACTGACCAAAGGGTTGGGTGCAGGGATGAAACCTGAAGTGGGTAAAGAATCGGCATTGGAAAGCTATGAAGATTTAGCCCATGCATTGGAAGGGGCGGATATCGTTTTCGTTGCAGCCGGTCTCGGCGGTGGAACCGGTACGGGTGCAGCTCCAATCATTGCAAAAATTGCAAAAGAAGTGGGTGCTTTGACCATTGCAGTAGTAACCAAACCGTTCTCATTTGAAGGGAAAAAACGTCTCAAATTGGCTGAAGATGGTCTTCAAGAGCTTAAAAACGAATCCGATTGTATCGTTGTTATTCCGAACGATAAACTTCTATCAATCATTGATCCGAAAATGGGGATCAAAGAGAGTTTCAAAATCGTTGACAGCGTACTTGCTCGCGCTGTCAGCGGTACCTCAGGTGTTATTCTCGCCAGCGGCGACAACGACATCAACCTTGACTTTGCCGACCTTCAAACCGTTATGAGCCACCGTGGTTTGGCTCTTATGGGTGTCGGCGAATACAAAGGGGAAAATGCAGCCTACGAAGCAATCAAAAATGCTATCGAATCTCCATTGCTTGACAATATGTCGGTTAACGGTGCCCTTGGGGTATTGGTACACTTCAGTATGCACCCTGAATTTCCGTTTATGGAACTCTCTGCGGCAATGGATGTGGTACACAACAGTGTTGATGAATCGGCAGACGTTATCTTCGGTACGACTACCGATGAGAATTTGGCGAAAGATTTTATCCGTATCACTCTCGTTGCGACCGGTTTCGAGAAAAAAGTAGCTATGGGTATTAACAACTGCGAATTTGAAAACAAAGAAGTTCTTGCAGCTGCTTCAATGAAACCTCGTGTCGTTGTCCGTTCCGCTATGGTTGCTAACGGTGATTACAGCGAAGATTTCTTGGATGTACCGACGTTTATGCGTCAGCAAAAAGACTAATCACCTCTTTCCATGCTCTCATTTGACACGCTCATCAAGGCCAAAACGCTCCTTGGCCTGAGCGACAAAGCAACCCTCTCCGACATCAAAACCCGATACAAAACGATGATGCAACAATGGCATCCGGATAAACACCCTAATGATCCCGATACGGCTCATGCGATGAGTACCCAAATTAATGAAGCCTATGCGATCTTGCTCGAATACTGTTCCCAATACGAATTTAATTTTGATGAAGAACATTTACGTGAAAAGACCCTCACCCCGCAAGAGTGGTGGACGAAGAAGTTCGGCGGAAGATAAATTAAAATCGCAAGCTATTTTGAGCTCTTTGCTGAAGAGAACCAAGTGTTAACGTAACCTATAGGAGCTTTACTGCTATAGGTGTATATAAATCAATGAAACGCAATCGGCCCTTCGGAGCGTGCATTGATAAACTGCTGAACCACTTCGTTCGCAGATGAGCGGAATGATTCTTTATCCCCTGCCGCGACTATCACACCGTCAAACAACATCGCATAATTATCCCCTGCTTTGAAACTCTCTTTGATATCGTGACTGATCAGGACAGAGGTCATCCCCATCTCATCGCGCAAGCGACAAATCATTTGGGTGATAAAATCGCTCGTAACGGGATCGAGTCCGGAGGTGGGTTCATCGTATAAAATAACCTCCGGTTCCAGCGCAAGGGTACGGGCCAAACCGACACGTTTTCGCATCCCCCCACTCAGTTCTTCGGGATAGAGCGGTTTGACGATTTTTGGATCAAGCCCTACCATGGTAAGCTTTTCATCAATTTTATACTCTAACTCTTTCGGCGTCAATGTTTGGTGTTCACGCATTGGAAATGCCACGTTTTCCCGGATGTTCATACTGTCAAACAGGGCTCCGCTTTGAAACAAAAATCCGACCTTGGTTCGAATGGCACGCAAGGTCGCTTCATCAGCGTTATCAACGCGGATTCCATCTACGGTGATCGTACCTGAATCCGGTTTCAGCAACCCAACGATATGTTTGATAATCGTTGATTTCCCTCCGCCGGAGACGCCGAAAATAACCGTCGTTTTCCCTTTTTCGATCTCGAGGTTTACCCCTTTTAGAATCTCACGCTTGCCAAACCTTTTGGTTACATTCTCGAATCGGATCACTTTTTCACCACCATCAGATAAGCTCGACGCGTGAATAAAATCAACAGCATGACCAAAAGGATTTTAAAATCAATCTCGCTCGCTTTGTGCAATGCTTCAAACGATGCATCGATTGCCTCTTCTCCGCGGGCTTGATATTCTAAAATTTTCGGCGTATAGACAGCACTGAAAAGAAGGAGCGTCCCCATGGAGCCCAACGCACTTAAAATGGCGATTTTATCGATCTGCATCACTTTATAGCGGGAGACTTCATAAACGGCTATGACAACGGTCATAAAATAGGCCCAATAACTGAAACGACGGAAAATTTCCCCCATAATTTTTCCCTCTTCATAACGGGAAAGTATCGGTAACGTCAAATAAAATTCGGAATGAAAAACAACGGCAGCGACAAACACGCCAAGCACCAAAACAGCACCCGCGCTCATTGCGATCAATAAGAGGTAAACAACATCAATGACAGCTTTTTTATTCATGGTGGGCCTTTAATACAAATCCTCGATCAAACGAGGCCAAATCGGTATAAAAATCCAATGATTGTACCGCAAAATTTTTAAGATACACTTGCACTTTGATCCGTTGATCATATCCCATCTCGCAGGCAAAGAGGGGGATACGACGAGCGTATACTTCATCCAGCAGACGCCGGATAATTTCATCCCCGATCTCACCGCCAAAGAGAGCATTTTGCGGTTCATACGAAAGATTAGACTCCAACGGTGCATCATGAGCGATGTAAGGGGGGTTGGAGACCAGAAAATCGACTTTTTCATCGACACACGAGAGCAAATCCCCCTCCCGTAATTCGATCCGATCACCCAAACCAAAAGCTTCTATATTACGATGCGCCACAGCAAGGGCTCGCGGTGAAATATCGACGGCAATAAATCGGGCATTAGGGAGATGAAGAGCCAAAAGGATCGAAATAATGCCGCTCCCTACCCCTACTTCGACGATGGTAAACGTATCTTCCGCTGAAACACGCGCCAAAACTTCATCGACCAGATGCTCCGTTTCCGGACGCGGAATAAGAGCCCCTTCGTCGATATAGAATTCCCGGCTGTAAAAGCTGACACGATTGGTGAGATATTCGAGAGGGAGGTTCTCACTTCGCTTCTCTACCCATGCTAAGAGTTTGGGATCCTTCTCGTCGATGAGATCATCACCGTGGGTAATAAAATAGAGCTGGTCTTTTTGGAGGTATGCCATTAAAAGGAGTTCCGCCTCACGCCGGGGAGATTCCACCACACCTTGTAAACGGTGTGTGATCTCATCATGAAGCTCTTTTACTCTTTTGGACATGGATCGGCATATCCTTCATCCGCATTTACACGGATATCGTATCCAAGGGCACGAAGCCGATCAACAACCGGAGGATGGGTTGTATGGAAAAAACGGTAAAGCGGATGAGACAATGGGAAACTTTTGTTTTCACTCACTAATTTTTTCAACGCATTCACCAAATGTTCCGCACCACCGAGCTCCGCACCGCTCCGATCCGCTTCGTACTCGTTATGGCGGCTCATGATCCCCATCAACGGCATCATTACAAAGCTGACCACCGGAAGAAGGAGGATAAAAAGCATCATCACAATTTGTGGGCTTTGAGATACCCCCAATTCCAGATAAAGCGTTTCGGGAAGATTTCCAAAGAGTGCAAACATCCCAAAAAGCATTGCCCCCACCATCGCGATATTTTTGTACAAATCCCCGTGGGCAAAATGTCCCAACTCATGCCCGAGAACCGCGATGAGTTCACTGGGTGAGAGTTTTTGAATCAACGTATCAAACAATATGACCCGCTTGGCTTTGCCCAAACCTCCGAAGTAGGCATTCAGGCGCGCGTCCCGTTTACTCGCATCGCTGATAAAAACACCGCTGCTGACAAACCCCGTTTTGGACATCAAATCTTCAATTTTGCTTTTCAGCTCAGGATCCTCGAGCGGAGTCACTTTGTCAAAAAACAAAGCCCGAATGGTAGGAAAAAACATATTGATCGCGATCACCACCGCCATAATAAAGGCAAAGCTCCACACCCACCACAGTTCGCTCGATGTGATAATCATGGCAACGATCCAAACCATCAAACTCCCGATCACAAGGGTGAGCAGTGTACCGATGAGGGTATCTTTTACAAACTGACCCATAGATGAGCGGTTAAAGCCGTACTTTTCGTCAATTTTGAATTTTGCAATCCATCCGAAAGGGAGCATCACGATACCGTTAATCAAAACAAGCCCCATAACCGCCATGATCGCATGAGTACTCTCACTTTGCGTCATCAAAGCCCCATCGAGCCACGCCATCATTCCGCCGATCCAAATAAGAAAAAGGCCGTATTCGACAAAGGTCTCAACCATCCCGAGTTTCTCTTTCGCCACCGCATAATTAGCCGCATCGAGATATTCCCGTTCCCCCATCAAAACCGCACCTTTGCGTTTGATCTGATTGATATAGCCGATTTGCATGACACTGACATAAAGACGAACAAGTATATAAAGGGTATAGGTACCGATAACAGCTGCAATCATAAAATTCCTTGATTATAAAAGGAATATTTTAGCATCATTTAACTGGAACTTTCCCGATACTCTCGCTTACCGGAAGCGAATCATTGACATCGCCGTACATCATTTTCGCCGCAACGAAAATGGACCCGATAATCAAACCGCTGATAATCACGGCCCAAACAATCCGTTTTTTAGATCCCTTCAGGGTATTGTAATCCTCGATGGAACTCAATGTCGGTTCATTATCTTGCATTGTTTTTTCCTCACCTTTTTTATTCAGAATGGTAACCATAATACCCTACAATCGGTTAACAAACCACCCCTAAATTGACGATTTAAGTTTAATTATTGGTTTATTTTAACGTCAATTACCATCGCCCTTCTAACGTCAAAAGGATTTGCGGTTCAGAGTTTTCGTTATCTACTTGGGTTTCGATGAATGCTCCTGTCGTGGCATCATATCGATTGGTCGTTGTTTTGATCGTCGTGGATGTCATATTTTTCAGATTCACCCCTACTTTAAAGGTCGAATCAATCCGTTTGGTCGCATACAGATCAAGGGCTCCATACCCTTTTTGGGATTCGGAAATGCCGTTCTCATCGATAGGATCATCGTATCCCCCGACATAGCGGTACGCTGCTCCATAGGTAATACGGTAGTCGCTCAGCGTATGGTCTATCCCGACGTTGCAGAGATAATCGTTGATCCCTTTGATCGGACGGGTAAAGCCCTCTGTTGTCAGCGAAGAGTTTTGGAACGTCGCGTTTCCAAAAATCCCCAATCCGCTGATGTAATCATTAAGCGATTTTTTGAGTTCAAGCTCAATTCCCCATAAACTCCCTTCACCGGCATTGTAAGGGCGTTCGATGTAACGCGATGTCGTAAGATCATACGTTGTCAATTTTTCAATCTTGTCATCGATGGCACGGTAAAATCCGCCGATGCCGACGATCCCTTTATCATCAAAATAGTGCTCATATCGTGCTTCGTAGCTGAGTGCACTCTCTTCTTTGAGCGCTGGATTCCCCGTAATATCAGGGTGGTTCAAATCATTCAGATCAAGGCTGCTGTAAGTGCTGGTGGAGAGTTCCTGAAACGTCGGAAGTTTAACGGTTTTGGCAACGCTGGCTCTAAGATTGTCGTTTTGGGTCACTCGGTAGAGAAAATGGAGCGACGGGGCAAAGTAATCCAAGTCCCAGTCCGTTGTAAATTCACGGGATACTTTTTCGTACCGGATACCCGGGGTGATGACCGCATTTTCGCCAAGGCTGATCTCGTCTTGGAGATAGAGGGCCCCTTTCGTCTGCCGCATTTTTTCATCGGTGGTGGAATCAAGGGTGCCGTCCGTATAGGTTTGAACCGCATCGTCTTGAATCGCATGTCGGACATCCAGCCCCGTTTTGATGAAGTGATCTCCGATAACACTGGAATAACTCCCTTCGATACCGAAAATACGGAACCGGCTCTCATCCTCTTGCAGATTTGTAACGGTTTGGACGGAGCGGCTTTCACTCTCTTGATCATTTTGGTGGTATTTGATCTTCCACTCGGCCATCTCTGTCCCGGAGAGATGGTGTTCTCCCGATACCTTTGCCCAAAGCATCATCCCTTTTCGGAGTTCTTCGGTAGATAAGGTTTCAGAGGGGAGAGATGCACCGTTGTCATACGTATCCCTTTCGGTTGTCGTGCGGTGTTCATTCATGGACAATGATCCGTCAAAACTGTATTTATCTTTTGGTGAGGGGGCATAGATTAGTTTTGTATTGAGATTCACCATACGGTAGCGTGACTCCAAATCGATCATTTCATCGCTGAAAGAACCATCAGCGTTTGTGATGTGAATCGATGCGTCGTCTTTGAAACTGTTGTCCAACACGCTGACGTTGATAAGCTGCGAAAGATTTCCGGTTCTCCCCTCATACTGTGCAAAAGCCGAACCCATCGGCTGTTTGTTATAAACTCCGCCGCTGATTTTTGCATTCGTTACACTCTCGCCTTTCGGTTTTTTCAGAACGATATTGACAATCCCGCCCATCGCTTCGGCTGTATATTCGGAGGATCCGTTGGTCATGATCTCAATCCGCTCAATCATCTCGGGCGATATCTGCTCCAGCGGTGTTCCCCTACGTGAAGCGGTCGAAACCTCTTCCCCGTCAATCAGCACTTTGGTGTACCCTTTTCCGGGTGCTCCCTTTTTCCCTTTCCCTTCGCTGATCGTAACTCCCGGGGTCCGCTTGAGAATTTCAAGGGCGTTAAGGTCACCGTACTGGGTCAGTTCATCGCCTCGGACGATCCGTTTGGCAATGGAGTTCTCTTTTCTCTCTTCAAGCGTTTCCGCACTCTCTTGAACATTGATTTTTTCTAAGGTTATAATCTCTTGAGCACACGCAAGAGAAAGGCTGCACGCAATAATTAAAGGGATACGATTCATGGTGTTTCCTTCTATCGTTGAGCAATCATTGCCCATTTTATTCAAATATGATAGTGGTATTTTGCTTTGGAATTATTGTAATTTACAATTATGCGGATAATTTTGAGACTGTGAGGGAAGAAGAGAAAATGATAGGGGAAGTATCATGGTGTGTTTTGCAAGCAAAATGCTTGCAAAACATGGCTGGCAAACTAGGTTTAGAATACCATATCGAGGTGCGGTGAGAATTCAGGGATGTTGACTCCTGCATCTTCATACACTGCCATATGATGCGCAGATGCGACTGTCAAAAATCCCGCTATCGCTAAAAACAATAATTTTTTCATAGGTACTCATCTCCGTATACTTCTGCAGGATAACTGTTTGTTAGATGACCTGAGCTTGAGCTCATGTTACCGCCTGCACTGTCTGATGGTGACGGGTGATGTGCGAATGCACTTGATGCCATTGCTGCAATCATTAGAACTGCCAATACTACTTTTTTCATGTTAACCCCTTTTTATGTGTGTGAGTACAATTTTAAAGAATCATGATGAAAGCAAGGATTAGCTTTCATTCCCACTCTTTATGCCAGAAGTTTAACATCCAAGCATTAGCTGAGTGTTAACGCACTCTCGATCTTTTTAGTGTTTAAACATCTCATAGCGGTACTGGCTTATCGGAGTATCTTCACGATTCCCCCACTCTTTCATCGAGGCATCGTACAAGCGGACGTTTTTATATCCGAGAACACCGCTGAGGACGAAATAGTTGAACGAAGTCTCTAATCCTCCCGTACAATAGACGAGAACCTCTTTGTTCTTATCCAGAGCGTATCCCTCTTTGAAAACACTTTCCAGCATCGCTTTGGGTTTGAGAATGTAATCTTTATCGACCGAGTAGTTCCAGGAGTAGCTCATCCCCCCTTTGATATGACCGTTACGTTTCACGGTCGGCGTTGGCGTAACCCCCAGATACATATCGCTCGGACGGGCATCGATCATCGGAAGTTTGCCGAGGTTATTTTTCACATAAGAAAGATCGGCGATTTTTGCACTCTCTATTTTTGCTTTAAAAACAGTCGGTTTAATATCACTCTCCTCTTTGGTGAGCGGCAATCTTGCATCTTTCCACCCTTTGACTCCGCCATCGAGGAGTGCAACGTTTTTAATGCCGTGATAGTTCAATGCCCAGTAGATGTAACTCGCTTTGAGAAGATCTTTGGGTTCGTTGATCGGAGCGTACAATACGACATTGCTGTTTTCATCGATTCCCAATCGGCTAATTTCTTTTTCGATCTCGCCAACAGGACGGACGGAAAGAAACGTGCCGTTATCGTAACGCCATTTACCGATCGCGGTATGAGCCGCTTGCGAGATATGTTCAAACGTATAGCCATCCCCGTCAGAAACCTCGATAATACGAAGTTTGGGGTCATTCTTATGTTCATTCAACCATTGGGGCGTTACCAAGGGCTCGATAGCCAGAAGCGATACGGCACTCGCGATGATAGCGATGAAAATTTTCATTTTGATTCCTTCTAAATAATTTTGTCAATCATAAAGGTTTATCACTTAAAGGATAATTTTTTTCCTTTATTAACCTTTTACTAAAAAAGAGTCATTATGCCGATATGGTTGTATCTATGTCACAAGGAGCATTTATGCAGATTGGATCTGGAACATCAACAAATCCCTATCTCCAAAGTAAGGTAGAGTTAAACGGTAAAGAGACAAAAGAGTTTAAAGAGAAAATACAAAGCGGTGAAATTTCAGCCAAAGCGCTGACCCAAGCGTATCTCGTCGAATACACTCTTAAAATCGAAAGCTATTCATCCAATAATCTCCAAGCCCAAAGTGCCCCATATAATCTCAACAAAGTGCGTGATATCTTAAATTCCATCGATTTTAAAGCGATCGGATATACCGGCAAGCCCATCGCCGATATGAACCCCGAAGAAGCGGCGGCAGTGGTCAGCGAAGAGGGATTTTTTGGAGTCACCCAAACATCAAATCGTTTGGCCGATTTTGTTTTAATGGGAGGGGGGGATGATCTTGAACGTCTCAAAGCGGGACGGGAAGGGATAATTCGAGGATTTAACGAAGCGGAAGCGATTTGGGGGGGCAAGCTCCCTGATATCTCGTACGAGACACTCGATAAAGCGCTTGCCAAAATCGATGAAAAAATCATTTCTCTCGGTGAAAATATCCTGGACAGCAAAGCCTGAAGAATGGCTCAATTGGCACTCACATAAAAGCGAGGCAAGAAGGCTATTGAATACTTCGGCAATGCGGACACATATGTGCAGCTAACGGAATCTCCATCGCACATTCAGGACACACTTTGGTTGTTGGAGCAGCCGGTTCAGTCACGGCCTCCTGCGCTTTGAGTTTATTATACGCTTTGACCATCATGAACATCACAAATCCTAAAATCGTAAAGGAGATAACGTCGTTTACAAAAACCCCCAGCTTGATCGCCGGAGCACCGGCGGCATCGAGCGATGCCAGGGATGCGTACTCTTTTCCATCCAATGCGATAAAAAGGGATGAAAAATCGACCCCTCCCATCAACAAACCGATCGGCGGCATAATAATATTGCTCACCAACGATTTGATAACCGTTGCGAATGCCGCACCAAAAATAAATCCTACCGCCATATCGACAACATTTCCCGTGATAAGAAATTTTTTAAACTCTTCCAACATCGCGTGAATCCTTATTTTGTGTATAAAGCTCTTCGAACGGTTAAACGGCTCGTTCACTTCATCTCATAATAACATACTTTTTATGATAATTTTAACTATTAATCACGCCCATGTCCGTGTTTATATTTATGGTGTCCTTTGTGTCTGCCATGATCGTGATCTTCGTCCACAACGATCACCTGCTGTCGTGATACCACTCGTGACGAATCATTTTTGCTTCCTACCGCAGCTCCGAGCGCACCGCCGACTCCCCCACCGATAATAGCCCCCTCTTTACCTCCGGTTGCGGAACCTACCGCGGAACCTACACCCGCACCGACTATACTCCCGAGCACTGCATTACCATCTATTGTTCCCGCTTCTGCTCCCAATGTTATACTTAACACCGTTAGGAATGATATTACTGATTTATGTACCATATTTTATAGCTCCTTTGTTTTCAACAGTTTATCCTGCTACTGTTAACCCGTGGATAACTTCACCATTCTTCCCGTATCATTTTAAATCCGTACCATAGAGTTGATCATAACCTTGTAACCCGTACAGTAGGGAGAATAAAAGGTCCGAATGTTCTGTCACGAAACAATTCTTATCGTGAAACGGCAAATATCCTATCAGAATGCATGGCTTTATCTCATTTTAAAGTGTGTTCTAGCTAGAATAATTTTCTTAATACATAAGGATTTTTAATGAATACATATCATATTTCAGAAAAGATGTATGTCAATAATATCCTTGAACAGCTTCCGGATGGAATGTTTACCATTGATACCAACCTTGTTATTCAATACGCCAATCCCGCCTTTTGTAACCTTCTTGGATTTACGTTCGACGAAATCCTCGGAACGTCCATCACCGATCATTTAAATGATTTGAACATCCTCAGCATCTGTATGGCAAGCTTGAACGATACCGGCCGATGCGCGGATCAGGAAACGACTTTTATACGAAAAGACGGTTCGCTTGCCTACATTTCCAAAAATGTTCAGGCCCTTTACAATGAAGACGGCTCGATTTACAGTATGTTGGTGAGCATACGTGATCTCACTTCTTTGCATGAACTGAACAAAGAACTTTCCCGTTCCAAATCGGATTTGGAACGCTATAGCAATGATCTCGAAGTGCTGGTCCAGGAGAGGACAGAGGAACTCACCCACAGACTCTTGCACGATACACTTACCGGACTGCCCAACCGTCTCAAACTGATCAGTGATCTGAATGCATTACACATCCCTCATGGAATGGTACTGATCAATGTTGACAGTTTCAACGAACTTAATACTTTTTACGGTCATCAAATCGGGGATGAGCTTTTGTGTGCCGTTGCAGCCGTTTTGATCGAGTTGTCCTCCCGCTGGTCAGAGGCGAGTATCTATAAACTGCCGGTGGATGAATACGCGATCGTCATCAAAAATTTCCCTTCCACATCCGATTTCGAAGCGTTTGCTACGGAACTTTCCCATTGGATCAATAACTACATTTTTACGATTCGAGATCAGGAGATCAGTCTCGGTGCAACAATGGGGATCGCTTTTTCCGATCAGAGGTCCGAAGATGATCTCAATCTTCTGATATATGCGAATATGGCACTTAAACTGGCCAAAAAAACACGACGCGATCTTCTCGTTTACGATCAGTCGCTCCATATTAAAGAAGATTACGAAAAAAATCTTTTATGGATCAAACGGCTGAGAAGCGCCATCGAAGAAGACCGCGTTGTCCCTTTTTATCAGCCGATCGTCAATGCCAAAACACTCAAAATCGAAAAATACGAAGCTCTTGTCCGAATTATCGAAGAGGATGGAACCGTTATTTCCCCTTTTCACTTTCTGGACATCTCAAAAAAAGTCAAACTCTATCATCGCATTACGACGATTATGATCGACAAAGTCTTTGAAATGCTCCGCCTTCATCCGGACAAAACCTGTTCAATCAATCTCTCGATTGAGGACATCAACGATACGGTAATGTGCAGTTACATCATCCAAAAAGTTCAGACTTGCTTCCACAGCCGCCAAATCATATTTGAGATCCTCGAATCGGAGGGGATTGAAAACTACGATATCGTCAATAACTTTATCCGAGAAGTGAAGAAATACGGCGTCCAAATCGCACTGGATGATTTTGGAGCGGGGTATTCGAATTTTGCCTACATTACCAAACTCGACATCGACTACATCAAAATCGACGGTTCCATTATCCACGATATCCATGAGAATCTGACGTCGCAAATTATTACCGAAACGATTATCGATTTTGCTTCCCGACTCAATATCCAGACCGTTGCCGAATTTGTCTGCTCTGAACCTGTCTTTGATTATCTCAAACACATTCCTATCGATGCGATGCAGGGGTATTTTTTCGGAGAACCCTCTGCATCCTTTGTTGAGTAGCCCATTTGGTAACGGCGCTCACGCACTACAACCACCGTTAAACACTCATCCGCTATAATTCCCGACATGAACAGTGAACATCCTATTTTCCACATCGATCCCACCCCTACCCTTCCTACCCGTCAATGCCGTTTTATGGCACGTGTTATGGGATGGGCTATGAGCTATGGAAATTATCTTATTGGATTACTCGTGTGGTGGAAAAGCGACTGGTTTATCGCCATTGGAGCGCTATTGCTCGGGTTTATTGTATTCGGGATACTCCGTTCCAAACTCCGCAACGATTCAATCCCTCCGGCACAGCGCGAAACTCCCTACACTGATTACGCGATTGCAACATGGTATATGGCGCGAAATCACTGTATCACTCTCCCTAAGGAATAACTTTTATGGCACTCGTCGATCTCCTCAACGTCAGCAAACATTACGAAGCACAGAAAATTTTAGAATATATCAACTTTCATATTGACGAAGGAGAACGCGTCGTTATCGTGGGAAAAAACGGGAGCGGAAAATCAACCTTGATGAAGATTGTTCACGGCTCGCTGGACGCTGATGAGGGGGAGAGGATTACCCGTCAGGGGATCGAGATCAAAATGCTCTCCCAAGTCCCAAAATTTGATCCGGATCATACCGTACGCGAAGCGATCGAAGCAGGGCTTGGGGAACTCAAATCGGCGAAAGTCCGTTTCGATGAAATCTCCGTTCTTCTCGCCGAGCAGTATGAGAACGCTTCACTGCTCGATGAACAATCACACTTGACCAATTTCCTTGATCACCATAATGCCTGGAATCTCGACGATAAAATCGAGCGGGTGATGCACCATTTTATGCTCAAAGAGTACGAGAACAAAAAGGTCGATCTTTTGAGCGGTGGGGAACAGCGTCGCGTCGCCCTTGCCTCGCTTCTCCTTCAAAAACCCGACATACTGCTCCTCGATGAACCGACCAACCATCTCGACGTCTATATGGTGGAGTTTCTCGAAGAGCTGATCCTCAAAGAGCGCTTCACCCTCCTCTTCATTTCCCATGACCGTTACTTCATCGATCAGGTCGCCACCAAAACCATCGAAGTGGAAGATTGCGCATTGCGCGAGTTCAACGGCGGCTACAGCAACTACCTCGAACAAAAGCAGGAGCTGCTTCGCACCATGGCGCAACAGCATGACAACCTCCTCAAACTCCTCAAAACAGAGAACGAGTGGCTCCGACGGGGGGTAAAAGCGCGTCTGAAACGGAATGAAGGGCGTAAACAGCGGGTATTGCAGCTGCGCGAAGATGCCAAAAACAACCCCTCCAAAATCCGTAAAATGAAACTCGAACTCGAACGGGAAGCGAAACACTTTAACCGAAGTGAGGGGATCAACCGCCAAAAAATGCTTTTTGAAATCGAGCATTTGGGGCTGAAACTGGGAGATAAAACCCTGATCCGTGATTTCTCGACGCGTATTTTACAAAAAGACGTCATCGCCGTCGTCGGCCCCAACGGAAGCGGAAAATCAACCCTTCTCAAAGCCCTCCTCGGGCGTCTCAAACCGACCAACGGGATCATCAAAATGGGAGAGCTTACCATCGGCTATTTCGATCAGCACCGTGAGATGCTGAACGATAATCTCAACCTCATCGAAACCTTCTGCCCCCACGGCGGAGACCGCGTCGACGTGATGGGTCAGGACTATCATGTTTACGGCTATCTCAAAAATTTCCTTTTCCCGCGTGAGTTTCTCGACAAAAAAGTGGGAGTCCTCAGCGGCGGAGAGAAAAACCGTGTCGCCCTCGCCCTCCTCTTTACCAAAAAAGTCGATTGTTTGATCCTCGATGAACCGACCAACGATCTCGATATCCCGACGATCAACATCCTCGAAGAGAAGCTCCAAAGCTTCCCCGGTGCCGTTATCCTCGTCAGCCATGATAGGTATTTTGTCGATAAAATCGCCAAAAAACTCTTTATCTTCAAAGGGGACGGTACCATCGAAGAGAGCTATAAACCCTACAGCGAATACCTTGAAGACGAAAAAGAGCTCAATGAAATGGATGCGATGGAAGCGGAGTTTTCCAAACCCGTCACAACCGTATCAGTGCAGGTGGAAAAACCCAAAGCGCTCAAACTCACCTTTAACGAACAGCGCGCCCTCGAAAAACTGCCACTAGAGATCGAAGCCCTCGAAACCAAGATCGATGAGCTAAACGCCTCTCTTGCCGATCCTAAAAAATACGAAAAAATCGGAATCAGCGTCTTGGCCGAAGAGTTGGAGAAAACCAAAGCACTGTATGAAACAAAAGTAGATGAACTCTTAACGATTGAAGAGAAAGCCGAAGAGATCGAAGCACTTAAACATTAGTTTGAACGCCAAAGTAATAAAATCCCTTTGGCTACGCTTGCCGCTATGGCACTAAAGCTTGCCTCATTCGAGGCAGAATTTTGCTAAGGATTCTTTTATGGATATCAAGACCCTAAACTCCCGTTTTTCTCATGCAGGGTATGTCACCTTCAAAGAGGGGCCGAACGGTTTTCCCATCGCACTCATTACGACGCCTCACGCTACCGCCGCGATTACCCTCTACGGGGCCCATTTACTTTCGTACCGTTTTGCCTCCGATCCGAGTGATCTGCTGTTTCTCAGCGAAAAAGCGATCTTTAAAGAAGGAATTCCGATCCGCGGCGGAATTCCTGTCTGCTGGCCGTGGTTCGGCCCTGATCCCGAAAAGCTAGGTCGTTTTGATCACGGACTCGCCCGTACCCGAATGTGGAACGTTGTCGCTTCCGATCTTCTCCAGGATCAGGAATGTTCTATCACCTTCGAGCTCGCCGATACCCCCGATACCTATGCACTCTGGCCCCACCGCTTCCGCCTCACTCTAAAGCTCACCGTAGGTAAAACACTCACTTTGGAACTCACGACCGAAAACCGCGACGATACCCCTTTTAATCTTACGCAGGCACTCCATACCTATTTTTCCATCGGCAACATCACCCATACCCGTGTCACCGGATTCGAGGGATTAACCTACATCGATAAAACCGACGGTGGATGCGAAAAGAGAGAAAACGATCCTCTTTCTATCCATGCCGAAACCGACCGTATCTACCCTTTTGACGGGAGAGATATCGTCATACATGACGAGATTCTTGGGCGAGCTATCCGTATAAAATCTGAAGGAAGCCGTAGCTTGGTGGTGTGGAATCCATGGATACGGGTGTGTCAGCAAAAAGCCGATCTAACAGAGGAAGATTATAAAAAGATGCTCTGCATCGAAACAGCCAACGCAGGCGATGATATCATCGTCTTGCACCCTCATCAAAGCTACTCTTTGAAAGCAGTTTATTGCATAACTTGAGCTGAGATACTGTTAAACTGCCATAAAGAAAAAGAATAATTTCAAATCAATTGCAAATTAAAAGAAATATAATAAAACATGATTTAAGACTATTTTGGCATAATGGAAAGATGCGTTTCATTTTTTTCGTCAAAGGACAATCGATGAATCTCTCCATTAATCAGAAGCTTTTACTTATCTGGGCCGTTACCTTGACCGGCATTCTCCTCTCTGTCTTTATCGCAACCCAGCAGTTTCTCTCCCTGAATCATCTTATCATGGCCAAATCTGAAACCGCGATTGATTCGGTCAACCTTGCCCGCTCGGCACAGGTATCGTTTAAAATACAGGTGCAGGAGTGGAAAAACATTCTCCTGAGAGGGGAAGACCCCGAAAAACTCGACAAATACCTCAAAGGGTTCACAAAGGAGGAAGAAAATGTCCGTACAAAACTCTCCAACCTGAAAAGAATTTCTTCTCCAAAACTACAACGACAAATCGATGACTTCATTCACTCCCATCGAACTCTCGGCGAACAATACCGTCACGGTCTTAAAGCCTATCAAAATGCCTCCGTGGAAAAATACAAAATCGGTGACAAGGCTGTCAAAGGGATCGATCGGGAACCGACAAAAGCCCTTGATGCAATCGTCGAAGAAGTAGAAGCCCAGTACAACGTTTTCGGTAAGGAAATCAGCGAAGCAGAAAACAGTGTTATAAATACAGTTATATTAATCGCTATCCTTGCCCTTTTCGTTACAGGAGTCCTTGTACATGCCGTTCGCCGATCCATTCTCCATTCGATCGACACCCTCTCTACCCTCTCCGAATTTACCCGTGGGCTCCGTTCCGGCAACGGAGACCTGAGTAAACGGATTCCGATTCACAACCATGACGAACTGGCTCTTATTGGCAGGGAGATTAACCATTTTATCGAAGCGGTGCAGCATCTTGTCTCGCAAACACAGCTGGCGATCCTTTCAAATGCCGCTATGTCCGTACAATTGATGCAATCCTCACAGGAAATGGATGTTCAGCTCCAGAACGAATCCAAAATTGCCCTCACTTCAAGCGCTCAGGCAGCCCAAGTAGGGGAAAACATCGAAAGGCTTCTGGAGGAAATTCAAACCGCCCTCTCCAGCGTTCGAGACACTGATCAGACCCTACAACGTACCCATAGCGGGCTCCACTCGATCATTCGAGTACTCCATACAAGCGCACAGCTGGGAGAAGAATTTTCACACAATCTTCACCATCTAACCGCCCAGGCCCAACAAATCAAAGATATCCTCTCCGTTATCGGCGATATCGCAGACCAGACCAATCTTCTTGCATTGAATGCAGCTATAGAAGCAGCCAGAGCGGGTGAGCACGGAAGAGGTTTTGCCGTCGTCGCCGATGAAGTGCGCAAACTCGCGGAACGGACACAGAAAAGCCTGATCGACAGTAATATAACCATCGGAACGATTGTCCAGTCCATTACCGATACCGCCGATCAATCGGAGAAGAATGCCCATAATGTGAAAATTCTCTCACACGATTCAGAACAGCTTGAAGAGACGCTTGATCAGAGTGTAAAATCGATGAAAGAAGCCTATATCACTATTCATACTCTTGCGGAAAATGGGAAGAAAAATGCAGAGGAAGTCAATACCATCGTTCAACAGATCCGAAAAATGTCGAATCTGCTTCATGCCAACGCCGGGGAGATTGTAACGATCTCTTCTTCGGCGTCACATCTTGAGAAAAATGCGAATGAACTGAAACAGTTGCTCGAACCGTTCAAAACCTAAAAAGGAGAGACTTAACGTCCCCCTTTACCACCGCCACCCATTCCGCCACCCATGCCGCTGCTCTGGCCTTGCATCATCCCTTTGCCATCCCCCTGATTTTTCATTTTCGGAGTGCGGTTTTCAGGACGCTTGTTAAATTTCTCTTTTTGCTCTTTGTTCATGGTTTGCTGACGATTCATGAGTTCATTGTGAAGCTGTTCACGCTCTCGTTGACTTGTCACTGTTCCGCGCTGTTGCAACAGATCATCCGTACCCATATTTTTAAATCGGTTTTGAGTCTCATTCTTCACCTGGCTTTGAACCTGTTCTTGCATTTTTAAAGGGGTCTCTGCCAACGCAAAAGTTGAAAGAATTGCCGAAGCTGACACGATTGTTAGTAAGGTTTTCATAGGATACTCCTTGATGGATTTGGATTATTATAATACAAAACAGTTAAAAAACACTCTAAAATATTTTCAACTGTTCCATCGATCAAAAAAGGGATTAACGTCCCCCTTTTCCTCCACCGCTGCCCATGTTTCCACCCATGTTTCCACCCATGTTTCCACCACCCATGCCGCTACCCATACCATTGCGCTGAGTCTGACCTTTATTCATCTCTTTGTATTGCTTCATAAGCCCCTCTCCTTGGGCTTGCCCTTCACCCTGACTCATTTTGTTGGAAGAACGATTCATATATTTATTATTTTGTTCTTTTGTCATTGTTTGTTCGCGGTTCATAAGCTCATTCTGAAGCTGTTCACGTTCTTGCTGCTGGGTCATCAACCCCCGTTTTTCCAAGAGTTCATCCGTACTCATGTTACGAAAACGGTTTTGAATTTCGTTTTGAACCTGCACTTTTTCTTGATTCATTAAAGCTGTCTCTGCATTTACCAATGTTGTAAGAATAGCCGAAGCGGATAGAATAGTAAGTAACGTTTTCATGTAACATCCTTTGAATAATTTCCATCATTGTAAGGCAGAAGTGTTAAAGAAGTATTAGCAGTTTCGTCTCTTAATTCCCCTCAACCTCAATCGTGAATTTATCCTCCATGTAGGTGCGTGCTGCATCATCCCCCATCGACGACGATTGCTGTAATGCCGTTTGGATTTGAACCATTGTCAAGTTGTTTTGATTCTCTCCGCGCAAAACGATTTCATCGATTTTTCCTTGGAGCATTTGGATCATGGCACGGATCAGCTCTTTTTCAATAACCCCTGAAGTGGTCCGCAAATCGGCTTCAAACCGTTTGGCAATCGCCCCATTGATCGCGATGGAAGCTTTTTCTTTATCCCTCATCTGTGCAGGCTTAAGGGCAAACTCTTTTAAAAAGAGTATTTTTTCATCCTGCGCAAGGGTGTCGGTAAAACTTTTTACCGACTCATAGGTTACATCCGAGACAGCACGGTTTTCAACACGCAGAGCAAACGATTCCAATATCATCGCATCCGGTGCATCACTGGAAACTTCTCGGGCACGCATCGAAAACTCCAGCGGCATAATAGCGTTATCAATACGGAAATATTCGACGATAAGATGCTTCATATGCATCGGACTTCCCTCGACTTCCACTTTTAACGCGAGATTGACGCTACTAAGTTTATGAAGGGTCTTTTGTTGAAACGCATTATTCACATTTTGGGCAATCATCTGGGCAATAAGTGGTTTGGGGAGGGCTACGTCATCGGCTTCGATATCCATAGCCGCTTCAACGCTTTCCCCTTTTGCAAATGCTTTGAATTCGGATAATGATTCCATATTACCCAGACGAAGCGATCTGACACTGAGCTGTTCTTGTCCCATCATGGAAAGTTTTATCCCTTCGATTTCGCAATCGGTAGCAAAGATCCCGCTGCAATCGATATTCTCATACTTCATCTCTCCGCCAATAAGGATAAGCCCCTCTTGATACTCCCGCAACGTCTTGATCAGTTCCTCTTTCATTTGTCCATTTTTAAAATGGGCAAATGCGCTCATCCCTACGATCACAATGGCCGCACCGACCGAGAGGTGAATTTTATAGTGTTGTAGAATATCACGCCAGTTTTTTGACCTGTTTATACTTGATTCCTGCAGTTTTGCACCCTCTTCGTTCACATCTTTCCTTATCGAATATAATCGACGACTTTAGAGAGGAGCGTCACCTCTTTGATCACATTTACCACTTCCAAATGTGCCGGATGGGTAGCGTAGAGGCTCAATCCCTCCTGATCTTCAAATACCGAAACGAGAGCCAAATCGAACGAGCGCTCGCTTCGGCTGATATCGATCCCCACTTCCATACTTTTTAAAGTCCCGATTTTTTCGGGAAGTGCTTCGAGCATTTCTTTGACCTGAACCAAATTTTCCTCTTTATTCTCTTCTTTAAACTGAAACATGACGATATGTACTAACATAATGACCCCTTTATCTTTGTATTAAATCCCGCAAACTCTGTCGAGGCGATTTTCCCTCAAGTATCGCATACACTTCTGCTGCAATCGGGAGATAGATACCGTGCGCTGCAGCGATCTCATGAAGCGCGTACGCCGTCCCGATCCCCTCGCTCACTTCACCGATGGCTTCGCATACGGCCTCTTTTGTTTTTCCCGATGCTAATCCCAAACCGACACGGTAGTTACGTGACATCGGGGAACTCGCCGTCAGAAACAAATCCCCCGCCCCGCTGAGTCCCAGGAAACTGTCTCCATCCGCTCCGTAAGTACGCCCGAAACGCTCCATTTCAACCAGCCCGCGTGCAATCAATGAGGCCGCAGCATTATGCCCCAGTTCCAGCCCCTCACAAATCCCTGCCGCAATCGCAATAACATTTTTATACGCCCCTGCGATCTCGGCACCGATCACATCCTCACTCACATAGGTACGGATAAAAGAGGGAAACAACGCACAAAATACACTGGCCGTATCCACAGAGGTGGAGTTGATCACCAACGCCGTGGGCAACGAGCGCATCACCTCGGATGCAAATGAAGGACCCGATAAAAATGCTAAATTTTCGGCAGGTACATACTCCCCGTAGATTTCGTTCAAAAACCGTCCGCTGGAAGCTTCTATCCCTTTAGCTGCGACCAAAACTTTCTGCCCCGAATAGACAAAACGTTCCTTCAGCCATTGTGACACCTGCTGTGCGGGAATAGCAATAATAAGGAATTCACACGCTAAGACCTCTTCAAGAGTTTTAAAATTCGGCCACGCTCTTGGAGTACGGGAGGTGATAATCACCTCATTTTTTTCACTCATGGCAAAACTGAGGGCTTCCCCCCATTTGCCTGCACCGATCACCCCTACTTTTGTCATTTGTTCACCCCCATCGCTTCGGACAATGCCGCAATATTGTCTTCATACCCGACCACGACCAAAATATCCTCCGGATCGATATGGTGATTATGCCCCCGGGAGGTAAAACTAAACGTCGCCGCAAGCTGATGATCGACAATCGCAAGAACCAATATGCCGTATTCTTCCCCCCAATCGATCTCCTGGATATGTTTTCCCACCAAAAAAGAGTCTTCGGG
>NZ_JBAVEF010000047.1:0-1567 GCF_049587615.1 Sulfuricurvum sp.
TGGGCAACGTCGGCTTCTCGGTGGCCTTCGCCTTCGCCATCGCCGCGCTCCTCGGCGGCCGGCTCGACGCCACGTGGGCGCGGTGGTCGCGGCCGTGGACCACGCTCGCGTGGATGTTCCTCACGCTCGGCATCATGGTCGGCAGCTGGTGGGCCTACTACGAGCTCGGCTGGGGCGGCTGGTGGTTCTGGGATCCAGTCGAGAACGCCTCGTTCATGCCGTGGCTCGTCGGTACCGCGCTCATCCACTCCCTCGCCGTCACCGAGAAGCGCGGCACGTTCAAGGCCTGGACGGTGCTGCTCGCGATCGCCGCGTTCTCGCTGTCGCTGCTCGGCACGTTCCTCGTGCGCTCGGGCGTGCTCACCTCCGTGCACGCGTTCGCGACCGATCCACGGCGCGGCGTGTTCATCCTGCTGTTCCTCGCGCTGGTGATCGGCGGTTCGCTGCTGCTCTTCGCGCTGCGTGCGCCCAAGGTCGGCACCGGCGGGCGCTTCGAGCCGGTGTCGCGCGAGTCGCTGCTCCTCGCGAACAACGTTCTGCTCGGCGTGGCCTGCGGCACGGTGCTGCTCGGCACGCTCTACCCGCTGTTCCTCGACGCGCTGAACCTCGGCAAGATCTCCGTCGGCCCGCCGTACTTCGACGCGGTGTTCGTGCCGGTGATGGCGCCGCTCGTGTTCCTGATGGGCGTGGGCCCGCTCGCACGCTGGAAGAAGGCCGAGTTGCCTGATCTCTTCACGCGCGTCAAGTGGGCATTCGTCGTCTCGCTGATCCTCGCGATCGGGCTGCCGTTCCTCGGCGGCAAGTGGTCGCCGATGGTCGCGTTCGGCCTGCTGCTCGCGCTGTGGATCGTCACGACCACCGTGGTGAATGTGCGCGAGCGCATCGCCGGCGCGCAGGGCGGCGCGATGGCGCGGTTGGCGAAGCAGCCTCGCGGCTACTGGGGCATGCTGCTCGCGCATCTCGGCGTGGCCGTGTTCATCGTCGGCGTCACGCTGGTGAAGGGCTACGAGACCGAGCGCGACGTGCGGATGGTGCCCGGCGAGTCCGTGTCGGTCGGCGCGTACTCGTTCAGGTTCGAAGGCACGTCCGAACGAGTCGGCCCGAATTACCGTGCGGCACGCGGCACGTTCGACGTCGCGAAGAACGGCGTTTCGTTCGAGAAGCTTCACCCAGAGAAGCGCATCTACAACGCGCAGGGCATGCCGATGACCGAGGCCGCGATCGACAGCGGCATCTTCGGCGACCTGTACGTGTCGCTGGGCGAGCCGGTCGACGGCGCCGCCTGGACGGTGCGCGTCTACCGCAAGCCGTTCGTGACGTGGATCTGGGGTGGATGCGTGCTGATGGCGCTCGGCGGCCTCCTCGCGATCACCGACCGCCGCTACCGTCTCGCGGCACGCCGCGAGACGGCGCTACCCGCCGGCGCCGCCACGGCGCGATAGAGCGGCGCCGCCCCCATGAACCGCAAGCTCCTGATCCCGCTCGGCGTCTTCGCCGTGCTCTTCGCCTTCCTGCTGGCGGGCCTGGGCTTGAATCCGCGCGAGGTGCCCTCGCCGCTGATCGGCAA
>NZ_JBAVEF010000048.1:0-2462 GCF_049587615.1 Sulfuricurvum sp.
CTCAATACATGAGCGTCAATATGTTCAATGGCCTTCACGGCCGGGCTTTGAGCGTTGCGCAGGGATTGAAAGTAGCCAACCCCACTTTAACGGTCATCGCCGAAGGGGGGGATGGCGATATGTACGGCGAAGGGGGAAACCACTTCATGGCGGCGATCCGCAGAAACGCCGGGATCGTCAATGTCGTGCATAACAATATGGTCTACGGCCTGACCAAGGGGCAGGCCTCTCCCACTTCCGCACGGGGGTTCAAAACCCCCGTACAGGTTGAAGGGGTTCATACGGAGCCTTTTAATCCTATCGCAACGGCGATATCGCTCGATGCGTCGCTGGTTATCCGAACGTTTTCAGGGAACAAAGAACACTGCAAAGCGATGTTCAAAATTGCCCTCGCACACAAAGGGTATGTTCTGATCGATATTTTCCAGCCGTGCGTCACCTTCAACAAAACCAATACGTTCAAGTGGTTCAAAGAGAATATTTACGAGTTGCCCAATTCGTATGACCCGACCGACAAAGTAAAGGCATTCGAGAAATCGCTGGAAAGCCATCCTTTTCCGATCGGCATCATTTATAAAAGCCCGTCGAAAAGCACGCTGGAAGAGGCGCTCAGATATGAGAGTACTCTGAGTGATACGCCGTTGTACGCGCATCATGTCGATTATCGATTGCTCAGCGACGAGATGGATACATACATTTGATAAGGAGCGGAAGATGAAAAAGTTTGAGTGCAATGTATGCGGATATATTTACGACCCCGTGTTGGGAGACCCGGATAGCGGTATACCTCCCGGCACGGCTTTCGAGGATCTGCCCGATGATTGGGTATGTCCCATCTGCAACGTCGGGAAAGAGGATTTCAGCGAATTAGTCGAATAAGCGTCGTTTGGAAGGCAAAGAGAATCTTCTGAACCGCTAAAATATAATTTTATTTGTTAAATATAATACAAGCCGCGTTGTAACATAATAGTAATTCCTGAATGTCACAATTGCAACTATAAAGGGGTTGGCATGTCAAGTTTTCAGAACGAGCTTCATGAGAAGCAGGAAAAATTACTTGCTAGATTAAAAAACCTGTCGGTCGATCATCTTATCATTGCCAAACGTGCAAAAATGTCGATGCGTGAAATATTGAGCTGTCTTGAAATCAGCGAAAAGCAGAATATGGCCTTGGATTTCGTTTTTAGCGAAATGGAATCATTCAAGCAAACAGCTGCTCATATTTTGTATAAAGAAGATTTTTCGCTCGCCTGATACTACTTTTTCCGTCTCTTCTTAACTTCCTTATGCTAAAACACGGAATAAATATTAGTTATTTACAGTTCAAAACTTGACATTATCTATTTATTACTTGTAAAATACTGTAATTAACAGTTATTTATTGCAAGGAAAAGTATGAATATCACCATTGTCAATTTCAAAGGGGGAGTGGGCAAATCGATGATCGCCCACCAGCTCATTACCGGATTCGGTTTCCGCGGATGTGAAGTCGACCCCTACGGCTCCCTTTCGGATCGTTTGCCCGAGCAGGTAGAAAAAATTGAAATACAGGAAAAACAATTGGCTCAGCCCAAGCAGGCGACAATTTTCGATTTTGGGGGATTTGACGATGTCAAACTCGATCAGGCGGTTGCCTATTCGGATTTGGTCATTATCCCTTTTATCCCGACACTGGAAACGATTCAGGGTACCGTCGATACGCTGGTGCGTGTCGCACCGATGAACAAACCGATATTGCTGGTTCCCAACATGAGCCAAAAAGAGAACGATATCAACGATGCCAAATTTGTTTTTGACGAAACGCTCGGATTTGAGGTCGAAATGTTCGCCTTGCCGATGAGCGTGGCATTGCAGACGGCGATCAACGAGAACTGCTCTATACTCGAGCTTTCCAATCAGGGTGGAATCAAAGCGTACGCGTACCGCAAAAGTGCCAATCTAATCCGTGATCTGCATGAGAAAATTAGAGAATACAATAGTTAACAACAGTTATTTACAGCTTAAAAGGTAGTTGAAATGGAAAAGAACCAACCGGAAAACAAGTTTGCCAAGCGGGTGACTCAGCGGGAACTCTCAACACATGTAGCCATTCAAACGGCCAAGCATCCCGGCGGCCGGCCGAAAAAAAATGATGAGACCAAACAAAGTGAAAAAGTCTTTTTGACCCTGACAAAAGCGGAAAAAGAAAAAATAGATCAGTATGCCGATCGGACGGGAGAATCGATAGCGGGGGCCATACGCAGAGCGCTTAAAGAGATGGGGATGATTTAAACTGTGGTACGCCCGAGGGGATTCGAACCTCTGACCGCTGGTACCGGAAACCAGTGCTCTATCCAGCTGAGCTACGGACGCATGAAGATCCGGAGAAGCACTGCTTCTCCGAAACGGATATGAAATTCTACTTGAAAATACCTTAGTCTTTCAAATACTTAGGCTTTTTTCATATACGCGGCGACGAGTAC
>NZ_JBAVEF010000049.1:0-1629 GCF_049587615.1 Sulfuricurvum sp.
CGCGACGAGCATGCGCAGGTGCGCGCGAGTCGTTGCGGGAGCCGGGGTGCGCGGAGGCGAGCCAAGCATCGGCGAAGGGTAGCCCAACCCTTGCCTGAAATCCATTGCCGGGCGCCGGGCGGCGCGAACCCGCCCGCACGCCCGTCAGCGGCCGGCGCCGATGGTCGGCACCACGACGGCGTACGTGAGCGCGAAGATCACGAGGATGCCGGTCAGGTTGAGCCACAGCCCGGCGCGGATCATCTGCGGCATGCGCACGAGGCCGGTGCCGAACACGATCGCGTTGGGCGGCGTGCCCACCGGCATCATGAAGGCGCAACTCGCGGCGATCGTCGCCGGAACCAGCAGCATGCCCGCCGGAACGCCCAGCACCGGCGCGAGGGCGGCGAGAATCGGCAGCATGGTGGCGACTTGCGCGGTGTTCGACGTGAGCTCGGACATGAACACCATGATCGCGATGATCGCGAGCAGCACCGCCCACACCGGCCATCCGGCGAAGCCGGCGGCGAGGCTGCCGATGTACTGCGGCACCCCGTTCGCCTCGGTCGCGGCCGCGAGCGCAAGGCCGCCGCCGAACAGGACCAGCACGCCCCAGGGCAGCTTCTGCGCCGTCGCCCAGTCCATCGCGCGCACGCCCTTCGCCCGGTCCACCGGGATCAGGAACAGTGCGATCGCGGCGAGGATCGCGATGCCGGCGTCGGAGAGTCCGGAGAACGGGCGCGCGTCGCCGACGGTCCAGCCCCCGAGCAGGGGGGAGGTCATCCACAGCAGCACCGTGACCGCGAACACGGCAAGCGTCGCGCGTTCGCCCGCGTTGAGGGGGCCAAGCTTCGCCCACTCGTCGCGGACGTACTCGCGGCCGCCCTCGTTCTCAGTCATGCGCGAGGGGAACATCACCGTCGTGTTCAGGAACCATGCGAGCGGCAGGAACGCGAGCATCGCCGGCACACCGATCGCCATCCACTCGACGAAGCCGATGCGGATGCCGGAGGTCTGCTCGACGAAGCGGACCAGGATGCCGTTGGGCGGCGAGCCGATGATCGTACCGAGGCCGCCGATCGACGCGGCATAGGCGATGCCGAGCAGCGCGGATAGCGCGAAGTTGGACATGTCGCGGTCCTCGCCGGGGATGCCGCCGTGCTCGGCGAGCCCCTTGCCGGTGCGCCGCCGCAGCGCGACGTCGATCACCGAGAGCACGATCGGCACCATCATCGCCGCGGTCGCGGTGTTCGACACCCACATGCTGACCAACGCGGTCGCGGCCATCGTGCCCGCGACGATCGCCTTGGGCCGCGTGCCGACCATGCGCAGCGTCGCGAAGGCGATCCGCCGGTCGAGCCCCCAGCGCTGGATGGCGAGCGCGAGCACGAACCCGCCGAGGAACAGGTAGATGACGTCCGCGCCGTAGTTCGCGGTCGTGCGGCCGAGCGGCATGATGCCGGCGAGCGGGAAGGTGGCGATCGGCAACAGCGCGGTGACCTCGATGTCGACTGCCTCGGTCATCCACCAGGTCGCCATCCACGCCATCATCGCCAGCGTGGCCCGCGCCGGATGCGCGAGCGGCACGATTCTGCCGGCCGCATCGCGGTACTCCGCGGGCAGCGCAACGTACAACAGCAGCGCGAGCGC
>NZ_JBAVEF010000050.1:0-210372 GCF_049587615.1 Sulfuricurvum sp.
AAAGGTCAACGTCTTCGAGAAAGTCTCGAACCGTTTGACCTACTTAGTTTTCAATGATCTCAAACTCAAACTTAACCCTTCTTTCGAAGCGTCTCATCGTTTGTGGACGGGAATTATAGGGGAAATCAATAAAGATGTCAAGAGGTTTCTGGGAAAATATGTAAAATATGTCAAAAAGTTTTTATTTTTTATTCTTGTGCCCCAAAAATGTAACTTTTCTACTCATTTTACCCCTCTAAAGGCTACTTTTTACCCCAATTATCAAATGAACGGTTAATCAAACTCTTGTATAATCACTTTCGTAAAATCCCTTATAAGGAAAAAGCTATGGCTTTATATGATCGCGAATACGCACGAGAAGGTGCTTTTGGTTACGAGAGCGCACACAAGAGTGAGGCGCAGATCGTTTCGTTTGTTAAAGATACTTATAAATTGTTTGCCGCTTCGATGTTGGCAGGCGGGGTAGGTGCTTATGTCGGTATGCCGTTTGCCGGTGTGGTGGCGGCGAATTACTGGTGGATTGCCATCCCTTGGATGCTTTTCGGTATGTTTGGTCTTCAAATGATCAAAAACAAACCGGGCGTTAATATGATCGGATTGTTTGCGTTTACATTTGCAAGCGGTGTTATCATCACTCCGCTTCTTAGCCATATCCTCGGAATGGCAGGCGGTGCAACCATCGTAGGAAATGCGTTTTTCATGACGGCGGCGTTGTTTGGTGGTCTTAGTTTCTTTGCTATTAAAAGTTCTAAAGACTTCACGACGTGGACTAAACCGATTATGATCGCTTTCTTTATTATATTGGCGGTTTCATTGATCAACGTCTTTTTCTTGAAAAGCCCGATCCTTTATGTAGCGATTCAGGCAATTTTCTTGCTTGTTATCAGTGTTATGGTTTTGATCGATACCCAAAATGTCATCCGTGGTGCGTATGAAACACCGATGGACGGTGCTATCGCTTTGTACCTCGATTTCTTTAACTTGTTCGTCACCATGCTTCAACTCTTCGGAATTTTCGGAAACAATGATGAATAACTCTCTTCCGCCCGAACTCCTTCGGGTGGTCGATGCCAATCTCAACCGTCTCAAAGAAGGTATCCGTGTGATTGAGGATATAGCGCGCTATGTTCACAATGACAAGGAACTCTCCACCTCCCTTAAAACTCTCCGCCATCAATGCCGTATCGAACCCCTCGATGCACTCCTTGCCTCACGAGACAGTGTCAATGATGTACTCCGTCCGACGATGCAAAGCGAGATGAACCGTACCGATCTGCGTTCTATAGTGATAGCGAACTATAAAAGGGGACAGGAATCGGCACGGGTTTTGGAAGAGCTCTATAAGATTGTAGAACCGAGTTTAAGCGAACGGTTTAAAAATATCCGGTACGAACTCTATACATTAGAAAAGAAAAACCTTTTAGACTCCAACGAGAGTCATTGAACTCTAAACACATCGCCATTATCGGAGCAGGACCTGCCGGACTGATGGCAGCGGATGTTTTATCTGCGGCCGGGATGCGTGTCGAGATTTTCGAAGCGAAACCTTCTGTAGGTAGAAAATTTCTCATGGCGGGCAAGGGGGGATTAAACATAACCCACAACGAACCGATGAGCAATTTTATCCGCCGCTATGATCAACCAGACTGGCTTAAGCCTATGATCGATACTTTTGACGCCACTAGGATCAGAGCATGGATGGAAAGTTTGGGGGTGGATTCGTTCGTCGGAACATCGGGACGGGTTTTTCCCACCGAGATGAAAGCCGCGCCGCTGTTACGGCGATGGCTCTCTTCGTTAAAAAAACGGGGGGTTCGCGTCCATTGCCGCCATTATTGGCAAGGTTTTACCGATAAGGGGGATTTACGCTTTGCAACGGCAGAGGGTAAAAAAACCGTGGCACCCGATGCAACGATTTTAGCTCTAGGGGGCGGAAGCTGGGCAAGTCTCGGCTCAGACGGTGCGTGGATCACTATTTTAGCGCGCAAGGGTGTGAACATCAGTCCGTTATTACCCTCTAACTGCGGATTTAAAGCAACATGGTCCCCTTTCTTGCAGCCCCATTTAGGCAAACCGTTAAAAAATATCTCGGGATGGGTCAAAGGAAGTGAAGAGCATGCCAGCTCCGCCGAAGCCGTTTTGACAACCTACGGTATTGAGGGGGGATTGGTCTATGCACTCTCTCGGCCGTTGCGGGAAGAAATTATAGCGCACGGCTCGGCAATCCTCTATTTAGACCTAATGCCCCATATGAGCGAGGCTGCCTTAGTAGCACGCCTCACCTCATCACGTAAACAATCGTGTGATAACACATGGCGCAAAGCGAATTTGGAAGGGGTTAAAGCCGCGCTCATTCGGGAAGCGTTACCCAAAGAGCAATGGGGTAATCCCATCAACGTTGCGGCGTGCGTAAAGAAATATCCCATCACCCTGACCGGAATGCAGCCTATCGACGAAGCAATCAGTACTTCCGGCGGGGTGATGCGCGAATCACTGAATGAGGATCTTATGCTGCACACCCTGCCGAATGTCTTTTGTGCGGGTGAAATGCTTGATTGGGATGCGCCGACGGGCGGCTATCTCTTGACCGGATGTTTTGCCAGCGGAGTATTTGCGGCAAAAGGTGTTTTAAAAACTTTCGTTCGCAGTTCGACACGTTGAATCAGTGGCGGCACTCGCCGTCATGGCAATAGATTTGTTTCTCAACGTATTCTTCGGAAACATGAAGATTCGTACACGAACCCAGCAATCCGTAAAGTTCCATCTCCGCTCCGCTGATGTGACGAATCGTATTCCCTTGCTCATCGATAAAGACAAATCGCTCATATTTGTGTTCATTCTTTTTAATGTGCTGCGAGAAAATAACATATTCCGCTTTTTTTAGATCAGGAAATTTCTCGCAGGTCGCAATAAATTTTTTGCATTCTTTATCTATTTTTTTGATTTCCAAAAATTCGGACTGAATCGCATCCCTCAAGACAGGCATAAGATTCGGCATAACCTCTTTAAGGTTGTCGTATTTTTCAATTCCGCGCATATAAGCTCCTTTACTAGAATCCTATTTATCTAGGGATAGTATAACGGTTTACATCAAAAATATACACTTCTTTTGATTTAACCTTTCATTATAAATAAGAGTTCAAATTGGATTAGTTTTGTTCTCGCTTTTCCAACTCTTGTTCAAGTCCATGAAACACGCTCTCCATCATCTGCGAGTGGATCCGGCCGAGATTTACGAACATTCCGATCAATCCTATCAGAAGACCGTCGGCTTCTACATCCAATGTATAGCTCACCGTACAACCATGGGATAGAGGCTCGATATTCCACTCTCCGGTTCCGGTAATAAATCCTCCAAAATAGCGAATAAGCATCCGGCTCGCACCATTACTCGACTCTACCCGGCAAAAGAACTCTTGTCCACCTGAAGGTTTAATCCGCAGTGTGACACCGGCAGAGTCACCCTCTGAGAGGAGTTTGAGATTCAGCGACTTCGGCCACCACTGCGGATACTGTTTGATATCCGCAATCACCGCCCAGACACTCTGAGCAGAATAAGAGATCATAACCCTATCATCTGCATATATCCTTGTTTTCATCACAACCCCTTTGCCCTATTATAGAGATATTGTAATACTTTTTTACCCCTGCTCTTGGTACCCTTTCTCCCTATATCGGCCATTAGAAGAGAGGAAAAAAACACTGCAAGCTTATATTCGGTAAAATGCCGACAATAACCGATCAAAAAAGGGCTTTATGCATACGTTGGCACAACTGCGTTCCGGAGAGCTAAAGGGGATAAAACGGCTGACCCTCTCTGAAAATCTGACAACTTTTCCCGAAGAAATCTTCGAATTGGCCGATACGCTGGAGATTCTGGATTTGAGCAACAATCTCCTCTCTTCGCTTCCCGAAGAGATCAGTAGACTAACGAATCTGAAGATCGCCTTCTTCTCCAACAACCGCTTCACCACCGTCCCCTCTTTCAAAGGGTGCGAACACCTTTATATGGTAGGGTTTAAAAGCAATCAGATCGAAACATTCGACGAAGAGGTTCTCCCTGATAGTATCAGCTGGCTGATCCTGACCGACAACAGACTCAAATCCCTCCCCCGATCCATCGGAAACTTAAGCAAACTCCAAAAATGTGCTTTGGCAGGAAACCGCCTCGAAAAACTCCCCGAGGAGATGGCCGCGTGTCGAAACCTCGAACTCCTCCGCCTCTCAGCCAACAATCTCAAAGCAATCCCCTCTTGGCTGAGGGGTCTGCCGAAACTCTCGTGGCTCGCTTTTTCGGGAAACCCGTGCAGCGCAAAGGCGCAATTCACCCTTCAAGAGACCGTCTACGAATCGTTACAGGTCAAAGAGAAATTGGGTTCGGGAGCTTCGGGGGATATTTACAAAGCCTACTCGGAATCGCACGAAGAAGAGGTAGCCCTGAAGCTTTTCAAAGGTGCCATCACGAGCGACGGATACGCACACGATGAGATGAATGCCTGCATGAGTGTCGGGGAACATCCGAACCTCATCAAAGTCCTCTCAAAACTGCAAGGCTCAGAGCGTCTGGGGCTGGTATTGGAATATATCCCTAATGTTTACCGCAATCTGGGGCTTCCTCCCGATTTTGAGACCTGTACGCGCGATACATTCACCGAAGAAACCTCCTTTACCCCTGAAACCATCTACAAAGTGGCCAAAGCAATCGCCTCCGCTAGCGCTCATCTGCACGCACACGGACTCATGCACGGCGATCTCTACGCCCACAACATCCTCATCAACGACGAAGATCACTGCTATCTGGGAGATTTCGGGGCGGCGAGCTTTTATGAACTGCACCAAAAAGAGTTTGAGAGGATCGAAGTGCGGGCATTCGGATGTCTGCTTGAAGATATGCTCTCACTCTGCCCCATCAAAGAGGGGACTATCTATGAGAAACTGGAAGAACTGAGAGGGAAATGTATGAATGAAGCGGTAGAGGAAAGACCGCTTTTTAGGGAGATGGGATTTTAATCTTTTTATGACGTAATAAACACAACCTCAAATTCGAGGTAGTTCAGAGGATAGGTTTCCATCAGCCGTTTCGTCTGCGTAAAATCGAGAACCCTGCGTCCGCCGCTCACTCCGCTGCGCTTGATATAGCGAAACATCTCCCGCACCGAATCAAATTCCAATGTCGTGTGAAGCACTTCGAACTGCGCATCCACATATTTTTCGGAAATGGCAATCACCTCATCACTGGAACGTAACAACGGTGTGACCCCAGCACATTCATGAAGCGTTTTAAAGGTTCCTGCGGTGAAAATTGCCAAAGACATGGGGGTGTTGAGGGAAGCGAGGGATTGTAACACCCCCTCCAAATCATCAGCCCATTGCAATGCCGATGCCGAATAGATGCGATCGAAGTGTTCATTCCGCAATCTCTCAAAGAGTGCAGGATCGTTAAAATCCCCCAAAATCAATTCCACGTTCGGTGACGAGGGATGATGTTCGAGCATGGAGGCGGAAAAATCGACACCGACAAAACGTTCCACTTCCCAATCAATCAACGCGTAGAGAGTGCCGTTTCCGCATCCCAAATCCAAGATACGCTTTGGCTGACCTTCCGTAGAGGCAATCAGCTTATCCGCGACAAGGCGCTGAATAACATTGCGGCTCCCGTATTCGGCGGCATAGCGAGAAAATTCATGGCAGGCATTACTCATCGGCGATTGACCAGCAATGCGATGATAAAGATGACCAAAAGGCACAGTACAATCGCCGCACCGCTCGGGAGGGAGAAGAGATACGATGCACTAAGACCGATCACCACCGAAATCAAAGCGATGGCAATCGAGAGGAGGGTTGTCGGGTAAAAACCCATTCCGAATCGGATCGCGGCAACAGGGGGGATCACCATAAGCGCACCGATGAGGAGTGTACCGACGACCCGAATGGAAAGGGCAATAATGACGGCAATAACGCTTACCAGCATAAAGTTCAGGAGGGTGACGCGAATCCCCCCTGCGCGGGCAACATCCTCATCAAACGCGATAAAGTAGAGCTCTTTGAAAAAGGCTAACAGCAACGCCATCGCCAAAGAGCCGAAAATCCCCATCACCCATAGATCTTCCGTACTCACCGAGAGGATCGAGCCGAAAAGATAGCTAAAAAGGGAAGCGTTAAACGATCCCGCCATCGAGACGATCACAATGGCAAGGGCAAGAGAGCCCGAAAGAAAAATCGCCAATACCGAATCGGAATACATCCCGTGAACACTGCGCAGGTACTCAATCATCCATGAAGCGGCCAGCGAAGCCAGCACCGCCATCCATAACGGGCTCATTCCCAACAAAAGTCCCACCGAGACCCCGACGAGGGAGACGTGGGCTAATGTTTCGCTGAGGAGCGAGTAACGGCGAAGGACGATAAACGAACCACTCAAAGAGGCAAGAATAGCAATCATCAACCCTGCGATAAACGCGCGCTGCATAAAGGGGTAATCAAACATTTCGTATATCATTGCAATCCTTCGTATTGCGAACGGCAAAGGAATAAAATCCCTTTGCCTACGCTAGCCGCTGTGGCACATGCAGCTTGCGAAAAGCTTAGCCGTAGGCGACAGCAAACGCTTGCCCCTAAAGAGGCAGATTTATTAATGGTTATGGGACACAACATGAGCAGGGGTCCCGTACAATCGGCTCATCTCGTCACATCGGGTCATTTCGGCCGGATTTTGGGAAACCAACAGCGTCTGATTCACAAATAATACGCGGGTGATATCCTCCGCAATCACCCCGATATCGTGGGTGATAAAGAGGATAGACATTTTTTTCGTACGGTTGAGGATACGGAGAAGTTCATAAAAACGGTGCTGCGATTCGACATCGACCCCCGTATTGGGCTCATCAACGATCAAAACATCCGGATTGGAGGCCAAAGCGCGCGCAATCATCACCCTTTGACGCTGACCGCCGGAGAGGTTGCCGATAAGACGATCGGAGAGATCAGCCACCCCCATCAGCTCCATCGCTTCGAGGATCGATTCTTTGTCTTCGACGGATTCGAATCCCAATATCCCCCGTCGTGCGTATCGTCCCATCGCGACTACTTCGCGCACGGTTGCCGGAAATGTACTGTCCACTAAAGCAGAGCGCTGGGGAACGTAGCCGATACGGTTCCAATCGCGAAAACGTTTTTGGGGGATGCCAAAGAGTTTGATTTCCCCCGATGTCGGTTTTTCAAGCCCTAGCAAAAGGCGGACAAGGGTTGTTTTTCCTCCCCCGTTGGGGCCGATAATGGCGCAATACTCTCCCGGTAAAATACGAAACGTAGCCCCTTTGAGAACAAGATTGCCTTGCCGCTCAAAGTTGAGGCTGTTCACTTCGAAAAGACTCGGGAAAAATTTCAACGGCACTCCATCGCTTCACGCAGTTTTTTCAGATTCTCACGCATGATCGTAAGATAGGTTTGACGGGATTTTAACTCATCTTCGCTAATATTTTCCAGCGGTTGGAGCGCTACGGCTTTGGCACCCGTCTCTTTTGCAATGGTTTGGGAGACGTTATCGTTGATCAACTCTTCAAAAAAGATCGTTTTCATCCTGTGCTCTTTGACCACTTCGACCACATGGGCTACCGTTTGCGCGCTCGGCTGCTCATCGGATGACAGACCGATCACCGAAACGTTTTCAAGGCGGTTGGCATGGGCAAGATAACCGAAAGCATCATGGTTGGAGATCAAGGTACGGTTTTTACACTCGGCTAAACCCGTAGAAAACTCCAATTTAAGCTTTTGCAATTCGGCAATATAAGTGAGCGCATTTTTATGAAACTGTTCTGCTTTCACCGGAAGAAGTTTCGAGAATTCACCGTCCATCACCTGGGTCATTTTAATCATGTTGTCAATATCGAGCCAATAGTGAGGATCATACGCTCCATGATCGTGGTTAGCATGTTCGTCATGGTGCGCATCACCATCTTCTGCTTCATCATGATGTTCCTCTTCGCTTTTTTGCAACGCAACGTGCTGACTCATATCAAGAATCTGTGTTGTTTTCGGAAGGGTATGGGTCAAACTCTCCGCCCACATCTCGAATCCTGCGCCGTTATAAATAAACATTGCTGAATCCGAAATCTCGGCAACCTGCGATGGATTAGGTGCAAACATATGCGCATCACTTCCGAGCGGAACAATGGAGTGAACATCGATTCCATCACCGGCTACTGCATTGGCAACTTCCCAAAGCGAAAACGTACTGACAGAGACCATCGGTTTACCCGCTGATCCCTCTTCCTTTTTCTGAAGTTGAGGAGAAAAAAAAGTCAGCCCCCCGATAATCGCCAAAATAATACTTCCAAATACCAATAATCGTTTTGCATCCATTTTTAAATACCTTTGCTCTCTTTTTATTTTAGAATTTTAGTTGAGTTCCATTAGAAATAAGATTAAGGTTTTCGATTCAAGGGCGTTTATAATCACAGCGTAAACCCTTTAGCGCGTAAATAAGAAATAATAAGCGATCGTCGAAACAAAAATTGCAATGAAATATGCCAGTTTTTTCTTTTGGGTACATTTTGAGCACATAGCAGCCTCCCTTTTTTAAAGAGAACATTTTAGTCACAATCTCTTTAAAAGAGAGCTTCATCACCCTCTTATCAACACTGTGCTATAATCGCGAACTTTTTTATTAGGTAAGGACTAACATGACAGGTATTCTGCTCATCGTGCAAATCGTACTCGTAGTGATGATCACTATCGCGGTACTTTTGCAAAAAAGCTCCAGCATCGGTCTGGGTGCTTACAGCGGCTCAAATGAATCGGTTTTTGGAGCTAAAGGACCGGGAAGCTTTTTAGCCAAAGTAACTTTTTTTCTCGGATTTGTTTTCGTTGTGAATACGATCGCATTGGGCTATTTTTATGCGCAACAAAAAAATGCTTCCGTTGTCGATTCTATGGTTGAAACGACTGAAGTTGCCGCGCCAACGATCAATATCGTAAACGATACCAACACCACCAAATAAGACGAAGGGGAATTTTATGTTAAACGAAGTGTATGAGTTTTGTGAAGAGAAGATGCAAGGGAGTGTTGAGCATATGCTCAGCAATTTCCGTACGCTCCGTACCGGAAAGGTAACGACAAAAATCCTCGACAATATCCGTGTTGAGAGCTACGGTTCACTCGTTCCTCTGGATCAAGCGGCAAGTGTTTTGGCAACCGATGCGACCACCATCACCATCTCTCCGTGGGACAAATCGATGCTGAACGTCATCGAAAAAGCGATCATGAAAGCCGATATCGGGGTCAATCCGAACAACAACGGAACCGATATTAAACTTTTCTTTCCGGCTATGACGGTTGACCAACGTCATGACACCGTCAAAAAAGCAAAAGGGATGGCAGAAGATGCCAAAGTAGGGGTCCGCAACGACCGCAAAAAAGCAAACGATAAAATCAAAGTGCTCGAAAAAGACAAACTGGTAACCCAAGATGACTCTAAAAGTGCGCAAGACAAAGTCCAAAAAATCACCGATAAATACATCGCTAAAATCGAAGAATTGCTCAAAAACAAAGAGCAAGATATCTTGACGGTCTAATCATGGATATCAAAGCTATTTACATGAACGCCAATGCCATGCTTGAGGGGCATTTCAAACTCAGTTCAGGAAATCATTCGCAGTATTATCTCCAATCGGCAAAAGTGCTCGAAGATCCTAAAACTGCAAAACTCCTCGCCGATGCGTTAGCGGTAAAAATCCAAGACAACGGGATTGAAATCGATACCGTTTGTGCTCCGGCACTCGGCGGATTGATTGCCGGATTCGCCCTCGCAACCGCACTCGACAAACGCTCTATCTTTGCGGAGCGGGTCAGCGGTGAAATGCAGATTCGACGCGGATTTGAAATCACTCCGGGTGAAAAAGTACTCATTTGTGAAGACATCATCACCACCGGCGGCTCAGCAATGGAAGCGGCAAAGGCAATCGAAGCCCTCGGCGGAGTCGTCGTCGGATTTGCAGCGTTAGCGAACCGCGGATTTTGTAAACGTGACGGAAGTGCCTTGGAACGCAAAACCAATTGTGCATTACCAAGCGACAAACCTCTTTTTGCGCTCGCTGATTTTGACTTCGAGATGTACGCACCTGACAACTGCCCGTTGTGCGCTGATGGAAGCGAAGCTATCAAACCGGGAAGCCGTGGCAACTAAATTCTTCTGTCATTCCGTGCTACGACACGGAATCTAAATATACTAGATCCCGTATCAAGTACGGGATGACAATACAACATAAATCAAGAAAAGAAACAACTATGGAAAATCCTGAAAAATTTAAACTTGATATTGCCTATCTGCAAAAAGTGCAGCGTACCCTTCGTAAAGCGGGCAATATTTTCCCCAACGAAAAAGAGTTGGTTGCAACTTTGGAAGATTTAATTATCAAAGCCCAAGACGATACCTCTCTCAATACCTACTACCACATGGCGCAATACCTTAAACAGCGCCTCAAAGAGCTCAAAGCCAATCTGGATAAGCCTCTCGAAGCCGTTGACGTTGCTCTTGAAGATTTGGAGTGGTCTATCCGCTATCTTCAATGGCTCGTTACCGAGCAAAAACCCGTTTAAATCTCACAATAAAGGGCTTCGGATACCAAGCGTGCCGCGACTTCCTTTTTCCCATCAATCGTAATCGATATGGGAAGTCCCCGAAGTGACCGTTTTTCTTCCAAACTCACTACTTTCACGACCAGTTTGACATTGGGAGCATATCGGATAATCGTTTCACAAATAAGCCTCTTTTTTTCGAGATTATCGAGGGTTACGATGATACTCACAGCATCTTTCGTGCATAATTTATCCAAAATAGCGGTTTTGGACATATCCCCGAAATAGATCTCTTGCCCATCACGCAATGCCTCTTCAACATGCTTGTAACTGTTATCGGCGACAACGTAATCGACCCCTTCCGTGCGCAGCGCTTTCGCCACAAATTTTCCAACTATCCCATACCCGCAAACAATGACGTGGTTTTTACGTCCAGGAAGCATCGCAAAGGTTTCGGTAACACTCACATTTTTGAAAAAATAACTGCTGATTTTGGATAAATTGGCCAGAATAAACGGTGTGAGTATAATCGAGAGGACAACAACCAAAACCAAAATTTGGGAGAGTTCAGTCGGAATAAGTTTATAATTCCCTGCCAATGCAAAAATAGCAAACGAAAATTCTCCCACCTGAGAGAGGGCAATCGCCGTTTTAAAGGCGATTTTTGGTTGGGAATGGATGCGGACGACCCCGAAAATGACAACGGCTTTGACCAACAAAACGGCGAAAAGGATCGCCATAATTTCACCCAGATGGGTCACAAACAACGCCAAATCGATCTTCATCCCGACCGTAACAAAAAAGGTCCCCAACAGCAGATCTTTAAACGGGGCAATGTCCGATTCAACTTTATGATGATAACGGGTTTCGGCGATAATCATCCCCGCCACGAATGCCCCCAGCGAATAGGTAAAGCCTGCATACGACGCCACTAAAGATGAGGCGACGACAATCACCAGAACCGATCCCATAAACAACTCGTCTACTTCGCTTGAGGATGAGAAATGGAGCAGCCACGTCATAACCCGTTTGCCGATGATAAACAGCAATCCGACAATGACCACCGCACTGATCGCGGTTTGCAGCAATACCTCTGTGATATTTTCACCGTCAGAACTCAAAAAACCGATCAAAATCAAAATAGGGATGACGGCGATATCTTGAAAAATCAAAATTCCAGTCGATTTCTGACCATAAGGGCGTGCAATCTCTTTTGTCGATTTGAGATAACTAAGAACCACCGCCGTAGAAGAGAGGGAGAAGGCCATCGACGTAATCAAAGCAGTTTCAAGCGATATTCCAAATACGCCGTACGCCAGGGTAAAAAAGATAAGCGCCGACAGGATTACCTGCAAAGAGCCGTTAAAAAAAACATCCTTTTTCATTGTCGAGAGGCGCTGCAGGGAAACTTCCAGCCCGATCGTAAACATCAGAAAAACAACCCCGAATTCGGCAATTACCTCCAGCGTATGGGAATCAGCCATATGACGCAGATCAAAAAGATAAGCGACCGTCACCCCGGTCAGGATATAGCCGATGATCGGTGAGATCCCAAATCGTTTCAAGATAAGATTGACCACAATAGAGAAGCCCAATGCTATCGTAATGTAATAGAGTGCCGATTCCATTGAATTCCTGACTACTGATTTTTGTTTTTGAAGTAGCTTATTATAAGTCTTAAAAGTATATAATACGTTCCTTAAGAAGAGCGGCAGTTTGTCGACATTTTGGATCTTCACGACCCATTTAACCCCATCGTAAAAATGCTAAGAGCTAAGGAATGATTGAATGACCAAATATATTTTTGTAACCGGCGGTGTACTCAGTTCACTTGGAAAAGGGATTACGGCAGCCAGTATCGGCGCACTTCTCAAACATTCCGGCAAACAAGTCGGCATGCTCAAAATCGATCCTTACATCAATGTCGATCCGGGAACGATGAGTCCGTTGGAACACGGTGAAGTTTTCGTAACCAAAGACGGCGCTGAAACCGATTTGGACATCGGAAATTACGAGCGTTTTCTCAATGCCTCTTTTTTGCGTACCAGCAACTTTACTACGGGACAGGTTTACAGCAGTGTCATCGAACGTGAGCGCAGCGGCGGATATCTGGGGCAAACGATCCAAGTCGTTCCTCACATCGTCGGAGAGATCGTTGACCGTATCAAAAAAGCGGGCGAAGGACATGAAATTCTTGTCGTCGAGCTCGGCGGTACCGTAGGTGACATCGAGGGATTGCCGTACATGGAAGCAATTCGGATGATGAAACACGATGATGAAGTCGAAGGGACGTTTTTTATCCACGTTACTCTGATCCCCTTCATCAAAGCAGCCGGCGAGCACAAAAGCAAACCGACCCAGCACTCGGTTCAGGAGCTTCGCCGTATCGGTATCACCCCGCAAATGATCATCGCCCGCAGTGAAGAGCGTCTTCCGAAAACGTTCAAGAAAAAACTGGCTCTCGCCTGTGACGTCAGCAATGATAGCATCATCGAAGCGATGGATGAGCAAACCATTTATGCGGTACCGCTCAGCTTTTTACAGCAAAACATCCTCGCGCCGATCGCAAAAGAACTTGATCTCGGTGAACTCAAACCGGATATGGAACAATGGGATTCTCTCGTCAAAAAAATCGTCTCTCCAAAACACCACGTCACCATCGGTTTTGTCGGTAAATATTTGGAACTTAAAGAGTCGTATAAATCACTAATCGAAGCGCTGATCCACTCCGGTGCCCATCTCGATACCCGCGTAGCGATCCACTGGGTTGACAGTGAAAAAATTGAGACACAAGGAGCTGAGGCACTTCTCAGTGATTGTGATTCCGTCCTGGTTGCCGGCGGCTTCGGGAATCGCGGTGTCGAGGGAAAAATTCAAGCGATCCGTTACGCACGTGAAAATCGCATCCCGTATTTGGGAATCTGTTTGGGGATGCAGCTCTCCATCGTTGAATATGCCCGCAATGTATTAGGGTATGCCGATGCGAACTCGATCGAATTCAATCCGCAAACAACCCATCCGATGATCTATCTCATCGATAATTTCATCGACCAGTCGGGTGAAACGCAACTGCGAACCCACCACTCGCCGATGGGGGGAACTCTTCGTTTGGGCGAATATCCGTGTGAAACGAAAGAGGGATCAAAACTTCGTGCAGCCTATAACAACGAACCGCTTATTTACGAGCGTCACCGTCACCGCTACGAAGCCAACCCGACCTATCGCGAAGCACTTGAAGCGGCGGGAATGATCGTTACCGGAGAATCTCACGGTCTGATCGAAGCGGTTGAGATACCGTCACACCCATGGTTTTTAGGGGTACAGTTCCACCCTGAATTTACCTCACGTCTCCAAAGTCCGAATGCCTCTATCCTCGGATTTGTGAAGGCAACGTTTGCAAATGCCAATCCTGCCTGAGGTTCCCCTTCTCGATCATACCGCACTGGGAAGTTTTTTAGCACGCCGTTTTGAGGCGCAAAGCGAAAAGCTCTCCGATATCCCCCATCCCAAAGAACTTAAAGATGCCCAAAAAGGGGCGGAACGGCTTGCTCGCGCCATCTTGGGCGGTGAACGAATCGCCCTCGTCGGGGATTACGATGTCGATGGGGTCACCTCCACCGCAATCGTTAAACGTTTTTTCGACCTCATCCCCTACCCCCTTGTCACGACGATACCGAACCGTTTTACCGACGGATACGGGGTCTCTAAAAATGTGCTGGAGCGGCTGGATGCCGATGTTATCTTTACCGTCGATAACGGGATCAACGCGATAGAGGCGGCAGAGGTGTGTAAAGCCAGAGGGATTGACCTCATCATCACGGATCACCATACCCCCTCCGATACCCTCCCGAACGCGTATGCCATCATCAATCCCAAACAGCACGATTGCCCCTATCCGTTCAAAGAGATCTGCGGCGCACAGGTAGGATGGCTTCTGATGGGTCTCCTCAAACAAGAGTTGGGATTGTCCGTCGATATGCGCCAGTTTTTCCCGTTTCTCGCCCTCGCCATCATTGCTGACGTGATGCCGCTCGTAGGGATTAACCGCGCTATCGTCAAAACCGGGCTGGAGATGATGCAGAGCTCACACCTCTCCCCCTTTGTCCTGATTCGCGATTTTCTAAACCGTTCCACTGTCTCGTCAGAGGATATCGCATTTCAAATCGCCCCTCGAATCAACTCGGCGGGACGACTGGAGGATGCTTCCATCGCTCTGGAATTTCTCCTGGCTGACACCACCGAAAAAGCCTACCATCAATTCGAGCTCCTAACCTCCCTCAATACCCTGCGTAAAGAGACGGAAGCACAAACCACGCACGAAGCAATGGTACATGTTCATAACGACCAATCGATCATTGTCGTAGCAGGTGAGCACTGGAACGAAGGGGTCGTAGGAATCGTTGCATCACGCCTCGTCAACCATTTTCAAAAACCGGCCATCGTATTGAGCATCCACAACGGTATCGCCAAAGGCTCAGGACGCAGCATCGGCAATGTCGATCTCTATACCCTGATCAAATCCCAAGAGCACCTCCTCGCGAAATTCGGCGGTCATAAAATGGCGGCAGGGTTATCGATGAACAGCGATTATGTGGATGCGTTTCGTCAAGGCATTAACGAAGCGGCAAAGGGGGTAAATCCTTCCGATTTCATCCCTCATAATGAAATTGTCGGGGAGTTGGAGCACGAAATAATCAATTTTCAGCTCTTAGAACTGTTGGAGAAATTCGAGCCCTACGGCGAGGGAAATCCCCGCCCCCGTTTTCTCATCCGCAATGCCGATGTGGTCACCGTCAAACTTTTCGGAAGTGATCAGTCCCATAGCCGATTGGAGCTTCGCCCCTCCAGGGTAAGCCAAAAAACACTTGAACTCATTGCCTTTCGACGCACCCTTGAGTGTCCTGAGGATAAAAAAATCTCCTGCAGCTATACCGTCAATAAAAACGAATGGGGCGGCCGTGTCTCCCTCCAGCTTATGGTGGAGCGGATATTTTGATCTTTCGTCGATTCAGCGTGCCCGCTTTAGCTCTCTTATTCACCGGATGCCTCACGCAAAATACGGCGTTACCCTATTCTTTACGTATCACGGAGGAGGGTCTTGGCGCCATCCACGCCGACACCCCCTTTGATCAGGTGAGTACTTCTCTAAGCGGCTTCACCTTTGAAAAGCTGAGCCAAATTTCCCCCGACCAGAGCGAAATGATCTATCAAATGAAACGGGGAGAAAGGGTACTCGCCCATATTGTCTCGGATCCCTCCGGCAAAAAGATCGCGACGATTCACATCCTCTCTCCCCTTATCAAAAACAAATACGATCAAGGAGTCGGTGATCCTCTCCCTCGGGCAAATACGCTGCTGTGCACAGCAGAGGAGTGCCGTTACCAAGATGAGCCTTCCCTCAGCTACCGAATCGATCCAAATCAACGAACCATTCGCGAAATAACCTTTTCACGGCTATAATACGGCATGGACACATTTTTTATTGAATTTCGCGATCCCCTTTTCGGTGTTGTCGTTTTTTTTATCCTCCTCTTCACCCTCTCCTTTCTGAGTTACTGGTGGGGGCGGTATAAAGCCGCACGCGAACATCGTGATCTCGAATCTTTTTTGGGCAAATTCGAATCGATCGGTGAGGGGGTCAAGCTCACCGAGCAGGTACAGACCAACTCCCTCTCCTCCGAATCGTGGCTGTTGCTGGCACAAAGCTTCGAGCATCAGGGAAATTATGAGAAAAGTGTGGAGATTTATCACGCCCTCCTCTCCAAAAACCGTGACCCACTTTTTCAAAAAGATGCCCTTTTGCTCCTCGGAAAAAGCTTTTTTAAAGCCGGTTTTTTAGAACGCTCGCGTCAGACCTTTCTCCAAATTTTAAACAATGCCCCCCGAACACCTCAAGCCTTGCACTTTTTAGGACTTATCTACGAACAGCTCCAACAATACGATAAAGCACTCGAAGTCATGGAGTCTTTATGTGAACTCTCTCCCGACACCGTCAGTGAAAAACTCTATTTGGAATGTCGAATCCTTATCAGTGATCACCGAATCGCTCTGGATGAAAAAGCTGATAAGTTAATCGAACTTTACGAAACGCACCGTCATATGGGCTATATGGTTTTCGAATGGCTTTTTACCTATCGTCCGCTTTTGGGATGGAACCATTTTGATCAATCGCTGAGTGAACGGTTAAGCGACGTATTGTGGCGCATAGGGGATGAAAATCTTGATTTGGATATAATTGCAAGCAACACTTTCTTGCGTGAACTCTTCACGGCAAAAGGTTCCGTCGATCTGGCGGCAGGGAGTTCGATTTTCGAACTCGATACCCTTATTGCGCTCCGCCGCTGCGGTGAGATGAAAGCAACGTTGCAGTTTGAATACACGTGTGATAAATGTAAACAAATTTCATTTTTACCGTTTCACCGTTGTCCTCATTGCCATGCCATTGATTCAGTTCAAAGCATAATGAACCTCTCAAAGGAACGGTTTGAAGAAAATAACTCTCTTCAGTGACGGTTCATCTCTGGGGAATCCCGGACCCGGCGGGTATGGAGCCATTTTACGCTATGGAGACAAAGAGCGTATCCTCCGTGGCGGAGAAGCGCATACGACGAATAACCGGATGGAGCTGCTCGGAGTCATCGAAGGTCTTCGAGCCCTCAAAGAGCCGTGCGAGGTAACCGTTGTCTCCGACTCCAGCTATGTGATTCGCGGCATCAACGAATGGCTGGAGGGGTGGGTTAAACGTAATTTTGCCAAAGTCAAAAATCCCGATCTGTGGCAAGAATACATCACCGTCTCCGCAGGACACCGTATTAACGGGATATGGGTTCGAGGGCACGACGGCCATCCCGAGAATGAGCAATGCGATGTGATCGCACGCGAAGAGGCGGAAAAATTCAAAAACGGGATAAAATAATACTCGTCAATCCGTTCGCGGCAATACGATCGGAGCGAACGGAAATATTCATACAAAAGGATAAGGCAGAAAAATGAACAACTTAGAAGCCCTGCAAGAACGTTTGGGGTACACCTTTAAAAACAAAGAGCTCCTTATTGAAGCGCTGACGCATAAAAGCTACAAACAGCCCTACAATAATGAGCGCCTTGAGTTTTTGGGAGATGCGGTACTCGATCTCATCGTCGGTGAATACCTATACAAAAAATTTCGCAACTTTGATGAGGGAAAACTCTCCAAAATGCGTGCCTCCCTCGTTAACGAGGGGGGATTTACCTCATTGGCTATCCATCTCAAACTCGGCGACCATATCTATCTCTCCAATGCCGAAGAGAATAACAGCGGCCGAACCAAAAGCTCGCTCCTCTCCAACGCATTTGAGGCGGTCATGGGGGCGATTTATCTCGAAACGGGTTTGCAGAAAGTCCAAGAGATCACCATTACCCTTCTTGAACACGTCCATCCGGACATTTCTCTGGATTCCCTTTTTAAAGATTACAAAACTTCACTGCAGGAACTTACTCAAGCCCATTACGGAACAACTCCCGAATATCAGCTCATCGCCGCCCACGGCCCTGACCATAAAAAAGAGTTTGAAGTGGCCGTCATTATCGACGGCAAACGGTACGCTTCCGCGCAGGGAAAAAGTAAAAAACAAGCCCAGCAGGAAGCGGCACAAATCGCATTGGAGATGTTAAGCAAGGAGCTCAAATGAATCGGTTCGGAGAACGCTTTACGATCACCACATTCGGTGAATCCCACGGAAAAGCGATCGGATGCGTCCTTGATGGCGTCCCCGCAGGACTCGTGATCGACGAAGATTATATCCAAAGCGAACTCGACCGCCGCAAACCGGGACAAAACGAGTTTGCAACGGCGCGTAAAGAAGCTGACAAAGTCGAAATCCTCAGCGGTGTATTCGAAGGGCTCAGTACCGGAACTCCGATTATGATGGTCATTTACAACACCGATCAAAAAAGCGGCGACTACTCCAATGTCAAAGATATTTTTCGCCCGGGGCATGCCGATTTTACCTATTTTCACAAATACGGTCTTCGCGATTACCGCGGGGGCGGACGCTCATCCGCACGTGAAACAGCCGCGCGCGTTGCCGGCGGAGCGGTGGCGAAACTGATGCTCTCACAGCTCGGGATTTCGTTTCACAGTGGTATCAGCGCTATCCACGGTATCGAAGCCCAGACTCTCGACTTTACCTATCCCCCACAAAGTCCTATCTATGCTCTGGATAAAAATGTCGAAGAGGCACAGAAAGCGGCGATTTTAGAAGCTAAAAACGGACACGACTCGGTCGGCGGGGTAGCGACAATTAAGATTTCCAATCTTCCTATCGGACTGGGTGAGGGATTGTATTACAAACTCGATGCGGTTCTCGCCGAAGCGATGATGGGGATCAATGCCGTCAAAGCGGTCGAGATCGGCGAGGGGATTCACAGTGCTGAACTCTATGCAAGCCAAAACAACGATCCGATTACTCCCTATGGATTTAAAACAAATCATTCGGGGGGGATTTTAGGGGGGATGAGCAACGGGGACGACGTGACTCTCCGTGTCCATTTTAAACCGACCCCTTCCATCTTTGTCGATCAAGAGAGTATCACTACCGATAACGAAAGCGTTCAGGTCTCCCTCAAAGGGCGGCATGACCCTTGTGTCGCCGTACGCGGTTCCGTTGTTGCCGAATCCATGGCGGCATTGGTTATTGCCGATATGGTGCTCCTCAATATGGGATCGACTATCAACGGAATTAAGAACTACTACGCTTAAGATTATTTTTGCTACCATAGAGAATTCCTATAAAAAGGGTTCTTTGTGCTGAGTACAACTCAAAACTGCTACCTCTTAGATACCTCCGTAATTTTAGATGACCCGACCAACATCCTCCGTATCAGTGACGAAAACCAAAACGGTGTCGTCATTACAAACATCGTCCTAGCCGAACTCAACAGCAAAAAAGACGATATGCGCTCCGAAGCGGGGTTTCAGGCCCGCGAGTTTTTCCGCCTCGCCGATGTGGCATGGGGTGAGCCGATCAGCTCGGTTGAACTGCCGCAGTGCGTACGAGAGCGGATCGAGCTCTCTTTATGCCAAAACGACCGTTATTACCGCCTATCGCTCAATTTTGATCGCTCCTTGCATGGGGGAGAAGCCAATCTTATCGATCTCTTTATCGTCCACCGTGAACACTATCGTATCAGCAGCTCTTTTTCAGAGCCAAAGGGGATCAACGATGCCAAAATCGGCGAAATTGCCGATGATTATGATCTCACCCTCCTCACGAACGATATGTCGTTTCGGATTGCCGCGGAGATTCGGGGGATTCAAACGCAAAGCATCCGAAACAGCAGTGTTGAAGCCCCCGAAGAGATCGATTTTACCTACACCTACGAATACGAAGAGACCCCTGCTCTTCCCACGGATATTGTTCATCACAATTTTGACCAAATCACTTTTATCCAGAAAGCACTGAGTACAACCTCCGAAAGGTATGAAACAGGGATTCAGCGTCATGCCTTTAGTTTTAATAACCAAATCGAGTGGTGTGACTTCGATCGCCGTTTCGGAGAACATTTCAATGAAGAGCTTGTTCGGCCCCTCAATCTGGAGCAGAAATTCTATTACGCAATGATGACCCATCCTCAAAACTATGTCACCGTCGTAGCCGGTTCTACAGGTTCCGGAAAAACCCTCGTTGCTCTCCAAGCGGGGTTGGAACTCGTCGAAGAGGGAATCGTGGAAGGGATTGTCTATGCGCGCAATACGGTCACGGCCAATGATCCGCAAGCGGAACTCGGTTTTCGAAAAGGGGACGAAGAGCAGAAGCTGAGTTTTTTCATGTACCCTTTATATGCCGCAATCAACTTTACCATCGAATACCAAAGCAGCCGTTCGATCGATGCACGGGTTGAATATACCGGGAACATCAACTCGATCAAACGGGAAAATGCCACCGAAATTTTTATGAAAAAATACAACATTGAGGCGATGGACATTGCACACATGCGGGGAACAACGATTTCACGCAAATTCGTTATCATTGACGAAGCACAAAACATGACCAACGCAACGCTCAAGCTGATCGGGACCCGAATGGGAGATGAAACCCGTCTCGTTGTGATGGGAGACCCGGGACAAATCGATCACCCGTTCCTCTCCAAACGGCGTAATGCCTTGGTTAGCCTGCTGAATAAAGCGCAGCACAACGATTTTATTGCGGGAATTCAGTTACGGCATACGATACGAAGTCAGGTTGCGGATTGGTTTGATAAGAATTTCTAACTTACTTTTCTGTTTAGTCAGAAAAGTAGCAAAAGATCATACCGTGATCCAAGAACGCTCGTTCCTCTCGGCACTACTGCCAACGGAGCGGCTCTAGAGTTTGGATCACGGAGATTTGTTTATGAAATAAAATATTGTGCCCTCACACCACACCAAGAGCAAGGTCGCGTGCCGTAGGGCAAACGCGTACCGCCAGCGTTCTGGTGTGAGGGCGATTTTCTTTTCGTTCTTTTCTTTTCTAAAAAGAAAAGGACAAAGAAGAAATTAGATCGGCAATACGCGGATTTTTTGTGACAGTTTTTCTTTCAGCGTTGCTTCGATTGCGTACAACGTCCCCGTACTTGAACTCGCACAGCCGTTACACGCACCTAAATAGCGAATATAAACATCGATATAATCCGGTGAATCTTTAATATCGATAACTTCCATATTACCGCCGTCCATAATCAAAAACTGGCGGATTGATTCATCAACGACGCTGTCAATCGCTTTGATTTTCTGAACCAATGTCATCGCTTCGAAATCACCATGCGCTCCGGCATCGGCCGCTGAGCGCATTTTCTCTTCATCCATCTCACGGCGGACATCGGCCAAAATATCGACAAGATAGTACTCACGCGCTTCATGACCGCCCGGTTTGATACACGATTTACAAAAACCGCCCGCTTTCGTATAATCGGTCACCTGTTCGATGGTTTTAAGGTCATTGAGTTTAATAACCTCACGGAGGGTTCCAAGGCTCACGCGCGCACATTCACACACAATGATCTCATCTTCAAAACTCGACTCGTCGACACCGAGATACAATCCCGCCGCTTTTTTGATGACGTCGTACGCCATAACAGAACAGTGCATTTTCTGAGGCGGAACCGCAGGAGTTTCCGGATCGTCGCGAAGTGCCATCTCAACATCGATATTGGTGATTTTAACGGCTTCTTGTACTTTTTTACCGATACAAAGCTCTGCCATCATATCCGAACTGGCAATTGCCGTACCGCATCCGAAACTTTTAAATTTCGATTTGACAATCGTATCGCTCACGGGGTCAACCGCCCAGTACAAACGAACCGCATCACCGCAGCTCTCCGCACCGAAATCGGCAACGATCAGCTTGTGTCCTGATGCTGTGCACTCTTCCTCGGTGATTTCCCCTTGGTTATGAGGATTGTTCATCAATGTTGTAACTTTATTGGAGTACTGATCCCAAAGAGATCCGCCTAATAAATCATTTTTTGCCATAGTAGAATCCTTTAATAATGTATTCCACAGGCGGTTGCTTCACCACCTGCTGTAGGTTGTACGATTGCGTACGAACTTGAAATCGAACGCAAACGCTTGACTGCCGATTCAAACCGCTCAATGACGTAATCGATCTCTTCATCGGTCGTGAAACGGCTTAAACTCAAACGAATCCCTGTGTGGGCCAACTCATTATCAGCACCGATCGCCAGCATGACCGTATTGGCTTCGAGGTCTTCAGATGCACACGCCGATCCCGTAGAAGCACCGATGAGAGCATTGTTCAGATCCCATAGCATCCCCTCACCCTCAACACCGCGAATCGAAATCAAAATAGTGTTCGGGGTACGGTTATTACGATTTCCTACCACCATAACATCGCTAAGCCCTGCAAGAAGGGCATCTTCCAAACGGTCACGTTTGGCACGGATCGACGCCATTTTCTCTTCGATATTCTCCGTTGCCAGTTCGATTGCTTTCCCCATACCGACGATATAAGGGACATTCAATGTACCTGAACGGCGTCCCCCCATATGTTCTCCCCCATTGAGCAATGGCGAAAGTTCTTGGGAATTTCGGATATAAAGGGCTCCGATCCCCTTAGGGCCGTGAAATTTATGGGCAGACATTGACATAAAGTCAACATGAACGTCCTGCATATCGACGGGGATTTTACCCACCGCTTGAACACCGTCGGTGTGGAAAAGGACCCCTTTTTCTTTACAGATTTCGCCGATCTCTTTAATCGGGAAAATCATTCCGGTTTCATTGTTTGCCCACATAACCGACACGAGTGCCGTTTTTTCGGTAATAAAACTGCGCAGAGTATGCGCTTCAACAATCCCTTGATCATTTACGGGAAGATAGGTAACTTTGACCCCTTGCTCTTCGAGAAATTTGCAGGTTGAAAGAACGGATGGATGTTCAATTTCCGTCGTAACGATGTGGTTCTTATCACCGTTGAGGATTTTATCGACCCATACCGATTTCAGAACCCAGTTGTTCGACTCGGTTGCACACGAGGTAAAGATAATGTCATCTTTATCACTGGCATTGATCGCTTTATACATCTGATTGATTGCTCTGGTGATCGCAGGATGCGATGCAGTACCAAAGCGGTGGAGCGAGTTCGGGTTCCCGTAAATCTCACTGAAAAAAGGGACCATTGCCTCTACGACGGCTGGATCGACCATCGTTGTCGCGTTGTTGTCCAAATAGACTTGCATTTCATGCTCCTGAAAAGGGTTTCTAATAAAAGACTAAATTAGTCTTGTTTGATTTTTGGGATAATAGTGCAAACGATGTTATAGTAACCTTAAGGGTTTTTTATATTTAGGCCGGTTTAAGAATACTCATACTTTAGTCTAGATTGACTGTATTTTACATTTTTTTGTTAAAAAAATTATTTTTTAATTCAAGAAATACCTATTAATCGTTAAAATATTTTTTTTAGTTTTTATATAAAACGATATCACTATAAGGAAAATCATGCCTTCATCCAAAATCCTTCTCTCATTCGTCGCGTCCGCGTGTGTCGCAACCCTCTCCTCCGGTATGGAGTTTCAGGTATTAGGAGCCAAAGCAGCCTCTATGGGGGGAGCCGGTATCGCTACTTCTCCCTCATCGCTTGCAGCGTACAACAACCCTGCCCTTTTGGCGAATAACCCTGAAAAATTCAGTATCCACCTCGGTGCTGGAATCGGACTTAAAGATACGGGAGCCGGAAAAGCCGTTGGTGATTTGAGCGATCTTGATTTTTCTGGTGTATCCGATTTGGTTGATGGGAATGCTCAAAATGCTACCACAGAACAAATCGATACGCTCACCCAAGCACGAGATATTATTCTCGGGATGGATGGTACAGGATTTCAAGTCAATCCTACCGCTGATTTAGCCATTTCATTCGGCTCCTTTGGAACAGGACTATTTGGTACGTCCGATATTGGTGGAATAGCCAATGTCGATCAAACCCACACAGATTTGATTTTCGAGACATCAACTCCTGGTCAATATATTAACATTCTTACTTTCGATCCTCTCAATCCTGTCTATTTAACCACCACTGATTATCAAGCATCTTCTCTTTATTACGCTGCAGTGGATGAATCCAATACTAATAAAACCACCAACGTCGATATCGTAGGTCTCGCGGTTTTTGAGATTCCGCTTGCTTATGGACATGCTTTTAATACAGAATACGGTTCACTTTCTGTTGGGGGAGCACTCAAATATATGAAGGGTAAAACATTCTATAAAAGCGTTGCGCTTGATGATGATAACGCCCTGGATAATATCAACGACAATGCTGTTGACTCTTCAAGCTTCGGTATCGATTTGGGTCTTGCCTTCAAACCTGAATTTTCACAAGAGTTAACTCTCGCATTGGTAGGTAAAAACCTCAATACCCCCTCTTTCGATAAAATCGGTGGTGGAGAATATGAGATTAAACCCGCGGTTCGTGCCGGCGGTGCATACAAATTTAACGAGTGGGCAGAACTCGCGATGGATGTAGATCTCACTGAGAATGAGTCCCTTGTTGGGTACAACACCCGCTATATCGGCGGTGGAGCAAATTTCGATCTCAGCGCACTGGAGCTAAATATCGGTTTGATGAAAAACATTGCCTCCAATGACGAAGCAGGGGTAATCTACACTGCCGGCCTTGCAACAGGGCCTGATTGGCTTCACTTCGAGCTCTCAGCACAAATGTCAAGTAAATCAGGAGAAATTGATGGAAGTTCTTATCCGAAACAAGCGATGGTAAACTTCGCTATTTCATCGGCTTTCTAAATCAGTTAGGGGAATGAAGGCTCTTTAAAGAGCCTTCATTTTTTCTTCAAATAAAACTTTATCCAGACTGTTGTAAAAACCTTGGTACCAGGTACTATCATCAATGTTCCCACTTCCGACCATTGCGTAGCGACCCGTCAAAGGAACCGGTATCGGTAGACTAATCCCTGCAAACCCGAGCTGACCCGTATTTGATTTCTTTTCCATTACATTGTAACTTGCGATCATAGCAACGGTAGAGGTATTGGCATCCAGCGCTTTAAAAGATAAGGAAACCGTTATTTCTGTAATAGTTTCTTCATTATACTGATCCCCTTTTGCGGTCAAGACCCCATTTTCTTTCGTAACCGTAACCACATTCATATTTGACTGCATGAGCGTTTTTTTAAGCCCTTCAAAGAGCTCATCCAAACTACACATTACATCTCTTTGTTTGTAACTTGCATTTCCCTGATTGATACCATTCGATGCAGGTTCAGCCATCGCACCACTTAAAAAAAGAACGCAAAGCAATACTATCTTTTTCATATTACTTCTCCGCAACAACAGGTAATTTACAACTAAACGTTCCTATATGTTTTACTTTTCCGTCAACAAATTTAATAATTAGATTATGATAGGTACGATTCTCCGTCTTGGCATCACAAACATCCCCTTCATACTTCCAAATCTCTTCATTGTTGATTCTTTGCATGCTTGTCGGTTTCATAGGCATAATAGCGTTCACCGCACTTTGATTCATATCATTCGTAATCTGATACGAGTTACCCATTACATCTGCCAAGGGAGGCTGTTCTTTAGCACCGCATCCTACTAATACAGCGGCTACAATTCCAACCGACACAACCTTTTTTATCATCCTCACTCCTTGAAAAAATTTAATCGAATCCCCTGATTCTCTATGTATTATATCGTTTTTTTTTATTTCATCAATTCTATCATCTGATCAATACACTCTTGAAAATGAGTGTTACTCATCGCTTCTTGAGACAAAAATGCCTCCATCTGCCCTTTTTTAGCAATCGCTTCGTCCAGCTCTTTGTCGGTCCCTTTCACATACGCTCCGATACGGATCAACATCTCATTCTCTTTTAGAAGTGTATAAAGACGGCGAAAATGACGAACGGCAAGAAGGTGCTCGGGAGTGATAATGTCGTTCATGACCCGTGAAGCGGAGTTGAGGATATGGATCGGAGGATAAATTCCAAAATCGGTCAGTTCGCGTGACAAAACGATGTGACCGTCCAAAATAGAGCGGGACTGATCGGCAATTGGATCGCTCAAATCATCCCCTTCGACCAGGACGGTAAAAAAAGCGGTGATCGAGCCGTTCCCCTCCTCTTTTCCCGCACGCTCCATCAGTTGCGGCAGCAAGGTGAGCGAAGAGGGAGGATACCCTTTTGAGGTTGGCGGTTCACCGAGGGCGAGACCGATTTCACGCTGCGCCATCGCAAAACGGGTCACCGAATCCATCATAAAGAGGACATCCTGACCTTGAGCTTTAAAATACTCCGCCACACTCATCGCGCTGAACGCCCCGTATTTACGCATCAACGGCGAATCATCGCTGGTTGCGACGACAAGGACGGTATTCTCCAAATTGCCGCCGAGACTTTTTTCGATGAATTCGGGAACTTCCCGTCCCCGTTCCCCGATGAGGGCAACTACCTTGATGGGAGCATCCGCACCGCGGACAATCATCCCCATCAAGGTTGATTTCCCCACACCGCTACCGGCAAAAATGCCGAGTTTTTGCCCTTTTCCGCAGGTGAGCAATCCGTCGATCGTTTTTACCCCGACGCTGAAAGGCTCATCGATCATTCCCCGCTTCATCGCCGCAATGGGGGCTTTGATAATGGATTCGAGATGAGTACCCGCGATGGGGCCTTTGCCGTCAATGGGATTCATAAACGGATCGACTACCCGCCCCAGTAAGCCTTGACCCACCTCGATCATCATTCCGCTTTGGTTCGGATAGACTTTGTCGCCGGCACGGAATCCTTCCACAAACCGAAACGGGGTGATAAAAAAACGGTTGCGTTCCACCTCGCTCACCATCCCCAGCGCCTCCGTACCGCTGAGTTCAGACACCATCAACACCGTATCGCCGATGCTCACATGCAACCCTTCGGCAACAATCACGGTAGGACTTATTTTGGTTACGGTACCAAATACCGTTGTGAGTTTTTCAACCCCCAAGCGGCTACGCAATGCTTTTAATGGCATGACCTAGTAACGGTTACCGGTAGAAGAGTTGATGAGGCTAAAAAACTCCATCCGTGTCTTCTCATCGCGTTTAAATAATCCGCGCAGTGCACTTGAGGTTGTTGTAGAGCTGATCTTCTCCACACCCCGCATCTCCATACACATATGGCGTGCCTGAATAACAACCGCTACCCCTTTGGGAGAAACCGCTTCCATCAACGCATCGGCAATCTGTTCGGTTAACTGTTCTTGAATCTGCATCCGTCGTGCAAACACATCAACAACACGGGGGATTTTAGAGAGTCCCACCACTTTTCCATCGGGAATATAGGCTACATGAGCACGTCCGATAATCGGGAGAAGATGGTGTTCACAGGTGGAGTAAAATTCGATGTCTTTAATCAGTACCATCTCATCATTGCTACTCGCGAACATAGCCGAATTCAAAATAGTCTGAGGATCTTCTTTGTAACCGCCGAACATAAACTCATACGCTTTCAAAACACGGCTTGGAGTTTTTTCCAACCCTTCTCGATTCACGTCTTCACCGACGTAGCGGATCATTGTTTTAACCGCTTCTTCAAAGTTTTGCTGCTCATTTTCTTTTGACATCGGCACTCTCATCGTTAAAAATATTGTGTTGTTAAACTATCTCTATTACTCTATCATTACTTTGCTTTTATTTTAATTCAGCGTAGCATTAACCCTTTTTGGATATTATTGCCACCATTTAGTCTAATACGAGACGTCAACAAAAGGGATTCAATGCAAATTACTACGAACAAAATTGACTCAGCCAACGCGAAAATCAACGCGGCTATTACACGCGGAACGATCGATTCTAACATCGAAAAAATCGCCAACCAACTTTCCAAAGAGGCAAAAATTGCCGGCTTCCGTAAAGGTAAAGTACCTGTAAGTGCAGTCAAAAAACAATACGGTGAACGTTTGATTCAAGATGCCGAAGCACAAGCATTGCGCGATCTTTTAAGCGCGGGTCTTCAGGAGATGGCAATCGCAGCTGACGCATTGATCGGAGAGCCTCAAATCGCTAAATTTGAGAAAAACGACAACGGCATCGATGTTGAAGTCATCATCGCTACCCGTCCTGCCATCGAACTTGGAGATTATGCGGCAATGGTTCCTGAAGTTGCAAAACCCTCAATCGATGACGCAGCCATCACCGCGCGTATCGAAGAGTTGGCAAGCGCACAAGCTCCGTTGGTTAACGTAGACGAAGATCGTGCACTTGTAAGTGGCGATACCGCTCTTCTTGACTTTGAAGGGTTTGTAGATGGCGAAGCGTTTGAAGGTGGGAAAGCAGAAAATTTCTCTCTCCGTTTGGGCAGCGGCCAATTCATCCCGGGATTCGAAGATCAAGTGATCGGAATGAAGAAAGATGAAGAAAAAACCATCGATGTCACTTTCCCTGAAAACTACGGCGGAGCGAAACTAGCAGGCAAACCGGCACAGTTCAAAGTAAAAATTCACGCGATCCAAGCCAAAGAAGCGGTAACCATCGACGATGAACTCGCGAAAAAAATGCTTCCTGGATTTGAGGATGCCAACGTCGATATGCTCAAAGAGAAAGTTAAAGAGCAGCTCCAAAGCGAAGCGATGAGTGCACTATATAACGACGAACTCAAACCAAATCTGATGGAAGCGTTTGTCTCTGCATTCACCATCGATCTTCCGGAATTCATCGTTGAGCAAGAGATGGATATGGCTCTCAATAAAAAAGCGCGTGATTTGAGCGAAGCGGAACTCGAAGAGCTCCGCAACGACGCAGAGCAAGTCAAAGCAATGCGCGAAACATTCCGTGATGACGCATGCCGCGCCGTTAAAGCAACTTTTATCGTTGATGCATTGGCAAAAGCAGAAAATATTATCGTTAACGAGCAAGAGTTGATGCAAACCATCTACTTCGAAGCAATGCAAATGGGACAAGATCCTGCAGCCGTCTACAAACATTACCAGGAATCAGGTTACCTCCCGGCAATCCAAATGGCGATGATCGAAGATCGCGTGTTGAGCAAATTGCTTAACGACAAAATCAAAGAGGCGTAATGAGCTACATCCCTTACGTCATTGAAAAAACGGGGCGGGGCGAGCGTTCGTATGACATCTATTCGCGTCTACTCAAAGACCGTATCATCATGCTTAGCGGAGAGGTCAATGATGCGGTTGCCTCTTCGATCGTAGCACAATTACTCTTTTTAGAAGCGGAAGATCCTCAAAAAGATATCTATTTCTACATCAACTCTCCGGGAGGTGTGATCACCTCAGGAATGGCGATTTATGATACGATGAACTACATCCGCCCCGACGTTTGTACCATCTGTATCGGTCAAGCCGCATCGATGGGGGCATTTTTGCTCAGTTCCGGAACCAAGGGAAAACGATACGCTCTCCCTCATGCACGGATCATGATTCATCAACCTCTCGGCGGTGCTCAGGGGCAGGCAACCGACATCGAGATTCAAGCCAAAGAGATTTTGCGGATGAAAGCGGAACTCAACGAAATTTTGGCGAAGAACTGTGGTCAAAGTGTCAAAAAATTGGAAAAAGATACGGATCGTGATAACTTTATGTCTGCCGCTGAAGCGGTAACCTATGGTATCATTGACGAAGTATTAGTACAAAAAGAAAAAGAAGAGAAGTAAAATTATGGCGAATTTCGGTGATCCAAAACGCTCACAGCGCCAAAAAAGCACCGAAGAGGAGGGCTTTATCAGCGCCGGATCACTCGGTGACCCTACCAGTGATCTTGAAATCTTTGCAAAAGAGGTGCTGACTGCCCTGATTTCGGACAATCTTCCCCCTACCCCCAATAATTTTTCTCTCTATTTTGATCGTATTTTAGAAGATAAAAGTGAAAGCCTTCGGCGTCAAATCGGCTCAATTCTGGAGCTTGAAGAGGACAATCAAGACGAAAAAAGCATCGAGCTTGAAAAAACCCTCAAACAGGGGTTCTCTTCCGTTAAAAGTATTTTGCAGCTCAGTGCTACCTTGTACAAAAACATCTCATTGATGGAAAAAATACTCGATAAACGGCGTGAAGATATCAAAAATATCCCCTCCCTCTCAGGGGCAAATGATCTCATCGCTTCACTGGGCAACGACGTCGGCAAACTCAGCGGTATCTTGAAAAAACAAGTAACCCATATGAAAAGTATTTATGATGAGACCGCTACGATCGTCAAGCAGGTTGAGAATGAAACCATTTTCGATAATCAATACGGTGTTTACAATAAACGCTACCTTCTAGCCAAGCTTGAACAAGAGCGCAATCTAATCGATGAGTTTAAACACAAAAGCTCCCTTATCGTGGTCCGTCTTTCCAAAGAGACTGCCAATACAATACAGAGTGAAAAGGCTCAGCAGCTCATGGTCCGTACCGTAGCCAGACTGTTGCTCAAAACCTCTCGCCGCAGCGATATTGTCGCCCATTACGGGGAGGGTATTTTTGCCATGGTACTTAAACATACTGACATTGAAAGTGCCAAAAAAGCCTCTGAGCGTCTTTTCGACCTTGTAGCCACCAGTAATTTTTTCCTGGCCGAAAAGGAAATTCAACTTCGTATCGCCATCGGTGTTGCTGAGCTCCAAGCATCGATCGGAGTGGAACAAACGCTCGATGGCACACTCAACGCAATGGAAGAAGCAGACGCAACACCCGCAGTTCGCTATATGGTTTGCAATCCGTAAGGTTCCTATGATTCTCCCGATTATCACCTATCCTAACAAACAACTCAAAACCCGTTCGCTTGAAGTCGTCAATTTCGACGACTTGCTTCATCGCTTTTTGGACGATATGTATGAAACCATGATGAGTTCCAACGGCATCGGTTTAGCCGCGATTCAAGTGGCCAATCCCATCCGTGTTTTGATTCTCTGTATCCCGGATGATGAAGGGAATCAAACCAAAGAGAATCTTATCGAAATCATCAACCCTGTGATTCACGCCCCAAAAGGGAGCGTCATGTATCAAGAGGGGTGCCTCAGCGTTCCTGGGTTCTATGAAGATGTAGAACGGTATGAAACCCTCACCCTGCACTACCAGAACCGTCACGGTGAGTCCTGCTCGCTTGAGGCAAATGAACTACTCGCCATCGCTATCCAACATGAAATCGACCATTTGGAAGGGAAACTCTTCATTGAAAAGCTCACCTACAATCGTCGCAAGAAATTCGAAAAAGAGTACAAAAAAGCCCTCAAAGAGAAAAAATAACTCTCCCTTAAATATTGCATCTTGCAATATTTGTTTTTTTAAGCCCCATTCTTGATACAATAATCGTTAAATAATATTTTGGACTATTGTCATGAAACAATTACTATGTGCCACGTTTGAGGGTATCGATGCCAAAACCGTTGAAGTGCAATTCACGGCAACCAAAGGTTTACCCGCATTTACCATTGTCGGGATGGCCAATACGGCCATTACGGAGTCAAAAGAGCGGGTAAAATCAGCCCTGCTCAGCAACGGTTTCACCTTTCCTCCCAAACGTCTCACCGTCAATCTTGCCCCCAGTGATTTGCGTAAAGAGGGTTCGCACTTCGATCTCCCCATCGCCGCTCTTATCGCCTTGGGGAATTATGAGGGAGATTTATCGGAGTGGTTTGTGTTCGGGGAACTGGGATTGGATGGGAGCGTTACCGAAAACACCCTCCTCTATCCTATCATCCTCTCGTTGGCCAATCAAGGTACTATTAGCCGTGCGATTGTTCCCTCTGTCAGTCTTCCAAAACTCTCTAAAATTCCTAATATCACCTTTTACGGTGTTAATACGCTTACCGATACTCTCAATCTCCTCCGTGCTGAAGAGCTTCCCGAATCAAAAGCGCACATTAGTACCTTTGATTTTAACACCATCGTCCATGATGAAAAAAGTTACTATTTCCATGAGCACTATCCGCTTGATTTTATCGATATCAAAGGGCAAGAAAACGCCAAACGCTCAGCCTTGATTGCAGCAGCAGGAATGCATAATTTATTACTGGAAGGCTCTCCGGGATCAGGCAAATCAATGATTGCAAAGCGGCTGGTACACATAATGCCCCCCTTGCATAATGATGAAATGTTAGAGTGTGCCAAACTGGAAATTTTGGAGGGAAAAGAACCTTCATTTACCCCTGAACGCCCGTTTCGCTCCCCACATCACTCCACTACCGGAGCAAGTATTTTTGGAGGAGGAACTCACAAAGCCCAAATTGGCGAGGTAGGATTGGCACACGGTGGGATACTCTTTTTCGATGAGCTCCCCCATTTTTCCAAACCGGTCCTCGAAGCACTTCGAGAACCTCTCGAAGATCGCCATATACGCATCTCGCGAGTTAATACCAAAGTGACCTATGACGCTAATTTTTTATTTGTCGCCGCTATGAATCCCTGCCCTTGCGGCAATCTTTTTAGTACTACAACTGCCTGCAGATGCAGTGATTTGGAGATCAATCGATACAAATCACGCCTATCTGATCCCTTTTTGGACCGTATCGATCTGTACGTGCAAATGCACGCCGTGAATGCAGAAGACAAACCGAGTGTCAATTCGCATCAACTTCATAAAAAAGTACGAGAGGCTTTTTTACGTCAAAAAGAGCGGGGACAGATACGACTCAACGGTGCACTCAGTGATGCGGAAATATCTCAATATTGCCCCCTAACCCCTGAATCACAACAGGTGATCGATCAGGCTATCGGGAGGTTCAGTTTGTCGTTTCGAGCGGTGAGTCGTGTGTTAAAAGTAGCACGTACGATTGCCGATATCGAGGGGGCTGTTGATATAGGGAAAGGTCATTTATTGGAGGCGCTGAGTTATCGGAAGAGATAAGGGTTGTTTTCTTTTCTTGGTGACAAGAAAAGAAAATACACTATTAAAACGTCACTACCACCCATGTCGTAATAAAGTATCCACCGATCAAAAGCCATGCAAACATCGCTCCAGCCGTATAGAGGGGAGCCAATCCAAGCCCTTTGAATTTGGCAAAGCGCGTTCCCATCCCCAAAGCGGTCATCGCCATCGTCAGCAAGAATGTATCAATAAGATTGATATTTTCAACGGCAGAAGCAATGAAGGTAGAAAGGCTCTCTCCCGCATGTTGCAAACTGTATTGTGTGAGCAATGAGTTAACCCCTGCCATACCGATAAAATAGACAGCAAACCACGGAATCACAAGCTTGACACCGCCGCCTGCCGTTCCGCTTTTCTTCGCCACGTACGAGAGATAGATTCCCAAAACGATAAGCATCGGCGCAATCATAATAACGCGGGTCATCTTAACGATTACCGCCGCATCTGCGGCCTCTTTGCCATACGCTCCGCCGACCGCAACGACCTGCGCTACTTCATGAATCGTTCCGCCGACAAAAATACCGAATGTTCGATCGTCCATCCCTGCAAATACCCCTGCACTGTAAAGTGCCGGATACAAGAACATCGCAATGGTTCCGAACAATACGACCATCGAAACAGCGATTGCCGCTTTGTGCTCTTCGCTTTTTAATACCGGTTCGGTTGCCAAAACCGCCGCAGCACCGCACACCGATGCCCCCGATGCAGTAAGCATTGAGGTATCACGATCCATTTTAAAAATCTTTTGTCCCAAATACGTTCCGAGGATAAAGGTCGTCGAGAGCATGATCAAGGATACCATAAACCCCTCCATTCCTACTTCGGCAATTTGCTGAAACGTGATACGAAAACCGTAAAAAACAATCGCAAAACGGAGGATTTTTTTACCGGAAAAGGTAATCCCGCTCTCCCATGCCGAGGGAAACTTATTATGGAGGGTATTGGCATAAAAAATACCCAACACAATCCCTACTACCAGCGGTGAAATCCCTAAATTTTTGATGAGCGATAGATCGGCGATCATGGTCGCTGCTGCGGCAAATATGGCAACAAAAAGGATACCGTTAAGGGTACCGGCACGCTTCTGAGGTGAAAATGGCATCAATTCTCCTATCTAAAATAATTATGATATTATAGGACGAATCACAAAAATCTCAAAACCACCTACGGAACAACTAACTCCAGTCGAGCCGGAATCTCATTATTTTTTGTCTCCTTGATCGCTTCAATACCCTTGACGATGACCCGTTTTTCCAATTCCGGAGATTTAAGGAGATAATTTCGGATCATCTCGCCACGCTGCTGTGCCAATGCCTGAAGTTCCTGCGGAGTCAGCGGCTGAAGCGGGATCAGTTTATCGATAAGCGCTGCGGAGTAATGACGGACAAAGGCCGCCTCTTCGGGATACCGTTCTTCGAGTGACGCTTTTAACGCTTTACGCTCTTTTTTCTCGATCGCCTCTTCGGCCATATCCTCCAAAAGCTCCACGCTCATCGCCTGAGGGGAGTCGATTTTGAGATCTTTATTCCGCTTGAGTGCCGCTTGGACAAGCTTACGTCCTTTCAGGGCGTACGTATCACTCACCTCATCCCATCCACCGTAAACGTTCAACGAGAGTTTAGGACGCTTGGAGAGCATTGTGGCAATATTATCAAGCTTTTCAATCTGAGGCGGCAAAAGGGTCGAGGATCCCGCCTCAAAATCGATTGCAGCGAGTTGATCGCTCTCTATCCCCATTAAAGAGCCGAGCAATCTAAACGGAGAGGTAACGGCTTTGGTAAAGAGGTTTCCGATCACCTGCCATACCACTTTTCCATATTTGAACTCGGGGTTATTCACATCCCCCTCGATGGGAAGGTCGATATCAATGATACCGTCACTGTCTTCGATCAATGCCACAACAAACCGCATCGGCCACGGTGAGCCCCCCTCTTTTTCAGCGCCCAGTTCGATCTGTTTGATAACGACCTGATTCGCCCCGTTCAGCTTCCCTCCCTCGATCTTATATCCCAGATCCAAAAAGAGTTTTCCCCCGTCGATTTTGTATCCCAAAAAATGGAAAGAATACGGGGTATAGTGTTTGAGTTCAAGATTATCAAATGCCACTTTGATATCGGTAAATTTTTTGGGATCTTTCGTATTCAGAGAACCGTCGATTTTTGCCAATCCGTACTGATCGACCCCTCCGCGAAGTTTCACAAACGTCGTCACATCTTTCGTGGTCGAAATCCCCAGCACAGACCCCTTTAAGTCGTGAATGTAACTCTTAAACGGCAGCGGTAAAGACAAATCGCTGAACGTCGCACTACTGTCTCGCAAGAGGAGCTTAACGATATCCATCCCAAAAGGGTTTCCGCTGGATTGGGTGGTATTTGACTCGCTTCCCTTTTTTTTACTCAACGTGGAGTAATTAAGGACTTTTTTGGCATCGATGTGGGCATTGGTGTAGAATCCATCGATCGTCAACTGATTGATTTTAAGCCTATTGTCGGGATAAGCATAGACAAAGGGAGTGGCTCCGATCTTTTCCCATCCAAGCAATACCGAATTATCGCGGGTATCGTTCACAACCCAGTCGCTGAGGGCTATTTTCCCTTTTACTCCCGTTCGGGAGGGGTTATAATCATACTCCGCCGAGAGTGAAAGTTCCCCTCGACGCAAAGAGGCGTAAGTACTCGGCTCGATATACGGATCGGCCAACGCAACATCCAAATTTTTGATCTGTATACTCCCCTTGCTGCTTAGAGGAGCGCGTACCACAGCCCCGTTCACCTCAACGGTACTTTTTTGGTTGACCCGAGAAGAAAAGGTAAGATGATTTTTGACCGCCGGATTGTTCTCATATCCGCGAAAGTTGAGATTCAGCTGATCGAGATTCACCAATACCTTTTTTTTAGGAACCTCATCCACAAAGGCTACCGTGCCGTTACTCACATCAATCTCTTCGACACGGTATCCCCACGGAGCTTCCGAAGAGGACTCTGTTTTACCCGCCGGTGCGTACACGTATCGTGACAGATCGATCGATTCGTTTTGCAACCGTTTCAGCGCTGCCGTCGGCTGAACAAAAGAAAGCTTGTTCACCTGTGCAAATTTCCCGGCACGATCTATTTCAACCCCCTCTACACCGATCCCTTCCAATCCTGCCACTAACCCCTCATCCCTCTGTCGGGTTACACGAAGCGTATCGGTTGACATAGAGAGGTTCAGTAAGGCTCTTTCATCACTACTGAGGGCTCCCGTATGAATGCGTACGTTATTTAAGCTTGCTCGATACGGCTCACGCGGGGCATTATCGCTCCACTGCACCCCGACATTCTTTACGGCTACCTTTCCCAGGGTAAACTTCCACGGTTCTTTTGTCTCATTTTCATCTTCAGGGAAGGCTTTTTGGATGGCTTCGATGTAAGTTACCCAGTCGATTATCCCTTCACGGGAGCGCTGTGCGGAAAGATTGATTCCGTTGAGGGTAAGGGATTCAGCGTTAAAAATCTTCCGCATCGGCTGTACGCTTCCTTGATGGAGACGAAGCGACTCCATCGTTAACAAATTGCGCTTTTCCCCTTTGGGGATAATACGAAGCTTATCCGTCTCGAAATGGAGATTGGTAAGCTCGGTACCGTTCACATCGCTCCCCTCAAACCGGTAATCAAATCCAAACGCCGCCTTTCCATCCGCGACCTCGATCGGAAACTTCTCTTTAAAATAGCGCCACGGAGTATAGAGTTTCCCCGAATCAAATGCCACATTACCACTCAGAACAAGAGGAGAAAGGGAATCGATTTTTCCGCTCAGATCAATGAATCCCCCCTCGTTGATAGTCGCATACAGCCGCATCTTCCCTTCCGCACTGGAGAGATTCCGCAAATCGATGTTATCGAGATTAAATCCGATCGGCCCCAAGTCCAGAGAATACGCTTTTCCCTCGGCATAATCACGGTAGTTTATTTTTCCGTTTTTAAGAGCAAAATGGCTAATAATCAGTTTTAAAGGCTCCGAAGATTTTTCTTCCTCCTTCTCATCTCCCCCCAGTTCGGTAAGCCATTTGAAATTGAAATCACCTTCTGCATCGCGGTAAACCGTAATGTTGGGTTCCGTTAGCGAAATCTCCCGGATAACCCATCCTCCTCGCCACAGATAGCCCGTAGGGTCCACATTGATTGACAATCGTTGAAGTGCAAACAAATCCTTGCTTTCAGGCGTTTTAAACGACACTTTTTTCAGAGCAAGATGAAACGTAAAAGGGTTAAATGAGGCCGATTCAACCGTAAATTTCCCCCCATTCGTTGCTTCGGAAATACGTTCAGGAACACTATGCTTAAGGATGTAGGGGACTCCGAAAAAACCTGCTATACTGTAAATCATGGCCACCGCCGCCAACGATTTCAGTATTACCCCTCTTTTCATCATTACACCCCCTTCAAAAACTCTTTTCATTTTATCATAGTTAAATTCTTTTTAGGTGAAATGTGCCATAATCGTGACCATTTTTAACCACAGGTAGGTAGCTGACATGCAACGAAAAAAGATTTACAATCCGACTTCTTCCGAGCATGTCAACGATCGTCGCATTTTCGGCGGAAACCCTACCGGTATCTTTGAGCTGAACAACATCAAATACCAGTGGGCCTACAACCTCTGGGAGATGATGCTCAATAACACATGGTTCCCCAAAGAGGTGGATATGACCCGCGATGCGGTCGATTACAAATACCTCACCGAGATGGAGAAAACGGCCTACGACAAAGCCCTTTCTCAGCTCATTTTCATGGACAGTCTCCAAACCAACAATCTGATGGATAACATCAACCCCTACGTTACCGCCCCCGAAGTGAACCTCATTTTGGTACGCCAAAGTTTCGAAGAGGCGCTTCACTCCCAAAGCTACGCCGTTATGGTCGATTCCATCAGCCAAAACAGCGAAGAGATTTACGATCTCTGGCGCCGTGACATGATGCTCAAAACCAAAAATGACTCGATTGCATCGCGTTACAACGATCTCGCAAACGATCCTTCCGAGAGCGCATTTGTCAAAGCGTGTTTTGCTAACCAGATTTTGGAGGGAATCTACTTTTACAGCGGATTTACCTACATCTATACCCTCGCCCGCTCCGGTAAAATGTTGGGTTCTGCCCAGATGATCCGCTTTATCCAGCGCGACGAAGTGACCCATTTGGTACTCTTCCAAAATATCATCAATACCTTGCGCCGCGAGCGGAGTGATCTTTTTACCGAAGCGCTGATCGAAGAGGTGTATGACATGTTCCGCAAAGCAGTCGAGCTGGAAGTGGCCTGGGGGCAATACATCACCCAAGGACAGATTTTGGGTCTCACAAACGAAATCGTGGAACAATACATCCAATATCTTGCCGATAACCGTCTCACTGCGGTCGGCCTGAAACCTCTCTACAACGTTTCCAATCCGATAAAATGGGTTGATGATTTCTCAAAATTCAATGACCAAAAAACAAACTTTTTTGAGGGAACCGTCACCAACTATTCCAAAGGAAGCCTCAGCTTTGACGACTTCTAAAACCCGCTCCGTCGTCTCATTGAGTGTAGAGACCCATTCTGATTTTTCAAAAAATCTTGACCGTCTCCTGAGCCTGATCGATCAAACCCCTGAAGATGCCATTATCGTTGCCCCCGAAGTTGCCTTGAGCGGTTTCGCATACGAGCGGTTCGAGGAAGCGGCAGCCTTTACGGAGCACGCACTCGAAAAACTCCTGGAGAATGTTCACAACCGTCTCTTGATTTTCACCGCCATTACGAAAGAGAACGAAGCCTTTTACAATGTCGCGTACGCGCTGCATAACGGCCAAATTCTCCATCGCCAGGCCAAATCAAAACTCTTTGCCCTCGGAAATGAACACCAATATTTTAGTGCGGGAGAGGAGGGGAATATTGCCCCTTTTCTCTTTGAGGGGATAAAAATAGGTATTCTTATCTGCTTTGAACTGCGCTTTAAATCGCTCTGGCAGACGCTGGAGGGGTGCGACATTATCACCGTTACGGCGCAATGGGGAAAACTCCGAAGCGACCATTTTGTCACCCTTACGAATGCACTCGCCCTTATGAACCAATGCTACGTCATCGCCTCCGATGCAGCCAACCCCGATACCAGCGGTATGAGCGGTATCATCACCCCCTTCGGCGGCGAGATCCGCAATAAGGGAGCCGAAATGTTAACCTCGCACTTTGAAGAGCGTACCGTTGCCTCCATGCGCCGATACCTCAACGTAGGAATAGAATGAGCATCGATAAAATAACCATCATAAAAACGACCCGAATGGCCGAAGAGATTGTGAAAAAATTCCCCCTTCGCCCCCTCGTCAAAAACGCGATCATTCACACCAATCGTGAAGCATTCGTCCCGCTGGCCATGCGCCATAACGCCTATCGTCTCGATGCCCTTCCCATCGGCGCACAGCAATACATCTCTTCACCTCTTACGGTAGCAAAAATGACCCAGTATTTAAGCCCTGAAGGGTGCGACAGCGTCCTCGAGATCGGATGCGGAAGCGGCTATCAGGCAGCCGTCCTCTCAAAAGTCTTCCGTCGAGTCTTTACGATCGAGCGGATCGAATCGTTGCTATTGGAAGCGAAAGAACGGTTTCGTCATCTCCATCTGGGAAACATCCATACCCGTACCGATGACGGGCAAAACGGTTGGGAGCAGTATGCCCCGTTTGACCGGATTTTATTTTCGGCATCGGCGCGTGAAATCCCCCAAAAGCTTTTCCATCAATTGCGCGAAGGGGGGATACTGATCGCTCCGATCGACAAAGGGCATGAACAGGTGATTACCCGATTTACAAAGCAGGGGGGTAAAATCCACGAAGATCCGCTGGAAGTGTGCGATTTCGTCCCCGTATTGAACGGAGTGGTGCGAAGATGAGTGACCAAAGAGCTTTTTGGAATGAACGGTTTGGACGGGAAGGGTATTTTTACGGTACCACTCCAAACCTCTATGTCGCTTCGATCATCGATGCCCTTCAGCCAAACCAAAACATCCTTTTTTTAGGGGAAGGGGAAGGGCGCAACGCCGCTTATGCCGCCAAGTCAGGCCATACGGTCACGGCGCTCGATGCATCGGAGATCGGTCTGGAAAAAGCCCAAGCCCTTTGTAGCTCACTGGGTTGCAGCATCACTACCGTCCATACCGATTTGGAAGCGTGGAACCCTATCCAACGCTACGATGCCGTTTTGTGCTCATTTCTCCATTTGCCTGAACCGCTGCGCACTGAAGTATTTGCTAAAACGCTCGATACGCTCGGGAAGGGGGGAATTTTTGCCGGAGAGTTTTTTTCCATCCACCAAATGCCGCGCACTACCGGCGGTCCCAAAGATGAGACCCTTCTTTATACCTCCCAGGAGCTGCAAGCCATCCTTGCTACCTTACCCTGCAATGTCGTAGAGCTCTGCGAACTCGATACCGAGCTCAACGAGGGAAGAGGGCATGTCGGCCTTGCTTCCGTCGTCCGTATGAAGGTAACGCGCATATGAGCCTCCCAGAAGCCTTTGCCGAACGGCTTGAGAAAATTGTTCCACGTGAACAGTTTGAATCAATCATCCGCACATTCGACGCGCCCAAACGGGTCACCTTTCGATTCAACCCCCTTAAAACGACTCCCGAAGCACTTGAAGCTGAGTTGGAACAGGAAGGGATTACGGTAGAGAGAGTAGGGTGGACTATCCTAGAGGGAGTCTATCGGATCGCACCTGAAGAGAAACTCCGCCTCACCCAGAGCGCCGCGTTCTACGAAGGGCGTCTCTATATCCAAAACCTCTCGTCGATGGTTGCCCCCGTTTTACTCGCCCCCGAACCCGAAGAGACTGTCCTCGATCTCGCCGCCGCGCCGGGGGGCAAGACACTCATGCTTGCGGGAATGATGCAAAACACCGGATGGCTCTCTGCCGTAGAGCTTCAGCGAGAACGATTTTTCCGCCTCTGTGACAACCTCAAACACCAAGGGGTCACCAACGCCCACACCTACATGACCGACGGTCGGAGCGTCGGGAAAAAATGCCCTGAGATGTTTGATCGCATCCTCCTCGATGCACCATGTTCTTCCGAAGCACGGTTCAAAACCCATGAGCCGAAAAGTATGAGCTACTGGAGCGTCCACAAAGTCAAGGAGACCTCCAAACTTCAGCGCCGTTTGCTCCTCTCCGCATTCGATGCCCTCAAGCCGGGTGGCAAATTGCTCTACAGCACCTGTTCCTTCTCTCCCGAAGAGAACGAATCACCCCTTCAGCACCTTTTAGAGCGCCATGGTGAGGGTTTAAAGACCCTTCCCCTGACCTTGCCCTTCGATAACGTCCAAAAGCCTCTGATGCGGTGGGGAAAAGAGGTGTATGACGAGCGGATTCAAAATGCCGTCCGCATATTGCCGACCGATACCATCGATGGGTTCTTTATCTGTTTACTGGAGAAATTGGCGTGAAATCGATCCTCTTCGTCTGTCTGGGAAATATCTGCCGTTCACCCATCGCCGAGGGGGTTGCCCGAAAGCTGATAGAAGAGGGGGGTCATAAGATCACCGTCGATTCAGCGGGAACAGGGAGCTGGCATGTGGGCGAAACACCGTGCAAACACTCCGTAACCGTCGCACAAAACCACGATGTCGATATATCCGCCCTTCGCGCCCGTCAGGTCAAAAAAGGCGATTTCAGCGCCTTTGATCTGATCGTCGCACTCGATTCATCCAACTACCGTGATCTCAAAGCGCTAGGGTGTCAGAATCTGGTCAAACTCGGAGATTACGGACATGAGGGAGCCGATGTCCCCGATCCGTACTTTTTTGACGGTTTTGAGGGGTTTGAGCACGTTTACACGATGATCGAGTCGTGTGTGAAAGAGTTGCTTAACCGCTAAACGGGAGTTCTTCGTAGCCGATAGAGGTACCGAGGATATAAACCGGGGCTTCGTTCGCTCTGCCTGCATAGCTTCCGAGGGCTAACGCGGCGCTGTTAGGCGTTAGTTCCACCGTTATCCCCTCGCTCATATCCCAAGAACGCAGAATGGTGTCGCTCACAAGTTTGGCGTCATTCACCCCCTCGATGCGAAACACCACGTCGATCCAGTCGTAACCGCGCGCGATGTCCTGAACACTGAATCGGATTTCGATGGTAGTGGGGGAGTGGGGGATAAGAGAGCGGATCTCGCCCTGACGGGCGTCCTCGATCCGATCCATCAGGTTTTTGAGAGAATTGGAATTCAGTGGAGTCATTACTACCCTTAAAACAAATAAAGTGACCTTCTTCAACTGCGCTTAATTCAAAGCCATGTAGAATGTTGCTGTTTTTTCCCTAAAAACGAAAGTTCGCTACACACTGCAATGTGTAACGGACAACTTCTGTCAAATCGAATGTCATATAAATGACATATATCTTTATAACCATCTGTCCTCCTTTTCTTCAAATTGATCAAAAAAGAATGAACCAAGAAAGCTTTCAGAAGGCCACTTTATTTGTTTATGTAATAGTAATTATAGCAAAAAAGAGTTTTGCTTACTCTAAACTCTAAATAGATTCAACCCTTATTATAGGGGATTTCAGGGATCTTTGACAGGTTAAAAATAAAAAGTTTTAACCTTGACAAAATCACTATTATATGAAGGGCTTTACTGGCACCCTTCACACTCCATCGAGCGATCCGCCGTATCTTGTTTTTGCTCCGGTGATTGAGAGCGGAGATAGTAGGTCGATTTGAGCCCCAGTTTCCATGCGAGCATATAGATATCGTTCAGATATTTACCGCTGGCACGATCTAAGGTGATAAAGATATTGAGGCTTTGCCCCTGATCGATCCATTTTTGGCGGATAGCTGCCGCTTTGACGAGGATCGTTTGATCGAGATCATACGCCGGAGTGTAATAGCTCCATGTTTCAGGGGAGAGTTGCGGAGCAACGACGGGGATAAGCCCTGAGAGATTCTCTTCAAACCATTTGCGTTTGTAGATCGGCTCGATTGTTTGCGTCGTCCCGGTAAGGATCGAGATCGAGCTTGTCGGTGCGATCGCCATCAGATAGCCGTTACGCATACCCTGGCGTTTGATCGTTTCACGCAGCTCATCCCACTCGTAGTTCGGGGCAAACAAACCGCCGCGATCCACGAGATTTTGCACCTCTGCCGTCGCATGATCCATCGGAAGGATTCCGCGGCTCCATTTAGACCCTTCATACTCGGCATAAGAGCCTTTTTCTACCGCCAAATCAGACGATGCTTTGATGGCGTTATAACTGACCGCTTCCATCACTTCATCGACTTTGTCGAAATGCTCTTGGCTGCCCCATACGATTTTGTTTTCGGCAAGCATCTGCGCTTCACCCATAACCCCCAGACCGATCGCACGGCTGCGCATGTTGGTCCGTTTGACTTTTTCCAACGGATAGAAGTTAAGGTCTATGACGTTATCGAGAGCGCGGATCGCTACGGGAACGATACGATCAATATCCTCTTTCGTGTGAACGCGGGAGAGGTTAACCGATGCGAGGTTACATACCGCCGTCGCACCGTCCACTTTCTCTTTTTCCACGATGTAGATCGGACGTCCTTGAAGCGAATCGAGGGCGGTGATTTTATTCGCCGGTTTTTCGATTCCACTGTCGACTTTAACAATCTCATCTTCTTCGAACGTGACAAAGGTGCCATCTTCGTATTTAACTTTGATCAGATAGTGGTTCGGCTGCGTATTTTGAAAAATCTCGGTACACAAGTTTGAACTGCGGATAATTCCGAAATGGTCATTCGGATTGGCACGGTTTGCGCTGTCTTTAAAACACAGAAACGGACTTCCTGTTTCGAAATACGAGGTAAGGATTTTTTTCCAAAGCTCTTTAGCTTTGCAATGCTCTTTTACAATGTTTGGATCTTGTTCAAGCTCCAAATAGCGTTTCTCAAAATCATCCCCGTAAATCTCGCTGAGTTCTTTGACATCGAACGGGTCAAACATCGTCCAGATACCGTCTTCGACGACCCGCTTCATAAACATATCGTTAATCCACAGAGCAGGGAACAGGTCATGGGCACGTCGGCGCTCTTCTCCTGAGTTTTTCTTCACGTCGAGGAAATCTTTGACATCCATGTGCCACGGTTCCAAATAAACGGCGATAGCCCCTTTACGGGTTCCGAGCTGATCGACCGCGATGGCGATGTCGTTCGTGATTTTCAGAAACGGCACCGTACCGCCGGCCGCGTTTTTGTGTCCGTCGATAAAGGATCCCATCGCACGCACCTGTGTCCAGTCCCATCCGATTCCGCCGCCGAATTTGGAGAGCAATGCCATCTCTTTGTAGGCGTCAAAAATCCCTTCGATATTATCGGGAGAGGATCCGATATAACAAGAACTGAGCTGATGGCGAGTCGTACGCGCATTGGAGAGGGTAGGGGTTGCCATCATCACTTCAAATTTCGACATCATGTCGTAAAACTTTTTTGCCCATCCTTGACGATCTGTTTCGTTCTGAGCCAAGAACATCGCCACCGCCATAAACATATGCTGCGGAAGCTCGATCGGATCACCCTGACGGTCTTTGATCAAATAACGGTCATAAAGGGTTTTGACACCGAGATAATTAAACTGCAAATCGCGTTCAGGGACGATATAGCCATCCAAATCCGCCAAATCGTATTTTTCCTTGAGCCCGAGAAGAATACGCCCTTCGGCTTCTCCTCGCTCAAAATAGCTCTTAAGACTTCCATATCCGGTAAAGCCGTTCACCCGATGGTAAAGATCGTACAAAAAGAGACGCGATGCTACAAACGTCCAGTTAGGAGAATCGATATCGATTTTATCAACAGCGGTTTTGATGAGAGTGTGCTGAATTTCATTACTCGTAATTCCGTCACGGAACTGGATTTGTGCATCCACTTCGAGTTCGCTTTGCGATACATTGATAAGCCCTTTAACGGCGGCAGAAGTATATTTTTGAATTTTTGTAATATCTAACGGCTCGCGACGGCCGTTACGTTTGACAATGGTTAGCATCTCTCTCCCTTATAATCATTAATTCTGAACGCCAAGGGAACAGATCCACTCCCCTGCGTTTGCCTCATGTGAGGTGGAAAACATGGTGTATTATAATCACTCAATATTGTATTGTTTCTTATGTCGAAAAAAACTATTTTAATGATAATTATTTGAACACCCGTGCAAAAATTTTATCAACATTTTTGGTGTAATAATCGTAATTGAAGCATTCGCGAATCGCCTCTTCGCTCAAACTTTGGCGTAATTCTTCATCGTCCAAAAGATATTGAAGATACAAACTCTCCCCTTTATCATTGATTGCACTTTTGCCTTGCTGCAACCCTTCCCATACTTTCATCGCGTTGCGCTGAACGATGCGGTACGCATCTTCACGGCTCACCCCTTTGAGAGGAAGTTCGAGTAAAACGCGTTGTGAGAAAACGAGTCCTCCCGTGAGGTTGAGATTACGCATCATGTTCTCAGGATAAACGACGAGGTTGGCGATAACACTGTTAAAACGGTGAAGCATAAAATCGGACGTTACGAAACTGTCCGGCAGCCAAAAACGCTCGGTCGAGCTGTGAGAGATATCACGCTCATGCCACAGAGCGACGTTCTCCATCGCAGGGATAACATAGGCTCTAACCATACGCGCTAACCCGGTGATATTTTCGGTCAGAATCGGATTGCGTTTGTGAGGCATTGCGGATGACCCTTTTTGCCCTTTGGCAAAAAACTCTTCACACTCATACACTTCGGTGCGCTGCCAGTGACGAACCTGTACGGCAAACTTTTCGATTGAACTTGCCATCAATGCCAAAGCACTTGCCAAACGTGCATAACGGTCACGCTGGATAACTTGGTTAGACGCAGGTGCCGCTTTAAGACCTAACGCTTCACACGTATACTCTTCGAGTTCTAACGGTGCGTGAGCAAAATTCCCCATAGCACCTGAAACTTGACCGACACAAATCACTTCCATCGTTTGTTGCAGGTTTTCCAAATGGCGAGCCATCTCATCGTACCAAACGGCTAACACCAAACCAAACGTAATCGGCTCACCATGAATCCCGTGGCTTCGTCCGACCATCAATGTCATCTTGTGCTCTTCAGCTCTTGTTTTAATCGATGCCATAACCATTTTAACATCTTCAATGATTAGCGCCAACGAATCACGCATCTGAAGAGCGACTGCGGTATCAACCGTGTCCGAAGAGGTCATACCGTAATGGAACCAGCGACTCTCTTCTCCGAGGGTTTCCGAAACCGATGTGGTGAACGCGATCAAATCATGACGAGTGATCGCTTCGATCTCATCGATACGTTCAACACTGAATCCAGCATTCTCTACAATCTTTTTAGCATCTTCATCGGGAATGAGACCCAATTTATTCCACGCAACGACTACCGCTTTTTCAACATCAAGCCATGCTTGATATTTTGCTTGGATGCTCCATTTGGATTTCATCTCTTCTCTAGCGTAACGATCTACCATCTCTCAACTCCTTAGTATGCTAAAATGCGCTTATTAAATCAGACTTTTTTGTGTCCGTTCACCCTGAGCTTAGTCGAAGGGCTTTTTCATGGTTCGACATGCTCACCATGAACGATATCTACTGTATATATAAGTCTATCCAACCCTCCCTAAAAAGGAATTAAATTGCCCTTTGTCACTAAGCAACTTCATGCACCGGAGCGTCAAAAAGCATTTCGCTTTTTAATGCAAGAGTTAGGGATTACACAAAGCGAAGCACAACGTTTAATCGCCAAAGGGAGACTCTCTCAAGAGGGTGTCGTGATGTCGAATAACGCGGGATACATTGAAGGTTCCTTTGACTTTATCTGTTTTGAGCCTTTAACTTTAGGATTAGAGCCTACCTTTGTTGAAAAGGAATTTGCCGTCTACGACAAACCCAGCGGTCTCCTCGTCCATCCCCAAAACCGTCATACCCCCTACAGCCTCAACGATGAGATCAAACATCGTTTCGGACATGAAGCCAATATTACCCATCGTATTGACCAAGAGACCAGCGGTTTGGTTTTGGCGGCGCGTAACAAAATAAGCGAGCGTGTTTTAAAAATGATGTTTGAAGAGAGACAAATCACCAAGCGCTACCTCGCCATGGTTAAAGGGCATCTCAAAGAACCTCTCGATATCCAAGAGCCACTCTTGCGACGCGAAGATCCTAGTTCTATTATACGTATGATTGTGCGGGTTCATCCAGAGGGAAAAGCTTCTCGTACTTTTATCACACCTCTTCAGTATTTTCCCGAAACGGATACCACCCTCGTCGAAGCATCTCCGTTTACAGGACGTCAACATCAAATACGGGTTCATTTGTTCCACGTGGAACATCCGATCATCGGTGATCCGATCTATGGTCAGGATGAAAACGATGCCGTTCGCTTTTTAGATCGTGAGATGTCGCTCGAAGAACGCTTTAATAACACCTGTGCATCACGACTATTGCTTCATGCCCATTCGCTTGAATTTATCTACAATGACACTCCCTACCATGTTATCTCCAAAGAAGATTTTATAACGCAATGTTTTGAAGCCATGAAAGCGAAATAAACTGTATGCCGTTCATCACTAAAAAACTTCATGCCCCTACGCGTCAAATGGCTCTCACCTTTTTAATAAACGAACTGGGAATCTCACGCAGTGAAGGACAGCGTCTGATTGCCAGAGGACGTTTATCCCAAAACGGTACCGTTATGTGTGATCAATTCGGGTTCATAGAGGGGGATTGCGAGTTCATTTGTTTTGAACCGTTATCACGCGGATTCAAACCGATGTTTGTCACTAACGACTTTGCAGTGTACGACAAACCAAGCGGTTTGAGTGTCCATCCTCATAGCCGTCTTTCACCCTACACACTGAATGATGAGATCAAACATCAGTTTGGTGATGATGCTAACGCGACACACCGTATCGATCAAGAGACCAGCGGTTTGGTTTTAGTTTCTAAAAATAAAAAAAGCGAAACCGTTTTAAAAAAGTTATTCTCTGAACGTGCTATTACCAAACGGTATCTCGCCATGGTCAAAGGCCATCTCCAAGAACCTCTCGACATCCGAGAAGCTCTGTTTCGGAATGATCATCCCAATCTTTTAATCAGTATGGTTGTCAAAGTTGACCCCAAAGGGAAACCTGCTCATACTATTATTAAGCCTCTTCGTTACTTTCCAGAACACGATATGACACTCGTAGAGGCATCACCGTTAACCGGACGAACCCATCAAATACGAGTTCATTTGTTCCACGTGAAACATCCGATTATCGGTGATCCGGTCTATGGACCGGAGGAAAAGGATGTTATACGATTCATCAAAAAAGAGTTGTCACCCGAAGAGAGGATGGAAATAGGGCAGTCAACGAGACTGTTGCTTCACGCCCATTCGCTTGAATTTGAATACGAAAATGAGAAATATTCTATTGTTTCAGAGAAAGATTTTATCAAAGAGTGTTTTGATGCTATGAAAATTTTATAGTAATAAGTCTCTCTTTCTTTTCTTTTTCATAAGAAAAGAAACAAAAGAAAATCGCCCTCACCCCAAATCGCTGGCGGTACGCTTGTGCACTACTGCACGCGACCTTGCTCTTGGTGTGGTGTGAGGGCGTTATTTATTATAAAATTCCCGCGATCCATTACCTAGAGCCGTTCCGAAGGCAGTAGTGCCGAGAGGAACGAGCGTTCTTGGATCGCGGTATGATCTTTTGGTACTTTTCTGACTAAACAGAAAAGTACATACAAAACTTACGCAGCGTTACTAATATATCGCTGCCGTTTTGCCTCTTTGATCTTCCGAATATCAACTAAAATATATCCATCAATGCAACTGTTGAAATCCGTATCGATCCCGAAATCCATAAACTCTACTCCTCCCTCTTCACACAACTCACTGTACTGCTTATAGAGAGTAGGAACCGATACGTCTAACGCTCTGAGATAGTCTTTAAGCACTCTAAAATCCTCTGGATAGTTATCGCCGCTGAACAGTGTTTTAAACTCATTCTGGACATATTCAGAGAGCCGATACGGTGATTTGGCTTTAACCATCGTATGATTTGCACCAAAATAGAGGGTATAAAAATAGACTAATGCCTCTTGTGCATGTTTGGGAAAACTTCCCGATATACTTACCGGTCCTAACATATATTTGATCTGGGGATTATGACTGAGATATGCACCGATCCCCTGCCATAGATAATCGAGGGCACGGCTTCCCCAGTATTTGGGTTGAACAAAACTGCGCCCAAGTTCAATGGCATCTTCCAATATCGTTTCAAATTGCTCATTCATATCGCATAAATCGCTCATATAAAGGCCCTCTTTGCCCAACCATGAAAGAATCCATCCACACTCGCCGATACGGTATGCTCCGGCGATTTCAAGTGCTTCATCATCCCACAGTACCAAATGGTGGTAATAACGATCATACGCATCGATATCTCGCGCGTGACCGCTCCCTTCACCCACTTTGCGAAAGGAGTATTCACGAAGACGTCCGATCTCATTAATGATATTGGGGGCATTCTCATGTTCAATCAAATAAATTTGTTTGCTATCACTTGTCAGACCAAGCAGTTCCCCCTTGCGAAGTTCAGCTCTGAGTTCCTGGCGTGACACCGGATGGGCAATCGAACATTCAGTTGGATAGATTCCCTTTTTTCCTCTGGCGATGCGCAGAAGATGCTTTCGGAACAAACGTGCATGCCGTTTTTCGGTAAGATTGAAATCACTCAATGCTTTTTCGCTTACCATTTCTCCGATCGTAAAATCAAACACACGATTCCGTGCGGCAAAAATCTCATGACTCAGCAACAACGCACCCAAAGGTTTATAAATCCATGAGACACCGTAAAATAATGGGCTGTTTTTCCCTTTGATATGGATGGGAAGAATCGGAGTAGCATTGCGCTTGGCAAATTTGATAAATCCCCCTTTCCAGGTTCCCTCTTTGATTCCAAACAATCCGGCACGGGAAACTTCACCGGAAGGGAAAAAAATCACCGCCTCTTCGGCTTGCAGCGCATTATCGATTTGCCGTAAAGCATGCTTGGAGAGCTTGTCACTGAAATTGTCGACACCGATCATAAACTCTTTGAGCTGAGTGATTTCACCGAGAAGGCGATTGGCAACGATTTTCACTTTTTTGTCTTGACGCACCGAACATACCATCTGGATTAGACACAGAGCATCGAGTCCTCCCAGAGGGTGATTGGCAACAATGATTACTTTGCCCATCGTAGGAATATTCTCAATTTGACGATGAATCGTTTTATACGAAACATTTAAATACTCTAAAACCGCATTAATAAACTCTAAACCGGTTTTTTCCTGATGCTGTTCCATAAAACGGTTAATCGATTTTTCACGAAGAAGCAACCGTGTCAATCCTACAATCGTTTTATTGATGATCATCGGATAATGAAATATTTTCGGATGCTGTTTACGTAAAATAAATTCGGCACTGACCATGGTTGCAACCTTATATTAAGATATACCTATTTCTTATAAGTATTCTGATGATTGAAACGGTAAGCGATGTGCATTTCAGATCGGTTACATTTGAATTACCGGGTGATTACACCCTTAATCAAAGAAAAAAAACTGTCAATGAATGTGAATAACTTTTTATAACAATAGATTAATTGTCAATTAATGGGATAAAATCCTATAAAAGCCCTAGAATAGGGAGCTTAAGGCCGTTTAAAGAAATGTTAATTAAGAGTATTTTTAGATAAAATATTTCTGAAATTGAATCTAAATGTTTTACTTATTTTGCAAAAAACGACCTAACTTATTCACAATGTCATCACAGTGTGAATATTACACATTTAGAAAATATTTTGATTATTTTGCAACGATTCAGAAATCTTTCAGAGGGTTAACAGAGAGTAACACTTAAGTCTTTTATCAATCGAAAATTATTAAAGGATTCTAAGGCTCTTTCGATACACTTCTGACTTAGCGGCCCTCCTGGTGTGTTGGTCGCTTTTACTATTCATTTTATTACGCCAAAGGAGCAAAGCCCCTTTGTCTACGTTAACACTATGTTTTCTTCGGCAGAAAGCCCATTCATTTTTTTTCTCTACTCTTTTGGTTGATCTCTAGCTTAACACGTTGGGCATGGGTGATCGCTACCGCCATCGCATCGGTAATGTCCAGCGGCTTTATCTCTTTGGTTATTCCTAAAATCTGTTTTACCATAAATGCCACTTGTTCTTTTGCCGCTTTTGCTTTTCCCGTCAACGCTTTTTTGACTTGCAACGGGGTATATTCGGCAAACATCCCATACTCTTGCAATATTTTAAGGGTTAAAGCTCCGCGAAATTGTGCAAGCTTTAATACTGTTTTAGGGTTATGGGCATAAAAAATATCTTCCATCGCCACTTCATCGATTGTGTGCACGTGGAACAATTGCTCAATTGCTTCAGCTACTTGGGGAATTTGGTATTGGAGAGACTCTGCTTTTATTTTAATGAGTCCCGCTTCTATGAGGCGTAATTTTTGCCCTTCGATCGCCACAATGGCATAACCGCAGTTTCGAGTTCCGGGATCAATCCCTAAAATATTCATTTTAATCCCTATTCACAGGGTGAATGAATTCTATTCACCTCTTCTTTGAGGCTAATTATAGGCAAATATCGCTATTATTCACATTACTATTCACAGGAAAGGGAAAAGATGAATTCGATTGGGAAACAGGTTTTAAATGCACTCAAAGGGGAGATTAATGAGATCGATTACCAACGTTACATTAAACAACTCACCTACGATGAAGCTGAGTCCAAAAGCAATCTCGCTGTTTTTCGCGCTCCCAATACCCTTATTGCCAACTGGACCCGAACAAAATTTGCCGACAAAATAGCCCATCTTTTTGAAATTAAAACCAATATCAAACCCACCGTATCGATTTTGGTCCAATCTTCATCGGCACCCTCATCAACCCAAAGTGCCGCTGCACCCGTTAATGTAGAACGCCCCAGCGGTTCTTTGCTCAACCCCTCCTTTACTTTTCAAAATTTTGTTGTCGGCGATTCCAATAATTTCGCTTTTATTGCCGCCAAAAATGTGAGCGAAAAACCGGGTGTTGTCTACAATCCCCTCTTTATCTATGGAGGTGTCGGTCTGGGCAAAACCCATTTGATGCAATCGGTCGGTAATGTGATGCTCGCACAGGGCAAAACCGTTATTTATACCTCGGTAGAACAATTTTTAAACGACTTTACCCGCCATCTCAGCAACCGAACCATGGATCGGTTCAAAGACAAATACCGTAAATGCGATCTCCTTCTCATCGACGATATCCAGTTTTTGAGCAATAAAAATCAAATCCAGGAAGAATTTTTCCATACCTTCGATGCACTGCGAAACGAAAACAAGCAAATCATCATCACCTCCGATAAACCCCCGAAAAAAATCGGCGGTCTCGAAGAGCGCCTTAAAAGCCGCTTCGAATCGGGCCTTGTTGCCGATATTCAGCCTCCGGAACTCGAAACTAAAATCGAAATCATCAAGAAAAAATGTGAAATTAACCGCGTTAAGCTCGACCGTGAAGTGATCAACTACGTCGCTACGATTATCGAAAACAATACCCGTGAAATCGAAGGGATTCTCTCCAAACTCAATGCCTATTCCCAACTCATGGGGGTCGATATTACGATCGAGTTTGCCCGTAATGTCCTCAAGGAACAGATGGCGGAAAAACGGAGCAATATTACTACCGACCTGATCATGGATACCGTAGCCAAAGAACTCAATATCAAACCGAGTGAAATCCGTTCCAAAAGCCGTAACAGCAACATCGTTTATGCCCGTCGCATCGCCATTTATCTTTCCCGTTCTCTGACACCCAACTCAATGCCGCAATTGGCTCAATATTTTGGGATGAAAGATCACACTGCCGTCAGTCATACGATGAAAAAAATTCAAGAGTTGATGAAAAACGATGAAGATTTTCGTGTTAAAGTCGAAGAGTTGTCTAATAAAGTATCTGTTGCCACTCCAGAATAATTTTTTTGTGTTTGTAAAGGCTATTTAAAAAAGATATAATTCAGGATGTGAATAGAAGTGAATGAAAGAGAATCGTTTCATCACATCGCTAAAGCAGGAGAGATGGGAGTTTGTGGGCTGTTTTCACCCATTCACACCCCCTTATTACTAACTACTACAATTAATGCTATAAATAATAATAGGAGTCTTATATGAAAATTACCGTTGACAAGTCTGTCTTGGAAAATATCCTTCTGCATCTTCAACCTTTTTTGGAGAAAAAAGATACGTCACAGATTACTTCTCATATATTGCTCTCCACAGATGGCAGAACTCTCACCGCTAAAGCAACCGATTATGAAATAGGACTTGTCATTCAAACCAATTCGGTCAGTGTGGAAGAACCCGGTTCCCTCACTGCAAACGGTAAAAAACTTCTTGATATTATCCGTATCCTCAAAGATGAAGAAATTGAACTCAATTTAGATAAAGACACTCTTCATATTCGTCAAAAACGTTCAAACTTTAAACTCCCTACCTACAAAAGTTCCGAATTTCCAATTTTTCCGACAACCGATGGAAAACCAAAAATTGCAATCAATTCACAAGTATTGATTGAATCGCTGAAAAAAATTACCCCAGCAGCCGATACCAACAATCCTAAGTTCGAACTCAACGGTGCACTGATTGACATCAAAAGCAATCAAATCAATTTTGTCTCTACCGATACACGTCGTCTAGCACTGGTCCATATCGACAGTCAAAATGATGCAGAACTCTCGATTATCGTTCCTAAAAAAGCCATTATTGAAATTCAAAAACTCTTTTCCGACAATATCGAAATTTCTTACGACAATACCCATCTTATTATTACATCGGAAGACTCTCTTTTTTATACTAAACTGATCAACGGTAAATTCCCCGATTACAACCGTATCATCCCCAGAGAAGCTCAACGTTCAATAAAATTGCCAAAAAGCGCTATTATTACCGCTATCAAGCAAATCACGACCATCTCCAATGATCTCAAGCTTACTTTCCAAAACGATGCCATTTTATTTGAAAGTTTAAGTGACGACAACATTGAAGCAAAAACAGCTGTTGAAATCGAAAACGGATTTGAATCTCCTTTTATCCTTGCCATTAACAGCCGCTATATCTTGGATTTTTTATCCCAAGTCAACGGAACCGAATTTACCCTTGAAGCCAATGAATCCAATCAACCGTTTGTTTTAAAAGATCAAAATTTTAAAACCATCGTTATGCCAATAGTTATTTAACTTTATCTTTCTTCCTCATCCCCCAATTTTTATAGCTGGATTCCCGCCTTCGCGGGAATGACAGAGCTAAACCTTCTTTTTAGTTTATCTACGGTAAAATAAAGCATTAAACACGCTTAAAAGCTGGAGCAACTATGGAAAATTACGGTGCTAGTAATATTAAAGTCCTAAAAGGTCTTGAAGCCGTTCGAAAACGACCGGGTATGTACATCGGTGACACCGGTCATCGCGGGCTTCATCACCTGATCTACGAAGTCGTTGACAACTCGATTGACGAAGCGATGGCAGGACATTGTGATACGATCACTGTAACGTTAACGAAAAACGGTACGGCAATGGTAAGCGACAACGGTCGCGGTATTCCAACCGATATGCATCCAACGGAAGGGATCTCTGCGGCTACGGTCGTTTTAACCGTATTGCACGCCGGTGGTAAGTTTGACAAAGATACCTATAAAGTCTCCGGCGGTTTGCACGGTGTAGGGGTATCGGTTGTTAATGCGCTCAGTAGCGATTTAAAAATGACCATCTTCCGTGAAGGTCAATCGTTTGAACAAAATTTCAAATGCGGTATTCCCCAAGAACCATTAGCGGTAACAGGCAATACACGTAAACGTGGAACAACGATCGAATTTTTCCCGGATCCTTCGATTTTTACCGAAACTATTATTTTCGATTATGACTATTTGGCAAAACGGTTCCGTGAATTGGCCTACCTCAATCCCCGTATTACGATTATTTTCAAAGATGAGCGAAGCGGTGCTAATAATACCTACCATTTCGAAGGGGGTATCAGCCAGTTTGTTACTGATGTGAATAAAAAAACCGTTGTGGCTACTCCGTTTGCGTTCAGCGAAAAAATCGAAGATATCGAGATGGATATCGCTATCATGTATAACGACAGTTATGATGATAAAACCTTTACCTTTGTCAATAATATCAATACCCCCAACGGCGGTACCCACGAAGCGGGTTTTCGTGCGGGATTAACCCGTGTTATTTCCAACTACAACAAACAAAACGGTAATGCGAAAGAGAAAGATGTTCCTCTTACCGGAGAAGACGTATCCGAAGGGCTTATCTGTGTCGTATCGGTTCGTGTACCGGAACCGCAGTTTGAAGGTCAAACCAAAGGGAAACTGGGGAATACCTATGTTCGACCGTTGGTACAAAAAGTTACTTACGAAAAACTGACTAAATATTTCGAAGAAAATCCGATTCAAGCTAAAGCGATTATTCAAAAAGCTCTTATGGCAGCACGCGGAAGAGAAGCGGCAAAAAAAGCGCGCGAACTGACCCGTCGTAAAGATGCAATGACGGTTGGAACCTTGCCGGGTAAACTCGCAGACTGTCAGAGCAAAGATCCGTCTATCAGCGAGCTTTATCTGGTGGAAGGGGATTCTGCTGGAGGGTCTGCAAAACAAGGACGTGACCGTGTTTTCCAGGCGATTTTGCCGCTGAAGGGTAAAATTCTAAACGTTGAAAAAGCTCGTTTGGACAAAATTCTAAAGTCTGAAGAGATTACCAACATGATTACCGCACTCGGATGCGGAATCGGAGAAGAGTTTAATGAAGAGAAACTCCGCTACCACAAAATTATCATCATGACCGACGCCGACGTCGACGGAAGCCATATTCAAACCTTATTGTTAACATTCTTCTTCCGCTATTTGCCGAAAATTGTAGAGAACGGATATCTCTATCTGGCCCAACCGCCATTGTTCCGTTACAAAAAAGGGAAAAAAGAGATTTACTTTAAAGATGATCGTGTCATGAATGCCTTCTTGATCGAAAACGGTATTGAAGCATTGGATATGGAAAATCTGAATGTCGGTGTGAATGATCTGGTCTCTTTCTTTAAAATGGTCGATCATTACCGCAGTACTCTTGATGCATTGGAACGCCGTTATGCACTCGTAGAACTTATCCGTTATTTCATTGAAAATCCGGATTTAATTGCCTTGTCTTTGAGCGAACTTTATACCCATGTTGAAACATTCTTGAATGCTCAAGGCAATAACATTCTCAGTAAAAGTGTGAATGATGAGGATATGCACCTCTTTGTTCAGACGAAAGAGGGACTTGAAGAACTTCATGTCAATGATGAACTTTTTGCATCACCTCATTTTGCCGAGGCTAATTACATCTACCAAAAAATCCAAGATTGGAATTTACCGCTAGAAGGCGATTTGTTAGAGTTGCTTACCCAAATTACCGATTACGCGAAGAAAGGTTCTTATATTCAACGCTATAAAGGTCTGGGGGAGATGAATCCAGAACAGCTGTGGGAAACAACAATGACACCGGAAAACCGTGTATTGCTCCGCATCACGATAGAGGATGCTGAATCGGCCGGTGAATCGTTTAATCTCTTTATGGGGGATGATGTCGAACCGCGTCGTAATTACATCGAAACACATGCCAAAGACGTCAAGCATCTGGATATCTAAAGTAATAAGATGATGTGGAATACAATAAGTGCGGTTTACTGCACGTGGGCACTCTGCCGAAGAGAAAACAAGGGTACCGCTCGCGTAGCGATGTTTCCTGAGCCTAGTGTTAGCGTAGCAAAGGGGGACTTTGCCCCCGTAGCGTTTTAAATAATGACCTACACTGAAGAAAAAGAGCGTTCTCACCGTTTTGCATTGGCATTACGGATGGGATTGCCTATCTTTTTTCTCAGTTCGGTTACCCTTTTTGCCCTCTTTACCCAAACCTATACCACGCTCACTTCACTCGTAATCTTATCCATTGCCCTATTGGGGATAATGATTTATTTCATTTTTTATCTCATTTATCAAAGCAGCCAGGAAAATATTACCGATACGGTTACCCATACGTTTACTCCGGAATATTTTTTTCGGCTGTTTAAAAAATCGATTGCTAAAAAGACACAGACGCTTGTACTCATCAGCGTTGAGAATTTATGGTCGATAAACGAACGGTATGGGATAAAAAACGGTGATAAGGCATTGCAAAGCACCGTTATGAAACTTGATACCTTTTTTCGTGACAAAAAGATAGAAAAACTTCCTGTAGGGCGTTATAAGGGAAGTGATTTTTTAGTTTTTTTACCCGGAGAAAAAGAGCAGTATTTACCTTTTATCGAACTTTTTTTGAGTAAATATCAGAATCATATCAATGATGAGATAGAGATACGGCTTGAAGCCGTGATGATCGATTCACGCTTAGGGGATGATGTCGAGTTGTTGGTAAGCCGTTTATATGAGCTTCATAATGATCGGGTAAGTTCCGAAAAAGAGGACATTTATTCAATTAACGAACTTGAGAACGAGATTAGCGAAGCGCTTGAACAAAAACATTTTTCGATTGGATTCTGGCCGGTATACGGTGATGAAGATCCGGTATTTGACATGACGGTTAAGCTTATCGATTCGGAAGGGCGGTTTATCCATCAAAGCCGTTATATCCCTGTATTAAACCGACTGAATAAAATGCGTCGTCTTGAAAGCGAGGTACTGGAACAAATCGGCGCTTTATGCGATGAGCGAAACAGAAATTTTGTGGTAACCATTTCTTCTGTCACCTTGCGAAATCCCCATTTTTTTGAGCATGCCTTAACGTTGTTTGAACGTTATCCTCATGCCCGATATAAAATAACCCTGATGTTTGAAGAGAAAGAATATTGTCATCAGCTGGAACGTTTTGCCCATCAAATCGCCCATTACCGCAAAGCGGGGTATAAAATAGCATTGGATCGTTTGGGAGGATATCATACAACCCTTTTGTATCTCAAAGAGTTGGAAGTGGATCTCGTCCGTTTCGATCCGCTCTATACCCGTCATATCAAAGAAGCAGGGTATCAGAACATTATCCAGGGGCTGAATCTCAGCGCCCACCTGTGCGGAGCTAAAACTTGGATGTCGATGATTGAAGATGGTATTACCGATACGGTTGCCCAATCTCTAAAAATCAACTACCGTCAGGGAAATTTTCATGGTAGTATTTTGACAATGGAAGAACTGATTCAGTCTCAATAAAGCAAATAGAACCAAAGGGATGGTGTTTCTTTGGCAGTTAAAATAAAATAAAGAAGGTAAACCATGAAATATGGAGAACAAATCGTAGAAAATTTCGATATCGAAAAAGATTTCGAAATATGGCCGAATCAACATGAGCGTGATTATGTGATTAAAGTAACGTTACCGGAATTTACCTGTTTGTGTCCTCGCAGCGGATATCCCGATTTTGCAACGATTTACGTCGAATATACGCCGGACAAATGGGTGGCAGAACTCAAAGCGATCAAACTGTATATTAATTCATTCAGAAACCGCCATATTTCGCACGAAAACAGTGCGAATGAGATCTACAGCACTTTCGAGTCAAAAATTGCTCCTAAGCGCTTAAAAGTTGTTGCAGACTATTATCCGAGAGGGAATGTTCATACCGTCGTTGAGATCGACAGCGAAAAAATGGTGAAAGAGAAATAGAGAAAAATTCAGATCATTCACACTACGGGAGAATATTTATATCTCTTCCGTATGGACGATACTCATATGCGTGGGTGATTTTTTTGCCTTTTTTTTCTGTTGAGCAAACAACTGTTGCAAATGTTCTCCCGTGAGAAGGGTTGAACCGCTCCCGATTCGGATAATCACTGCACTTACGGCAAGAAGTTTAAACTCTTTGATATTTCCCTCTCTATCTTCGGAGAGGATGTATCCCCGTTCGCGGTCTTTTGCATCATAAAAATCACGTACTTCTTCAATAAATTTTTGTATCAATGTCTCGATATGGGTGCATACCGATTCAAAGGTGACGGTACCGTGCAAGAGCGCCCCCATGAAAAAATCATCGCCTCCAATGTGCCCTTTAAAGTACTCAAGCGGGAGACATTTGTGCATAAGTTCTGTAAAAAGTAAAATTACCCGATCCCCGTTACGAAATCCGTAATGATCATTATAGGGTTTAAAATGGTCGAAATCAAAATAAACGACAACGGCCTCTTCGCGATTATCCAGAGTATGGGCAATGTACTCGTTAATCCTAAAATTTCCCGGTAATCGGGTCAGCGGATTCTCATCACGGGCGGAGATAAGATGGCGTTCATGTACGACTTCGATCAATTCCCGTGCACTTAGATAACCGATATAGCGGGATGATTCGGTAACTAAGACTCCGGGAGCATTGGGTGAGAGCGAAAAGAGTTCAATAATGGTTTCTAAAGGCATGGCGACATCTACAACCGGAATCGGTTCGATGTAGGTATCTAAAACGGAAAGATTGGAAGAGCGATTTTGAATTAAGGATCTTCCGAAGGGGGAATAAATAACCGATTTAAGCCGGTGTTCATGTATTATCCCTTTCGGATACGAGGCGGAATCGACGATAGGTACTAAAAAAAGTTTATCATCGGCTTTGAGCAAATCCAACAATGATTCCACAGAATCACCGATGACGATCGGTTTAAGAGGTTCCAGCCGCTTTAGAATAATACTTTGTTCCCCTTTTAATCGCTCTTCCCTCACGGTCGTCCCTACGACATGAGGATAACGAGCAATGATTTTGCTGGTATCGATCGTCGGATGCTGAACAAAATATCCCTGTACCATGTGGGCACCGATCTCTTTACAGACAAAAAGTTCTCGATCGGTCTCTACCCCCTCGGCAACTACTCTGGACCCTATCAGTGTTGCCAATTTGACCATATTACGTGCCAAAAGCTTCTTTTTAGGATCTTTATCAATCGAACTCAAGAAAAAACGGTCGATTTTAATAATATTAGGGGAGCAGTGATAGAGAAGCTTATATCCGGACTGCCCGATACCGAAATCGTCAATGGCAATGCAAAATCCCTCGTCACTGTAATGGTGCATTAGACGGCTAAAATGGTCAATATTGGTGATTTCATTCTGCTCTGAAAGTTCAAAAACAATACTTTTATGATCCAGACCGTAGCGTTTGAGGATACGAAACGTATTTCCTTTTGAAAAATCGGTCATTTCCAAAACGCGATTATCCAAATTGTAAAAAAGTTTGAGGTGCTCATACCCCTCTATCATACAAAATTTTTCGATCACTTTTTCGCGTAAACGAAGATCAAACGTATAGAGAATATTGTTGTCATACAGATGGTCAAAAAAAGATGCGATACTCACATACCCCAGTACATCCGTACCGCGTAAAAGTGCTTCTACAGCAAAGGTAATTCCCGAATGGATATCGACTATAGGCTGAAAAGCGATGTCCAAAACATCAAAATATCGTTCATAAAAAGGGTGCAGTGGTTCCATACTTATAAGTATAAGTTGCTCACATTGCAAACAGATTACATAAAAGTGCTGCTGAAACAACAAGGTGTAATTTCTTTGTAACCGCCTTATTCTATATTGCGGAAAACTTTACACCCCTGGAGATTAAAAATGAAAAAAATGTTTTTGCTTTTACCTGTCGGTTTGCTGGCAGCTACAGGATTGGTTTGGATAGGTACCTATTCCACATCGCAACAACCCTCAACTCCATCCGCACAGGTGCTTTCCCAAAATCCGGAGGAACTTTTTACCCTGAGCCAGAATTCGCTCCGTCAAATCATCCGCCATGGAGATGACAAATCAATTCCAACCCTCCAAAAATCATTAGATGCGCTCGAAACGACCCTGGTGAAATATGAAGAACAGGGGCTAAGTGTAAATAAAGTGGAAGGATTGATTGATCAGTATATCCAGGACAGTTCCCAAATCGCTCAAGCAAGTGCCCCTTATCTGCAAAAACTTAAAATATACGATACTTTTGAACAGGAAAAGGAAGCAGAGTTTATCCGTTCACTTGAACAAATCGGTTTAAATGAACTGATAGCTGCGAATACGAAGCTTAACAAAAAACGGTTGGAATATATGAAAGAACCATCTCTTGAAAACGAGCAAAAATATCTTGAGATGGTTTCCGGTATGAAAAAAATGATTACGGAACTTTACCTCGACACTACTATTGAGGAGCCGCTTTTCGCCTATATCGAAAATCATAGCCACTATTTCAAAACCGTAGAATCTTTCTACACTGTGGCGGGAATAGAGAGGGTTCATCGTTTGCGTGAAAACAGTTATGCGATTAAAACAGAGTTGCAGCTTCTTCCGAAACTGTAAAAGAGGAACGATAGGAGATACACAGAGGAACTTAAAGAGGTTCTTGTCCTCTTTAGAGCATGACGATCTATCACCCGAACTTACCGGTGATATACTCTTGGGTGAGTTTTTCTCTCGGGGTGACGAAGAGTTCTTCGGTGTGTCCCAGCTCAATAAGTTCGCCCAGATACATAAATCCTGTGTAATCACTGACACGTGCCGCTTGCTGCATGTTGTGAGTAACGATGATGATACTTACCCGTTCTTTGAGCTCGATGACCAGTTTTTCGATTCCCTGCGTTGAAATCGGGTCAAGTGCGGATGTCGGTTCATCGAAAAGCAATACTTCGGGTTCTACTGCGATAGCACGTGCGATACACAACCGCTGCTGCTGACCGCCGGATAGACCGTTGGCATCATTTTTAAGACGGTCGCTTACCTCTTTCCAAAGAGCCGCATCTTGGAGTGCTTTTTCGACACGGTCACGCAGCTCGGTTTTGTTTTTAATCCCCTGAAGACGCATACCATAGGCCACGTTATCGAAAATGGACATGGGAAATGCCGTCGGTTTTTGGAAAATCATCCCGATTTTGGTACGCAAGTGGATCAAATCTTCTTTTGCTCCGAGGATATTGCGCCCTTCGAACTCGATCTCTCCGTTGTAGGTATTGCCCGGATACAAATCATGCATTCGGTTAAATGAGCGTAAAAGGGTGGTTTTTCCGCAACCGGATGGCCCGATAAGTGCCGTTACCGCATTTTTGGCGATCGGCATGGATACTTTTTTCAAACTTGGAGCGGGTGCACCTTTATAGGTAAACTCAAAATTACGGACTTGAAGTGCGCACTCTTCTTTGATATCGATAATACTTGCCATAAGGTTATTTCCTTTTTCCCATTAATAAAATAAGCCGTCCCACAATATTGAGACCTAAAATAAACATTGAGAGGATAAAGGCTGCCGCCCATCCCAGCTGTTGCCAGTCATCATACGGACTGATTGCATAGTTAAACATCGTCACCGTCAGTGAAGGCATCGCTTCGTTCAAATCGGTCGTGAAAAAGTTGTCATTAAATGAGGTAAATAGCAGGGGTGCCGTCTCTCCTCCGACACGGGCAATCCCGAGAAGTACCCCCGTTAAAATCCCCGCTTTAGCGCCGCGATACACAACATCGATAATCACTTTGTACTTTGGAGCACCCAGAGCAAACGCCGCTTCACGAAGCGTTCCCGGTACCAGTTGAAGCATATCGTCGGTGGTGCGCAAAATAACCGGAATCATAATGATTGCGAGGGCAATGGCCCCTGCCCATGCGCTGAAATGCCCCATCGGCATAACGATGACGGCATAGACAAATGCTCCGATAACGATTGAAGGCGCCGACATCATAATATCCGAAATATCACGAATCGTATGGGCGAGTTTGGAATTCTTGCCGTATTCGCTCAGGTAGGTCCCCGCCATGATTCCCAGAGGAACCCCTATGAATGTTGCCAGCCCTACAAGGATCAGTTGACCGACAAGGGCGTGTTTAAGACCGCTTTCCGCATATCCCGGAGGGGAGCCTTCGAAGATAAAAATGTTCCAGTTCAGGGCATCGACCCCTTTCATCATGAGAACACCGAGAATCCAAAACAAAAAGGCGAGGGCGATTACCGCGCTCAACGTTGAAAGGATTAAGGCGATTTTATTGATGATGATCCGTTTTTGGATTGCGGTCATTGTCCTTTCCTCACTTTACGTAAAAAGTAAAATTTCGCAACGGCGATAACGACGAAACTCATTATGAGCAATGTCAACGCCAATCCGAATAAGCTGGAAAAATAGAGTGAACTGTCCGCTTCGGTAAATTCGTTGGCAAGTGTTACCGGAATCGACGTCGTCGGATCCATGATCGAGCTTGGGGTGTGGTGAACATTCCCCATAACAAAGGTAACGGCCATCGTTTCACCGATTGCCCGTCCGAGGGCGAGGATCAATGAACCGATAATCCCTGCTTTTGCGTAAGGGATGATAATGTCTTTGATAACGTCCCATTGGGTTCCGCCGAGGGCGTAGGCGGATTCTTTGAGGATATCGGGAGTGGTGTTCATCGCATCACGGGTAACGGCTGCCATAAACGGCAAAATCATGATGGCCAAAACGATTCCGGCAGCGAGGAGCCCAATCCCCATCCCTCCAAAAAGGTCACGTAAGATCGGAACGAAGAAAAACAGGCCCCACATACCGTAAATAACCGAAGGGATAGCGGCGAGGAGCTCGACGCTGACACCGAAGAACCCTTTGATTTTATCATGAGCGATTTCGCTCAAAAAGATCGCTACACCGATCGCAACAGGAATCGCCAAAAGCATCGCCAAAAAGGTGGAAGCGACCGAGCCGAAAATGGCCGCATAGGCACCAAACTTCTCAAGATTCGGCGCCCATTCATCTTTGGTAATGAAATCGAGTCCAAACGTCTGCATCGCTTCAATGGAGTGGTCAAAAAGAACCACGAATATCCATGCAACGATGAAAAGGATCAGCAGTGCGCTGGTGCGGGTCATGTTTAAGAAGATTTTATCAATCATGCCAAGCCTTGCCTAAAAAATATAGGCAATTTTATTACATAATGATTACAACACTGTTACCAAAAGATTATTTTGAACGCCAAAGGGATAAAATCCCTTTGTCTACACTTGCCGCTATGGCTCTAAAGCTTGTCACTTTTGAGGCAAAAATTTAGCCATTTAAGTGCCTGATCATGGGTATTGAATTCCTGATCGAGTTGGGCATTATAGGCATTTTCCAGTATCGTTTTAAACTTCTCGGACGGTGTTAGCCCCAATCCGATCAGATCACGTCCCATCAGCAGAGGGGATGGTGGCTCAAACAAGACACCCAATGCATCGGCACGCTCCCGGAGCCATTCGCCTGCTTCGTAACGTTTCGGTTTTTCACCGTTAAAAGCGCGTCCGAAAAAATCGGCTTTGGCAACCAAAATCAAATCGTCAATACACACGTGTGTACTGAGATTGAGAATCTCGCGATCATTAGCCTTTGCTTGATACAGTTTTCGAGGTTGTCCATGGTAACGAATCAGAGGGAGAATCCGGGCGACAAGGGCTTTGTCCTCGGTGATCCGATTGAGCCATACTTGAGCGATTTCGACCCCCATTCCGGCATGTTTCGGGGCATTGAGGATTCCGTTTTCGATGATGGTGGTATCGGGTTTGCCGATATCGTGCAATAACACGGCTAACAACAGTGCCATGTCCTTTTGCCATTCGCCGGTACGCATGGATGCCATTGTATCGATCGCCATAAGGGTATGGATCCAAACGGATCCCTCGGGATGAGATGTTCTCTCTTGAGGGGTATCCTCAAACCGATCGAGGGGGGCAAAAAAACGCAGCCCCCCCATTTCTCTCAGCAGTTCCATCCCTATCGAGGGGTGGGTGCTTTGGAGGAGAAGTTTTTTGAACTCCTCAAAAATCCGCTCTTTCGGGAGCTCATCAAAGGCACCCTCCGCAATCATCTTACGGCACAGAACTAACAGTTCTTGATCACAGGTTAGCTCATATCGGGCGGCAAACTGTACTGCTCGCAACACTCTCAGCGGATCATCGACAAAGGTGTGCGGATCGACACATCGGAGTCGTTTGTTTTTTAAATCATCGACTCCTCCAAACGGGTCTAATAGCGTCTGGGTAAGGGGATCATACCCGATGGCATTGATCGTAAAATCACGTCGTCGGGCGGCTTCGGTAAAATCAAGAGAGTTAAACCACACCATCTCAAATCCCTTATGCCCGAATCCATGCTTGGATTCGGTTCTGGGTGGGGAAAAATCAATCGAGTATTCCCCATACGAGAGTTTAAGTACCCCGAAGCTTTTGCCGTAGAGTCCCAGTTTGCCAAACGGGGTTAGGAGGGTTTCGAGCGACTCAATCGATGTTACGCCGTAGAGTTCGATATCAATATCATGGGTGAGGTGTCCTGTGAACGTATCACGGACAAATCCTCCAACAAGGACAGGTTTGATCCCATGGGAGGAGAGATGTTCTATCAGTCGTATCAGAGGAGGGGAAAGGGGGATCATTTTTTGGTTAGCTTGTTTTTTTGGATCAAATTTTCGAGTGAGAAACTAAACGTTGAACCGACCCCGAGCGTACTCTCGATATGGAGCATCGTATCGTGGAGTTTGAGGATGTAGGTGACGATAGAGAGTCCCAGCCCCATTGAGTTGTCCCAGCGGTTTTTTTGGACGCGATAAAATTTAGAGGTGATTTTATCCAGTTCTGCCGGAGCGATTCCGATCCCTTTGTCACTAACGGAGAGGGTGCTCTCGGTTAGGGTAACCATTACCTCTTCTTCGGAATATTTGAGGGCGTTGTCAACGAGGTTGGTGATGATCAGTTCGATCATCGTTTTATCGGCAAATACGGTTTTAGAAGCTCCGTTATAGCGAATCAAACGAGCAGGATATTTAGCCTGTAAAATGGAAATGGACTCACGACATACCTCGGAAAGTTCAAACGATGAGGGTTTGATAGAGAGGTCATTGTTCTCAAGTTTTACCGAAAGGGCAAGACGATCGAGCATCAGGGTGATACGATGGGTGTTCGCGAGGATTTTGCCTGAAAATTTTTCACGAATTTTTGGGTCAAGACTCAGATCGTCATGAAGGGTTTCGGCGTATCCCATGATGGCGGCAATCGGGTTTTTAAATTCATGGCTTATCGCTGAGAGAACATCGTTTTGCTGTTTGTTGATGAGGCGGAGCTTGGCGGTGTGTTTGCGCTTTTGTTTGTCGCGGTTATGGAGTTTCTTGACCAGGTTTTTGAGCATGATCGAGATTTGCAAAAATTCGCGGAAATATTCGGGTTTGAGGACAGCCCGATAGTTTTTTGCCGAAATCTGGTCTAAATAATGGGTGATCTGGAGAATATCGTAACGTGTTTTTTGGGAGATGTTGTAAGCGATCGCGAGGGCGATAACGATCAAAACACTAAATGCCCCTACCAGCTGGAGCCATAATCCATAAAAATGGTCCATGACACTCTCTAAACTCATCGCCAGGCGGATGTAAAATACCCGTTCAGGAGTAGTGATTTGGCGGGCGACATAGATAAAATCGGTTTTAACTGTATTGGAATAACGGACAGCCACTCCATAAGGTGCGCTCATCGCATGCATCACTTCAAGACGTCCGGAATGGTTTTCCATTGCACGTTTATCGGCATCGCTTTCGGCAATCACATCCCCATTCTCAGCAATAATAGTTACCCGCAAAAAGGTTTTTCCTGCCACCTGTGCCACAAAACGGTCAAAGTCATTGGTTGTGGAGAGGAGAGGTTCCAAGAGGTTGATATTTTCTTTCAGCCGCTCTTCACCGTCGTGAATGATCATCGATTTGAGGGTGAAATAGCTGATTAGGGAGGCACCCAAAAGCGCGGCAACAAAAAGTCCTAAAATATTGAGGAAAAAAAGTTGATGAATTCTTAACACAGGGTGTATCCGACTCCCCGTACCGTTTTGATATACTCTTTTGTTTTATCGGGGTCAATTTTTTCTTTGAGGCGGTTGATGGCGACATTGACCGTACGGTCTTGGTACACCTCATCACTTCCCCAGACGTGTTCGAGGAGATAATCCCGATCCAATACGATATTCTGGTTCGTGATGAGGGTATGGAGGAGATCAAACTCGAGTTTGGTAAGTTCTACGGATGTTCCATCGATCTGTACGGTGCGCGAAGCGAGATGGAGGGTAACATCGCGATAGGTGAGGTTTCCATCTATGGAGTGTTTTTTCGTACGGCGCAGGACCGCTTTGACTCGCAACACCAGCTCTTTCATACTGAAAGGCTTGGTGATGTAGTCGTCCCCTCCTCGCTCAAATCCCTGTTCGATCTCTTCGTCTTTGTGTTTGGCACTGACAAAAATGACGGGGGTTTGAATCCCCCGTTTACGGAGTGATTCGATGAACTCGCTCCCCTCGGCACCGGGGAGATTCCGATCCATTAAAATGAGATCTATTTTCTCCTCTTCAAGAGCATCAACGACATGTTTGGTATTGAGAAAGCCGATGGTTTCAAACCCCTCTTTTCCAAGATGGTATTCCATCAGTTCCAAAATATCCTGTTCATCTTCGACAATCAGTATCAGGGTATCCACTGCTAACCTCTTCGATATAGAGTTAAATTTATACACAATAGTCTAATCGCGTATTAATGAAGGTGCAATTCGCCGCCTTTTTGTGCATAAAGCATAAGAGAGGCGATATTGACCGTGCGGTCACCGATCCGCTCCAATTTGCGCAACGTTCCTAAGACATTGACGTATTCAACCGCGAGTTCATCCGCGTTGATAATGAGGGTAAGAAGTTCTTTTTCCATAATGGAGAAAAGATCGTCATTTTTAGACTCTTCGACCATTACTTTACGATAAACATCATCCGCGTCACATGTCTCCATCGTATTTAAACATTCAGTGATGTATTGTAACGCATGAATTGTTGTTTTGTGCAGCTGAATAATGGCATTGGTCAAAACAGACATGTCACATCCCCCCATACAGTGGTCATGGAGACGTTTGCTGTATTTTTTGAGACCGTCACCGATACGGTCGATTTCATTGGTCATTTTCAGATACGCCACCAACAGTCGCAATTCATCCGCTTCCGGACCGAAGAGGGCAAAGGTTTTGATGATTTCGTTATCGATTTTATTGGCATCGACTTGAATGTTTTTGATGTAGCTGCGAGAGGTTTCGTAGAGATCCAAGTCGTTGGTTTCAAATGCCTGGAGGGTCTCTTCGCTCGATTGGATGATTTGAGAGAGCATAACAGAGATCATTCCGCGGATTTCGTTTAATTTGTTTTCATAACGTGGTAGCATTGGTGTGCCTTTGATTAAATAATGGTGCGCGATTATAGCAATGGTTTATAACCGTGAGATTACAAAGAAATTTTTCTCATTGTAATCATATTGTTACCCGAAGCTTCTACAATACCGTCATCAAAAATTCCAAAAGGATTCCAGTATGTTTAAAAAAGCTACACAAGGTTTGGTTATCGCGGCGATCGCGGCAACTTCGATGATCGCAGCCGACAAAATCAGCGGCGCAGGTGCGACCTTCCCAGCCCCATGTTATTACGACTGGGCTTACAACTACCAAAAAGCGACTAAAACACGTGTGAACTACCAAGCAATCGGTTCAGGCGGAGGGATCAAACAAATCTCTGAGCGTGTTGTCGATTTCGGTGCAACCGATGCTCCGATGACTCCAAAAGAGTTGGATAAAGCAAAATTGACTCAGTTTCCTGCCGTTATCGGTTCGATCGTTGTAGCGCATAACCTTCCGGGTGTAGCGGATGAAAAATTGAAACTCAAAAACAGTGTTGTAGCCGATATCTTCGCCGGTAAAATCACTATGTGGAACGATCCTGCTATCGCTGCGGACAACGCGGGCGTTAAATTGCCGGCTGAAAAAATCATCGTGGCTCACCGTTCAGACGGGTCAGGGACTACGTATGTATTTACCGATTTCTTGAGCGATTCATCTAAAATGTGGAAAAGCAAATTCGGTATCGGTAAAGCAATCGGCTGGGCAACCGGTGTCGGCGGAAAAGGGAATGAAGGGGTAACCAACCTTATCAAACAAACCCCTTACTCTATCGGATACATCGAAAACGCCTATAAAGAGAAAAACAACCTTGCAGCCGCTACCTTGCAAACGGCAAGCGGTAAATGGGTAACGGCTACTAAAGCAAACTTTATGTCAGCGGTTAAACAAGCATCATGGAAAAAATCTGAACACTTTTACGGTTCATTGGTATCTCAAAAAGGGGACACTGCTTATCCTATCGTAGCGGCTACGTATATCCTTTTGCCAAAAGAGAAAGCGGAAACCAATGCACAGGTTATTCAATTCTTTGACTATGCATTCAAAAAAGGTGACAGCGCGGCTGAAAAACTCGGCTATATCCCACTTCCGGTGGAAACAACAAACCTTGTTCGCGAATACTGGGCAGAAACCAAATAAATTTTTCTTTCCTTCCCCTTTGGGGTGGGTACTTTTAAGCCCATTTTGTGTGTTTAAAAGTGCCTCAGGGCACGTTCATTCTCACTTCTTCTTCAAATCCTTAAGTTTTGCTCACCTTCCCTTGCGTATGCGTTTAGGTGAGTGTTTTCGGTTTTAAAATTTCCCCGTTTTTTATTCATTTTCCTTATCGTAACCATTTCGTAATGTAACAATCACGTAATCAAACTTCTCTACAATGACACCACTAAAAAACAGGAGTGATTCTTATGAAAAAAGTTGCATTATCTGCCCTTGCTGCGGCGATGATCAGTGGTGTTGCATCGGCTGATGCATTGACCCTTTACAGTGATCCGAAAACAGGACAAGTCTACACGACTCCGGCTGAAGGCCGTGTTGAGATGGGCGACTTCGTTGATGCGAAAACTGTTGATATGTCTGACCGTGAAATCGAATCAGGTTTTGCAGAGTACAAAGATGCGATGAAAAAATATACCAACGTTACTTCTAAAGCGAAAAAAATCGAATTTAGCGGTACGCATTATCTTGGGTACACAAGCACAAACCCAGATACTACAACATCTGTGACAGGTGGCGATACAGCAAAATATTCTGATAGTTCAGCAGGTTTTGAAATGCGCCGTAACTACGTTCAAGTAAAAGCCTATTTTAACGATAAGGACTATTTCCGTGTAACCATGGATGCAACAAAAGAGTTAACTTCTTCTGAAACAGCATCTTCGACTACAACTACAACACTTAAAGAAAGTGCTACAACTGGAGATTTAAACGGAGATGGTGATACAACAGATACTTTTACCGGAACTTCAAGTACTTCAACAACAGTACCACGAAACGGGTATGCTAACGTATTTGTAAAATACGCCTACCTTTATTTGGATGAAATCCTCCCTTATACCGGTGTTGAAGCGGGTATCGCTCACCGTCCATGGATCGATTACGAAGAGCATAATGCTTGGTACTACCGTTCATTTAACAAAGTTGTTATTGAAGAAAAAGGGACAGGTACTGAAACGGGTGTTGACCTTGTAAACTCAGCTGACTTCGGTATGAACTTTAAAACAAAAACAGATGTGTTCTCTTCTGAAATTGGTATCTTCAACGGTGAGGGTTACCATGCGGATAAAGCGGCAGCTAACCAAAAATACAGTGGTGATATGTCACTTGAATGGCGTTTGACGGCTCACTTGCTTGGTAGTGGTACAAAAGTAAGTAAAAATGATCGTGTGAAAGATACTTATGCACACCTTTCAACATTTGGGTTAATGTCTAAAAATCACAAAGACGATAGTGCAACATTGGATCAAACTAGTACAAGTGCATTAAAAGGTGAATATGACCGTAATTTCTATGGTATCCATGCCGTTTATAACCAGCCGGAATTCTTGATCGCAGCGCAATATGTTACTGCTGAAGACAAAGGTCAAGATCAGGCGACTGCTAGTAACTGGGGTAAACGTGAATACGATGTATTTTCTGTGAATGCTGAAATCCGTCCAATTCAAGACTGGACCGTTATCGGACGTTATGATGATTATAAAATTGACGATACTAAAGTGGATGGTAGTGCTCTGAGCTCGAGTGTTGAAGGAACAAAAATCATTGCTGGTGTAGCTTATAAAATGAATAAAAATGTGAGCTTTATTGGTTCAGCTAAATGGGCTGATGAAGAATATACCGCAGGAAGTCTTGCTGGATTCGATACTGGTGAATCGAAAACAGTGTATCAATTGACTACCGAAGTTAAATGGTAATCTTTTAACCCTTCATTTTCTCCTTCTTCTCCCGCACAGTGCGGGAGTCCCATTCTCCTTCATCCCTTTTTCGCTACAATATACTCCATATCAATCTAAGAGCACCCTCATTATGATTCCTGTCAATTTAATATTTACCATTGTTGGGTTATCGTTTGTTTTAATCCTGTTAGTCTCGCTTTACGTTTGGGGCAATAAACGTAAAGCGGTATCAGTCGCCCCGGCGAGTATCGAAACCTTTGAATCGCTCAGCGCCATTATCAACAACCCCTCATCCGGCAGCGCGGCGTTAACGTATGCCGTCGAGATGATCCTAAGCCGTTTCGGAACGATTACACCTCACAGCGTGGGCAGCTACAAACATTTGATTCAATCGCTGTGCGTTCATCCCCGAACCGATTCGAAACTCATACTCCGATTTGAAAAAACATTGCGGGTGAACAATCCGCCGTTCTCCCATGAGATTGAAAAAGCACTGGCGGCAGGATTGGCGGCCAGAGGGTAGGTTTATCGGAGTTTATAGGCGATCGGAACGGTAATACGGACACTTTTGGAGGGTTTTGGAAATTCGCTCGCGGAGTTCTCGATGAGGCTGCGTGCTGCCTCGTCGAGGAGTTCAAATCCGGAGCTTTGGGTGATGGTGATTTGGCTCACTTCGCGGTTGGTTCCGAGGGTAAAGGTGACGCTGGTCTCCCCTTGCTGTTTTAGACGCAGGGCATTTTTAGGGTATTTGAGCCGTTCCGCTAAAATAGCGCGAATACGCCCTAAGTTCTCTTCCTCATAATTTTCTTGGGCTTTTGGTGGCGGAGGTGGTGCTTTTGGTACGGTCACGGGCGCTGCTTCGGAAGCTTTTGGGAGTGCTGCGGGAGGAGTAACCGTCGGAATATTCTGAGGTGTCGGTACAGTCGGGTTGCTTTGGGCAATCACGCGCGGTTTGGGCGGCGTGATGATACGCGGCGTTTCGGGTTTGGGAATGGGGATTGGTTCCGCTGTTTTCGGCGAAGGCTCGGATAGCGGTGCTTCGGGAACAATCACGGCAGGGGAGTGGAGCAAAATTTTCAGGGTAATTTTCTCAGGCGGTATCGGCAGAGCTGTGCGCACCACGCTGAATGCTCCGATCGCCAGAGTAATAATAGTGATGTGAATCCCTATCGAGAGGGCGAGAGATTTGGTGGGGCGCACGTGTTCCAACGTCAATTAGAGTTTGACTTCTACTTTGGCCGCTGAGCGGAGAGAGTCCGTCGTTTTATTCATATGGGCTTTGAATTTTTCCACTTTTATAAATTGGGTAATCTCTTTTTTCACTTGCTCGTAGGTAAGTTTTTTATCCCCTTGTTTCATTTTGTCACCGTTGGCATCGTAGAATGCTTTTGTCTCTTTATCGGTCACGGTGATTTTGTTCATTTGCTGTTTCATCCACATATCAACCGCCAAATCATCTTTAATTGCCGCATATTTGGCTTTGAACGCAGGGGTACTTTGAATCCCGCTTTTGAGTACTTGATCTTTGATCAGGGTTTGGTTGACCAGTTGCTCGACGACTTGGCGTTTCATCTTCGCATCGAGTTTCTCATAACTCATTCCCGGAAGCGCTTTTGACATGAATGCGTTGGCATCGTTGGTGGTGATGGCTTTACCGTTTACGGTAGCGAGTGTAGCAGGTGCGGCAAATGCACATGAAGCACTTAAAATAAGTGAAGTGAAAGCAAGAGAAAATCGCATAGGGTTCCTTTAGGAAAATAATTAAAGATATTATAGTGAGGTTTGGTTATTAAAATGTTAATGAAGAAAGAAAAGTGGGGAATACTACTGGTGGACCCTAGCGGGATCGAACCGCTGACCTCGTCGCTGCCAGCGACGCGCTCTCCCAGCTGAGCTAAGGGCCCAAAGATGTTTGGAGCAGAATTATACGTTGAGAGCTCTTAAAAGTCAATGCGGAGTAAAAAGGGTGTTTTAGGGATAAAGTTTTGTTCGTGTCGTGTCGATATAGAGAGTATGAAAAAATTAGCCCTGATAATGATGTTTAGTGTCGCAAGTGTAGTGTTGAGTGCGGAGGAATATACGATTCAAACGATCAGCGCTCTCAAAGAGAGTTCGATCACTCCGGCATTTGAAAAAAAAGTGCAAAAAAGTGCACTCTCTTCGGCCCAGAAAAAAGAGGGGAACTGTAACATTGTAACGGTGGGCAGTTATCCAACTCCTAAAGCGGCTACGTCGGACATTCAAAAAGCAAAAGCGATTAGTAAAGATGCTTTTGTCCGTCCCACCAATCGGACTGTACCCCAAGTATGCCTGGGTAAAAACAATACACATACAACCGCCCTACAGGATACCAATCCGTCAGCTGTTGAATCTAAACAAGATGCTGTTGCCCTAAAAGAGAACACAGCGGCTGCGAAAGTAGTGCAGGAAACGTCACAGTCTGCTTTGAGCGCCAAAGTGCAACCATGCGTAAAGGGCTTAACCGCGGTCTATCTCTGCGATCGAAACCTCGCCCGTAAAAGTGATATTCACGAGGCGATTGAATATTACAAAAACTCTCCATACCACTCTTTTCAACCGATAGCGCTGCAGAAATAAAGAGTCTTACGGCTCTTTATTCATTGCGCTATAAAGACAATCCAAATCAATTTTATGTATTTTTTTCGCTTCGACATGAAGTGCTTCGAGCAGTTCGGATGAATTTTCGCCGTTAGACGGGTAGCATACCGCGCAGGAGGGGATGGATACGGTGAAAAGATCTTCGATCATCCGTTTTACGATACCACATCCGTACCGATCAGTATACGGCATTACGAAAAAGTAATAATGTTCGCAATGGACGATGGAATCGGAAGTGCGAAGAAGGCTTGGAAGATTCATATCGATTAATGTTTGCGAAACCTTTGAAAAGTCGCAAAATAAAATCGTAAAACTCTCTGAACGATTTTCATCCAATCGATCTGATATCCCGATGTTGAGATCGATCAACGATGAAAAATTGTAAAATGAAAACATTACTCCCGCCATCCCGGCTCCTTAGAAAAAATCTTCCTGTAGTATAACGTAAAGTTTTATCTTCAGATTAAATCGGCAAATCGAAAAAGTAGGCCAATCCGTAATAGACACTGTAGAGACCGTAAATGAGGATCGCTAACGCCGCAATGCGGTTCATGGTTTGACGAAATGCGATCTCTTTGAAAAAGCTCACCGATTGCCCAAGGGCAAGGAGTGTCGGGACGGTGGCCAGACCGAACGCCGCCATAATCAATCCTCCTTCAAGGATAGATGCCGAAGCCGCTGCTTTTGCCGCGAAGAAAAAGACAAACCCGCATGGGAAAAAGCCGTTCATTACCCCTAAGGCGAAAAAACTTCCGATGCTTTTACTTTTGATAAGGCGGGAAAAGAGGGTTTTAAAGAGGGGATTGGTGGAAAAAGAGCGTTCCAGAATATGGATCAGTTTGGAGAGACCGAACATCCCCAGTGCCGTGATGATCATCACAAGCCCGGCAAAGATGAACAAGGCTCCGTGCATCTCCATGCTCAGGGCGAACAGCGCTCCGATAGCGCCAAAAATCATCCCCAGAATGACATACGAACTGACACGCCCGAGGTTATACGCTCCGTGACGGATGAGTTGCGCACCACGAGACATTGAGGCATCGATTTTGGTGGAGCTGTAGGCGACGATAAATCCTCCGCACATCCCGATGCAGTGGCCGAAGCTCCCGGCAAATGCTATGGAAATAATCAACCACCATTCGATTGAATACATAAAACTCCTTTGTCGTTTTTATACGCTATTGGAACGCGTCCCCATTAGCTACGCTAACGCTGAGTTTCCCTCGGCGGGAAGCCCACGCACACCTGTGTGCTTCTAAATATTAATTATTCTTCTAAAAAATATTAATAGTGTAAATTTTTTTTGTTACAACCGTGTTAAGACTTAACATAATTTTAACAGTTCTATGAAACAATAGCACGAAATGATTTAAAGGATTTGTGTATGAAAAAAGTTCTACTCTCTTTGGCCGCTTTTGTGGCCGTGGCAAGTGCTGATCAGCTGGTCAACTTAAAAATCGATGGGATGATGTGTCCTGCCTGTGTCAAAAATGTAAAAGGCTCTTTAAATGATGTCAAAGGGGTTAAAGATACGAGTGTTTATCTCAAAGAAGGGCGCGCAGAAGTGAAAGCCGCAGACGGCACCAAAGCTGAAGCGATGTGCGACGCGGTTAAAAAAGCGGGTTACGGCTGTTCGGTCGCTAAATAAAATATTTTTGGGCATCGTTGCGGCTGAGATCGCTAACGGTGCTGAGTGCAACTCCTCCGAAATCCAGTGTTTGTTCCCCTTCAAAGCCCGCTTTACAATAGGCTAACACCAGTTTAGCCGCTAACACTCGGTCGTTATTACTCGCGTTTTGTGAGAGCATCGCATGCGGTCCTACGAGTTCGGTAGAAAGGTGGATATATTTTGGGTTCTCGATCGCTTCTAACACCGCGTTATCTTCCGCATTGCGTCCGATGATAAGTTTTGCCCCTTCGGGAAGGCGAAGCTGACGACCGTATTTGAGGGTCGGGATATCGGCGACTTCAAACGTATCATGGGCGATAAAATCGCGAATTTTGTTGGAAAAATTTTCATCCGTGAGCAGACACCCTCCACCCGGTGCTTCATAATCTTTAAGGCCAAATTGTTCTGCCAGTTCCATTTGGCGCTCACGATTGCGTCCACTGATATTTTCGAGTTTTTCACGATCAACCCATCCGTTGATCTCGGGAAGCGTCGGTTCGAGCGATTTGGCACTCATCGGGCGTAGAAGGAGGCCGTCACAGTTGCTGAGGTTCAGTACTTTATCGAGCGATTCACGATTTTGGCTCATTGGCCGTTGACCAAGGACCTCTCCGCTGATCAGGAAACTCGCTCCCCACTCTTCCATCTTCCGTTTGGCCACTTCAAACATCTTGGCATGGCAGTCGATACAAGGGTTGAAGTTTTTGCCGTAGCCGTATTTGGGGGTAAAAAGTACCTCTTTGATGTATTCATCGCGGATGTCGACACTCCGAAACTCGGCGCCTACCTGTTCACACATATTTTTCATATGGGTAAGACGGTCTTTGGTTGAACCGAATCCGGTGTTTATGTTGCAGGCGATGACTTCGATCCCTTGATCAATGATCAGTTTCATTGCGAGAGTTGAGTCGAGTCCGCCGCTGAAGAGGGCTATAGCTTTCATAAAGTAGTCCTTTATTATGTAATAATTATCTCTCAAACATCCTTATCAGAGCCGCGCGCAAAGCAGCAGTGCGAGAGTCGCGCAGGCGATTTGTTTGAGAGATGAGGTTTTTTGGTACTTTTTTACCGGAACAAAAAAGTAATAACGTATTAACTTAACGGCACGAGTTCACCCCGCTTGAGGCGTTCAATTTTATCCCGAAATTGACGTATTAAATACGACTTTTGATCGAATGATACCGTATTTTGGGTGGTTACTTTTTTGAGCTCACGATTATAATGGGCACTCAAGAAAGTAATAAGTTCCAGTTTTAGCCCTTCATCTCCCTCAAATACCCGAATCCGATCGTCCATCATGAGGGCACTTAGTCGGGGATCATCCAAACGCCCCTGAAGAGCTGCTTCAAATTCGCTTCCATGGTATTGGAGAATGGACGCATCGATAAAATCGAGCAGGGTGTCAGTGATATGGGGGCGTTCGATGAGCGTCTTGATAAAGCTCAGCTCCCAAATGTCATGATGGGAAAAATTGATCGGTTGGGCAGCACTCTTTTTAGTGTGTCCCAGGGGGACCAGAGAGGGGGAAATCCCGAGCTTTGATGCGACGAGAGGACGGTACTCTTCTTGGAGTAGGGGGGAGAGGGTTTTGAGAAAACCGATGCTCTCATGCAGAGCGCTCTCTTTGGCTTTTGGGTCTTGAAGATTGTAATTCTCCATCATTTCGGAGATAACGAACTCGATAAAGGGGATCGGACGGTGCAGCAGGGCGTTAAGTGCTTCGATTTGACCGTTTTTAATCATATCGGCAGGATCCAGTCCCCCTTCGAACAAGACCACACCCCCATCAAACCCCGACATACTCAAAAGTTTTGAGGCTTTAAAGGCGGCGGCACGTCCCGCTTTGTCTCCGTCATACGCCAAAAAGATTTTGGGTTCCCCTTTGCGCAGCAGCGGCAGATGCTCGGCCGTCAGAGCTGTGCCCAGTGTTGCGACGGCATGGGTAAAACCCGCCTGATGGAGCATCACGACGTCCAAATACCCTTCGGTGACGATGATCTCGCGGCGGCGGTAGATGGCCTCTCGGGCGAGGTGATAGGCGTACAACAGACGCGATTTGTTGAAAATAGCGCTTTGTGGGGAGTTGACATACTTTGCCTGATGTCCCGTAATCGTTCGTCCCCCGAATCCGACAATGGAGCCGCTGGTGGAGTGGATCGGAAAGGTGATCCGCTCGATGAATCGGGCAAAGAGGCGCCCGTCATCCCCCCGTCCGATGGCCCCTTGTTCGATCGCTTCGGTGCTAGAGAGTTTGCGTTGTTCCAAAAAACGGAGGGTTTCCGGGGATGTCGGGGCGTATCCGATACCGAAACGCTCGATGCTGGAGGCATAAATCCCTCGCTCATGGAGATACTCATGTGCTGTGCGGTTTTGCTCCAGAAGTTTTTGGTACCACTCATTGAGGGTTTCCAGGAGATTGGAGCGTTTTTTCTGTTTCGTATCGTCGGTGTAATGGAGGGTGAAATTGTTCGTTGCGGCTAGTTTTTCGATTGCTTCGGGATAGTTGAGTTTCTCATACTCCATGACAAACTTGATGCTGTCACCATGGACGCCGCATCCGAAACAGTGGTAGCTTTGGCGCGCGGGATTGACGACAAAACTGGGAGACTTCTCATCGTGAAACGGGCAAGGTGCTTTGAAGCTGCTTCCGGCACGTTTGAGCTCGATGTAGGAGCCGACGATATCAACAATATCAAGTCGGGCTTTGAGAGCCTCAATGGAGTCTTGGGTAATCATAGGTTTATTTTAGCGTAACGGTGCTTTGGTTTTGATGGCGTTTTGAATACATCTATGCTATAATTCCAATTCGAAAAATTTTAAATAGAAAGTAGGTGATGTGAATGCCTGGTATCGTTCTTAGACAAGATGATAACTTTGATGCTGCTTACCGCCGTTTCAAGAAACAAACAGATCGTAATCTGATTGTTACTGAAGCCCGTGCTCGTCGTAACCATGTTACAGAGACTGAAAAACGTAAACAGTTCAAAATCAGCGCTCGCAAAAAGATGTTAAAACGTTTGTATATGATGCGACGTTACGAATCTCGCCTGTAATTCCTCGCGCTTTGGCGCTTGGGTTACAACCCTCTTCTCCTCAACTTTTCCCTCTGTAACAAAACCTTTACTAACCCTATGCTAAACTTAGTATAACAATTTTTGCACAAGGCTATATTATGCTCTTTAGCGCACCTCTCAAAAGCAATTCCAAAAAAATCATGTTGTTAGGCTCCGGCGAGCTCGGTAAAGAAGTAGCAATCGAGGCACAGCGTCTCGGGATCGAAGTCGTTGCGGTAGACCGTTATCCTCATGCCCCTGCCCATTTGGTTGCAAACCGTTCTCATGTGGTGAATATGCAGGATAAAGAGGCCGTACTCAAACTGATCCGTAAAGAGAAACCCGATTACATTCTTCCTGAGATCGAAGCGATCAGCATCGATGCGCTTTTTGCTGCCGAAGCGGAAGGGTTTTGTGTTATCCCCAATGCCGAAGCGGTTAACAAAACGATGAACCGTAAAAATATCCGCCGTTTTGCCGCGGAGGAGTTAGGACTTAAAACCAGTCGTTATCATTTTGTGAGTACGTATGAAGATATGTGCGCCGCAGCGGAAGATGTCGGATTCCCGTGTGTTATCAAACCGGTTATGAGTTCATCGGGTCACGGACAAAGTATCGCGCATAGCCCATTTGATTTGGAAAACTCATGGGAAATTGCCAAAGAGGCACGCGGCGATGCGAGCGAACTGATCGTCGAGGAGTTTATCCGTTTTGATTACGAAATTACTTTGCTCACTGCCCGTAACGGTAACGAGACGGTATTTTGTGAGCCGATCGGCCATATCCAAAAAGACGGCGATTACATCTACAGCTGGCAGCCGATGGAGATGTCCAAAAAAGCGCTCAAACGTTCTCAAAAGATTGCCAAAGCGATTACCGACGGATTGGGCGGCAAAGGGTTGTTCGGTGTTGAACTGTTTGTAGCGGGAGATGAGGTTTATTTCAGCGAAGTGAGTCCGCGCCCGCACGATACCGGGATGGTAACCCTCATTACTCAAAGTCAAAGCGAGTTTGCCCTTCATATACGTGCTGTTTTAGGACTGCCTCTCGGATTTACCTTTTACGGCGCGGGTGCGAGTGCGGCATTCAAATCGACAGTTGAATCGCATGAACCGGTGATCGATGTCGCCGATGAGTTGTTTGATGATAACAGTTTTGTCCGTGTCTTCGGTAAACCCGAAGCGCATGTCGGACGTCGTATGGCGGTGGTGTTGGTATTTGACAAAGTGAACAAAGCGATGAAAAAAGCGAAAAAATTGATCAAAAAGATACAAGACGCATAGCCTCGTCATTCCCGCGTAGGCGGGAATCCAGCTAAAATATAAAGATGGATCCCCGGGTCAAGCCCGAGGATGACGGAGAAAAAATGAAGATTGTAATTTTAGATGCACTAACCTACGGTGATACTTCGTTAGCAGGTTTTAATGCGTTAGGCGAAGTAACAGCGTATGCAACGACATCTGCTGATGAGACGGCAGAGCGTGTCCGTGATGCTGAAGTGATTGTTACTAACAAAGTGGTTATCAACGATGCCGTAATGGCAACAGCCCCGAATCTCAAGCTCATCTGTGTGGCGGCGACGGGGATGAATAATATCGATCATGAGGCGGCGGCACGTCATGGAATCAGCGTCAAAAACGTGGCAGGCTATTCGACCGATGCGGTCGTACAGCACACGTTTTCGATGTTGTTTTACCTGATGGGTCAGAGTCGTTATTATGACGAGTACGTTAAAAGCGGATCATGGCAGAAGGAAGCGGTATTTGCTCATATCGGTCCCTCGTTCAGCGAACTTCGCGGAAAAACCTGGGGGATCATCGGACTGGGTGAAATCGGTCGCGGTGTGGCGAACATTGCCCGTGCGTTTGGTGCAAACGTCTGTTATTACTCGACATCGGGGAAAAATGAGAACACTGATTACGAGAAAACGACACTGAGCCGTTTGATCGAGAACAGCGATATCATCTCTATCCATGCACCGCTGAACCGATCGACGGAGAATCTCATCTCTCACTCCGAACTGTTGCAGATGAAAGACGGTGCGGTATTGTTGAATCTCGGACGGGGAGGAATCGTCGATGAGGATGCCCTTTCGGTCATCATCGATGTCAAACCGATTTTTGTGGGACTCGATGTCCTTTCAAAAGAGCCAATGAAAACACCCCATCCTCTGTTGGGGGTAAAACACTCAGAACGCCTCTATATTACTCCCCATATCGCATGGACGTCACGGGAAGCGAGAGAGCGGTTGATCGCCACTACGATCGAAAATATCAAAACATTTGTAACAGCGTAGGTAAAATCAGCGCGATTCCTAAGAATACGACGGAGGTTGTAAATACCTCCACGGTCACAGTTCGAGGGGCACAGTTATAGAGCGAGGCGAGGTTCACGTTTGCTACCGCTAGCGGGACGATCAACTCTAAAAATAAAATCCCCTTCACCATCGGATCCATCTCCACTAACCCTAACACACCAAATGCGATGACGGGTATCAAAATAAATTTCGTTCCGTTGACCCATGCGGTCAGACGCAGATCGATTTCACCTAATTTAATGCCGTAGAGATAAATCCCAAACAATACGAGCTGCATCGTCATCGACGCATATGCCCCCATCATGAGGGTTTTATCGACCGCAGGGCTGGGAACATATCCGATGAGATTCAGTGCGATGGCGACCATTGCCGCCCAAAGAACGGGGAGTTTGAGGATATTGAGAAGCGATCCGCGGACACTGAATTCTCCGCGTGAGTAATAAAATACGCCGATCGTATAGACCACGAAAACGTTGACAAGGTTGATAAGGGTGGTGTAGGGGATACTCTCTTCACCAAAGAGGGCAATTCCCAGTGGAATCCCAAGGTTTCCTGTATTGCCGATCAATGCGGCGACAGTGGCAATGGAACGTTCTTTCGTGTCGTTGAATAACATCCGTGCCAATGGAATCATCAGTAGCAATGAGAGCAGTGTGATTCCCAGATAGAGGGTAGGGGCAAATATCAGCTCCGTATCGATAGGGCGTTTGAGTAGCCCCCAAAAGGTCAAAAATATCTGTAAAAAATAGACACTGAGGAGGGTAATAGTACGGTCATCGATTTTTTCTTTGAAGGTCCATTTAGCACCGAAACCGACAGCGATAAAGAGGTAAATACCCATAATGGAGAATAAAGTTTGCATAGTTTATTTTATCTAAAAAATTAGTCAATCTTTTTGAGTGAGAGCTAACACTCCATCGGGTAAAATCGCAACAATAAGGAGTCACACTATGGCGAGAGTATTGATAATCGGCAGCGGCGGTGCGGGATTGGTGAGCGCATTGTCGGCATGTGAAGCGGGTGCAGAAGTTGTTGTTGCATCAAAAACACTTCCGACACGTTCCCAAACCTCTATGGCGCAGGGGGGGATGAACGCCGTCTTGAACAGCGATGACTGTATTAGCGATCATATAGAAGACACGCTTCGCTCAAGTGCGGGTCTAGGAGATGAAGAACGGATAGCTTTGCTATGTGAAAAAGCGCCCGAGGCTGTCCGTTGGTGCAACAGTATAGGTCTTCCGTTCAGCCGTGATGAGGGGGGAGAAATCGCACGCAGACGACTGGGCGGTGCATCGGCACCACGAGCTTGTTATGCGCAAGACTATACGGGTCTTAAACTGCTTCATACCCTCTACGATCAATGCCTAAAAGCAGGGATTGAATTTAAAAACGAGCGTTTTTTGCTCAACCTGATTGTCGATGAAACCGCTAACCGTGTATTGGGGGCAACGTTTTTACATATCGAAACGGGAGAAGTAGAAGAGATACGTGCCGATTCGGTGATACTTGCGACGGGCGGATACGGTGCATTGTACGGAAAGCACTCGACGAATTCGGTGCAGGCCACAGGAGATGGATTAGCGGCGGCCGTACGTGCGGGGGCAAAACTCGCCGATATGGAATTTATCCAGTTCCACCCTACGGCACTGAAAGGCTCCTCTATTTTGATTTCTGAGAGTGCACGGGGGGCGGGCGGATATTTAGTCGATGCCCAGGGAGACCGATTTACCGATGAACTGGCTCCCCGCGATGTTGTTGCCCGCGCAATCCATGATGAAATAAACAAAAGTGGTGCTGTTTATCTCGATATCCGCCATTTGGGAGAACATTTTGTCGATCATGAACTTCCCCAAGAGCGGAAATTGGCCAAAATCTATGAGGGGATCGATCCGGTGAACGAGCTTATTCCGATCAAGCCTGCCGCCCACTACAGCATGGGGGGGATCGAAGTCAACGCCGCATGTATGAGCAGTGTTAGCGGTTTGTTTGCTGTCGGAGAGTGTGCCAATCATAAAACCCACGGTGCTAACCGTTTGGGTGGAAATTCACTGTTGGAACTTGTCGTTTACGGACGTGAGTGCGGTAAAAATGCAACCGAATATGGAGATAAATCCCCTGCTCCTGCATGCGAAAATCCACAGTTAGCCAAAGATACCAATTTTGTCCGCGGAGTGATGTATTTTACCAACCAGATCGATTTTTACCAAAAACAGGAGATGCTTGCTAACATCTTCTATAACAACGTCGGTTTGGTACGTGATGATATGGGGCTCAAAGCGGTTCTTGGGGCGATTCGTCAGATGCAAAAAGAGTTGCCGTTTATGGGACCGCGTGACAAGTCCAAAATTTGCAATACCAATTTAGTCGAGTTTATTGAATTCGGGAATAAGATTGAGTTAGCGGAGATTATCGTCGTGAGCGCGATCAGCCGTGTCGAGAGTCGAGGAGCGCATTATCGGATCGATGCACCACAGAGAAACGACCGAATGTTCGGAGCTCACACAATTACATGGAAAGAGGATGGAGTGCTATGCGCCGATTTTATACAATGAACCAAGATATAGATGATGATTTTGACGATGACGAAGAAGAGTATGAGAAAGAGTGGTGCGACTGATGAATATTTCAATACTACGATCTCATAACGATGAAGAACAAACTTATAACGTCGAGTTAGAAAATGTCACGCTCCTGACTCTTCTCAATCATATCAAAACCAAAATCGATCCAACACTGACCTATTCGCATGGGTGCCGAAGCGGAGTATGCGGCAGCTGTGCCGTTCGTGTAAACGGTCGCGAGCAGCTGATGTGTGAGTACAAAGCTCAAGACGGTGATACCGTGGAACCTGTCCGCAATACCCGTGTGATTCGGGATTTGGTGGTTGATTCGAGTAGGGTTGAACGTTTTAATCGTGCCGGGATGGCATGGAGCGAATCGTCCAAAGAGATGAACGTGAGTGCCGAAGAGATGGAGCGGATTGAGACGCAAAGCGATTGTATTTTGTGTACATCATGTTTTAGTGCCTGTCCGGTGTATGCCGCTAATCCTGATTTTATCGGCCCGTTTGCTCTTACTCGTGTATGGCGTTATGTGAATGATCCCAGAGAGACTAACAGTGATGCGAAAATGGAAGCGATCCAAACTAACGGCATTTGGGATTGTACCCTCTGTGGAGCGTGTGTTCCCGTTTGTCCTCAAGCGATTGCTCCGATGCAGGATATTCGAATGTTACGAACCAAAAGCGGTATGTTGGGCTATCCTGATCCGACGATGAATTTTGGAGGAGGTTTTGATTTTGGAGGATGGAACTTTTAGCCCTTGTCATTCCGTGCCACGACACGGAATCCAAAAATAATAGATACCGTATCAAGTACGGTATGACGAGTACAATAAACTTTGTCTAGAATCTAAAAACAATGTGTTATACTAACTGTTATAAAAACTAACAGGATTTTGTATGGCATCTGAACACTCTCTCGATATTTCCGCAAAAATCGATCTTCAAGCCTTTAAAGACGCGATTGCCCAAGCTGAAAAAGAGGTTATAGGCCGTTATGATTTCAAAGGGGTTACCTATGAGATCAACTACCGTGAAAAAGAAAAACAACTTATTCTTCTTGCTTCCAGCGATAACAAACTCGACGCGCTTAAAGATATTGTCGTCGCCAAACTGATCAAGCGAGGTCTCTCCTCCAAAGCGCTGAATGAACTCAAAACGGAAGATGCAAGCGGCGGGAGCCGCAAGGCAACCTATAAAATCGTCGACACCATCGATGCAAAAGAGGCGAAAAAAATTCAGGCAGAAATCAAAAATTTAAAAACAAAAGCCTCCGTCGCGATCGAAGGGGAGCATATCCGCGTCAAGTCCAAACAGATTGATGAACTCCAAAAGATCATTGCTGCAATCAAGGCATTGGAGTGGGAAGCGCCGCTCGTGTTTGATAATTTCCGCTAAGGTTTTGTAATGAGCAAAAAACGGTATAAACCGATCGACAAGCGGCTCATAACCGAGGGGGCTCAGATCGATTTTAACCTTTTTTTGACGAATGAAACCAAAACGGAAATGAGCCTTTTTTTGCAAAGTGATACGGCCGTTGATGGCAATGCTAAGGTCAAGCTCCGTGAAGTTGAGACGCTCTATATCCGTGAAGAAGAAGAGGAACGTTATAACGCGTATGTGACGCGTCATCTCCAAAGCATTGCACAAAACAAAGATATCCCCACCGAACAAAAAGCACGGCTGGTCTATGAAAAAGCGACTGAAGTGATTGATGCGATGTTTAAAAATCCTGAATCGCTCGAAAATGTCAAAAATGCACAGCCGGTGGTTGATAATTTTATCGATATTATTTTGCACGATTATAATGCCGTTGAATCGTTGATGAAGATTACGGCACACGATTTTTATACCCATACCCATTCCATTAACGTCAGTATTTATACCCTGAGTCTGGGGTCATATCTTGGTATAAAGGGAAGAGAATTGGAGGTTTTGGGGATGGCGGCGATTTTGCATGATTTAGGGAAAAGTAAAATCGATTACGACATTATCAATAAAAACGGGAAACTCACGGACGAGGAGTTTTCCCAGATGAAGGATCATCCGGCGTTGGGACATGAGATAGCCTTGATCCTGGGGATTACCGATGAACGTATTTTAAGCGGTATCCGCCATCATCATGAAAAAATGGAGGGGGGCGGTTATCCCGATAATATTAGGGGGGAAGAAATCAGTCAATTTGCCCGTATTATCGGCGTGTGTGATGTGTTTGACGCCCTCTCTACCAAACGTTCCTATAAAGACCCCATGAGTTCTTATGAATCATTGCATCTGATGAAACAGCAGATGAGGGGACATTTGGACATGGAAATGGTGGATGCGTTTATTAAGATGTTACGAAAACAAGAGCAAGGAAAATCATGAAAAAAATGACGATCGCTGATGCGGCTGAATATTTCAAAGTATCCAAAGAGGCGATCCATAACCGTATCCGACGCGGCAGTCTGGATTGTATTGTTGAAAACGGGGTGAAATACGTTGCCGTTGAATCGGCGAAAAATAACACTGCGGCTAACACGGTGGGTGATAACCGTTATACCCAATACATCGAACAAGAGAATGAACGGCTCCGTGAAAAAGTGGATACACTCGAAAAAGAGACGACCCGTTTGCGTGATCAACGCGAACAGATGCTGATTGATGAGAAGATCAAAGTCGAACAGATCTATAAAGAAAGGGATGCGCAGCTGCGCAGCGTCTTGCATGTCGTCGCGACGAAATTTCTCTCTCATGTCAATGCCGATACGGTAATACAGGAGGGGCTGGGAGGCGATGCTATCAATGCAGATGTTGTCGATATCGAAATCGATGAATGGATTTCGCTCAAATCATTTTTAAAACTCAAACGGATCAAAGATAAAGAAAAGAAAAAAATTAAAAGCCGTTTCGCAGAGGCCGCAGAGAATGATGACGAACGCCTTAGCGTCCGCGACGGAAAGATTTTCTTGAATCCCTCTCATTATGCTTACTCGGACTTATTGCGTTTTTAATCCCTTGTTTGGCCCGATTGAGATTATTGAAACAACTTTGACAAATAGCAAACTCACTCTGCGGCGCTAACGGTTTTCCGCAGGTTTTGCATCGTGGGACAAAATGGCTTTGTTGGAGGGAATTTTCGATAAAACGGTTCAGTTCTCCCCGAAACATGCGTGCTTTTTCCGCATCCACAAAAAATTCCCCCATCCGATACGATAGCCACAGATAGAGACTGATCTCTTTTATCCGGTCTTCCGCCTCTTGGAGCTCTTCCATAGAGAGGGCATGATTGCCCAAACGCTGCGGAGGAATGTAGGCGATCGGTTTTTTTTGCTCGAGGGCCCGAACGTAGCGCTCGAAGGCCGCCATCACGAGGGGTGACGAGGTCGAGAGGGGTGCGGTGGCAAGGGTGTATTTGGTCCGCATATCGAGATCGTAATGATCGACGATGGCGGAGGCTTCCTGCATCGATTCGAGATTTGCGGCGCGGAAAGGGCCTTCAAATTTCATATTTTGGACAAAAAAATCGACGATGTTGGAGAGAGATTTCTCTTCCAAAATGTTAGAAACGAGCATGATGTGATCGAAATTTGCCATGACGTTAAACGGCAGAGTGATCGGCTCTATATTTTTTGTAAAGAGGGTAGAAATCGTTTTGAGTACGTCATTGGTGAGGGCTCCGACATACCCTTTTTCACTCAATCCGTAACGTCCCGCCCGTCCGGAAATCTGCCGTACCTCGGTAGCGGTAAGATTGCGCTGGTTTTGTCCGTCGAATTTGTCGGCCTTGGAGAAGAGGAGTGTTTTGATCGGGAGGTTCAGCCCCATACTGATTGCATCGGTCGCGACAAGGATATCGGTTTCCCCTTCGCGGAAACGGCGCGCCTCTTCACGGCGTACTTCGGGGCTGAGGTTGCCGTAGATGACGCTGGTACGGTAGGTTTTGGAGAGCTGTTGTTTCAACCGCAGGGCGTTGGAACGGGTGAACGCGATGACGGCTGTTTTCGGTTCGATCGCATCGATCGGGGTAGGGGATTTGAGCAGTTCCAGAGGATTTTTCCGCTCAAATTCGACAATCTCCAACGGTTCGCCCAAATATTCCGCGAGAGCAACAACCGCTTCACGGGCATTGGGGGATCCCGTCATAATAACGGTTTTGGCCGGGGCTCCGATGATGGCATTCGCCCACGCCCATCCGCGGTCACGGTCATCGATCATCTGCACCTCATCGATGACACAGCAATCGACTTCCGTCTCGAAATTCAGCATCTCGATGGTGGAACTGATATGGGTTGCATCTTCATCGAGGAGCTGCTCTTCTCCGGTAATCAGCGAAGCACTGACCCCCTCGTCGCGGAGGCTCTCGTACCCCTCTAACGCTAACAGACGCAACGGGGCGAGATAATATCCCGTCCCCGCCTTTTTCAACTGCTGAAACGCCGTGTAGGTTTTGCCGCTGTTCGTGGGACCTGTGTGAAAAATGAGGCGGCGGCGCAAGGAACGGGCAAGGGGAAAGAGGTTTTTAAAATCGCGCACCGTTCGGGCCAGGAGGGCCTGACGTTGACGTTTGAGCAATTCGCCGGCAATGCGCTGATCAAAGGCGAACAGCACCCGCCGTGACGTTTTAGAACTGATGTGCGGAGTGAGGGAGAGATAGGGGAGGAGTAACTCATAAACGATACCGTAAAGGAGTTCTTCACTCATCTCCAGCAGTTTGGCACGGGTCCGGCACTCATTCACCAAATGGTTCAGCTCCTCTAAAAATGCCCTCTCTTCATGGATACTTTGCTCCTCTACCATTGCGGTAATGGTGAGTTCTTCTTCGTTCCAGATCTGGCGGCTTAGCTCTGTGGCATCCAGATGAAGGGAAAGAGTATATTCAAGTGGGAGACCTCGGTGGGGGAGATGGAGTTGTTTGTCAATCTCGATCATCAGATCTTCCGTCCCGATAGAGGTGAGCGGCGTATGAAGATGATGCGCTAAAACCTCTCTGAGGATGTCGGGGCTGAGGGTTCCATAGGTTTGTATAGAGGGAGGGGCACTTTTGAGAGAGGAAACCATTTGTTCTTGCGTCAAATAACGATGGGACGTGAGATTGAGGGAAGATAAAAACAGGTTTGTTTGCTTTTGTTTTTGTGTTGTTAGTGTTGTTTTAAGCTCTGTTATTTCAGGAATCAAAACGTCCAATGTCTCTTCATGGAGCCGTTTTTCGTTCATTGGAGCTGTTTTGAGGACATGAATTTTGGTAAAGGTTTCGGTCCCTATATGATAGGTGATCGGGGCATAATATTCTAAGGTATCGTCAAAATTAAATTTCCCCTCCAGCGCTTTTTCGAGTGCTTCGCGTTTACGGGTATAGCGGATATGCTCCAGTTTCCCGGCAATCTTTTCGGGGGTTATTTTACGGGTACGTATGTCGATAAAGGAGGCATGGAGCGCTCTGCGCTCTTCCGGGGTGATCTCAAAAGCCTCTAAGAGCTCATCTATCTTTTCTTCACGCTCATGCGGTTTTTCTTTGGGCTTGGGATTGGGATAGATTTTCCCCTCATTTTTAAAAAATGCGACAATCATTTCACGATTATCACTCTCACCTTCCGACCACAAACGTCGGAACATTTTAATTAAAGCCGTTTTGTCAGTGCTTCCGCTAAATACCCCTAAGGTATGGGCGAGAGCGATCAGCGATTCGGTAGGGACCCGCTCTATCCCCTCGTCAAATCCTTCATCGCCGAAAAAATGGCGGATGGATTGATTGAGTTTGATCATTTTTTTCTTTTTCTTTGCCATAGTGTAAGTGTAGCCTAAAATCCTAAGGCTAAAGCCTTTATAGCTTTGATAAACTCTCATGAAATAACAGATGGGGAAAGCAGATGATCGATTTGAGCGTCGATGAATGGACTCAAGAAGAGTTTTTGCGAAACAAACAAACCTTAGAAACCCAAGGGATCAGGGTCCTCTTGATTGATACGATTCTCAATCCTATCGACGGTACTGAGACGACCCTTTATGCTCCGCCGCTTCTTAAGAAAGAACCGGAGGGGAGTGTGTTCGTCTTTTACTGCGACACGGGTAAATCATCCAAAGAGCGGCTGAAGGAATTTAGAACCAAATTTCCGGATCACGTGTGTATCAGCTTACGGGGAGGGCGAGGGTATTGGCGCAAGAATTTTCGGATATAACAGCAGCGTTTGCGGCTTATGCGTGTTCGATCCATGAGGAGCGTTTTTATGATGCCCATGAGGATTTGGAGCAGCTGTGGTTCCCTCGTCGTTTTGAGGATAACGATGAGGTAAAACTTTGGAAAGGGTTTATCAATGCGGCGGTGAGTTTTGAGCTGATCAAGCGGGGGCGTCCAAGCCCTTCTGAGGTTGCATGGAAAACCTATCTCAAATATCGTCCGCTTTTAGAGTCGCTTGTTACTCCCCATAAAGAACTCTACGGTAAAATGATGGAATTGATAGAAAAAAAACATCAAGTATTGTTTTTCCCGTCATTCCCGTGAAAACGGGAATCCAGCTGCTTTTGGGGATGGATCCCTGATCAAGTCGGGGATGACAATGCATCCAAAGGAATATACTATGTCCGAGTTCTTAAAAGCAATGGCATTTCGTCATGCGTGCAAACAGTTTGATACCGAAAAACAGATTCCGGCGGAGGAGTTTGAATCGCTTTTGGAAGTCGCCCGTACTTCACCCTCTTCATTTGGAATGGAGCCGTGGAGGCTTATGGTCATCCGTAAACCGGCTCTGCGTAAAGCACTCAAAAGTGCGTGTTGGAATCAAAACCAGATTACCGAATGTTCGGAGTTGGTCATTTTTACCACCGATAACGATACGGTTCGCAGCGGCACGCCGTATGTACGGAAGATGTTCGAACGTCGCGGACTCCCTGCCGAAGCGGTTGATACTTATATGGGTGTGTACAAAAACTATCTTGAACCGATCGAGTGCGATGAGGTACTGCTGGAGAACTGGACGGCGAAACAGTGTTATATTGCTATGGCCAACATGATGACCTATGCGGCGACACTGAAAATCGACAGTTGTCCGATTGAGGGGTTTGATAAAGAATCGGTAGAAGCGATCTTGGATCTCGAATACGGTCATAGTGTAGCCGTGATCTGCGCGTTTGGGTATCGTGTGAACGCTCAAAGTGAGCAAAAACGACTCGATATGAAACAGATTGTTGAATACCGCTAAGGAATAGCCAAATGTTCAGTAAAATCGAACACGTCGAAGATAAAGTAGTCCACTACAGTGATATTGTATTGGAGTATGCAACCGAATACGGGTTGAAAATTCTCGGTGCTCTTCTCATCTTTTTTATCGGAAAATGGGTAGCCCGTAAAGTTGTCACCTTGATGGGTGCAGGTATGGCGCGCGCTCATGTTGATTCAACATTGATTTCGTTTGCAAGCAATGCGCTGTATGTTGCGCTGATTGTGATTGTGATCGTGGCAGCCATAAGTAATATCGGGGTTGAGACGACCTCATTTATCGCCGTCTTCGGTGCGGCAGGGCTAGCCATCGGATTGGCGCTCAAAGATACCCTTGCCAACGTGGGTGCTGCAGTCCTTATTATCTTTTTTCGTCCGTTTAAAGTAGGGGATTTTATTGAAGCATCAGGGGTGATGGGGAATGTCAAATCGATCAATCTTTTTTCAACAACCCTCACAACCGCCGACAACCGCTCCATTATCATCCCCAACGGAGCGCTGATCGCCGGTAATATTATCAATTACACGGGAAATCATACGCGGCGTATCGATATGGCTTTCGTCATTGATTATAAAGATGATCTGAAAGTGGCCAAAGAGGTTGTCAAGAATGTACTTCAAACCCATGCAAAAGTGCTTAACGATCCTGAACCGATTGTTGCGGTGGGTGCATTGGAACGCGATGGGGTTCAGTTGATCGCACGCCCATGGGTCGCTGTAGACGATTATTGGAATGTTATGTTTGAGATCACCGAATCGGTAAAACTTGAATTTGACAAGCACAAAATAACGGTTCCCTTTCCGCAGATGGATTTGCATGTCAAAAGAGGGGAACTATGATCCAAAAAGGGTTTCTTCCCTCTTTGTTTTTAGGTGTCACGTTGATGGGGCATGAATCACCACTTATAACCCAAAGCAAGATTTTGTATATTGATACCAAAAGAAGTACCGATATTCCATTGATTGCTTTTGAGGGTGTCGCAAAAAAACAATGGGATGAACATGCGTTAGGTATCAATGTCAATTTGTGCAAATCAACCGACAGCGAGAAGATGTCCAAAGATAAATGGTCGAGTGAGTTGAGTTATAACTACAAAATCGGTTCTCGGACGTGTATAAACTATTTGGTGGGCTATAAAGAGGATCGTTTTATCGGATTGGATTATCAGCTTTACAGCAAACCGGAGATTGGAGTGAAGGCGATTGACTCTGCTGAGCATCAACTCGATTTCAAAGCCAATCTTCTGTATGGGGAAAATAAATCTGAAAATGGTCCAAGTGATAGTTATTCTTCGAGCAGAGTCGGCGCAATTTATCGTTGGCAGGTAAAAGATAATTTGAAATTTACGCAAGAATCGTTTTATCGAGTTAATTTGGAAAATACGCAGTACAATTATTTTAACAGTAAAATTGCAATGGAAACAAAAATCACTCCAATCCTCTCGATGGGGATAAGCTACAAAGTCGATTATATGAATATTCCTTTGTCTCCATCGACAATCGATCGAACATTTTTAGTCTCGTTGATTGCTAAAAGATTTTAGTGCTTTTTAGTGACCCAAAATGCCACTGCTGCACCCAGCGCTGCAACCGCCCCTCCGATAAATAAAAAGGTCGGAGTGTACTGATACAGTGCCCCCGCCCCGATCGCCCCCACAAATCCCCCAAGGCCGTACGAGATACCAAAGAAAAACTGCTGAGAGAGACGGCGACGTGCGCTGTAAAGCTCAAAAAGCATCGCAATAGCGGCCGTATGAAACAGGGCAAAACTGAAAGCATGGAGGCTCTGAGAGGCAAAAAGGAGCGGTGTAGAGTCAGGGAAAAAGGCGACAATCAGCCAACGCAAGGCTGTGATGAATGCCGTAACCTGAAGGAGGCGTAACAAATTGCCCCGCAGCAGCGGTCCTTGAAAGTAGAACATCACTATTTCGGCGATAACGCCGAAGCTCCAAAGCCATACCGTGGTGTTCAAAGAGATGCCGTGATCGGTCGTATAGATGGTAAAAAAGTTGTAAAAAGGGCCGAAACTCACCTGCATCAGGAAAAATCCGATCCACAAAGGGATATGGTCTCGAATAGAAAAGAAACACAGGTTATCGGTTGCACCGCATTCGTTTGAAGCGACTCCGTGCTGGCGCAGTGCGATCAATGCCCCAAAGAGAAGGGTAGTAAGAGCCATGGAAATTAAAAAGGAGATTCCGATGTAGGGGGTGGTGAGAAATTCGACCAGTACGAGCGAAACGGCAATAAAACCGAGTGAACCGAACATCCGGATCCGCCCGTACCGCTCCCGCCCGATCTGCTCCAGCGAAATGACCTCAATGTAGGGGAGAATCAGGGAAATCCCGATTCCAAAGAGTATATTGACGATGAGCAGAGGCCAAAAATATTCCAAGGCACTGTAAAAACCGATGGCGCTAAGTCCCATAAGGGCCAGGGCGGCAAAAAAGGTTTTTTGATTTAGCCGGAATCCTCTCAGAAACAAAAACGGTATGGCAAACCGCACCAGCGGGGCGGAGGCAAAAATAATGCCGATGTCGAGCGGATTGTAACCCACTTCAGAAAGAATTTTGGGGACGAAAATGATGTGGACCCCGATTAGGGCAAAATAGAAAAAATAAAAAGAGGCAATTAAAACAGCCACGTTAGGGGACGCGGATAACGGCAGTGCCGCTGATGAGATCATGGAGGGTCCGTTTGTCTTTGCGGAATAAGCCGATAAAAAAACCAACCAAGGTAATAAGAGAGAAAAAATAACCGATAAAACGCAAGGTTAGCTTCCAATAAGGGGCACTCCCCAGCGTAGCGGCATCCACGACGCGGATATGGGCGAGTTTTTTCCCCGGCGTTTGACCGCTTCGATGCCATAGCCCTACATACGTTATGAAAAATAGGACCATTTGCAGGATCGATGCGATCGGATTGGGGGGATTGGTATGGGCTTTGGGATCGTTCACGAGGACATCCAACCCGCTTGCCGTGTGCATCTGATCGTATCCAAAGAGCATCATCATCAGCAAGGATATGGGTAAGCCGATCATGAAGATGTCCGTTACAAAACCAAGAGCACGCGGCCCAAAAGGGGCAAATAAGGTTTTTGGTTTAGTCGATAAAATTTGGTGCTGTTTTTTTGTTTTTAGGGTTCGCCATCGCATAAGCAATTGTAACGAAGTGGAGATTAAAACACGATGTTATTACTGTTCGTTTACTAATTTGGTTCATAATTCTTTTATCCCGATTGACAGCAGCAAGTCAAGAGAGATTGTTTCATTCATCACTCACTCCTTAAGTTTCAAAGCACCGGCGAGACCTCCTTACTTGCCGGGCCTATCTCCCAAACAAACAAATCCAAAACAAAAAATAAAGAAATATTTTACGCCCATTCAACCTTCAAGTACAGCCAAAGGGATTCTATTCCTTTGGCATTTAAAAAAAAGTAATATTAACGTTTGATTCCGAGCAGTGTTTCGAGAAGAGTATCTGAGGTGGTAATCGTTTTGCCGTTCGCCTGATATCCCCGTTGGATAATGATGAGGTTCGTCAGTGATTTGGACAAATCGACGTTTGAGGCTTCGAGCGCTGAGGATTGCATAAAACCGCGCCCTGCCGTCGCTGCCGTACCGATGATCGGATCACCGGAGTTGGCCGATTGCAAATAGACATTGCCTCCATCGCTGACTAACCCTTCGTTATTGGCAAATTTTGCCATCCCAATTTGTGCCAAACTAAACGAGCGCCCGTTGGAAAAAGATCCGATCAGGGTACCGCTTTGGTCGATCCGGATACCGACAAGATCCCCACCCGGGAAACCGTCTTGGCTAATACCGCTGGTTGCCGATGGATTGTCGAAACTGGTGATACCGTCAAATCCGCCGATTGATCCGAAATCGAGGCTGACCGCTTGATTCGGAGCTGCACCGTTATTCGGGGAGAAGTCGATGCTGGGAATATTGTATCCGGCGAGTTGACCGTTGCTCCCAAATTGGATAATTCCCCCTTCGAGAATATTTTCATACGGAGCCACACCGCCGATCGAACTGGATTGAGGGGCGGTAATGGTATAACTCCATTCGGTTACTCCGTCTTTGGTATTGATCGATTGTTTGCGAAAATCCATTTTAATCGTATGTTTGCTTCCGAGCGAATCGAAAATATCGATACTGGCAGAGTGGGTTGCGGCATTGACCGATTGGGACTGTTTGAGCGAGGTCCCCGGAGGCAAAGAGCCGGCCATCGTGATAAAATTTGATGTAAAACGGATGTTTTCAACCGTATTAAGATCGGTAATTCCATCGACGGTAATGGTTAAAGGGCTTCCGGCAGCGGTATCCGGATTGCTCACCACAAATTTCCCTTGATTGTTGAGCGTTACGGTTGCACCCGTTGATACGGTAGAGGCCATTGCTTGCATCCCGGCACGGAGATCTTCGGTTGTTTGAAAATAGTAGACACCGGGTATCGCGGCAACGGCTTCGTCGACAAGAGGGGTGAGAGGGTCATCTACAACGCCGGATGTCCCCGCACTGGCAAGTCCGACAAGGGCTGCATCATTGGTATAGCGAAATTCCATCGTATCGAGGTTGTTATTGAAAGAGACCAAAACACCCTGTCCGGTTGTTCCGGCTGTAGCATTTTCAGGGATCAGTTGAAATGCTTCTCCGCTTGCGTTAAACATAACGCCCATATCTTCTGCTTTTTCTTTGGTCAGCGGATCCAACCCTGCGGTTGCATCCAGTACATAGGTAGGACTGAATTGCTCAACGATGGCGCTGGAACTGAGGTTGGCTTTGACGACGATTTGGCTGCTGGCATTTGCGGGAGTCGTGAGCCCCGGCGGGATTTGGATATTGGCGATCGGTGCGGTCGAGTCTACGAGCCCGGTATCGGCATCGCGAACCCATCCTTGGACAATAAAGCCGTTATTATCGACAAAATTCCCGACCGCATCAAATTTGAAGTCACCGGAACGGCTGTATTTGTAGGTATTTCCCCCATCGGATGAGACGATGAAAAAACCGTCACCCTGAATGGCTACGTCGGTGTTTTTATCGGTATTTTGGATCGAACCTTGGGAGTGGATACGCGTCACAGAATTGACCGTGGCTCCCAATCCGATTTGGACGGCATTTTTTCCTCCCAGTTCTCCTTGCGGGGCCGTAGCGATCTGATTGGTCTGGGCGAGCAGATCCGAGAAATTGGCACGAGAATATTTATAACCGATGGTATTAACGTTAGCAATGTTGTTCGATTCGACGTCCATCGCAATCTGATGTGATTGCAATCCGGTAACACCTGCGAAAAGTGAGCGTAACATAATGTGTCCTTTATGACAAAGTAAACAGAATAAGCAAAAAATATTCCATTTTTAAAACGTGATCGGAAGGAAATCCCGATCAGCTACATGAATACTTGAATTTCCCGCAAGCAGGAAGCCAAACGGATAAATCCGTTTCATTATCGGTGCATTTGCAGCGCTTTTTGGATCATTTCATCTACCGTTGTAATGGTCTTGGAGTTGGCCTGATAGGCACGCTGCATGATAATCATATCGGTAAGCCCAACCTCCGAGCGGACGTTAGAAGCCTCCAGACTCCCGCTTCGAACGGTCGCTCCCGTCGTCGCATTGCCATCAGCATCACTCCAAAAGAGGGGCTTTCCGCTATCGGCACTTTCACGATAATAGGTTCCCCCCTCACGGTTCAGCCCCTGGTCATTTTGGAAATGGTAGACCGCTACCCGACCGATGGCACTTTGGCGCCCATTGGAGAAATCGGCGATAATCACCCCGTCGGAATTGATGCCATACTTGATTAAAGACCCCTCATCGAGGCCATCGGATTGCGATGCGCCGCTGATGCCGAGATTGTCAACCGAGACCACACCGTTGTAGTTGCTTCCCAAATCGATGGCGACCATGCTTCCGTTGTTGTTGACCGAGGGGATGGTAAAACTAATCAATTCTCCAAACCCTCCGAAGAGTGCCTGACCGTTTTGGGTGTCGTAGACGATGCTTTCATCATGAGAGGTGACCGTAGCTACCATATCCCATGCCGTTCCAATAGAGGGCTGGGTCGCACTTTGGGTAAACGTCAGTTTGAGGCGGTTGTGTTCACCGGCTGCATCGATGATATCGGCATTCATGGAACGTACTTCATTGTCTAAGCCGAGATTTCCGGAAAATTGGGTTAGGGTGGTCGCTTCTGCGGGATATGCTAGGCGGGCTGGAAACTCCAGTTGTCCCTGCGCATTGACTCCGGACAAGGGAGCATCGCTGCTCGGATTATTCAGAACATAGGCACCCGGAGTACCGTTGCTTAGGGTGTCCCCGTAATCATAGGCTGCGTCATAGGCAAAATTGGTGAGCATGGTTCCCGCCACATATTTTCCGTCCGGTGTTATCAGCCGTGCGGAAGAGGAGTTTACATCTGCGGGTATTTGCTGATAGGTATCAAAGATGAAATGACCGTCACGGGTAAAATAGTGCTGATCTCCGGAGGTGACACCGAACCATCCGTTCCCTTCGATCGCCAAATCGCTAAACCTGTCGGAAGGGATGAAGGCTCCTTGTTCCATTTGGAACGTGGTCGCTTGCAATTGCACCCCATAACCGATGTCGTCAGAAGTCGGGGTAGAGGCATTACTGCTGGTCAGCGCCCGGCTAAAAAGATCGGAAAACTCCGTTGACGTACTTTTATAGGCAGTAGTGGAGGTATTGGCGAGGTTGTCTGCAATGACGTCCAATCCGAATTGATGGGTTTGAATCCCCGTAATCCCTGCGTAGTATCCTTGTGTCATGGTTAGTTGCCCACCACTTCTTTGATCGTACTGAAATCGACATAGCTAGATCCGAGTTTGGCATAGGTTTTGCCGCTGTCAAATTTGATCGATTCGATCGGATAGAGTCCTACCCGTGCGGTAGCAGATGTTCCGTCGGTTTTGGTATAGGCCGACTCAACATAGTAAATCCCTTCGTCGAGTTCTACGCCGCTGTTGTTTTTGCCGTCCCATGTGTAGTGTGCAATGCCGGCATCGGTAGCGCCGATCGCCATCGTTCGCAATACATTTCCGTTGTTATCGAGGATATTGATGTTCCCGGTAGCGACATCATGCGGAAAATAGAGTTCAAACTCAGTATTGGCCCCTTTTTCTTTGATGACGGCATTGCTCCCCGTATCGGCGATCTTACCGATTGCGGCAATACCGGAGTATTGCATGGATGCACTGAGTGAAGCCGCGAGCGTTTCAAGCGCTTTATTCGTTTTTTCCGTCGATTCCAGGGTTGCCAGTTGCGACGTTTGGGTCAAAATTTTCTCACTGTCCATCGGGGCGGTCGGGTCTTGGTATTTGAGTTCCAAAAGGAGTAATTTCAGGAAATCATCTTTCCCGAGAATACTGTTAGGATTAGTCGTACTGGTAGAAGCCGTTGTCGTAGCAGAGGTTGCTCCTAAAGTGTTGCCGTATGCGTCGATTGCCATAATATTCTCCTTACGCGTAATGCGGAATAATGATTTCAAGAGCCGATACTTGCTCTTCGTTTAGGTCGAGTTCTTCAAACGACGGGTAAGAGCGGAAGTGATTGTGCCGCTGTTCTTGCTGCTGGGATTGCGGATTGCTTTGCCCTTCTCCTCCGGACATAAAGTTCATGGTGGCATTGGTAATTCCCTGACTGGCAAGTTGGGCTTTGAGCTCCGTGGCATTGTGTGCCAAAAAGGCGACACTGTTCGTGTTATTTGATTGGATATTGACGTGGACATTGTTGCCGCGTTGAATTAAGGTTACTTCAACTTCTCCCAGTTTTTCGGGATTAAGTTTCATGGTGAGACGGGTAAAAGGGGGTTTGTACTCTTGTACGGCCTCTTTGAGATCACTCGCGAAAAGGCGCATGCTTTGCTGCGCCTCTTTAGACTTTACTTCGAGCGAATCGGCTTTCGGAAGATGGACACTTTTAGCAGAGTCCCCTTCGCTTTTTAATACATTCGTGGTTTCGGATGGAGCCTCTTTGTTCTCATTCGTCCCTTGCAAAAGAGCGATAAGGGTATCGGTTTTGATATTAGCAGCTGCGGTGGAAACGGGTTTCGCTTCCGGCGTATTGGTCGTTTCGGAAAGTGAAACAAGATTCGCTGCCATTTCCCGCTTTTCCAGAGTTTGGAGGAGCGCTTTTAGCGGCTGAGGTTCTGATTTACCGGATGTTTCGTGTGTTGAAATCTCCGTGGAATCTGTTTTTACCTTTTTTTGCTCTTTGTTTTTGAGTTCGTTGAACAGTTGCGTAATCGCTTCTACGGGGGATTCTTCGTGAATCATCGCGGGAAGGGCGGCAAGCGCTTTGGCTTCTAAAAGGGGCTTGGAGAGCAGTTCGGGAGTCAATGAAGCTTTCTCTTCGGGGTCATTTACAACGGCAGAGAGGGTAATGGACTGCGGCTCTAATCCTAACTTTTCCGCTAATTTAATGAGTCCTGCCAATGTTTTCGGAAGCGGTTTTTCGTCGACTTGGTATTCGGGATTTTTTGCCGTAATCCCATTTTTTAGGTACTCTTTTGCCCGATTGATGAGCGTGCGTACCTGATCATGGGATAGACTATTGAGGAGCTCATTAGAGACAAGCGCCGATTCTTTATCGCTACTGCCGGTTAAAAGGGATTGAAGCTCTTTGTGGGGAGATGCCTTACTATCACTATTTTTGACGGAGCTGTTTTTAGGATCGATGATCGCTTTAAAATCATTCGATTTTACGATTTTTCCCTCATCGTCTTTGGTTTGCATCCCAAAAGAGTTTAAAAGTTTGGAAAACAGATCATTTGATTTGGTAGAGGGTCCCTTTTTGGAATCCCCCCCTAATAAATCGATGAGCGACGTTTTCGTCTGGGCATCTTTGTTTTGAATGATCATGAACGATCCTTATGACGAGCGTACAATAATCCGCTCTCTTTGTTAAAGTAGTTAAGTAAAGCAAAAAATATTCCACTTAAAAAAAGTAATCAAACGGTAACACTCTTCAATCTGCTTAACATTTCCTTAACCTTAAATAAGATATAATCCGCGAAAATTATTGCCTACCTACAAGGATACTCAGTGCAAAAAATTCGTAATATTGCCGTCATCGCCCACGTTGACCATGGTAAAACGACCCTAGTTGACGGATTGCTCAAACAATCCGGAACGTTCGGAAGCCACGAACAAGTAAATGAAAGAGCGATGGACTCTAATGCCCTTGAAAAAGAGCGTGGGATTACCATTCTTTCTAAAAATACGGCGATCCGTTATGGTGACCATAAAATTAACATTATCGACACTCCGGGCCACGCCGACTTCGGTGGAGAAGTTGAACGTGTTTTGAAAATGGTTGACGGTGCGTTGATCCTCGTTGATGCCTATGAGGGTGTTATGCCTCAAACCAAATTCGTTGTTAAAAAAATGTTGGGCCTTGGAATTAAACCCATCGTTGTTATTAACAAAATTGACAAACCATCCGCTGATCCTGAGCGTGTAGTCGATGAAGTATTCGACCTTTTCGTTGCGATGGATGCGACGGAAGATCAGCTTGACTTCCCGATCATCTACGCTGCGGCGCGTGACGGTATCGCGAAAATGGATATGTCTGAGCCGGACGGTGATTTCACTTGTATGTTCAACACCATTTTGGAAAAAGTACCTGAGCCTACCGGTGATGCAGAAAACCCGACTCAGTTACAAGTATTCACTCTCGATTACGATAACTATGTCGGTAAAATCGGTATTGCCCGTATTTTCAACGGACGCATCTCAAAAGGGGATAATATCCTCCTTGCAAAAGCCGATGGGGAAATGGTCAAAGGGAAAATCTCTAAATTGATCGGATTCATGGGTCTTAACCGTATGGAGATCCAAACCGCGGAAGCGGGTGACATCGTCGCCGTTGCCGGTATTGAAACCGTTGACGTCGGAGATACCATCTGTGACCCTACTAACCCGATGCCACTTGACCCGATGCACATCGAAGAGCCTACCTTGACCGTTGTTTTCTCGGTTAATGACTCTCCGCTTGCAGGACAAGAGGGTAAACACGTTACCTCAAACAAAATCCGTGAGCGTCTTGATGCTGAGATGAACACCAACGTTGCAATGCGTTATGAAACCATCGGCGAAGGGAAATTTAAAGTTTCCGGTCGTGGTGAGCTTCAAATCACGATTTTGGCTGAAAATATGCGTCGTGAGGGCTTCGAGTTTGGTATCGGACGTCCTGAAGTTATCGTTCGTGAAATCGAAGGGGTCAAATGTGAACCGTTCGAGCACCTCGTTGTTGACCTTCCGGCTGATTTCGCCGGTACGATCATCGAGCGTCTTGGCCGCCGTAAAGCGGAAATGACAGCGATGGTACCGATGGGTGAGGGCTTTACCCGCGTAGAGTTCGAAATCCCTGCACGTGGTTTGATCGGTTTCCGTGGTCAGTTCTTGACCGATACGAAGGGTGAAGGGGTTATGAACCACTCATTCTTGGAATTCCGCCCTTATACCGGAAGTGTTGAGAGCCGCCAGTACGGAGCATTGATCTCTATGGAAGACGGTGTTGCACTTGCGTACTCATTGTTCAACCTTCAAGATCGCGGTGTCCTTTTCACAGCGCCTCAAACGAAAGTGTACAAAGGGATGATTATCGGTGAGCACAGCCGTTCAAACGACCTTGATGTTAACCCGATCAAAGGGAAAGCGCAATCAAACGTCCGTTCATCAGGAGCAGACGAAGCGATTAAATTGGTTCCGCCACGCGAAATGAATCTTGAGCGTGCTCTTGAATGGATTGAAGACGATGAGCTTCTTGAAGTAACTCCTCTTAGTATCCGTATCCGTAAACGTTGGTTGGATCCTACCGATCGTAAGCGTTACGCGAAAAAATAATCTCTTCCGATACTTTTCTTTTTCATAAGAAAAGTATCCAAAAGAAAATCGCCCTCACACCAGAACGCTGGCGGTACGCTTCGCCCTGCGGCGAGCGACCTTGCTCTGGGTGTGGTGTGAGGGCATTATTGATTTGATTATTTCGCCATCTCACGACCCGCAATCATTCCGCTAGCCCATGCAAAATTAAAATTATAACCGCCGCGCTTTCCGACGATATCCAAAACTTCACCTGCAAAATAGAGCCCATCAACCCGTTTTGATTCCATCGTTTTGTTATTGATCTGTGCCGTAGAGACTCCGCCGCCACTCACTTCGGCATGTTTGAACCCGTGGGTATCGGTCACTTCAAATCTCCATTCACCGATCAAGTGAGCGAGTTTTTTGATCTCTTTTGGATTGAGAGAGGATACGGTTGTGTTTTGTGGAACAGCGGCATCTTCGAGGAGATAGGTGATTATTTTTGTGGGGAGTAGTCCGCAGAGGGCGGTATGAATATCATGTCGAGCGACGGAAGCGAATAGCTTTTCGATGACACTCACAAGTTCTCCTCTATCATAGCGCGGGAGGAGATTGAGGGAAATGCTAACGCGTTGTTTGTTCATTAGAGCATGGGAAGCGCGTTGGCTGACGTCGAGGATCGCTAATCCTGAAATCCCGTACGCAGTAAAGAGGATGTCTCCTGTTACTTTTGTGTTACTTTTGCCGTCGATGATGAGGGTGACTTCCGCCGTCGTTTTAACACCCGCCATTTTATGGTGATTTTTAGAGTTTAGATGGAGTTGTACGAGACTTGGGTAGGTTGGGATAATCTCATGTCCGAATGCACGGGCAAAACAGTAGCCATCTGCCGTTGCACCGAGTTGCGGAGCCGCTTCACTCCCTGTGGCGATTAAAATCTTGTTATAGCTTTGTTTGTCATGTTCGGTTTGGACACTAAAATGGGAGTCATTTTTGGTAATTGCGGTTACTTTGAAATCGGTGATAATGCTGACCCCTGCATCACTCACGGCACTTTTGAGGGCGATCAATACCGATTTGGCTTCATTAGAGAGGGGATAACATCTGCCGTCGTCTTTGATATCGAGTAACAGTCCGATAGAGTGGCAGAATTTCTCAAAATAGTGAAAATTTAGTTGTTTGAGGGCATAGGTGGCGAACTGAGGATCATTACCCGCATAGTCTTCTGACGAGGCAGTCGTGTTGATGATATTGCACCGTCCGTTGCCTGATGCGAGTATCTTTTTTCCCACGCTATTGTTATGTTCGTATATTGTGACGTTTGCTCCTGCGCGTGAAGCAAAAAGTCCCGCCATGAGTCCTGCCGCACCGCCACCGATAATCGCTATCTTTTTCATGGCCGTATTGTATCAGTCTGGAGCAATGGAAATGCTAAGGGTGTCTGAGTTTTAAAAAGGGTCGCTATAATTCCACATGTATATTGGTATCAAAGGATATGATTGCGCTTTTTTCTCCTCCTCCTTCCCTTGTTGATGTCGACACCGCTTTTCGCGTTGGTCACCATTGCCCCGGTCGATATCGGTTCACATCCGGGTTTGAGCGGCAATGTCTCGGGATCGCTCAGCTCGAAAAGTGGCAATACGGATAAAAAAGAGTATGTTCTCGGTCTTAGAGTGCAATACGATCAGGGGAAAGAGTATCTGGCGTGGGGTACCTTCACCTACAATTACGGTGAAAACAGCGGAACGAAGAATGAGGAGAAAATGTATGGCCATCTTCGCACGATTCACGCTTTGGATGGAGGGGATTGGTGTGCAGAGCTGTTCCTCCAGTCCGAACAAGATGATTTCAAGGATATCAATGAACGTTCCCTTGCCGGTGCAGGGGTGCGCTGGCGCTTTTTCAACTCAGAGGAGTGGGGAAAGGGATATGCGGGGATCGGCGGTTTTTTTGAGAGGATCGACTATTCCCACCCCCTGATCAACCCCCATGAAGCGAACAAACGCCTCAATAGCTACGTCGCCTATACCAAAAGCTTTTCGGTTGGTTCAAAACTCAGCTACATCGGCTATTATCAGCCGCTGATCGCAGACAGTGGTGATTACGTCACGTCACAGACCGCTGAGCTGATCGTCCCCGTTTACGGAAAGCTCAGCCTCACACTGCTGGCAAAATACCTCTACGACAGCCGCCCGCCGATCGGCGTTGAAAAAAAAGATACAACTTTCCTAACCAATTTGTTATGGGAGTTTTAATTTTGATCGAGGGGGACACGCCCATTTACCCCTCTCTCCCGTACAATTCGTTATACAGCTCCATCGCATAGCGGTCCGACATACTCGCAATATAGTCGCTGATCACCCGATGGGGGTTACGTCGTTCGCACTGTTCCAGATAATAGCGGGGCAGCATTTTCGGCTCTTCCATCAGGGCATTGAACAATCCGATAATCGCCTGCTTGCCGGAAAACATTTTACGGACGATCTGTTTGTGCTGATAGAGTTCTTTAAACAAGATCTTTTTGAGCTTTTTGATTTGCGTTTCGAGTGATGGCTCAAATCCGATGACGATCGGTTCGGATGCCGGGATAACTGAAGCTAACACACGGCTGTTATCGATTTTGTCGCGCGAATATTCCAATAGGGAATAGACCAAATGGTTGATGAGATGGGAGCTGAAACGGTAACGGAACATCTCATCCTCATCTTCGTGTATCCCTTCCTCGTATACATTTTGCAGAACGGTTTGGATGAGTTCACTGGATTTGAGTGTCTCAAAGGTGATCAATCCGGAGGCCACACCATCATCGATGTCATGGCTGATATAGGCGATTTCATCGGCACGGTCGACGATCATCGCTTCGATGCTGGGATGGGTGTCGAGAGCGAAGGCATCGCGGATACTTTCAGGTAAAAACGGTTTGTTATAGGGATAGGAGTGTTTTAAAATACCCTCCAGTGTCGCATAGGTGAGGTTGAGACCCAAAAACGCTTTATAACGCTGTTCGAGTTTGGTAACGACGCGGAAACTCTGAAAGTTATGTTCAAAGCCGCTTGCAAATCCCCGTTCCCGCAAACACTCATCGAGGGTATCCCCGCCGATGTGTCCAAAAGGGGTATGTCCCAAATCGTGGGAAAGGGCGATACTTTCGGCAAGCGATTCCTCTAATCCCAAATGGGATGCAATCGAACGGGCGATTTGGCTCACCTCGATGCTGTGGGTGAGACGTGTCCGGAAAAAATCGCCTTGAGAATTTAAAAAAACCTGTGTTTTGTATTCAAGCCGCCGAAAACTTCCCGAATGGATGATACGGTCTCGGTCCCGGGCGTAGGGGGATCTAAAGTCGTCACTGATGGGATAAAAACGTTGATGAGGAAGCACGAAAACCCTTTTGTGATTGTGTTGTACCATTATATCGTGACTCTTTACACTAAATTAACACTTCTTTTCTACAATGGTGTTTCGATTCTCCTTCGATAGTTTGGCCGAAACACTCCTCCTTCGTGTTTCGGTTTACTATGATTTTTACTGCTACGCAATTCTTTTCACCTATTTTGAAACATTTTTATAAAACAAGATATAATTAATGATCACGCGTTAAGGCGGGCAAAGATGGATGAGAATACAGAACACCACCTCCATTCAACATTAATCGTGGAGAATGCGCGGGAAAATGCTAAAACATATCAGCAGGAAAATCTTAAAACGCGGCGTCAAATGGAAGAGGGTTTTTTTAAAAAATCCCACGATTATCGTGATTTCGTTTTATCACCGGAAGGATATGAGGGTATTGTTGTTGCCCTATACATTCTAACCATTCCCTATTTCGCGGGATTGCTGTTTTTATTTTTATTGGTTGCCAAAGCCAGTTATGAGTACTTTTTGCAGTTTAATTTAGCTTCTTTCTTTGTGATTTGGGCAATCGGGTATGAAGTGTGTGCGGCTTTAATTTTGATCGGGATTTTTTTAGCATGGCTCAAATATATCAGCAACCGTTGGAAGAAAGAGCAAGCACGTAAAATACCGTCCACCAATCGTTATGATCTTTAAGGGTAACCCAAAGCCTTATTGGGTAGAATTCTGCTCTTTCTTAAGATGGACAGCTGGCCGAGTGGTCGAAGGCGCACGCCTGGAACGCGTGTATAGGGCAACCTATCTAGGGTTCGAACCCCTAGCTGTCCGCCATACAATCTCCCTATTTACCGTACTTTCAGAGACTTAAAAAACTTCCAGTGACATTATAGTGCCCTCGCATTAACACCTTAAATATCAATCGATTGATTAAACTGCCCCTCAAACACTTGAGGGTTATCTACCCTCTAGCTCTTATTTGTTTGTCTTCCATTAGCATTGCATTGAGCGTATTAATCACTTCGCGACTCGCACGTTCCGCATCTTGAAAGTACGTCATCACGTTTTTAGACTCTTCTGCACAGGTACCGGCTGTTACGCAGTTTACCGCTGCGATAATATTATCGTGCACCAATTTATGCGGAGATTCGAGTTTTCTAAAACTCGGGGTATGCCCAAAGATTTGCGACCCTTTTCCGCCTGTAGCCCATTTGCCAAGACGGCAGTGATGGTGATCGGCAAATTCACTTTCAACTTTGAGGTTAAAGACACTTTTGTATCCGTTAGCTTTAAAGAGCAAGTGATCTAATTTTACAAGGACAATAAAGACAGAGTACAAAACATTAGTAGAATCTTTTTCGATCTCTTCTGCACGTTGTCCCAAATCTATGAGAGTAGCGCGGAATTGTTCAAGTTTATTGGTTGATCTCGACGAAATAGATTCCATTATGTTTGAGCGTTCATGAATTTCTGTAGCATTTTGCTTGAGGCTTTGTACACTCATGGCGACTTCCGCGGTTGCTTTTTGAGTACGCTCTGCGAGTTTTCGTACTTCATCCGCTACGACTGCAAAACCTCGACCGTGCTCACCGGCCCGAGCCGCTTCAATAGCAGCGTTTAAAGCTAATAAATTTGTCTGATCAGAGATGTCTTTAATGAGATCAATAACTTGTCCAATCGAACCTACTCCATCATTGAGTTGGCCGACCGATCCATAGTTTTCGGTAATATTTCCGACAAGCTGCTGTTGAATTTGAAGGATTTCAACGATTTCCTCATTGATCTCTATCGCATTGGTGCGATTGCTTTTATTGAGTATTTCAATTTCCTCTAGATGATTAACATTATCCGCAAGATCTTTTTGGAGTAAAGATAAATCGTATTGACACGCTCCTGTTAGTGTCTCTGTGAGATTATGGATGAGATCAAACATAACGGCGTTGTTTTTGAGCTGCGTATTTTCTTGGCGCAGTCTGTTGATTTCATCGTGTAGATTGCTATTGTCTTTTTCCAATTCAGCAATTTTTGTGTGAAGTGGTGCAATATCTTCCTCTTTGTACTTACATCCGAAAAACATTAAATAAACCTTTGAATTTTAAATTATTCGTAGATTACAATGTTACGGATTAAATTATGACTTTTTAGTGATTTTTTTTTAAAGAATAACCGATAAAACGATACGACAGTTTCTATTTGAAGCATTCGAAGTATATCGTCTTGTTAGGTATACGGTTTGACAATGCTAAAACTATTGAGTGCCATACCTACGATACGATACCTTTTTGGCGGTCAAAGAAAGCTATAGCTTAAATATTTGAATTTCTGTCGTTTCTTCCGACGAACTTTTTACGAATTTGAGTACAATACCTTCGAATAAAGGATAATTTTTATCGCGCTACGAAGATAATTTATGAAAACAATGAGGGATGATGGGGCAGTTGGTAAAGTTTTGGGCGGCAATGTCTCTAATGCTGGTTGCTTTTAGCGGATGTGACCATGTCAATGAATCCAATACCGAGTACCGCCCCGTAGGTGTTTTCAAAGAAAATAAAAACTACGTTATCGGAATCAACGCCTTTGTAAGCAGCAAGGAGATGTTTGTTGCTTACCGCCCGATTCTCAATTATCTTGAACGCAATATCGACGGCGTAAAATTCGATCTCGCAACATCCAAAGATTTTGTCGAATATGAAAAACGGGTTCGCCAGCGTGAGTTTCATTTCGCCCTCTCCAACCCTTATCAAAGTGTTATCAGTTTTGAATACGGTTACCGTCCGATCGCAAAAATGAAAAACGATACCCTTTTTCGGGGGATTTTGATTTCCCGTAAAGATGCGCACATAACACGTTTTGAACAATTACACGGAAAAGTGATCGCTTTTTCTGCCCCTACCGCGCTCGCCGGAGCCATCATGCCAAAGTATTTTTTATGGGAGCACGGTATCGATGTGCATCGTGATATGGTCCCCTATTATGTCGGATCCCATTTTTCGGCGATTCTCAACACCTATACCAAGGATTCGCTGATCACGGCAACATGGCCTCCGGCATGGGAAAAATGGAAAAACGAGAATCCGACAAAGGCGGCAGAGATGGAGATTGTTTGGGAGACCGAACCGTTATTGAACAATGCCCTTTCGGTTCGTTCAGACGTCGATCCGGTATTGGCCGCTAAAGTGGCATCACTACTAATGGCGTTGAACACTACTCCTCAGGGGCGTGCGCTTCTCGAGCAGGCAGGCTTGGAAGGGTTTGAGAAGGCGGAAGATAAAACATTCGAACCCGTAAGGGTATTTTTACACCATTATGAATCCGCATTAGGAAAAATTCAATGAACCCTTTTCAGACGATACGCGGGAGACTTTTGGTCACTATTTTCTTCATCCATGCGGTGTTGATGGGATTGGTGGCGTATGATTTGGTAGAACGACAGCATCGGTTTATGGAAAAACAGCTTTCCCAAAACGGGTATTCTTTGAGTTCTTTGCTCGCTTCCAATGCGGCCTTAGCGTTGCAAAATAACGATTTGTCGGCACTTGAAGATTTGCTGGATGATGTCCGAAGCCTCCCCGATGTTTCGATGATTTTCGTGATGGATACGACCGGGCGCATTCGCGCGGCCTATCCGGAAGAGTATCTGAATCAAACCCTCGTCGATCCGGCAAGTGAGTCAATGGCTCGGAATCTGGAGAAAAGCGGCGTAGAAGCGTATCAGCAAAAGCACGAAGGGCTAATCGATACGATGCAGGTGGTTAAACTCGATGGCCAGGTTATCGGATATTGCCGTATTGTGATGAGTGACGCCTCCATGACGCGTGAACTGAAAATTTTGATACAAAGCGGGATGGTGTATGTCGTATTGGCGATTATCATTGGGGTTTTGTTGGCCTGGGCTGTTGTACGAAAAATGACCTTTCGTATTACGAGGCTCTCGGAAGCGGCGACGCAGATAGCCCAAAAGAATTTTGAGGTCAATCTTCCCACGGAAAAGGGATCGGATGAAATCGCCATCATGGAGCAGGGATTCCGGGTCATGGTCGATTCAATCAAAGCGCACGTGAGCAATCTTGCGCAGATGGGTAAAACCCGTTTGCTGCAAAGTCAGCGCTACCAAAAAGCACTCCTTGAATGGGCTAAACTGGATTATCAAGACGCCAAAACGGCGATTCGCAAAGCAACGGAAATAGCGGCAGAGACCCTGGAGATCGAACGGGTCAGTATTTGGCATATGACATCCGATGGATCGATGCTCGTGTGCGATGATCTTTATTGTAAAGCCGAAGGGGAACACACGGAAGGGTCCGTGCTGCATCAAGAGGAGTTTCCCCATTATTTTGCAGCGCTGCAGCGAGGGGAGGTGATCGTCGCCAATGATGCGCAAAATGATCCTCGAACGTCTGATTTTACAGAGAATTATCTCAAGCCGCAGGGGATTTTGTCCATGCTGGACATTCCGATTCTTCAGGAAGGGAAAGTGGTTGGAGTCGTGTGCCATGAACATCTCGATACCCCAAAAGTGTGGCAGCCCGAAGAGCAGGACTTTGCGATCGCCATGGGGAGTACGATTTCATTGGCGCTGGAGATGGAACGGCGTAAAAAGGTCGAAGAGCGTTTGGCGTATCGCGCAGATCATGATGAGTTGACCGAGCTTCCTAACCGCAGGCTGTTACTCGATCGGTTGGATCAATCGATCCGGCATGCACGTCGTAATGATCAGAATGTGGCGGTGTTATTTCTTGATCTGGATCACTTTAAAGAGATCAATGACTCGCTCGGGCATTTGGTCGGGGATTATGTTTTGGTCCATGTTGCCAGGTTGATAGAAACCCAGTTTCGCAATGTGGATACGATCGCTCGGCTGGGGGGAGATGAATTTTGTCTGATTATCGATTCATTGGAAGATATTCAAAAGGTGAGTGTGGTTGCCGAAAAGCTGGTGGAGATGCTCCAGCACCCCATCTGCATAGACAAGCATGAGCTCTATGTGACCAGCAGTATCGGTATCAGTATCTTTCCCTCAGACGGAGACACTCCTGAAACTTTGCTGCGTAATGCCGATGCCGCGATGTATAAAGCCAAAAATGAAGGGCGAAACAGCTATCGGTTTTATACGGAAGATATGACGGTGCGGGCGTATGAGCGGGTGGCTTTGGAAGCGAATTTGCGTCGGGCATTGGAACATCAGGAGTTTCATGTCTATTATCAGCCGCAGGTCGACGGAATGAGCGGAAAACTGATCGGAATGGAGGCGCTGATACGGTGGGAACATCCTGAATTGGGGATGATTCCTCCGGTTAAATTTCTCCCCTTGGCGGTAGAGACGGGACTCATCATTCCGATCGACCGTTTCGTGATGCGCAGTGCGATGACGCAGTTGAAAGCGTGGATGGATGGAGGGCTGAACCCCGGAATTCTCGCGTTGAATTTAACGATTAAACAGCTTCGGCAGGATGATTTTATAACGATGCTGAGCACGATGCTGAATGAAACGGGGTGTGTGAGCGAATGGATCGAACTGGAGGTAACCGAGGGGGAGATCATGGAAAACCCCGAACAGGCGATCAAAGTCCTTCAGCAGATCAGCGAGATGGGAATTACACTCGCCATCGATGATTTCGGGACAGGGTACTCCTCATTGGCCTATCTTAAACGGCTTCCGGTTGATAAGCTTAAAATCGACCGGTCGTTTATCAGTAATCTTCCCGATGATGAAGAGGATATTGCCATCGTTCAGGCGATTATCGCGTTGTCGAAAAGTCTGCGGTTGAATCTTATCGCCGAAGGGGTTGAGACGTTGGAGCAAAAAGAGTTCTTAACCGAAAACGGATGTCCGCAGATACAAGGGTATTTGTATGGAAAGCCGATGAAAACAGAGGAGATGACGGTGCTGTTGAGAGAATACAGCCAAAAATTAAGCGTATAAGCGCCATCTCAAAATCCGGTTTATTTTTGGGTGAGCGGCATCGCGCTGTAACCCGTCTGTGAAACGGCATCTTGCAAACTTCGGAGGGTTACTGACTCATCGGTTGTTACCGTTGCTGTTTCCTTTTTAAAATTAACCTTGGCCTCTTTGACCCCCGGCACACTCAGCAGCGCTTTTTTGACGGCTAACGTGCAGGCGATACAGTGCATCCCCCCGATCCGAAGGGTCCATGTCTGTCCGTAGGTAAGGGTGGCTAACACTAACAAACCCAGTGTTATTCTCCCCATATCCACCCCTCATAGTAGGGATAGAAGAGTGCGGCAAGGCTGAGGAGGAAAAGGGCCCAAAAGAGGGTTATCAGAATTTTAGAGGTTAGGCTCGGCTCACAATCGCATTCAATCTGCTTTTTGATCACCATGCGGTAAAAGCCGATACTCAGCATCACGACCGCTGCAGAGGTGAAAATCCATCGGTAGCTTTCAAGTGCGGCAACATTGAGGATACCGGCAAAAGAGATTCCGAAAACCATAAAAAGGGTCGGAACGATGCAGCATGAGGCCGAAAGAAGCGCCGTGATCAATGCTCCGGAGAGGACGAGGACGGCACTGCGCCGTTCCTGCTGCATCATAATATCGACAGGATTCTCCTCTTCCGGACGCCCGACATACCCCTTTCCTTTGACGATAATGAGTCGTGTCGCCCCCCCCTCGAGTGCCTCTTCGGTATAGGTGCAGTGCTGGGAGAGGGCGAACCGTTTGCAGTTCTCCCGACCGCTGAGGGTGTTGACCTCTACGGTGAGGGTCGCATCATCAGGGAGGGCATCCAGCGCTTTTTTCGTCTCCAGTACGGGACGCGGGCAATCCATATCACGGCAGTCGAGAATCATCAAGCCTCTTTTGCGGAGCGGATCGTATAACGATAGCTTTTCGGATCAAAGGGGTCGAGGTATTCGCCCTCCACTTCGGCGTACGGGTAGCCGAATGAGTCGAGCGAGCCTTGGGTATTGGCAGGGTAGAGGTCAAAGTCGCGGGCGTGGTTGAGTGCCATCCAGTTGTTTTCCCAAAAGCCGAAAAATTTGTCGGCGAGCTCGCGGGCACGGGGTGAGGTTTTCTCGATCCCCTCTTTCAGTACCAGTTTGGTGATGTCGGCGGGATCGCACGGTATCCACCCCATATTCGGGATAAAAAATTCCACTTTGCAGTGTTGCGCTTTGGTGATATCTTCGCCCGCTCCGAATGCCGGAGAGAGACGTGAGGCTCCGACACGAATCCCCATAACTTCCCGTGCGGGGATATGGGAAGCGCGCATCAGCGCAACGCAGAGTGCTGACATATCGAGGCATTTCCCTCCCATACGCCCTTCGTTTTCGAGTTGGGCCAGCATGGCATTGGGGCTTCCGACACCGCATCCGTGGACATTTTCATCGCGGTAGCTATGCTCAACAATCCAGTCGTAGATTTTTCGGGCTTTTTTGAGGGGGTCTTTTTCATTTTCGACGATGCTCTTGGCAACTTTGGCAACGGCTCCGTCGGTGGGGATATGGGCACTCGGGGCTAAAAATTCGCGAGATTGTTCGAGCGTTTCAGGGCAGATCCGTTTGGGACGGAAGTCACATTGACGGTCTCGTAATGCCAATGTCATTGAGAGTTCGAGGGTTTTGCTCAGGGCACTTTTTTCCCAACGGGCATAAAAGGTACGGGCGCCGTAACGGTTGTGGTCGCTCTCGAAATGGGTCTCTGCCTCGGTTGAATCTCCAAGCTCGATAAGGTGCTGAAATCCGCTGATATCACAGGGGAGGGGAACCCATAGTGCGCACGCTTTACCGCTGTGGTGGGAGAGATCAAATTTCCAGCGGAGTTCATATACCGCAAGCCCCTCTTTGAGAGGAGGCGTTGAGGAGGCGTTAAGAAAAGAGGGGGTAAAGCAAATCGCCCCTGAAACAGCGGTAATTTTAATGAATTCGCGTCGGTGCATCGTGTTATCCTACAATAATATCGGTATCGGTTTTGGCGACAACCTGTGCGACAATGGCTGCGGGTATCCCCTCGTTCAGACATCGCATTGCAATTTTTTTGGCATTTTCAGGGGTTGCAGCGATCAAAAGCCCCCCTGATGTTTGTGCGTCAAAAAGGATCATCTCCCTATCGGCTCCGACGTCACGTTTGAAGTGTACTTTGGATTCGAGATACTCTTTGTTGGCATAGCTTCCTGCAGGGATAATCCCCATCGAAGCCATCGGCAACGCTTCGGCGAAAAACGGGACGGCGGAACTCTCCACCTCGATCGATTTTGTCCCTCCGCTCATCTCCGCCAAATGTCCCAGAAATCCGAACCCCGTCACATCGGTACACGCATGGGCATCGAACTCCCGTGCGATGAGGGAAGCTTTATAGTTGAGGGTGCGCATCGTCTCCGCGACTTTTAGCACGGTAGCCTCATCTAAGAGGTCGGCTTTGATCGCGGTGATCAGAATCCCCAGTCCAAGCGGTTTGGTGAGGACGATCAAATCCCCCTCCTGCACCGTATTGTTGCGGAGGATTTTATCGGGATGGACGAATCCGGTGCATGAGAGACCGTAAAGCATCTCAGGGGTTTCGATCGTATGCCCGCCGACGATTACCGCACCGCACTCTTGCGCTTTGCTTTGCCCGCCTCTGAGAATCTCGGTTAGCACTTCAGTAGGGTGGTTTTTGCCGTCAAATCCGACGAGATTGAGGGCGGTTTTCGCATCTCCCCCCATTGCGAAGACGTCGCTCAGAGAGTTCGCCGCCGCGATTTGACCGTAGATGAAGGGATCATCCACCACAGGGGTGATGAAATCGACCGTCTGTACCATCGCGAGGCTTTCATGGATCCGATAAACCCCCGCATCCTCATTCCCCTCAAATCCGACGAGGAGATCTTTGTGAAACGATTTCAGATGGCAGGTGACGTTTTCGAGTGAGCCGGGGGAGAGTTTGGCGGCGCATCCCGAAGCGCGGACGAATTTTGTCAGCTTAGCACTGGTGTTCACGTTGTATTCCTCTGAGTATGTCGAGCGTTTTGGAGTGGTCATCGTTATAGATGGTCATGTCGGGCTTGATCGTCACTTTGTAGACTTTGTCGTAATACTGCGTCAGCAATATCTCAGAAACACGAGCCAGATCACCGTTTTCGAAGGCGGCGATGCTGGAAGCTTTGTCCTCTCGGCTGATGTAGGGGGAAATCCGCTCCATCCGCTCTCTGAAAAAATGCTCATCCATCGTATCGTACATCCGCATAATCCGTTCTATCCGCTGTTCCAGAGGAGCCGTGATCTCAATACGAAATCCTGATTCCATCTGCTTGTAAAGAGGGGCGGGGAGCATGATTTTCCCGATCCGTTTGCTCTCCGCTTCGACAAACCCCTTTTGTTCAGGTTTTAAAGCGAGGAGGGCATGGGTCAGCCGATTTTGAAACTCTTTTTGGCTCGGCTGTGCGCCGTTGACATCGCCGAATACGGAGCCGTAGTGGTTGGCCATCTTTTCTAGATCGATCACATTGTCCAGTTCGTTGAGGAGGTCGCTTTTGCCGCACCCCGTATTTCCTGAGAGGGTTATAAAGTTTACGGAGGGGAGATTTTCCAGATAATTCGTTACAAAGGTTCGATACGCTTTATATCCGCCTGTGACACGGTCGATTCGGTATCCTATGTTGGAGAGGATGGTTCCCAAAGAAGAAGATCGCATACCGCCGCGGGCACAATAAATAGCGATTCTGGAGTTGGGGGTGAACGCCGGATAGATATCGTGAATATGACGAGCGGCATTCAAGCAGACGTACGATGCCCCTTTGACCCGTGCTTCAAAAGGGGAAATTTGTTTGTAAATTGTCCCGATTTCGTGGTGTTCTTCGTCATTAAGGGCATAAAAATTTTGGGCAAGCGGAATATGCGATTCGTCGTATTCGTGCGGACTTCGTGCGTCAATAATGAGATCGTAGGTGTCAAACGATTCTAAAAAGGTTTCAATCGGTATGGTTTGTATCATTCAAAATTCTAGCATTTATCGTCTAATACCCTGATTAGCCAAAGGGTTAACGGGTGTGTTGGAGGATGAAAAGAGCCGTTATGGCGAAGGCACCGACGGAAATCAGATAGTACATCAGCACGATTCGAAAGAGTACGATTTTCCCAAAAAAGAGGACAAGAGCTGCTTTCGCGACGGTATTGCTAATGATGGCAATGAGAATCGCATAGTGAGCCGTCGCCGGATTGAGACCATTTTTGGCCAATGCGCTGAGCGATAGGACAATCGCATCGACATCGGCGATTCCGGATACCAAGGCGACCGCGTAGACCCCAATATTGCCGATATAGCGGTTTGAGAGTTCGATGAGGGCGAGGGTAACACCGAATATCAGACCCATTATGAGGGCTTCTTTAAGATCAAACGGATTTTTAAATTTGATGTTTTGGGAAATATTTTCACGTTTCGAGGTGAAATACAATACGGCAATGTATCCATACCCGAAGAGGGAGCCTACGGCTATGGGGAGGATAAAGGGATATAGCAATGCAGGGTTGATTACCCACATTTCGATCCCGGCGCGAATGAGCATCATGGAGGAAGCCAGGGCGATTCCGAGTGCCAGATTTTTGGCTAAAAACCCGTTTTCGTGAACCCGCCGTGCCATACTCATGGCTACTGCCGTCGAGGAGACCAGCCCTCCAAAGAGACCGGCGACTCCGATACCGTGGGTAGAGCCTAAAATTCGGATGGCAATGTAGCCAAAAAAAGAGATTCCCGCAACCAAGACGACCATAATCCAGATCCGATACAAATTGATAAGCCCCATGGGATCGATCGCCCTATCCGGGAGGATGGGGAGGATGACGAACGTCATGATCATAAATAAGATGGCTGCGCTGAGGTCTTTTTTAGTGATGGTTTGCTCATACTCTTTGACCGTATCTTTGATGTTAAGGACAAACAAGACGATGATGGTGATGAAGACGGAAAAGATGGGACTTGAAAAGTTGAGCATGGCCCCTGTGATGAAGGTAACGAGGGCGGCGAATTCGGTCGTAGCCCCTTTTTCAGAGATGGAGACACTGTTAACGATGTATGCGGCGATCAGCAATAGCCCCATTACGACCGACGCGATCAGGAAAAAATAGGGGAAAAAGGTGGTAAACCAAGAGGAGAGATACCCGAAAAGGGCAATCATCGAGAAGGTTCGGGCTCCCCCGAAATCTTGGGTTTTATGGGAATAGATGGTGTGCATTTCACGCTGTAACCCGATCAAAAAGCCCAAGACCAAAGAGAGGACGCTGTTTTGAATAAATAACGGTTCCATCTCACCCTCCTATCCTGCGATTGGATTCGATTATAGCGCTTTGCGGGTAAAAATAGCGTAATTCACTTTCGAAGAGGTGACACAATTGAAGCGACAGTGCGCTATACCTGCTCGAAACGTGTCCCGTGACGAAGGGTATACCGGTAGAGGGTAAGCGCTTTTGCGTGATTAAAAAGGAGCAGGGTAAACATCGCTCCTCCTGTGAGGGTGCTAAGGCTTAATAAATCAGGAAAAAATGCTCCTAAAAGAGCGGCGATAGCCGTGAGGATAAAGAGCCAAAAAAGGGCTTTGACGCGGTTTGCGGGGATGATATTCGACATAATAGGGGCGTCCATATACCCTGCGGAATTGAGATGAAACCAGACCAAAAAGGGGACGATTTTCCCCATCATCCCTAAAATAATGGCGAGGGAAAAGAGGGCAAATGCCATTAAGCTTACACGTTGCAACACCTCAGACCCACTCCACATAAAAGCGGCATAGAGGCTAATCGAGACAAAGAACAAAACCATCCCTGAAATCCAAAACCAGATACTCACATCACTAACACGCCGTTTGCGAATTTTAAGCCGTTTGAGCGTGCTGACGATAAATCCGATCAATAACGCCCCTATCACGAGATCAAACACCCAAACAAACGGCAATGAGGAAAAGAGCCAGATCATTTTGAGAACCAAAGAGGCAGCGATGATTCGAAAGGCATTGCGTTTGCACCAGAGGCTGTAGGGTGGGGTGACGTAAAACATTTCGATGACTTGAAAAGCAACGGCGATGATCAAGGCGGCGATCCATCCGATCAGCCCCAGAGAATAATGGGAGAAACGCAAGCTCTCATGCACCGATGAAAAAGCCCCGTTGGCATACGAGGTTGCCATTACAATGCCTAAAACAGCGGTGAAGGAGAGGGCGATCAGGGCAAGCCGCATCCCTCGGAGGGTCTCGTGGGTGATACCGCCGAACAGCAAGGGGAGGATGAGGTTGGCACTATAAAGGATCGATGAACCCAAGAAGACCGAAGCCACGATAAACAGTACGGCGGCATTAAATGCAAAAGCTCCCGCCAACGAGAGGATGCCGATCGTTAAAAATGTGTGGATCAGCAGGGCATTACCCATCGCAGCAGGTATCGGACGCCCCCCCAAAACACTCTGCATCTGAAAGAGTGCACCGATCATTGCCATCGTAATGACCCCCAAAAACATCAGATGAATCGCCGCGAGGGAGAGGGGATGCGCGGGGGTTATAACCGCATAGGGGTCAACAAACAGTGCACAGCATAACAGTATCCCGAATACCGGGACGGTGAGAAAAAAGCGCATTACCACCGAAATCGGGGGAGCTTGATCGAGAGAGAGGCCGTTATACATGAGGGTGTTCCAGCTCGACCGTGCGGCTTCGGGTGATGTAAATATGCCAGAGCCCTTCGGCTTCCATAACGCTCAGATACCGCCCCCCGTTTTTCGTAATGATTTCAAATAGGGGGAGCGGTTCACGCCGGTGGATCATGTGTAGCACCTCTTCGCCGGAGAGTTTTCTAAACGCCTCAACGGCCATTTCGAGCGGGAGAGGATGGTCGAACTCACGGGTATCGAGAAGAATCATTTTTCCATCTTACGGAGGGTTTGGATCATCAAAGAGCCATCCTCCCCCAAGGTGCGATCAATCATCGGATAGAGCATCTGTTCTTCTTTCATGTTATGCTGTTGGAGCATGATCATCATTGATTCTCCGATCCCGAAAAAATCGTTAACGCGGTTTTCCCTGAGGGCAAGGCGCATCGATTCGAGAAGGCTTCGCAGCTGCTGGTGCTCGTAACGCATCATCTGCGTCGGTCCCCCCATCATCCCCGTCCGTTTTTCAAAAGTAATAAAGAGCTCACGTTCCTCCATGTCGAAATGGTGATTTGTCGCTTGGTAAAAGGCATCGAAAAGATTTTTGGCTTCATCGACTCTTTTTTCGGCAAGAGCATTTTCTGCTTCGGTATAGAGGTGGTCACAGGCTCGGTGGTCGTCACGCATAAATTCTAAAATCATACTCTCTCCTTTAGTTCTTTAAGTATGACAGTATAAAAGGATCAACGCCAATAAATCTTGACGAATATCAAGATTTATTTCTTAATGACCTTTGTATTGTGAGGGAGAAAATCGCGAAAATCTTTGATATAGATGGCGTTGATTCCCTGCCCCAGTTCATGCACATCGGCTTCCAGCCGGAGCCAGCGGTTGAATGTGTATTGGAGTAAAACACTCGATACCGCATCGTTTTTATAAAGGACTCTGAGGTCTTTGTTGAGGCGTGCTCCCACTTCAAATCCCATTCCCCCCTCTGCCGTCGTGAGGATATTCATCTTATCGATCTGAAGTTTGGTCGCTCCGCTAATCAGCCCTTTAAGCCCCGCTCCTAACATAAAATTGGTTGCATCCGCGCGGACGGTCGACGTCGAACTGTCTCCTCCGGAGATGGTATTGGCGGGGCCGCCAAAGAGGATATAGCTCATAATATCATTTTGGCTCATGACCGGATCGGAGCTAAAGAGAAAAATCGGTGAATCGAGGGTATGGGTGACGTAGATGAAAATCTTATTGTAATCGACTTCATGCCCTATCGAGAGATTGAGATAAGGATTGAGAGGGGTGTCTCCCCCAAAATAGATTTCCGAGGGCTTGATATCGAAAGCTTTACCGGCAGTGGTTGCTTCGCCGGAGGGGATACTCAGCATGCCCAGAATCTGCATCGGGCCTGTCGGTTCTTTCCAGAGGGTTACATCGGGATTGAGCTGTAAATCAAGCTCTTTCGTTTTTAAATGGATCGGCTTTTGCGCGGTAATATGGAGATTCATTGAAAGTTTGGCACTGCTTGGAGGACGGACATCTTGAATAATAATGATGTCATCGTCCATGACTTTAAACTGCTGTAGCGGCAGGTAGGTGATGGTTGCGTCGAGAATATGCAACGCACCCGAAAGGTTTTGATTGGCATCTCGGTCGCGTGTAAACGTGATATCGGCCTTGGCATGTGCATCCCCCTCCGGTCCGTGATAGCTGAAACGATCGGAACGAAGTCGCAGAGAAGCGCTCAGATCCGGTGCAACCATTCCCGTAAGTAAGAGGGTATCGAATATCCACAGCTCGTCAATTATGAGTTCTCTCTCGCTATTTAGATGCATATAGGAGGGCTTGTCGCTAAAGAGGGGGTGATCAACAACTTCGAAACGGTAGTGATTCAGAGTGATATTGTCATCACGGTAGTTCAGGTTCACATGTCCGTTTGTCCCTGCATAGGCGCGCTGGGAATCGAGTACGGCAGCATACCATGGTATGGTGATATCGCTTTGGATAGTGAAGGTATCGTTTAGGCTTATGTGGGTTTTAGCACGGATTTCGGCGTCATAATATTCTCCCGGATGCACTTCGATAGGGCGCAGTTTGGAGAGAGTGGTGAACAAAGAGGGGATCAGGGTATCGATATCGATCCATTTTTGCGTCGGAGCAAGTGATCCGGTGATATCAAAAAAAGCACCAAGATAATTGCCTGAACCGTTGAGGGTTTGACCCGTTAGTGTGGCGTTGAGAGCCAGAGAATCTCCTGAAAGATGAAGACGTGTCGTATTGGCCTCATTATTCAGCGAAAGAATGAACTGTTCCGGCGGTTTGTACGCCCAGTTTTTCCACATGGGGGCATCGGGAGGGAGGGTTAAATTTCCGTTCAGAGCATGATGGCCGCCTTTGGTAGAAAAGAAGCCCTGAAACCGAGCGTGATCGTGAGCGGCATTGATTTTCCCCTCAAGTGCATCGGCGGTGAGAAGATAGGTGCCTTCCGCATCCATTTCGAACGGTGAGGAGCGGATAACCTCGGGAAGTGCTGCAATAAAGGCAAGATTTTGGTGCGTGCTTTGGAGTTTCCATCCGAAACGGTCATAATCTTTGCTCGAGAGGTGAAGGGTACTTCCATCGAGCGTCAGGGTGCCGATGAGGCCGTTGGCAGTATCGGTGAAGGCTCCGTGCAGTGCGTTGGAGGGGAGTGGCTGCGCAGAGGCGATGATGCCGTCAAATTCAGACGTTGTTTGACCGCCGAGGGCATAACGCAGACGCTGCTTCGTCTGCATGGTATCGCTGCCGCGCACCAGTCGATAGAGCGCATTGATATCGAAATACTCATTCTCATAGCGGTAGCGAAAATCAAGGTCAATTTCTTTGGCGTGCACGTGGGGGTCTTGTTTGGATGTCAAGTTGGCGAGGGTCGTGTGTAAAAGGGCGTGTTCGGTGGAAAGTTCCGTAATTTTTATCCGCAGTACTCTCGGAAGAGTGGTAAAGCGGCCGCTGTAAGGGGCCAGTTCGGCAGCATTAGGGTAGAGGTCACTGACCCCGCGCAGGGAATTGTTTTGGACAATGCCGTGAATGGTGCCGCTGGCGTAACGAGATTTAAACGTTGAATAAAGCGAAGTGAAACTGAGATTACTGCCATCATAGATTCCGTTTTTCCCCCTGATATCCAGTTCGATCGGATAGGCGCTCATCAGCTGGAGGTTGGTGATGGTAACCTCGCGGAGTTTGAACGTCGGAAACGGCCATATCGATTCGTCATCGTTCAAAAAATCGTCCAGATTGATATGCAAACCGTCGATTGTGACTGAATCGATCGTATATTCCCCTTTCAGCATTTTTACAAGGTTGTATTTGAGAATGAGGGTTTTGGCTTTTACCTTTTCATGACGGACGTTATGGAGGGTAAACCCCTCGAGCAGTGATCCTTCGCCATGGGAATAGCGGATATCAAACGGTTCTAAAAAATAGGTGTTTACGATTTCAAGACTGTCGGGGCGAAAGGCGATGTAGAGTGCCGCGGATGCGAGTAGAATGGCACTGTAGAGGAAAAAATGGAGAGTTACAAACAGGTGTTTGAACCATTTGAACCATGGGAGAGATCGAAACCGTTTCAAAAGAGCTCTCCGATTCGAAAATGGATGGCGTATTGACCAAAATCATTCGGATCAACTCCGACATCAATGGCAATCGGTCCTACCGGAGTTACATAACGAACCCCGGCTCCTACCCCTAAATACGCATCATTGACATAATCAGGAAGGATGTTTTGGGATGCAAAGGTGACATCGCTAAACAGCACCCCACGAAATTCCTGATAGATGGGGAAACGGTATTCAAATGATCCTTCGGTGAGTGAGGAAAAACCGATGGGATCGCCATCGCTGTTTTTTGGGCCTAACTCACGGTAGCGGTAGGCACGGTTGGAGTTCATTCCCCCGGCATAGAAACGATACGACGAAGGGACCTCTCCGTCATACGTCCGCAATGTCCCCCATTTGAGTTTGACACCGAAGATATGTTGATCGATACTGGTGATGTACGCGCCGGTTAAAAGACTCTTAAAATAGGTGGCATCGGAAAAAACCGTAGATCGAAGCGATCCGGTCAGCTTTGCATTGAGCCAGTACCCTTTTGTCGGTGCCAGCGGTTTGTCACGGGTGTCGAAATTGAGTTCACCCAACGGTGATGTGATGAAAAGTGCTGAGTTGGGGAAAGTACTTAGATCCTTGGAATCGTAGGTTTGAACCCGATCAAACAGTACCCCGACCATTGCAGAAGCCGGGGTGTCTTGATATTTTGCTGTAATTTTTTCATAAGTACTTTCCGTTTTATACCCGTCAAAAATTTCGTTGGTATACCCGATTTCCCCCCCTAACAGACCTCGATTGCGCAGCGGAAGAGCAACGCTTCCGGAAGCCTCTTGTTTGATTTGCGAATAGCGCGCATCGAGTGAGAGGGTTTTGAGATTGCCGAAAAAGTTGCGATGCTTTAATCCTGTTTGTGCTGCAAGCCCTTGATCGCTGCTGTACCCCAAACCGGCCGTAAATCGGATCGGCCGTTCAGCTTCTTCGATACTGAGCATGATCGGGACAACACTGCCGTTGCGATCATTGTCGTTGATAAGGACTCGGGTGATCCCCTCTTGGCCATAAAGGGCTTCGTAGCTCAGCCGAATCGCCTCGACGCTGTAAGGATCGCCCTCTTCGAACCGCAGCATTGAAGCGGCCAGTTGTCCCTCGATATTCGGAGTCGATTCGACGGAAACCGCACCAAAAGTACATGGTTCTCCCGGCGAGGCTTCAAACAGCAGATAGGCATAATCGGTTTCAATATCGATCCACGCTTTGGTATTGAATTGCGCGTTGCAATAGCCTGCATCCCCGTACCGTTTTTTCATCGCTGATTTGGAAGCGGAAAAGGCCTCTTGGTCGAAAAGTGCATCCGTATGAAGCGAAATAGCCGATTCGATGTCCAAAGGGCTGTTGATTTTAATGTCTTTAATACGGATAGGATGGTTTTCTTGAATTTTGAAGAGAACGCCTTCGAGATTCGTTTCGGAAGTGATTTTAGCGTGGTAAAACCCTTTGGACCGGTAAAAACTGGTGAGTGCCGAGACGCTTTGAGCTATGGTGATCGATTCAATGGTGGGCGAATCTTCCCACACTTCAATAGCGTAGGGTTTTCGCAGTCCTAGAGCACTATAGAGCTGATCAGACGAAACTTTTTCATTGCCGATAAAGGTGATGGGGAGGGGTGCGCTGATTAGTGTCATACAAAGCAACAGCATAAAGATGGCATATCGCATTATCACCCCTTCAAATATTTGACTCTATTTTACCGTAACAATAGTATACTCTAGGTAACCCAACCCTTTAGGTTCGCTTTTTAAGAGGGAAAGAATCTCCCGAATCGTCCCCGCATGAGAACAGACTAAAATATTTTTGTCGAGGGGGAGTTCTTCTAAAAATGTTTCGATCCGTCGGCGAAAATGCTCACGGCTCTCTTCGCATATAAAGGTATGCCAGCTCTCCTGCGATTCTAAAAAACAGGGATTATATTCCTCCATCTTCTCGATCTCCTCAAAGCTTTTACCCTCAAAGTGCTTTTTAAAAGCTACTTCCCGCAAACGTTCGTCCGTTGTAAAATCAGAATACCCGAGGGCTTCGAGGCTCTGGGTGCATCGGCGCAAATCGGAAGAGTAGATGGCATCATAAGAACGAGAAAGCGCTGCAGAGCCAAACAGCTCAGGATCAATCGGGATATCGGTATGGCCGATGGTGCGCCCGTGATACTCCGCTCTAGGAGCCGCATGACGCAGCAGTGTCAGTACCATACTAACAGCACCGTTAGTATCAGAATCAGTTCAACCCCCTCCAGCGACATCCCCAGCACGTCGCCGTTGATAAATCCGAGTGATTTTTTTGCAAAGCTCGAGAGGAGGTACGCGGTGACTATCCCCACGACAAAGAGGGCGAAAAAGAGCCAGGAGAGGAGATAAAATCCTAGAGCACCGCACAAACCGATCAGCAGCACGAGGGGAAAAATACGGAGATTTTGATGGAGCTGTGAGACAAACGCCGAGCGAAAATCGTACGTCCGAATGAGTACAAGGAGCCCCAAACGGCTGATGAGTGCAATCGCGATAAAAGGGAGAAATAGATGGTGCATCAGCAGTGTCGTGAGGGCCGCTATTTTGAGGAGGGTAAAACTCACTCCGTACAGCACTCCCATCGCTCCGACGGTGGGATCTTTGATAATTTCATAGGGATCTTTGCCGCTGTGGGCGGCGTACACCGCATCGGTAACATCGATCACCGCTTCGGTGTGGATAAATCCGTAGAGTACCATATATGCCATGGCGGCGATCAATGCCCCCAGCCACCCCAGTGACTCCAGTGCGACAAAGAGACCGATAGAGAGCCCTGCCAAAAGAGCTCCGACGAAAGGGAGGCTCAAAAGCATCGCTTTGAGGACACGCGGATGGGAGAGATTATCCTCGTCGTCGAAGCGGATAGGGAGGATCGTAAAATAGCTCAGGGCGAATTTGATCCCCAAATAGATGTTATTCACACGGCACCTCTTTCATGATTTTCAGCCAGTTTCGGTCGAATACTTTGCGGATATAGCTCTCACGGTGGGGAACGATACATCCGGCACAGTTTTGGTGGATCGCGGACTCACTCACGTAGCGATCCCCGTCGGGACTCTCGATCGAGCAGGTACTAAAGAGGGTTCGTTCCCCCTCACGCGTAAATCCCTGATCGTTAAAACGGAAATTGGGGCAGGCACAGAGGTAGCAATTGAGTTCCTTCGTATCGTGGCATTTTTTGTTTTCTGCGTAGAGAGGGCAGAACTCCGGCTCGTGTTGAACCATGTATTCAAATCGGAAGTATTCGATCACTTCGTCGTCGCTGAGGTGGGTGAGTTTGTTCATAATCGCTTGATGCTTTTGAGCGTGGGCGTCGAACCATTTTTTATAGGACATATAGAGGAGCCTTGATTAATTTGATTTCATTAACGCCGATATAATAAAAAGATGGTACTATTCTTGCTGAATTCAGTACCAATCGGTAACTAAATCTATCGAGGTTTCGGTCGCAGAACCAGCGTAGCAAATCAGCGTTAAAAGTGGGCTTTACCCTCTTGGAAAAGGTATTTTTATGAAAAAAACGATCGCAAATACGAACAAATTTTTCTCTACCGCTAAAAAGCGAGAAACAATGATTGTCAATTCGGTTTATACTTCTGCTAAAGCGGAAGGTTCTAAAACTACCAAAAAAGAATTGAAAGAACACTACAAACTTATCCATTCCTAATCTCTTCTTCGATTTTATCGATCAATAATTGCTGCAACGGCGCATAGTTGCAGTGATACCCTTCATGTACTTTCTGAATATAATTATCACCGCTTTTGAGATTAAGTCCGATCATAGGAAAACCGTTTTTTGCCAAAATAATATCGCCTAAAAGTCGGCTGATTCGCCCGTTTCCTTCCCTAAACGGGTGAATAAATAAAAATTCGCTCAACAATCGGGATAAATCCGCCGTGATCGATTCTATATCCTCGTACTGTTTTTTAGAAACCTCTTTAATCAACGTATTGAGTGCTGGAACCCCTTGTAAAAATTCTAACCTCCACGTCCAAGCTTCTTGCTTATCCCCTTTGCTCATTTCAACGGTTCTCAGCTCGCCCGCAAATGGGTAGATTGATTCAAAAGCCCTCTTGTGCCATTTTTTGACAGTATTAAAACCGAATGATCTCGAAATATCGAAATTGACAACCAAATCGCTGTAGAGTTCGAGGAGCTTTAAATCCTCATGTTTTTGAATCAAATCGCTATCGGTGGATTTGAGATAGTTGATACATACACCGCTAGAGGTCATGATTTTTTGAATGTCGTTGCTTTCCCAATGACTCCATGGATTCGAAATGATCTGATCAGGGATTAATCCGTCACATTGCAGATTCGTTTTATCGAGAATATTTTTGGGTGGCTTTGTTGATTTAAAGTATCGTTTATCCGTTTCATACCAATATTGGATAGGTGTATTATGGGAAGTTTTAAAAACGTAAAGAAGGTATTTTGATTTGATCATTAGTTTGTCCGTAATAGAATCCTGCTTCACTATGGTTGTTTATTATACCGCGTTTATACTCTCGATCACGCGCTCCATATCGATCTCCTCTCTCATCGTAGCGATAAAATCATCGATCGTTTTTTTCTTATAGGCTTCAAACGCCTCATCCTCAAAAATCCCGTGAACGAAGGTCCCTTTGATGAGACCCTTTTCATAGGAGAGGGGATATTTCACGCTCACCCCGTGATGGATTTCAAAACCGTTTATCGTGCTGCCGAAGAGGAGATATTCCCCTTTTTTGAGTACCTTTTCTCGCTGAAATACAATCACATCATCGATAAATCCGAGAGCTTCTTCACGACTCGGTTCTGAGGTTTCGACACCCCCCTCGTCAATGATCGACTTAAACATCATCTGATACCCGCCGCAAATCCCCAGTATCTCTTTGTGCCGCTCTTTGAGTGCGTCGAATAGCCCCGTTTTTTTGAGCCACCGCAAATCCTCGATCACCCGTTTGCTTCCGGGGAGGATGATGAGATCATAGTTTTCCAACGAAACATTGGAGGTGATAAATTCGACGAAAATGGTTTCATCAGCGATGAGGGGTTCGAAATCGTTGTAGTTGCTCATCGTCGGATAGTTGATAATCCCGATTTTTTGTGCGGGGTGAGGTTTGTTCTGGACGAAGTTTTTCAGGCTTTGGCTATCTTCAAATCCGAGGTTGAGGGGGAGATAGGGGAGGACGCCTAGCACGGGGATACCGAACCGCTCTTCGATGATATTCACCCCCTCATCAAAAAGGCTCCGATCGCCGCGAAATTTGTTGACGATCACCCCGATGACGTTGGCGCGCAAAGATTCGGGGAGGAGATTATAAACCCCCCAAATCGAGGCAAACACACCCCCTTTTTCGATATCGGCGACGAGGATGATCTTAGTGTTATATTTTTCGGCAATGTAGATATTGGAGAGGTCTTTGTCCATCAGGTTCAGCTCCACGGGACTCCCCGCCCCCTCACAAACGACACACTCATACCGCTCACTCAGATATTCGAAGCACTCATCGACGGCAGGCTTGAGGGTGTCGAGGTCGCGGTAGTAGTCGCGAACCTCTTTATCGGTTAACACTTCCCCTTTAACGATGAGTGAGGCGCTATTTCCGTGCCCCGATTTAAGGAGGATCGGATTGAGGTGGTAGCTCGTCGGAAGTCCCAGCACTTTCGCTTGAAAATACTGGGCGATAGCGATTTCGCTCCCGTCGTCGCACACGCGGGAGTTGTTAGAGACATTTTGGGCTTTGAACACCCCGACGTTGATCCCTCTCTCTTGCAAAAGCCGTCCAATCACAAACGTGAGGGTCGATTTCCCCGCATCGGACGAGGTGCCAAAAATAGAAATCGATCTCATACTATAACTCCCGCCGCTAATACGATAATCACAAGGGTATCGAGTTTCCACTGAAGAGCCAATGCACGCTGAACATCCACCGCCGTAATCTCCCGCTTCCCCTCGCCGAAATAGGGTTTCTCTTTCATCTTGCCGAAATACGACGTCGCCCCTCCGAGAGAGAGACCCAGAGAGAGTGCCATCGCCGCTATCGGGTATCCTGCGTTAGGACTCTCATGCAATGCGCCGTAACGCCATGTCTGTCTGAGGTGAGTGAGTTTGCCGAACAGGGTCACTATCAGCACCGCCGTGATGCGGGAGGGGATGTAATTAACAATATCGTCCAACCGCGCGGCTACTTTGCCGAATTTCTCATATTTTTCGCTCCGATACCCCACCATCGAATCGAGGGTATTGACCGCTTTATAGAGAAACAGCCCCACCAAACCGAACACTAACAGATAAAACAGCGGGGCAATCACTCCGTCGCTCAGATTTTCGGCGTAGGTCTCGATCGCCGCTTTGTTAATATCGCTCTCGCTGAGGTTTTCGGTGTCGCGGCTTACCAAATATCGGATACTTGAGGGGTCACTTAATACCCCCTGCACGCTCATGTAGAGCATTTTACCCGCGATCCCCGTCGAGGCGATGACTCCTAAAATCCACACATTATCGATCATCGAGATTGGGTAAACGAGTGCTAACACTGTGGCTAACAACCAAAACACGAGCCAAAAGCCGCGCAAAATACTGTCGTGATAAAATCGCTTTTCAAAAGCGGTGATAAAATCTCCCATCAGTACTACGGGGTGACGGATAAATGGGAACTCACCGAAGATGCGGTCGGTGATGTAGGCGATGAGGGCGATGGAAAAAAACATGGATAGTCTTTAAAGAAGATCAAATGGTTTTAAAAATCAAATAATAACCGAAACTCTCTTATTTAGAAAATGATTTTCTACAATATTTTTTCATACACTTAAATATATGAAGTATAATTGATAAAAAATTCGAGGATACTATATGTCAATAGTCCTTAGGCTTCAAAAGAAATGTTTAGATAACAATGAAGATTTACAAAATTTGCTCAGAGAAGCTTTGGTTATTAGTAAAAAACTAAAATTAAAAGATTTTGAACAATGGATTAAGCAAGAGTTACAAGGTTATAGTAGTATTGAAGAAGTACCTGAGTATAGGAAAATAAGGCAAACATTACAATTTTTTAATCTTTATCATGGTTGGCAAGATGCTGAGTTAACTAGCCAACTTTCTGAAGTAATAGGCATTGCTCCTATCATACAGTCAATCTCGGAAATAGAATATGTAATTTCAAAAAGTGAAAATGGGCTATATATCCCAGTACCTGAGAATATAGCAAAAACTTTAAGAGAACTTTATAAAGTTGATCGTCAATCAAGATTTCTAATAGATGCAACACCAGTGTATGGTATTCTCGGGCAGGTAAGAAATTTATTATTAGAGTGGACATTAAAATTAGAGGAGGATAACATTTTGGGTAATGATGATTTGATTTTTTCAGAAGATGAAAAGAAAGCAGCGCAACATATTTATAATATAGGAACCTTTCATGGTGTCATGGGGAATGTGGATAATGTTGGAAATATGTCAACTGGAGCGAATGCAACCAATATCTATAACGAGAATAGTATAAGCAATAAAATAGATGAATTGATTGTTGAAATTAAAAAACTAGGGTTGACAGACCAAAAAGAAGTAATCAGAGATTTAGAAGCTTCAAAAGATAATCCGGAGAAGGCTAAAGCTGTATTAGGTGGTTTGCTTACAAGAGGCTCGGAAGTAGCTTCAATAGGTTCTGCAATTATTGGTATTTTAGGATTGTTGTAAATCCATTATGAATCAAGACAAAAATAGTACTTATATTACCTATAACATTGAAACCATTAATGGGGTAGTAGGTGATATTGGCAGTATCGACAATTTGTCTACTGGTGATAATACAACAAACATATCGAAAAAAAATACTCTGGAAAAGTCTCCTGAAGTAAAAGGCACAATTTGGAAAAAAAAAGTTGTAAATTTATATAAAAATTTGACTATCAAAAAGATATATATTGAACTGAATGAAGATAATGCAATTTCCGATCAAAATGATTTCGACGAAAAAATACAAAAAGCCATTCGCTATAAATTAGAAAATAAAAGTTTTTGTATATATCTCAAACCGATACGACATTTATCGAGCTATAAAAATGAAAAGGCTTTAGAAGCTAAAAATATTTTTTATGAATATTTACTTTCAAATAATGAACATATCAAAAAGTGCGAAATGATTCTCAATGAAAGTATGAATGCGATATTACATCTGTATGAAAATTCTGAAAGAAAATTAATTTTTAGGGGCATTATAGAATATTATAAAAGAGAAACTTACTCTAATTTAAACAAGGTTTCATTTGGCTATATTGATAAAGATTTTTATTGTTCTACACAGCTAAATGATCAAGATATGGAAGAACTTGATAAAAAAATTAATAATGAAATGAATAGACCTTATTCGTTTGTAGATTTTTATACTGGATTCGATATTCACGATTTGCCGTATAATGCAAAATATATAAAAGCAATCCCGACAATTTTATTTGAAATGAAACAAAGAAATATTGATTTAAGTGACTTGGAACAATATTTAAATGTCAAAATTGGGAATTAGTTACTTCACATTCTATTGTTTTCACAGCTTATTTCGCTTATTGTACCCTCTCTCAACTCAGAAGCAATATTTGTGATCGCTTCTTTAAACCGCTTTAACGCATCCATCTGTTTGACTGCAATCCGCACAGTCCGCTTATCCAAAAAATCGAAATTGGAACAATCGCGCACCATGATCTTGTACGGAATAAGCTTCTCCTGCAACTCCCGTGCGTTCATCGACGCGAGACGGACAAGGAAAAAATTCGCATCACTCTCAAATACTTTCTCAAAAAGGGACGAGTTATCGAGGAGGGTTTTCAGATAGGTTTTCGCCTCCGCGTTCAACAAATGCGATTGGGCACGAAACGGCTCATCTTTGAGTGCGGTGATAAGAAAATGGCTATCGAGTGCCGAGATTTTCCATAGCGGCTCTTTGGCTCGGAGTGCATGGATATTCTCACGCGAAGAGAGGACAATCCCGACCCTCACCCCCGCACATCCGTAAAATTTCGTCTGCGATTTTAAAACGTAGAGTTTGTCGTAAGTTTGGAGGTAGCGGGTTGCCGACTCCCCCCCGCAAAACTCCAGAAACGATTCGTCGATGAGGATCGTGCAGTTTTTCTCCATCCACTGCTCCATCAGCACATCGATCTCGTAATAGCGTCCGTCGGGAGTGGAGGGGTTGACAAAGATAACGAGGGAGTTCTCCTCGACCTCCGTATCCATCGCCTCAAAGCGGTTGATGAGACACACTTTTTTACCGTGAAGGTGTGAGGCTTTTTTGTATTCTAAATAGGCGGGGGAGTAGATCGTACAAGTCGCATTATCGAAAAATCGGAGCAATGTAAAAATCGCCGAAGAGCCGCCGTTGAAAAGCTCTAACTCCTCCGACGTGACACCGTAGTGCTCAGCTAACGTCTCCGTTAGTCTCTCATAGCTCGGATAGGCGTTGAGGGTCACACTGCTGAAATCGACCGTAGGGGTGATGAAGTTAATGTTAGAGGAGAGATCAATCACCTCTTCATGTGCGCAGTCGCAGTGCACGGCAAAGCTGTTCACATCCCCGCCGTGTCCATAGATCGTCATTTGAGCCGCTTCTCCAGTCCCAGTTTCACTTCGTAGACCTCATCACAAAACCTAGCCAATGTTTGACCGATAATCCCGCTGAGATCAACATAACGGCGGCTGATAGGATCATTCGGGATGACCCCCGATCCGACGTCGTTGAGAACAAACACGATGTTAGCGTCGATCTCTCCCAAAGCCTCTATTTCAGCGACCAGCGCCTCTTCGCTCTCATCGAGACGGTTAAGTATCCACATCGAAATGCAGTCGATCAGGTAGGTTTGGTGCGGTTCGATCACACGTGAGAGATTTCGGCTCTCTTCGAGAGTGATAAACTCTTCTCCACGAGAAGAGCGGTGTTTGTCGATCCGTTCCCCCATCTCGCTGTCGCCGAAAGAGTGGTCGTAGGTGGCGAGGTAGTAAGGTTTCTGTGTCGCAATAGAGAGTGCCTTTGCCTCCGCAAGAGAGCTTTTCCCCGATTTCTGTCCGCCGAAGTAAAGTATCTTCATCCTAAAAAGCTCTCCACTTTGCGGGTGATCTGCTCTTTCGTGATGCCGTTTAAAAGGGCATAAACCAGCGCACCCCCCGCGCCGACCCCCTCTTTTGCCTCCCCCTCATCATAGAGTTTGGGGGCGGGATGATCGGTGAGGGAGAAATCGAAATCGGCGTAATAAGCGTTGATACTGAAGTCGTTCATTTCCAACAGCCCTTTGATGTCGCTACTAATATCTTCGGCGACCCATTTGGTCGTGCAAAGGGCGATTTTGGAGCTATCTAACTCCCCCTCCATCATCTGCAAGATGCGGTTGATGACAAGTAACACGCACGCCATCTGCGTCCCCCCCGCCAATACAATCGGGATATCGCGGTTTTGGAGACCGAGGAGCAATCCGGCATTAAAGATCACCATATTATCCCCCACTTTTGAGAGGATGTCGAAAAGTTCGTCGCTCTCATTCACATGGAAGAGGGCGTGATCGATAACACGCGCTTTGATGTCATCAGGGGTGTTTTTAAAACTGCTGCTGAATTTCTCCCGCGCATCGTACCCCAACGCCAACGCCATAGCGAGTGCCGTCGTCGTCCCTGCGGGAACCGATTCGCCTAGGATGATGTAATCCCCCGCTATGGATAGCTCCTGCGCAAACTGTACCCCTTTCTCAAACACCTCTTCGGCGGGGATACAAGCCCCCTGCTCAATCGAACCACTAGGAGCAATCCCAAAATCGTGGAGGGTAAAATGCTCCACCGACGGGGCAATCTCCAAGCCAAGATTCAGAAGCTCAATCTCCCGAAACGGGTGGAGGAGATGGACGGCGCGGGTGATGAGGGCGGGGGTGGGAACCCCTTTAGGGGTTTCGGCGATGGAACCCAGACTCCGCACCTCTCCGATGGTTATAAACTCCGCATCGAGCGTCGGGGTGAGATGGAGGAGCCCCGGAATCCCCGCTTGGGTAATCCCCTCGATATTTGCCGTTGCCGTGTTGCTCATACACAAAAGAAACGATGCCCGCTTCCCCCGCAGACTCTCGATAAAATCTCTTTTTCCCGTGATCGTTTGTATCATAGTAGCCTCTCCAATAGTTCTTGATAATTACCGCCGTTAAGGTAGCGGTTGACGCTGTAAAAGAGCATTGCATACTCGCGGTAGGGGCGAAACGCTTCTAACGTGATCGTTGCGCCGTAGCTCTCCAACAGAGCCTCTGTTTTTTCGCCATTGTCGCACCACGAGAGATCCGTGACGGCGAGGTCGAAGAGAAAATCGCCGTTGCACGCTTGGGTGAAATCGATGACGCACGAGAGGCTTCCCCCCTTAAAGAGGGCGTTATCCAAAAAGAGATCGCCGTGAATAATCCCGTCGTTACGCAATCTCAAATCGATTTTTTTCAATAGCGTATCGAAAATTTCGACGTTGCTCTCTTCGATCATCCGCTCCAGCCTCGATCTCTCAAATAACGGCTCGTTAGCACTCTGCCGTGTCGCCGTTAGGGTATGGAAAGAGCGCAAAAACGTTCCGATCTCTCGCACCTCATTGATCTCGGCACTCTTAAGACTTTTCCCATGACATCGGCGGTAGATAAGGGCGGGTTTGCCGCAGATGCTCAACACTTCCCCCAAAGATTTGGCAATCGGGAGGGTTTCGCAGAGGATGAGAAGTTTTAGTTCCTCCTCAACCGACGCGACGGTAGCGTTTTCAAAAATTTTCAATACCCGTTCATCGTTCAGGAAATAGACGCTGTCCATCACCCCGTCCGTACTCGCTTCGAGAGAGGTGATATCCAAGGATTGCGGTAAATCCTCTAGGGTTATAACGCTCTTCACACCCATTCGACCACCTCATCCAGTGTTTTTTTCTCTTCCCACCCCAGTTTCAGCAGTTCGGGTTCATCCAAAAATTCGTTCACATACCCCATCGTCAAATAACCGATCAGTTTGTACTCTTCGCCGATTCCTAAAATCTTTTTCACCTTTTTGGGGCGTAGAATACTCACCCACCCCACCCCGATATTGTGGGCGCGTGCCATCAGCCAAAGGTTTTGGATCGCGCAGACGACGCTGTATTCCCCCATTTTCTTTTGGGTTGTTTGTCCTAAAACGGCTTTGATCGGTTTTTGGTACAAAACGGCGATATTGAGGGGGGACTCTTTGATCCCTTCGAGTTTGAGGGTCGGATAGAGGGAATTGTCTTTAAACTTTTTGGACGCTTTGGCGTTTTCAGAGACAAACTCGTTATACATTTCTTCCCGTTTCGCGGCATCTTTTACAATGAGAAACTTCCACGGCTGTGAAAAACCGACCGAGGGGGCGGAGATTGCCGCTTCCAAAATTTTCCGCAGCACCTTATCTTCGATGGTGGTATCCTGAAAACGGTTTCCCCTCACATCACGGCGTGATGAGAAGATCGATTGGAGCATCTCGGCATCGCGGAGGGTAAATTTCATCGTGACCCTTTATGACGATGAAGTATCAGATAGATAAAGAACGGCCCGCCGATAAACGAAGTAACGACTCCGATGGGAATGTCCGAAGCGGCTCCGAGATTACGGGCAACCAGATCACACGCCACCAAAAAAATCCCGCCGTAAAAAAATGTCGGGAGGATCAGGGTGTCGCTGCTGCGCCGATAGAGCAGTTTGATGATATGGGGGACGATCAGCCCCACAAACCCGATAGGCCCCACGACGCTGACGCATACCGCTACTGCCAAAGAGGTGATAAGAAGGAGGCTCATAATAAGCCGTGTGACGTGAACCCCTTTTAGAAACGTAAAATCAAGCGACGTCAACAGAAGTCTTAGCGGCTGACGCTGCCAAAGGATCGACACCAAAAACAGAAGCGATACGATGATGATCGGATAGGCGGTATCGAATCCGACGATATTCAGACTCCCCATCGTAAAACGGACAATCGAATAGCTCTGTTCAAAATCGCTCAAATAATAAAGAACCATAAGGGCAGCCGAATAGAAAAAAGACAAGGCAATCCCCACGAGGAGAAGCGACCCTGTCTGCGCCGATTTGAGTGAGCGCGAGAGCAAAAAAAGGACAATCACGGTTAATAACGCTCCGAAAAAGCTTAATGCGTATTGCCAAAAGAGGAGACCGCCGAAAAAAACAATCGCTAGCGCCGTCCCCAATGTCGCACCGCTGGCAACGCCGAGAGTGAAGGGGGTAGTGAGGGGGTTGCGAAAGACACTCTGAAAGACAAGCCCCGCGAGAGAGAGGATTGCACCGCTGCAAAAGGCGATGATCACTCTGGGAGAACGAATCTCCCAAAAAAGCATCGATGAAGAGGATGCGGGGTTGAGAATCTCTTGGATATTCAAGGTGATCTCCCCAAAAAATGGGGCAATGACAAGAACCGCCAGCGATAGAATAAGACTAACGTACTTCATCGTAATTCACCACAAAGTTTTCGCCGATATTTTGAACCGCGTTGCCGAAACAGCTTTCAAGACGGGAGGGATCAAAAAAATCACCGCACGATCCGAAGAACCGGACCCTCCCCTCTTCCAGATAAAGAACGTTATATCCGAGTTTGTAGGCTAGATTCAGATCATGGGTAATGATGATTGTGTTTTGAAAATAGGAGCCGTTTTTGAGGAGGCGGTAGATTTTGACTTTTTTTGCCTGATCGAGATTGGCGGTTGGCTCATCGAGAATCGTGTATTTGGCACGGTGCAAAATTGCGCCGGCGATCAGGAGAAGTGAAGATTCGCCGCTGCTGAGGCTTTGGCAGGGGGAGTGTTTGAGATGTTCTATCTCCAGCACTCCGAGAATCTCCTCCCTCATTCGAGGATCGCCGCCATCGAAGCAATTGAGGTCTAAATAATCACTTACGCTCAGGTACTCATCGTAAATATCGAGGAGCGTGGGGACATAGTTGATCACCTGTGAGCGGAGGTGCGGTGCGATTTCACCCATATTTTTCCCCTCCAAAAAAATATTTTGGGAAGGGAGGAGCTGGCAAAGTGCTCTCGCCAGCGTCGTTTTACCGCTTCCGTTATTTCCCAAAATCGTCAAATTCTCCCCCTCTCTCAGGGTAAAACTGACATTTTTTAAAATTTGGCAGGTGAGATCAGCGACGTGCAGCATCAAGTAAATACCCCCTCATATCGTCTAAAAAAAGACCCAGACGCTGGCTCGGGTTGCTCGAATAGGGCTGATCCTCGACGTAAATTTTTTCCCGTTTGGCCGCATTGATCGGGAGGTGCCGCCACGGAGCAATCAACGCCTCTTTCGTTAACCCCCGCTCTTTAGTATTCGGGGCGAGGAGGATAATCATATCGGGGTTGAGGGCGATAATGTTTTCGAGATTGAGAACCGGTTGCCCCTTGCGGCGGCTTTGGAGGGCATTGGTGTTGCCGCTCTCTCGAATGAGATCGTCAAAATAGAGATTCTGCCCCGAGACATAGATGCTTTTGGAGAGGTCAGTAGTGTGTCCGAACACCATCAAAATCTTTTGGTTGCGGACAATCCCCCTCAGGGCGCGGAGTTTTTGATCGAGTTCGTTCACAATCGCTTTGGCTCGTTCTTCTTTACGGACGATCCGTCCCATGGTAAAGATCGATTCACGAATCGAGGGGTAGGTATCGATTTTAATGATGCGTGTTTTGATCCCCATCTTTTGAATTTTTTCCGCCAAAGGGGCATTATTTTCCTGCAGTATCACCATCGTTGGGCTGAGGGAGAGGATTTTTTCTAGGGAGGGGGAAAAATATCCCCCCACCTTGGGTTTGTTTTTTGCCTCAGGGGGATAGTTGCAATACTCCGTATTGGCGACGATCTGATCTCCCGCACCCAAAGCATAGAGGGTTTCGTTGATGGCGGGGCTCAGTGCGATGATCCTCTCAACGCCGTAAAGATTTATACCCAATATCAAAAGAGCCCAGAGTTTCAATAACATGCTTCTACCTTGTAAACCCATGTCATGGTTTTAGCATCGTTCAAAATGAAATTCTCCGCTGTCGTATGGACCGATTCTCCGTCAATGAGATAAAACCATCCGAATTTTCCGATCTGTGATTGAACGCCGTCGATGGAACGGACAAAGCGGTAGTTCCCCGTTTTACTCGTCTCTGCACGGCTGATCTGTTGGAGAACATCCAATGCGCTCATTCCGGGCGAATAGGTCGTTTCGATAACTTTATCGGGTTTGCCGTTGCCGTACAGGATGGTTACTTCGAGCTCGTTTGCAAAAATGGATACCCACAAAAGGAGCAGAGCACCGATAAATTTCATTAGAAAGATGCCTTCAATCCCGCATACCATGCACGCGGGGATGTTGCGTATCCATCGACTGTTTGATAGTATTTGTCGGTGAGGTTGTCAACTTTAACGTAAATACCGAAAGATTTGGTGAAATCGTAATTGATAGCCGTATTGACAAGAGTATAGTGCCCTGTTGGCTTGGTTCGCAATTTATCATCGTAGCGTTCTCCGATGTATTCTCCATACACCCCTACGTGCAGTTTTTCAATCCCGTCGTAATCGATGCCAAATTTAAACGTCTCTTTGGCTCTTCGTGCCAGATCGGCTCCTGTATTGTCCTTGGCGCTAAGGCGTGTATAGTTAAGCGACAGAAGCGTTTTGGCAATAATCTCTTGTTGATACTCTGCCTCCACCCCTTTAAAAGTCGACGTTCCGGCAATATTGGTATATTTCCATGTCGTCATGTCAAAATCGATCATATCCTTTATCGTATTGTAAAAATAGGTTAGAGTTATCGCTTTATAGCCGAATGAAACATCATAACTTTGTGCACTCTCAGCACTCAGGGCAGTGTTCCCATAGGGGCCATAAAGATTATAAATAGTCGGTACATTATAGGCTGTTCCATAATTTGATGAAACAAACAATGCTTGATCGAAATGATGTTTTATCCCTATTTTTCCTGTTGTTTTATCGTTAAACGTATCATGATTATCGATTCTTATCGATTCTGTTAGGGTCGTTTGGTCATTAAATGTATTGCAGTTTGTTGCAAACAAGCCCTTGTCGGTATATTTTTCATTGAGTGTATTGAGATGCTCAAACGATTTGTAATCTCCACCGATGAGTATAAAATCGTCGTTTAGGTAGGGAATTTTTGAGCTTACACCATATTCGGTTACGACGCCATCAAACTCTTTTGTATAAAGATCTTGCGGATAGTTTCGCTCAAAAGAGGAACGCTTGGCGTAGAGATTGAGCTCATTAACGTTATCAACGTGATTAAAATTGAGAGAAGAGAAACGGTTGCTTGTGGTGCTGTTATAGATGCCGTTGGGGTTATTATAGGGGTCTCCTTCATTTTCTGCATCGATAATCGTATGTTGGAGTTCAACTTTATTGGTTGGAGTGATGATGTATCCAGCTTTGAGTGTGGTGGTCGTGTTTTTGTAACCGTCGTCTTCGAAGGTATCGAGATCGACACCTCGGGGGGCTTGAGCACTAAAGCCATCCGTATAGACGACCTTTGAACTCACACTGATGTAGTAGTTGTCCGCACCGTAGGATGCGCTGGCACCGTATTTTTGAGTATTGAAGCTTCCAACTTCACCATTGAGTGTTCCGTGAAGCCCTTTCTGGGTACTTTTGGTGATGATGTTGATCACTCCCGCACTCGCATCCGCTCCCCATATTCCGCTTTGCGCCCCCTTCACTACTTCGATGCGTTCAATATCGCTAATCATCAAATGTTCAAAAGGAGCCCCTGAGAGTCCGGTAGGATCGTTGTAGCGTATCCCGTCGATGAGAACCAAAATACGTTTGCTATCAAATCCCTGTAGATAAACCGAAGTTGATTTACCCAATCCTCCGTTGCTGGTCAAGCTTATTCCGGAGAGGAGATTAAGCGCTTCGGCAACGGTCGTTAGGTGTTTTTCTTCGATCTCTTTTGCGGTAATGATATGGACGTTGGCGGTAACTTCTTTGAGTGATTGTTCCGTTTTTGAAGCGGAGACTAGGATAGGATCAAGATTAAGAGTATTGGCCTCCAATGAGGTGACTAATGTTGCTGCGGCAATAAGCGATAGGCTTTGTTTGTACATGAGTGTCCTTGAATAATAGTCGTAATAATGGATGAGAGGAGGAGACTCTTAGGAGGCGAAACGGTGGAATAGGTGTGGATAGGGTGCGTCGGACAAATCCATGCAATACGGGTAACGTTTTGCATGAGACGGATTTCGGAGGCATAGGCTTGAATCGCGACAAGGGAGAAATAGGTTTTACCAAACCCTTTCGGTGCATGCATGACCTATTCCCCTTTTACCTTTTTGCGAATTATAGCGAAAAAGGGTCAAAAGCTTTTTTAGGACTTAAACTGCCCCAGCTGTGCATTGAGACTGGTTGCTTCGTTGTAGAGTTCCGCTGCGATTTTGGAGATTTGTGTGATCTCTTCTTGATTGCTTTGGGAGAGGTTGGACATTTCGGAAACTTTACTGATGATCTCATTGATTTTGCGTGCCATATTTTCAGCCTCTTGGACACTTTGTTGGCTCGCATCGACGTTGGAACGCAGAGCATTTGAAGCGGCATCGATTTTGACATCGATCTCTTCGCTTCGCTCTGCGAGACGTTCAATGTTTTCACTGTTTGTACTCATCATATCGGAAGAATCAGAGATCGATTGGATGACAATGGAGATGGTTGAATTGATTTCCGTGAGGCTTTTTTGGGTTCGTTCAGCGAGTTTGCGTACCTCATCCGCAACGACGGCAAATCCGCGCCCGTGCTCTCCTGCCCGTGCCGCTTCGATAGCGGCGTTAAGAGCCAGAAGATTGGTCTGATCGGCAATATCGGAGATAATACCAAGAACGCCGCTGACACTGGCTGCATCACTGGAAAGCTGAGCGAAACGTTCCCCAAGCTCATTGCTCATTTGTGCGGTACTGTGAATTTCGCGGGTGATGACATTGGCAATTTCACGAACATGATTCAACTCTTTTTCCGTTGAACGGCTATTTTCAAGGGTGCTTTTAGCCATATTGACGCTTTGTTCCAACGATGAACCGATTTCTGCGGCAGTAGAATTGGTATTTTGGGCAATCGTATTGCTTTTTTCAGATTGTGCCGAGAGATTGCTAGCGGCACTGTTGAGCGTAGCGGTAGAGCCGACAGCTGAAGCGGTGATTTGTTTGGTGTCGTTGATTGTGCTTTGGATTTTATCGATAAATTGATTGAGGTAGTTGCTGGCAATCCCGATTTCATCTTTTTTATTCATGATAGGGAGCCGCTTGGTAAGGTCGCCGTTTCCATGCGCCAAATCAGAAGAGACATTGTCAAGTTCTTCAATCGGACGGAGGATGCTGGTTCCTGAAATATAATTGATAGCGATCAGCATAGCGGTGAGTACGGTTCCGAGAATCAAGAACCATTTAAAAAAACTCGACTGAAGTTCATCGAAATAATCGGCTTTGTTGATTCCGGGAATAACCCACATATCCCATGCGGGAATATAGCGATAGGCGGCGATTTTGTCCTGCCCTGTTGTAGCAGAGGTATATTCATAAATTCCCCCTGCTTTATCGGCTCGAATATGGTCAATGTAGTCGTGTCCCGCTTTGTTTTTCCCTTCATCTTTGGGATGGATTGTCATCACCCCTTCGGCATTGATGAAATAGACGTAACCGCTTTTGCCGACTTTGATCTCTTTGATCTCGTTTTTAAACCCCTCTTCTTCGAAGGCTTTAGGCTCTATATTGGAAATATAGTTAACATTTTTTTCCAACGCATCGGCGACCGTGTTGAGATCGCTGATCATAATCGTCTTAATCGAGCCGGTAGCGATGAAGTATGCTACAATGACACTAATGAGGATGGCGCCTACTGCCGCCAGAAGATTGACGAGAAACTTGGCTTTGATCGTGCTAAAAAGACCCATGTTTGATATCCGTTATTTGGTAAGATTGCGCCATTGTAGTTCTCTTTATCTAAAGCGAAGGTAAAATATGAGATTTTCTTATCTAGAACAAATTTCGGCGTACATGAGCCGTTTCACCCATATCGTTGCGGCATATCGGTATGATGACACCGGAATACGGCTTATTTTTGATCGTGAGAACAGTTGGAATTTTGAGATGCAGCGGGGGAACTCGACGATCAGTATCGGAGAGGCTGCCAACCGCGGTAAAGTTTATCAGGCCCCGTTTGATATTTTGTTGACCAAACGGCTGAACCGCTCCACTATCCAATCGGTCGAACTGCACAATCACGATAAAATCATCCGCATTACTGTGAATACGAGCGGCTCGTATAAATCGGAAACGACGATTTTACAGCTCGAATTTACGGGTAAACATACCAATGCCATTCTTTTAGACCAGGAGGAGGTCGTTTTAGAGGCGTTGCGCCATATCGATGAGGAGATTTCGACCCGGAGTGTGCGGGTAGGGCAAAAATTGAGTGAACTCCCAAAACCTCCTTATGAACCGCAACATTATCCTCTAAACGATGTACGGGAGTTTCTACTCGAAGAGTTCCGCCGTCGCAGCAGCGATAGGCTTGAACGGCTTAAGAGCGAGAAAAAAGCCCTTTTGCATAAGCGCTTAGCGCAGTTGCAAAAACATTTAAACGGACTCGAAGATGAATCAGCCCTGCTTGAAGAATCCCAAAAATCTCAGCATGCGGGGCATTTGATCCTGGCAAATCTGGATGTGATAAAACCGTATGAGAAAGCCGTTGCGTTGAATGATTTTGACGGAACACCGATTCGGTTGGAATTGCCTTCCGGATGTACTACCCCGGCGGGATGCGCCGAGAGTTTTTTTAAACGTTCCAAAAAAGCGAAACAAAAGGCGACCGGGCTCCATCAAGAACGGACCAATCTCGAAGCCAAAATCCGCCACAACGAACTCTTTATCCAAACGGTAGAAGAGGCTTCGACGCCCGAGGAGATCGCTTTGTTATTTCCGACTAAAACCGGGGGGTCAAAACTCAAAACCTCCGATTCGATTGCCGAATTTTGGATTGAGGGGGTAAAAGTATCTCTGGGAAAAAGTGAAAAGGGGAACATTGAGCTTTTGCGCAATGCCAAAGCGCGCGATATATGGATGCATCTGAAAGACCGCCCTTCGGCACACGTCGTGATCAGTACCGATAAACAGCAGCTTCCGGAAAGACTGCTCGAAGGGGCGGCAAAATTATGCGTCGATTTTTCAGTATTTGAAAAAGGGCGTTATTTGGTCGATTATACTCCACGAAGAGAAGTCAAGGTGCAAGAGGGGGCAAATGTCCTCTATACCAACTTTAAGACGATCAATATCCAAAAAGGATAAAGCTATGGCGCTAGGTCCCATCGGCAATACGATTTATGTCAATCAGCAAATGGCGAGTGTTGCGAGTGAGAAAAATGCGATTCTAAACCGGTTTGAACTCCAAACATTAGCCGCGGCAACGGCAGCGCAAGAGGCAAAAAAAGAGATCGAAGAGGTTCGCCCGACAGAAGAAAACCATGCCATCGATCCGGATCGCGAACATACAAAAGAACAGGCCGAGCAAGAAGAACGGCGCCCTGAAAAAGAGGGGGAAGAGGCGGAGAAAAAACCCTTAAAGCCGTTTCACCTTTTGGATGTTAAGGTCTGATATTACCGTTCATGCAATGATTCCGAAAATGTTTTCGCAATCGGTTTGATCAGGTAGTCGAGGACACTGCGCGAGCCTGTGGTAATGTCGACCTGCGTCGTCATTCCGGGGGTCATAACAATTTTTTTCCCCGCTTTTGTAATCATCTCATCAGGTTTGAGAGCAATCAAAACACGAAAATAAAATTTGTCTCCCTGCGGTGTTTTTTCGACTAGGGTATCGGGGCTGATGTACGCCACAGCACCATGAAAAATCCCATAAATAGAGTAGTCATACGCATCGAGCTTGACGGCGGCCAATTGCCCGTTTTTTACAAATGATAGATCGGAAGGGGCAAGTTTTGCTTCCACAATTAGGGTGTCATTGGAGGGGACAAGTTCCATAATGACGTCTCCGGGGCGAACGCGTGCCCCTTGTGTTGTGAGGAGGATGTTTTTGACCACCGCATCCATAGGAGCGGAAACGGTTGTTCGCTCCAGCGTTACCTCCCGATCCGCCAATTCTTGCTCTTTTGTAGAGAGTTCCTCTTCGGCTTTGGTCATCTCTGCTTGGGAATCTTGAAAATACTTATTCTTCTTATTAGAGATTTGTCCTTTGAGATCGGCGATTTGTCGTTTGAGACGGATGATTTCAGTCGCTCCGATATCCCCTGTTTCCAGGAGCGGGAGATTGAGATTGAGTTCGTCTTGGGCAAGTTTAAGCGATTCGCTCAAAGCAGAGGTTTCATCATTCAATGCCTGCTGCCGGCGATGAAAGAGTGCCGTTTGGTTTGCCACAAAATCGGGATAACGATGAACGAGAGGAGGGAACACGAGCGGATGTCCGAAAACTTCGGCTTTGAGACGCACCAGTGCCGCTTGAAGAGCGGCAACTTTTGCGATGCTGTCATCATGAGCCGCTTGCGCTTGGGATTTCTCCAATGTTGCGAGGGTTTCCCCTTTTTTGACACTCTGACCCTCTTTGACGTAAACCTCTTCGATGACTCCATCGTTTGCTGCCTGAATCTGCTGTGTTTTAGCGGCGGCAATCACTTGTCCGGGGGCATGTGAAATTTGATCCAGAGAGGTGTTGGAGGCCCAAAGTAAAAAGGGGACAATCACCAGCAGCAAAGTTCCGAAGATTACACTCAGTGGATGAAGCCTGGAAAGTAGCGGTAAATTGTTTGTGGTCACGATGCGGCTCCTTGTGATGATGGTTGTGGCGTTGAGAGTTTTTGCAGAACTGCGTCACGCGGACCATCGATGGCAATCCCCTGGGGAGTCATTACGATAAGGCGGTTCACGAGTCGAAGGAGGGCGGGCTTGTGGGTGACGAGAATGAGGGTATCGGTTGGACGGATAAGGGTCACCAAAAGTTCAATAAGCCGTTTTTCGCTCCCCTCATCCATGCTGGCCGTCGGTTCGTCCAGGAGCCAAACACTCGGTTGAGAGAGGACGAGGCGGGTGAGGGCAATGAGTTGTTTTTGTCCCCCGGATACACTCTCTCCACTCTCAGGGATAGCACTGTCAAGTCCATGCGGCAAGGCACTGACCAGCTGTATCAGCCCCGTTTTTTTACACGCGTCGGTGATTTGTTCGTCGCTGATCCCTACGATCCCCAGGGTGAGATTATCTCGAAGTGTTCCTGAAAAGAGTTTTGTCGATTGGGGAAGATAACCGATCGTTTTGGAGATCCACTCGCGGGAGAGGTGTTGTAGATCTAATCCATCGAGAAAGATTTTCCCCTCTTTAGGGGCATAGAGCCCCGCTAAGAGTTTAAGCAGTGTCGATTTCCCCGAACCGATTACCCCTAAAATTCCCACCTTGTCCCCTGCATGGATAAGTAGAGAGTTTAGGGATACGGTCGGGGTGTTTTCTTGATATTCAAATGTTATATTTTTGACAGCATAGGCTGCATTTAGGCTGCTTGGAGAGAGAGGGCGCTCAATATTATGGTTGTCGCTTCGCAGAGCAAAAATATTCTCTAAATCTTTGGCTGCGATTTTGGCTCTTCCCCACTGGACGAAAAGATTTGGGATCATAGCAATCGGGGAAAGAACCCGTCCGGAGAGGATGGTAACGGCAATCAGCCCCCCCATCGTGAGGTTGTCACTGGTACTGACAATGTACGCTCCCTGTGCTACGAGGGCAACATAACTGAGCTGTTGAAAAAATGCCGAAAGATAGCCGGAGAGTTCACTGTAATGGCGGATGGCGATGTCATCATCGATCGCCTCTTTGGTTAGGGCGTTCCATCGGTTGAGGGCACTCCATCCCGAACCGGATGCTTTGATGCTTTCCGATCCCTCGACCGTTTCAACGAGAAGCCCCAGCTTTTTATGCGATGCCATCGAAGAAGAGACGGAGAGTTGATCGATTTTATGACGAAACATACTTCCGACCAGTATCGAGACGAGCATAAAAGCAATGACGATCATCCCCATTTTGAGGCCGCCTACCAAAACAATGACCGCTAAAAACAGGAGTGAAAACGGAAAATCGATGAGGAGGTACATCGCCGCTGAAGAGATAAACGTCCGTACCGCCCCGTAACTTTGGAGCTGTCCGGAGAGGGTTCCGATACTGCGGGGCATACTGTCTAGGCGTATTTTGAGTAATCGTTGGAATATCGTATGGGAATAGGCGATATCCATGTTTTTGCTCGCGTGGTCCAAAATCAGTGAACGCGATACCTTCACCAGCATCTCTAAAAAGATAGCGACGAACACCCCGACACTGAGCGCGATTAGCGTAGAAGTTCCCTGTGTAGGGATAACGCGGTCATACACCTGCATACTGTAAAACGATGTTCCCAACGCGAGAAGGTTGATCGTAAAGGAGGCAATAGCAGCATAAATAAGAGAACTTTTTTGTTCCAGCGCTACCGTTTTGAACATCTCTTTCGCCGTAGCAAATTTTCCTGTCTGTTTCGCGGGACGCAATGCTCTAAAGAGGGTTCCGTCAGGGAATTTTTCGCGGGATTCTACAAGTCCGCCGCTCTCTGTTGTCCACTTTCCATCCGATTCATGGGCAAAAAGGATACCAACCTCTCCATCACTGGAGAGGGAGAGCATCGGAAGCATCAAAGCGGAGGGGTTCTTTTGCCAGGGGGAGATTTCGAGTCCAAAGGCGTTCAGAACATCATCACAAAACGATTTGGTAACGGAGCGTTCCTGTAAAGCCGCTTTTGTGTGCGGAGGGAGTTGACGAGCCGAAATTTTCAGCAGCAGACTCTCTTCCAAGAGCCATTGGTTTTTATTGGTGCTCATGGGCATTTCCTAGCGGTGCGATGAGCTCACCTGTTTTGAGTTTGAGACGATACGACGAAACGTAAGCCGTGGCGAGTAAATCTGCCAGGATGATTTTATTCTGAGTTACCTCTTTGGAGGAGTTGACCAGATCGAGCCATTGCCGTTTTCCCGCGAGAAAGAGACGTGAATACGACTCCATTACCTTCTGGGATGCATCGATGGAGAGGTTGGTCCCCTGCACACGATCGAGTGCGGAGCGGTGATCGTCATAATCGCGTAACAAGCTCTCTGTGAGCTCTTGTTCCAGGCTTAGTTTGGTAAAGCGAAGCTGCTGTATTTTTGCTTCAGACGCTTCGATAGAGGAGAGAGAAGAGAGCCCCGCTCCGGGATTCATCTGGACGGAGAGATAGACCGTCGATTCTTCGGTTCCAAAATCGTTATACACGGACCCTTTTTGGTATTCGGCTCTCAGGGCAACCGTTGGCCATAAAACCGATTGCTCTTTAATTTTCTCATGCTCGGCGGTTTGGATTTGGAGAACCGATTTTAAGAGAGCCGGGTGTGATGTGAGCATTTTTTGGATCATCGGTTCGACGGTTTTATCGGAGAGCTCGTCGGGGGTGGACGGGGCATCGAATGCGCATGAAATATTTGGTTGTGATGTGATGAGGCGAAGCTGTGAACAAGCCGTCTTTTCGGCGGTTTTTGCGATGGTGAGATCGGTGTTTATTTGTGCGAGACGCGATTTGATGAGTTCCCGATCGGCGGTTGATGAGACCCCCGCTTCGATACGACGATCCAGCATACTGTTAAATTCGCTCAGCTGTTCTTGCCCATCGGAAAGAGCTCTGATACGTCCGCGTGCCTGGGTAAGATTTTGGATGGTTTTCAAGAGGGATTCGATGAGCACATAGGCATTTTCATCGAGGGCAACTTCCGATTCACGCTGTTTAGAGACACTGATATCATAGGTTGCATCGATTCTCCCTCCTGCCCAGAGCGGTTGCTCCAGCCGTGCGAGGGTACTGCTGTTCTTCCCCCCTCCCAGATCGAGTGAGGGGGTAGGATAGTATCCCCACTCCGCCGCATCGACACCGCTTTTGGACGCTTGGATTTGCATCCGTGATGCTCCCAATTTCGGATGGTTTTTGAGAACGGCCCCTATCAGTGTATCAAGTGAAGAGAGATTGGTATCCTCCGGCCCAGCAGCAAAAATTGAGGCGAAAAAAAATAAACAAGTAATAAACAGTTTCAAAAAATCAACTTCCAATTAAGTTCTTTAGTGTACAAAAAAATGATTTTACAAGTATGAAGATTAAAAAATGCCAATTTAACACATTATTTGAGTGTAAATATTAAAGCCAAATGATTAGCTACCTTTTTAGCATAACATAAATAGCAACACTGTTTTTTGATGTTTAAAATTTTATATGTAAATTAAAGCAGTTTTTTTTTGTAATAATTAAATATTAAGTTGAATATGGTGATAATCGAGCACTAAGGAATTTTTATTCTAAATTAAAGGTATTTTTCAATGTTAAAAACAGCTGTAGTTGGAAAAACGGTAAATGGGACCACACAACTCACTCGCATAATGGTTTTGAGCGGGGATCGGATTGTTCTAGTCGATGCTGTAACCGGGCAGCCACCGAAAAAAGTGATCACAAAAATGGTGGATAAAGATCTCCATATTTTTGCAGAAGGCGCATCCGATCCGTCAGTCATTGTGAAAGATTACTCTTTATTTGATGGAACCGTTCCGATTTCAGGGATGGATGCGAGCGGTGCCTATGTCAACTACGGTGCGGCCGAGGCAGGTTCAATGGAACTTGGGGCTGCGAGTGCTCCTGTCGCGGCGGCGTCTGCTCCTCTCCTCTCTACCAGTGCGATGTGGGGGATAGGGATACTGGCTGTTGCGGGGGGAGTTGCCGCTGCTGCAGGTGGCGGAGGGGGAGGGGACAGCACCACACCTCCTCCCTCTTCGAGCGATACAATAGCGCCGACGGTACAAAGCATATCAATGTCCGATACCCTTCTCAACAGCGGCGAAACGGCGACGGTGACGATTGTTTTTAGTGAAGCGGTGACCAGCTTTAGCAACGCGGATGTGACAGTAGAAAACGGAACGTTGAGCCCATTGACCAGCTCGGATAATATCACCTGGACAGCTACTTTTACACCGACAGCTGCTACGAACGATACGACAAATGTTATCACCGTTGCGAACACGTATACCGATATCGCACTGAATCCTGGTACGGGACTGGTAAGCAGCAATTATACTGTGGACACTACCGTTGCCGATACCACTTCTCCTACGGCGACCATCACGATATTGGATCCAACCCTGACCGGAACCGAAACGACAACCGTCACCATTGAGTTTTCAGAAGCGGTAATAGGGTTTACCCTCGCGGATTTGAGTGCAACAAGCGGTACTCTCAGTAACTTAACCACTACCGATAATGTCACCTGGACTGCGACCCTCACGCCGCCCAATACGGAAAGTACCGGCAATGTCATTACCCTTGCCAATACTTATACGGATAATGCCGGAAATCCGGGGACGGCAGCTGTAAGCTCGACCTACAGCATCGACACCCAAGCTCCGATTCTTACCATCACGGATAATGAAGATGCCATTACCGCAAATATGGACGGAAGCAATGCCGACGGTACTCCGGATACCGACGGTGCGGATATCCTCTATACTTTTTCATTTAATGAAGCGGTTGCCGGATTTGATATCGGGGATATTTCGATCACCAACGGTACCGCGAAAACATTTACAAAAATTTCAGAATCGGAATACACCTTAGGGGTAACGCCGGATGCCGGCGTTGAAGGTATTTTGACGGTTAATGTTGCCAACACCTCATACAGTGACATCGCCGGAAATACGGCAAATCCGCTCTCCATGACCTCTTCATCCCAAGCCATCGACATGTTGGCTCCGGTTTTAAACGATACCCTGTTTGACGGCACCAATGATTGGAGTTATGATTACACCAATAAATCCATAACATTTACCCTTGATTCTCCTCTTGAAGCGGTCAATATGACCAATCCCGATAATTTTATTGTTGAACTCAATACCATACCGGTGGCTGTTACCGCAGTCGCAATGCTGGGTAATACCGTAACATTGATTATGGCGGAAACGTTTACCAGTACCGAGAGCGTTCGGGTAACGTATCAAGATGCTACGTCGGATCTCAGTGCAGCGATACAAGATTTAGCCGGAAATGATGCCACGTCGTTTACCTATTTAAAACCTGATGTTACCCCACCGACAGTTTTGGACATCCATTTTAACAATTCAGCATTAAAAATCGGAGAGAGTACCCTTGTCACGATGACGTTTTCCGAAGAGATTTCCGATCTGTTGGTGAGTTTTGAAAACGGAACGCTCAGTGCACTGGCACCCAATGCGGACAATGCGGCTATCTGGACAGCGACGTTTACCCCAACAGCGGATATTGAAGACCTCGCGAGTGTATTTACAGTCGTCAGCTATCACGACTTAAACGAACTTGCCAATACGGGCACAACAGACTACGTATATATGGTTGACACCCACTCTCCGGGAGTTTCGATTAGCGATGACGAGTTTGGAATAGGCAACATTGCAGGGGGGACGATAACGTATACCTTTACCTTTACCGAACCGGTGTACGGTTTTACGGTGGGGGATGTGAAGGTGACAGGGGGTCAAAAAGCGACATCGTTTGCCAGCGGGGTTGACGGTGATTCGGTGTATACCCTCGTTGTAACGCCGAATGTAGGATTTGAAGGGGACATAAAGGTTGATGTGGCGGGGGCAACAGTCACCGACTTGTTTAACAATCCCAATACGGCAGCGGAACAATCGGTTCAAACGGTAGATATGAAAGCCCTGGCAAAACCCTCTTTCGCACTTACGACAGATAGCGGCGTTGACGGAAGCGACGGTATTACGAATGTCGGAAGCGTGACCGTAACGGCGGATGCGGCTGCAGCAAGCTGGGAATACAGTGTAGACGGCGGTACGACATGGATATCCGGAAACGGAACGACCTTTAATCTCAGCAGCAATACAACCTATGGACAGGGTGATATTGTCGTGCATCAGATCGATGACGCCGGAAACATCAGCCTTGAAGCCTCTAATTCTAATACGATTACCGTCGATAAATCCGGTCCGCTCTTCGTCTCGATGGACGCAACGGATTCTGCGAACGGCGTTATCACCATTACGATGTCGGAGCTTCTTGATAGTACCTCGATAGCCAGAGAAAACTTTATTATCACGATCAACGGTGTTGTGCAAACGGTGATGGTGGGTGAGGTCGTTCAACCTATCGGAGGGGCATCGATTAGCGGAACCGATATTATCTTAAATGGCCTCACGTTTAGTGCTACCGACAGTATTAAAGTCTCGTATACAGATCTATCGAGCACAGATACGTTTCCCGCACTGAAAGATATAGCGGGGAATAATGCGGTAGGTTTCACACAGATCGTATCGACGCCGGGGGCACCTACAGCCGTTATCACGATGTCCGATACGGCGTTGAAGGTAGGGGAAACGGCGACAGTCACCATTACTTTTTCTGAAGCGGTAAGCGGTTTCAATAACAGTGATATGACGGTGGAGGGGGGGACGCTCAGCCCGTTGACTTCATCAGATAACATTATCTGGACGGCGACCTTTACTCCGAATACCAATCTGGAGAGTACCGGGAATGTTATCTCCCTCTCCGGCGCGTATACCGATCTTGAGAGTAATGCCGGTTCCTCGGCTACGATTACGTATGATATCGATACCCTCGCGCCGGCCATTACGATTAGCGACGATGAATCAGCTGCAACAGCAAACATCGCCGGAGGGACGATAACCTATACCTTTACGTTCAGTGAAGCGGTTAGCGGATTTAGTGTAGCCGATATTGTGGTAAGCGGAGGGACAAAAGCAGGATCGTTTGCCAGCGGTGTTGATGGCGATTCGGTTTATACTTTAGTAGTGACCCCGACGGCAGGATTTGAGGGGAATGTAACGGTTGATGTTTCTGCCGCTAAAGCAGTTGATGTATCGGGCAACGCCAACACGGCTGCACTGCAATCCGTACAAGCGGTCGATATGAAAGCCCCAACCCTCGCTATTACCGATGATGAATCGGCCACAACGGCAAACATCGCGGGGGGAAGTATCATCTATACCTTTACGTTCAGCGAAAATGTAGCGGGATTCAGCGCCGATGATATTGTGGTCACAAACGGAACAAAAGGGGCATTTAGCGGAAGCGGCTCATCTTACACCTTGGTGGTAACACCGACAACCGGATTGGTGGGAGATGTGAGTGTGAGCGTTCCGGCTGTAAATCAAGTGGATGGGGCAGGAAACACGGGCACCTTGGTTACGGTGACGCAAACGGTCGACATGAGTGCTCCAGCGGCACCGACGCTCGCACTTGCAACGGACAGCGGCATTGATGGAAACGATAACATTACCAATGTATCCACGGTGAATGTAGGCGGTTTGGAACCGTTAGCAACGTGGGAATACAGTCTAAATGGCGGAAGTACTTGGACGGCGGGAAGCGGTACGACGTTCACCCTTGCCAATAATACCGTGTATGCGATCAATGCGATTCAGGTCCGCCAAACCGATGCGGCGGGGAATATAAGTACGATCGGGAGCAATGCCGAAGCGATTACGATCGATACGAAAGCTCCTGTTTTGACCATTACCGACAATGAGCCGAATGTCACCGCGAACATGGACGGAAGCAATGCCGATGGAACGACAGATGCCGATGGGGGAGAGATCCTTTATACCTTTACCTTCGATGAAGCGGTTTTGGATTTTGATTTCTCCGATATCGCTTTGGACCACGGAGCGTATGGAACCTTCACCAAAGTTTCCGACACTGTCTATACCTTGGGCGTGACGCCGGAAGCCGGATGGGAAGGGGATATGACGATCGGTGTTTTAGCCAATTCGTACAGTGATAATGCAGGAAATACGGACAGTCCATTATCGATGACCTCTTCGATTCAAAAAGTCGATATGTTGGCACCGGAGTTTGTGAGTGCTGTATCGGATGCAAGTTTAGATACAATTGTATTTACCTTCGACTCGTTATTGGATAGCGTTAATAAGCCGGATGTCGATGCATTTTATGTCGAAATCGCCGGTGTTGGAGTCACTGTAGATAATTATCTCTCTGTCGGCATAAGCGGTAGTACGGTGACCTTATTTATCAAAGACGGTTTTATGGATGCAGGCGAAAGCGTACGGGTTGTTTATAACGATAATACAACCGATGTGGTCAATGCTATCCAAGATTTAGCGGGTAATGATAATACTTCATTTCAATATATTGGAACAGCAGTTCTTTAATCATTTTTGCAAATTCCAGATAAAGGGTAGGCTCTTCCCTTTCTCCTTTTTGGGGAGATACTCCCCCTTCTCATCACATATCCATAAATAAAATGTTATAATCGCGTAATTTTAAAACCACTGGTTAACCAAACGATGCAAACTGCAAAAAATTCAATCCGAGAACGTATTGTTACGGCCCTCTTTCTCATCATCGGCGTCTTGATCGTCGGACTTATCAATAACTTCTGGCTCATGTGGGCGGTGATGGGAGTGGTGTATCTTTTGGCATTTCACGAAGCGACCCGTTTGTTTGGGATAAACAATAATTCGTTGTATGCCTATGCTGCGATTTTGTGGCTTGCGGCAGCGCTCTATCCGTACGGTGAAGATTTGTTTGTTATTGCAGGGCTTATTTTTGCGGCGGCGGTAGCGTATACCCAAAATATTTCGCCCAAAAATTTTCTCCCTTTTATCTATCCTACCGCCGGGATGCTCTTTTTGCTCAGTATGTACCAAGAATACGGGATCGAGTCTCTGCTATGGCTGCTTGTTGTAGTCGCGTCTGCCGATGTGGGTGCATATGTCGTGGGGCGTAGTATCGGAAAAACGCCGTTTAGCGTTTCCAGCCCGAGCAAAACCCGCGAAGGGGTGTATGGCGGCATTGCAGTGGCTACCGGTGCCGGGTTTTTTATCGGTGTCACCATTGTGGATATTCCTCAAGCGATTATCATCTCTATGGCAGCGGCAATCGGTGCGGTGTTTGGTGATCTGTTTGAGAGCTACCTTAAGCGTCAAGCCGGGGTAAAAGACAGCGGTTCGATTCTTCCGGGTCACGGCGGTATATTGGACCGCATTGATGGTTATTTGTTTGCATCGGTTGTTATGCTGGTTCTTCTGCGGGGTCTTGTTTGATTCTACTGGGCTCCACCGGTTCAATCGGTGTCAATGCTCTAAAAATTGCGGAACAGTTCCATTTAAACGTCGACACTTTGGTAGCCGGACGCAATATTGACCTCCTGAATGGACAAATTAAACGTCATAACCCTCAACGGGTTGTCGTCATGCGTGATGAAGACCGAATCTTTGTCGATCATCATGACGTCCGCTCCGGCGAAGCTGAAATTTTGAGAGCTATTGAGGAATCCGATTCCAATCATGTTATTAACGCTTTGGTCGGTTTTGTCGGATTCCGTCCTACCCTTAAAGCGCTGGAGTGCGGTAAAAAAGTAGCCCTTGCCAATAAAGAATCTTTGGTAGTCGGCGGTGCATTCGTCGATACATCGCATATTGTCCCGATCGATTCGGAACATTTCGGTCTATGGTATCTGAATCAAACACCACGTCCTGTGAGTCGGATGGTCATTACTGCTAGCGGAGGAGCATTCCGTGATTGGCCGTTGGAACAATTATCCACAGCAACCCTCGCCGATGCTCTCAAACATCCCAATTGGTCAATGGGGCAGAAAATCACCATTGACAGCGCATCGATGGTCAACAAACTTTTTGAACTCTTAGAAGCGCGATGGCTTTTTGGTGAAGGGGAATACGATGCCCTGATCGAAACAAAATCACTGATCCATGCTCTTATCGATTATAAGGACGGTTCAACGACAGCCCATTTCGCCCATGCGGATATGCGCCTCCCGATCGCCTATGCGCTGATGGGAAGGGTGGATACCCCCATTGTGGATCGAATCGATTTGACCCGTGTCGGGGGGCTTGAATTCCGCCCGATTGAAACGATGCGCTATCCGATTTGGGAAATCAAGGATGAGTTACTCCGCAGCCCTGCACGAGGGGTTATTGTCAATGCAGCGAATGAAGCGGCAATCGAGCGTTTTATCGCGGGAGATATCCGTTTCATCGATATTTCCATGCTGATACTTCGTGCATATGACCATTTTAGCGGAGTGCCGGAATCGATAGAAGCCGTTTTTGCTGTGGATGAAGAGGTACGCCGCTATGTACGAGGGTTCGTATGCTGAAAGTATTGATGTTACATGGCTGGGGGGGAAGTGATGATCCCCATTGGCAGGCATGGCTATCAAGCGAAATAGCTAAAAATTACGGTACCGTCAGTTTCCCTCTTTTAGATAACCCTCACTTCCCGAGCAAAAATCGGTGGATGAAACAGGTAAAAGCGATTTTGAGCGATTTCCGTCCCGATGTGGTTATCTGTCATTCGCTTGCCAATATCCTCTGGTTTCATTTATGTAACGAAGGAGAGATCGCATCGGTTAAACGTCTCCTTTTGGTTGCACCGCCGAGCTTGAATTGTGAGCTGGAAACCTTAAAAACCTTTTTTCCTCTCGAAGCGCCAAAATCCCTTTTTGCGGAAGAGGTATTGTTGGTTACGTCCGATAATGACCCGTATATGACATCAGAAGAGGCGTTAAAGCTTCAGAATGCGCTTGGTGTAGAGATGAAGGTTATCCAAGAAGGCGGACACATAAACACCGCTTCAGGCTTCGGTGAATGGCCTTGGGTCAAAGAGTGGGTATTGCAATGAAGGTTGAAATTATGAGAAGCACGGCTTGCTGTGCGTGGGCACTCTGCCGAGGAGAACTCAGCGTTAGCGTAGACAATCGGGGCTTCGCTCCGATGGCGTATAAAACGCGAAGGATCATGCAATGATCTTGAGCATAGAAAGCAGCTGTGATGACAGTTCAATCGCTATCACCGAAATCGCAACGAAAAAACTTATCTATCATAAAAAGATTTCTCAAGAGTTAGAACACTCCGTCTATGGTGGTGTTGTCCCCGAGCTTGCCAGTCGTCTTCATGCCGAAGCATTGCCGCGGATTTTAGGGGAGTGTGAACCGTGGTTTTCTCAGTTAAAAGCGATTGCCGTGACCAATGAACCGGGATTGGGGGTAACCCTGATCGAGGGTGTCGTGATGGCCAAAGCGCTCAGTATCTCTTTGGGTATTCCCGTTATCCCGATCAATCATCTCAAAGGGCATATCTATTCGCTCTTTATAGAACAAGAAGCCCTTTTGCCGTTAACGGTGTTGTTGGTGTCCGGGGGACATACGCAGCTGATTGAAGTCAAATCGTACAGTGACATGAAAACCGTTGCGACGACGATGGATGACAGTTATGGTGAGAGTTTTGATAAAGTGGCAAAAATGATGGGGCTAGGCTATCCGGGAGGACCGCTCATCGAGAATATGGCGCAAGAAGGCGATCCGGGCCGATTCGCTTTTACGGTTCCTCTGTGGCAGTCCCCCTTAATCGCTTTCAGTTATTCGGGATTGAAAAATCAGGTACGTCTGGCAGTTGAAGCAAATAGTGTTTCGGTGTATCCGGATATCGCCGCGGCTTTTCAAAAAACGGCAACGGAACACGTGATCCAAAAGCTTAAAAAGTATTTTAAATCTACTTCGCCAAAACGTTTTGCCATCGTCGGCGGTGCGAGTGCAAATCTCTATCTTCGAGAAAGTGTTACGAAAATACTCGCCCCGTATAAAGCAGAATTGTTGTTGTCGGAGTTAAAATTTTGTTCCGATAATGCCGCTATGATAGGGCGTGCCGCACTCGAAGCGTATAAACTCGGAGAGGCGAAATCGTATGAAAGTATCCCTATCAACCCCCGTTGTAAACTGTGAAAAAGCTTAATCCAAAACACCTCTTTCATAATTCAGAGTCGAATTATCCGATTTAAAATATACTTCTCCCATCAAACAAAACAAACTAAAATAAGGAGCCAAAATGGCAACTACAAAATTCAAAGGTACAGACGTAGAACTTCTCGGAAACCAAGTTAATGTTGGCGATAAAGCACCGGAAGTAACCGTTGTTAATTCAGCTGGTTTGGGTGACGTAGTAGTAGGTGGAGCTCAGGGTGTTAAACAACTTATCATCGTTGTTCCTTCATTGGATACAGGCGTATGTGCTGCTGAAACTCGTAACTTCAATGCTAAAGCTGCTGGAATGGAAGGGGTTAAACCGACTATCGTATCTTTGGACTTGCCGTTTGCTGCTGGCCGTTTTTGCCAAGCTGAAGGTATCGATAACTTGACAGTATGTTCTGACTTCCGTAACAAAGATTTCGCAAACGCGTACGGTGTATTGCTTGGTGGTTCAGTTCTTGCTGGTGTAACATGCCGCGCAATTTTCGCAGTAAACGAAGAAGGGATCGTAACATACAAAGAGATCGTTCCTGAAATTACAGAAGAGCCAAACTACGAAGCTGCATTGGCTGCCGTAAAATAATCTCTCTTTCCTCTCCTCAGAGAGGGGAAAAATTTCTTTCACATGTCACTCTACTTACACGTAATACTGATTAATCCACCTGTTTTATTTAAAGCATACCCATAGCGACCGTCCAGTGTAATCGTTGCGCGGGCAAATTTACCATGATTTTCCAAAGATACATGGAGATAGGGAGCAGAACCGAGATTTTTTCGTATGGATTTAAAAACTGCCTCACGTTTGAAATCCAAAATAATCCGATTCGGATCACTCAATGTAAAATGGCGCACCAGCGGATCGCCTGTTTTAATACTCAGCCGTTTCCCTTCGGCACTGAAGTGTATAAATCCAAAATCGGCACCGGAATGGTTAGTGTTTCCGGCAAATTTTTCAGGGGTGCTTCCTTTGGACTGTGATAGTGTAATCGGACGGTGCCAATCGATAGTTTGATCAATATCGACTTTTCGGCTTTCGATACTTCCATCAAGATTCTGAATCGTAAATGTGACCTCTTTTAAAATGCGGGCCTGATCGGGAAGGGGATAGCTGATACTGCTCATTTTCGGCTTGGTGTCCGGAATATTGGACGTCACTTTTTGAGATTTGTACGGATCAGCAGCAAAGAAAGGGTTTTCACGAGCAAGTAAGGGGGTAAGGAGTACAAGTGAGAGGAAGAGCGAGCGTTTCATGAATCTCCCATCATTACTGTGAATCAGCATCAAGCTCTTTTAGCTCAAAGTACTGCTTTTGCAAAGCGGCATTTTCAGTTTTAAGCCGCTCAATATCTTCGATAAGATAATTTTGGTGTTCTTCCAAATCAAGGAGAACACTCAGTGAGTTGTTCCCGAAAAAGATGAATCCCATATAAATACCGACGACGAGGACAATGCCTGAGGCAAGGAAAAATTTCTGCGTTGAGAGACCGAAATAACGTTCACTTAAGCTCTCTTTTTCCTCCCCGAGCAGTTGTTGATCATCGTATTGCATTAGTTAAAGAGAGCACTCCCTAGGTATTCGCCGTACATTACTTCGGTTTCAATTTCGAGAAGGCGGTTGTATTTAGCGGTACGCTCACCTCGTGCAGTTGATCCGGTTTTGATCTCCCCGCAGTTAAGTGCTACGGCGAAATCGGCGATGAATGCATCTTCGCTCTCACCCGAACGGTGAGACATAACGCATTTGTATCCGTTACGCTGTGCTAAACGGACAGTCAACATCGTTTCCGATACCGATCCGATTTGATTCGGTTTGATCAAAATCGCATTCGCAATCCCTTTTTCGATCCCTTCTGCTAAGATATTGGCATTGGTGACGAACAAATCATCTCCGACCAGTTGAACTTTGGAACCCAAACGTTCCGTAAGAACTTTCCATCCGGCCCAGTCGTCTTCACTCAAACCGTCTTCGATTGAAACGATAGGGTATTTAGCACAAAGATCAGCATAATAATCGACCAATTGTTCAGAGGTAACGGTTCTGTTTTCGGAATCGAGACGATAGCCTCCTTCAGTAACGAGTTCAGATGCCGCAACATCAAGGGCAATGGCGATTTGTTCACCTGCTTTGTATCCCGCAGCGGCGATCGCTTCCATGATCACCTGGATCGGTTCTTCGTTTGAACTCAAATCCGGTGCAAATCCACCCTCATCTCCCAGTGCCGTATTGGCACCACGCTCTTTAAGAATTTTTTTGAGGTTATGATACACCTCTGCCGATGCGCGGAGCCCATCTGAAAAATCGTTAAATCCAACCGGCATAATCATGTATTCTTGGAAATCGACGCTGTTGTCAGCATGGCTTCCGCCGTTGATGATGTTGAGCATCGGAACCGGAAGGACCATCGCGTTGGCCCCGCCGAGGTATCGATACAAAGGAATGCCGAGACTTTTTGACGCGGCACGTGCCACCGCCATGGATACACCGAGAACGGCATTTGCACCAAGGTTGCCGTAATTTTCGGTACCGTCAAGCTCTTTCATCACTGCATCCACCATTGCCTGGTTAAACGGACTAAGGCCCATGATCGCATCGGAAATTTGAGAGTTCACATTCTCAACGGCTTTAAGAACACCTTTACCCATATAACGGGCATCGCCATCACGCAATTCTAACGCTTCACGTTTACCGGTACTGGCCCCACTCGGAACGATTGCACTTTCGCGTGTTCCATCGCTCAACTGCACTGTTGCTTTTACGGTAGGATTCCCGCGAGAATCCATTACTTCGATTGCACTTACTTCATCAATAAAAATCATTCATCTACCTCACTCATTTCAGATTCATCCATCGCTATGATGCCGGAGACACCCATGGCGGATTTAATTTTTTCTTCGACTTTACGAGCCAATTCCGGCTCGTCTTTGAATTTTTGCTTGACGTTTTCACGCCCTTGTCCCAGTTTTGTATCCTCGAAACTGAACCATGCACCACTTTTATCGATAATATCGAGTTTGACACCGTAATCGACAAGTTCTCCCTCTTTGGAGATCCCTTCGCCAAACATGATATCAAATTCTGCTTGACGAAACGGCGGTGCCACTTTATTTTTAATGACTTTTGCTTTAACGCGGTTACCGATTTGGCTCTCACCTTGCTTAAGGGTAGCAATTTTACGAACATCGATACGGACGGATGCGTAGAATTTTAACGCATTTCCTCCGGTTGTTGTTTCGGGTGAACCGTATCCCATCGTTCCGATTTTCATACGGATTTGATTGATAAAGATGATCGTACAGTTCATTTTGTGCATGATACCGGTCAGTTTACGCAATGCCTTCGACATAAGCCGTGCTTGAACTCCCACTTGTTGGTCGTTCATCTCCCCTTCGATCTCCACTTTTGGAGTCAATGCCGCAACGGAGTCGATAACGATCAAATCAACCGCCCCGCTTCGTACGATGGTTTCAACGATGTCCAGTGCTTGTTCACCGTAATCGGGTTGAGAAACAAGGAGATTTTCGACATCAACGCCGAGGTTTTTAGCGTATCCGATATCGAGTGCGTGTTCCGCATCAATAAAAGCACAAATCCCGCCATTTTTTTGACATTCTGCCGTAATTTGGAGACTGAGTGTCGTTTTCCCTGAACTCTCCGGTCCATAGATTTCGATAACGCGGCCTTCGGGTACACCGCCGATTCCAAGGGCTAAATCCAGTCCGATCGATCCGGTGCTGATAGCGTTGATCGGCTCTATTTCTTTGTCACCCAAACGCATCAACGTCCCTTTTCCGAACGTTTTATCGATTTGCTTCATCGCGAGTTCAAGCGATTTGAGTTTATTTGGATCCATCATGCGGTGCTCTCCTGAGACTAAAGTGTTTTAAAATTGCGTCATAATATGACAAAATGAAATATATTTTAAAAATATGACAAAATGAAATATTAATAATTCGCATTCTGGAATAGAGATATTTTAGCGTTATTTGGTTAAAATTTAATTGATTTGTCATGAATAACTGACCTTGCACACCATAATTCTCCCGTATCCTAAAGATGCGGGTAACTTTAGGGGGTTGTAGGGACATTTTTGTCCCTGCCATTTTATGGGCTATGACCAGAAAGTGCGTAACATCAGATTAGAAATAGGATTTTTAGTGAAAAATATGGTGATAGCCCACTCTCCCGATGCCGATGACATTTTTATGTATTATGCGATCAAATTCGGATGGGTGGGGCAAAATAATATTCAGTTTGACAATATTGCATTGGATATTGAAACTCTTAACACCGAAGCGCTAAAAGGGACGTACGATATCACTGCCATCAGCTTCGGACTTTATCCCCATATCCGGAACGATTATGCATTGCTTCGAACCGCTGTGAGTTTCGGACAAGGGTATGGTCCTAAATTGATACGGAAAAAAGAAACGGTTCTCAAAAAAAGGTTTAAAGTTGCCCTGAGCGGCAAATTTACCACCAACGCCCTCCTTTTTCGGATTGCTTATCCAGAGGCAAAAATTGTTTACATGAATTTCCTAGAGATTGAACAAGCGGTATTGGATTGCGTAGTGGATGCAGGGGTGTTGATCCATGAATCTATTTTGGGATATGATGAATCGCTTGAGGTTGAACGTGAGCTGTGGGATGTATGGTGTGAACTCTCAGGAGGGGACCTTCCGCTCCCGCTTGGGGGGATGGCGATTCGCCGCTCTTTGCCCCTGACGTCAGCCATTATGTATGAAAATCTATTGACCAAAGCGGTACAGATTGCGCGAGATCACAAAGAGAATCTCTCTAAAATGTTGATGGAGCGCAATCTTGTCCGTATCGATGCGCCGACGTTGGAGAAATATCTCGAACTGTATGCCAACGATGAATCTATTACCCTTAGTGAAACCCAGTATAGAGCAATTGATCTCCTTTTTGATTTAGGGTACAAACACGGTTTTTTTGACACAAAGATCGATCCGAGAGACTTTATGATCCCTTTGGAATACAACGAATTGAGGTATAGTTAAAATGAGTGCGGTTTACTGCACATGGGCTCTCTGCCGAAGAGAACACAGCGTTAGAGAAGTCATCGGGACCCGTTCCGATGGCGTAAGGAAATCATTATGATGCAGTCGGAATTGATCGGGCTTGGGATCGAAACGTTTAAAATCGCGTTGATTCTTGCTCTTCCGGCATTATTGGTCGGGATGTTTTTGGGACTTGCGGTGAGTATTTTTCAGGCAACGACGCAAATTAATGAGATGACCCTTAGCTTCATCCCGAAAATCATCGGTATTATTGTTGTTATTATCCTCACCATGCCATGGATGATGAATGAGATGCAAGATTTTACGGTCCGTATATTTAATATGATTCCGACGTTTGCTCAGTAACGTTTGATACGCCATCGGAACTTATCCTGAGACAGTTACGCTTACTCTGCGTTCTGCCTGCAAGGGGCACCATGCCGGCTTTCGCGGGAATGACGAAAGACAATTCATTTTTTTAGCATCTATAAACACACAAGTGCGTAAGGTCACTCATGAAGACAAAAACAATCGATTTTTCTAAATTCAGTTCCATTCGGATCGGTCCGGTTGTCGAGGTTGCCTTGATCGAAAACAATAGTGTCCCCGAAGGACATTTTATCGTCGGTTCCGCCAATAACGTCCTCGTCTCCCCTACACCGCCGCCGCTCATGATCCTTTCCAAAGAGTACGATTTTATCACTCTTGAAAGCGACGGTCTTCATATCGGTGCGGCCACTCCGGGAGGGAGGGTTGTCTCCTTTTGTAAAAAACATGACATTGCCAACTTCGAGTATCTTTCCAAGCTCCCCGGAACGGTTGGGGGTATGCTCAAGATGAATGCAGGTCTTAAGGAATATGAGATATTCAACCATCTGATCGCTATTCGTACCCAAAGCGGCTGGAAACAAAAAAGCGAGATCGAATACGGTTATCGCAAAACGTCGATTAATGAAGTGGTATTTGAAGCGGTTTTTGAAGTGCAAAAAGGGTATTGCGTAGAACGATATGAGATGTTCAATCAGATGCGTTCCAATCAGCCCAATGATCCCAGTGCAGGGAGCTGTTTCAAGAACCCGCCGGGTGATTATGCAGGGCGGCTTATCGAAGCGGTAGGATTAAAAGGTAAGCGGGTGGGTGCGATGGCATTTAGCGAAGTACATGCCAATTTTCTCGTCAATACCGGCGGCGGAACGTATGCGGATGCATTGAGCCTTATACATGAAGCACAAACACGGGTAAAAAAAGAGTTTAATATCGATTTACAGTGTGAAGTTGTCATTATTGATCAAGACATTATGACGAAAAAATAATCGTTTCTATTGACTTTAGTCGTCATTGTTGGTTAAAATGACGATGAAACTGAAAATTGAAAAGGATTTAAACATACAATGACTGTTAGTTATATCCGTCCCGATAAAGATTTCGATGGTGTGTATGAACAGCTTAAATTAATCAACGGTTATGCTGATCAAAAAGGGATTGCAATTCACGAAGAGCTGGTGGATCAAACGTCTCAAAATAAACGGTTGCTAGATCGTCATGAAGTGGTTCGGTTTTTTCGTTCACTGGATGGGGATACGTTGATCATTTATGACACATGGACCTTAAGCAGTTATATCGAGGATGTCGTTCAAATGTTTAGCTGCCTCCTTAAAAATAACAATACGATCCATTTTGTCAAACCGGGCGTGATAATCGACCGTAAAAGTGATACAATGGTTGTTTTAGGTCTTATCGATCAGCTCCGTCAGGTACTCCAAGATGATGCTAAAAAAGGGATCGGACGTCCGCGCGGTTCTAAATCCTCATCCAAATTCGATATTCACTTGGAACACATTATCGATTTATTGAAGAAAAGAAAAAGTGTAAGTGAAATTGCACGGGTCCTAGGGGTGAGTCGAAGCTCGCTCAAAGACTATATAGAATCGCGTGAGCTTAAAGAGGTGGTTAGCGGCGTAATCGGTATCGGAGATGATGCAGATGCGGAAGCAACAGTGATTGGGACCATTCGATGTCCGATTGATGAATCAAAGATGAGGGAGAATATATGAGTAATGAAGCAACCCCGAAGGGGAAAGAGTATTTGTCAGGGTGGACCCCTTGGCGGATTAAACGGTATTGGTTTTATGGGCTGATAACTATTTTATCGTTGGTGATCCCGTGGATTACCATTGATGGGAATCACCTCTTCTTGCTCAGTTTTGATAAACTGAAACTTCATCTGATGTTTATTCAGTTTGATATGCAAGAGCTTTATTTGATGCCGTTTTTGCTGATGATCCTTTTCATAGGTATCTTTGGTATCACCGTATTGGGCGGACGGGTTTTTTGCGGATGGATGTGTCCTCAAACTATCTTCCGTGTCGTTTACCGTGATTTAATCGAAACGAAACTTTTAGGGATGCGTAAGCGGATCAAAAATAAACAAGAAGAGCCCGATTATTCAAAGTTTGAAAACAAGGTTAAACGTCTTGTGGCGATTTTACTATGGACAGGATTATCCTTTATCGCGGCGGCTGATTTGATGTGGTATTTTGTACCGCCGGAAGATTTCTTGGCCTATATTCAAAATCCGATGGAACATACGGTCCTGGTAGGGACGATTTTAGGGACCGTACTGTTTTTGGTCTATGACGTTATTTTCTTGAAAGAGAACTTTTGTGTTTATGTTTGTCCTTATTCACGCATTCAATCGGTTTTGTATGATGATGATACCGTTATGGCGATTTATAATCCAAATCGCGGCGGAGATATTTATGATGAACATAAATCAAAAATGTTTACGAAACAAAAAGATCTCCTTGCCGTGAATAGTCATGCGGAGTGTACGACATGTGAGAGTTGTGTGACGGTGTGTCCGACCCATATTGATATCCGTAAAGGATTGCAGTTGGAGTGTATCAACTGTCTCGAATGCGTCGATGCGTGTACGGAAGTGATGGGAAAACTCGGTAAACCGAGTCTTGTAGAGTGGTCAAGTGAAAAAGAGACGCTGTTTATGAAAGGCAAAACCCATTATCTTCGTCCAAAAATTTTGGGCTATATCGCCATCTTGATTATTGTCAGTGTTATTTTAGGGATGATGGGAAGCAAAAAAGAGTACATGCTCCTCAATATCAACAAAGAAAACCGTTTGTATTCGATTCATACCAATGACGAAGGGAAGGTGCAAGTAGATAACGCTTATACTTTTTTATTGCAAAATACGTTAAATGAAGATCATGAATATTATTTTGACATTGTTGCACCGGCAGGAATGGAAGGAAAAATCAAAATCGCTCAACCGGAAAAACCGTTTAAAGTAAAACCGGGGGTCGTTAAGAAAAAAGTAGTTGTCCTTTATACCGATGAGGTACTGGTCAACGATGAGCGGAAAGATACCGTTATCCCCATTACCATCAATGCGTATGCCGTTGATGCAAAAGAGAAAGTGGCGGTTTCACGCCAATCAACTTTTACCTTCCCTCGCGCGGATCAGCTTAAATAAACGCAATCGGAATTCGTTCCGATTGCCTTATCCTTATTTTTCTGCCGCTTCTTCTTTTCCAAACGTTTTTTCCAAACCGATGATAAGCTCTTGTTTCTCTGCAGCGCTGAGTTTAGCCTCAGGATGAGGAATAGTATAGAACCACATCGGCATTTCACCCTCACGCACCTCTTTAGCGGCATCTTCACCCTCATTTTTCTTTTGGGAACCCCATGCTGAGACATTAAAATGTTCTCGTCCCTCTTCGATGTCATGGGCTACGAGCCATGATACTGGCGCAATGCGGCTGTACCACGGGTACTTGGTTTCATTGGAGTGGCAATCTGCACAGGCTCGATTGAAGAGTGCTTGTGTACGGGGTGAATCCCATTGCGGCTCACTTGCAACCGGAGGATTGGTATGCTCTTTTCCGTAAGGGATAAATTGAATAGCGATGGCAGCGACGGCTAAAGCTCCAGCAATTTTGAGTTTCATGATGAATCCTTTAAATTAAAAGAATATCATAATGTAAAAATAGATTAAAAAGATTAACAGGGTGAGGGTGATGGATATCCGCCGAAGCGGAGAGAAGAACTTAAACGAGTACCGCTTCGCGTTTCCCGGCTTCAAGATGACCGATAACATATCCATCCGTCGATGCCAATACGTCTGCGACATCAGCTTCTTTCACGACGAGGATCATTCCAACTCCCATATTGAAAGCGCGGAACATCTCTGCACGCTCGACATGCTGACCGATCAATTCGAAGATCGGTAATACACGGATAGAGGATTCCGTGATTACCGCACGTAATCCCTCCGGGAGAACACGAGGGAAATTTTCAACAATTCCGCCACCGGTGATGTGGGCGAGGGCTTGGATTTTATCTTTGAGCGCTTTAAATGTTTTGACGTAGATGCGGGTCGGAGTCAAAAGAGTCTCAATCAAAGGTTTCCCTTCGAACTCGTCATCGAATTTCATCCCCATTTTTTCAAACAATACTTTTCGTGCTAATGAAAAACCGTTGGAGTGCAATCCTGAGCTTGGAAGGGCGATGAGGATATCTCCGGATTGAACTTTATCAGAGCGGTCGAGTTCGCTTTTCTCACCGATACCGACGGCAAATCCAGCCAGGTCATAATCGTCTGAGTGATACATTCCCGGCATCTCTGCCGTTTCACCGCCGATCAATGCGCATTCGGCTTGACGGCACCCTTCCGCGATACCGCTGACAACGGCCGTTGCGGCAGTTACATCAAGTTTCCCGGTCGCATAATAGTCGAGGAAAAATGAAGGGGTTCCAAAATTACAGATAAGATCATTGACACACATTGCGACCAGATCGATCCCTACGGTATTATGGATACCCGAATCAATCGCGAGTTTGAGTTTCGTCCCTACCCCATCGGTTGCAGCGAGCATTACCGGTTCGCGATAACCTGCAGGAAGTTCAAACGCACCGGCAAACGAGCCGATTCCCCCTAAAACACCTGGAATAGCGGTTGATTTAACGAGTGGTTTGATGTTTTCGACAAAACTGTTACCTGCATCGATATCGACACCGGCATCTTTGTAGCTGATTTGGCTCATGGGATTCCTCATCTTTAAATGTAAAAGGCAAGCTTCCTGGTGAAGGAAACATAGTGTTAACTCCGCCTCAAGGAATTACTTCCTTGGGCATTCATTAAATAATAAGAGAATTATAACGAAAGAGTGGTTAGGAGAAATTTAGGGGTTAGTCTTTTTGAGGACATTTCCCAAAAACTTTTTTGAAAATCCACAACGAAGGGCAAAAATCGGTGAGCGCCCATACGACAACCATGACAATAACTAAGGTTTGTAGGATGACTCCCCACTGCATCTGTCCGCTAGCAAACAGAACCATCGTAAGGGTCAATACAATTGCCATTAAAAAACGTTGAATTTTTTCAGCACACACAGGCACTCCTCAATTTATAGAAATAATTGGTTAAAATTATATCAAAACACGATAGGTTAACCTTTAACCTCTAAGTATAAATGGAATATTCAAACCCTTTTAATCTCTGCGTGTTACAATCGCTCAAAAATTCCTACAAAAAGAGATGCCTACACTGATGAAAACGTTTATTTATCCAGAAATGATGGTCCATGTTTCTATGTGTACCCATAAAAATCCACATACCGTTTTGGTCGCAAGTCAGAACAGCGAGCCACTTCAAGGAGAGCTTGGGCGTTACCGTCATATTGAATCACTGGCTATAAGTAGTGATGATCTGCTCGGTTCTTTGCGTGATAGAGCAGATAAAAGTATTGATGTAGCGATGATTGATGCAGTGAATAGCGATAGTGCGGTATTGGCCCATCTTAATCGTGTGTTGAAAGACGATGCCCTTGTAGTAATGGCTCATCCGAATCTGGATGATATTGAGGCGAATACCCAACTTATGCAGATTTTAGGGAATTATTTCAAAATTATTATGCCGTACCATCTTGAAGACGGTTCTACGCTATTGCTCTGTTCCAAAGAGTATCATCCGACGGCCGATTTGATTTTACAACGTAGCGATTTACTTGAAGGGCACCAATACTACAACTGTGATGTTCATATCGCTGCCTTCGCGATGCCGCAGTATGTTCGCAAAAATTATTTGGGCATTATCCGTAACTAAATGGCGTTCGAATACCATCTTTTTTATCACGCCATCGGAACTCGTCCCGATAGCTACGCTAACACTAAGTTCTCCTCGGCGGAGAGCCCACGCGCAGTGGACCGCGCTCAAACACTAAAAAAATATCGAGATTTTTATGGCTTTTGAATATGCCATAGCACTTACGGGGGGGATAGCGACGGGGAAGAGTACCGTCGCTTCACTGTTGGGATTGAACGGTCTTCGGATCATCGATGCGGATACGATAGCCCACCGTATTTTGGATGAGAACAGTTCTTGGGTGGCGGAACACTTCGGTACGGAATTCATCAGCAACGGTTCCAAAGTGAATCGTCCCCTGCTGGGAAAAAAGATTTTTGCCGATCCCGAAGCGAAAAAAGAGCTGGAAGACTTCCTTCACCCTAAAATTCGTGCCGCTATCGAAGAACAAAGTGAAAAACAAGACCGCCTCAAATACCCGTATTTGATCGATATCCCCCTCTTTTTTGAGACATTGTCGTACCCGATTAAAAATTCTGTGGTCGTTTATACCCCCAAAACACTTCAGCTGGAACGGTTCATGAAACGGAACGGTTTTTCGGAAGAGGAGTCATTGCGCCGCATCGAGAGTCAGATGGATATCGAGGAGAAAAAAAACCGCGCAACATGGGTGATTGATAACTCATCCAATCTCAAACATTTGCAACGCGAATGTGAACAGTTTGTCGATACTATTAAATTACTCTATCCCGCTCCTAAGGTTTAATTTTCTTTTCTTTACCGCAAAGAAAAGAAACAAAAGAAGCTCATCCCTCTCATGAACGCTACTTTTATTTTGGCAGGTATGCCAAAAAAATGGCTCTATGTGATTCGAGGGATTATTTTTATATAATATACTATTCGTCATTCCCGCCTACGCGGGAATCCAGCTAAAAGGATTATTATGCTTCAAATCGCCAAATACTGCGCCAGCGGTAACGATTTTGTTATTTTTCATGCTTTTCATGGAGCGGATCGATCGGGGCTTGCACGAACTCTGTGTGATCGTCAAAACGGGATCGGTGCGGATGGTCTGATTGTTCTTATTCCCCATGAACAGCATGATTTCGAGTGGGAGTTTTACAATGCCGACGGTTCGACCGCATCGATGTGCGGTAACGGAAGCCGTGCATGCGCCCATTATGCCCATCGTTTTGGTTTGGCAAATGCGCAAATGGAGTTTTTAACGGGTGCGGGGGTGATAAAAGCCGCTGTAGAGGGTGATATGGTTCAAAGTGATTTGACCCCGCCGATAGTTATCAATGATGCCATTTCAGAGCATGAAATGAGATGGTGGCTCATCGATACGGGTGTTCCTCATCTCGTGACTTTTGATGCCGGTATGGATCATTTTGATATTGCGATGGCGAGAGAACTTCGTCACAAATACAATGCTAATGTCAATATTGCTTATGTCGAGAGCAATGGATCGATTCGTGTTCGTACGTATGAGCGTGGGGTTGAAGATGAGACGTTAGCGTGCGGAACAGGGATGGCGGCGTGTTTTTATCGTGCATCGATTGAAAATTTGGTTGCGGACAATGCGCGTGTTTATCCGAAAAGCGGAGAGACTCTTTATTTGGGACTTGATGAGGGGACGATTACGTTCAAAGGGGAAGTCAAAGGGGTTTTTGAGACCACTTGGAGAAATTAGTACTTTCTTTTCTTTTTCATAAGAAAAGAAACAAAAGAAAATCGCCCTCACACCAGAACGCTGGCGGTACGCGTTTGCCCTACGGCACGCGACCTTGCTCTTGGTGTGGTGTGAGGGCAAAACATTTTATTTGCATAATTTTCGCGTATGCGAAAATGGATAAACAAATCTCCGTGATCCAAATCCTAGAGCCGCTCCGTTGGCAGTAGTGCCGAGAGGAACGAGCGTTCTTGGATCACGGTATGCTCTTTTGCTACTTTTCTTGCTAAAAAGAAAAGTAGAGAGAAGTTATAGACCCGCTCTCTCCATAATCTGTGCCTGAGCATCAGCGATAAGGGGATCGATAATATCATCCATCAATCCCCCCTGCATAATCTCTTCAAGACGATAGAGGGTGAGGGTGATGCGGTGATCGGAGATACGGTTTTGAGGGTAGTTGTAGGTACGGATACGCCCTGAGCGATCTCCTGTTCCTACCTGCTCTTTACGCTCCGACATCTCTTTGACTTTTGCCTCTTCGATCTGCATTTCGTAGATACGCGCTTTGAGAATTTGCATCGCTTTATCTTTATTTTTGTGCTGCGATTTTTGATCTTGGTTGGTGACGACGATTCCGGTAGGGATATGGGTAATCCGTACGGCGGAGTCGGTGGTATTGACACTTTGACCACCTGAACCACTTGAGCGCATTACGTCGATTTTGAGATCATTTTCATTGATAACGACCTCAACATCATCGACTTCAGGCATGACGGCAACGGTGATAGCCGAGGTATGAACCCGCCCTTGGGACTCGGTCGCCGGGACACGCTGTACACGGTGGGTTCCCGCCTCGTATTTTAGGCGTGAATAGACCTGCTCCCCTTTGATGAGGGCGATGATTTCTTTGTATCCTCCGGCATCGGAGGGGCTGCTGCTCATCAACTCGATTTTCCACCCTTTGACATCGGCGTAGCGGACATAGGCGTTAAACAAATCGCCTACGAAAATCGCCGCTTCATCTCCGCCCGTACCGGCACGAAGCTCTATATAAATATTGCGTTTGTCATTCGGATCGGCAGGAATGAGGAGCTTTTTTATCTCATCTTCGAGCGGTTCAATCAGGGGTTCTAATGCTCTCAACTCTTCTTTTGCAAGTTCGCCGAGTTCAGCATCAAAGGCCAGAGATTTGTTTTCTTCGATATCTTCGAGGAGTTTTTTATACTCGGTTGCTTTGGTGACAATTGCTTGAATGGAAGATTGCTCTTTTGAGAGATCGGTCATACGTTTGATGTCATTACCGATATCGGGAGAACTGAGAAGTTCGGTCAATTCGTTGTAACGGTTGATAAAAGGGGTGAGTTTGTCGGATAACATGATGATATTCCTAAAGAGAGGCGTTTTGAGAAAAAATACAGAAGGGAATTTTGCCCTTAGGGCAAAATTTAGGCTGCTATAGCGTTAACAGCGAGGTGAAGGCGGCTTACTTTACGTGCAGCAGTCTCTTTTTTCAAGACACCTTTGCTAACATATTTATGAAGGTTGGCGTTAGCGATAACAAGAGCGGCTTTCGCTTCATCTTTGTTTCCGGCTTCAACAGCAGTGCGAACTGCTTTAACAATGTTTTTAATACGTGTGCGATAGAATCGGTTACGCTCAGTGCGCTTTTCCGTCTGACGGATACGTTTTAATGCTGACTTATGGTTTGCCATGGCATTTATCCTTGTCGAATTTTTTTTAGGGTAGAATACTACCTTAAAGAGAATTAAATTTAAGTTAAAATTTATAGAATCTGAAATAAAAAAGAAAAACTAATTCTTAAAAGGAAGAAAATTTTATGAAACTTTTTGGAACGGATGGGGTACGCGGGGAAGCGGGCTCATTTTTAACGGCAGAATTGGCAATGCGCGTAGCAATGGCGGCAGGAATTTATTTCAGTGCCCATGCTCGAACCAAAAAGATTTTAGTCGGTAAAGATACACGACGCAGCGGCTATATGATCGAGAATGCGATTGTCACGGGTCTGACGGCGGTGGGATACGATGTCGTCCAGATTGGCCCTATGCCAACGCCTGCCATTGCTTTTTTGACTGAGAATATGCGATGTGATGCGGGTATTATGATCTCCGCGAGTCACAACCCGTATGAAGATAATGGAATCAAGTTTTTCGATGCCCATGGAAATAAACTTTCCGAAGAGATCGAAGCACAGATCGAAGCGATTGTCCACGACAAAGCACGGTTGGATGAGGGGCAGGTTACGGGGAAAAATATCGGTTCGGCAAAACGGATTGATGATGTCATCGGCCGTTACATTGTACAGCTCAAAAATTCATTTTGCCGTGATCTGACCCTGCAGGGGTTGCGCATTGTATTGGATACCGCCAATGGGGCGGGGTACAAAGTGGGGCCGACTGTATTGGAAGAACTCGGTGCCGAAGTGATCGTGCTGCACGACAAACCGAACGGGTTTAATATTAATGAAGGGTGTGGCGCGCTTCATACGAAAGATTTGCGCGAAGCGGTGAAGCAATACCGCGCTGATATCGGGCTGGCACTTGATGGGGATGCTGACCGCCTTATTGTGGTGGATGAAAACGGTGATGAAGTGGACGGTGATCAGATTTTAGGAGCATTGGGACTCTTTTTACACCGAAGCGGACAGCTTTCCGGAGGGGGGATTGTTGCTACGGTGATGAGCAATCAGGCTCTTGAAGATACAATGAATGAAAATGGATTGAAACTCTTCCGCTCCAATGTCGGCGACAAATATGTTTTGGAACTGATGCGTGAAAAGGGAATTAATTTTGGGGGAGAACAAAGCGGCCATATCGTGATGCACGATTATGCCAAAACGGGTGATGGGCTGGTGAGTGCATTGCAGATTTTAGCGCTGTTGCTCACATCGGGTCAAAAAGCGAGTAAAGTGCTCCGGCCGTTTAAACTCTATCCTCAAAAACTGGTCAATATTAAAGTTAAAACGAAAAAGCCGCTGGATCAGATTGAAGGGCTTTCTTCAGAACTCGAAGCGGTAGAGGGTGCACACATGCGCCATCTTATCCGATATTCGGGCACGGAAAACAAGCTTCGTATTTTGCTCGAAGGGAAAGACGCCAAAGTGATGGAAAAAGCGATGGAGCGGATGGTGAGTTTTTTCGAGAAAGTGCTCAATGCTTAAAATATCTCGTTTATTAATGGTTTTGGTGCCGATCGCATTGGGCATTTTTCTAATTGATCAAAACCTTAAATGGATTTTTATTGATGGATACCGTCATTATGGCGATTGTATCGATTTAACCTTGGTGTACAATCGGGGGGTGGCTTTTTCGATGTTCGCTTTTTTGGAAGAATCACTCAAATGGATACAGCTGGCCCTTTTGGCAGGGGTGATTGGTTATACGCTGTGGCTTCGAAAGGGGTGCTATGTCCTCCCCGTAGGGATTATGGTCGGAGCAGGTTTTGCCAATGTTTATGATCGTTTTATCCATGGCGGGGTAGTTGATTATGTCTACTGGCATTGCGGATTTAATTTTGCGGTCTTTAATTTTGCCGATGTAATGATTGATTTTGCGGTGGCGTGGCTCTTTATTTTAAATTTTCGTCCGCAGACGTGTAAGGGTTAAGTGACTTTTAACCTCTGCACGGCTATAATTTCGTTCTTGCATTAACTAGGATGGTCTTATAGCTCAGTTGGTAGAGCACTACCTCGACAAGGTAGTGGTCACAGGTTCGAGTCCTGTTGGGACCACCATTTCCCCTTAATTTTCCGCTAAATTCATTTATTTAATCGTAAACCAATCAACAATTCCGTATAATCCGCGATATTTTCTCAAATACGAGGCATACCCTTATGGATATTATTGCGATTAAACACAACGATCAAGTCATCGATTTACAAACGGCGCAAGCCGAAGGAATCAGTGGTGAAGAGATTTTTTATGATAATTCTCCCGATTCACTCGAAGTAATTCGCCATTCCTGCGCACATTTGATGGCTGAGGCGATCAAAGCACTCTATACCGATGCAAAATTCTTTGTCGGACCAACCGTCAAAGAGGGATTCTATTACGATTTCAAAGTCAACGAAACGATTGGTGAAGAGGATCTTAAAACCATTGAAAAAAAGATGCTTGACATCGCAAAAGGAAAAGAGAAAATCGAGCGTTACGAGATTACCAAAGACGAGGCGCGCGCTAAATTTGCCAATGACCATCTCAAGCAAGCGGTTATGGACCGTATTCCGTCTGAAACCGTATCGATCTATAAACAAGGTGAGTTTGAGGACCTCTGCCGCGGACCGCATTTGCCGAGTGTCGGATTGATACGTCATTTTAAATTGACCAAAATCTCAGGTGCCTACCTCGGTGGGGATAGCAAAAATGAAATGCTTACCCGCATCTACGGGATTGCATTTGCCGATAAAGAGTCGCTGAAAGCCTATCTCGATCAAATGGCGGAAGCAGAAAAACGCGATCACCGGCGCATCGGTGCGGAGATGAAACTCTTTACGTTCCGTGAAGAGGTTGGGGCAGGTTTTCCGATTTGGCTTCCGGCGGGTGCCCGTATGCGTTCACGCTTGGAACAGTTGCTGTTCAAAGCACACCGTAAGCGTGGTTATGAGCCGGTTCGCGGTCCTGAGATGCTCCGTTCTGATCTATGGAAAGTGTCGGGCCATTATCAAAACTACGGTGAAAACATGTATTTCACCCATATCGATGAACTTGAATTCGGGGTTAAACCGATGAACTGTGTCGGCCATATCAAAGTGTACGAACACGATTTGCATTCGTACCGTGATCTTCCTCTCAAATATTTCGAATATGGGGTAGTTCATCGTCATGAGATGACCGGGGCGCTTCACGGATTGTTCCGTGTTCGCGAATTTACTCAAGATGATGCCCACATCTTCTGTACGGCTGATCAGATCGAACAGCAGATCATCGAGGTGGTCGATTTCGTTGACAAAATTATGTCTACGTTTGAATTTAATTACAAAATGATGATCTCGACGAAGCCCGAAAAAGCGGTTGGTGATGACGCGGTATGGGAAATTTCGACCAATGCACTGAAAACGGCGATGGAAAAAAATCATCTTGCGTATGAGATTGATGAAGGGGGCGGAGCGTTTTACGGTCCTAAAATCGATATCAAAATTACCGATGCTATCGGACGTGAATGGCAATGCGGTACGATCCAGCTCGACTTCAACCTTCCGGCGCGTTTTGAACTCGAATACAACGGCGAAGAGAACGCTAAAATACAACCGGTGATGATTCACCGTGCAATTTTAGGTTCTTTTGAGCGATTTGTTGGTATATTGACGGAGCATTACGCTGGGGAGTTTCCGATGTTTATCGCTCCGACGCAGGTTGCGATTGTTCCAATCGCCCCTGTACACGAAGCGTACGCACGTGAATTGGGCGCTAAATTGATCGATTTGGGTGCCGATTTTGAGATTTTCGATAAAAATGAGAGTCTTAATAAACGTATTCGTACAGCGGAAAAAGGACGTGTGCCGATGATCATCGTTCTCGGTGATGAAGAGGTAAACAATAAGAGTATTGCGGTACGTGATCGTCGATCACGCGAGCAATATAACCTAAGCGAAGAGGATTTCCTCGCCTTGGTGAAACAAAAAATTAATGAGGTACATTTTTGATTAAAAAACAAGACCGAGTCCTGATGAACGAAGATATCAGGGTCCCTGAGGTACGCTGTGTTGTTGATGGCGGTGAAGCATTAGGTATCATCTCTATTAATGAAGCGATGAACAAAGCAAACGAAATGGGACTCGATTTGGTTCTCATCTCTCCTGATGCGAAACCACCTGTCGCGAAAATCATGGACTACGGTAAGTTTCACTACCAAGAAGAGAAAAAGAAAAAAGAGGCGCGTAAAAAGCAGACCAAAGTTGAAGTCAAAGAGATTAAACTATCGGTAAAAATTGCTGAAAACGATGTCAGCTATAAAGTGAAACATGCCCGTGAATTCCTTGAAGAAGGGAAGCATGTCCATTTTCGTGTATTCTTGCGCGGACGTGAAATGGCGCATCCTGAAGCGGCAGTAGCCGTATTACAGCGTGTTTGGCCAATGGTTGAAGATATTGGTACAATGTACAAAGCTCCAGCAATGGAAGGGCGTTATTGCAATATGATGATCCATCCGAAAAAAGACGATAAAAAGTAACTTTATCTTTTCTTCTTTACCTGCTTCATCCTCTTCTCCCGCAAATGCGGGAAGCTTTAGGGGATTGCAAAGGACAGATGTGTCCTTGCCGGTAAGAGGAGCTTTGCTCCTTTTAGCGTTTAACATTAAATAAAAAGCTTTTTTGTGGTATAATCCGCGTCTCGTTTATAGAATTTTTTGCGAAAGGATCAAGTCGATGCCAAAAATGAAATCGGTTAAAGGGGCTGTAAAACGCTTCAAAGTGAAGAAAAACGGCACTATCAAACGTGGTAGCGCATTCCGCAGCCATATTTTGACAAAACAAGATGCTGGGACTCGACGTAAGCAAAATGCACCAAAAGTGGTTGCTAACGTAGATGTTAAAGCTATCAAAAAGATGATCGTAGACTAAAGTCTACTAACCCTCCAGCATGTAAGCTGGGCAAGTCCGCAAAGCGGCACCCCGTCATTAAAATTGAAATGAACCGGGTCAAGAAAGGAAAACAATGCCAAGAGTAAAAACTGGTGTCGTAAGACGCAGACGTCATAAAAAAGTATTGAAACTCGCACGTGGTTTCTACAGTGCACGCCACAAACATTTCCGTAAAGCGAAAGAGCAACTCGAGCGCTCACTCGTATACGCGTTCCGTGACCGTAAACAGAAAAAACGTGAATTCCGTAAATTGTGGATTATCCGTATCAATGCGGCATGTCGCCTAAACGGAATGAGCTATTCAGTATTCATGAACGGCCTTAAACGTGCCAACATCGAACTTGATCGCAAAATCCTTGCTGACATGGCTATGAACGACGCAGCGGCATTTACTGCCCTTACCGCTCAAGCGAAAGCAGCATTATAATTCTTTTAAACGCTTCAGGAGCAAGGCTCCCAAAGCTGCGCTTGCCGCTAAGGCACTGAAGCTTGCCTCTTTCGAGGCAGATTTTTCTTCTTTATTCTTTCATCTCAGTCTTTTAAGAAACAAAATCTTTACTTATTCCCGAAGGAATACTAATTTATTGCTCGATTTTATACCCTTTACTTTCCAAGCATTTTTGACATTCAACACTAACCGGTGCTTTTGAAGCTTCCGTTGCGGCTTTTAGATCATAATAGCGGCACTCTTGAAAATCGGCTTTAATATTTTCTTCCGTTTTACCTGCCGGACAGATCAATCCGTTGATTGAAATTTGTTTTTCAGCGCATCCGCTGATTAACACTGTTGTGGCGATGATGCCGAGTAAAAGAGCTTTTTTCATAATTTGTCTTCCTATTTAAGTGGGTTTTGGATTAATTCTTTCATTGCTTCTGCTGTTTTTCTGATTTCCCATTGCGCATGTTCATCGAGGCGTAATTTGAAATAGTTAGCAAGCTGGGTAGGCATAAATGCTCCCCAGATTTGTGTATATGCAGCTTGGGGGATGATTCTTCGTGCTTCTTGCGGTTTGACACCGCTATCGATAGCATTCATATAATGTTCAACGCATAAATCGATAATTTTTTGGGTATCGAATTCATTGGTTTTAATCGGAATCATTTTTTCACTAATGTAAAAGTCAAAAGGAACTCTTTTTCCCGATACGTATCTTCGTGAAAGCTCTTGCCAATTGACCCGATGTCGAACCATTTGTGAGCGTGTCGGTAGGTCAACTTTATACAAAAATACGTGAAAATGTTCGCGGATAATATCAGCTTCCTCAAGCGTATTGTAAATTTGGCGTATATCAAAGCTGTACCCGTTGTTGTCATTTTCATAGTCATATACAATAGCACGGTAGTTTGTCAGCAAATATGTGCCATTTTCAACTGGTTCACCGAATTTTTTGACATTACTGTACTCTTTTTCAAGAAGTTCTTTATGTTTCGGATTATTGTAGTCAAGCAATACTGGAACAAACTCGAATGAGCTTGAAGGCAAACCCATTGATTCAGCCATAAGGCGATTATAAAGTGTTTCACTCCCTAACGCTTTTGGAGACTGGTAGCAGATCGAAGCAACCTGTGTTATGGCTAAAATACGGTTTTCTTCTGATGTGTTGGCCTGAGAAAAATCCCATTTTTCTACAAAAGCGATATTATCTCCAAAAATATTTTCTTTGGCATTTATTTTTATAATTGACATTTATTATTCCTAATGAATAGGGTTACTCACATGTAATTTTAATGGAAGTAATTTTGGAAGAGTATAACGAAGTAAGGTGTAAAAGACGCTAAAGCGTCTTTTACATCACGAAAACGTGTGGAACGATAAGCGGATATTTTTTCATTTTGCGGTAGATATGTTTACGGACAACCTGGCGAAGGTCGTTTTCCAACGCTTTCGGATTCTCGATGAGGCCCGGTTTAAGGTTGATCAAGAAATGTTCAAGAACATCTTCCATCTCTTGGGCAAATGCTTTATCGTGGCGGTCAGCTACGATACCGAAGCTGGTCACAAGAGGTTTGGAGAGAAGTCGTGATTCTGCGGCACTGACTTGAGCCACCAACATAACCATCCCCTCGCTTGCCATTTTTTGGCGATCGATAACGATGTCATCTTCGATTTGGTGATTGTTTTGGTTATCGATATAGGTTTTACCGGTTTTAACGGTTTTTGCTTTGCGCATCATTTTGGTATTGACCTCGATGCAGTCCCCATCGCTCATAAGGAGGATGTTCCGTTCAGGTACACCGCAGCTGACGGCTGTATCTTTATGCTTCATAATGTGATTGTACTCTCCGTGAACGGGGAGGAAAAATTTAGGATTGGTGAGGCGGAGCATCAATTTTTGTTCTTCCATACTTGCGTGACCCGATACGTGGATATCACGGTCATTGGCAACACGCGCGCCGGCACGCTGGAGATAGTTGAGCATTCCTGAGATAGAGCCTTCATTTCCCGGAATTGCACGAGCGGAGAGGACGATCATATCTGTCGGCTTGATTTTAATGTGACGGTGTTCGCCGATTGCCATACGGAACAACGCTGAACTCGGTTCTCCCTGACTTCCGGTAGTGACGATCAAGACATCTTTATCGCTCATGCGATTCGCCTCTTCGGCATCGATAAAGATATTTTTCGGAAGCTTGATGTAATCGTATTGCATACATACTTCAAGGTTGCGTTCCATGGAACGGCCGATAACGCACACTTTACGGTTGTATTTGAGACCGTATTGGATTGCTTGGAAAACACGGTGAATGTTCGAGCTGAACGTCGACATAATGATGCGCCCTTCCGCTTTGGAGAAGATACGATCGAATCCCGGAGCAACGGTCAATTCACTCGGAGTCCACTCTTTGTTATATGAGTTGGTGGAGTCACTGAGGAGACATAAAACCCCTTTTTCACCATAGTGAGCAAGGCGGTGCAAGTCGGCGGTATACCCATCAACCGGCGTATGGTCGATTTTAAAGTCACCCGTATGGATGATAGTTCCCGCTTTGGTCGTGATCGCCAAAGAGGATGAATCGATAATCGAGTGGGTCATGTGCATCCATTCGATATCGAAATCGTTTCCGATACGGTAAACCTGACGTTTAACGATCGGATTGAAATAGCGGCGGAAATCGCGCATGTGATGTTCGTCGAACTTATTACCGATCATCGCAAGAGGCAGTGGTGTACCGTAAATCGGGAATTGCATCTCTTTGAAGAGATACGGGACGCCGCCGATATGGTCTTCGTGGGCGTGGGTGATGATAACGGCAACGATTTTTTTGCGAATTTCACGTAAATAGGTGAAATCAGGAACAAGAATATCAACGCCGTGCATCTCTTCATCCGGGAAACTCATCCCGATATCGATGACAATCGCTTCATTTTCGGTTTCGATAACGGTGATATTTCCACCAATCTCTCCGAGCCCTCCCAGCGGGGTAATACGGACTTTCTCATTATTTTCGAGATTCAATTTGAAATGGGGGTTGAGACGATTTTTGTGTGCATCCTGGTTTTTAAGGACGAAGTCACGGAGGTTATTGTCAATCGGTGTGCTTGGGCTTCCACGGCGTCCGCCGCGTCCGCGATCACGGCCTGAACGGTTTGGCTCGGCATCGGCTGCCGTATTGTCTGCCCCTTCAGGACGGTCGGTGCGCACAGGACGGTTGTCTTGCCGCGGGGGGCGGTTATCGGCACGCGGAGGACGGTTGTCGGTACGCGGAGGGCGATTATCGGTGCGTGGAGGACGGTTGTCTTGCCGCGGAGGGCGGTTGTCTTCACGTGGTTCTGAACTTGGGCGCTCAGTTACATTCCCTTCCGCATTTTCCGGACGGTTGGCATTTCGACTGCGGAAAGGGCGGCGGTTATTTCGGCGCTGGCGATTTTCGCCTTGGGGCTGTGCTTGTGATTCTGTTTGTTCATCGGACATCATAGTTTCCTTCTGGACGCTACTGAAAGCGTAATAATATATTTGGTATGTTTGGATGCTCTTAAATGCCCTGAAAAAGGTTATTTTAGTAGGGTGTAGAGCCGGTGAAAGTCAGAGGTGGCAAGCTGATGAGGTCGGATGGACCGTTCTAAGCCAAGCGTTTTGTACGCTTCGATCAAAGAAGATCCATCATAGCGTGCGGAAAGATTTTTGTGGAGGGTTTTACGCGGCTGTGTAAAGGCCGTTCGTAAAAAGTCTTCAAACCCTTCATCATTACGGTTCGTACGTTTAGAAATGAGCAGTACGCACGAATCGACTTTGGGAGCGGGATCGAATGCGGTAGGGGGAACGTGTAAAACAATTTCCGCCTCTCCGACACTCTGCGTAATCACGCTGAGCGCTCCAAAAGCTCTCTCTCCGGGTGCGGCAGAGAATTTCTCCGCCACTTCACGCTGTATCATGACAAGCAAGTTTCGGCACGCCGGATCGGCGAGGGCTTTGAGAATGATATTCGTTGCGATATAGTAAGGCAGATTGGCCACTAAATCGTACGGTTCATCCAGAAGCTCACTCTTCCAATGCTCTAACACGTCTCCGCAACGGAGTTCAAGAGTATTGGTACTGATAGCATCGGCAAATTGGTGCTTCAAATGCTTGCACAAGTCGGTATCGACCTCAAAAGCGGTGACACTTTTGACATCAACTAAATACTTAGTTAAATCACCTAATCCAGGCCCGATTTCTACGATACGATGAGGAGTATCGGGCATCGATTGGATGATTTGTGTTAAAACGGTTTCATCATTTAAAAAATTCTGGCCAAATTTTTTTTTGGCGATGGCGGCACGGTCTTTTTGCATTATGATCATTGTACCTGATAAAGTGTTAATCCCCTATTAAAGCACAAAAATGTCCGTTTGTAGTCGATTTGAATAAAGGTTACCAATTTCATCTCTTTATCGTTACTTTTGGTAATGCACACTATACTTCCGTAATGATAGTGCCAAAGGGTTTCCATGGATAATTTTTTTGCAAAACGGATCATCCCGTGTCTCGATGTCAAAGACGGCCGCGTGGTGAAAGGTGTTAACTTCGTCGGTCTCAAAGATGCGGGGGACCCTGTCGAAGTAGCCAAACGGTATAACGAAGAGGGTGCGGATGAACTCACTTTTTTGGACATTACAGCATCCCATGAAGAGCGTGATACCATCGTTCACATTGTCGAACAGGTAGCGAAAGAAGTTTTTATCCCCCTCACCGTCGGCGGCGGTATACGAGTTCTCGATGATATTTACCGACTTCTCGCGGTCGGGTGTGATAAAGTGAGTATTAACTCTGCCGCAATCAAACGTCCCGAATTTATCAATGAAGGGGCTAAACGGTTCGGCTCTCAGTGTATCGTGGTTGCCATCGATGTGAAAAAAACGGGCGACCAATACAATGTCTATCTCAACGGCGGACGGGTTGATACGGGGATTAATGCTTACGAGTGGGCCAAAGAGGTTGTGGATCGCGGAGCAGGAGAGATTCTTCTCACCTCGATGGATGCCGACGGTACCAAAGCGGGATTTGATCTCTCCATCACAGAACAGATCAGCCGCGCCGTCAATGTTCCCGTAATCGCCAGCGGCGGTGCAGGGACGATGGAGCATATTAAAGAGGCATTTGAACACGGTGCCGATGCGGCATTGGCGGCGAGTATTTTCCACTACAAAGAGATCGATATTATGGATCTCAAACGTTACCTATCGGCTAACGGGATTCCGGTACGGTTATGAAAAGCACACGAGTGTGCTGGGCACTCTGCCGAAGAGAACTCAGCGTTAGCGTAGTCCATCGGGATTTTATTCCGATGACGTATAAAGGATAAAAATGTTTTTGTGTGCCGGTAATAACGAAACATTTGATTTCGCCATCCCTATTGGGGTGGGGCTGATCGATAGTGCGATCAATCTCACCCGCCATTGTTTGGTTCACAAACCCGATTTCCTCCTCTTCGTCGGGAGTGCGGGGAGTTACGGTGAATATAAAATAAACGACATCATCGAGTCTAAAACGGCGGCTAACATCGAGTTAGGGTTTTTGGATAAAAGTGCCTATACACCGATTGATAATGTTGTATCGGCACAAACGGAAAACGTCAAAGATGTTATCGTCAACTCCTCGAATTACATTACGACCAGTGAAAAGGCGATGGAGCAAATGAGAGCTTTTGGGATAGGGATTGAAAATATGGAGTTTTTTAGCGTGATGCGGGTCGCACAGGTTTTCGGTATCCCGGCGGGCGGTGTATTTTGCATCACCAACTACTGCGATACCAACGCTCACCGTGACTTTATTGCTAATCACGGATTTGCCAAAGTGTTGTTGCGCGAATATCTCAAAGAAAAAGGGTTAATCCATGGCTAAAAAATGTATTTTGGATTACACTAAAGCGGAACTTGCAAGTATGGTGAAACCATCGTTTCGTGCGAAACAGATTTGGGGATGGATTTATCACCAGTATGCGACGAGTTTTGGTGAGATGGCGAATCTTCCCAAAGCGATGCGTGATGAGTTGGAGAGCGAGTATGAGATTATGCCGCTCAAAATTGCCCGAAAAGAGTGCTCCACTGATGGGACGATCAAATACCTCTTTGAACTAAGTGATGGCAAAACGGTCGAGACGGTGTGGCTCAAGATGAAAGACGAGTCTATCGATGAAGAGGGAAATATCGAGCACGAGGCCCGCTTTACCGTCTGTGTCTCAACGCAGGTGGGGTGCAAAGTGGGGTGCTCATTTTGTCTCACTGCAAAAGGGGGATTTACCCGTGATTTGAGCGCGGGGGAGATCGTGGCACAGGTGTTGGCGGTGAAGATGGATAACGGCCTCGCCGCTCATCGCCGTCTTAATATCGTCTATATGGGGATGGGGGAGCCGCTTGATAATCTTGAGAATCTCGCGAAAGCAATTACGATTCTTAAAGATGAAGAGGGGTTATCGATCTCAGGTAAACGCCAGACGGTATCGACAAGCGGGCTCAGTAGCAAAATCGACAAACTCGGCGAAATGGATCTTGGGGTCCATATCGCGATCAGTCTACATGCGGTGGATGATGAGCTCCGTACCGAGCTTATTCCGATGAACAAGGCGTATAATATTGCCTCGATCATCGACGCGGTGAAGCGGTTTCCGATCGATACCCGTAAACGGGTGATGTTTGAGTACCTCGTTATCAAAAATAAAAATGACGATCTTGTTTCAGCGAAAAAACTGGTCAAGCTCCTCCACGGGATCAAGGCAAAAGTCAATCTGATCTATTTTAACCCTTATCCCGGAAGCGATTATCAGCGTCCGACACGTGCTGACATGGTAGCGTTTCAGGAGTACCTGATCAATCACGGTGTATTGTGCACCATCCGAGACTCAAAAGGGCTTGATATCAGCGCCGCATGCGGTCAGTTGAAAGAGAAGGAACTCTCTAAAGAGGCAGTTTAAAAAGCGCGGCTTACTGCGCGTGGGCTCTCTGCCGAAGAGAACCTAGTGTTAACGTAGCTATCGGGGTGTGTTCCGATGGCGTTTGAAAGGAAAAATATGTCGGGTATGGATTGGTTTCAAGTCGGGTTTTTAGTGATCGTAGTCGGCGTCGGTCTCGGCGGCTTTATTTGGGCCGCCATGAAAAAAGATTAACTTTAATTTATTTCTCGCTGCCAGGCGAAGCTTCAGTGCCATAGCGGCCAGCGTAGAGGAAGGGACTTTGCTCCTGCCTCGTTCAAATCAAAATGTATATTTTAGCATCGCCTGAAAAACATCGTTATCGGTGTGGTAGCTGTTTTCATGGTAATAGTGCCATTCACTTCCCACCTCTAATTTCCCCTCTTTCATTCCCACCGTTTGTGAGAGATCAAATAGCACTTGATTTTGGCTCAAAATATCACGCGTTGTCCAGTCGGTGAACCCTTCAAAATGCCATCGTTCACCAAGAGGTAGGTAATAGTTGGCGGAGAGTTGATAGGTATTGTCTCCGATATTTTGAATTTTTCGATACAGGTTAAGACCGAAAACACTAAACCCCGGAATTGTGAGATCACATCCTGCACCGTAGAGCCATGCGTGATAGGTATCGGAGCGATTGTACTGGAAAGCGGCATAGGTCTCTTTTAGAATGCCCCTCGAGGTTGAAAACCCGCCCAACTTATCCAAACTGACCCGTGGCGAAATTTCCCCGTAGAGATCATTTTTTTTGTTGGTGAATTGGAGGCCGTCATGAGCGTAAGCATAATCAGCAAACATAAACAGATCTCCGTAAGCGAAAGTGCGGTAATGCTCGATCGTAGCGGTATGTTTTGACCCATCGGCAGTATCAAGGAAGGTTGGCCCCTCAAAATCACCGTAGAGGTATTGAATATTGGTAGTAGAAAAAGCACTTAACGTAGTGGCTAAGAGGGTACTAATTAACAGCAATCGGCCCATTGTCTTCCTTTGGTCTATCAAATAAAGTATTGATTTTTGCGATGAGGTCGAGCGGATCGGTTTGCCGTCCATGTACCATCATCCCAAAATGAAGATGGGGCCCGGTAATCCGTCCCGTTGCTCCGGTGAGAGCAATATTCTGCCCCTGTTTGACATAATCACCGACGTGTACATCGTATTGGCTGAGATGAAAATAACAGCTGTAAATTCCCTCTCCATGGTCGATGATTATGGTCCCCCCGGCATAGTAGCGATCTTCGGCTAAGACCACAATACCGTCATTGGCGGCGGGGACAGGAATCGGTGTTTTGGCCCTGAAATCAACTCCGCCATGATAGCTTTTGAGGGTGCCGTTATAAGTGCGTGCCGAACCGTATTCACTGGTGATGGTTGTGTCCAGCGGTTGGATAAAGGGTTTGCTCCAGTAGCGTATCGGGGTAAACCGGGCATAAAGCTCTTGCGCTTGTGCACGCTCGCGTTCAATCCGTTCCAGCGCTTCGGGAGGAGGGGTGACTTTGGCGGGATCGACGCTCAGTGTTTCGGTAGGATAGCGCGCACTCGAGATGGTGATGGGGATAGGAAATGTTTGCCCTGGAGAAATCCAGGTAAGGTTACTTTCTCCTGTGGATGCATAATAGTCGATAGGTACAATGGCGATCCCTTGCTGCCGATTGGACGGATGCGCAAGGACACTGATATTGCGTTCATTGGTAACGACTATACCCGAAGGAGAGGGAAACATTAAAACGAGACTTTTGCCGTTGTACTCCTCAACCCCCCATAAGGTGAAAAATCCAAACCACAAGACAACCAACAGACGCAATACCTCTCCTTCGTATTTTACTGGATGGCATTGTAACATTAAGGGATCCGAAACGTAAATTTATTTTATAGATACTGTGGAAGCATGTTTTTAGAAACTTTATAAAGAATAGTGTGTTATGATTATTCAATGTTAGTGCTAAAGAGGGTGTGATATGAAAAAAGCTCGAATTTTGGGTTTTGTTTTGGTCCTTTTGATAGCAAGCGCAGCGGTTTTGTATTATTTTATGAATCGCTCATCCGATTCTTCCCAAATTCGTATTTCGACCAATCCCTGGGTTGGATTTACCCCTTTTATTTATGCGCAGGAAAAAGGGTGGTTGGAAAATACTCCGTTTCGATTTATATGGCTCGTCGATTTGACCGATAACGCTCGACTGTATGAGCGAGGCTTTACGCAAGGGTTTACTGCGACTCAGTATGAGCTGCTCCATTTTAAAAATAAAAACACCATCAAGCCGGTTTTCTTGATTGATCGTTCGTATGGAGCCGATGGGATTGTTTCCAATCGGACAATCGAAGAAATACGTTCTACGAAAGAGAAGGTGGATGTTTATTTGGAACAAGGGTCTCTGAACGAAGATTTTTTTAAAGCTTTTATCACTGAGAATGCCCTGGCAGAAAACAAGTTTCATAAAATTGATGCTTCTCAAAAAAGTATTGGTACTCTTACGAAAACAAAGGTTCCTGTCATCATTATTTCTTATCAGCCGTATCTTTCCGGATTGCTCAAAAAAGGGTTTCATCCTCTCGCTTCTACACAGACAATGGAGACCTTTTTCGTCATAGATGCTTTATTTATGAATGAGCAGATAGTTGAAGGGAGAGAAAAAGAGTTAGCACAACTTAAAGAGCTGTTCGCTCTTGGGGTAGAGCAGCTTCGTACCAATCCACATGAGTATTATGAGACGGTCAAAGGGTATTTGGAGGGGCAAAGTTATGAAGAGTTTATGGCCACAACCACACAAATCGAGTGGCTTCACCAAAAAATTCCCGAAGAGATTATCACCCATCTCACTGCGCAACAGGTAAAAACGGATAGGCTCTTGCCGTGAAAATCCAACGTTTTAATTTATTGAGTATCTTTGCATTTTATATCACTATCGGAGTATTGTCGAGCAGTTTTTACTATGTTGAGCGTATTGGAACGCTCCGATATCTCTCTCAGGGGATCAATCAGAGCCTGTTTCGCCTCGAAGAAGATATCCAAAAATCACTTCAACAAAATCGTTTGGATACGATTCAAACCTTGCTCGATCAGGCGAGTGCGATTGATGATGCATTGGCCGTTATTTCGTTGTCGTTGGATGGAAAGAGTATAGCGGTTTCATCCTCGCGTTCTTTGAGCGGAAAACGTGTGGAGGGGGAGTATCTTCCGTTGGCAAAGATTTCAGAAGGGCTGATTGAGAAGGAATATTTGCATTATTCGAGTGAATTGAGCTATTTTTCGGGAGCGACAAAAAAAAGAGCCCTTTTGTTGATTGATTTGGACAAAGCTTTTATTTTTGAGCGGTTAAACAATATTGCAATGTTTTATGGTGCAGCGCTTTTTTTGATTTTAGGGATTGTAGCGTTGGGAATGTTTGGCGGTGTCAGACGGTTGATTATTCGACCGCTTGAGCGGATAACACTGCGTGCTTTAGCCCAGGATGGTGTTCATGAAAATCATAGAATTGAGGAACTCACTATTCTTGATGAAGCTTTGTGTGACTCGTTTCATTCGATGCGAATCCAGCAAGAGAAACTCAAAGAGGCACTCAAAGAGTCGTTCTATCTCGATGGAATTCTCCGCACGGTTGCCGATATAAACCAATTTTTGATTACAGCCAAGAATATTGATGAACTGCTCAATGAATCGTGTCGACGGCTTGCAGAGCATCCCGGATATGATTTATGCTATATTGCATTAAAAGAGGGGGATAATCTTCTCCTTCAGTCGTATTCGAAAGACTCTACGGGATATTTGTACCCAAAGATGAAAATTTCGCTTGAAGGATCACAGGTTGATGACGTTGACCCTTCCGTTCGGGCGGTTAAAGAGAACAGAATCGTTGTAATGGAACATTTAGAGTATGTAAATTCATTCGGTTCATGGCTTTTTATAGCGGAAAAAGGGCAATACGGTTCAATGATCTCCCTTCCGTTGGTCAGTGCAATCGATGCGTTGCCGTTAGGGGTTATGACACTGTATTCGAAACGCTCGGAGGGATTTGAGCCCAAAGAGATAGCGATGCTTGAAGAGTTGGCGGGAGACATCGGATTTGCCGTGCATTCATTTAATCAGCGCGAGCAGCTTAAATACCATCTTACGACCGATTCGATTACCGATTTGCCCAATCGGTTTTCACTGGTGGATACACTCGCACAACACAATATATGCGCTTTAGCGATTATTAACATCGACCGATTTGGGGATATTAATGAAGTATACGGGATTGCAATCGGGGATACGATTTTGGCGGGCTATGGTCATTGGCTTCGATTAAAAATCGCTTCGCAGAAGACTATCGCTCTTTATAAGCTGGGAAGTGATGAATATGCTTTGGTTGCTGCGCACCGCAGTAATCTCAATGTATTTATGAATTTTTTAGAAGGGCTGATAAGCGCGACTCAAAAAGAATCTTTTGTGATCGAAGGGATCGAGATTGTTTTGACCATCACGGTTGGCGTTGCCCCTGCAACAGAGAGTGTCTTGGAGCATGCCACAGCGGCTTTGAAACAAGCTAAACGAAAACGCCACAGCATGGAACTTTTTTCTCACGACTCCAAGCATGAGCAGGAGAATAATATTGCGTGGTATAAACGGATTAAAGAAGCGATAGAGGAGTCTCGTATTGTCCCCTATTTTCAGCCGATTATCGATAATAAAAGTGGTACAATTATCAAATACGAAGCATTGATACGGCTAATCGAGCCGGACGGAACGGTCATTTCTCCCTATCTTTTTTTAGAGATCGCGAAAAAAACGAAGCTTTATCCTGAACTCACTAAAATCATGATCGATAAAGTCGTAAAAGTCTTTAAAAATTCACCGTATCCTGTGAGTTTGAATTTGTCGACGCAAGATCTTATCAACCCTGATTTAGCCAATTATCTAGAACGGGCCATTCATGATAATGGAATAGCTAAACAAATGATTTTTGAGATACTTGAGAGCGAGGGAATCGGTAATTATGCCGCAGTGAGCGAGTTTGTTGACCGTTTTAAGTCGATCGGTTGCCGCTTCGCGATCGATGATTTTGGTTCCGGGTATTCGAATTTTGACCATTTGCTCAAACTCAATATTGATACGTTGAAGATTGACGGCACGCTTATTAAAAATCTTCCGCATGATCGCAATGCACAGATTTTTGTCAAACATATCTGCGATTTTGCCCATGAGATGGGGATTAGTGTTGTTGCCGAATTTGTAGCGAATGAAGAGATTTACCGTCATGTCAAAGAGATCGGTATTGATGCATCGCAAGGGTATTATTTTTATGAGCCTTCGGCTCTGTTGATCGAAGAAAACTAGGAGAAGAATGGGAAACAGTTATATCGGTCGCCAACCCATCGTGAATGAACGGGGGGCTCTTGTAGCCTATGATCTTTTTTACTCTGGGCAAAGCGATAACACTCACGCAACCGAAGCGCTTATCAATGATCTGCAAAGCGCCTTTGGAATGGATCGTATTTTGGGTAAACGGTTTGGATTTATCCGCGCCGATTACCCGTTTATTTTCCATGAACTGCTTAATCTATTACCCAAAGAGAGAATTGTTTATGCCCTTATGGAGGAGATTACCGTGGATGATGCGTTATCCCTTCAACTGAAAAAACTGGTTGCACAGGGGTATCGTTTTGCTTTGAACGATTTTGCTTTTAGCGCTGAGAGCAGAGAAAAGTTTTCCCCTCTTTTCCCCTATCTGGAGTTTGTTAAAATCGATATTTCCCGTAGCAGAAGGATCAAACGTGAGGATGTAGAGCATCTCCAAAAACAAGGGATGGTGGTTATCGGATCAAAAATCGAATCGCACGATATTCACGCAGAGTGTGTTGCCAAAGGATTTTCGTATTTCCAAGGGTACTTTATTTCCAAACCGCGCATTCTCGAAAACCCCTCTTTTTCACTCGATCAAGCGGCGGTCATGCAGCTGTGGAATATGCTCCAGCGCGAAGCCGAGATTGATGAATTGGTAAAAGCATTTGAGATGAATCATATGGTCAGTTTGAAACTCATCCGTTTTATCAATTCGGCGGTTTTTTCACTCCGTAATCCCGTCTCTTCAATCCGTCATATTTTGACGCTGATGGGCAGAGAGCCGCTGTCCCGATGGATTATGCTGTTAATGTTCTCTGAAGCACAGCAATCGGATCAAAACAGAATTCCGTTGATGCTGATGGTTGTGAATCGAACGGAGTTGATGGTAAAGCTTTTAGAACTTATTGTTCCATCTCCCTCAAAGCAGCAGAGTGCGACCGCTTATTTTGTCGGAATGCTTTCTTTAATCCATCTGCTTTTCAATATCCCTCACCGTGAGGTGCTGAAAAAGCTCAATGTCGCTCCTGAAATCGAGCGGGCATTGTTTGAGGGAGACGGGTTTTATGGGGAACTGCTGACGATGGTACGATCGATCGAAATACTCGACGTAGAGGCAATGGAACGGTTTTTAACTCACCATAAACTGGAGTATGCGTCATTGGAGCCTATTATTGCATCCGCAATGGAAAAAGTAAACCAGTTTGATGCAGCAATGGGCTAAGAGTGTGGATAGAGCCGGGTGCAGAAAAGCTTTAGAAACATATCCTCCAGCAAAGTGATCACAATTCTATCACGTATTAGTTTTTTTGCGGCTAAAAAGTAGCTATAATAATTTTAATTAATTTATGACTTTCACCTTTTTGGTTTAGCGATACAAAATTCAAAGAAACTAGGAGTTCTCTTTTGATCCCAATCGATTCGTTGCCTATTAACATCGCAATTTATGAGTATCAAGAGGGAAATTTTGTTTTTACCCATTTTAATCGGCAGGCGGAAGAGACCGATAATATAAAACGCGAAACCCTTTTGGGCAAAAAAGTGACTGATGTTTTTCCCGGAGTAAAAGAGTTCGGATTGCTTGATGTGCTCGAACGGGTGTATAAAACGGGAGAATCGGAACATTTTAAAGCCGGTTATTACCGTGACGAAATACGGGAGGGGTGGCGCGTCAATGACGTATCCCGATTAGACAACGGGTGTATTATGGCGGTTTACAAAGATGTCACCCAAGAGATTCAAACGGCACATCGAGAGAATGAACTGGGGAATCTGATTAATAAAAGTCTTAATGAAATCTATATTTTTGATAAAGAGACCCTCGTGTTTGTATATGCCAATGCCGGTGCACTGGCAAATATCGGCTACACTATGGTGGAAATGTCTCAGATGACTCCCTTAAACATCAAACCTAAATTTAACGATGAAACTTTCCGTCGACTGCTCCAGCCACTCATTGATGAAACGGTACAGTTGTTAAGTATTGAAACCAAACATCGTCGTAAAGATGGGACGCTTTACGATGTGGAAGTACGTATTCAAAAAATGATTTATGCTGAAAAAGAGCATTTTGTTGTCATGGGGATGGATATCAGTGATCGTGTCAGCAATCAGTGGGAGAGGGTAAAACTTCAGCATATTATCGAACAGAGTGATGATCTGATGATGATAACCGATTGTGAGGGAGTCATCGAATATGTTAACAGTGCATATACAAAGTTGACAGGATGGGAAAAAGAGACGCTTTTGGGGGTTAAACCTTCGTTTTTAAAATCGGGGAAATCTTCCCAAAAATTTTACGATGAAATGTGGAAAACGATTCTTTCCGGAAAAACCTACAAAGGAAATATACAAAACCGAAAAAAAGACAAAAGTTATTATTGGGAAGAGAAAACGATTACTCCGATCCGTTTGAATGGAGATACGATAACCCATTTTATTTCGACCGGAAAAGATATTACAGACCAAATTCAGCTCAAAGAAGCATTGGAAGAGAGTGCACACCTCTTTAAAACGTTGACAGAGAGTTCATTAGCGGGAATATTTTTGTATAAAGAGAATTTTTTGTACGCCAATAAAGCCTATACCAGCAGCCTTGGATATACATTGGAAGAATTGAAACAGATGACCCCGATGGATATTGTTGTACCGGAAGAACGTGAACTGATCGCTCAGAGAGTGCAATCAAGGCTGCAAGGTAAACTGCACGATCAAATCACTTATCAAGATATAAAAATTATCACCAAATCCGGAGAAATACGATGGTTTTATATTGCTATTGTAACGGTAAAATATCAGGGAAAGTGGACAGGGTTGGGTACGGCTATCGATATGACCGAACGCAAACATATGGAGCAACAGCTTGAACGTACGGCACAGACGGATACGTTGACGGGTCTTTATAACCGTTTGAAATTCGATGAAATTATCACGCGGGAGATTGCTTGTTTATCTCGTAATAACTCCTCTTTTTCTTTGATCTATTTGGATATCGATTTTTTCAAAAAAATCAATGATACCTATGGACATGATGTTGGCGATATCATTTTGAAGGAGATGTCAGAGATTATTCGTAAAACAATACGGGTTAGTGATTATCCGTTTCGATGGGGCGGTGAAGAGTTTATTATTATTTGTCCAAGTACACAGATGGATGCTGCAAAAGCGTTAGCAGAACGGTTGCGTGAAGGGGTCGAAAAGACAATATTTATTGCAGGCGGAAAAACGACCATCAGTATCGGAGTGACTCAATATTGTATCGGTGAAAGCGTCGATGAGTTGATTAAGCGGGCTGATAATGCTTTGTATCAAGCGAAAAACGGAGGTCGAAACAAAGTGTGCAGTTCTCCTTATGGAGAATTGCAAAAGAGATGAAACAGCTTCCTATAAGAGTAGTGTTAGTTACACACTGAGGGATTTTTCCGACAAAGTATGTTGAGATTTTTTAGAGCGGTTTTATCGCCTTGCTTTGCGGCTTTTTGCCAATATTCATACGCTTTTTGGTCGTTTTGCTCAACCCCGTTTCCTTTAGCATACAGTAGACCAAGATTGCTGTAGGCTTGAGCCTGGTTCTGTTTTGCTGCGATGCGATACCAATGCAGCGCTTTAGGAAGCTCTTGGGTAACACCTTCCCCTTTTTCGTACATCATCCCTAAATTTGTTTGTGCTTGTGCATGACCTTGCTTTGCCGCTTTTTGATACCAGTAAGCCGCTTTTTTATAGTCTTTTGATATTCCTAAACCATCATGATAAAAGTTTCCGATGTTGTATTGCGCCATTGGATAGTCCAAATTTGCTGCTTTTTCATACCAGTAGGCGGCTTTTTTGTAATCTTTCGGAACGCCATTGCCTTGTTCATAGAGTGAGCCTAAATTAACCTGTGCGGGTACAAAGTTTTCTTTTGCTGCTTTTTCGTACCAATAGGCCGCTTTTTTAGAGTTTTTTTGTACCCCTTTGCCTTTTTCGTATAGGAGACCTAAATTGAAATGAGCGGCTGTAACATTTTGATCAGCCGCTTTTTGATACCAGTTCGCTGCCTTTTTGTAATCTCTTGTAACCCCTTCCCCATTGCTATGCATGACACCTAGGGTCAACTGAGCACCTGCATTGTTTTGTTGTGCAGCCTTTTCGAATAATTGGGCCGCTTTTTCATACTGTTTGTTTTGATACGCTTCAAAGCCATCTTCATAATCCCCAGCCCAAAGACTAACGGCCAGAAGGGTTGCCGTAATTAAATGTTTCATATTTGTTCTCCTTTGTCATTGATGGGTTGATTTTATCGCTAACTCTTTAAGAGAGAGTTAAAGCCGGATGAGTGGCTGTTGCGTAATAACGGAGGAGATTGGAAAGGTTTAAATGAAGTTTTTTGGAAATATATAGTAAAACCGACGTACTGACGTTAATCGATGAGGTAGGTTACTCTGAGCAAACATTAAGAAATAAAGTTGATTGATTTTGTTATTGAAGAAAGTCTACCGAAGCCCGTAAAAATAGGGGTTTTTCGATTGATGGTGCGGATGAAAGGACTTGAACCTTCACACCTTGCGGCACCAGATCCTAAGTCTGGCGTGTCTACCAATTTCACCACATCCGCACATAAAAAAGTCTAAGGTGGTACGCCCTAGAGGATTCGAACCTCTGACCGATGCCTTAGAAGGGCATTGCTCTATCCAGCTGAGCTAAGGACGCGAGAGTATATATGGTGCGCCCGATAGGGTTCGAACCTATAACCTACGGATCCGAAGTCCGTTACTCTATCCAGTTGAGCTACGAACGCACATCCTTCTAAAACATCGCGTATCAGAAGAGTTTCAAACCAGAAACAAATGGGGTGGAATATGGGAATCGAACCCACGACCCTCAGAACCACAACCTGATGCTCTAACCGACTGAGCTAATTCCACCATCTATGTAAAAGGAATCTGTGTTTGAAAATAAGATACAAAAAAGAAAAAAACATGGTCGGGGCGAGAGGACTCGAACCTCCGGCCCCTTGGTCCCAAACCAAGTACTCTAACCAGACTGAGCTACGCCCCGACCTTCATCTAATCCAACTCAAGTGAGCTAATTAGTGAGGCGAAATTATAGTCGAAAATCCAATAATTGTCAAGAGTATTCACGATTTTGCTATAATTCATAAAATAAGGAATCAATTTTGCTAATGATTCAATAACAAAGTTTGGGATAAGGAATAGAATGAAGATAGCACATTTTAGCCGGTGGGGATTTTTGATGGCCGCCGCAGGTTCAGCGGTAGGGCTGGGTAATATCTGGAAATTCCCCTATATTACGGGTGAATACGGCGGGGGTGCATTTGTTCTGGTCTATTTGTTGACGGTTGTATTGGTCGGATTTTCGGTAATGATTGCGGAGATGCTGATCGGGTACCTGGGACGTCGAGATGGCGTCGGGGCGTTTGAAGAGCTGGCACCGCGTCATAAAGAGAGGTGGAAATACGCCGGATTTATGGGATTGTCCGGAACGTTGGTTATGTTTTATTACTCGGTGGTTATCGGGTGGATTTTTTACTATATTACCCTCTCTTTTGGAACATTGCCCGCGACGATTCCCGAAGCGGAGGGGATTTATAACAACCTTATGACGCAGGGTATCGGGACACAGATTTTTTTCCATACACTCGCTTTTATGATTACGACAGCGGTATTGATTCGGGGGATCAAGGGGGGGATTGAAAAGTTCAATCTCGTGCTGATGCCATCGCTGATTATGATTATTGCTGGGATGCTGGTGTATGCGATGGGTATGGAGAGTTTCCCAAAAGCTCTCAGTTATATGTTTAACCCCGATTGGAGCAAGCTCACCTCCGAAGCGTTTGCAGTAGCGGTTGGACATGCGTTTTTTACCCTTTCTCTAGGGATGGGGGCGATTATGATCTATTCGGCATCATTGCCGAAAGATAGTAATCTGGTTCGTGCTTCGATATTTGTCATCGTCACCGATACATTGATCGCTTTGGCGGCCGGATTGGTACTTTTTACCTTTTTGTTCCAATACGGAGCTGAACCGGCGAAAGGGCCGGGCCTTGTCTTTATCTCTTTGCCTGCTGTTTTTCATGCGATGGGATTGGTTGGAAATGTATTGGCAGTCCTCTTTTTTATGGCGTTAGCGTTTGCAGGGCTTACTTCGGCGGTTTCACTCGTTGAGCCGATGGTACAGTACTTGATCGACCGATGGGATATGAGCCGAACCAAAGCGGCGATCACGATGGGGACATTCTTTTACCTGTTTGGTATCGTAGCAATCTTTTCACTCAGTGCCGAAACGTCGGCGTATTTAACATGGGGCGGGAAAAGTTTCTTTGACTGGTCGGATTATATGACCTCAAACGTATTATTGCCGCTTGCGGGATTGGTGATGGCAGTATTTGTTGGTTATGTTATCGAAAAAGAACGGGTTGCTTCGGTTCTCCAAAAGGATATGGGGTGGTTTTATCCGATTTGGCGTTTTAGTGTCCGATTTATCGCCCCGGTAGCCCTTTTTGTGGTGATGTTAAATTTGATGGGATTCATAGAATTCTAATGAGAAAAGAGGTGAATATGAGTATATGGCGTCAAGTTTTGACACTCCCCGTTATCGTAATCGCGATGGGGTATTTTGTCGATATTTACGACCTGATTTTGTTTGGTGTTGTACGTGTCGAGAGTTTGACCGAGCTGGGACTCGATAAAGATGGCGTTACTCTGTGGGGTTCGATTATTCTCAACGCTCAAATGGGGGGGATGCTGATCGGCGGGATTCTTTGGGGGATTCTCGGAGATAAAAAAGGGCGGCTTTCAGTTCTTTTTGCTTCGATTATCCTCTATTCGGTGGCCAATCTCCTCAATGCGTTTGTCACCAATGTTGAGCAGTATGCATTGCTCCGATTTATCGCCGGTATCGGATTGGCAGGTGAATTGGGGGCCGGGGTGACGCTGGTGGCTGAAATCCTCCCCAAAGAGCTTCGCGGATACGGGGTGATGAGTATCGCCGCGTTTGGTGTTCTTGGGGTTGTCGCGGCCAATATCGTTGCCGAACACTTTGCGTGGCGCAATGCCTATATTATCGGAGGGGTGCTCGGCTTTTTACTGTTGATTTTGCGATTCCGGGTCAGAGAGTCGGAAATGTTTCAACACCATGTCAGTGATGATGTGAAGCGGGGCCATTTCTTTGCCCTTTTCAGCCATAAAAAGCTTTTCAGTAAATACATTAAAGCAATTGTCATCGGTATGCCGTTGTGGTATGTCGTCGGGGTTTTGGTGATGTTCTCTCCTGAGTTTGCTAAAGCGTTGGAGATTAGTGGTGAAGTAACCGCAGGTCAAGCATTGATGTACACCTATATCGGTCTCTCTGTAGGCGATTTGGCGAGTGGATATCTTTCGCAGCAGATGCAGAGCCGCAAACGTGCCTATACGATTTTCATGGTCTTTTCTGTGGCAAGTGTCCTCTATTATTTCAACTTGTCGGGTGCAAGTGCTGAGACTTTTTATGTTGCAGTATTTTTACTGGGGGTATTTTGCGGCTACTGGGCCCTCTTTATCACGATGGCGGCGGAGCAGTTCGGAACGAATATCCGTGCGACCGTCGCAACGACGGTTCCCAATTTCGTACGCGGGTCGGTCGTACCGATCACGTCGAGTTTTATGCTTTTAAAAGAGAGTATGGGGGTTTTGGGTTCCGCCGCAGTTGTGGGATCGGTTGTGTTTACGATTGCTTTGGTGGCACTTTATTTTACCCGTGAGACGTTTCATGAGGATTTGGACTACATAGAGGCTTGATATTCTTTTCTTTCTAGAAAGAAAAGAAACAAAAGAAAGTCATCCCCTGAGCAAAGCGCTCACGCGACTCTCGCACTATTGCTTCGCGCGTGGCTTTCAAGGATGCTCAGGGGATAGATTGTTATCTATTTTCGCTATACGCGAAAATCATACAAATAAAATATTTTGCCCTCACCCCATACCAAGAGCAAGGTCGCGTGCCGTAGGGCACAAGCGTACCGCAAGCGATTTGTGGTGAGGGCGATTTCTTTTGATACTTTTCTATGAAAAGAAAAGTATAGAAGGTATTAAAACTGTATCATTCCATCCACTGGTGATGATGCCGTCGCATATGGACGTTTCGGAATACGTCCAGCGAGATAACTTAAACGTCCCGCGATTACGGCGTTCTTCATCGCTTCCGCCATCATCATCGGATTTTGCGCCTGCGCAATCGCCGTGTTGGTCAATACGCCATCCGCTCCTAACTCCATCGCTAATGCCGCATCACTCGCACATCCGATCCCCGCATCGACGATAATCGGCACTTTCACCGCTTCGCGTACAAATACGATGTTATAACGGTTTTGGACACCGAGACCGCTTCCGATCGGAGCGGCGAGAGGCATGATCGCATGGGCTCCCGCATCTTCGAGGCGGCGTGCCATGATCGGATCATCACTGGTGTAGGCCATGATCGTAAATCCGTCTTTGGCGAGTACTTCACACGCTTTGATCGTCTCTAAAACATCCGGATAGAGGGTTTTTTGGGTATCGCCGATCACTTCGAGTTTGATCAGATCGATTCCTGTCGCTTCTCGAGTGAGGCGGAAAAGGGTGATTGCTTCCTCAGCCGTTGTACATCCTGCCGAATTTGGCAAAAACTTGACGTTCGTTCCCGCAAACGTATCGCGAAGGTTTGGTTCGTTTGGATTGGTAATATTGAGACGGCGGACGGCGACGGTGATAAGTTCTGAACCGCTTGCCAAGGTGGCGGCTTTGGTCGTTTCAAAAGAGTCGTATTTGCCGCTCCCGACGATAAGACGGCTGCCGAGCGTATATTTTCCGATTTGTAATGTGTGCATAAAATTGACTCCTTTGGAGATTGTTCTTGGGTTTATAACATAACGATTCTGTTAGGATTCTTTGAGAAGGCTCATAACACTGAGGGGTAAAATTTCATGCTCGATTGCACGGATTTTTACCGTAAAACTTTCTAGTGTTTCCTCATCGCTTTTACGAAAACTTTTTTGCATAATGATTTCTCCCCCGTCCAGTTCATCGCTCACCCAGTGGACACTGACGCCGCATACTTTTTCATCACTCTCAAAACTCCGTTCGATAGCCCGGGCCCCTTTAAAAGCCGGGAGAAGTGAGGGGTGGAGATTGATGGAGCGGATATTGGAGGTGAAAACAGGAGTGAGTATCCGCATAAATCCGCATAAAACCACCAGATCAGGGTTGTATTCGCGTATCAGATCAACGAGGGCGGTATCATAAGCCTCACGGCTCTCAAATTCACGATGATCTAAAATTTCTACCGGAATACCGGCTGAACGTGCTTTGGCAATGCCTCCGGCATTTGGGTTGTTGGTAATGGCGCAGACAATGGCGCCGTGTTTAAGATGAATCTTTTCGATTAGGTTGGCGAGGTTGGTCCCCTCGCCGCTGAAGAGTGCAACGATTTTTTTCATAAAGCAGATATTCTTTCTATAAGATCAAACGGGGTCAGCGCGTAGTTGTTTTTATCAAATTTTTGTGCTGCAAGGGTATGGGCAAGAGAGCTTTGGAGCGCTGCATCCAGCGGCGTATAACCTTGGGCCAGCAATGCGCCGATCAGCCCGCTGAGTACATCCCCGCTTCCTCCCTTTGCGAGTGCGACGGTACCGTGAGGGTTGATAAAATAGCGTTTATGTTGAGCAATAATGACATTGGCCCCTTTGAGGAGCAATACGGTATTCGGGAATGCGGCACAAAATTGCTCCACATAGCGAAACCGGTCATTTTGCAAGGTTTGGGTGGTGATATCGGCGATGCCGCAGATACGTAAAATTTGTGTGAACTCTTTGGGATGGGGGGTGAGGACAACCCCACCACGATGGAGGAGTTTCAGAAACATCGGATGATAAAAGATATCGGCATCGAGAACCAGCGGGAGTGTATTGTCGAGCAAGCAGGTGAGCTCATCATCGCAAAACTCTGCCCCCAGACCCATCCCCAATGCGATGGCGGTAGCAGTGGCGGGAAGAGAGTGACTTTGCATCAGATCATACGGGATGTGAACGTTTTCGTTGCTTAAAAGAGTTACCAGCCCCGTACCAAAACGCAGGGCGGCAGAGCCGGCGATGACGGAGGCCCCGATCTTTTCTCCGCACACGAGTGCCAAGTGGCCATACGATCCTTTGTGTGTTGAGGTGCGTGTACGCAGCGGCAGGGAGAGATCAGAGGGGTCGAGTAGCTGCCATGGGGAGGGTATCTCATAGCGTGAACGTGAAACTCCAAGATTGGCCACATGAATTTTTCCCACGTACTCTTTGGCCGCGTCGCTGAAGAGGCTTCGTTTTAGGGCTCCCATGGTGATGGTGAGATCCGCTTTAAACGCATGGGGATCGAGCGTTCCGTCTGCAAACAGACCGGTTGGGACATCGCAGGCTATTTTAAAGGCGTCGGAAGCATTCAGAATATCCAGCAATGCACGGGTTGCAGAATCGAGAGGTCGGTTAAGACCGCTGCCAAAGAGGGCATCAACGATGACATCATAGTGGAGATCGCTCTGATAATCGAAGGAGATACGGTAGTCCCCTTCCAGTTGTCGTGCGAGAATCCGTCCGTCTGCACCGTTGTTTCCACTGCCGCAGACGATGAGGAGGGAAGTGTTTCGCTCAAAACGCTCATGAATCCATTGCGCCATTGATAACGCAGCGTGCTCCATCATGATTGTTTCACTGAGGGCAAATTTTTCTACAGCTCGATGATCCAGAGTGTTTACTTCTTGGTAAAGGTTTTGCATGGATAAAGTCCATTTCGGCTATAATTATATTTATGAACAACGATTATATCGCAATAGCCAAAAACACACTTGAAATCGAAGCGCAAGCACTTCGCGAAGGCTCCGAACGACTCGGAGCGGAAATCGTCCGTGCGGTAGAGATTATTCTTGCGTGCCATGGCAAGTTGGTGATCACAGGGGTTGGAAAATCGGGGCTGATCGGGGCCAAAATCGCCGCAACGTTTGCCTCTACGGGGACGCCCAGCTTTTTTCTCCACCCTACCGAAGCATTGCACGGAGATTTGGGGATGATCGGCAAAGAAGACGCGGTATTGGCGATCAGTTACAGCGGCGAAAGTCCGGAGCTCAGTTCCATTCTCCCCCATATCAAACGGTTTGATATCCCATTGATCGGAATGACCCGAAATCCTGCATCGACGCTTGGACGCTACAGCGATGAGGTACTTAATATCAACGTCTCTGCCGAAGCATGTCCGCTTGATATTGCCCCTACCTCTTCAACGACCTTAACCCTTGCGATGGGGGATGCATTGGCGGTGTGTTTAATGAGGGCACGCAATTTCCAAAAAGAGGATTTTGCCTCCTTTCACCCCGGCGGAGCGTTAGGAAAACGGTTATTTGTCAAAGTGAGCGATTTAATGCGCACCGAAAATCTCCCGATCGTGGATGAGAATACTCCGCTGAAAGAGGCGATTTTGAAACTCAGCGAAGGGCGTCTGGGGACGGTGATGCTGACCGATGGGGAAGGGAAGCTCTCAGGGCTTCTCAGTGACGGAGATATCCGTCGCGCTCTGATGAATGAGTCGTTTTCGCTGGATACGTCTGCGAAGGCTTACGCCACTAAAAATCCTCTTGTGATTAATGATGCGGCGATGCTCGCCAGTGATGCACTGGTACTGATCGAAACCAAAAAAATTCAGTTGCTGGTGGTCACCGATACCACCGGCGTTATACAAGGTGCACTGCATCTTCATACTCTCGTGGAAGCAGGTATCTCATGATGCGACTTAACAAATTTATTGCTCACTACTCGACCTATTCCCGTCGCGAAGCCGATCAGGCGATTCTCGACGGATATGTCCGTATCGATGGGGAAATCGAAACCAATCCTGCAACACAGGTGGATGAACGTCATGCCAATGTCATGGTAAGCGGGAATAAAATTGTTCCGAACGATCAGTTCACCGTGATTGTGTATAACAAACCGCGCGGCGAACTGGTGACTAAAAAGGACCCTCAAGGGCGTAGAACGATTTACGATTCTCTTGCAAAGCAGTATCGCCATTACATCCCCGTCGGACGACTTGACTTTGCTTCCGAGGGGCTATTGCTTCTGACCGATGCGTCGCGGGTGGCCACGGCACTTATGACGTCGAAGATGGAACGGGTTTACAAGATCAAAATCAAAGGGCCTGTTACCGAGGGGATGAAAATCGCCATGGGGGAGGGGCTGGAGCTCGAAGACGCCAGTGCGGGTGCGCATGAACATGCTGATGCGGGGCCGATGAGTTTCGCCCCTTTTTATGCCTATCAGGTACAAAAAGACCAAGGGGACTATTCGATTCTTAAAGTAGCCATCGGAGAGGGGCAAAACCGTGAACTTCGCCGTTTTTTTGCCCATTTCGGTGCCGAAATCGTGGATTTGAAACGGCTTAGTTTCGGAGGGATTGAACTCAATAATCTTCCAACGGGAAAAGTGCGGTTTTTAGAGAGAAGTGAATACTCCTCTTTACGAGAATTTTTGGATGCGGTGGAGAAAGCGGAGAAGCAAAAACAAAAATCTCAGCCAAAAGCTCCGAGAGCTGTCGAAAAACCGGAGTCCAAACCGGCGAAAAAGACGTTTGTGAAAGATAAGGCAAAGGTCAAACCAAAGCCTTCCAATGAACCTTTCAGTACCAATAAATACAAACCTGACACTAAATTTGCAAAAGGCGGCAAGAAATGAAAATTCTCACATTCCCAACCAGTCATAAAACACAGCTGATGGATATCAGTGCCGAAGTGAAAGAAGCGGTAATTACTTCGGGCGTCAAAGAAGGGATCTGTGTCGTTTTTACCCCCCATACGACCGGAAGTGTTTTTTTGTTTGAAAATGCCGACCAGAATCTCCGCCGCGATTTACTCTCCGCCCTCTCAACCGTCATCCCCAGCGATGCCAAGTATTCGCATGTCGGAAGTAATGCTGCAGCACATCTCAAATCTTCTCGGATGGGCGCATCGGTGAGTATTCCGGTGTATGAAGGACGTCCGATGTTCGGAAAATGGCAAGGAGTTTTCTTCGGTGAGTTTGACGGTCCCCGCCAAGCACGGGAAGTGATTATCAAGGTCATTGCAGGTTAAAGGTGGCAGACTTCACTTATCTGCTTCGTCCCAAAAAATTTGATGATGTGGTAGGACAGCCTCACCTGTGTTCTTCGGATGCTCCTCTTCGTTCTTTATGTGAGGGGGGTGCTCTCACCCACTCTTTTTTTTACGGTCCTCCCGGCTGCGGAAAAACAACACTTGCCCGAATTATCGCCGACGTTATGGATCTCCCCTTTTATGAGTTTAATGCCACTTCACTCAAAATCGAAAATTTGCGAAAGATTTTTGATCAATATGAAGGCTCTCTGACAAAGCCCCTTATTTTTATCGATGAAGTGCATCGTCTGGCAAAAAACCAGCAAGAGGTGTTATTGCCGGTTATGGAAAAAAACAGTGTGTTAGTCATCGGTGCATCGACGGAGAATCCCTATTTTTCGTTGACTGCGGCGATGCGTTCGCGCTCATTGTTGTTTGAACTCCACTCGATTACGCATGAAGCGTTAGCAGATTTGTTAGTACGGACCAAGGTGGAAATGGATGAAGAGGCGCGAGAGTATCTAATTGCGAGTTCAGGGGGAGATGCGAGGGCGATGCTCAAACTCCTCGAAGTCGCTTCGGCACTCAACAAACCGATGACGCTTCTCTTGCTTAAATCGCTCCGTCCCGCGGCGCAATCGCTGGGGAGCTCAGAGGCGGGGGTGCATTACGATCTCGCTTCTGCCCTCATTAAAAGCATTCGTGGAAGCGATCCCGATGCGGCGATCTATTATCTTGCCCGTTTAATCGAGGGGGGAGAACCGCCCGAGTTTATCGCACGGCGTCTCGTGATCCTCTCCTCCGAAGATGTGGGAAATGCCAATCCGCAAGCACTGACATTGACCACCTCGGCGATGATGAGTGTCAAACAAATCGGTTATCCCGAAGCTCGGATTATCCTCGCTCAGGCAGTGATCTATCTGTGTGCCTCTCCGAAATCCAATACGGCGTATAACGCGATCAATGCGGCGCAGCAAGCAGTAAAGAACGGAGTGATTCTCGATATTCCCCTTCATCTGCGCCAACAGCACAAAGGGTATCTCTATCCGCATGACTTCGGCGGATGGGTAGATCAAAAATACCTCTCCAAACCGCTCAAATTTGTCGAATTCAAAAACATTGGTTATGAAGCTAAGATGGGGGAATGGATCGAGAAGGTGTGGGGGAAAAAATAAGTTTCTCCTACTTTTTGTCCCGCCAAAAAAGTAGCAAAAAAGCTCATCATCCCGACAGTTCGCTTTGCACGACTCTCGCACTACCGCTTCGCGCGCAGCTCATTTGTGTCAGGAAGATTTTAAAAACACCGGACTATATATTGTAATACGTCGCCTCTTTGTGATGGACGACGAGCGCCGTCGTACTTTGTTCCGGATGGATTTGGAATGTTTCAGAGAGGGTAATACCGAACTCTTCGGGACGTAAGAGATCAAAAATGATACGGCTGGGTTCGAGGTCTGGACAGGCAGGATACCCGAAACTGTATCGCGCCCCCGCATAACGGTTGAGGCGAACATCTCGCAAGCTGAACCCTTCATCATCGTGTGCGATGTTAAGATCGAGGCGGATTTGTTTGTGTGCCACTTCGGCCAGCGCTTCGGCCAGCTCTACCCCAAATCCGTGTACCATATTGTACTCCAAATACTCATTGGCGGCGTAGAGCTCTTTTTCATACTCGCTAAATTTGTCCCCGACACTAACACACGTTAGTGGCAATACATCATCGCGGGTGTGGGCGAAAAAATCACTCAATGCGCGATGGGGTGCTTTACGCTGGCGCGGAAATTCAAACACATATTTGGCATTCCCGATCACCTCTTCGAGGTTTTGGCGGTTAGCGTTAGCATCGATATTCCATCCGCAGCTCTCATCGAAAATCAATAGTTCACGGTCGCTGCTTCGGACGGGATAGTATCCGTAGATCACAGTCGGCTCAAACAACCCCCGCTTGATAATCTCAGATTTAATACGCTCATAGGCGGGGTACACTTTGGTCTCTAAGAGTTTTTTGTACTCTTCTACCGGCATTCCGGCACGTTTGTATCCCCAGTGCATTTTAAAGAGGCTCCGTTTATTGATCCATCCGCACACCATCTCAAAATCGAGTTGCTCTTTGCGCAAGACACGACGTCCCCAAAACGGAGGGGTGGGGATTTTCACTTCACACGGCATTTTAAGCTCATGAAACGGAGGGATAACCACGTCAATCACCTCTTTGGCGGCACGTTCAACCATATCACCGCCTAAACGGGTATCAAGCCCCACACTTGGATCGGCGTTGTATTTCTCAATCCGGCTCATCGCGATAACCCCGTCAAACGCGTCGCGGCAGTAAAATATTGCTCCGTTGTAGATCGGCCGGCAGAAATCGTCCACAAAACTGCGGGTAAGTGCCGCACCGCCTAACAGCACCGGTGTTGTGATCCCCATGCTTGTCATCGTCTCCAGGTTGTCACGCATCACTTGGGTCGATTTGACGAGGAGTCCGCTCATTCCGATGGCGTGGATATCTTGGGCTTTCATAACATCGAGATACTCTTCGAGTTCGGTTTTAATCCCGACATTGATGACTTTGAACCCGTTATTGGAGAGGATGATGTCGACGAGATTTTTCCCCACGTCGTGAACATCCCCTTTGACGGTTCCGATGACGAGGGTCGTATCCGTATCTTTTTCCTGTTTGGAGAGGTAAGGATTGAGATAATCGACGGTGGTTTTCATCGTTTCGGCACTTTGCAATACAAACGGTAACTGCATTTTCCCTGACCCGAAAAGCTCTCCGACGATTTTCATTGCATCGATGAGGATCTCATTAACGATTACGTCTGGGTTGATCGTATGGCGGGCACTTTCTACGAGCGGAATCATCCGCTCTTTGTCACCGTCAATGAGGAGCTTAGAAATTTTTTCTTCATCACTTAAGCTTTCATAGGCTTCATCATTTTTACCGTTATCAATGGTTTTATCACTGAAGTGTTCGATAAATTTAAACAGCGATTGATCATCCGGGGTAAAGAGCAGCTCTTCACAAATAGCACGATCCTCTTCAGACATTTTGGCAAGCGGCACGATATGTTTGACATTGATGATAACCGAGGTCATTCCCGCTTCGATACAGTGGTGTAAAAAGACACTGTTCAAAAAAATGCGGGCATTCATGCTAAGCCCGAAAGAGATATTGGAAAGCCCCAGTGTTGAGCCGACATTCGGATATTTTTGGTGGAGTTGTCGGATCGCCTCGAGGGTTTGGATAGCGGCGTCACGGTACTCCACATCACCGCTTCCCACCGTAAAGGTGAGCATATCGAACATCAGGTTGCGCGGATCGATACCGTGGCGGTTGACACATAGATCGTAGATTCGATCCGCAATCCGCATTTTATCTTCCGTCGTTTTCGCCATCCCTTTTTCATCGATCACGAGACATACGAGTGCCGTACCGAATTTTTTGGCGAGAGAACAGATCGCGTCGAGCCGCTCTTCCCCATCTTCGAGATTGACCGAGTTGATGATCGGTTTTCCGCCGATGCATTTGAGTGCTTCCTCCATCGTGTTGACCCGCGTGGCATCGGGCATAAGGGGGATGGAGATTTTTTGGTTGTAGAGTCTCATAACGTGCGCCATATCGACCGCACCATCACGCCCTGCAAATTCGACATTCACATCGAGACAATGGGCACCGTCACGAACCTGCGCCTGACCGACGCTTAATGTCCCCTCGTAGTCACTGGCGATGATCAGTTCGCGAAATGCTTTCGATCCGGTCGAGTTGGAGCGCTCCCCGATGAGTAGCGGAGCGGGCTTTTGGATCAGTTCGACGGTGTTAAAAAGGGATGCAATAGAAGGAGGGGTAGCACCGGCCGGTTTTTTTGGGGCGATGGAGGAGACTTTGTTGACGAGGGCTCGGATGTGTTGGGGGGTCGTACCGCAACACCCGCCGAGGAAACTCACCCCGTCAAAGTTTAAAAAGTCACATTGGAGTTTGGCAAATTCATCCGGTCCCATCGGATAATAGGAGTAGCCGCCGCGATTTTGAGGGAGCCCCGCATTGGCATGAACCGAGATCGGTTTTCCCCATACTTCGGAGAGGGTTCTGACGTGTTTGCCGTATTGTTCCGGTCCCGTACCGCAGTTGAATCCCAGACTGATGATGTCGAACGGCTCCATGATGGTCGCAATGGTTGCCGCATCGGTTCCGATGAGCATACTTCCCGCCAGCTCGATGGTAACGGAGACCATGATGGGGAGTTCCGTGTTACGCTCACGGTTCGCCGCTTCACACGCATGGAGCGCTGCTTTGATCTGGAGAGGGTCTTGGCAGGTTTCAAGGAGGAAAATATCGCATCCGCCATCGATGAGCCCTAAACAGCACTCTAAATACCCTGCATACATTTCATCGTAGTGAATGTGTCCGAGTGAGGGGAGTTTCGTTCCCGGACCGATGGAGCCGAGAACAAAACGGGGATGCTCGGGGGTAGAGAATTTGTCACACTCCGCTTTGCACACGGCTGCACCCGCACGGGAGAGCTCATAGGCGCGTCTCCCAATTCCGTATTCATCCAAAACCCAGCTAAAAGAGCCAAAAGTGTTGGTCGTGATGAGATCGGCTCCGGCGGTAAGGTAGGCGTGAAAAATATCACCCATCACCTCCGGGCAGGTAACGTTGAGAAGCTCGTTACACCCCTCCAACCCTTCCCATGCACTGGCGGGGATATTGTCGGCACGTTCTTGAAGCTGGGTTCCCATGGCACCATCAATAATAACGGGGCGTTTGGAAATCGTTTCAAGAAGAATATTTTTAACCGACATAGTAGAAACCTTATACAAGTGTAATTGATGCGATTTTAGCGAAAAGGAGCATAAGCCGTTCTAAGTATGAAAATATAATTCTTTGGATACACTCTTAGCTATGAAAAAGCTGCTCCTTTTATCCCTTTTTTTGATGAGTATCGCATGGTCGAAAGAGTCGGTGACGTTACAGCTGCCATGGCTCCATCAGTTTCAATTCGCAGGATATTACGTCGCGCAAAAGAAGGGGTATTATCGGGATGCGGGAGTGGAGGTTACCATCCTCGATGCCCGTAATCAACGAGACCCTTTTGATGCGGTGATGGAAGGCAAAGCGCAGTATGGTGTGGGACGCTCTTCCCTGATTGTCGACTACATCAAGGGCTCACCGCTTGTCCTGATGGCAGCTACATTTCAATCCTCACCGATGATGCTTCTTACCCGTAAAGATGCCCGTATTGATCATGCTCAGGATTTAAAACATAAACGGGTCATGTTGACCGGCGATACGATCGAAGGGGCAGAGATGCAGGCGATGCTTCGAAGTGTCGGTTTGTCCGTATCCGATCTCAAGGTTCAAAAGCATTCCTATGATCCGATGTCGCTGGCGCGGGGCGAAACCGACGCTATGGTCGCGTATCTCTCAAATGAGCCCTATATCCTCCAAAAAGCGGGGGTAGAAACGCACGCGATTCATCCTAAAGAGTACGGATTTGATTTTTACAGCGATATTTTATTTACGACGAAAAAAGAAACGACCCAGAATCCCCAAAGAGCCGAAGCCTTTTATGATGCGTCAATGCGGGGATGGCTTTGGGCGTTTGATCATATCGAAGAGACGGCGGAACTGATTTATCGGGAGTATAATCCCCAGCATAAATCTCTGGATGCATTGATCTATGAGGGCAAAGTGCTAAGAGAGCTTGCATTTCGCCCCGATACTGCATTTGGCTCGATCGATCCCGTACGTCTGGAGATGATCGCACAAGGGTATCGGCTGATGGAGGTCGTCCAATCGATCCCTTCGTTTAATCCTTTAATCTATAAACACAGCGCATTGCAGTTGAGCGAGAAAGAAAAAGCGTGGCTGAAAGCGCATCCGGTCATCCGGGTCGGAATAGATCAAAACTGGCCTCCTATCGAATCGGTTGATGAAAAAGGGAGACATTCAGGGATCAGTGCATCGTATCTGAGCCTTCTTGAAAAACGGTTGGGGGTCCATTTTGAAATCGATTACAGTCGAAGACTCTGGAGCGATTCGATCCGCTCTGTCCGGAACAGAGAGCTTGATATGCTCTCGTGTGCAGCTATTACCCCTAAGGGGCGTGAGAATTTGGCCTTTAGCCGCCCCTATTTAAAACAGTCGATCGTGATCGTAGCAAACTCCAATGTCGGGTATGTGAATGATTTGAACGATTTGATCGGAAAAAAAGTGGCGGTTGTCCGTTCGCATGCGAGCGAGGAGTTTTTGCGTTCCCATCATCCCAAAATTATTCCGGTCATGGCGGATACATCCCTCGAAGCACTCCAGAGCGTTGCTTCGGGTGAGGCTTATGCGTGTATCGAAGGGCTGGGTGTGGTCAGTCATCTCATCGAGCGCCATAATCTTAAGCATCTCAAGGTGGTCGGAGAGACCCCCTACCGATATGAACTTGCATTTGCGTTTCGTAATGACTGGGGAATGCTAGCCGCGATTTCTGATAAAGTATTGGCTTCTATAACCCCCTCAGAATACGAAGAGATTCACGGCCATTGGCTTCTGATGGAGCGCAACGATCCGATTAATTACCGCCTTGTATGGGGAATCATCGGATTTATCGCGGTGTTGTTTATCTTGATCGCCTATAAAAATCACCGCCTTGACGTACTGGTACGTCAACGTACCGGCGAACTCGAAACCTTTAATCAACGCCTCCAGGAGGAGATTGAAAAGGCGGTTGAAAAAAATCGGAAACAGGAAAAACTGCTGATGCAGCAAGCCAAAATGGCGGAGATCGGCTCGATGCTCGAATCGATTGCGCATCAATGGCGCCAACCGCTCAATATTCTGGGTCTCTCCATGACACGATTAAATTTGAGCTGTTCATTGGCAGGGACGGGTGAAGCGGCAAAAGTCATCGAGATTGCCGAAGCACAAATCGAATACATGTCTCAGACGATCGATGATTTTCGTAATTTTTTCAAACAGGACCGTAACCGAATCTCGGTCAATATCAATGCTTTGATCAATGATGTCGAAGCCCTTTTGGGCCCTTTATTAACGCGTCAAAAAATTGCCGTTGAGCGGGAGATCGATATGGCTATCGAAGTTCTGGTTTACCCTAATGAACTCAAACAAGTCCTTATCAATTTGGTTAATAATGCCCGTGAAGCGATTGAACAGCATCCGGGGGATGAACGCACTATCCGTATCCGCTGTGTCAGTGATGAGCGTTATTGTACGATCAGCATTGAAGATACGGGGGGAGGGATTCCAATAGCGATCATTGATAAGATTTTCGACCCTTACTTCACCACCAAATTTGAATCGCAGGGGACCGGAATCGGTCTGTATATGGCCAAAATGATTATTGAGAAACACTTTTTAGGGAAATTAAGCGTCTACAATACCCTCAAAGGGGCATGTTTTGAGATTCGCCTTAATCATGCGGTACAAGAGGATTCCGACACACGATTTCAAAGCAGTGTTTCCCCTGTGCATACCGATACTTCAGTGTAAAGTTGTGTGCATCGATAACCGATTTGACAATATAGAGCCCTAGTCCGAAACTGTGCGGATTGTCATGATGATGAAAAAAGGGTTCAGTGAGCGTTTTGAGCGTAGCATCTGAAGGCCAGGGCTCTCCCGTGTTGTAAAAGCAAATACGTTCATTGGTTTGAATGATAGTGACTTTACCATCGGAACTGTACTTGATCGCATTGTCGATGAGGTTTTTAAAGACCGTTGCCATTATCTCGCAATCCGCATCAATGGATGTGCCATCCGTTATCGCTTCGACTACCCCCTCTCCTAGAAAAAGCAACCCTTTTGCCTTATCGATTAAGCTTTTCGGGTCGCATTGTTGCACATGAGGTGCCAGAGCTCCCGAGGTGATTTGCTCTACCCGAACCAATTCGGCTATCAGGTTCTCCATCCGTAAAAATGCCCGTTCCAAAATCGATTTTTCTTCCCCTTTTTTAAGGAAGGGGAGGGCTAGTTTTCCGACCGTGATAGGTGTTTTAAGCTCGTGCATGATGTTGCGTAAAAAGAGTCTCCGTGCTTCCATGAGGGTTTGGTTTTTTTCCATCGCATTGTCCAATGCACGGGCGACAAGGGCGATTTCATCTTTTTGGATACTTTTGATGGGGATGTAATTCCCTACCTGGGCATAATGGGTGATGGCGTGTATGAGTGTTTTGAGGGGAAACAGCGTTTTAATAATCAGCCAATAGAGGAGGAGCAAACTCACCAAAAGGGTGATAAAAAGAGCTTCAGGCCAGAGCGGGCGTTTGGCGACATCGGCTTTGATGACCAGTAACGGCGGAGACGCTTTGGTGAGATAGACGTAGAGATGATGATCGTCTTTGAGTATTTGTATCCGCCCCTCTTTGAGAGAGTCTTGGATTGCTTCGGGGTAATTTTCCGGAATGTTAGCGAGTCCCGTATGCAGGGTTTTGATGAGATCCGGATGGGGCTCGGCAATACTGTAGCCATGATCTTGTAAAAAAGATCGCCGATCAGCCGGAGCGAAGGGGATGCTTTTGCGGAGGATTAAAAGGAGATTCTCCGCTTCCCTCTCAAGACGCTTTTCATACTCATGACCGAGTTTTTGGTTCAGGGCGTAAAATCCTATCCCCATAGCGATGATGGCGACGAGAAAAAAAAGGGTGATTCTGAGAAAAATACTGTGACCCATCGATTATCCTGAAAAGCGATAACCGCTTCCGCGTATGGAGTGGATAAAGCGGGGATTTTTAGGATCTTTTTCGATTTTTTGGCGCAGTCGGCTGATAATGACATCGATGGTCCGAGCCGAGCTTTCCCATGAAATCGCTTCGGAATGGGTGGAGAGAAAATGACGACTGAGCGTTTGGTCGGGGTGGCGGATAAACAAGGAGAGCAACTCGTATTCTGCACGCGTTAAAGAAAGAGCGGAGCCGTTATAGTGAATGGTTTGTTCCTCTGTATTCAGGATGAAGGGTTTCTTTTTTGTCTCCGGTGTCGGGTGATAGCGGCGGAGAACGCTTTTGATCCGTGCGATGAGCTCACGCGGTTCATACGGTTTGGGGAGATAGTCGTCTGCCCCGTATTGGAGGCTGATAATTTTATCGTTGATATCGCTACGAGCGCTTGAAATGACAATAGGGATATCGGTTTTGAGTCGGATTGCTTTGCACAGTTCCAGTCCATCCATTTGCGGCAGGGTTAAATCCAAAATGATGAGATCAAAAGGATCCGTATCTAAAAGAGTTAGTCCTTCGCTAGGGGTTGAGACAGCATTGAGGGCTATGCCGTAATTTTTGAGATAGTTTACCAGTAATGTCGTGATATCAGGGTCATCTTCGACCATCAGCGCCTGAAGCATACGGATCCTTTTTACAGTGACTGTTGAGCCGTAAAGTATGACGTAATGATGTTAACGAAGGGCAAAGAAAAGTATCATATGGTGGATCAAAGGGGAATAGTAACGTATGAGAAAGAGGATATTGCCCGGACAGGCAAACGATTATTTAGTCAACCATCCAGCTGGCGCGTTTGGATCGGCGTAGTTTTTTAACCAACATTTTTTCGAATGGGGTCATTTTTTCCATTGGGTTCTCCTTTGTTCGATATAAACGACATCGTATCGATAAAAGATTACCGTACGATAACGTGTTTTGACGAAACACTAAAATTATAATAAAACATATGACAAAAACGGGGCAATGAATGATTAAAAAATAGGCAAAAAGATATCTGCTTAAAACTTTGAGGCAATACGGTTCTTTCAACCCTCTAACAGCCGCTACAGCCGATAATCATCCAAAAAAAGGCAAATCATGGGAAGAGTAGAAAAAGCCCTCGTGGGGGGTGGATGCTTTTGGTGCATTGAAGCGGTTTATAATCGTGTAGAGGGTGTTTTGAGTGCACTCAGCGGGTATGCAGGAGGTGCACGTAAAAATCCAAGTTATGAACAGGTATGCAGCGGGGCCACAGGCCATGCTGAAGTTGTGGAGATAACCTATGATCCGGATATCATAACGTATGAAGAGATTTTGGATATTTTTTGGGCGATACATGATCCAACCACATTAAACGCCCAAGGAGCTGATCGGGGGACACAATACCGATCGGTAATTTATTATTATGACGAGGGACAAAAAGAAAAAGCGCTCACATCGATTCAATCCGCGCAAAAACAGTGGAAGGAGGCGATTGTGACAGAACTTTCTCCTGTACCGGAATTTTACGAAGCCGAAGCGTATCACCAAAATTACTACAATGAGCATCCGACGCAAGGGTATTGCTATGTTGTGATTGCACCGAAAATAGAGAAGTTTATGACGAAGTTTACAAAGCGAGTTAAAAAATAAGAGAAGAATTTCTATCCCCGCCGAAGCGGAAATATGAGTGAGGGGGAGGAAGCCGAATTTATTTGATAAGTTCGACTTCAATACGGCGGTTTTCAGAACGCCCTTCTTTGGTTGCATTGGAAGCAATCGGCATTGATTCGCCT
>NZ_JBAVEF010000051.1:0-105741 GCF_049587615.1 Sulfuricurvum sp.
AAAAATTATGTAGGAGAGATAAAATGGTGACCCCAACGAGATTCGAACTCGTATGGCCAGAATGAAAATCTGGAATCCTAACCATTAGATGATGGGGCCGTTATGAAAAGATAAAGAACAGGTAAACCTGAGCCGAAATTATAGGGAGATATAGCTGAAAAAAAGCTAAATCAAGATATTTTTCCCACAAAAGTGGGAAGAGGGGAGTTTAGTCGTTGTAAAATGAGCGAAGAGCACGGATAATAACGGCATTTTTAGAGATACTCTCTGCTTTTGCGTTATCGTCAACCAACTCATAAACATCCAACGGCAACGATATAGAGAAGGTCTTGGTTTCGATTTTTTTACGCTTAGAAACAAGGCTTGTGATGTTTTGGAGCATCTCAAGAATTTTTTTCGTGTCAATCGGTTTTTGAATGAAGCTGTTTACACCCACTTCGATTGATTCGGAGATTTTTTGAATATCGTTACTTGCAGAAATAACGATGATGATTTGTGACGGGTTGATCGAACGGATACGGCGAGCAAGCTCGATACCGTCGATTTCCGGCATGATGATATCGACAAAAACGATATCCGGATTTACTTTCTCATACATACGCAGTGCTTCCGCACCGTTGTAGGCTGATGTAACTTCAGCAAAAAAGTTTTTAAAAGTTGAGCTTAAAAGATCATTAGCAACGACTTCGTCTTCAACGACCATTGCCGTCAATTTTTTGGTTTGTTCAGTAAGTTGAACCAAATCTACTTTCGATGACATGAAGGCTCCTTTTTAATTTTGGATTGAATTAGGTAGAAAATATCACTGTGGATAATTGTTGTAATTATAGATAATATTTTTTAGCATTCCCTTAAAAAAACAATTACAGGTTGGATTTTTGCAAAAACCGTTTCTGTGACAATATTTTGATGTTAATACTTTTTAAATTGTTCAAGCCATTCAATATTGGTTTCATTGGTTTTTTCTTGCTGGCGCAGAATAGAATCAATTATATTAAGAAGAGTTTTACGATCAAGAAATTGCAAAAGTGCAGGATCGATATGCGTAGGACTAATACCTTCATATCGGTTAAGAAGGTTTTCAATGTCAATTATGAGTTGTTCTTTTGTTGATTCCATTGTGTAAGTTTAGTGTAACAGAGCTGAAAGAGAAAAAAAGACTACTTAAAATACCAATTGGTTAACATAATATATATTATATTTAAAGTATTTGGATACGGTTTTCTGTATCATACGCATTCCAGTATCGAAGACGATTCGAATACTATTATCAAACCAAAAGTTTCTAGCCGCTATAATTGCGAAAAATATAACCTAAGGACTTTGATTTGAGAAGTCATTTTTGTACCGATTTAAGTGAAGCAAACGTCGGCGATAACGTCGTTCTGTGCGGTTGGGCGAACAGCTACCGCGACCACGGAGGGATTGTTTTTATCGATTTGCGCGATAAAAGCGGCCTAATTCAACTTGTATGCGATCCTGCAGACAATGCCCATGCCCATAAAATGGCCAGTGAAGTGCGTGACGAATTCGTCCTTATTGCTCACGGTCGCGTTCGTAACCGTGGCGAAGGTCTCGTCAATCCGCGTCTTAAAACGGGTGCTATCGAAGTGGTCGTTGAAGAACTGATCATTGAAAACCGCTCTGAGCCTGTCCCTTTCGGTATCGGTGACAACAGTGTCGGAGAAGAGATCCGTCTCAAATACCGCTACCTTGATCTGCGTAATCCATCCATGTACAACACCTTTATGCTCCGTTCCAAAGCGGCCATTGCGGCACGGAATGTACTGGACCGTCTCGGATTTTTGGAAGTTGAAACCCCGATTCTGACTAAATCAACCCCTGAAGGTGCACGTGACTATCTCGTACCAAGCCGTGTACACGAAGGTGAGTTCTACGCCCTCCCCCAATCACCGCAGTTGTTTAAACAACTGTTGATGGTAGGTGGATTTGACCGCTATTTCCAAATCGCAAAATGTTTCCGTGACGAAGATTTGCGTGCAGACCGTCAGCCCGAATTTACTCAAATCGACGTCGAGATGAGTTTCTGTAACCAAGAAGACGTTATCCGTGTCGCTGAAGAGCTGATTACGGGGATGTTCGCTGCAGCGGGACATGAAGTTCACACACCGTTCAACCGCATCAAATACACCGATGCGATGGAGTGGTACGGTTCGGACAAACCGGATCTCCGCTATGACCTGAAAATGGTCGATGTCATCGATATCTTCGCACGCTGCGACAACGAAATTTTTACAGGGATCGCCGCCAACCCTAAAATGAACCGTATCAAAGCGCTCCGGGTTCCGGGTGCCGATTTGGCATTCTCTAAACGTGAGATGAAAAGCTTTGAAGACTATGTCCGCAAATTCGGTGCCAAAGGGCTCGGCTACTTCCAAATGAAAGAAGACGGCCTTAAAGGTCCGTTGGAAAAATTCTTCAGTGCTGAAGATCTCCAGCTTCTTATCGACCGTACCGGTATGGAAGTGGGTGATGTCGTCTTCTTCGGTGCGGGAGACAAAAAAACCGTCTGGGATTATATGGGACGCTTCCGTATTTTCATCGCTGAGCACGAAAAAATGAACCTGATCGACAAAGATCGCTTCGAATTTGTCTGGGTTGTCGATTTCCCGATGTTCGAAATCGAAGAGGGCCGTGTCAAAGCGCTTCACCATCCGTTCACAATGCCGCGTGATTTGAACCATGAACACCTCGAGGATATCGAATCGATCGCGTACGATATCGTACTTAACGGAACGGAACTCGGCGGTGGATCGATCCGTATCCATAAACAAGCGTTGCAAGAGCAAATCTTCACCCTTCTCGGTATCGGTGAAGAGGAAGCTCAAGAGAAATTCGGTTTCCTCCTTGATGCACTCAAATTCGGCGCACCGCCGCATGGCGGATTCGCCATCGGATTTGACCGTTTCATGATGTTACTCTCTAAAAAAGATAGTATTCGTGACGTTATTGCGTTCCCGAAAACCCAAAAAGCCTCTTGTATCATGACCCAAGCACCAAGTCCGGTAGAGTTGACACAACTCCGTGAACTTCATATCCGTCTTCGCGAAAGTGCAAAATAAGCGATGAAAAAACTCTTTCTCATTATTGGAGCTCCCGGATCGGGTAAAACGACCGATGCAGAGATCATTGCGGAACGAAACAATGACGAAATCGTTCACTACTCTACCGGAGATTTACTCCGTGCTGAAGTAGCCAGCGGCAGCGAGCGGGGTCAGTTGATCGACAGCTTTATCAGCAAAGGGCTCATTGTCCCAATTGAAATTGCTATTGAAACGATCACCAGCGCGATCAAATCAGCTCCTGCTGATGTCATTTTGTTTGATGGATACCCTCGTTCATGTGAGCAGATGAATGAATTGAACAAATTTCTAGATAGTGACAGTGATATAGAACTTGTCAGTGTCATCGAAGTCGTAGTGAGCGAAGAGGTCGCACGAGATCGCGTATTAGGACGCTCACGCGGCAGTGATGACAAAGAAGAAGTGTTTAACAATCGGATGAAAGTCTATGCAGAACCTTTAGCGGATATCCAAAGCTTTTATGAATCCAAAAACCTTCTCAAAAAGATCGATGGCGAACGTACTATCGAAGCCATTGTCGATGAGATGGAACTCTATCTCGAATCAAAAATTTAATACAGGATAACATTAAATGAAAATCATTCTTTTAGGCGCTCCGGGTGCCGGAAAAGGGACACAAGCGCAGTTCTTGACCAAAGCATTTGATATCCCGCAAATCTCTACGGGGGATATGCTCCGTGCTGCGATCAAAGCGGGAACGGAACTGGGAACATTGGCAAAATCGTTTATGGATTCGGGCAAACTCGTCACCGATGAGATCATTATCGGTTTGGTTAAAGAACGCATTTTGGAAAATGATTGTAAAAACGGTTTCCTTCTTGATGGATTCCCACGTACCGTTCCGCAAGCTGACGCACTTAAAGAGGCGGGTGTGGCAATCGATGCGGTGATTGAGATCGATGTTGCTGATAGTGTTATCGTTGAGCGTATGTCGGGTCGTCGCGCCCACCTTGCATCAGGACGAACGTATCATGTCGTTTTCAACCCGCCGAAAGTGGAAGGTAAAGATGATGTAACCGGTGAAAATTTGGTTCAACGAGATGATGATAAAGCAGAAGTCGTTCTCGATCGTCTCCGTGTTTATCATGAACAAACCGCTCCACTTGTCAACTACTACCAAGGTGTTGCCGCTTCGGATACGTCGGTTAAATACATCACGATCGACGGAACCCAAAAAATCGATGCCGTCGAAAAAGAAATTCTTGCCAAATTGCAATAGTTTTCCTTCTCCCGCTCTGGGTGAAGAGGGTGTTATAATTCTTCTATGAAAAATCCTCATTTTTATGCCGTTATCATCGGTTCTGAAATCCTTAATGGGCGTCGGGAAGACAAACATTTTCTTTTTATACGTGATGCGCTGATGCGTCGGGGTTACACCCTCTTCTCCTCTTTCATCATCAAAGACGATCCTATTCTCATCCATAATACGTTTAACATGATTAAAAACGATCTACAAGGCGTCATGTTCAGCTTCGGAGGAATTGGCTCCACCCCCGATGATCTGACACGCCAGATTTCCGCTGACGTTTTCAGTGACGGCGCATTAATTCCTCATGAACAATTTACCCGCGATATTATCGAACGATTTGGGGATGCCGCGTATCCGCATCGTATACATATGGCAGAACTGCCCAAAAATGCGGGACTGCTCCATAATATCATCAACAATATGTCCGGTTTTACTCTTGAAGATCGCTATTTTTTTATGCCGGGATTTCCGGAAATGTCTCATCCGATGGTTGAAGAAGCCTTGAACCATTTCTACCCAAAAGCTCCCCTCCTCTATCGTCAGACCCTAATAGCACAAACGAGTGAAAACACCCTTATCGAGGTGATGGAGAAGATGGATCAAAATGTCGATTTCTCATCATTGCCGATGATCAATGGAGGATATCCCATCGTCGAAATTTCGGTTGCCTCGGAAGATTATGAATTGTGTAGCAGAAATTTTCAGCTCTTTATTCATGCTTTGGAAGAAAAAGGGATTGATTATGATATCATCCAAAATAACGAATTATAAACATTTGCTATAATCTGCCGATTTACTCTTATCTAAGTGAGGAGGGTTAAATGAGTTATTTGCTTATTACGCTAAGCATCAGTGTGGTGATATATGGGATATACCGTTATACCTTTTTAAAGAATCCGAAAAAAAAGCTCCCCCGGAAGCCCCATTTTACACTCAAAATAGAACCTGAATAACAGATTATACGTAATGCCGATCGTAGAGTTTATTTTGCTCCGTTGGTGAGCTAAATTCCCCTTTTAGTGCCTCTAAACGTTCCAATCTCTGTGCTGTTGTCGGATGGGTTCGGAAAAGATTTGAAAATGCAAAGTTTTTGCCGTCAAACGGACTAATGATAAACATATGGGCATTCTCTGGAGTTGAGCCCTGCACTTCCCCTCTCCCGTTATAATTTGTAAGCTTTATAAGGGCGTTTTGAAGCCACTCAGGATGCCCGGTTAGCCGTGCTGCACCCTCATCGGCCATAAACTCACGTGAGCGGCTGATTGTCATTTGAATGATGCTTGCGGCAATAGGGAGTAAAATTGCCATGGCAATCATTAAGATCGGATTGCCGCCACGATTATCACGACTGCCGAACATGGCACCAAACTGCATCATATTCGCGACAAAAGCGACTGCTCCTGCGATTGTTGCCGCAACCGTTGCGACCAGTATGTCGCGATGTCTGACATGAGAGAGTTCATGTGCCATAACCCCCTCAATTTCATCTTCGCTGAGTAATTCAAGCAGTCCCGTTGTAATCGCAACCGCAGCATGCTCAGGATTGCGTCCTGTTGCAAATGCATTGGGGATATGATCATGGATAATGTAGACTTTGGGCATCGGCAGGTTGGCCCGTTCTACCAGCCGTTCGACAACACGGTAAAGCATCGGTGATTCTCTGGGGTCTACTTCAATCGCATGATAATGTTTTAAAATCATCGTGTCCGAAAAATAATAGGCGTAAAAATTCATCCCGCCGGCTATAAGCAAAGCGATAATCATACCCCCTAGCCCTCCCAAATATCCGCCGATAAAAACGAGTAAAACGCTCAAAGAGCCTAACAATAGAAAAGTTTTAATCTGTTCCATTCTTACCCCCTTCTAAAAGAGCTAAAATTGATTTTTTATGCATTTTACGGGCAAAATCGATAGCGCTGAGTCCATAAGCATCCCGAGATTGAATATTAACCCCCATGTCAAGCAGCTTTTTGATCACGTCGACACGACCGTAACAAACCGCCCCCATCAGCGGGGTAAATCCGCTGCGACGCGTTGCACGATTGACATCAAATCCATCATTGATGAGTTTTTCAATTAAAGGGAGGTTGTTGTAGGTGACCGCTACATCAAATACACTAACCCCCTCATCATCAACATGATGAATATCGGCACCGTTTTCGATGAGTAAATCGAGTATCTCACTGTCGCAGTGATAGCGCAAAGCAAAACAAATGACCGACTCGCCATTCTCTTCTACCTCATTGGGATTGCCACCGTGTTTGAGATATTTCTTTACACCAAGATAGTCATTCGATTTTAATAAAGTAATCCATTCTTCCATAATCGTCCCACCAATAATATGCGATAGTATAACACGCAAGATTCAACTGAAGTCTAGACTCTTGTGGTAAAATTCCATATTAATTTTACAACAAGAGAGCAAATATGGAAATTCTAGAAACCGAATCAGCATTCAAGGCATGTGTTCAAGAGATTCAAAATACTGCAGGATATAAAAACCCCCTTGCATTCGGTATTTGCCGTGTTGATTTCGGCCAGCTTGATGGTTCAAAAATCCTTCAAGCAACGTATCCCCATATCAACTGGAATGAAAACTTCGGCAGTGCGGCTATCTTTATCAAAAGCGCACAAGAGCAAGGATTTGAGATTGATTTCAACGCTGATGAAGTAATCATACCTGTAACGCTCAAATTTTTGGAGGGGTGCTTAAATGCATTTACCCCCTATTCGGATGAAGCGTTCGGCGATGCGCACAAAAATATTCAGGTGATTTCGGCCCTCTATAACCAAATCAAAGAGCGCGGCATGCGCGAGGGCGAATTCCGTCTGGTAATTCTTTTCAACGATGTTGCCTGTACCAGCGTCGAGGGGACTTATCTCAAACTCTACGCTCTCTCTACCTCGAAAGCGGCTCTTCGCTCACTCAACCTTAACGGTGCATTCGGCGCATTACACAACGTCGCATGGTCGGACGGTCAACCGATCGAGCTCGAATGGCTCCGTGAAAACGAAATCGAACTCAAATTTGCCAACGAATATCCGAAAATCGATTTCGTCGATAAATTCCCTCGCTATCTCCAGCACATCATCCCTGCAAATAACACCCGTGTATTGGACGATTCCAAAGTCCGTTTCGGTGCGCAGCTCCATGCAGGTACGACCATCATGCCGGGTGCGAGTTATGTGAACTTTAATGCCGGAACCACAGGTGTGAGCATGGTAGAGGGGCGTATTTCGAGTTCTGCGGTTGTCGGGGACGGTTCAGACGTCGGCGGCGGGGCTTCGATCCTCGGTGTACTCAGCGGAACCGACGGTATCCCGGTGACTATCGGGAAAAACACCCTTTTAGGTGCCAACTCGGTTACCGGTATCGCATTGGGGGATGGATGTATCGTCGATGCGGGGATCGCCGTATTGGCAGGAACCAAATTCGCAGTGAGTGCTGAAGAACTTGCTAAGATCCAAGAAGCCAACCCGAGCGCAGCACTCAGCGGGACAAGTTTTAAAGGTAAAGATTTGGTCGGATTGAACGGTATTCACTACCGTCAAGACTCCACCACGGGTCAATTGCTCATCCGCCGCTCAACACGCGAAGTCAAACTTAACGCCGATTTGCATTAATCCGATATTCCTATCACCGCTTAAGGTGATGGAATTTATACTATTGCCATTCTAAATAAAGGAGTTTTGATGATAAGTTCAAACGTATCTTCTCTTCTTTCGAATCAAACCTATATGAATAACAGTGCTTATAATGTTGCTAATGTCAATACAGATCGGTTTACCCCCTACAATACAACGATCAGTGAAACCGAAAATGGGGGAACGAAAGCGAATACAACCCGAGCTGTTTCTAACGGAAGTGAGAAATCGCAAACTAATCTGTCCAAAGAGATAACGGATCAAATATCGATTGAAAAAGTAGCCGCTTCGAATCTTCAAGCGATTCGAACCCAAGATGAAATGCTGGGCTCACTGTTGGATATTCGAGGCTAAAAGCCTCAAAGAGATTTTTTCTTAGGGGTGTTTTTAGCGCTTCGAGTCAGCGTAAGCGGGGTATTTGTAAAAATATTCATACTCTCTATGCGTGAGAGCAACTTCATAGAGGGATCAAAATCTTCTAAATCAGAACCAAGTTCCAAGGTACTGATAACCGCTTTACCGACGATATGACGCCCTCCTTTGTTTCCCTGCTTATCGAGTGTGCGTATACCCCAGATATTATGCATTACCATTACATTTTCTTGATAGGTACCGATATAAAGTAAAACATGCCCTTTGAGATAAATAATGGTCTCAAAAGGGACCCCTTTCGTTTTGATTTGGTAGAGTTTTTCATTATCGCTCAGCCCTGCAAATGATATGACCTCTCCGGTACGTGATTGCGAAGCGGAGTTGCGGGGAAGCCAAATGCCAAAAGGGGTCATCATATCCCTTATCATCGATGAACAATCCCGTTCACCGTACATTCCGCCCCATCCGTAACTGTTTTTCATCATTTGTGAGCCGATAGTGATTAAATTCCCTTTGTTCAGCTTACTGATACCAAGATGCGCTGATCTATTCGAGAGAGTGAGAATTTTAGAAGAAATGTTGCTGTCAATGGCTCTGACATAATAGTTTTCACCTTCACTGCGCTCTAAGGGCAATACCATCCCCACACGTGAATAGGCAACAAATCGATTGCTGCTGTCACGCATCGCAACATTATCTTCAACCACAAAAATCTTTTCCGATTTTTGGATACTTTTAACCGTTGCATCATCAAGAGGAGTCACTCCATCCGAATTGACCCATCCAGAGGCGTTGTTGGTAAAAATATAGCTCCATGCACCGTCTTTTGAAGTATGCGAGATAAAAATGGGTTCATTATAATTTACACTGCTGTTTTGGAGAAGATCAAACGGATATCCGTCTCCCGGGCGATCGGGATTTTTATAAAGCGGCTTATCGGTAGGGAATGCGCGAATATTCATCCACTTTAAGGTGATTGCTTTTTGGTTGAGGGTTCCATAGGCTTCAAAATTACTTTGTTCTTTCATCTCTTCAAACCATGCAGGAGGAACAGGCTTGAGATTGCTTCCATACCCTCCTTTGAAAGCACAAAGAGGCCATGAAACATCTTGGACTTTTTGAGGGGGGATCGTGTAGTTCCACGGAGCGTAATAACGTGTTTCAAAATTGTTTTGTACTTCTAATAAACTTTCCCGATCAACACCATTTTGGTTTACATAGGGATTTATGGATTGTTCAAAGCGCTCCAAATCATTGACTAATGGACCGAATTCCGGTAATTTTATCTCCATGTCCTGAGGAAGTTTGCAGTAAAAAGGGTCGTTCAAACCGCTTTGATTACGATCCGCTTCCAGTATAGGAGTGAGTGGTTTTGACGGCGCTGCGGTAGTCAGAGGGGTATGGCTGCTGCACCCTCCCAGTAATAATAATCCACTCATCCATACGGTTGTTTTCATGCTCTTTCCAATATTATTCTACTCCGCCAAAGCGTCCGACAACTCTCCCGATGATTTCAACTTCATCTTGACGTGCGACATAAGTAGGATAGTCTTTATTATCTGAAATGATATCGAGTTTACCATCAATCCGTACTTGTAAGCGCTTGATAAACAGCCCGTGTTCCGTACGAATGGTGAAAATTCCACCTCGGCTCAAATCGGTTTTGGAACGGTTCACAAATACAATATCATTGTAACTAAAAGAGGGTTCCATGGAATCGCCGGAAACATTGATCGCTTCGATATGGCGTAACTCTTTGTCGCCTCCGAGCGAGACGACAAAGTTTTCTTCCAACATCAAAGGTTCATAAGAGAGCTCATCATTTTCCGCCCCTCCCCCCGCAGAGGCGTTTACCGACGAGAAATAACGGACCATATAAAAGCGGTTCGTCGGTTCTATCAAACTCTCGGGAGATTGATTATACAAGAGCCAATTAATGGCAATGGAACGCTTGGCACAAAAATCAAGGAGTTCGTTAAACGGGATTTTATTACGCTTTTTCATCGTCGCAAAATTCATTTGCGAAATATCCAATAATTCTGCCACATCTTTATCAAATACTTTTTTTTCGGGAAATTCGGAAGAGACAATGTCTTTGATCGTCTCAACAATATCACTGAATGTTTTCATATTGAAATCCTTTTGAGCTATCGATAATGTATTGTATGGATTATGACATAAAAACAATAGATATATTGCAATATGACATATTTATAGGATTGTTTTTAAAAATACTCTACGATTTGCCTAATATCACTCAAGGAGTTGACAATGGCAAAGGTAATTCGCAAAGCAAATGGCTGGATGGATCGATTTGAAACGACAATGGGGATTTGGGCAGAGAAAATTTTTTAGTTTGACGATTCTTTGTCTTGATCTTCTTTTTCCATTTTATCCAATCGGGAAAGATGATATCCCCGGAAGATGTAAACTATGAAGAGAACAAAAAGAACGATAACCAGAGTATCAACTATTTCGAGCATTACATATCCTCTTTATAGGTATCAAAGTTTTGTTTGATTGCTTCGTATAGAATAATTCCGGTGCTAATAGCAAGATTGAGACTGCGTCCCTCTTTCGTCATGGGTATGGTCATTTGTTTATCAGGGTATTGTTCCAAAACAGTGGCTGGAATACCAGCCGTTTCACTCCCGAAAAAAAGATAATCTCCCGGTTGAAAAGCCATAGTAAAATACGGTTTGTCGGTTTTCGTCGTTGCAAAATAGTATTTTTGACTTTCGGGATGTGAGTTGAAAAAATCATCGATATTTTCCCACACGTGTAAATCTATTTTATGCCAATAATCCAACCCCGCACGACGAACCGCTTTTTCATCGATATCGAAACCGATTGGCTTTATCAAATGAAGTGAAGAGCCTGTATTGACACAGAGTCTCCCGATTGCTCCGGTATTATTAGGAATTTGGGGATTGACTAAAACGATATTGAACATTTAGAAAATGATCGTTTTGTTGGCGTGAACAAAAATACGATCCTCCAATGCTAATTTGAGGGCTTTAGAGAGGACTATTTTTTCAACATCGCGTCCTAAACGCTGCATCTCTTCCCATCCGTAGGCGTGGTTGACATGAATGACATCTTGAGCAATAATAGGCCCTTCATCCAGATGGTTGTTGACAAAATGGGCGGTTGCACCGATAATCTTCACACCTCGTTCATACGCTTGTTTGTAAGGATTGGCTCCGATGAATGCCGGGAGAAATGAGTGATGAATGTTGATAATCTTATCTTCGTATGCTTCGACAAAACGAGGGGTTAAGATACGCATGTATTTGGCTAAAACGATATAGTCGATTTCACCCAGTTGTCCGAGTTGTGCGAGAACACGTTTCTCATGTTCATCCCGGTCGCATCCCTCATGGGAAACCGTATAAAAAGGGATATCAAATTTGGAAACCAGCGGTTCAAGTAAATCATAATTTGATACAACACCGACAATGATACAATCGAGTTCACCCGCTTCATATCGAATTAAAATATCGCCCAAAGCATGAGACTCTTTGGTTGCCATCAATACAACTCTTTTTTTGCGCGGAGCGATCACTTCCAAATGTGCATTTTTCGGCAAAATAGCCGTAAGCTCAGATCGAAGCGCATCCGGAGCGATTTCACCTGCAACAACACTGCGCATAAAAAATTTATTGTGCGCTTTATCTACAAATTCATTATTGGAGATAATATTGAGATTACGATGGAAGAAAATAGAGGAGACTTTATAAACAAGTCCTTTTTCATCTTTGCAATCGATCAAAATTCGGTAGTGTTCGTTCATTCTGTATCCTCTTGATTGAAACGCTTTAGGAGTCTTTGATAGTGTCTAAGCGATGATCGATAGTGGCTAAAAGATATTCAAGAAAGTTGAGCGTTAAATCAACTTTAGCTTCAATTTGGACATTGTTCGGTGATTGAAACCCTTCAAAAAGTACAAGTAGTCTCTCCCGAATCCCCTCTAACATTCTCGCTTCATCATCACGTACTGTATGAATCGTCTCAACGCTCACATGGTCATGTTTAGTCACCTCTTCATGATGAAAAGAGATCTCTTCTTTTATCGATTCGATTTTTTCAGCGGGTTCGGACAGTGTCGATAGTTCTTCAATTTCGGCCAATGTAGATAAAATAACATCTTTTAGTTCCATGCTTTCATCAACCACCTTTCAAATTGAATAAATTCAGCTTCTTCGTCCATTTGGACAAAAAAAGCTTTCATCTCATTATTAACCCCTAAAAATTTTTTCCGCATTCCTGAGAGACGTCGGATAGCAATTTTTGCATCTGCATTGGAAGGGTCTTTTTTTAAAATCTCTTTATAAATTTCAAGAGCATCTTCTTTTAGCCCTTGAAGTTCATAAATATTAGCGAGAGTTAGCGTTTGCATTTGGCCGCATAATTAGCAATAATGGAGCCCATTTCACTTGTAGAGCAAATCTCTTTAGCATCGTATCCTGCAATATCTTTGGTTCGATATCCGTTCGCCAAGGCTTGTTTAATACCGTAATCAATACGGTCCGCTGCTTTATGCTCGTTCAATGCAAATCGAAGCATCATCGAAGCGCTCGCAATCGTTGCAATCGGGTTGGCAATCCCCTGTCCTGCGATATCGGGAGCTGAACCGTGAATCGGTTCGTATACACCGATCTCAGCACCCACAGAGGCTGATGGGAGTAAGCCGATAGAGCCGGAGAGCATGCTTGCTTCGTCACTGAGGATATCTCCGAAGATATTGCCGGTCAAAATAACGTCGAATTGTTTTGGATCACGGATCAACTGCATGGCCGCATTATCGACGTACATGTGGCTGAGTTCGACTTCAGGATACTCTTTGGCTACCTCTTCAACGACTTCGCGCCATAGCTGGCTGACATCCAGTACGTTTGCTTTGTCAACCGAACACACTTTTTTAGAGCGTTCCATCGCGATTTTAAACGCAACATGGGCGATACGGATAACTTCATCACGGGTATAGACCATAGTGTTCCACCCTTTATTCTCGTCACGTCCTTTAGGCTCACCGAAATAGATCCCGCCGATGAGCTCACGGACAACCATTAAATCGACACCTTTGACGATTTCAGGTTTCAGAGAACTGGCATTGACGAGTTCATCGTATACGTTTGCGGGGCGAAGGTTGGCAAATACGCCAAGCTCTTTGCGGAAACGGAGTAATCCGCTCTCAGGGCGTTTTTCACGCGGGAGGTTATCCCACTTCGTTCCGCCGATAGCCCCGAAAAGTACTGCATCACTGGCAAGAGAGATATCAATCGTTTCCTGCGGAAGAGGATCACCGGTAACATCGTAGGCACATCCGCCCATCAGCGCCTCTTGGTAATTAAACTCGATATTCTCGCATGCAGCAACGGCGTCAAGAACTTTAACCGCTTCGTCGATGATCTCAGGACCGATTCCGTCCCCTTTGATAAGGGCAATGTTATAGCTTTTCATCAATTATTTCTCCTGCGCCGCTATTTCGGCATTTGCGTAATTCATCAAACCTCCGGCGCTAAGCAACTCTTGCATAAACGGAGGGATAGGGATAAAGTTATACACTTTGCCGGTTGTTGTATTGGTAATTGTCCCTGCATCCATATCGATACTGACATGCTCACCCTCATGAATTTCCAAACTTTCGGTCAGCTCGAAAATAGGCAATCCCATATTGAAAGCATTACGGTAAAAAATACGGGCAAATGTCGGTGCGATAACGGCAGCGACTCCGGCTGCTTTAAGGGCGATCGGGGCATGTTCACGAGAAGAGCCGCAGCCGAAATTTTCATCGGCAACAATAATGTCACCCGGAACCATTTTAGAAACAAATGTCGGATCAGCATCTTCCATTACATGCTTTGCAAGCTCTTTTGGATCGGAAGTGTTGAGATAACGAGCGGCAATAATGAGGTCGGTATCGATATCTTTACCGAAATTCCAAACTTTCCCTTCAATCTTTTGCATCAAAAATCCTATAGTACGTAAAATTGAGGGGATTATAGCCAAGAAGAGTTGAAAGAGTTTTAAATCCCCCGCTAAATAAGGGTCAGGTATTTAATCTAATCTATTTATTATTTCCTCGTACGTCAACAATTAAGAAATGCGAACGGCTTCATTCCTGCTGGAGCGGTCCATGCGCCACAGCAATAAGGCACTCAGACCGCACATAACGACAGCAGCCGTCATGGGATATGCCGTGCCGTTCTGAGTGGCAGCCACGAGTCCGCTTACGATAAACGCGCAGCCAAACTGTACAACTCCGATCAATGCCGAGCCGCTTCCCGCATCCTCTCCGCTTCGAGCCATCGCGATAGCAGTGGAATTTGCCCCGATAAAACCGATCGATGCGATGACAAACCAAAGAGGGATGACAAACGCGATCAGGCTATCGCTTTCGGACAGTACAAACAAACTCACCCCAGCCGTAACATTTAAAACCAATGCCGCGCCGAGGAGAGTATGCACATTCCAGCGCTTGAGCCCTGCCCGATTAGCCTGCGCGGCAATAATCAGGCCGACAGCGATCAAGCCGAACAGCCAACCGTATGCTTGCTCACCGACATCGTAGATGCGGATAAAAACAAACGGCGAGCCGGTAATAAATGCAAACATGCACCCTTGTGCAAATCCTCCCACCAGTACGGGAACAATGAAACCGCGTCGACGAAGCAAGCGTCCATAATCGGCAAACGTCGTTGCCAGCCCTTCTTGCTTTCTCTTCGGAGCAGGAAGACTTTCGGGCAGATAGCGCCAGACAAGGACACCGCACACCACCCCAAACGCCAGCATAAAAACAAAAATCATCTGCCAGATCGTCACGGACAGAATCAATCCTCCCAGTACCGGGGCAGCGATTGGCGCCGCCATCATCACCATCATCAGCACGGAAAGAGCCTGGGCACTTTCTTGTTCGTCGAATAAATCATTCACGATTGCCCGGCCCACGATCATACCCGAACAGGCTCCGAGGGCTTGCACAAAACGAAGTATCGTAAATTCGGTGATGTCATCGGTAAATAAGCATAAAACCGTGCTAAAAACATACAATGCGATACCAAAAAGAAGCGGGCCACGTCTTCCGAAACGGTCAATCAAAGGTCCGTAAAAAGCCTGCCCCAGTGCAAGGCCGAGAAAAAATACCGAAAGCGTCACCTGAATACTGCCGTCTTCAACAGCAAACGATTCCGCCAGTAAATGAAATGCGGGAAGATACAGATCGGTGGCAAGCGGAGGGAGGGTAGCAACCATCCCGAGAATAATAACCGGAAGCATCGGGTATCCTGCGGATACCCCTGAGCCTGTTTCTTGTGCGTTCATTGAGTCAGTACGGTCGGATACAGCGTCTTCCAGAAATCGCATTTACTTGTTTCGCTGGAATTGAAATATCCCAGATTGCCCGGCTCGAAATTCATTACCCGCTCGTCATTGTCAAAAGTCCACCATTCCGGCGCACCTGACGCAGCGGGTTTTCCGGTCTTGGCAAAGCTCGTAAAGTAGGCTATCATCTGGTCCGCCAGTTTTTGCGACGGGGGAGCCAGATCGGGACCCGAGAGCTTCGTGGTATTGTCATAATGGGGAAACATGTAAGGAAGTTCTGATGAATGCACCGCACCCATTTCAAAACCGGGGTTTTTTGTAACCGGCGGAGCATTGCGGTCGGAAAAAATAAACTGGTAGACAGGAACCGATTTTCTGAGCAGTTTGGAACTTTCAAGATAAATACAATGATTGATACCGACATCGGGACGGAAATCAGACCAAACCGATCCAAGAGCCGAAGCAGCCGAAGAGTACCCGCTCGCCGGGTACTCTTTTGCGATACTGCCGCTCTTCTCTTGATAAGTCGTCTTCAACATCTCCTCATAGTTGCTGTCGGTGATCGGCTGTCCCCCCTGAATCGCATAGGCAACATAGAGCCGGAGTTCGTCGCTGGTGCCGCCGTACATTACCGGCACCTTGACAAATTTGCCCGCAGAAATCGCTTCCGAACCCGGCAGCGGAACCGTCTTGGTACCGATAACCGGCATATACGTCAGTATGTTCGAACCGGCGACCTGACTCGACGCATCCAGCAGATCTTTGACCGGCTTCTTGCGCAGGCAGGACAGTGTATCCTTATCGTTGCTGCAGCCTACCAGATCGGCCACTTTTTCCCCCGTCTTTTTCCCCTCTTCAAGGCTCGGCAGCGGAGTCACGCAGCCCGCACTCTGGATAATGGCTTTGCGAAACAGTCCGGAAGTCTCTTCGGGGGCGAGGATGTGCATGCAGACGCTTGCCCCTCCTGCTGATTCCCCGGCAATCGTCACGTTCTCCGGATCCCCGCCGAACGCGGCAATATTTTTTTGTACCCAACGCAAGGCGGCACGCTGGTCCTCAAGGCCGTAACCGCCGTTATGATCCGCTTCAAACGACGGGTGGGCCGTAAAACCGAAAACTCCGAGACGGTAGTTCATCGATACGACAACGACATCGCCCGATTTAGCCATATAGTCCAGCGGATAGAGGGCGCTTGAACCCCCGACGAACGCACCGCCGTGCAGCCAGACGATCACGGCACGCTTGCGCTTGAGATCGGCCTCTCCCGAATACGGGACGGTGACATTGATGTGGAGGCAATCCTCGTTTTCACTCGATTCGGGAATGCCGTAACGTTCCGCCTGCGGACAGGCACTTTTATATTCCGTCGCATCCAAAACTCCACGCCAGGCCAAAGACACTTTAGGGATATCCCACCGCAATTCCCCTACCGGAGGCTGCGCATAAGGGATACCTTTGAATTCCCGTACGCCATCACGAATCACGCCCCGCACGACACCTTTGTCCGTCATGACAACTGCGGGATCGTACGCCGTGTCAGTGGCGAAGATACTCTGAATACTTCCGAAGAGGATTAAAGCGCTGCCCACGCCACGAAACCGGGTGATACGATTGTTTTTGCTCATGTTTTTATGCTTCCTTTTTTTCTTCTTATCAGGGGTGCAAGGGATATCTTTGATTAAGGAAACAATGATGACCTTGTTCTCTATTTTGATATTTTTAAACAAAAAGAGTATAGCTTATTTTTTAATATAAATAAGGGGTCAGGTATTCAATCTTCATTTTCTAATCCAAATATATAGCATGGATTATACAGATAAAATAATGAATTATGTTAAAAATAGATTGTATGATAGTGTACGAGGGTATTTAAGAAAGTTAAGATGAAGTTGTCCGAAAAGGGCACAATGCCCTATCTATCTTGGGAATCCCAAGGTGATACTATTAACGTTTCAACCCATTGGTGGTTGCCAACATTTCATCACTCGTCGTGATCACTTTAGAGTTGGCATCGTAGGCACGCTGACCTGTAATAAGATCGGTAAGTTCCACAACCAACTGAACGTTCGAGAGCTCTACGAATCCTTGACGGATCGATCCCAATCCGTCGACTCCCGGCGTACCTTCAACAGGTTGTCCTGAACTGTCGGTTTCGACAAAGAGGTTATCTCCCATGGCATGCAAACCGGCCGGATTGATAAAATTCGTGAGTGAAATCTGCCCCACTTGGGTCGCTTGAGCCTGCCCGGATTGGGTAACGCTGACGATACCGTCCGTTCCGATGGTAACATCAATGGCATCTTCGGGAACAACGACTTCAGGAACCAATTTGTAGCCGTCCGAGTTGACAATGGTTCCGTTTTCATCGATCTTAAAAGAGCCGTTACGGGTATAAACTTCCGTCCCGTTGGGAAGTTCAAGTTTGAAAAACCCTTTTCCCGTGATTGCCGTATCAAGAGGATTGTCGGTTTGTTTGAGACTCCCCTCGGTAAAAATTTTATTGATTGCGGTAGGACGCACCCCGAGACCCACCTCAATCCCCGTCGGAGATTTCGTTGTATCGCTGGTAGAGGTTCCGGCATAGGTCATCACTTTGTACATCAAATCGGCAAATTCGGCGCGTGATTTTTTGTACCCCATCGTGTTAACGTTGGCAATGTTATTGGCCGTCGTATCGATCTGCGTTTGCATCGCCATCATTCCGGTCGAACTGGTATAGAGTGATTGCATCATGAGTCAAGTCTCCTTAGGTTTATCGTCTGGTTACGGCGATTTTTTCAATCGCATCACGGTTTAGATCATTCATTTGTGAATCCATCGCTTTTTGGTACATACCGACCAAACGGTTTGCTTCGACGAGAGCGATCATTTCATTGACGGCATTGACGTTGCTTTTTTCAACAAACCCCTGCATAACGCTTCCGCTCTGCGCTAATGGGGTAAGCGGATCGGCTGGATCGGGAATATAGAGGTTATCTCCCTCTTTCTTCAAAGCCCGGATATTTTGGGGCTCAGCGATTAATAGTTTTTTATTCGCCACCATTTGGGTCGATCCCGGAACATTGGTGGATATTTGACCGTTTTTATCGATCGTTACGACACTGTCTTGAGGGGTGAAGGTGATCGCCGTCTTGGTTTGAAAATAATCGGCGGAAAGAACTTCATGCCCTTGTTTGTTGACGAGCTTTCCTTCATCATTGATGGTGAAGGTTCCGTCACGAGTGAGGCGAACTCCCTGCGGTGTGTTGACCGCAAAAAATTGTCCCTCTTTTGAGAGGGCCATATCAAACGTATTATCGGTTCGTTGCATTGCCCCTAAACTCTGATCCGTATAGGCATCCGTGATCTGCGGAACACGGCTCAGTGCACGGTTAAAGTACTGAGCCGCTTCTTCGGTTTGATTTGCAATCGGTAGTTCGCTTTGCGCCGTTTTAAACAAGCGTGCAAAATCACCCGTAATCAATTGATCCCGTTTGTATCCCGTTGTATTGGCATTGGCAAGATTGGAAGCGATCGTGTCCATACGATTAAACTGCGCTACCATTCCCCCTGTTGCCGCATAATATCCGGTCTGCATTTATCATCCTTGTGGAGTATTGAGATGGTAAAAGCAACAAGTGTTCCAGAGTTTGTTTGGCATAGAAATTGAAAGTTAAAAAAGGCGTTTAAGAATAATTTGGGTATAATCCACCTCTTTTAACGTTAAGGGAGTCCTCCTCGCATGAGTGTCAAAGATCTAAATAAACATCTCGAAACCCTATTTACCGAACATAAATCCAAAAATTGTCTCACGTATGAAACAATTGTCGATCCTTTTGACAAGCAACCTACCCTTGCACAAGCAAAAACCATCCTAAAGTTGGCTCAAAAACACAAGATCTGTCTTTTTACCTCTTCTGAACATGCCAAAATGCTCAACCAGCAAGAGGCTGCGGCAAAACGTGCCGCTCAGCTCAAATACATTGAAGAAGCCAGCGGCGATGAGTTTGATATTCTCAAACAGCATGAACTCCTGGAATGGTCACGTTCCGATTCTCCGGTCCGGATGTACCTGCGTGAAATGGGACAAATTCCTCTTCTCACGAAAGAAGAAGAGGTTGAAATTTCGAAACGTATGGAGATGGGAGAAGGAATTATCATCGATGCCATCTGCTCGGTTCCCTATCTGATCGATTTTATCCTCGATTACAAAGATCCGTTAATCAATCGTGAACGCCGTGTAAAAGAGCTTTTCAAAAGTTTTGAAGAAGAGAACGAAGAGGAGAATGATGAGGGTGATGACGAGGTTGATGATGAAGAAACAACCGAGAAAGCCCCGTCTCTCAAAGATAAAAAACGGGTAGAAAAAGTCGTTACCAGCTTTAAAGCACTCGAAAAAGCCAAAAAAGACTGGGTTAAAGCAACCGAAAAGATGTTGGAAGAGTGCTCGATCGACGAGATGGATGCCGATTATGTCTTATTTTTTCTGAATGTCAGTTTCAAGAAAAAAATGCTCAAAGAGGCATTGTTGGATCTTGGGCCAACCTCTAAATTGATCAATGAACTGGTCCGATCGATGGAAACAGCATTGCGAAGCGATGAGGGGTTTGACCGTGAATTGAAGCGTCTTGAATACAAACTTCCTCTCTTTAATGATCAACTGAAAAAAAATCATACGTTGATTTTGAACAAAATTTGCGATCTTACCAAAGAAGAGATTGCGACAAAGGTACCTGAAGCAACCATGGTCAGTACCTATATGGAGATCAAAAAACTCATTCAGACCAAAGAGGCGTCTAAAGGGGGCTTCAATATGGAGCCTGAAAAATTAGCCGATATTTTGGAGCAGATCAAACGGGGTAAAAACATTTCTGAAATGGCCAAAACCCGTATGGCAAAATCGAATCTACGTCTGGTCGTATCCATCGCGAAGCGTTACACCAACCGCGGTCTCCCTTTTCTCGATCTGATCCAGGAAGGGAACATCGGTCTTATGAAAGCGGTCGATAAGTTCGAATACCAAAAAGGGTACAAATTCTCGACCTATGCGACATGGTGGATTCGCCAAGCGATCAGCCGTGCGATTGCTGACCAAGCCAGAACGATCCGTATTCCGATCCATATGATCGAAACGATCAACCGTATCAACAAAATTATGCGTAAACATCTCCAAGAGCACGGAAAAGAGCCGGATGTCGAAACCATCGCGGAAGAAGTCGGATTGTCGGTTGAGAAAGTTAAAAACGTCATCAAAATCACGAAAGAACCGATCTCTCTCGAAGCCCCTATCGGGAATGAAGAAGACGGCCGTTTTGGAGATTTTATCGAAGACAAGATGTCGGTTTCGCCAAGCGATGCTATTCTCAAAGATGACTTGAAAGTGCAAATCGAAAGTGTTCTCGAACAGCTCAATGAACGGGAAAAAGCGGTTATCAAAATGCGCTTCGGTATCATGGATGATGAAAGTGACCGTACTCTTGAAGAGATCGGAAAAGAGCTTAACGTCACCCGTGAACGTGTTCGTCAGATCGAGTCCAGTGCGATCAAAAAACTGAAACACCCAAAAGTGGGTCGTAAATTGAAAAACTACATCGAGGACTGATGACATTTGATCAGCAGTGGATTGAATTTGATTTTAATCCATTTATCCTTTTCAACTCCGGCGGTAAGATCGTATCGCTAAATACTGAGGCACAATACCTACTGGGAGCGGTTGATGCCTCGGCTATTTACAAAATCGCAACGACCTATGCGAGTTCCTCGTTCGGATTTAAAACAACATTTTTAGAGCTTGAATTCGGACGGTTTAAATTTTTCGGGATTACCGTTGGGTATGAAGATGAAGATGAGATCGGTATCCGTCTTTATCAGCTCCCCTCTTTCCAGTTTACGAAACAAAAACCTGACGGACAGTTGGTCAATGTCTATACGTTGATCGATTTGTGTATCAGTTCCAATTCCATCGGAAGCCAAACCAAATATACGAAAGAACTTGACCCCACCATCCCTGAAATTCGACTGCAAACGGAGTGGTTTATAAAGTTATTGAATAAGATTTATGTCTCAATGGTAGGAAATGAAAAAATTGTAACCCGGCTTTTTTTCCGTGTCGGAGAGCATATCAAGTTCGAAGGGGAAAAATATTCCCTCTTTTCGATCGAAGTATCCTCAGAAACGATCAATCGGAAATATCTCTCTGAAATCTCCCATTTAGCGGAAGAGAACAATCTCTTCGTCGATCTTAAAGAACAAAAAATTACGATTAACGTCCCGATGATTGTCAAATAAAAAATGCTTCTTCCCGAGCTAATGAGATTTAATTCTCGTTAGTGTGCTCGATAAAGAGGCTTCGGGCAATCAGGTATCCGATTGGAATTCCTACGGCAAGTCCGACAAGATAGGGAACTATTTCGAGTGTTTGATTGTTTTCGAGTGCAATAAATCCCATGACTAAAAACGCATAAGGGATAAGTCGATAGACCGATACCCATGCAGAAGCGTTTTTCGTCGTATTTTGGATGATGTTGCTCTTTTGACGCGCTTTTTCTTCTTTAATCATTTGTTTGATATCTTCGATTTCGTCGGCACGTTCTTCTTCGTATAGATCATACGGATCATCCATCATATCGATAACGTCTTTATTATCTTCAGGATCAATATCACCGACACGACTTTGAATCATATTTCGGTACGAATAGAGCGATCCCATGACAATAGCCATTGAGGTTAACATGGCCACGGTGAAGTTAGCGTATATTGCCCCTGACAGGAGCCATAAAGGGAGAGCCCCAACCATCACGACCGCTAGAATTAAAAAAGGCTTTTTAATCTTCGTCATCGTCATCATCGTCTTTTTGTGATTTTCCCATATTATAGCGGGGGTCTTTGGCTAATTTTTCAAACTCTTTGTATTGCTTGCTATAGGCTTTGAATACATTTAAAAAGGCAGCTAAAATTCCGATAGCTACACCAACCCACAGCAACCAGGTAATGCCTGTCAGTTTTTTAAGTCCCAATCCGATCGCTACCCCGATCAGAATAGCAACAACCATGGAGATACCGAGCGATAAGGTCTCAGCCCCTTCGATAATCGGCTTTAAACGTGGTTTTTGTTCTTCGTTTTCCATTATATTCCTTCTCTTTTTGAGATGGATCCCCGGGTTAAGCCCGAAGATGACGAATGTCGTCATTCCCGCGAAGGCGGGAATCCAGCTTTTTATAACTCTGAAAAAATCATTTCTGCTGCTGCAATCGTCTCTTCGATCATAGCATCTGTCGTCGCGGTGGAGATAAATCCGGTTTCAAACTGGGAACAGGCAAAATAAAATCCGGCATCGAGCATTGCCGCATGGAAACGGGCAAATCGTGATGTATCGCTTTTTAATGCTTCGGCAAAGTTCGTCACTTGCTCATCGCTGAAGAAAAATCCAAACATAGACCCGCGCACATCCGTTTGAAGTCCAATATTGTGTTTCGCAGCCGCTTCCGCAAATCCACTCATCAAACGTTTTGCCCTCTCTTCGAGGACACCAAATACCCGTCCATTTGTTTTGAGCTTGTTAATCGACGCCAATCCTGCCGCCATTGCAACAGGGTTACCGCTCAGCGTTCCCGCCTGATAAACGCCCCCCTCCGGTGAGAGGTGCGCCATGATTTCACGTCGACCGCCGAAAGCACCTACCGGCATACCGCCGCCGATCACTTTGCCTAGCGTCACCAGATCGGGTTTGGTTCCCGTAATGCTCTCTGCACCATGCAGACACGCGCGAAAGCCGCTCATAACCTCGTCGAAAATGAGTAATGCACCGTACTCATTACACACGGCACGCAGTTCGGCAAGAAAGTCTTTGGTCGCAGGAACGAGTCCCATGTTTCCGGCAATCGGCTCGATGATCACACACGCGATTCCCGGGCTGTCTTTGAAGCATTGGCGAACGCTTTCAATGTTATTATATTCCGCTAATAAAGTATGTTTGGTAAAATCGGCAGGCACCCCCGGCGAACTCGGTGTTCCGAACGTTACGGCACCTGAACCCGCTTGAACCAGCAACGCATCGCTGTGACCGTGGTAGCATCCGGTGAATTTGACGATATCATCACGTCCGGTAAATCCGCGTGCAAGGCGGATCGCACTCATCACCGCTTCGGTTCCGCTGCTGACAAAACGGATTTTCTCGATAGAGTCGTAAATAGAGATAATTAGCTCCGCAAGCTCCGACTCCGCTTCCGTCGGCGCCCCGAAACTAAGACCGCGTTTGACCGCTTCGATCACGGCATTTTCGATACTTTCGTCACGGTGCCCGAAGATCAACGGCCCCCAGCTCTGAACATAATCGACATAGCGATTTTCATCGATATCGATCAAGTATCCCCCCTCACCGCGTGAAATAAAACGGGGAATTCCGCCGACGCTTTTAAATGCGCGTACGGGAGAGTTAACACCACCTGGAATGAGTTGCTGGGCTTTTTCAAAGGCTGTTTGTGAGTGTTCGATGCTCATAGAGTGTCCTGCATAATTGTTTTTACAATTATAGAATGTTATTGCTTTGGAGTTGCCTATAAACCTAATGTACGGTAAAATAGTGAAAAAACAAGGTTTTGAATGGAATTTAAGGTCGATGCTACCTGCGGTAAAGCGCGAGCTTGTACTATTACTACGGCACACTCTACGATACAAACCCCTATATTTATGCCGGTAGGGACGGTAGGCTCGGTAAAAGCGCTCGATATGGCCGATATGACGGAACTATTGGATACGCAGATTATTCTCGCCAACACCTATCATACCTATTTACGTCCCGGTGATGAAACCATCGCAAAGCTTGGGGGATTGCATGGGTTTACCACCTATCCTAAGAGTTTTTTGACTGACAGCGGCGGATTTCAAGCTTTCAGCCTCAGCGACATTTCCAAACCGACCGAATCGGGAATCGAATTTCGCTCTCATATCGACGGAAGCAAGCACTTTTTTACTCCCGAAAAAGTGATCGATATCCAAAACAATCTGAACAGCGACATTATGATGATCCTCGATGATCTCGTCGCTCTCCCCGCAACGCAGGAGCGTATCAAAACCTCGATTCAGCGGACAACGCAGTGGGCACAGCAATCGATCGACTATCACCGAAACAATCAGACCAAAGGGATCGGTATCCATCAAAACATCTTCGCCATTATCCAAGGGGGAACGGACTTTAATTTCCGTACCCAATCGGCCGAAGAGTTGTGTGCGATGGATTATGACGGATTTGCGATCGGCGGGTTATCGGTCGGCGAGTCAAATAATCTGATGTATGATACGGTCGAGCATACTACCCCCCTGATGCCCTCGGACAAGCCACGCTATCTGATGGGGGTCGGAACTCCTGAAGATTTGGTCGAGAATATCGAACGGGGTGTTGATATGTTTGACTGTGTCATGCCTACCCGTAATGCCCGCAATGGAACACTGTTTACGACGTTTGGAAAAGTGAATATCAAAGGTGCACGCTACAAATTTGATGCTGAACCGATTGATCCTGCGTGTCAGTGCTACACCTGTCGTCGCTACAGTCGTGCGTATTTGCATCATCTGTTTCGCTCGCGTGAAATTACCTATTTCCGACTCGCTTCACTGCATAACCTGCACTATTACCTCTGGTTGGTTCGACAAGCCCGAGAAGCGATCTTAACCGGTCAATTCATTCAATTCAAAAAGGATTTTTATGCACGAAGAGAATCTTAAGCTCGGTGTTAATATCGATCATATTGCTGTGCTTCGAGAAGCACGTAAGATCAATGATCCTGATCCTCTAATGGCATTGGGTGTTTGTGCGCAAAACGGTGCCGATCAAATCACGATCCATTTGCGCGAAGATCGTCGCCATATACATGACGAGGATGTCCGTCGTATTTTGGAGAGTTCATCCTTACCAGTGAATTTAGAGTGTTCGATCAATCCTGAAATCATCGATATCGTATGTACCCTGCGTCCCCATCGCGCTACCTTGGTTCCTGAAAAAAGAGAAGAGGTTACAACGGAGGGGGGACTCGACGTGAGAGGGCAATATGAAGCCATATTAAATGCTATTAATAAACTCTCTGAAAATGAGATAGAAGTTTCTCTCTTTATTGATCCGACGAATGAAGCGGTAGAACTGTCCTGCAAACTGGGAGCTCAGTGGGTTGAACTCCACACCGGTACGTATGCGAATGTATACGCCATGCGCCATTCCGCCCTTCCCCATTCACACCATGCGATTGAAACGCTTCGTCTAAGCCGTAAAGAGCTTGATAGCCGTTTGAACGGATCGTACGAAGTGATTGTTGATGCGGCAAACAAGGCACGTATGTTAGGGCTAAAAGTAGCCGCAGGACATGGACTCAACTATCAAAATGTTAAGTCTATTGTTGACATCGATACGATCGAAGAATTGAATATCGGTCAGAGCATCATTGCACGTTCGGTATTTACAGGTTTAGCGACTGCTGTGTCGGATATGAAAGCCTTATGTCAGCGTTAAAAACTATCGCTATCAGTGTCGGCGATTTGAATGGTGTGGGATTTGAGATACTTCTCAAAGCGCATAACGTGATCAAACAGCTCTGCAATCCACTTTATTGCATCAACTACACAATGGCTCAGCAGGCAGCATTGTTGTTACACACCCAATTTCCGAATGATTTTTATATGTATAAAGTCTCAGGGGAATTTACAATCGAACCGGGGAAAGTATCGGCTTCAAGCGGACGTTACAGCTATGATTCTTTTATCGCTGCCGTAGAGCTTGCCCAATCGAAAGCCGTTGACGCGATCGTCACCCTCCCTATCCATAAAGAAGCGTGGATGATGGCAGGGATCGAATACGTAGGTCATACGGATGCACTCCGGGATATCTTTAAAAGCGATGCGATTATGATGCTCGGGTGTAATAAACTTTATGTTGCATTGTATACCGAACATATTCCGCTTCGAAGCGTTGTTGAACACATGAGCGTTGAAAAAATTACCGATTTTTTACTGCTTTTCCATAAAAGCGTCCATCGTTCTCCGATAGGGGTGCTAGGGCTTAATCCGCACGCAGGTGATCACGGTGTTTTGGGTGATGAAGAGACGATAATAGAAGAGGCTATCAAACAGGCAAATCAACAAATCGGAGAGAGTATCTTTGAAGGCCCGCTGGTTCCCGATGTTGCCTTTACCCCTCGAAGCAGAGAGTATTATAAAACCATTGTCGCAATGTATCACGATCAGGGATTGGCTCCGCTCAAAGCCCTCTATTTTGATGAGGGGATCAATGTCTCTTTAGGATTGCCGATTATCCGGACTTCTGTTGATCATGGGACGGCCTTTGACATCGCTTACCAAAATAAAGCTTCCCTATTGAGTTATATCAATGCTATCAAAGCAGCTATTGCATTCTGCCATCAAGATGAAGATGATGTCCACTAAAGCGCCCGTCACTCTTTTCAAAACCCTTTCCCATCCAAAATTGGATATGCAGGCATTGCGTCTTATATTTATCAAAGCTGCATGGAAAGCGTATACAGATATAGAAAGTGCCCCCATCTCCCAAAACCGTTTTCAAATTCTGATCGGTACTCTGTTTGATTGGATTTTTTTGGAAAAAAACGGGAAATATGAGACCGTTCTTCATGATGTGCAGGAACTCTTTCGCAGTACAGAAGCGGTGGAACTTTTTTTATCCGATACTTTTTATATCCTACTCAATCATTACATCAAATCGTTTTACGGTAGTCCAGGGGGATGGGAAAAAATATCGACCTTCACCACAGCCATTGAGCGCTTTATCACCTATGTTACTAACCGCCTTGACGATGAATCTCTGTTGGTTTTTGAAGATGCCTTTATCAATATACTCGAAAAATTGCGTCAGGATTCGGAAACGATCCCCGTCCTTAACACCTATTACGGAGTACCGATTCAATATCAGGCACAGATTCTCCACACCAATGCCTATAGTGCCATTATCCGTGTCCATCCGTTTCAAGAGACCGCCGCCATTTTGCAAAACGGCATTTATCTCCTGAACAATGCCCATTTCAGATATGACGTTTATGCTGCCGTAAAGCCTATAGTGCTGAATGGGGAACGTGTTTTAGAACTGAGCCGATTTGATCAGCTGGAAACAGCACTTTTTCATCGTCAAAATATCCGGGTACAACCCACAAAAGTGCATGGGATTACGGTTCAACAGTTGAACCAAAATTTTCACTGCCATTTGTATGATATTTCCATTGGAGGGATTGCCGTTACCAGTAAGCATCCCTACCCCCTGTCACTTACGAAGGATATAACGCTTATCTTCCCTTCGGACATTATAGGATCCGCATCTGAGATCAAAGGGAATCTTGTATTGAAATCTTCCTATGAGGGGGGATATAAATACCATTTTAAAATCGAGCCTACCCTTCAGCAGGAGGGCGAACTCGGCAAATACATTACACGCCGTGAGCAGGAGATTATCAAAAAACTCCGTGAAGAGATCGTTTAAGAGAGGCGGTTACGATAATCCTCATAACCGAACTCATGAATAACTTCGAGTTTCCCCTCTTTCGTCCAGATTGCGAGGGAAGGGAGTTTAATCCCGTTAAATGTCGTATTTTTGACAAAGGTATAGTGAATTTGATCTTCGAAGATGATTTTATCCCCAACGCGCAAAGGTGCATCAAACGAGTAATCCCCCATAATATCCCCCGCCAAACACGTATTTCCCCCTAATCGGTAGGTGTACGCTTTTTCTCCGCTTTCCCCTGCTCCACGGATTGCCGCACGGTAGGGCATGGCTAAGGTATCGGGCATGTGTGCTTCCGCTGAGGTATCCAAAATCGCGATATCCATTCCGTTATGGACAATATCGAGCACCGATGCGACGAGCGGCCCCGTTTGCCAGCCCACGGCTTCACCCGGTTCCAGATAAACGGTAATATTTTTATGCCGCGCTTTAAAGGACTGAATCACTTCGATAAGACGATCGACATCGTAATCAACACGGGTAATATGGTGCCCTCCCCCGAAATTGACATATTTGAGACCATCCATGTAATCACCGAATTTGGTTTCAAATGCTTCAAGCACTCCCTCCAGCGCATCGACATTTTGTTCGCATAAGGCATGAAAATTTAAACCGTCGAGCTTCGAGACGATCGACGCATCGAAATTTGCAAGCGTTGTTCCCAAGCGGCTGTAAAGTCCGCACGGATTATACAAATCCACCGGAGAAGAGGAGTATTCGGGATTGACCCGAAGGGATACGGAAATCGTCGGATTGATCGCTTTCACACGTTCAAAATATCGGTGAAACTGTGCCGGAGAGTTGAATACGATATCATCACTAATGCGGGCAATTTCGTCAATCTCTTCATCTTTGAATGCCGGAGAGTAGGTATGTACCTCTTTATTCATCTTTTCGCGGGCGAGTTTAGCCTCGTGCAAACCGCTTGCTGTACACCCCTGAAGGTATTTTCCCACCAAATCAAAAGTTGACCACATCGCAAACCCTTTGAGTGCGAGGATAATCTTCGCTCCGGATTCACGCTGAACACGTTCCATGACCTGTAAATTTTTCTCTAAAAGTGCTTCTTCACAAATGTAACATGGTGTGTGGATGAGTTGGGAAAAATCGATCGTGCTCATAGGAATTCCTAGGTAGGGAGTTTTAATGGCGAGATTGTAGCATAGAGTTATTTCCACATAATGTGTTTAGTGCTAAAATCATTGAATGCAGGTAATTTTAAAGGGTACAGGAGGTTCAAATGGGTTCTTCTTTTTATGTCGATATTGCCAGAAATGCAATCATGGCTCAGTTGAAGGGGACATACATTGATAAAGATCACTGGCTTTCTCTTCATCCGAGTTTAGCTCACCAAGGAGCCACCTTTGTTACCCTAACGATTGAGGGGCGTTTGCGCGGTTGTATCGGATCCATCATGGCCCACAAACCTTTGATGGATGATTTGATTTCCAATGCTCAATCGGCAGCTTTTCATGATCCCCGCTTCCTCCCTGTTTCTGAATCGGAGATGGATAAAGTACGGGTAGAAGTTTCACTGTTGACGCCACCAGCGGAGGTAACCTACCGTGATGCCGAGGAACTCTCGCATCTCATCCGCCCGCATGTGGACGGCGTCATAATGCGTCTTGGAAATCATCAAGCCACATTTTTACCGCAAGTATGGGAAGAATTGGATGATTTCGAATTGTTTTTTGCCCATTTGGGGCATAAGGCCGGAATCGGAAGCGATCCGCTCTCTTACCATCCTGAAATTTATACCTATCAGGTTGAAAAATACAAGGAAGAAACCGATGATGCGTAGAACCATGAGCGTAGCAGGAAGTTTTTATCCTGCAAAGGGATATGAAGTCAATGGGATGATCGATCGTTTCAATGTGATATTGGAGGATCATCCTGAAAGTTTAAACCATTTTAATACCCTCACGGGAAATGCGATTATTGTCCCCCATGCGGGGTGGATCTATTCTGGATTTACAGCTAACATAGCCTTTCGGGTTCTTGCCCACTCGATACCTAAAACAATCGTCGTTATCGGTCCCTCGCACCGTGTCGGATTTGAAGGGGTGAGCATTTCCGATACGGAATCTTATCAAACACCGCTGGGGGATTTGGAGATAGACCGTGTTCTTGTAAAGGATTTGAGAGAGAGATTGAACATCCCTTATTACCCGGAAGCTCATCACGAACACAGCACCGAGGTGCAGATGCCGTTTATCAAACACTATATGAGCGATGTCAGGGTGGTTGAATTGGTCTACGCGTACGCAGAGCCTTCCCTGATTGAACCGATAATCACCTACTGTTTAACTCAAAGCGATACGGCCGTTGTCATAAGCACCGATTTAAGTCATTACTATCCGCTCGATGAAGCCAAACAATTGGATTCGATATGTCTGGAAGCGATTCGAGATGAAAATACACATACGCTCCATCAAGGATGCGAAGCATGCGGGATGATCGGTGTAGAAGCGATGCTCAACGTGGCTAAGAAAAATGGGATGAAAAGCACTCTCCTCGATTACCGAACCAGCGCCGATGCAAGCGGGGACAGTTCACGTGTTGTGGGATATATGAGCGCTATTTTCAGCTCCGGAGTTTAAGACAGCATCACTTATAATTATATCTATAACATAAGGGGCAACAATGACAGAAACGGAAATATTTCTCGGTCGACAGCCCATCTTCAATCATGAGGGAAAATGCTTCGGGTATGAACTTTTGCATCGTGGCAAAGGTCAGCAGAATGCAATCATTCATGACGATGCCAAGGCGACGGCAAGAGTTATCATTAATACAATCCATAATATCGGGTTTGGTCCGATTATCGCTGATAAAATCGGTTTTATTAATGTCGATGATCATACCTTGCTGAGTGATGCGCTCCTCTCGCTTCCCAAAGAAAAATTTATTTTCGAAATTTTAGAATATACTAAAATGTCCGTGGCGATTGTTGAACGGATTCAGTACCTTTATGGACTTGGATACCGTTTTGCAATCGATGATTTTTGCTGTAAAAGCAGTAATATTGAGTATTTCAAATTGATTTTTCCGTATGTCGATATTGTAAAGATTGATCTTTTGATGTCCCATGATGTCAGTATTGAGGAGATGGCCGAACGATTTTTGTCGTATGATGTCAAACTTTTGGCTGAAAAAATTGAAAATATGGAGATGTTTGAACGGTGCAAGAGTGCCGGTTTCAATTATTTCCAAGGCTATTTTTTTGAAAAGCCGACCATTCTCATCGGTAAAAAAATAGAGCCGACGATGGCCAATGTCCTCGACTTAATCAACACCTTCTATACGACCTCGGATATTGAGATATTGACACAGAAATTTTCCCATTATCCCGATCTGACCTTCAATCTATTGCGCTATATTAACTCTGCTGACTTTCAGTTTAACAATAAAATCACCAGCATAAGGCAAATATTGACCCTGCTGGGCCCATCGCGGCTGCGTTCATGGCTTGGTCTTTTTTTGTACGCGGGGTCAGATAATGTCTTGTTTCAAGAAGCGATATTTGATGCGGCAAAATTTAGAGGAAAAATGATGCAGGATCTGGTAAAAATGTGCGGAAAACCGGAATTGGCGGATGAAGCGTTTTTAACCGGAAGTTTGTCTCTCGTTGACGCCTATATGCAAGTTTCCATGGAATCAATACTGGAAAAAACGCAACTCAGCCAGCCCATGATGGATGCACTGCTCTCAAGAGAGGGGTATTTCGGGAGATTGCTGAATGTTGCTGAAAAATTGGAAACGACGGAAAATATTCAAACGATTATCGAATATTTAGCCCCTAAAGTTCAACTGACACCGCATGATCTCTATACGATTTACCTCAATGCGAACACCTACGTTGCAAAAACAAAGTAGGTACTGACATTTCTCGGGTTGGTTATGCCAACCAAGAGGAGAAGCTTTTTAGCACTCCATCTCGAGTACATTCCAAGGAAGACCCTGGGTGTTCATCTCATCCATAAACGGATCAGGATCCATCTGTTCCATATTAAACACCCCTGTACCGTTCCAGATCCCCTGCACCATAAGTTTTGCCCCGATTACCGCTGGAACACCCGTCGTGTACGAAACACCCTGCGATTTTACTTCGGCGTAGCACGCTTCGTGATCTTTAACCTGATAGATATAGATTTTACGCTTTTTACCGTCTTTGAGACCTTCGGCGACGATACCGATGTTCGTTTTCCCTTTGGTTCGAGGACCGAGGGATGCCGGATCAGGAAGCAATGTTTTCAAAAACTCGATCGGAACGATCTTCATCCCCTGATGTTCTACCGGTTCGATGCCAAGCATCCCGACATTTTCGAGGCATTTCATGTGGGTAAGGTAGCTTTGTCCGAAGGTCATAAAGAAACGGATTCGTTTGAGTCCGTTGATATGTTTAACGAGTGATTCCATCTCTTCGTGATAAAGCAAATAGCTGTCTTTCGGCCCTACTTCGGGATAATCCCATACCTGCATAATCTCCATCGGTGCCGTTTCGATCCACTCGCCGTTCTCCCAGTAGCGCCCTTTTGCGCTCACTTCACGAAGATTGATCTCAGGATTGAAGTTGGTAGCGAACGGATAGCCGTGGTCCCCTGCGTTGCAGTCAAGGATATCGATCGTGTGGATCTCGTCGAAATAGTGTTTTTGAGCATACGCACAAAAAACGTTGGTTGCACCCGGATCGAAGCCGCTGCCGAGGAGTCCCATAATACCCGCTTCTTTGAACGCAGCATCTCTTTCCCATTGGAGTTTGTACTCGAACTTCGCTTCGTCCGGGTGTTCGTAGTTAGCGGTATCGAGATATGGGGTTTTGGTCGCGATACACGCATCCATAATCGCGAGGTCTTGATACGGAAGCGCAACATTGATGAGAATGTCCGGTTTGACATTCGTGATAAGATCGATTACCTCTTGAGTGTTGTCCGCATCTACGGTTGTAATTTCAAGTGCCCCCTCAGGGAGTTCGCTTTTGATCTCTTCACAGCGGCCAATGCTGCGGCTTGCTAAAACGATGCGGTCAAATACATGGTTGTTCATGACACATTTGTGTGCCACAACGCGCCCTACTCCGCCGGCGCCGATAATCAGTACAGTTGCCATATGATTCCTTTTAAATTGTTATATCAAAATCTTCTGCCTCGCAAGAGGCATGCTTTAGCAGCGAGTAGCTAAAGGGATTTTTCTCCCTTTAGCGTTTTAAAACAAAAGTATAAACAAATCTCTCTTACGAAAACGTTACAGACAAAATGCCGTATAGAGTGTCAAGCCCCAAATGAACGTCAACATTCCCAGGGACAAAAAGACTAATGCCGCTCCGGCATCTTTTGCACGTTTGGCAAGTTCATGGTGCTCAAATGTAACCAAATCGACCGTCCGTTCAACAGCGCTATTGATGATTTCGGCAATAAGCGGTATAAACAAAGAGACAGCAAGAATGGCTTTGTATACGAATTCTATCGGGAGGCTCCAGGCAACACCCATCCCGATGACAAACAAAAGGATCTGCAAACGAAACGATTTTTCGTTTTTGGTCACTTCAACCAAACCGTTCAACGCATAACGGGTATTTTTAAAAAGTGTATATTCAGGCTTGTTGAGTGCCATACCTCTCCTTTAAATTGATAATAGCATCATACACAATTTCGGGTTCACTCTTCATTGAGAGGGGCTCACCGTAAATGATTCGGACATTTCGCCTAAACCATGAACGTGACGGGGTATGACGTTTTGATGAACGGGAAAAAATACTTCCGTATATCCCATCGATATAAAAGGGGACAATAACCCCCTCGCTGCTCGAAGCAATCCTTTTATATCCGTGCTGAATCTTCCCCACTTCGCCGTCACCGCTGATGGCCCCTTCGGGAAACAGGGCGACGATTTCACCGTTTTGCAGACGGTTCCGCGCATGTTGGAACGCTTCTTTCGCTCCCCGGGACGAGATGGGGATTACCTCTCCCAGTTCCATAATCGGTCGTATCAGCGGCTTTTCATAGATGGATCGTTCCATTAAATACCGGATACGCCGTTCAATTCCCACCTGCACCAAAATCCAGTCAATCCAGCTGATATGATTTCCCAGCAATAATACGGGAGTATCCGAGGGGACGTTGTGGGTTTGCAAAGGGATTATGTTGTAACGCAAAGCCAACAGCCGTTCAAAGATGAGCCATACAAAATAGTCCTTGTAGCGAATTATTGCCCCAAAGCTCAGCAGAATGGAAATAAAGAGCATCGCATAAAAAAGCATCACTGCGTCCCAGCCAAAATAGGCAAAAAAGGTCGTTAAAACCAAGAAAAGGGTCATAAATATATTCTGAATCCAGTTATTGCCCGATAAAACATAGGAGATATGGGCATTCGGAGTCTTGGAAAGGATCAAAGCATTCAGCGAGACAATCATCATTGCCCCGCCGATACCGAATCCAAAAAAGATGAACCCGATCACATTCAGATTATAAGTCATCGGCAAAAAGGTGAGCATAACGGTGATGATGAGCGCACCGGCGACGATCAGCCCCTTGTGCAAATAGTGGCGGGAGAGGCGCGAAGCGATAACGGAACCGGCAATGATCCCAAATGCGGCGAGCGCCATAAGACCTTGAACGACAATCGTATTCTCAACTCCTAGTGTCGATTTAGCATAGGCCCCGAAGGCAGCCAATATCACTTGGGAGATCGACCAAAACAGGGAGAGGAAAAGGATTGCTTCGAAGATATCTTTTTTGCGGCGAAGGAGAATCCAGTTTTTTCGGAGAGTATAGCCGGTTAGATATTTTTTGACATTAAAAGGGGTCAAACTCCCCTCACTGTACGATTGAAGACGAAGGGTTAGAAGAAATTCGATGAGACTTCCAATAACGAGCAACCACCCTAAAGGGGCGATTTGACGCAATATGTCAGCCTCATTGCGGTAAGGGGTGGTAAGAGAATTTTCAAACAATACGGTATAAGCGATGATACCGGAAAGTATAGCTACCGTGGTAACCGACTGCACTAATGCATTCAAATAGCTAAAATCCCTCTCCCCGGAAATCTCTTTGATATATCCGTATTTGGCAGGCGAATAGATCGCCGCTTGGGCTGCCAAAATAAACGTAAGGGCAAAAGAGGTCCAAAACCACCCCTGATAATAGCTGTAGGTGATCAGCAACGTTATCACGACTGCAACAAATGCTCCGTAGCGCATTACGTTAGCTTTTGAAAAACGGTGAGAGAGGTATCCGGATGGGGTAAAAAGAAAAATAAACGGGAGCAAAATCAAGGCATTTAGAATCGCCGTGTAAATAATCTGGGTTTGATCGTCGTAGATTTTAAAAACGGTATTTTGAATAATAATCTTATGGCCAAGATCGGTAAAAGCGTTCAGAAACAGTGCCAGAGTATAGGGGAAAACCCCTTTAAGACGACGGATGAGCATTATCCGAGTACCGTGCTCCATCCCTCATAATGTCCATGTTCCTGCATCGCTGATTCATACAACGACGTTGTTGTCTCCTCGACAATTTCAGGAGTAATCATTTCATTCTTAATCAGAATAACCCCATAGGCATAATCACTCTCATCGTCATGGACATACTCTTTCACCGCAAAGCCGTGTGATGCGAGTTGTGCAACGGCACGCTCCATCGATGTTTTGGTCTGGAAGAAGAGATAGTGTTCCACTTCTCTGGGAATACTAAGATCATCCCCCGCTTCGAGAAGCGCAGTGATGGTATGGCGGTTTTGAATACTGAGAAGACCATAGGCATCGGGATAGAGATTGTCACTGTACATTTCCCATTTGGCATCTTTGGACGAACCACGCTCATACACGTATCCGCCGTGACGAACCATCACTTCGGAGCTGATGTTTTCAAACCGTTTTGCTTGAAGAGCATAGAAATAAAATTCTGCCCACCCCTCCTTCATCACCCTGCCGGCGAACACCGCATCCATGGAAGTATTCAGCGCTGTTGCTAAATCTTCCGTAAAGGATTCTAGAGCTTCGTCAACACGATCGGCTTTAACGAACAGCCACAAAAGCCATGGCCGTTCTTCTTGGGGGGACTCTTCGATGAGATCGAGTTCTACATCGCAGCGATACGGCACATTTTCATCATCGAGGAGCTCATAAAATTCTACCATTGACTAAAAACCTTATTTTTTTGCCATTATAACTTTATTCTGGCTGTTCTCCCAAATAGCTCTTTTGGAGTTTCACTTTACTGGCCAGTTCCTGGACGTTTTTTGCTTCAATGAGGGGAAGCGCCTCTCGTTTTTGGAGGCTTTGGGATAGGAGCTGCATTTGTGCCGTTGCTTCGGCCGCTACCTCTTCTAAAGTCTGGCGGATAGCACGATATTCTTGGCGTTCGTACGATTCAAGGGTAATCATGAGTTCGCTCAGTCTCCCTTTCGCATTCTGAAATTCATCGTGTAAGGTTTCAGCCGAGGCAAAAAGGCGGGAGAGCGGTTTCAAGGACTCCGAAAGCTCTTTCGAATGCAGTGTCATCTCCTTCATCTGTTTGGAGGAGAGAACCATCTGCTGCATGATGAGTTCGCTTTGTTCCCGCGAACCTCGTAATAAGGAATCATTTTCCAGCAATGATGTAACAATCGATTCGCTTTTTGCTCCGAGCAACTGGATGTGATGGGAAAAATCGTGGATGATCCGATCAAGCTCTTTTTGCACAACCGCGATGGTATGATCAGGGAGCTGATGACTCATTTTGATCAGAAGGTCATGTACGTTTTTGAGCTGTGTATGTACCTCTTTTTGCTCGTCACAGCTGACACGGACGACATTTTTGAGCTGATTGAAGTGGTCTTGTTCGGCAACGCGCAGAAGATCGATATGGCGATGTACGACATTGTCCAAACTTGGAAGCTCAGTGAGGGTAAACTCTTCAAATTTTTCCATAGCACTTTGCTGTTGCGCCAAAAGGGATTCGATTTTTAAGACAAAATGTTTTTGGTTCGCTTGGATGCTATTGAGTGCATCGAGTTCCTCTTTAAATAGATAACGAATTTGATCGTGCGTCGAGTTTTCCAACTGGGCGACAAGATCAAGTCGCTCTTTTAGCGTTGTCACGGAAGAAGCTAATGTGGCAACTTCATCACTGATTCCACTGATGCGTGTGCGATCCTCATTGGCATTGATAACGGATACCGTCTGAGACATCACACTCATGATGGCAGCGAGGAGGATCCCGATACTCAGGGATAAAAGGGACTCTTTTAGAACACCCGCATCCATTCCGCTGCTGAGGATAAAATGAAACAATCCACCGATGGCCCCCAAGGCTAACACAACCGGGGTATAGCTTATTTTGTTCGAATCTTTGTAGACTGCGGTATGACGCAAAAACAGAAGTGACATGATAATAAGGGTGAGGAGTAAATCGATACTAATCATAACGGTTCCTTTTTAGAGATAATGTCGATTAAAGATTGAGGTGAAGAGGCAAAATGGTCCCCCTCGCCTTTCGAACTAAATCCCCAGCCGGCAAAGATACTGGCAATACCGGCTCGTGAGGCGGCCTCCATGTCTTTGGAATTGTCACCGATCATCCAAGCATTATCTATACCCGAACGGTAAGCATGATGTTCAAGATGGCGATACAGCATTTGCGGATGAGGTTTGGGGGTATCAACATCATCTGCGCCGATGATAAGGTCGAAATGTAAATCCAAGCCCAAATGTCCGAGCATCCGTTTGGCAAAAATACTCGGAGCATTGGTAGCCACTCCCATGACCACCCCGTTTTCACGAAACTGATTTAAAACGTCACGTATCCCTTCATACGGTATCACATGTTGAATGCACTGATCGTAATAATGTTCTTCAAAAAGTTCACGAGCACGCTCCTCATACAGCGTTTTTCCATAAAAAATCTCAGACAGATTGCGGACCGGTGCATTGATTGCATCGACGACGGAACGGACGCTGAGGGGTTGAAGACCGTAGCACTTCGCACGCACATGATTGATCGAGAGGGTAATATCCAAACCCGAATCAATCAATGTTCCATCCATATCGAATATCGCAATATTCTTCATACGGTTCATTTCATCTTTTGATACAACTCATGAAGCGTTTGAATAAACAACAGATGATCATTCGGACAACGGCACACCCGATACTCCGCATATCCCAGTTCATGTGCAACTTCGGCATATTCAATAGAGAGTTCGAAATCGGTTTCGGAATTATCGATCGTAAAAGCAATCGGAACGATAATAACTCGTTTGTTTTTCAGATCATGCAACGTCGTATCCAACGAGGGTTCCAGCCATTTCATCGGCCCCACTTTGGATTGATAGGCCAGATGAATCCCGTTGAAATTAAGATCATTTTTTTTCATCATTGTTTCGATCAATTCAACATGGGCAATCACCTGACGCTGATACGGATCCCCCTGATCAACAATCTTCTGCGGCAGACCGTGGGCAGAAAAAATAAGTTCAAAGCTATCAGCCTTATCCTCGCCCAAAGCCTCTTTGATCCGCTCGATGAGACACCGGTTATAGGTTTCATGGGCAAAGAAATGTTTGATCTCTACCGTAATGACGTCCCATCCGACAGCGTGTGCAGTTTTTTCAAAATCATCGAGAGAGGATTGAGTAGTGGTGCTCGAATATTGCGGATACAGAGGGATAAGATAGACTTTCTCTACCCCCTGTTCTTTTAAATGCCGACACACTTCGTTGGCCATCGGAGGGGTATAACGCATGACAAAATCCACAATGATCTCATCACCTACAACTTCTTGCAACCGTTTTACTACACTGCGTGTATGCTCAACCAGCGGTGATTTTCCGCCGATTTTTTGGTAAATCTCTTGCGATTTTTCAGTACGTGTCAAGGTGATCATTCCCGCGATAAATCGGCGTAAAAGCGTACTTTTTGTTCGAATGATATACGGGTCGTTAAACATATTGTGCAGGAACATCTCAACTTCATTAAGATTGTTGGGGCCGCCCATATTAAGCAGTACAATGGCTTCTTTCATAAATGTGTGTTATCCATTCGTTTTTGAAGAAAGTGTACCATAACGCCGTGCCAAAATTGTCGATTATAAAAAAAACTAAAGCTTTTTCATTTATAATGACTGTTACGCAGAAAAAATGGGAGGCTTGATGTTGATTAAACATACAGTGCTATCACTGATTTTACTGACCCTTACAGTCCATGCAGAGTCGCAGAGGCGGGAACCTTCCCTCTTTCTAGAATATGAACGCGAATTAAAAAAAAATAATGATACGATTAAAAACGATGAAACCCCCTTTATTAAACACAATGCTTCTTTATCGGCTGCCAAACCTACCCCGCCGGCAGAACCATCCATTAAAACAGCAGTAATCCCGGAAACCGTTTTAAAAAATACGAAAGCGGATACCGATACGATCGGTCAGGATAGCAATCCTTTTTTGGTTGTTACGAAGCCGGCTCCCATCGCCTCAAAAGCAGCTTGCCCCGATACTTCAAACATCACTAACGAATCTAAAAATAATACGCATAAGATCGTTAAAAATTTCAAAAATGCAAAAGAGAAGCTCCTTTCACGCGCTAAAGATTTTCTAGGAACCCCTTACGGATTTGGAAACAGAGACGGAGAACGGACCGATTGTTCCGGTTTTACCCAACAGGTGTATCGACAATTCGGCATTGCCCTTCCCCGTAGTGCTGCAGAACAAGCTCAATTGGGAGAAAATGTTGATCCGAATGATCTTCAAATCGGCGATTTACTCTTTTATCGCACCTACAAATCTGATCCCTCACATGTGGCTATTTACGCCGGCGAAGGTCAAATCATTCATGCCTCATACGCCAATAAAAAAGTTCAATACGATTCGATTGATAAAGGGTATTATAAGCAACGCTTTATGTATGCCAAACGTCTCGCACTCAATAACCTAAACAATGATGAATAAGTATGTCTGCTTTTTATTCCACACTTGATAAACATTGGCTTTGGAAAGAGGTCTATACCAAACTCGACATCTCTTCGCCTGCTTATCAGTATTGGAATGATACCCGTCATATCAAACTCAACCGTTACGTTTTTCTTGAAAAAAATACCCTGCCTGGCAAATATGCCCATATCGAAGAGGATCTAACCGATCTGAGCGGTTATTTGCCGACCCAATACGCCGCAACCCAGCTAGGGGTCGATAGCCATATCTTTGGCTACAAAAAAATGCGCCTCTACAATCAGTTCGAATACAAATTCGTAAATGACATCAAATTCGTCAATCTTAAGCGCTTTTTTCTCGAAAACGGAATAAAAATCGGCAAAAAAAGCTATGTTCACTTGGCACGCCTCGACGAGCTGATTATCACCGCCGATTCACGTTTTTATCGTATTGATGACAACTACGGAGTGGTCGTTTACGACTGACGCTTTGCCCATCTCGGGAAAAATCGCGACGGCGATAAAATAGGGTCCATCTCTTTTCCATCCGTTAAAAATTCACCTAATCGCTTTGCCAAGTAGGGAGCGAGTACAAATCCATACCCTCCGGAACCGTTTATCATCGTTAGGTTCGGATAATAGACATACTTACGCGGATCGACTACCTGCCCGTGCCGTAGATGAGGATATTTTTCCAACGTAGAAACGGCATTAACCAGACTCCCCAGCATCGGGAGATAGTCATTTGAGCCTGAACGCAACCCCATATAGTCGTTGATGATATTAATATTATTTAATTTTAGTGTTTTTGACGCTTTTTCAAGGAGAATGGATCTCCCCTGCTCCACATCATACAGTTCCCCAGAAAACGGGGAGTAATGGACGTTATGGGTTGCTCCGATAGCGACTATCCCCTCTTTCGTTGTCGGAGAGATTGAGACATGGTGGTGGAGAATGCAGGGGATATGCGTAGCGGTTTCAATATCAATCCGATGTCCCCAAATACCCCGTAAACCGACATACTCAATAGGAAGCAGTTTCGGATAGGCTCCGATTGAAAGGACAAGGTGTTTGGCGTTCAAATCACCGATTTGCCATGATCCATAGCTGTGGATCAGCTTTTCTACCTTGATCGGATAAAAATCGATCCCCTCCGTCATGGCATTGCATACACCCTGCGCATCGACGACGGCACCCTTGTCAAAATAAATAGAAGGTGAATTTAACGCTTCATCACTCAGGAGTATTTGTATCTTATGGGGAATATTCGAGTGTTTTAGATGAGTTTCATGCTTGAAGGATTCAACTTTTTCACCCTCTTCCGGAGTATTTGCAACGTGAAGGAGCGGTTTGACAAGGGTAAAATTCGGGAAATTGGTTGTGTAGAATTCGAGTGCTTCGGTGTGTGCTTCGCTCATGATCTCTTTGAGCGTACCCGCTTTGGAGATTTTGGGCGATATAAACGCCCCCGCCGCACCGCTCCCGCCTGAGGCGATACCATCTTGATCGATTAGAGCGACATTAAGACCTGCTTGTGCGAGAGTATAGGCGCAACAACAGCCATTTATCCCTGCACCAATGATGATGACATCATAGGGTGATGTTTTTGATATCGGCAATTGAGTAAATCTCGGCGTAAATCATCCCAACCAACGCTTTACGGTTAGCACGGACGCTCAAATCTTCGGCATTAACCATAACATTGTCGAAGAAGTTGTCCAACGGAGCTTTGAGGGCGAAGAGTGCATCCAAACGCTCTTCTAGGGTTTCATAGTTTGCGGAGATTGCAGAGGTTGCGGCAGAGTATAGATGACGCTCCGCATCGTTTTCAAACAACGCTTCGTTAACGCTGAAACCTTTGTCCATCGCTTCGTCTTTGAGGATGTTGCTGACCCGTTTAAAGGTGGAGAACGCTTCGACGAATGAATCCGATGTCGCAATGGATGAGACGGCGCGGATTTTTCGGTCGATGTCGAGAACGTCGAGTTCTACATGGGCATCTTTCGCCACGACAGCTTGGATGATAGAGGGATTAACACCGACATACGCTCCGGCAAGACGCTCAATAATAAACGTCTCAACGTTCTTTTTGTACTCTTTTCCTTGTGGATACAAAGAAGCAAGCTGATCAATCAAGGTTGAAAAGTTCAACGGAATTTGGTGCGCTACGGCGATTTTGATGATCCCGTTGACAGCGCGGCGAAGGGCGAACGGATCGCGTGAACCCGTCGGGATCTCACCGATACTGAACATACCGATCAGGGTATCGAGTTTCATCGACATGGCGACGATTGCGCTGAGGATTGTGGATGGTAGTGCACTCTCTTCCCCCGTAGGGAGATATTGCTCTTTGATCGCCGTGGCGATTTCGGCAGATTCCCCCAGAGCAAGGGCGTAGTAATACCCCATAAGCCCCTGAAGCTCGGTAAATTCATAGACCATCTCGGACATCAAATCGGCTTTTGCCAACTCCATTGCCCGCTCTAAATGATCAGGATTAATATTATCATATATTAAGTTGGCAATGGTCGATGCGACCACTTTTTCGCGTTGAATTTTCTCCGCCAACGTCCCCAAACCGTTCATAAAAACGACTTTCTCCAATCCTGCTGTACTCAAACCTTTTTTCAGGTCATTGCGATAGAAAAAAAGTGCATCGGAGAGGCGTGGACGGAGAACACGCTGATTCCCCTCGATAACATGGCTGAAATCATTGGTTAGAGCGTTGGAGACGACGACGAACGCGTTAATGAGTTTACCCTCTTTAAAGACAGGGAAGTATCGCTGATGCTCTTTCATCGAGGTGATGATGACTTCGGGAGGGAGTTCAAGGAAGCTCTCGTCAAAACTTCCCAAAAGCGGTGTCGGGTGCTCAGTAATGGCGACAACTTCATCGAGCAAATCTTGGTCGATTTCGATTTTAATCCCGTGTTTGGATTCGAGTGCAGCGAAATTAGCCAAAATCGATTCGCGGCGGCTTTGGGGATAAAGGTCTACGGAACCCTCTTTGAGTAGATCGAAATAGTGATGGATAGAGTCTACTTTTTTTGCTTCGAAGTGGCTGATTCGGTGAACATAAGTTTCAGCGGATGAACGGACACCGAAGAGTTCCATATCGACAAGATCTTCACCCAAGGTAACGTTTACCCAGCGAATCGGACGGATAAAGCTCTCGTGTGAAGAGCCCCAGCGCATCGATTTACCGAAATTGAGACTTTTGATCCATTGATCGATCATTTCGCCCAAAATTTCATTGCTGGCTCGTCCTTCTACGGTGCGGCTGAAATAGAGAACCTCTTTTCCCCCTTTTTCAGCACGGGTGAGCTGGTCGAACTCGACGCCGCATTTTTTCGCAAATCCGAGTGCGGCAGGAGTCGCAGATCCATCTTTGATCGCGATCTCTACCGGAGCACCGTAAAATTCCTCGATACGGTCGTCTTGACGTGTTTTAAATTCGCGGTGCCACAGTACCAAACGGCGCGGTGTATAGTAAAATTCAAATTCACCTGCAAGGGCGTTTTTTTCCAAAACAGCTACCCATTTTTTCTCGATCTCACTTAGTTCTTTAAGGAGTGGAACAGCCGGAAGTTCTTCGACACCGATTTCAATCAAAAGAGGTTTTAACATATTCACTTATCCATAATCATATTTAAAGCCCGATTTTACCCCTTTGATGGTTAAAAATCGCTGTTGCTTTGGAAAAAATTAATTCAGAGATAAAGTATCTGATTTAGGCATGATTAAAAGTTTGGAGTTGTACAATGTCTTACTCAACCTGAAAAAGTTTTCTTCCGTATTCGAAAGATGCGGAAAGCTTTAGGGGGTTGTAGGGACATTTGTCCCTGCCACTTTGTGGGCTTTGCCCAAAAAGTGTATTACATCAACAATAAAAAGGAACCTCACATGCCAACAATCAATCGTTACGTAGATATCAGTACCGTAGACCGTGAAGCGAAAAAAGATTATATCGATCGTCACTCACCGTTTATCCACTGTGAAGCAAGCGCTAAAAAAGGTGAAAAATTTGCCGTTACCGTAAAAATGGGGAACGAATATTCTCATCCGGACGATTTCGATCACTTTATTGCGAATATCGCCCTTTACAATGGAGAGACATTACTTGCACGCGCTGATTTCGTTCCAGGAACTCTCGGAAATGAAAAAAATCATGCAGAAGTAACGTTCAACATCGTCCCTATGGGTAAAAAATTGACCCTTGTTGCTCATGGATACTGCACAAAACACGGTGTTTGGGAATCAACTCCGGTAGAAGTTGAAGTTGCAGAAGCTAGCTCTTGCTGCGGCGGCGGACACTGTTCGTAACCCTTTTCTTGACCTTTAGAGGTCAAGTTTCTATCTCTTTTGCCTCTCTTTAGTTATATTCTCTGTTTACTCATTTACATTGAGCAACATCTCATACGCAATTCTTGCATCATTGACCGCAAAATCATACTCCTCTAAAATAGGGGTGATCTTTTCAAACGGTTTTACCTCTCTAAGTGTAAAGAGGGTCCTTGCACATTTTAGTGCCGCACAGCTTTTAGGCTCAAGTCCATCATCCGGGTTCAGCGAATGGGAGAGTGAATCGACAAATAAAGAGTCAAAATTCCAAAATTTGAACAGTTTGCTTGCCAGCTCATCACCGGAAGCTCCCAGTATATTTATTTCTTCAAAACTCAGTTTGTCCGGTTCATGCTCCGTAAAGCAATACGAATGTTTCTGAAACATTAACGCGTAGGAAGCAACCAAGCGCCCTATTTCGAGAATAAAGGTAAGCCCCCCTAGCGACTGCAGGATTGAACGATGTTGTTTTCCGAGCCAGATATCCAGGAAACGTTGCTGTTGCAGCATCACACTAAACCACTCATGAATACTCATGCCATACGCTGAGACATCCGTATAAGGATGCGCCTTTAACGCAGCCGTAAGAGACATCCCGCGAATCGCCGCGATACCGAAAAGTGCAATTGCTTGTGAGATTGACGTAATGGGATAGCGAAATCCATGATACGGAGTATTTGAGGAGCGTAAAATATTGGTATAGAGGATAGGATCCGACTCAATGACTTGAATAATCGATTTTAAATCAACCTCTGCAACACTGCAAAGTGAATTGATTTTCTTGATGGATTCGGGCAACGGTGGAAATGATTCTATCGAATAGAGTATAGTGTTATCCACATACAACCCTTCACTATTTAATGTTTGTAGCAGATTCTATCATGAATTTTAGAGAATTTTCAATTCTGCATTTTAACTTTCATTTAATGCGGTAAATTAAAAAAAACAGCGGTTTTATTTGAAGATAAAAAAATTATTACTAAAGTTATAAAATAATATACTCGTGCTAACAAATTATTTATGAATTATTTAAAGGCTATGTGTGGACAAAAAATCCAGTTGTCTATCATTTAAAACATTGGATGAAGCAAACATTTATGAAAATCGGCGAGAATTTGAAATCCTTGCCATGGCGATGGAACATGCTTCGGACAGTATGATTGTAACCGATCGCTACAACAATATTGTGAAAGTCAATAAGGCCTTTTTAAAAACATTCGGCTATGAAAAAAAGGATGTTATCGGGAAAAATACCAATTTCCTCTCATCCGGAAAATATGACACCTCTTTTTACACTCAAATGTGGAATACTTTAGTAAAAGAAAAACATTGGAGCAGTGAAATTTGGAATAAGCGCAAGAACGGTGCTATCTTTCCGGCGTGGGTCAGTATCAGCGCAATCATGGATGAGAATCACAAAATCCAAAATTACCTCGCGATCTTTACCGATTTAACGGCGTTACGGGAGAGTCAAGAAAAATCATTCAAACTTGCCTACTACGATCAACTGACGGGGTTGCCGAATCGACAAAAAATAGTTGCCGACATGGATAAAAGAAATCCCTCTGTCTGCGTTATTTTTAATATCGACGATTTTAAAGAGATCAATGATTTTTATGGAATTGAAATCGGAGACACTATTCTTCATCAAGTGGGAGAATGGTTTTGCAAGATGAATTTTTTTCCGTATCGTATAAGCGGAGACGAATTCGCGATTTTATTGTACGACAATTTCACCTGGAATGATCTGCATAACCGGATTTCGGCATTAATGTCCTTGCTGGAAGAGAACGTGTTTTGTGTCAACCATGAGAGAGTCACTATCCGTATGTCAGTCGGTGCTGCGTTCGGTCACAATAAATTGTTAACACGTGCCGATATTGCTTTAAACCGAGCCAAAAAACATAAACGCTCAATCGCTTTGTATGCTGAGGATGAGAACATAGAAGAAACTTATCTTTCCAATATGAGAATGAGTGATTCTATTCGTACGGCATTGGCAAAGAAACGGATTATTTGTCATTATCAGCCTATTGTTAACCTCATATCCGGACAAATAGAAAAATACGAAACATTGGTTCGTATGGTAGACAATGATGGAAATATAATATCACCTGCACACTTTCTATCAATCGCAAAAAAGACAAAACTTTATCCTCAAATTACGGCTGAAGTCATCAATCAAGCATGCTCTTTATTTTCATCCCGTAGTGAAGATTTTTCGATTAACCTCTCGGACAGTGATCTGCGTGACCCTCATATCGTCAAAGAGATCATCCATACGATTAAAAAAACGGGTACCGCTTCACGAGTGGTATTTGAAATTCTGGAATCCGAGGGGATCGAAAACTACGATGAAGTAGTCCAGTTTATTGCAACCGCAAAAGCTCTGGGTGCCAAAATTGCCATTGACGATTTTGGAACAGGGTATTCGAATTTTGAAAACATTCTAAAATTAAATGTCGATTATATTAAAATCGACGGTTCCATCATCCAAGGGATTACCGATAATCCAAGACACCACATCGTGGTTGAAACTATCGTCAATTTTGCCCATAAAATCGGTGCTAAAACGATAGCCGAATTTGTGAGTTCTGAGCCCATTCATGATGCGGTAAAAGAGCTTGGCGTTGACTATTCGCAAGGATACTATACCGGTAAACCCGAAGAGATACTTTTCTCCTAGTAACGCTCCTTTATCTCCTTTTAACCGCTTCTTCTTTATACTCTTTTTAAATTCATAGAAGTGGAAACCGTGGACTCTTTTCAAAATCTTGCTTTACTCGAAAATCTTTACCGTTTAAAAGCGCTCGGGCATACCTATATCGATCCCATTACGCCGAATGTCCAAAGTACATCAAAAAGTTTGCCGGATTCATTAAGCACATTGGAAGAAAGTATTGCTCAGTGTTACTTGTGCGACCTGAGCAAATCACGACGCCAGAGCATGAGCGGTTATGGAAATCCCCGCGCCTCGTTGATGTTTGTGGATGGCTATGTTTCTGCTGCCGAAGATGAAGCATCCGAATATTATGTCGGAAGATCGGGAGTGATGCTGCGCGATATGATCGAAAAAGTATTGCATATGCGTGTCGAAGAGACTTATTTTACCCATGCCGTAAAATGCAAACCTTTTGGATTTCAAAGCCCCTCTTCCAGCGAATACAGCAGTTGTACACCGTTTTTATCCAAGCAAATTTCACTGATCAAACCCCGAGTTATTGTCACACTCGGTCCTGATGCGTACCAAGTTCTCAGCGGTGATATGGGAGATTTTGAGCGTGTACGAGGAGAGATCATCCCTTTCGGGGATGCTCTTTTAATCCCCATGTATCATCCTCTCTATCTCGTCCGAAACCCTTCTCTCAAAAAAGAGACAATGCGTGATTTACACACCATTCGGGGACAATTATCATGAAATTTTTACGAATCCTCTTTATTCTCCCGCTTTTTTTTCTATTTATCCATGCCCAAACTATTACCATCCGAAAATCTTCGGATCCGATACCTTCGGTGCAAAACGATCGTCTCCCTGCAACCATCAAAATAGCCGTAATTTCTTCCCCCAAAGTGATCGGTAAATACACACAATCGGTCTATAATGTCTCAATGGCCACCCTCATGAGCCGTCTGAACGACCAATATGAGATAAAACGCTACGATATGCCTGATGAATCTACCGATGCTCTCTCTCAGGTTCTGGACGAGGTGCGTCATGATGGGATGGATGGGATACTGGCCCCGCTCACCGCTGCAGGAGCTAAAAACTTCACCGCTCTGGATACCCGTATCCCGGTTTTTATCCCTACCGTGCATAAACGGGATATCCCCTCTGCACCCGATAACATCGCTTTCGGCGGGATCGATTATGTTGCACAAATCGAAGCCCTTCTCCCTTATATGAGTGATTCGATCGCGATTTTTTATGACAACTCCAGTGTCGGTACTCAGCTGAAATCAATCACCGAAGAGGTGTTTTTAACCCATAAAGGTATCAAGAAAAAAGTGGCAAGCTACCCGGTAGATTTAAAAGGTGACAACATCATCTCTCATCTCTCTAAGCCCTCCGTATTTGCCAAAAGCAGTGTCATACTCCATATTCCCGTCGTCAAAAGTGCCGTTTTAACAGCTCATATGACTTTTACAGGGGTTAAAGAGCGTAATATCCTCTCAACACAGATCAATATCGACCCCACCCTTCTGACGCTAACCCAGTATCAAGATCGCAAAAATATGATCCTTGCCAATTCTCTGATCGAATTTCCCTCGGCAATTTATGAAACCAATGCCCTTATGAATAATGATATCACTGTAGATTGGATTCAATACGCTACCAGTGTCGGTATCGATTATCTTGTCTCTGAGCTCAGCGGTGATCCCAGAGAATATTCCATGCGTCTCATTAATTCGCAGGTGATTTATCCTGTTGAACTGCTGCGTGCGAAAGAATTTGGTTTTGAACCCCTCACCTCCCGTTAAAGCACATTCACTCGATACATTCGGGATATTTAGCCATTTAACCCCGCAACAGCGGACGCAAATTGAGCAGATCGGGATTATCCGACACTACAATGAAGGGGAGATCGTCTTTTATGAGGGGGATGAAAGCCGTTACTTTCATTTTCTCATCGAGGGGGAAGTCTCTATTTTTAAAACCACGGCCTCCACGGAAACCATTCTAATCCATCGTTTCCGGTCCCCTTCGTTGATTGCCGAAGCAGCGACTCTCAAACACATCCCCTACCCCGCATCGTGCGAATCACTCCAATCCTCCATTATTCTTAAAATATCCAGTGAACCGTTTTTAAAACTTTTGCAAAATGACCCCTCATTGAGCATTGCCATCATCTCTTCTCTGACCCAGAAAATATCAACGCTCGAACTCTCGCTGAAGCGCTATAGCGCACCTAATGCTATAGCCAAAGTGGCACGTTTAATCCGAGAGGACCGAAATACGTTTCAACGCCTCAAGGGGATCGATATTGCGCGGTTAATCGGCATCACTCCTGAAACCCTCTCTCGAATGATTAAAAAACTAAAATCCGAGGGGGTTATCTCCATCTCGAAAACGAATGAGGTGAACCTTTTACTTCCGGAAGAACTGAATCGTTACTGCGGATGATAATTTTCCTTTAAGAGAACCAGTGATAGAGTTTATCTATCTAGAATAAGGAGTGGGCAATGGGTAAAAGAGGTATTTCACTGCTTCGGGGAATCGAAGCGCAAACGGTTTACGAACTGCTCAATAAAGCGTACTGCGATGAATGGCTCGCCTACTATCAATATTTCATTGAAGCCAAAGTCGTTAAAGGGCTGATGAAAGATGCCGCGATTGTAGAACTCACCCAGCATGCTGCCGATGAACTCCGACATGCGACGATGGTATGTGACCGTATCATTCAGCTGGGGGGGATTCCTGCGCTTCATCCGGCAGAGTGGCTGACCAATTGCAACTGCGGTTATGATGCTCCGAGCGAGCCCGATGTCCGCAAAGTGTTGGAGCAAGCGATCAAGGGAGAGCAATGCGCCATCGGCGTCTATTCCAATATCCTCGATATCACGCGCGACAAAGATATCATTACCTATGATCTCGTCTCTCAAATTTTGGCGGATGAAGTAGAACACGAAGAAGATCTTCAAGCATTGTTTGATGATATTGAAGAGTTTATCCAGGAGTTTAAAAAATAATTATGATAAAAAATATTTTTTTTGCTCTTTTCCTCACCGTCGGAGCGGTGGAAGGGGCGGATATATTTGATTTGGTCGGTTTACTCGATCGCAATGACACCGCAACGTTTCAATCGCATGTCCAAACCCTTCAAGATGCGAATGCTGCCCGGGCAGACAATAACAAAACGATTTTGATGTATGCCTGCTGGGTCGGAAATAGCGAAGCGGTAAAACATCTCATTGCAAAAGGTGCCGATGTCAATGCCCAGGATGCAGGAGGAGCAACCCCTCTGCATCTCGCTGCATGGAAAGGGCATACGTCTATTGCACTGTATCTCCTCGAAAAGGGAGCGTCGGGACAAAGCATGAGCAAAGAGGGGATGACGCCGCTCGATATTGCGGTAATGCAGGGAAATCAGGAGATTGCTAGAGCCATCGAAAAAGCGGCTCCGAAACTAAAACCGCTACTGTAAGTCGGATAAAAAAGCTTTTTCCGAAGAGGGGATTTTTGACATATTACCCTCAAAATCAAGATAAACCAGATCAATCGTCATCTCAAACACTTTCTCATCGTCTCGAAAAATCTGCTGTAAAAGTGTAAACGAAGCATTCTTGATCTTTACCAGATGGGTTTTAACCTCTAACAACTCGCCGAATTTAGCACTTTTCAGATAATCGGCTTCGATATGTTTGGCTACAAAATGCCCCCCTTCTAAAATCGGAGAACGTCCTGCATCAAAAAAAAGCTGGCTTCTCGCCCGCTCACAAAAGTTAAGATAGTTGGAGTGATAGACGACCCCGCCGACATCGGTATCTTCGTAATAGACCCTTATCTTCATGCTAAACTCCCATATTTTCGGTATTTCCAAGCTCTAAAGATTAAAATGATCACTAAATATTTTAAAACTTAAAGTTATTTTGATTGTATTATTGTGTCATTGTACAAAAAATAGAAGAAAGCATTACTAAAGAGGTAGCTATTTTATTCATTTTATCTCTTCTTCTTTTAGAACCACATTACTTACTTTTTTACTCTTCTGTTTTAATACTGAGCTTATCAAGCTTCATGTCGTCGAGATTTGCTTTTCACAAATGATAACTAAATAAAATACTTTATTATCAATTTATCTTTATAAAGATAGCATGTCAATAGATAGTAATACACAAGGGGTTACAGATGAAAGCAATTCAATTGCGAAGTAAGAAATTTGTCTCAATGGTGGCCGCGTTATTTTTGGTTTTGTTCATTATTATAATTAAGGGCTGCGATGGTGGCGATGGCGGTGTCGAGGCTCCGGGAGCACCGCAGAATTTTGCAATTGATGATTCAAAAGCTTCGGGTTTGCTGACCTTTACGCTGACCTGGGATGCACCAATAACAGGCGGTGCGCCGATCTCCTACGAGATCTATCGTAGCACAACAGAACCTACAGCGGAAAATCCAGTCTTTCAACCGAAAAACCATCTCACCTCCTTATCGGCAACAAGCTTTGAGTACATCGAGAGTACCAAGGTGGATGATAACGTAACTACTACCTACTGGGTCGTAGCCGCCAAGAACGCCGGCGGGGAGACCCCATCGGTTGTAGTAGCGACCCCTCCTTTCGGAAACAACTTTGCCGCAGCGCTGATCTTTGCCGACGGTTACGGTATCACGGGGCTCCTTCTTGACGTGAACAAATCCTGGACGGAAAACAACCTTTCCGCCATCGACTACAATACCGGGCTTCGCCCGTTCAGCACGGAAACATTAGCGGTATTTCCCAATTTCAATGAGTTCACGACATTTGTGCTCGGCGGCGTAACCTATTACAAACAGAAGACAAGCAGCACATGGCAGGGAGAATGGAAAAACGGGAAGGATACGGAGCACAATGTTACGGCAAAATGGGGCGACAACCTAATCAGCCAGAACCTGACCGATAATTCCGTCATCAGAATCGAGATGGTGCTCTCCGAAGCCCTGAGTACGCCGATGACATCGTATAAGATGGTTTCCCTCTACGGCACCAATGAGAATGAGATATACGGAACAGACAAAACTACTTATGAAAACAATACCTCATTCGTCTTTGCTACCAATGCCCACTTGAAAATCCAGAAAGTGGATGATAACGGTACTGAACTAGAAGCTCCGCTGTACGACCAACCCCTTTGGACAGGCGACGGCCCGGGCTTTTTCGCGGCTGAGATCAATGTGGCCGGCAACTTTACGTACGGTTTCGTCTGGAACCTCCAGGATACTAATATCACTTATGCGAAAAAAGGGAAGTGGCGTATTACGTTCTCGCTGGATAGCACATCGCCGGTAGGCACTTCAAATAACACCTTTATCAAGACGGCCACAAACGGCGTGCTCGATTCTGATACGTCGGCCCACATCGATATCGACATCAAATAACAGCATCCCTTTCGGGGGAACAATCAGCAGGAGAGTAGAATTCACGCTCCCGCCTGCTCTACAGAGTGGAAGAAGCGGCGTAATATCTCCCCTTTTTCATTTACGACAATCAGCGATCCAAAAACGGAAAAATCCTCATTCACTATGCTATAAAGAACCCCTAAGTTCGGAAATTAAAAATTGATCATTTTTAAATTATTTTAGAAAAGATTACCTTCTCTCAACCATCAATCATGTAAGCTACGATACACTTAACACTAAGAAACGGTACCGTTTCAACAAAAGCCGCTATTGCTTTTATAGCTATCTAAAGGAATCCAATCATGACCCTACCCGTTGCAGAATCAGCGGCAATCAATTTTGTAGGCCATCCTTTCGGATGGCTGTTACTTGCTATTTTCATAGTGGGATACTATTTTATTGCGGCCGAAGAGAAATACCATATCGATAAAGCGAAACCGGCCTTGTTTACCGGAACGTTTATGTTTGTCCTTATCGGGCTTTATTATGTCGGTGTGGGAGCCGATTTGACCCCCTTTGAACATGAAGTTGATCATCTGATTTTGGAAATTGCCGAAATTTTCTTTTTCTTGTTTGTCGCGATGACCTATATTGAAGCGTTAATCGAACGCGGTGTATTCAGTGCCCTGAGGTCTAAACTCATTGCCAAGGGGTACAGCTATCGTGAACTTTTCTGGATTACCGGGGCCTTGGCCTTTTTTATCTCACCGGTAGCCGATAACCTCACAACCGCTTTGATTCTCTCAACGGTGTTATTGACGATTGATAACAAAACGAAAGAATTTTTGGTTCCGAGTGCCATCAACGTTGTGGTTGCCGCCAATGCCGGCGGTGCGTGGAGCCCGTTTGGAGATATCACGACTTTGATGGTATGGGCAGCGGAAAAAGGGGCTTTTGTCGATTTTCTCTATCTCTTCCCTGCAGCTTTCACGGGTTGGCTAATAACCGCTTATTTCCTCAGCCGTTATGTTCCCGATCTTGATCCGAACAAAGAGGGTGATCCGGAGGAGGCGAAAAAAATTGAAATTCTAAAGGGGGGAAAAGTCATTATCGCATTCGGAGCGCTTACCATTGCTCTCGCGGTTGCAGGGAAACAGGTTCTTCATTTGCCTCCAATGTGGGGGATGCTGTTTGGCTTGGCAATCTTGCAGCTCTATATGTACTTTCTCAAACAAAGACACAACATCGATGTCAGTATTTTCGAGGCCATGAGTAAAATTGAGAACAATACACTCCTCTTTTTCTTCGGTATTTTGGCGGCAGTCGGTGCACTTCATTTTACAGGTTTCCTCACCTATGCGGCAAAACTTTATGAGGCATTTGATCCAACCATCGTCAATATCGGAGTGGGATTCCTCTCTGCAATCGTCGATAATGTTCCCGTTATGTCCGCCGTCTTAAAAGCCAATCCCTCTATTGATCACGCACAATGGATGCTGGTAACCATGACCGCCGGTATCGGGGGGTCACTGATCAGTTTCGGAAGTGCGGCAGGGGTTGGTGTCATGGGGAAAATGCACGGTATATATACCTTTGCTTCCCACATGAAACTCTCATGGACGGTACTCGTGGGATACCTCGCATCACTCGCGGTATGGTATGTTCAGTTTACGGTTTTGGGATGGTATTAAGCTAGAGAGACTCGCCTATACAGACTCAAATAAAAATTCGGTTACAATAAGATAAATTAATACAAAGGAACTTGTGTGTTTTTAGAAAGTATAAAAATCATGCTTTTGGGAATGGGTACGGTGTATCTATTTCTAACCATCATGATTTACATGACAAAGCTGATGTCCAAACTGATTCTGCGATATTTTCCGGAGGCACCTAAAGTACATGCGCCGGTATCTGCACCAAAAGCTCCGGTACAAAAAACAAATGAGAATGCTAAAATAGCCGCTATTTTGGGAGCATTACAGCATCATCATCAATTAGAGCAAGAAGGAAAAATATAATGAAAAAATTATTGTTTGCCCTTTTAATAATGTTGATGTTCTCGTGTTTGAGTACGGCTTCAGAACCCGTTGTTGCTGTTGATATTTCAACGCCGGTAACGACTAAAACCGATACACCGCAAAAATCGACCTATCGTGAAGAGAACTATCAACCGATGAGTTTTAACGCCATGATGGTCAATTTCTATCATACGACAGGGATCAGCGCTCTTATCGAGCCACAAAAAGGGGTTTTAACCTCTCATGGCGAACCAATGTCCGATTTCCACCAAACATGGGGACGTTTGATTATGTTTGGAGTTACTTTTATCCTCTTTTATCTGGCGATTGCCAAAGGGTTTGAACCTCTATTATTACTTCCTATCGCATTTGGCGGATTGCTCGCCAATGTCCCGATTGCAAACATGGCGGGACCGGACGGTTTCTTGGGGATCATCTATCATATGGGGATCGCCAACGGTCTTTTTCCGCTCTTGATATTTATGGGCGTTGGGGCGATGACCGATTTTGGTCCATTGCTTGCCAACCCGCGCCTTGCCCTTTTAGGGGGTGCTGCACAATTTGGTATTTTCGGAACATTGGTCGGTGCGTATGCCCTTAGCCAATACACAACCATTTTTGATTTTACGTTGCAGCAATCTGCCGCTATCAGTATTATCGGTGGAGCGGATGGTCCGACATCGATCTTTATCGCATCGACACTTGCTCCTGAGCTTTTAGGTGCGATCGCCGTTGCCTCGTATTCGTACATGGCTTTGGTTCCGATTATCCAACCGCCGATTATGCGTGCATTGACAACTCCTGAAGAGCGAAAAATCCGTATGCGTACGTTGCGTCATGTTACAAAACTCGAAAAGCTCCTTTTCCCGATTCTTGTACTAATGCTTATTATTTTCATCCTTCCGGATGCGGCTCCGTTGGTCGGTGCATTTGCCCTAGGTAACTTCTTTAAAGAAACCGGTGTCGTCGATCGTTTGAGCGATACGATGCAGCACGCATTGATCAATATCGTTACGATTTTCCTTGGACTTGCCGTCGGATCAAAATTGGCGGCAGATCAATTTTTGGTTGTCGATACGTTGGCTATTTTAGGTCTTGGTTTGTTGGCATTCTCAGTCGGTACTGCTGCAGGAGTTTTGATGGCAAAACTCATGAATATTTTCAGTGATGAAAAAATCAATCCGCTAATCGGCTCTGCCGGTGTTTCCGCCGTTCCGATGGCAGCACGTGTATCGCAAAAAGAGGGAATGAAATCAGATCCATCCAACATGCTGCTGATGCATGCAATGGGGCCAAACGTGGCCGGTGTAATCGGTTCTGCTGTTGCGGCAGGCGTTATGATCGCCCTTTTTAAATAATATCTTATTTACCGAGTTAAACACGGCTCGGTAAACTTTTATCCTCCAAACACATAATAAACCTCAAAAACAATCAAGAATTATTCATAAAATTAGTGAACACTATAGAATCGATATTCGATCCATTTATAGCCTTCTGCCATTAGTAAAATACCCAAAGATGCGATCAGAACATATCCTAAAATTTCCGCTGTTGGCGGTATAACGTGAAACCATTCCGGCAGTATATAAAGTGCAATCGTTTGCAATCCGATCCCTGCGGCCACCCCTACCCATATCCACGGATTGATAGTGAAACTGGTTCGAATGTTTTTGAAAAAAGGTTCTGATTCTTTTTGCGATAGGATCGCATTGATCCATTGGGCGGCTACAAGAGTGGTAAATGCGGCGGTCATCGCTATCTCATAAGAATAGTTATGAGATAGCAAATACAAAAACAGCCCCAGTACCATACTTGCCGTGGCTAGGGCAAACCAAAGGATCCGATATACCATGATCGGATCAAAAAACTGCCGATCCAAATGACGGACAGAACGGCGCATTACATCGCTCTCTTCTTTACACACGGCAAAAGTTTTATCACAAACACCGTCCGTGACAATATTTATCCATAGAATTTGGGTCGGATGAAGGGGAAGAGGCAAGGCCATGACAATGGCGCAGGTGATAATAATGATTTCAGCAAAACTCGTCGAGAGGAGATAAAAAATGACTTTTCGCAGATTATCGGCAATGATACGCCCCTGGCGGATCGCATTGATAATTACACCGAGATTATTATCGACAATGACCATTTTTGCAGTCGATTTAGCCGCTTCGCTTCCGCTTCCCATTGCGATTCCCAAATCCGCTGCTTTGAGTGCCGGAACATCATTAACACCATCGCCGGTAACCGCAACGATTTCACCGCTTTTTTGCAAAATTTGGACGATTCGGTATTTATGCTCAGGCATAGCACGGGCAACGACAGAAGTATGTTGTAACGATTCCAGCAGAGCGTTATCATCCAGCGTATCAATCTCTTTTCCCATAAGAATCGGTGTGTTATCTTTCATTATACCGACCTCTTTGGCGATAACGCTTGCAGTGATCGGATTGTCTCCGGTAATCATGATAAGCCGTATCCCCGCCATTTTAGCAAGCTCAATCGCCTCTTTTACCCCTTCTTTGGCTTTGTCTGCAAATCCGATAAGACCTGTTATCCTAATCTTCCATCGATAAGGGTCTTCCCATCCGCTATCGCTCTGCCCAAACGCCAATACCCGCAATCCCTGCAAAGCCATCCGGTCGTGTACATCACTTAACATATCAAGCTCATCAGGGGAATTATCGCTATGGGATAAAAGAGCTTCATAGGCTCCCTTGACGTACAGTATTTCCAATCCATCCATTCTATTTACCGTCGCCATCATTCGTGATACCGGATCAAAAGGGTGATCAAAAACACGTTCAAAAAGACTACCAATGATTTCAAAATCATCCCCAAGCCATCGGGCCAAAGCGACATCGACGCTATCTCCTTGATGGTTGCGTGCATCATTACACAATGCCGCGCATCGACGCAGTTCACTCATTTGCAAAGCAAACGGCTCTTTTACCGATAATACCCCCTCGGTAATGGTTCCCGTTTTATCGGCTGCGATGAGGGTTGCACTGCCTAATGATTCGACAGAAGGGAGATGTCGTACTAAAATTTTATGGCGGCTAAGACGATAGGCTCCGATCGCCAAAATAACCGTGATAACGATCGGCAATCCTTCCGGAACGGCAGAGACAAGTTGTGCGAGTATAATCATAATCGTCTCTTCGATACTGCGTCCCTGAATAAGCGAAATGATCCCCAGAACAAAAAGGATGGTGACGACGGTTCCTAATAAGAGTCTCGATAGACGGCGCATAGCGCGTGTGAGGGGAGTGTGTGGAGAATCTTTCCGGGCCGCTTGCGCTATGCGAGCCATAACCGTTGATTCACCCGTCGAAAAGATGACACCAATCCCTTTTCCCCGTATCACTGATGTTCCGGAAAATACGCAGTTGCTCTGTTCATACAGTAAAGCAGATTCATCTAAAACCGTATCTGCTGCTTTACCGCACGCCAGTGATTCTCCCGTCAATATCGCTTCATCTACCTGTAAAGCAAATGATTTCAGTAAACGGATATCGGCTGGGATGATATCCCCCTCCCCCATTATGACGATATCGCCCGGAACGAGTTCTCGCGAAGGAAGAAGTCTTTCTATACCGTTGCGTAAAACGTGTGAATGACTCTCCGTGAGTTTTTGAAGCGATCGAATAGAGGTTTCTGCTTTGAACTCTTGGTAAAACCCTAGCATAGCATTCATGAAGAGAATGGCACCGATAATAATCGTATCTTTGGTATGTCCCATTATCATGCTGATAATCGCTGCTGCAATCAAAATAAGGACGATAGGACTGGTAAATTGGTTTAAAAAAATCGCTATTTTTGAGTGTTCCTCTTCGCGCAGGGCGTTGGGACCGAACGCGTCATACCGCTTTTGAACACTCACCATATCCAAGCCATCCGGGCCGCTTTGCAGTTCTATCAGTACATCTTCACTCTTTTGAGACCATGGGGATTGAGGGAGGAGCATTTTTATCTCTTTTTCTTGGACTCAACCTATTCTAGCAGGTATTAATCAACAAAAAGAAATTTTGTTTAATGCCCGCCCATCATTTTTTCGATTTCTGCGGGCTTATCGTGGATACCGAAACGGTCGATGATGGTTTTCGTCGCTTCATTCTGCCCTACAACCTCGACCTCTTTGCCCATTTTACGCAATTTTATCACCGCTTTATCGAGAGCATGAACCGCCGATATATCCCAAAAATGGGCACGGGTTACATCGATCACGACGTTTTTCACCTCTTCTTTGTAATCAAACGCGTCGGCAAAACGATCGGCAGAATTAAAAAAGATTTGCCCTACAAATTTATAGATGCGGGTATCGCTTGACTCTTCGTATGATTTATCCCAATACATCAAATGACTAATTTTGTTGGCAAAGAAGAGTGAAGCAAGCAAAACTCCCATAAAAACACCCCATGCGAGGTTATGGGTTCCTACCACTACAAAAACGGTTGAGAGCATGACAATATTGGTCGAGAGGGGTAATGTTTTCAACCCTTTGATCGAAGCCCAGTTAAACGTCCCGATCGAAACCATGATCATGACCGCAACCAGTGCCGCCATCGGGATGATGGAGATCAACTCCGACATAAAAACGACCATAATGAGGAGCAATACCCCTGCTATCAGTGTGGATAATCGCCCTCGTCCTCCTGATTTGATATTGATGACCGATTGACCGATCATCGCACATCCGGCCATCCCCCCCATACATCCACTGGCGATGTTGGCGATCCCCTGCCCTTTGGCTTCACGGTTTTTATCGCTGTCGGTATCGGTCATATCATCGACGATTGTTGCCGTCATAAACGACTCCAACAGCCCCACTGCCGCCAATGCGGCCGAGTAAGGAAATATAATCGCCAGCGTCTCAAAATTGAAAGGTACTTCAGGCCACAAAAAGATAGGAAGCGTATCGGGAAGTTGTCCCATATCCCCGACGGTACGTACATCGATCCCCATAGCCGTCACGACTGCGGTAAGGACGACAATCGTCACGAGCGGTGAGGGGATCAAGGAACCGAGCTTGGGAACGTACGGAAAGAGATAGATGATCCCAAGGCCTGCCGCCGTCAGGGCATAGACGTGCCACGTGACATTGGTGAGTTCGGGAAGTTGCGCCATAAAGATCAAAATCGCCAGTGCATTCACAAATCCGATCACGACGGTGCGGGAGACGAAACTCATCAGAACGCCGAGTCTCAAATACCCTGCCAGTACTTGTAATACCCCTGTCAAAAGAGTAGCGGCGAGAAGGTATTGCAAACCATGATCTTTAACCAGTGTCACCATAAGAAGCGCCATCGAACCCGTAGCCGCTGAGATCATCCCCGCACGTCCGCCGACAAACGCGATCACCGCCGCAATACAAAACGAGGCATACAATCCCACCTTCGGATCAACCCCCGCGATGATCGAAAAGGCGATCGATTCAGGGATGAGGGCGAGAGCAACAACAATTCCGGCGAGGATATCACCTCGAATGTTCCCGAACCACTCTTGTTTAGGGGATAAAATCAGCATACAAGCTCCTTGTAATGTTTTTGTGTACCATGCAATTACCGCTCAAAGTGACACGAAGCAAAGTGCTTTTAATACGAAAAAAGGATTTCGGAAAGTGCGGCAGGTAAAAGAAAGTTTTTACGGTAAGTGAGAAAATTTTACTGAAAAAGGACTTATATACCCATTAGCTTTCGTTTGGTTATAATAAAATATCAAATAAAGGATTATTCATTATGACCAATCTTGAAGAGCATCGTGTTTGGCTTCGCCTCAAAGAGGTACTAAGGGATCGTCTCCATATAGCAGAAGATAAAGCAGATGATGATGTGATTGATGAACGGATTCGTGGCGACATCCATATGAAAGGATCGAATCTCTGGATTTTGATGTTTGCCATTTTTATCGCATCCATCGGTTTAAATGTAAACTCTACGGCCGTCATCATAGGTGCGATGTTGATCTCTCCGCTTATGGGGCCTATTATAGGGATCGGGTATGGAGCAGGTATTAACGACTTCGCTTTACTGCGCCGTGCATTTAAAAATTTAGCTATTGCCACCTTAATCGGGCTTCTCACTTCCACCCTTTATTTTTTTGTCTCGCCTCTCGATACGGCTCAATCCGAATTATTATCACGGACAACGCCTACCGTATGGGATGTACTAATAGGGCTTTTCGGCGGATTAGCCGGAATTCTCGCCGTCACACGAAAAGAAAAAACCAATGTTATCCCAGGGGTTGCAATCGCAACAGCACTCATGCCTCCCTTATGTACCGCAGGATTCGGTCTCGCTACAGGGCATTGGAACTATTTTTTCGGTGCATTTTATCTCTATACCATCAATTTTGTATTTATTGCCCTATCGTCGTTTGTCATCGTTCGTGCTTTTCATATTGCAGAGAAAAAATACGTTGATCCCGCTGTCGCAAAACGTGCGCAGCGCTATATCATCGCAGTCGCTATCGCAACGATGCTTCCCAGTTCTTATCTGGCCTATCAACTAGTGGGCGAAGAAGTATTCAAATCCAAAGCGTCAGCCTTTGTGAACGATAATCTTAATTTCGCCAAAACTAACGTTGCTCAGGTAAAAATCAATCCAAAAACGTATGAAATCAAAGTCTTTTTAATCGGAGAGCATATCTCTGAAGATACACTCAATAATATCAGCGTCCGCATGTCCAATGCCGGATTAATGAATGCTCAGCTAAAAGTGTATCAAAACGGCGAACGTGACGATGTCGATATATCCACCCTAAAAGCGGATATTGTGACGGATTTGTATAAAAATGCTCAACTCAAACTTGAATTGAAAGAAAAAGAAATTTCACAATTAAAAGATCAAATCCAAGCAACCTCTATCCATAGAGAACTTCACAAAGCCATTCCCGATGAGCTTCAGACGTTATTTCCAAAAATAACCAAATGTCTCCTTTCCGAAACCTATCTTCCGAACGTAACGGATCAGAATATGAGTACAAAACGTCTGATTCTTAACATTGAAACCAAAGGAAAATTGACGCAAAACGAGCGGGAAATGATTGAAAAGTGGCTCAAAATACGGACTCAAAACAATCAGGTAGAACTCTTTTTTTAAACAAAACGTTTTCCATCTGTTTACTAAATATTAATACAATCGGTGTTCAGTTTGATGTTAGCAGCCAAACATTAAATTTTTTCATTTGTAAACTCCTTAAATACGAATCACTTTTTAGCAGAAAAAGAGTGGTTTGTCTTTCGTCCTCTCCCCAATCAAAAACAAAGTTTTTTGCTTCAAAAGGAAAAATATGGTCAAATACTCACTCTTGAATTTTTTTAAGCTTGAATCGGCAACCGGGATATTATTGGTGGTTGCTACTCTTTTAGCCATGCTCTTGGCGAATACTTCTTTACAGCCGTTTTATGCTTCGCTTACGTCTATTCCGGTTGTCGTCAGCTTCGGATCACTCGTGATTGCAAAACCTCTCTTACTGTGGATTAACGATGGTTTGATGGCCGTTTTCTTTTTTATGATTGGTCTCGAAGTTAAACGTGAGGTGATCGAAGGCTCATTGCGTGACCCCAAAGCGATCGCCGTTCCGGCTTTTGCAGCATTAGGCGGGATGCTTGTCCCCGCGATGATCTACGCAGGATTCAACTGGAATAATCCGGTTGCCGTTCAAGGCTGGGCTATCCCCTCAGCCACCGATATCGCATTTGCCTTAGGAATTTTGACACTCTTAGGCGATCGCGTCCCCAAAGGACTCAAACTCTTTTTACTGACACTGGCAATCATCGATGACTTGGGTGCAATTATCATCATTGCCCTTTTTTATACCGCTGATCTTTCGACGACATCACTCACTATCGCAGCATCAATGATTGCACTTTTAACCCTGATGAACATTCGAGGGGTTGTCAATCATACGGCCTATATCCTAGTCGGGATTGTCTTGTGGACAGCGGTTTTAAAATCAGGGGTTCACGCAACCTTGGCGGGGGTTATCCTCGGACTGCTGATTCCCCTTAAAAACAACAAAGCCCCTTTTCACGCACTCGAACATTCGCTGCACGCTCCCGTCAACTATGTCATTCTCCCTTTATTTGCATTCGTCAATACGGGGATCGGATTTTCCAATATATCGGCAAAAGATTTTTATGACAATGTCACTCTTGGTATTTCCTTAGGACTTTTCCTCGGAAAACAGGTGGGAGTATTTCTTTTCAGTGTTTTGGCGGTGTGGATGGGATTTGGCAAATTGCCGCAGGGTGTCAACTGGAAGCTGCTTTACGGCGTTTCAATTCTCAGCGGAATCGGCTTTACGATGTCATTATTTATCGGTTCACTCGCATTTGAAGATGCCAGAGCGAGTGGCATGATCTTAACCGATGAGCGTTTGGGGATTTTGATGGGATCGATGATATCCGGCCTGATCGGATACATTGTCCTACGGTTCTTTTTAAAAAAAGGGTAAATACTATTTTTATTTCTTATGTTATGATTGCACGATATAGCTTGAAGGTTCATGTATGGAAATAGCACACAAAGAGTCGTATAGGGTACATGACGAGCATGTATACAGAGACCTTTTTCTCTCATTGATGAACGGACAAAAAAATCTCATTGTTCTGCTGCATAACAATATCCCCATTCTCTTTAACCAGCCGTTTATGGATTTTGCCGATGTCTCTTCTGCAAAAGAGTTTCTCCGTGAGTTCGGTTCCCTTCCAAACCGTTTTGTCCCGCACGACAGTTACTTTCACGCGGGGAAGGCGGATCATCCGGATGAGTGGGTTTCAACGATTATGAAGCTTCCTGAACATGACCGGATTATCAGCATGCTTAACTCCCGTATCGAGCCTCATGCTTTTTCGGTAGCGGCTCAATCGCCCGCAAAGGACTACACCCTCGTCACGTTTACCGATATTTCCGAAGATCTTATCAAACGGATCATGATCGAAAATGATGTCAGTATCGATAAAGAGAGCGGCGCATACGATAAGAACTATTTTCTCCATACCTCGAAAAGTTTTCACGATGCGGCACTCTTCAACAAAAAATCAATCGGCATTACCCTGATCGAATTGATCTCCTCCGACCCCGAAGGAGAAAAATATTTGCATGACTTCAGTTCAAGCATCAAATCCAATATCCGTCAAAGCGATATGCTCGTTCGGTGGGGGAAAAAAACTTTTCTTTTGGCCTATCTCGTCGATACAGCCGAGAATGCGATGAAATTTAGCCGAAAATTGCTGAGCGTTATGCGTGAAGAGCCTTTTGAAAATTTACATACGATCCATATGCGCTTGGGTACGGCGGTACAAAACCAGAAAGAAGAACTCCCAGCGATCCTTGAGCGAGCACAAAAGGCGCTCCAACAATCCGGAGACTCCCAAGTCACGGTTTTGTAATCCAAATGACTCCCAATACTCCTGCTATAATTGCACCACTTTACCTAAAGAGAGTGCATGAACTTAGATGATTTACACCAACTTTTAATGACCAATGCACGTAACACAACCGCAGAGTACGCCCGTCTCTTTCACGGGCGGGGTAATGCGTATGAGGGGTACCGTTTCCTTAGCGTAGACAGTGTGAATAGAGTCCTTTTTGCCGTTTTGTTTGACGCTGACGATGAAGAAGAATCGATTGTGGGGATGTTGCGTTCCATTTATCAAAGTGAGGGAAAATGGGAGGCCCTGATTGTCCAGCAACGCTACCTCGAGCGCTCACCCTCAACTGTGGCTGCCGGTGAGCTTTTGCAGGAGTGCCATGCCGTTGAAAACGGTCTCAAATATCACGTCAACTTCCTCAACGCCCAAAATATCGGTTTTTTCCCCGATATGAAAGAAGGGCGATCGTTTGTACGCGCTCATGCGAAGGGAAAGAAGATCTTAAATCTCTTTTCCTATACCTGCTCTTTCTCCGTCGCAGCGGTTGCAGGGGGCGCTGAAATGGTCGTCAACGTCGATATGAACAAAAATGTCCTCTCCCTCGGACGCGAGAACCACCGCATAAACGGACTCGCCACCCAAAACGTCCAATTCATGCCCTACAATATCCTAAAATCGTGGAGCCGAATCCGCAAGGCCGGGCCGTATGATCTCATCATTATCGATCCGCCCAGCTTTCAAAAAGGCTCTTTTGCGGCAACTTCCGACTATGAGAAGATCATTCGCAGGCTCCATGAATTTGCGGCAGAAGAGTGCACCGTCTTAGCAGCACTCAATGCTCCCGAGCTGGATACAGGGTTTATCAAAACACTTTTCCGGGAAAATGCCCCGGAGTTTCGTTATGTCGAGAGACTGGAGAATCCGAAAAGTTTTCCTACCAATGATGATGAACGAAGTCTTAAAAATCTCATTTTTAAAAAAGGGGCTTAAGAAAGGAAAAAGTGCCCTAAAATGTCACTTTGAAATTGAGATAGTACGTTTGGCCGTAGCTTCCAAACTCACTCTCAGGTTCGCCTCCATGCAACAAAGCGCCCACCCCCAACGTCATATCATCATCGAGCGAATACCGCACCGAGGGACTCAGATAAAAACTCCCATCCTCTGCGCTGATAATAGTGCTCAGTGCACCGTAAAGGAGCGGATCTAATTCATAGCTGCCGCCGATCCCTGCGTAATCGTGCGATCGTACCAAATTATTCGGTGCACCCGAAGGGATTCCAAGCAGCAGTGCCCTCTCGAATGTTCGAGACGTATGAAGCCACTCCAACGCAATCGCCAAAGAGTTTTCAAACGCATAATCCGCACCCACCAATCCCTGAAAAAACGTGCTATCCAAAAGTTTGTCCTTGAACCATCCCCCCTCTGAACGGAGTTCTATTCCCGTCTTCATCAGTTCCCCCTCGAGTTCATAGCCGATCATGGTTACATCCTCCGCGTGTATCACATTGAGAGCTGCATCGGCAACTGCGAGATAGCCTTTGATCCGCCCCGCATGTTTGAAGCTATTGTCCTCACGGATTGCCGATACGACACTCATCTGACTCAGGCTGCTGGGAGAGTAGGTATAGGCCAGGGCCAAAACCCCCTCCACCTCATCAGGTTCCAGGGCCAGAGGATTTTTCGGATTGAACAAATCGGTCGGGTTCCAAATGCGCCCTACCCCCATACTCACCTTTTGCACTCCCAAACTGATGCGGTGTCTTTCGTCAGCATATCCTCCGTAGAGGCGGTAAAGACGAGCGTACATCTCCCCTTCCGAATAATCAAACGTTCCGCTTCGAATCTCAAAGGGGATATCGGCACGGAGCGCATCGGCCGCTTTAAACGCGTCGCTGCGTAGGATATCGTATCCCCAATGGTTTTGGATATCCCCGATCGCCGTCAGAAACCAGTTGTTTTCGCGGATATGTTCGCTAAGGCGAAAGCGGTTGGCGTTGTAGAATTTGTGTTCACCGGTACCGTTTATCGGCATGCTGAGGGTAAAATTGCTGTTCTCAAACGTCGTTTCAAATTCTGCCGCACTCGATGAGAGCGTTAGTGCTGTCGCGACCAGCAATCCCCGTATCATCGGCGTGTAATATCCTCAATGATCTCACCGTCACGCAGGACAATGGAGCGACGTGCTTTTTGGATTACCAGCGGATCGTGAGAAGAAAAGATAATGGTCACCTTCTCTTCCTCATTCAATCGACGCATCAACTCCATCAGCTTCTCCCCGTTAAGGGTATCAAGATTGGCGGTCGGTTCATCGGCAAGGATCAGTTTAGGCTTGCTTGCTACGGCGCGCGCTACCGCAACACGCTGCTGCTGACCGCCGCTGAGATGATCGGGGAGTTTGTTCAGATAGGCGTCGATATCAAGCTCTCGCGCCACCTCCAATACCCGCGCGTCACATTGGCTCTGCGGCATCCCCATGAGGCGCATTACATATTCAATGTTCTCTTTGACGGTTAAGACGGGGATCAGATTGTAGGCCTGAAAGACAAACCCGATATTCTCACGACGAAACCGAGCCAAATCATTTTCTCCCAGCTCCGTAATTGCGGTCCCCTCCAGTTCAACAGATCCTTCACTCGGAGTATCAAGCCCTCCGATAATATTAAGCAGCGTGCTCTTGCCGCTTCCGCTGGGTCCGGAGATGACGATGAACTCCTCTTTTCCTATGGAGAGATCAATCCCTCTCAGGGCAGTGGATTCGCTTTCGCTGAGAGGGTTGAATACTTTTGTAATATGTTTGAGGGTTAAAAAATTCATCATTTCTGCTCATTAATGGATTGGATGGGATTGCGATTTTTGAGGGTGCGGATCGGAATGATCGTTGCGGAGAGCGTCGCGATCAATACGCTCACAAAAGAGCCGGTAAAATATTCGGTTCTAACAATCGCATGAATGCTTGAATCCATTCCGAAGATGGCAAAAGCATCGCTGAAACCCGATAAATCGAGACCGTATTGTTTGAAATACCACAGCAGAACTCCGCCGATCATCGCCCCTGCGATATAGCCGCTCATTGTAATAACCAACGACTCGTAGATGATAAGACGGGCGATATCACGAAACGGTGTTCCGATTGCCATCATGATACCGAATTCCCGGACCCGTTCCAGTACGGAGACGAGGACAACCCCGAATATTCCCAAGGTCGCAACAATAAAGATAAAAGCCGAGCTGATACGGCTGTAGGTCTGCATCATCGCTTCCCCCTCATGCAAAGAGGGGTAGAGCTCTTTATAGGTGTAAAGAGCCATAGCGGGATCATCGAGTCGGGATGCAACAGCGCGTTTCACTACATTCTCATCTTCTTGCTCATCGAGTAAAACCGCAATCTCCGTTGAGCCTTCGGTTCCGATCAAACTGCGAAGGGTACCGATATCCATTAAAATGCCGTTGCTGTCGATCGCCATATTGTTCGTTTTGATAATCCCCTCTATTTTGAGGGCTACGGAAACGACTTCATTGTTCGTATCCTGAATCGTCACAATAACCTTTTTGCCGAGATCTACCTTGAGTTTCCTCGCCAAACGGTAGCCGATAATCGCTCCTCGCTTCCGTTTCTCAAAACTGTATCTCCCTTTGATGATAAAGTTATCCATCCCGGAATGGAAGGCTTCGCGTTCCGGAATGATCCCGGTCACAGTAACGCCCTGAGAATATCCGGCTGTGGCGATCAAACCGCGCTGGCTTAAACGGATCGCATAGCTGCGGATTCCCGGCTGTGTACCCAGTATCGCCGCAATCTTCTGCGGATTTTCAATACGATATTTGATATTGTTGTCGGCACGAAACTCTTTGTGCTGGATCGATACGGCTCCGCTTCCCGTCTTTAACGTGTTTTGGGTAATCTGTACCATCATCCCCTCGTACATCCCCTCCATCAGCAGTAATCCGATCAGCGATACGGCAATCATCAAAGAGATCAATACCGCTCGCCCTTTTCGGCGGCCGATGTGCAGCAGTGCCATCTTGAAATAGAGAAATTCGGCCGTACTAGACATAGCGTATCGCCTCTGTGGGGGTAAAACGGTTGATCATCACAATGGGATAGACGACACTCAGTAGATTGAGAAACATCATAATCGCCATTTCGAGGATAATATTCGTTAGATTATACTCGGCAGGAAGGTTCATATCGGCGACCATGTTGTACTGTTTGGCATACTCTTCCGTGTCCAGATCGACCAAAGAGCTGATTTGAATCGGATTTTTTTCATAGTGGCAGCTGGCATACCCCCCGACAGCCCCTCCCGCTCCGACACTGAGTGTCCCTAAAATCAGCGCTTCGATCAGCAGCATCCCGATCACTTGCGCGGGTGTCGTCCCGATAGCCCGCAGTATGCCGATTTGTCGAATACGGGCATAGACAGAGAGAAACGCAAAAATTCCGATGACAAAAAAAATGACGATAAAGAAAATCCCCAGCGTGATGTAGCCGAAAATCGTATCGATCTCCATCGCCAGAATCAGATCTTCCAGCGTCGTTTTGTAGTTTTTAACTTTTACCTCTTCTCCCAGCACTTTTTGGACTCTCTGCGTCAGAGAGTCGATCTGCTGTACGTCGAACGGATTGATGATGATTTGGGTAGCCATATTCTCACTGTGCATCACCTCGTCAAAATAGCGTTTGCTGACAAAACCCGCAGTGTTGTCGAATTCATAAAGCTTTGTTTTAAACAGCCCCTTGACTACGAGATTATCAGCGGCAAAAGAGTAATCTGCACCCGTAGAGATAAACGAGAGTTTATCTCCCACCCCTACGCCAAGACGTTTGGCCAGTTCGACACCAAGATACAAAGCGTTGGTGTCATCGCGGCTGAGATATTCCCCCTCAACCAGTGATTTTTTAAGCCGAGAAACGTTCGCCTCATTTTCAGGCTCAATCGCGGTAAACATCCCCCCGATCGACTGTTTATCGGTCGAATAGAGGGCATACGCTTCAAAACGTGCCGCACTCACGCCGATCCCCTCAACCCTCATTAAACGGTTTTTGATCTCTGCCGCATCGAAGATCAAATGCTCATAACTCGGATTGTCTTCAAACGCACGGTTGCTCACCTGCATATAGCCGGGATAGATCTCGACGCTGGAGCGGATCATCTGATTGTGACTCCCGTTATTGAGGGCATTGGCAAAGATAAAAAGGGCCGTGGAAAAAGTATTCAGAGCCAAAGTGACGATGGAGCGTTTCTTGTGGGTCAACAATTCCCGAACCGCCATCTTGAAAAGGATCATCGACTGTACCGTATCAACGCGTTTTTAGTAAATCGTGAATCGTCGATGAGTGCATCGAAATCGACTTCATCCATCGTTACGACCGTCTTATTGCTTTTTTTATCCTGCGGGATCAACGTCATTACCGTCGGCAAATAGCGGCTTCCGTACACTTTTACCCCGCTGTAGGTCAGGATACGTTCCACTCCTCCCTCCTCATTATAATAGATCGCCCGAAGCGGTATGAAGTGCTCCTTTTCCACCTCCATAACGATCTTTCCCCATACGACAGGGGCATCCTCTTTGGGCAAAAGGGTCAGCGTGTACTTCTTCGCATCTTCAGCCGTGAGCTGCGGATTGTAATCTTCGACAATGGAGCTCTCCTTGGCCATATCGTCGTTGGTAAAATCACTCCCCATCCAGCTTTGCATCATCATCGAACTGGGAATTTTAATCGTTTTCTCGATTTTAGGGACATACTGCCACATTGTCGTATCAATCTTCAAAAAAGTGATCCCGCGATCTTGTTTGGGATAGAGAATTTTGATAAAGCTTGTGTCATTTCCCCGATTCCAGCTCTCCATCTTCATCGTCCGCTCTCCCCTCGCCGTCGTTACCGTCATCGTTATCTTGGAGTAGCCGCTGTCACTTAGGATATTACGCTCGGCATTTTTTATGATATCTTTGGCCGTGATTGCATACAAAGGAAGAACAAAAAGCAGAAGAAGAGAGAATAAATACATGTGATTACTTTTTTGTTGGAGTAAATAATTTTAACCGAATTTATTATTTTTAGCGTCATTTTTTTTCCGGACTCGGTACATCTCCATACACCAGAACACCATACCCTGCAAAATTGGGCAATTTTGCGTATAAAACCTGCACCCATTCGATAGATCAAGTATTCTTACTTATAATGTCACGCACTTTCTGGGCAAAGCCCGTAAAGTGGCAGGGACAAATGTCCCTACAACCCCCTGAAGCTACCCATATCTTTCGGATATGGGAGAAAAACTCCCTTTTCGCACTTTTTTTAGTTAAGCGCATAAGGTCAGTTATAATGTCACGCATTAAAATAAGAGGTAACCCATGGATTTAAACCAACAATTAATTGATTTTGGATGCGGGCCGGAATTTGTAGAGATTGCTTTGAGCTATGCGCAATTTTACCATCCCGATCAGGATCTTGAAACCTTTATAGAATATGTCGAAGAAACGCATGCAAAAGTTGAGGAAGCGGAAGCATTCAAGGCAATGGATCAGGAAATTATCGATGCATCCGGTCTTTTTGAAGCGTTTGAAAACGAAGAGAAAGAGTAAAAGCCGAAACCTTACGGAAGAATTTTCGGTGAAGGTTTTGAAAACAGATACCCTTGGGAGTAGTCGATACCGAGTTCGCGTACTTTCTCAAAAACAACTTCATCTTCAACAAATTCGGCAATCGTTTGAATCCCTTTTTTCCGGGCAAAAAAGAGGATGCTCTCCACGGTAAAAAGATGGTCATCATCCAAATGGATATTTTTAATCAACGATCCGTCGATCTTGATGTAATCGACATCGAGTTTGCTCAGATAGCTGAAATTTGAATAACCGGTTCCAAAATCATCGATCGCTATTTTACACCCGTATTGTTTGACGGTTTTGATAAAATCTGCAACTTCATCAAAGCTCTCTATCCCCTCCGACTCAACAATTTCAAAAATAAGCCGTTTGGATGCGGATGAGTGTTCGAGAATATCATATAAAAAGGTACGTGTCTCATCGGAAATAATATCCGGCAAGGTTAAGTTTAAAGAAAACTCGCAGTCACACTTTTCAAATACCGCAAACGTTTTGGCAATCATGATCCGCGTCAATTTATCGTAGAGTTTTGATTTTTTAGCATGATCCAAAAACCAAAACGGGTTCAATACCGTTCCATCCCTCTCAATCAAACGGATTAAAGACTCATATTTGACGATCTGTTTGGTCTGATTATCGGCAATCCCTTGAAAATAGGGGACGATGCGGTCCTCTTCAATGGCCGATTTTATTTTATCAATCATCCAAATATTATTGCGTGTTTTTTCAGCCAATGAGGTGTTTTCATTGAAAAAAATCAGTTTAGCCCGTTGTTCCTTCGCCTCTTTGAGCGCCATGTGTGCGAGATTATAAACATCCGAATAGAGCGAATGGGCGATCCCTCCGGAAACACTCAACGAAATATCATGCCCCCCAACCTGATATTTGACGTTTTCAAGTTTGTTGATGTAATCCACGACGTGGTCTCTCAATGCGTCGTCAAATTGCCGATTGACACAGATGATCGCAAACTCATCCCCGCTGATACGGTAGAGATACTCATGCTCGACAATTTCTCTGAGCCGCTTAGCAAACGATTCGAGCAACTGATCTCCGATCTCGTAACCAAAATAGTCGTTAACGGTTGAAAACATATCAATATTAAGCAATATTAAAGTCATCATGGAGTCTCCGTCCTCCAAATCACTCAACAATGCCGTACGATTCTTTAACCCGCTTAAAGTATCTATCAGCTGACGTCGAATAATCTGATCCTTGGTCATCAATTCGGTAACGTCTGCCCGTGCTGATATGTATTCGATGATATTTCCCTCTTCGTCAAAGATGGGGGCGATCACCGATTTGACATAATAATCCCGTCCATCCTTGGTCAGATTTTTAAAGGTATCTTTCCACACTTTGCCCGATTTGATTGTTTTCCACAAATCTTTAAAGAGTTCCTTCGGGGTATCCGGATGACGTCCGATGTTATGACTGTTTCCGATCAATTCTTCGCGCGAATACCCTGAAATGGTACAAAATGCATCGTTTGCGTAGGTAATAATCCCTCTTTTATCGGTTTTTGAGACGATAGAACTCTCATCCAGCACCATTTTGTACTGGTCAATAATTTTGATATTCTCATTGAGTTCATGCTGTGTCACATTGACCAGATGGGTCAATGATTTGAGCATCGTATGGTGATAACTCCTCTTTTGGATCACTCCTTTCGGTGTAGTGTCTTGTGGCGACTCGCTTAGCGAAACGGTCGTAGTTGTAATGTTAAGGAGTTGATTTCTGTGCGGAGAGTGGAAAAACTCCCCGTAGGTAAAAAAACCGGCCGTAGGTGCTATCTCGTTGATCAATCCGAACTCATATTCCAGCTGCTCTTTCAAAAAAAGTTTTCGGACCGAGCATGAGTAGATATAGGTCGCTTCGGGCTGGGCGAGCGCTATCTCTTTTTGTACCTCTGTGGCATGATTGAGGATATCTTCGACATTGCCGATTGCGAAACGGACTTTGTCTCCGTTTTTGAAATGGCCGGCATAGACGAATCCCCCCTCTTCGCGCTGCGCAACGATCGAACGGGCGACCTGAACCCCGTCTTCCATTTTAATAAGAGGAAATTCGATAGCGCTTGCCGGTATATTGGCTACGGTTTCCGCCCCCAGATAATAGGTGTAGAGTTCCTCAACCTTTCTGCCGTCGATTTCATAGATGATGTTTTTATCCGCCCTCGTCACGGTCATTTCTTTGCCGATCTGCGCCCAATGGAGGGAAAAAGCATTATGCACGTTCAACACGTCGCTGTCCAATACGGCGATAACGATCCCTTGTCGGTAGAGTGTCGTCCCTTTGATAATACGGGTATTTTCAAAACTCAAATCATCTCCCGCATTCCCTCCGGCAACCATGACCTCGTTGTGTACCGAGGTGAATCCGTTTAGAAAAGACTCTGAATCACCGCTGATCCCTTCACTGAAAGCGATACATAATTTGGTTCGATCGTTCACAATCGCATGGGCGGCATCAACCCCCTGAGCATAATCGACAGGAAAAAAATAGTGGGTTGTGATTTCGGTAGCTTCAAAGAGGGAGAAAGCGAGAATGATTTCTTCCGAACTCATTTCTCCATTCATAATTTCACCTGCGGTCGTTGCACCGATGATAGACGCATTCGGCAATGCCAAGGCAAGCTGATCCAATACCGACTGAATCAATGAGGTATCCATTCTGCCGCAGAACAGCTGTACAAAAACATTGCCCTTATCCGTAATCGTATTGGCAATAAAGCTTTTCAGGGCTTTTGGATTCTCATACCGATGGTTTATTAACCGCATCTGCACTCCGCATTTAAATCATAATGTTCTATTTTAATAGAATACTACTGAATTTCTTCATTCTGACACTTTACTTTATGCATCTGACATTCTAAACCATCAGATTCACCCTAAAAGATCCTAAGGATTTAAAAATCGCGAATATTAGTAAACAAACAGTTGGATAAAATCGTTCTTTACATTTCATTACCACAAGAGGAACCTCCATGAAACATGTATTATTGCTCAATCTCCACCAAAAATATGAAGGTATTGCCAATGGCAATCTCACCAAAGAGCTGCTCGGCGAAGCAAAAAAGTTTTTTCTTGAAAATGGCTATGAAGCGAAAGAGACACATATCGATGATGGGTATGACACAGCCCAAGAACTGGAAAAATTCCAATGGGCTGACCTTTTTTTCGTTCAGTCTCCCGTCTACTGGATGGGATTGCCGTGGCTCGGTAAAAAATACATCGATGATATTTTCTCAGCAGGCTTCAATACGGTTACCTACGCCAGTGACGGACGCAGCCGTCATGACCCCTCCAAAACTTACGGGAGCGGCGGATTGATGGCAGAGAAACGGTATATGCTCAGTTTCACCTATAACTGCCCACAGAGCGAATTCAATAACCCTGAAGGATTTTTCGAAGGGATGAGTCTGGATGAGGCCAATGTAGCCCTTCATAAAACGTTCCAATTCTGCGGTGCCACCCCCTATCCAAGCTACGCCGTCCATGATGTCTACAAATCCGAATTTGTCATTGAGGATGCGCTAAGCGGTTTACGCCGTTCGCTCGAACAAAACTTTTTACCATCATTTTAAAAGGAAAAAAATGACCCCATTTACCTATTATAATCCCACCCGGATCGAATTCGGGCGCGACAAAGAAAACAATATCGGGAAAATGATTGCCGAACAAGGGGTCGAACGGCTCCTCCTCGTATACGGAACCGGTTCAATCAAGAAAAACGGTTTATACGATCGTGTGATAAAAAGTTTAAAAACAGCCGGTATCGCGTACGAAGAGCTGGACGGGGTTGTCAGTAATCCCCTCCTCTCCCGCGTCCAAGACGGTATCGATCTCGTAAAATCCCATGGCCTTCAAGCAGTTCTGGGGGTCGGCGGCGGATCGGTGGTCGATTCGGCCAAAGCGATTGCGGCAGGGGCATTGTATGAGGGGGAGGTATGGGACTTTTTTATCAACAAAGCACCCATCACCGAAGCCTTACCCGTCTATGCCGTTATGACGCTCGCGGCAACCGCCAGTGAGATGAACGGAAACTCGGTCGTCATGAATGACGCTACAAAACAGAAATACTCGATTGCATCGGTCCTGCTCAATCCGAAAATATCGATCATCAACCCCGATTTGATGGCTACGGTCACGAATGCGTATTTAGCCTATTCGGCGGCGGACATCATCGCCCATACGATCGAAGTCTATTTCACGGCAACCGATCATCCAAATTTTCAATCGAGACTTGTCGAATCGATCATAAAAACCGTCATCGAAACGACCGAAATCCTCCTCAAAAATCCTCTTGATTACGATGCAAGGGGAGAATTCGCATGGGCATCTACCCAAGCGTTGAACGGCTTGACCGGTTCCGGTACGGGTGGGGGGAGTTTCCCGAATCACATGATCGAACACGCTCTCTCGGCACTCTTTAACATCGCCCACGGGGCAGGCCTATCCATCGTTATTCCGGCATGGATGAAATGGTATAAAGATAAAAATCGTCCTCAGTTCGAACGGTTTGCCAAAGAAGTTTTCGGTTTGCACACCGCAGAAGAAGGGATTAGCGCCCTGGAAAACTGGTTTAGTTCCATCGGTACACCGGTCACTCTGGAGGAAGCCCATATTCCTCGAGACCGTATTGATGAAATTGCCGAAAATGCGCATGGATTGGCCGTTTTGTGGGGAATGGGTGAAGAGTACCCCAGTGAAACGATTGCACGGATACTTCAGAACGGTTAACGATTCGATTCCGAATGAAGAATGAAAACAGCTTAGCCGGATTAAGCAGCACCGAAGCGGCATCGAGGCTGAAGCATGACGGTCCTAATCTCCTTCCGGGAAGCCAGCCAAAAACACTCTTTTCCATCGTGTTGAGTGTACTGCGCGAACCGATGTTTTTAATGTTGTTGGTAGCCGGTACGATTTATCTTGCCCTGGGGGATCGTGCCGAAGCGCTGTTTTTACTGGTATTTGTCTTCATGGTCATCGGCATGACGCTTGTTCAGGAGCACAAAACGCAACGGGCGCTGGAATCGTTACGCGATCTCTCCGCACCTCGGGCACTGGTCATACGGGATGAGAGAGAGATTCGTATCCCGGGATGTGAAGTGGTTGTCGGCGACCTCCTTGTTCTGCACGAAGGGGATCGGATCGCAGCCGATGCGCTGCTCCTCCAAGGGCGGCTATCGGTAGACGAGTCCCTTTTAACCGGCGAAGCGGTACCGGTCACCAAAATACCGAACCCCCAGATCACCGCTATGCAAACGCCCGGTTCTGACAGTCTCCCCTCACTGTTTGCCAGTACTGTAATCACCAAAGGGGTGGGATTCGCCGTAATCAAATCGATTGCAACCGATACCGCCGTCGGACATATCAGTCAATCCTTGGCAACAACCCAAGAGGTCCAATCCGGCCTGCAACGCTCTTCACGTACCTTGATTCGCACGGTCAGCATGATCGCTGTCGGTCTGGCAATGGGATTGGTTCTTGTGAATTGGATATTCAATGAACGCTCCTTCATGGAAAGCCTGCTCTCGGGTATTGCTCTGGCAATGGCAACCTTGCCGGAAGAAATTCCGGTCATTCTGACCGTATTTTTGGCTCTGGGCGCCTGGCGCATTACGAAAATAAAGGTACTTACCCGTCGGATCAGTGCCGTAGAAGCGTTGGGTGCCATCACGGTCCTAGCGGTCGACAAGACAGGAACACTGACCCAAAACCGCATGCAAGTTGCCGAACTCTCGGTAGAGAATAGGAGATTTATCGCAACCCAAGAGGATGAATTACCCGAAATTTTTCATTCTTTGGTTGAATTTGGCATGTTGGCCACCCCTGCCGACCCCTTTGACCCGATGGAAAAAGCGATCCAATCTTTTGGACATGCACGGCTAAAAGATACGGAACATCTGCATGATGCATCCACCCCTTCCTTTTCCTACGAGCTCTCGTCAGACATCCTCGCCATGACCCAAATCTTTTCGGACATCAACCCTTCCTTGCATCTCCTTGCAACGAAGGGTGCACCCGAAGCCGTCGCCGATTTGTGCCATCTCTCCGAGACACGGCGCTATGAGATAGGGCTTCAGGTTGAGGCTATGGCCGCACGCGGATTACGGGTCTTAGGGGTGGCTAGAGGAGAATATCAAACGGATAAAAATAATCCGGTTTGGCCGGAAAGCCAACATGATTTTGATTTTACCTTTCTGGGGCTGATAGGATTTATGGACCCGCCTCGTTCCGAAGTTCCTGCCGCAATCGCTGAATGCCGAAGCGCCGGGATACGGGTTCTTATGCTCACCGGTGATCATCCGGCTACCGCAATCGCAATCGCAAAGCAAGTAGGCCTAACCGAGTACACGGATATCATCACGGGCGATGAAATCGCCCAACTGGATAATGATGTTTTGCTCACCCGACTACGGAGTGTCCATATTTGTGCACGAATACAGCCTGAGCAAAAACTTCGCCTCGTACAGCTGCTGCAGCAAAGCGGCAATGTCGTGGCCATGACCGGAGACGGCGTCAATGATGCTCCCGCTCTCAAAGCTGCCGATGTAGGGATCGCGATGGGAGAACGCGGTACCGATGTGGCACGTGAATCTGCCGACATCGTCCTTCTGGACGACAGTTTTGCAAGCATCGCCGCCGCAATCCGTCAGGGGAGAAATATTTACGATAACATTACCAAAGCGACCCGTTTTATATTTGCCGTCCACCTTCCTATTATCGCTTTGACCCTTGTACCGGCATTACTCCACTGGCCGGTAATGCTGCAACCGGTTCATATCGTATTGCTTCAACTTTTAATCGATCCGGCCTGTGCCATTGTTTTTGAAGCCGAACCTGCTGATGCTAACAGTATGAAGCGTCCACCGCGCAATCTCACGGCTAGCCCTTTTACCCTTAGCAATATTGGTTTTGCCTTGCTTCAGGGAGCCGGTATTGCACTCATCTTGTTAATCGGATATTCCCAATTGCAGCACATGGGATGGAGCTTAGACGATATTCAAATCGGCGTATTCACGGCACTGGTTCTTGCCCTGTTTCTTCTCGTTCTTGCTAATACCCATTTTACCCCTTCGGCATCCCTGCGCACACGAACAGCCAACCCGTGGATGTTCTCTATGTTCGGCACCGTTACCCTGATGCTTCTTGCGGTGCTGTTTATCCCCTTTTTACGTAATATATTGGGCTTTGCGTCTGTCACGTTTTCCTCAATCATTATCTCGGGAATACTCCTGTTTTCATCTGCTTTATGGCTGCTTCTGCTGCGATTTGCAGGGGGCCGATGGCTCCATTTATAACCCTAAAAATTCATTTTTCCGTAGAAGCTTGAAAAAAGAACCCTTATTAAGGGGTGTCGAAAGAGAGCGCCATATTACTGCACCCCAGCGCTTCTTGTGCACGACAGGCTTGTGCATATAGATTTGAAGCTTTGTATTTGTTTTGTGCCATTCCGATCCCGTTTTCATACATCATTCCCAGTTCATAACACCCTTTGCCATTTCCGCTCTCACACGATATACGAAAAGCATTTGCAGCCTCGGAATAGTTTTTCTTTTCAAGCGCCAGTTTCCCTTCACCCATCATGTCAGCAAAACACGCTGACGCAACTCCGGCTATGACCAATCCCGCTATTTTTTTCATTCTTTTGTTTCCTTTTTTATCTGTTCATTTTCTTTTTCTTCCTCAAACGAGGCAAGTTTCCATGTCCTAGTGGCTAGCGAAGCCAAAGCGATTGCCTGTTGGCGTGAAATTTTAAATTGATTTGAATTGGGCACTCCTTTGATCTGGGTTGGCCTTAACAATACTTACGGAGCACGTCATCCCCGCGGAGAGGGTCAACCCCTCCGGCACTTCATCGATATGGATACGAACGGGAATCCGCTGCGCCAATCTAACCCAGGTAAAGATCGGATTAACGTTGGCCAAAAGACGCCCGTCCGTCACGTTGTCACGATCAGAAATTCCTCTCGCGATACTCTCGACATGTCCTTTGAGAATAAATTTGGTCCCCAATATTCTCATCTCAGCTTCGTCACCGACATGAATCAAGGAAAGTTTGTGCTCCTCAAAATAGCCATATACCCAGAACGAGCCGCTGGTAATGAGAGCCATGTGCTTTTCACCGGCATCGATATAGTCCCCTTTTCGCAACAGGAGGTTGGAAACCCATCCATCGGTAGGCGCACGGACGGAAGAGCGTTCGAGATTGAGTTTGGCCGTTTCGACCTGCGTCAGCGCCTCTTCGTACTTTGCATGGGCAATTTGGGCATCATAAAGGGCATCGTCACGTTCTTCTGCGGAAACAACCTCATCCTCTGCCGCGTTTCGTCTCTGCGATTGGCGTTTTTTCATCTCATATTCGGCTTTGCGGGTCATGGCGACTGCCTGGGCTTCGTGCAATGCGTGTTCAAAACGGACGGCATCGATTTGATACAGAAGGTCCCCTTTATGGACAAACTGATTGTCCAACACGGCAACGTGACGGACCAGCCCCCCGACATCGGGTGCGACCATGACGACATCGGCACGCACACGCCCATCACGCGTCCATGCGGTGTTCATATAGTTGTCCCACAGCATCAGTCCCAGAAAAACGGCCAGAAAGACGATCGAGAAGGTGGCCGCAAAACGTAAGAATTTGGACAGTTTGATATTTTTTTTCATGGGTATCTCCTTAGCGATAAATGAGCAAACACGGGATCGTAAACAAACAAACGAATACCGCCGTTCGAAACAGCCCGGGATGCCAAACATGGTTATAAATGCCGCTGTCCGACATCGCACGGTCCACAAAAATCTGCACAACGGCAACCGTCACAAAAATAGGAAGCAACGTCGGCATCTGAATCCCGAACAAAGTTATGTCTAACGGCATGAATCCTCCTTTACGAACGGAAATGTCTCTGAATTGCGCAATACGGTGCGTATGAGGGCGAGCTCAACGATCACTCTCTGAAGACGTTTGGACTGCCCTTTTTCAGAAGGGATTTGCGATGAATGGAGTTCTTGTAGAGACCTCTGTAAGGCAGTGAGCAGTTTCTCCCGACCCGATACTTCCGATGCTTCGAAATACCCTTTGATCGATTCCAGTGCCGCATCGATACTGGGATGATGGTACTGCGGATAGAGTCTCTGAAGGCTCCGCCGAATGCTCAATATGGCTCGGCCGATTTCAAGAGTCGAGAGAAGCCACTCATAAACGAGACGGCTGGAACGGATATTCAGCCTCCCCTGCGTCGAAAACTGCTGAACGAGATCGCGTCCGGTACTCTCCAACGCACTTCTCTCAATATTCAATGCACCATCGCATAATCTCACAATTTGACGGCGCAATACCTTCGCTACCCTCTTTTGGGTAAGTGAACACGACCAGAAATTAACCAGCACATAAGCAAGACCTCCAAAAAGTATTCCGATCAAAGAAGCCAGCGAACTCTCTAAAAACTTGGTCGGTTCGATTTTGTAATAAGGGTCAAGGGCACACTGGTTCATAAACATGAAAACAAACCCAAACGTAAACACAGGCAATTTCGGTTGGGTTGTCATCCATCCGATAAAGGCTAACGTCGGCGCCAGGAGCAATCCAAGGGTTAAAAAGTCCGACGTGTACGATGGTATGAGATAAAAATCATAAACGGCGGCAAAGATAAGCGCAACAACCGACCCTTTGAAAAAATCTTTGACCCCCTCCAGCGGACTGGGCAGTGTCCCGAGCAACAATCCGATGACAACGGCAAGGGTGATCGTTAATGTTGCATAAGGCCATGCAGTCCAGATCCAAAACAGCATCGTCAAAAGCAATACACCGCTTCCCCGCAAGGCGGCAAGTCCTACCAATATATTATCGGTATGGGTCGAAAACCGCACCACCCGGCTTAGTTCAAAGGATGAATTGCCCGATAATCGGTGCTTGAGCAAGGAGAGGTATGTCGCGCAGTGGTTGTGCAGCTCATGTAAAAGACGCTCAATCAGATAGGATGCCGATAGGAATTCATCTTCCCTTTCCATGCGCGCTGATCCTCTAAAATATTCATATTCGCATTTTGAATGTTCATGAAATCTGTTTTTGATCTCTAAAAGTTCTCGAATAACCGTATTCAAATCTTCCGGGCTCAACAGGGTGTAGGGGAGTGTTTTTAATACGGAGGCTATCGGAGCATAAAGACGTTCCAGCGCAGTCAGCACGTTTGTGTCTTCTCTCTCCCTTATCGCGGATACAATGCTTTTTAGCGAATGAAATGTCGTGGACAAATTCATGTATTCTTGGTTTAGATACTGATAGTGCTGCCGTTCCCGCCGATCGGCTCCGCTCTCAAAACTGCTGTTTATCCGAACGGCATCCAGTCCGACGGCCCCGTTTGAAAATTGTCTAACCGACGGTTCACTCTCATCGAATGTTGCGAAAACAGATTGCGGATCAGATAAGGCAGCAAGAACGTTATGAAAACGTTCCTGCTCACTTGCGATCAATGTGTCCAAAAGACGACGGGGGAAAACAATATCGCTTACCAACGCCGCCGCCATGATGCCGATGACGACTTCTGAAAAGCGTGAAACGGCGATGTCAAAAACAGAGAGAGGCGTTTCAATCACCGGAAGGGCAACGATACAAAGGGTGTATCCGGCCAAAACAAACCCATAAAATTGGAAATTGCGGTATTTGAACCCCGCCGCAGTAGTCAAACCGATCCAGAGGGCAAAAAAAGCGATAAACCAGAGCGGATCTTGCGAAAACATTCCCGTGATGAGAAGTGAAATCCCCACCCCGGCAATCGTTCCCAAAACGCGATAATAGCTTTTCGAAAACACCAGCCCGCTTTGCGGATGCATCACGATGAACACCGTAAAAATAGCCGTGCGGGGATCGGGGAGATTTAACGTCATGGCAATCCATAGGGCTGTCAAAGCCGCCATAATCACTTTTGCCATATAGATGAGAACCGGGGCATCGAGGGTAACCCATTCGTGCAGTGTCCGCTGCCACGGAAATGTTTTTAGGGGGAGAAGTGCGTTATTCGTGCCCATTATTCTCCCCTTTATCGATGTATCCTCCCCCCAATGCTTTGATCAGATCAATCTGGATTAACGCCTTGGTCTCCATCAGGGATAACGCTGCGATCTCTCCCTCAAATACGGATTGTTGTGCGCTCAGGTAGGGAAGTTTGTTACTCAGCCCTTGAACAAGTTTTTTACGCGTGATCGCTGCATTGGCATTAAGAGCGTGCAACTCCTCATCGTGCTGTTGTCGTTGAGCCTCGATCAGTTTGGATTGTTTGAGTATAACGACAACCTCATTCGCCCCTTTGATCACGGCCTGATTATACTCATAGACTGAACTATTGTAATCGCTGACACTGTTTTGCAAATTGGCATTTCTCTCCCCCCAGTCCAGCAGCGGAAGAGACAGCGCGATCCCCGTAGCGGGGGAATAAGATGAGTGATCGATGAGTTTTGTCCAGCTAAATGAGGTAAAACCGATCAGCCCGGAAAGGCTGATATCGGGATAAAACTGCGCTTTTCTCTGCTCGACGGTATGACTTTTACTCAGTGCCGTATATTTCGCAACGGCAACGTCAGGACGGTGTGCGAGCAGATTCAGCATAATCTCTTTCGGTAACGGAACGTTCGATGTATCACGGATACGGGGGGAGTTCAACGTATCCACGTACGAGGGGAGAAATCCACCCAAAACACAGATCGACTCTTTTTTCCCCTCAATGGTCCGTTTTAATTCCGTGATCCGCTGTGCCATCCGGGAAAGAGCACTTTTTTTCTCATGGATTGCGATAGCGTCGATCAATCCCAATCGGTACTGTTTTTCAACGATCATAAGCTCTTCACGTGCCGTTTGTTCCATTGCGCTTAACACGAAAAGTTTGCGTTCATCATAATTCCATGACACATACGTTTCGCAGATTGCGCTGGCTAAAGCCACTTTCGAAGCTTCTATCGAGGCTTTTTGCGCCAAAGCCCCGTTTTTTGCCGCCTGAATATGTGAGCTACGTGCGTTCCAAAAATCAAAATCGTAATCAAGGGTCAATAGGCTCTGGTACTGAGTATAGGTGCCTCCTCCAAGCGGCGGCGGGAAAATATGATTTTCACTGAAACGTTCGCGGACAAGGCTTGTATTCGCAGAGAGATGGGGCAGATTGCGCGATTGTACCGATTCTATAATAGTGTTGGCCTGTGCGTATCTGGCTTCGATACTCTTCAGCGTCGGTGAAGTGGCCAATGCCTCCTCTATGATCCGATCCAGCTGTTCATCACCATATCTTCTCCACCACTCTCTTACGAACTTCGTATCGTTGAATTCAGCACACGTTTTTTCCAACTCTCCTTGTACTGCCGTTTCGTGAATCGCAATGGCCTTTTCGATCTTTGGGACGCATCCGCTGAGGAGCAAAAGTCCAAGAGCAGCGACCAAAAAGGGTTTGGAATTCATGAATTTTGGAGATTTTCATAGAGAGTTTTTAGGAGATGGGAAAGCTCTTCTTTTTGCTGCTCACTGACGCCTCTAAAAGCTCTTTCGATCACATGGTCTCCCATTTTGATAAGAAGACCACGCAGTTCTCTCCCTTGTGGGGTGATCTTGACAAGATAGGCTCTTCGGTCATTTTCTTTTGGAATCCGTTTGATGAGACCTTTGAGTTCCAGCTTATCGAGCATCAGTGTCATATTTGACTGTTCGAAATAGGTATCCTGCGCCAGCTCTTTTTGTGTCAGACCGTCTTTTTCGCACAATCGGATGAGGATAACCCGCTGAGCGTAGGTCAGTCCATGAGGTTTGAGCTCTTTTTCCAGTTCGTTTTTCAGGATGTTGCGTGTTTTGGCGATCAAAAAGGCGATCGACGTATCCGATTCGAAACTCATAATAACCCCTTGATTTAAAATTGCGAAATTCTAGAGCGATACACCTTAAATACTTATTATAATAACTATTATAGTTATAATATTATATTTTTACCGACACAACGTGGTTCCTCATCCTCATTAATGGAGTGATATCAGGAGAAAACGAAGCACCCTACTAGGGGTGAAAAATCCAAGATTCGGAGCCCCTTTTGAGGATTATTTTGCTACAATCAATTCAACGCTACGAAGAAAATAAACCGCAGCACGTATCGGAGGCATTGGCAATCTTTAACCCGATGACTTCTATACTTCTGGATTCGTTTTAAAAATAATCTTCATATGGACAAAGGAATAACGGTGCGCATACTGTACTTTTTTGTTGCGGCATATGCCCTGCACGCACAAACGACACTCCCCTCCCTGATCGAGTCCGCACAGAACAATGGACGCATTGAAAGTTATATCCAACAAACAACAGCAGCAACATTGGGATATGAATCCGCCAAACGCTCGTACTTTCCTCGCGTTGACGGGTTTGGAAGTGCTACCTACGTCGATAAGACGGGAGGATTCGAAGCCAAACAAACCTATGCAGCGGGGGTCAAAGGGGAGCTCATTGTTTTTGACGGTTTCAAGCGCGAAAATCTTCTGAATCAAAACAAAGCGCTCGAACACTCAGCTGAGCACACCCTCCATGCCGCCAAAAAAGAGATCTCTCTGGACGTTATTCAACGCTATTTCGACCTCCAGAATACACACGATGAAATCGACACCTTTACGGCGATGCGCACTCAACTCGAAGCGCAGCTCGTACGACTGGATAAATTTAAAGCTGCAGGACTTGCGAGTGACGATGCCTTGATGCGGATGCATTCCGAACTTTCCAATGTACACTACCAGATAGAAGATCTGCACTACCGAGCCGAACGTCAAAAAACAGAACTCGAAACCATTACCAACCAATCGATCGCTCATCTCACCTCTTCGGATATCGTTGAACCAAAAGAGATTTCACCCCAAGAATTGGATACCCTAAGTGCCCTCCGCTATTCCCGTGATGCCAAGATTCATGAGGCAGAGCAAAAAGATGCAACCAACCTCCCCACCCTGAAACTGGAAGATCACTACACGTTTAACGACTATTACAATGATCCGATCCCCCAAATGCGTGTTGATCGCCAAAACAAATTCATCGCATCGCTTAGCATGAATCTGATCGATTTTTCTTCCGCATCCATGGCAAAACAATCGTTGATGGCGCAAGCGCAGGCGAAAAGCAGCGAACTGGCGTATGCCGCCAAAGAGGCTGACCAGAACCTCCTTTTGGCAAAACGCTACATCGAACGTTCCCGCATTCTTATCGATGCTTCACACAGCACGTTTGATGCGGCTGCTAAAACGTTCGATGCAGTCAAAAAGAAATACGAAGCGCGGATCATCGATTATGTCACCTATCTGGACGCATTACACACACTCAGAGATGCGACCAATCAGCTTAACCGTGCAAAACGGACACTGTACTATGCCTATGCGGCTTACTATTATTATTCGGGACTTGATCCCAAGGAGTTTGTACGATGATAAAAACACTATTGATCACGATTTTGCTGAGTCTATCCGGGATGGCCGATGATATTTATGCCACCTTCGATGTTGTAGCCCGAAAAGAAGCCAATTTGAACCTGACAACACCCGGTATCGTCAAACGGCTGAATGTTGATGTCGGAAGCCGTGTCAAAAAAGGGGATATTCTCCTTGAAATTGACAATGATGATCTCCTTGCCGGTGTCGAACTGGCCAGAGAAACCCTCAAAAAAGCAAAAATAGAAGAGAAGTTTGCCCGCCAAACGTATGATCGCTACCGTCAGGTCGAAAACGTTATCGAAGCGGAGTTGATGGATCAGCACACCCTCATCTATCAAAAAGCCTCCGCAGCCTCTTCGGAAGCCAAAGCATCGTTACGCTACAAAGAGACCCTGCTCGAAAAAACCCGTCTTCGCGCACCCTTCAACGGAGTTATCGCCAGCCGTGATATTGAACTGGGAGACAGTGTCGGAGGAGGAGTTCCCCTTTTGCGCCTTATCAGTTCGTCGGAGGTGAAATTGATTTTGAATTTTGATGAAAAATACCTCCACTCGATCAAGCGGGGATCAAAAGTACGTTACCGTGTGGATGGTCAAAAAAGCGAAGCGGTAGGAGTGATTTCAAAAGTCTATCCCACCGTTGATCCGAAAAGCAGAAAAGCAACGGCTGAAGTACTGACCAGCAATATTGCACCGGGTCTCTTCGGCGAAGCGTATATCATTGGAAACTAACCGTCTGCTTTCAGTCAAATACACTTTCAATGCAGTCGCAGGAGCTTTGCTTCTCGGCATTAAGGAATAAATGATGTACAAATTTGCCATTAACCGCCCCATTACCACATTGATGCTGGTGGTAACACTGATCGTCTTCGGGATGCTCTCCTTTCGTGCTATGCCGGTGGCCCTCTTTCCCAATATCGATTTTCCGATTGTCACGATCCAAACCGCCTGTCCCGGTGCCGATCCCGAAAGCGTCGAATCCAAAGTAACCGATAAAATCGAAGAAGCGATCTCGGGAATCGACGGGATCGACAAACTGAGTTCCACCAGCTATGAAGGGCTCAGTGTCGTGACAGTACAGTTCGAACTTACCAAAGACATCGAAGAAGCCGCCAACGATGTCCGTGATAAAATCGGAACCCTGAACCTCGATAAGGAGGTCGAATCCCCCTCCGTTCAAAAAGTGAGCGCTTCGGGTGCGGCATCGATCAAACTGTTTATCAGCACCACATCAGAAGATCCTATCACACTGATGCGTTTGGCCGATGAAAAAATAAAACCCCGTCTTCAGCGTATCCAAGGGGTTGCGAAAATCGACATTGTCGGTTACCGTGACCGTGAAATACGGATTTTTGCCGATCCGTTTCTCCTCAACAAATACGCCATCTCCGCCGATGAACTCCAATCTCGGATAGCGCGTGAAAATGTCCGTTCCGGCGGGGGAAAACTGATCTCGGCACACAATGAACTGATCCTTAAAACCCGCGCCGATGCGCAGAGCATCGATCAGCTCAAAGATATTATCATCCGTCCCGGGGTTCGGCTGCGTGACATCGCACAGGTTGAAGACGGTCTCAAAGATCCTAAAAGCTACTCCTCTCTCAACGGACGAGAAGGGGTCTTGCTGGAAGTTCAAAAGATTTCCGGGAGAAACGATTTAGAGGTGATTGAAGGGGTAAAAGAGGCCATGCCCGATATTGCATCGCTTGCGGGGAAAGCGTACACCTTGCAGTTGATTGAAGACCAGTCGGAAAAAATTCTCACCAATATAGACAACGTCAAATTTGACCTCATTTACGGCTCTATGTTGGCGGTATTGATCGTCTTTTTCTTTTTGCGCAATCTCACGGCCACGATTGTCTCCGCCCTCGCTATCCCCACCTCGATTATCGGAACCTTCGGACTGATCGATATGCTGGGATACGACCTGAACCGTCTTACCCTCATCGGTCTCACCCTTGCGATCGGGATTTTTATCGATGATGCCATTGTCGTCATCGAAAACATCTCTAAAAAGATGGAGCACGGTATGGAACCGCTGGAAGCCTCTTTCCAAGGGGTCAAGGAGATAGCGTTTTCGATTCTGGCCATCTCATCCATGCTTTTGGCGGTATTTATCCCTGTCGCGTTTATGGGGGGAATCGTCGGAAAATTCTTCAACTCCTTTGCCATGACCGTTGCATCGGGAGTTTTGATCTCTTATTTCGTGGCAATCATGTTTATTCCCACCGTGGGAGCGCGTCTTTTACGGGGAACCGAAAGCCGTTTTTGGCACAAAACCGAACCCCTTTTTCAAAAACTCGACCTCCTCTACCGCCGTATCCTCTCCACACTCCTTCACTACAAAGTGCTGACGATCGTTGCGGTAGTGGCGGTATTAATCGCCTCTTTTTCACTGGCAGGAAAAGTCGGCGGTACTTTTGTCCCGATGGAAGATATGAGCGAAATGCGGGTCATGATCAAAGGACCGGTGGGGATCTCTCTTGAGGCGATGAAAAAAGAGATGGCTCCGCTCGTTAAAACGATGCAAGCGGATAAACGGATCGAAGCCGTTGTCCTCTCCATCGGATACAACGCGGCTGAAGAAGCCCATAAAGCGATGATTTATGCAAAGCTTATCCCTGTGGGAAAACGTGAAGGGCTCGAATCGATTATTCAATCATATCGGGAAAAATTCAGATCCTATTCCCATCTGACCATCAGCGTCGAAGATGTCCCTCCGATCGATACCGGTGAGAGCAATGCCCCCATTCAAGTCGTATTGACGGGAGCCGATTTGGCGACACTCGAAACAAAATCGCTTGCTTTGGTTAAACTCCTCAAAGAGAGCAAAGGGACGATCGACATCGATACCGATTTTGAACCGGGCAAACCGGAAGTACGCATTAGCCTCAACCGTGAGAGCGCGCAGCGTCTGGGTATTACGGCACACCAAATCGCCGGTGCTATCAGTTCAGCCTATTCCAGCGACAGTGCCATTTCCAATTTTGAACAAAACGGCCGTCAGTTTGATATAACGCTCCGATTTGCGGATGAGTACCGTTTTGTGCTGAATGATCTTAAAAAAATGCAGATTCAGACCCCCTCAGGAGAGATGGTCATGCTCGATGGCTTGATTGAACTGAGCCGTTCCGAAGGGGCCGCTTCAATCAATCGTTTCGATCGTGAACGAAAAATTTTGGTGACGTCGAATCTTGATGGCGCACCGCTGGATGCATTGGTCAGCAAGATCGATGAGGAGCTCCCCGCTTTGTTGGGTGAAGGGTATCACTACCGCTATACCGGTGACATTGAGCGGATGCAAGAAACGATGGAAGCGTTCGGTTTTACGGTGCTTCTCGCCGTCGTCTTAATCTACCTGATCCTCGCCGCACTCTATGAATCATTGATTCAGCCGATTATCATTATGGTTGCGATGCCGCTCAGTTTTACCGGTGTCATTCTGGCCCTTTACCTCACGGGTAACCCGTTCAGTATTTTTGTTATGATCGGGATCATCTTATTGTTGGGAATGGTAGGAAAAAATGCCGTCTTGGTTGTCGATTTTGCCAACAATGCGATCAAAGAGGGAAAAGATGTCAATGATGCCCTTCTCGACGCGGGAGAAAAACGGCTCCGCCCGATTTTAATGACGACCTTTGCGATGATATTTGCCATGCTTCCGCTGGCGCTCGGAGGGGGAGCCGGACATGAGAGCAATGCGCCGATGGCTATTGCGGTCATCGGAGGATTAATCAGTTCCACTCTCCTCGCACTCTTCATTGTACCGGTCCTTTATCGGATGATGTATCCGCTCGATGCCGCGTTGCGAAGAGTATACGAACGGCGGCATTTGAGCTGACAACGCCATACAAAAGTGTTAAAATACCGAAAAAAAGGAGCCTTCTATGAGAAAAAAACAAATCATCAACCTCCTCTATGCAATCGTAATCGCCGCTATCGGCCTCTACTTCGCCTATTCGAAAGGTTGGATACTGGCTGATTTTGAATCCATATCTCCTCAGCAAGCCTATTCTCTTTTGCAACACGATAAAAATATCACCCTTCTGGATGTCCGAACACCGGAAGAATTTGCAGAAGGACACATCGAGGGGGCGATCCTGATTCCCGTACAGGTTTTGACTGAAAACCTCTCCAAACTTCAACGTGCCAAAGGGGGAAAAATCATCGTCTATTGTCACAGCGGAAACCGAAGTGTTGCGGCTTCGCGTATTCTCGTCCAAAACGGATTTATCCCCTTCAATGTCAAAGGGGGTATCAGCGGATGGAAGAGCGAGGGGCTAAGCGTTAGCCGGTAAGGGAGACGATCGATGAAACTTCTCTGCCTCATCCGTCATGCTAAATCAGACTGGAGCAATCCATTCTTAAGCGATTTTGATCGACCGTTGAATACTCGGGGAAAAAAAGCCGCTCCGTTCATGGGAGAGGTACTTTTAAAAAAAGGGATACATCCGGATCTGATTCTCTCCAGCCCGGCCTTCCGCGCCAAAACGACGGCTGGCTTCATCGCCCAAAAACTTTCCTATCCGCTCGACGCCATCGGCTATGAACCCTTGCTGTATGCCAGCGATGTGGAACGGATCCTCTTTGTTATTCGAAATACGCCGGAGAGTATCGATACCCTCTTTGTATTCGGGCACAACCCCGAATTGACCGAATGCACGAATGCGATCTGCGGAACCGAGATCGAAAACATCCCCACCTGCGGAGTCGTAGCGATGCGGCTGAGAGAGGGGCAATGGAAGCGTATCGGTTTTAACGCTGCCGAATTACTTTTTTTTGATACTCCAAAACAACACGGGTCACCCCCATAAATCACTGCCGCTTTCACAATTGTACATTTTAGTATAGTATTCATGCACCATACGTCCTGAATCAAATGCGGGAATCACATCCGACATCGCCGCTTTCATCATCTGCGTCCACTGTTCAGGATGGTCATAGTACATCGGTATGATCTCATTTTCCAACATATCCATCATGTTCTTATTGTCTTCATCGTCTTGAGCTTCAATCGGCTGGCTATGGTCGATCGGCGGAATGGTGAAGGCATTGATGGTGTGTTTTGCAAACTCAGGATGCCAACCGTCATTTGTCGAGAAGTGGATGGAGCCGTTCATGCTCGCCGTCATCCCGCTGGTACCGCTCGCTTCGCGTCCGATACGGGGGGTATTGAGCCACACATCCGCCCCTTTTTTCAATCTCCGAGAGAGTTCAAGCTCATACCCGACCAATACGGCCATATTCCGGATCCCGTGACTGATATGAATCAACTCATTAAAAGCATTAATCGCATTCGAATCCGAAGGATACGGTTTCCCCGACCAAATCACCTGAATCGGTTTTTCGGTACGTTCCAAAAGGCGTTTGAAGCGGATAAAATCGTGTTTAAGGAGCCCGGGACGTTTGTATTCGGTAAAACGGCGCGCCCAGACGATAGTCAAAATATCAGGATCAAACATTTTTCCCGTCTGATCGGCAACGATGTTGAACAACGCCCGCTTCAGATGTTTTTTACGCCCGACAAGGGTATAATCTTCATGCTCATCCAAAGCGGAGAGCATCCCTTTGTCGGTCCAGAAACGACGGCTTTGAGCATTGGTGATGTAAATAATTTCGGATCGCCCCTCACACTCTTTCCACATACGGTTTGCCACTTCACCGTGTATTTTTGAGACAGCGTTGGTGATTTTAACGGAGCGCAGTGCACCGACCGTCAGATTAAAGGTGTCATCATTCGGATTCATCCTCATGATGGTGCGTACCGTCTCTATATCCAAACCGTTAAAAAAACCGAATTTATGGAGCAGGTTGATATTATGGTGCTCATTACCGGCATCTTCAGGGGTATGGGTCGTAAATACCACCCTCCTTTTCACCTCTTCCATATCACGGTATTTAGCATAGAGCATATACACCAAGGGAAGCGCATGCCCTTCGTTCATATGATACACATCGATCTTTTGTTTGAGAGCATCGAGTACTTTGATCCCTCCGATTCCCAGGACAATTTCTTGAGATATACGGGTCTCTTCGTTCGCATCATAGAGCTTATGGGTAATGGTACGGGCCAAAAAATCGTTTTCGGGAATATCGGTCGAGAGAAGGATAATCGGAGCAGAGCCGAACACCTTCGGGGGAAGGTAGAATGCTTTGATATGGACATCCTGCGAATGGATACACACCGTCGCCTGAATTCCCAAATCTTCAAGAAAATAGTAATGTTTGCGGATAAATTCCGCTTTCAGACTCCGGTCCTCATTGCGGGCTTGATCGTAATATCCATAACTCCATAAGATGCTTACACCGACAATATTTTGATGCAGATCGTAAGCACTTCGCATATGCGAACCCGCCAAAAACCCTAAGCCGCCCGAATAAATTTTGAGCGCTTGATGGATGCCAAACTCCATCGAAAAATAGGCTACACTGGTCGTATATTTCGAATCAAATTCATATTCATGGAGAACCATATTCTCTCCTTTAGAGTCATTTCTTGGATAATTGTACCGCGTTATCGGCTGGTTTACGTTTTAAGTATACAACCCCCAACGGAGGGAGTGTTAACGTGATTGAATAGTCTCGTCCGTGCATCGATTCTTTAATGGCCGGTACCGTTCCTTCGTTTCCGATATTCCATCCCGAATACAGAGGGGATTGCGAATTGAAAATCTCGACATATTCACCTTTATCCAATACACCCATCCGGTAATTTTCCCGTGTTGCATCGGCAAAGTTACACACGACATAGATATTTTCCGCCGGATTATCGCTCTTGCGGACAAAGCTGATGCAGTTATGGCTGTAATCACGATCATCGATCCACTCAAACCCCTCCCGCTTCTCATCGTACTGATGCAAAGAGCGTTCCTCTCTGTAAAAACGGTTTAAATCCGATACCATCTTTTGCAATCCGGAATGCAAAGGAAATTCCAACAGATGCCAATCGAGTGAGCGCTCAAAATTCCACTCCGCATATTGGGCGATTTCTCCCCCCATAAAAAGAAGTTTTTTACCCGGATGGGCCATCATATACGCATAAAGTGTTCGTAAATGGGCAAACTTTTGGTTCGTATCTCCCAGCATTTTGTTAATCAAAGATCCTTTCATGTGAACGACCTCATCATGACTCAGCGGAAGCATGAAATTTTCATCAAACCCGTACCACATACTAAACGTAAGCTGATGGTGGTGATGCTCTCTATGGATCGGATCGTAACTCATGTATTTCAGTGAATCGTGCATCCAGCCCATATTCCATTTAAACCCAAAACCCAAACCACCGACATCGACCGGACGGGTTACCATCGGATAGGCTGTCGACTCTTCCGCAATCATCACAATGTCGGAGAATTCGCCGTAAAGACTGATATTGAGTTTTTTCAAAAACTCAATCGCTTCGAGGTTCTCATTACTGCCGTATTTATTGGGTATCCATTCCCCCTCTTTACGGGCATAATTGAGATAAAGCATCGAGGCAACCGCATCGACACGGATACCGTCGATATGGTATTTATCCACCCAGAACATTGCCGAACTGATTAAAAAGGACTGTACTTCGTTGCGTCCGTAGTTGAAGATGATACTCCCCCACTCCGGATGAAACCCCTGACGCGGGTCATTATGCTCATATAAAGCAGTGCCGTCAAAATTGATCAACCCGTGCATATCGACAGCAAAATGAGAAGGGACCCAGTCCATGATCACCCCGATCTTGTTTTGATGCAGTACATCGATCAAGTACATCAGATCCTGCGGCGTACCGAAACGTGCCGTGGCGGCGAAATATCCCACAACCTGATATCCCCATGAGCCGAAAAACGGATACTCGGTCAGAGGCATAAATTCGACATGGGTGTAGTTCATCTCTTTCAGATACATAGCGAGCTCTTCTGCCAGTTCGCGGTAGGTGAGAAATCGGTCCCCTTCCTCGACTTTACGGCGCCATGAGCCCAAATGCATCTCATAAACACTGATCGGCGCGTCATGGGCGTTATGGCGGTGACGTTCATCCATCCAACTGCGATCACCCCACTCGTAGTTTTCCAAATGCCATACACGTGATGCTGATTTCGGAGGTACTTCCGCATAAAATCCAAACGGATCACTTTTATCATGAACGATATTATGAAATTTGGACCTGATATGGTATTTGTAGGTAATTCCCTCCTCCACCCCTGCAATAAACCCCTCCCATATCCCCGATTCATCCTCGCGGAGCTTCAGAGGGTGAGACTCGCTGTGATAATCGTTGAAATCTCCCCGGACGCTCACGTAGGCCGCATTGGGTGCCCAAAGAGCAAAATAGACCCCGGCATTTCCTTCATACACCATTGCATGCGAACCGAGCTTATCGTAAAGTTTAGTATGGTTCCCTTGTTTGAACAAATAGACATCCAGTTCGCTCAGTCGTGAGAGTGTATACGTTATGGGATACTGTTGGATATTCATTCTCCTCTTCTCCCTCTTTTAATCTGATAGTAGAGTGCTTCATACTCTTTTGCCGCTTGGTTCCAATCAAACCGCCGCTCCATTGCATTACGCTGCATTTGTTGAAACCCTTTGGTATCATTGTACCACGTATAGAGTGCCCACCCGACCGTATTGATCAGAGCATCCGGGGTTGCATCGTAGAATTTGAATCCGGTACCGTGCACCGAGTCATTGGCATAATTTTCAATCGTATCATCCAACCCTCCCGTAGCACGGACGATCGGAAGTGTCCCGTAACGGAGAGAATAAATTTGGTTCAACCCGCACGGTTCAAACAGCGAGGGCATCAAAAACAGATCGCTCCCCGCCTCGATTTGGTGTGCCAGATCGTTGCGATACCCGATGTAACAGCGGAATTTTTCCGGATAGCGCCCGGCGATATCGCTGAAAAACAACTCCGCCCATTTTTCCCCCGCACCCAGCAAGACGATTTGAAGTTCCATATGCATCAGCGCATGGATCGCATGGACAATAAGCTCGATCCCCTTTTGCTCTACCAGCCTTCCCACCAGACCGATCACAGGGATATCGTCGCGTTCGGGAAGCCCAAAGGTGCTTTGGAGCGCTTTTTTACAGATTTTTTTCCCCTCCATCGACTCACTATCGAAAGTTTGGGCGATAAACGGATCGCTTGCGGGGCTCCACTCATCATAATCGACCCCGTTAAGGATTCCATGAAGCTTATATGAGTTAATATCAATCAATCTCTCCAATCCCCATCCGAACTCTGCCGTCCGTATCTCCTGAGCATATTTACGGCTCACCGTACTGATGGCATCGGCATGGACAATCCCCCCTTTGAGAAGATTGATTCCGTCATACTCTTCGATCTCATCGGCATTGAAATGGTCCCATCCGATATCGAGAAGCTCCATAGCCCCTTTGTTAAAATGCCCTTGATGTTGCAGATTGTGAATCGTCAAAAGCGATCCGGTATAGGCGAAATCGCCATCATAGGCATAATGGGTATTCAGCATCATCGGGATCGCGGCCGTATGCCAGTCGTTGGCATGGATCACATCGGGGTTAAAACGGAGTTTTTTAGCCAATTGCATGACGGCTCGGGAAAAAAAGATAAATCGGCTGTCGTTGTCGATGTAGCTAAACCCGTTTTCCTCATACAATCCGCCGCGTCCGAAAAATCCCTCGTGATCGATGAAATAGACAGGAATGTCCGTTCCGGGCAGCACCCCCTCATAGACACCGGCCCACACTTCACCCATAGAGCCCATCGGAACGCCGAGCCCCCCCTCCAATACTTTCAAAGCGTATTTCTCACGATCTACGATGTAGTAGCGCGGCATAACGATTCGGACATCATGCCCCAACGCACGGAGTGCTTTGGGCAAAGCTCCCGTAACATCCGCCAATCCGCCGCTTTTAGCGAAAGGGACAACCTCTGAAGCAGCCATAAGTAGTTTCAATTTATCCATCCATTTTCTCCAATAGTTTCGCCCCTTCCATGGAGCCGTTTTCCAGTCTGCTCGTCACAATGCGCAATCCATCGACCGATCCTTGCAAAGCGAACTTTTCGATCTTCTCTTTCACCAATCGGACCAGATACGGATTTTCCCGTATGATACCGCCTCCGAGGACCAAAATCTGAGGATTTGACAACGTTACAAGGGTACCGGCCCCTTGCATCAACGCAGCTTCAAACTCCTGTACGATCGTCTGTTCGAATGGGTTTTCCGAATAGCGGAACCGGTTCAAATCCACCTTTCCCCCCTTGCCGTGATACTCCAGCCATTTTGCCATTCCCGAACCCGATGCGTACAGTTCCAGACAATTGGATCGGCCGCATCCGCACACAAACGGGGCATTGCGGTAAGGGATATGACCGATCTCATACGACAAATTTCGGCTTCCCCGAATCAGACGGGCGTTCTCGATTACAGCAGCACCGATCCCCGTCCCCACATACAGTGACGCCAGATGTGTCGAATTCCAATAGGCCGCTTCGGCCCGTGCCGCGCAATTGAGATCGTTATCGATCTCGAGCCGGATTCCGTATCGCTGTTCAACCGCCGTTTTAATCGCATGTTCGTCCACATCGATGTTCGGAGACGAAAGGATGTATCCGTTATCAACCTGCCCTGCATAAGAGATGCCTATGAAAGAAATATCGCTGTGTTCCGCCATTTGTCGTTCAATGTACGCGAACAAACCGATCCCCTGTGAGGCGTGTTTCTCGGATGAGGGACCCATACGGGTCTCAAGGACGCTGCGCAGATGGGTTCCGCCGATATCGATAAAGAGCTTGCTCATTCGCGGCACATCCGGTAGAGGTTCAGATACCCTTTCGCACTTTCCTTCCAGGAAAAATCACACCCCATATTGTGACGGAGGATTGGGTTCAAGACTCTTTTATGAGCGTACAGTTCGAATGCGCGGTGGATGGCATTCAAAACTTCCCGCTCATCCGAACCCTCAAAGGTTATTCCGAATCCTCCGTCGGATTTTGGATCAAACGCATCAATCGGCTGAACCGTATCTGCCAGTCCTCCCACCTTACGAACGACCGGAAGAGCGCCGTAGCTAAACGCGATCAGCTGGTTCAGCCCGCACGGTTCAAACAAGGAGGGGATGAATACAAAATCAGCGGCAGAGTACAGACGATGTGCGAGAGTTTCGTCATAGCCGCAATGCAACCGGAGGTTGGGATACTCCGACGCTATCGATTCGAGCGACTCAATGTAGCGACTTTCCCCCTCTCCCAACACGGCGACATTACACTCCAGCTGAGCCAATTCAGGGAGGATCGAAATCAACAGATCCATCCCTTTTTGCCATGTCAAACGGCCGATAAAAACAACCAACGCTTTATCGATCCCCTTGAGTCTGTTCTCCTTGAGATAGCCGCTTTTATTCGCCCGTTTCCCTTTTAGGTCGCTATAGGGAACCTTCAAGGTATCGTCGTTGGCCGGAGAGAAATGGTCCGTATCAATCCCGTTGACGATACCGCTCAATTTGTCACGGTGTAGCTGCAAAAAACCTTCCAGCCCGCATCCGAACTCCGGAGTCACTATCTCTTTGGCGTAGGTCGGGCTTACCGTATTGATGCGATCGCTATAGGCAATCCCCGCTTTCATAAAACTAACCTGTCCGTAAAACTCAATTCCATCCAGAGTATAACACCCCTTATCCAGACCCAGAAGTTCCAAAACCGAGGGTTCAAATGTCCCCTGATAAGCCAGATTATGAATCGTATAAAGGGTTTTTGTTCGTATCGAGGGATCCGATTGGATCAAAAGCGGAACCAATGCGCACTGCCAATCATTCAGGTGGGCAATAGAGAACCTCTCTTTCTTGAGGAGTTCTATAATCGCATAATTGAATATCCCGAATCGGATCGCATTGTCTTCATATCCCGCTTCAGGGGGGCCATAGAGATACTCTTTTTCACACAGCAGGGGCGAATAGACAAATCGGTACCTCATCCCCTCCATCCTGCACTCATACCATTGGATAGGATACTCCGTTGATCCTATGAGGATTTCAAACGCTTTTCCGGAAGGTTTGATTCCGAATTTCTCCCGATCGATAAAACGGTACAGCGGCATCACAACGCAGACGTCGCACTCCTCTGCCAACGCGCAGGGAAGCGAATGGGAAACATCCGCAAGCCCGCCACTTTTGGCAAACGGATAAACTTCGCTCGATGCGAACAATACAGACTCTTTAACCATTCTCCCCTCCCCGTAATAATTTAGCCGCCAATTCGGGTAAAACCGGGTTGATCATCATCCCCGTCCCGCTCTCAAATCCGCCGGAACGAAAAACACGCGGCATGATCCGTATCGAAAAGCGGTACGCCGCGTCCACTTCGATCACCCGCCCGTCCCACATAACGGGATAAAGCGGCGGCGTATCGATCCAGAGATTAAAATGGAGGCACCCAAGCTGCCGTTTGAGTTTTTGGAGGATTACCATCAGCAGGATTGACAAATCATTGATTGCCCCCTCTTGAAGGGTATCGATCTGCCCAATCGCTTTAGAAGAGGTAATCATCACTTCAAAAGGATATCCGCTGGCATACGGACAAAAAGCGGTAAAATCCCCCTCTCGGGCAACAATCCGAACCGATGCATCGGTTTCATGGGTCAAAACCGTTTCCACCAACGCCTGCTGAGTCGTCAAAAAATGGTGCAAGGTACGGCGGTACCGCTCCTCTTGCACCCGGGGGATGATCGGCAAACCGATCAGCTGGGTATGCGAATGGGACTGCGTCGATCCTGCCTGAAACCCTTCGTTCTTGAACAAAGAGATATAGGCGATCCGGTTGTCGCGTCGCAAGTCGCCGATACGCTGACGCAGTGTTTTCAGCCACGCAACCGTATCCGCAAGACTCCATTCGACCATCGACGTATGGTGGGAAGGGGTATCGATGATGATCTCATGTGCGCCGAATCCCTCCCAATATTCGAAAATCCCAAGATGGTGGGTATCGGGTGTCTCAATCTGGACAGCCTTGTACAGATTCGGGACCACCCGTGTTTGCCATCCTGGAGTATTTTCCGTGCTGGGTACAGAGCGAATCGCAAAAATTTCAGGCGGGGTTATCCCTTCGTTCCCTTCGCAAAACGGGCATGTTCTCTGCGTATGGAGAGGATCATGTCCCAGATTACAATCGGGTCGGCGAAGTCGCTCAGGTGCAATAATGACATGCGTATCGTGGAGTTTGTCATACCGGATCTCAGACATCGCTCACCTCTAATCTCCCTTTGATCATCAACTCTTTTTGAAACGGCAGAGCCATCGCCAAACTAACCCCCTGTGTTGTCAGCTCAAACCCTTTTTCACTTTGAGAAAGGGTTTTAAGCTGAAAATAAAAGAGTTCAAACGGCCGATCCAGCTGAAATACCATCCGCTTTTTCAGATAAAGGTCGATGATTTCCAGAGTATTGCTCCGACCCTCCTCTCCCCTCTCCTCCAACGCCCGTCCGTTCACCAAGACTTTGTCATAATCGGCAAAATGGAAGTTGTGTTCGAGAATATACCAGAATTCCCCTTCCGCTTCGGTCCTGAAGGTGATATCAAACGTCATTTCCCCCTCAGAGGGGAGGTATCCTTTTTCCAAAAATGCCTCCGATTTATCCGGAAAATAAAGCCCCCCTTCGCGGCTAAAAACGATTTTTTTTCCATTAACCGCCGACGAAAACGGCTGATTGGCGAAATCACCATATTCCCTGAAGCTGCATCGAATAAACTGCTCCAAAGAAAACGATGCGTCGCTGATATGATCAATAAACGAGTTTTTCAGATACCAGTCATACACGATCGCATCACTCAACGTTTCATCAACATGTACAACGGCGGCATGGATCGTATCGATTCCCTTTTTCTCTTCTGTTTGGAGCTGAGGTTCCCGTATCTCAAACAGTTTTTGATGGTAAGCTTCTTTTCGACGTGTGAGGGTATTTTGCCAGTTAAAGCATCTCTCACGCAGGTCAAATTCGACCATTTGTCCGCCGCATGCCGAATCAAACCGAAAAATCAACGACGGAGTGACCCCTTTTATCTTATCATAGCCATCAAGCTCGTTTTGATCGGATACGACTCGACTCTCCTCCTTGTAGCGAAGGTTTTCGCACTCAATCAAATACCGATATGCGTTGTCCCTCAGATTCGGCAGGTAAAGTCCGCCGAAGACCCCATGCCAGAGGGGATCATTCGTCTGCAATTTGAAAAAAGCGGTATCGAATACCGGATCGGCAAGACGGTAACGTACCAAAGAGAGCTCCATCATCCGTTTATGGATACGGTTGCTTTCGGGATATTTGACGAAAAAGTTTTTCCATATCCCCCCCTTTAGAAACTTGATCCCCTCCAAATCAAACCGCTCATCCCCCATCTCTTCCTTAAGCCGTTCCAGAGCAAGGGCATCGTCGGCGCGCAGGCTCCACTCCCCCATTTCAAAATACGAAACATTCGGAAGATAGGCGATCCCCCGAGAGCGGTTTCGTGCCAGATACTCGCCATACTGGAGCGTCTCGATCGAACTATCAGCCAAAACTGCCTGAACAAATTCTTCAAGCCATCCTTTCTCATAAACCCACGCATACGTCCCCGGCCACATGCCGAATTTCTCGGCATCGTCAAAAATAATGGCTGCCGAGTCACTTTCTCGATGATACGATTTGACGGCGTCAATAGCGTCCTTGACGGTGAAAAACGGCAAAGCATAGCGGAGCTTTTTACTGATCGGAAACAGGGCAATCGTCTCTCCCCCCTCTTCACTCAGGTAATACCCGTCCAACCCCGCTTCATCAAACCCTGCACACTGGAAATGATAGTCATCCATAACGGTATAACGGATCTTGCATCGGTTCAAATCAGGAATCAGGGAAGATTCCCAGACCCGTTCGGTGAGCCAAAGTCCTTTGGGGGTTTGATTAAAGCGTGACACGATCGATCGGTTCAGTTTCTCGATCTGTTCGATCCGGTCTTGTGATGGAATCGCGCTTAGAACCGGTTCATAATAGCCGGCACTGAAGAGCTCAAGGGTTCCACGCTCAGCCATTTCCTCAATCTGACGGTAGAGCCCCGGGGAACGCTCCTCGATCTGCTCCATCAGCCACCCGCTGCAATGAAGGCTAAAGCGAAATTCAGGATATCGGCTCATCACCTCAAAAAAAGGGCGATAACACACATCAATCGCATGATCGACCACCCACCCAAAATTATCAACAGGCTGATGCATATGGATACCGAATAAAAGTGCTGTTTTCTCCATCGTATCTCCTCTAAATAAACCAGTTGCCTGCGTAATTCTCGTCCAAATCGACCAAAAGGGGACCACTTCCGGGCATCGTTTGAATGATCCGTTCACCCCGTATCAGTTCAAATCGGAGATGGACCGCTGTATAGGTCTTAAAATAGAGGCGTGAGAGCCCGATCTCCAACCGTTCATCCAGTGCGATTTGCATCTCTTCCGTGCTGTCGGGATCCTCCAATGAAAACGTGAACTGCTCTCCTATCTCTTCGATGATCATAACCAATGCCAGTTCCGATCGGTTCGAGAAATCTCCGTCGAATGCCAGATACAGTCTCTTCTCATCATACCCGTACAAAATCATCTCGATCGGTCCGCGCATCCCTTCCATCGTTGAATAGATGATCTGTTCATTGATGCTTCCGCACCCGGCCCATTCAAAAAAAGAGCGGTATTGACCGTCAATGACCGGGGAGATGGCATTTTGAGGTTTAACCCAGAAAGGGGTGAGGTTCCGGCGGACAATGATCGATTCAAACAGATTTGAAGGGGGTGGCATCTCCAAAAAACGGTATATGGCGATCAGATTTTCCCGGAAAAGGAGATCGAACTCATACCCGAATTCGGTCGGATGATCATCCCCGTACCACCAAAACCAGTCGCTGCATTCGGCTTTTAGAAAATGGTCGTCTATTTTTTGTGCCGCCTCCTCACTGATCTTTCCGGAAAAATTCTCAACGTCTCTATGGGTTTGATAAATCAGTTCCCAGGCACGATTTTTCTGAGAATGACCGACCCAGGTGTCAAAATTACCGTTAATCCAGCTCCCCGGAAGGATACTCTTCAGAGGACGGGAGGGGAAGAGACTCACCTCATCGAAGGTAACCGTATGGCACCAAGAAGAGTCGGTCAAATCTGTGTAGAGAGCGCTAAAAAAATCAAATCCGTTCCCTTCAAAAAACTCCCAAGCGTTCTCACCGTCTACGATCACAAATATCGTAGGATCGTTCTGTTCCGCACCGATTTTCTCCACCATCCGGATAAAATGTTCTGCAGCGTCGCGCGGAGGTTTAAATCGGTAGGTAAATCCAATCAAATCACTCAACTCATGATCCCGAAATCCGATGGTCACCCCATCATAAAGATACGATTGATAAAGATCCTTGCGTTCCAAATCCGGATGGGAGTGGAACAGTACCGCTTCATCGGTAGCAATCCATTTGATCCCGCGCTCTTTATAGATTTTTAGGCTTGCTTCGTCGACCGCCCCCTCAGCCGGCCAAAACCCGCTCGGAATCTTGCCGAATGTTTTTGTATAGAGTTCAATGGAACGTTCAACATGTAGCAGCGCATCTTCTTTCAAAGAAAATATCCTCTCCGGAAGAGACGTGTTATCATTGGCACGGATCGCATTTTTCATGTCAATCAGTAACGGCATAATCGGATGGTAGTATGGGGTTGTCGATACGGATATGATCCCCTGATCCTGCAACGATGCATAAAATGGCAAAATCGTTTCGATGAAAATGCATAATGTCTCGAGAAGACGGGTTTTGTCGAGTTGGGTATACCCCGATTTTTTATCGATCAGTTCTCGGACCACATCATTTTCCCGACGCAGATAGTTTCCGCACCACGCCAGAATAAAAACCGTTTCGAGATCAATAAAATCGGCATCACTGTATTTTGTACGATGGAAAAGGGCTTCAAACCGCTCCATTTTTTTGACCATCGTCTCATACTGCGTCGCTTTGCAAAGCTTGATCACCCACTCTTTTTGATGTTCATCAAGCATTGAAGGATGGCGTTCCCAAAGGGAGAGAAAATAATCGTTTCGAAGAGGCTCACGGTAGAGGGAAAGTTGCTCAATCAAGGAGGGGGTAATGTTAAACGTCCCCTTCAGCCCAGGATAGAGGCTCAGCAGCCAGGGCATATCGTAATAATCTTTTATGGCGTGCAAAAAGACCCATGGCATACTCATCATCCCGTCATTACGACGGTAATCGGGCTGATGCATATGCCAAAAAAATGAGAGCTTCAGCGATAAAGAACGCATCACAATTGTGACCACTCCTGAATTTTAGCAATGTAACTCTCACAAATCGTATTGCCGCTCTCTATGGTTGCAGCTTGAACATAAAGGTTAAGATGGTCACTGTATTGATCAGGTATCATCAATATCCAGTCGTTTTTATCCAGCCATATTTTGACTCCGTCAAGGGTGGAAGACTCTTTCCCTTTGGCATCTTCAAGAAACATACGCATCATTTTCCCCTTCAGCGCTTGGGTACACGGAATCTGAATTGTGTGGTAAAAAAAGCGGGGAATCGCATCAATAAGTTGTGAAAGTTTGACATTGTGATTCACCATCATCTCCAAAATTTTCAAGGTAGCGTACATCGAATCACGATGGGTTGAAAACTCGGTAAAGGCGAAATTCCCCTCCCCCGTTGCCACCAAATCATACCCTTTGATTTGTGATGCTTTAAAATTTGCATACTGACCATGTTCGATATCAAGAGAATCAAAAGAGACCATATCGGCCGCCCACGTCGGCAAAAACACCATCTTTTTCTCTCCGCTGGCTTTCGCTTCCATATTAAACAGTGTCAATACGGCATACAAAGCGGTCTGTTTTGAGAGCATCATCCCTTTGTCACACATGATATCCAGACGCTGACCATGAGGATACAGCATAAATCCCGCATCCAGTTTGAGCGCTTTGATCACCGCACTCATGTCCTCATGGGAACGTTTAATTAATGTATTGATATTAGAGAGTCTTTGCTCATCCGAATAAGCATTAAACATAATGTTATCGACACCCATATCGTTCAGGATATCTGGAAAAACTTCAGAGGCCATCCCATGCATCATATCTACCGCTATACGGGAGTCCAAACATTTAAACATATGAGATTTGAGTACGGATTCCATCCCTTCTTTATATTGACGGAACTCTTTTTTATGATCCGATGCATAAATTTGCCCGATTCGTGAATAATCGACACGCCGGAATGCTTCTTTGAAAAATGCTTTCTCAATTTTTTTGGCCGTATCATTGTTAACCCTAAGCGCTTCATGATTAAAGAAGGTGATAACCGTACTGGTAGGATCATCAATTTTTAAATGGAAATGAACACCCCCCGCATACTCATCATTCGATGAGAGGCTGCATCGCATTACCGCAGAAGGGATGGCATTGCAGTCGACAACATCAATACCCGAAGAGAGGAGCCCCCCCAGAAAGGCACGCTTGAGCATCCGTGAACTTTTATCATTATCTCGGGAAACCAATACAGTCGATCCTACCGGAAGCTGAGCACCAAATGCCTCAGCCAGTTTGGTTGCCATTTCACAAGAGAGTTCAACATTGGATTGTCCGATAACCATCCCGTTTTCTAAAATAGAATTTTTGTATTTATTCCCAAGTATAAGGCTATGACTCACAATCGATGCATCTTCGATCACTTTATTCGGCCATATTGTCACATCTTTTTCGATGCTTACCAGCTCACCGATTTCACACCCTTCCGCCAGAATCAGTCCCGCTTTTACGGTAACATTTTTACTGATCTGATTGTCGTTACAGATAACGCACCCATCCAATTTCACATTTTTTCCGATTACGACATCATTCCAAATGACTGTATTTCGTATTTTCGAAGAAGAGCCGATTACCACATTGTCCCCGATGACAACATTGCAGAGTTTTGCCCCTTTTTTGAGGATTACATTTTTACCGATCACAACAATACCGACAATATCAACACTTTCGTCAATAATAAAATCATCTTCAGCAATCAAAACACCATCAGGATATTTGATAGCTTCTCCGCCCAATGTAAATTTTATCTTGCCGCTTAAAATATCTTCATACACATCACGATAGCTCTCAGGATTTCCGACATCACGCCAATACCCCTGCGCATACCCAGCTGTCAATTCTATCCCTTTACGCATCAACAAAGGAAAAAGATCTTTGGCAAAATCGAAATTTTCATTGTTAGGAATATAATTTAAAATCTCCGGTTCTATGATATAAATACCGGTATTGATCGTATCGCTGAACACTTCTCCCCAACTCGGTTTTTCGAGAAATTTTTCGATTCTTCCTTCTGCATTGGCAATGACAACCCCAAATTCCAGCGGATTCTCGACCGATGTGAGAGTAATTGTAAGCTTAGATTGCTTGAGCGCGTGGTAATCAAAAATCTTTTGAAAGTCAAAATCGGTAACCAGGTCCCCGCTTATAACAATAAAATTTTCATTACCGATCAGATCCTGAGCCAGCTTTACCGCCCCGGCTGTACCGTAGTCATCATCGGGGACTACATAGGTGATATTAATCCCAAACTGGCTTCCGTCTTTAAAATAGTTTTTAATAATATCCGGTTTAAAATAGAGTAGAACAATGAATTCTTTTATCCCCAAATCTTTGAGAGACATAATTGTGTGTTCCATCATCGGCTTGTTCATAATCGGTAACATAGGTTTGGGAATAGAATTAGTAAGGGGCTGAATTCGTGTTCCAAACCCACCTGCCATAACCACAGCTTTCATTGCACTCCTTTAGAAAAAAGTTAATTATATTACACTTTATACCAAAAAATATCATAAAATATCACAGAAGCATTTCAGTAGTGCTGTTTTCACGACATGAAGGGTAAAATATGCCCTATTCTCTTCTCTTTTTAAAACGTACCGAAGCACTGGGGTTACTTTCAGAGGATGAGGCACACTTTATTTGATATGAGACCATAGATATAAATGGATCAAGAAAATGTTCGAAGTCTTCGGCTCCGATCTCCTCCATCCCCTGTCTATGAAGTAACTCTAAAATTGTCAATGTAGATTCAATAGTTGAGAGGCAAAAATCTTTCGGCTGCTCTTTGATAGAAAATTGGGAACATTTGGAGTGTGTAAAACTGAGTCGAGGCAGAGATTGAAGATTGGTACTAAGGCGAAGCATCTTGACCGAACATGGCCACGTCGAATCAATAATGAAAATGACAACTTGCTTCTTGTTCGCGTCAATCTGTTGAGTATTGAGATTCACACTCTCTTTTCCGGGATACAAAACATAGCAAAGATTATTATTATCATGGATTAAAGCATTCACAGCACGGTGTGCAGTGAAATCAACATCGATGTAAAGTTCTGAATTGGGAAGGGAAAGATGAGTGAGATGCCCAGTGCCGTTTTTAGTCTTTTTAAACTCTTTGGGGTGCATCAAAATAACAAATTTTGTCTTGGTATGGATCGGATGAACATAAGCACACATGCAAGAAGTGATTGGACGGTAGCATTTGTAGCACTTTTGCCGTATTTCTGCATCCGAATTAGCATTAAAATCATTCATTATGTTGATTTATTCCTTATTCTTAATCGATTTTTTGATCATTTATTACAAATAAGTGTATTAGTTATAACGATATATAAGGGTTTAATTAAGTATTATTTTATTAAATAAGAGTTGTATCAGAAGAAGACGGAGTAAAAATCTGAGAGCCAGGCGGCGACCTACGTTTCCACACCTGAAAGATGCAGTATTATGAGCGATGAGGGTCTTAGCTTCCGGGTTCGGAATGGGGCCGGGCGTTTCCCCCTCTCTATAGCCA
>NZ_JBAVEF010000052.1:0-7339 GCF_049587615.1 Sulfuricurvum sp.
GTGCAGCAGTGCACAGGAATATCGGAAGCGTTCTGTTGTTGGGGCGATTTTCTTTCGCTTCGTTTCTTATGAAAAAGAAAGGAAGGTATGAAGTTCTCTTTGTTATTGTATTTTAGAAAATATCTGCCAATTTCCAATGTTTTTTTACTGCAATATAACCTATTACCGCAGCCAATACAATTCCCAATGGAACGATCATTACCGGTTCAAACATTTTCAAACTCCTCCATCTTCATTTCTATTTTATGCAATTTGGTATAGTTAATAAACAGTCCGATAGAACTCAGAAGAAATACTATCGCAAACAGATATCCTACTGCTCGATTTTCGGATTCAAACAAAAATTTGACCGTATATGCCCCTACACCACCTGTAACAGCTAACAAAAGTATAGCTTTTTGATTGATCACATTCGCTTTTTTCGAGAGAAGATCAACCAATTCTTTTCGTTCTTGTAAATTCATATGATTATTATATCAGATTTATCACCATGGCATCGAAATTTACAAAAAGTGCATAAATATAAATTTTCGTGCAGCAGTGCACAAGAATATCGGAAGCGTCTTGTTGTTGGAGCGATTTTCTTTCGCTTCGTTTCTTATGAAAAAGAAAGGAAGATAAGGTTTCCATTTTTACGGTACTTTTTCTAAAAAAGTGGCAAAGAAAAAGATTTATTTACATCGTAAAATAACCATTTGAACCCTATTTTTACACCGTTATTCTTGCGATACTTTATATATACCGAAAAATAAAATAGTAAAAAAAGCGATAACCGCTAAAATGGTTGCCGCTATTGCTAAATTCATTCTATCTCCCTTATCTCTTTTGTTCTTCTAGAAATCATTATAAATACGGAAAGCAATGCAATCAGAAGGAAGAAGACACCACCGATACTGATCCATGTCCACATATCAAATTTATTCGATTCCAATCTTGATACGATAGCACCTACCAATAAAATAATGGCACCAAATATGAGGCTAAGCATAACCCTCAATGTATTTAAAATTTCTTTTACTTCATCTAATTTGCCCATGCAATAATTATATCATAACAAATGGGCGGAACGCGTTATCCCGTACTGGATACGGGATCTACGATACAATTTAGATGCTGAATCACGTTCAGCATGACAATTTAGATCATAAACACCTAAGAACGAATTGCAGTCACTGCGAGAGTTCGAAGAAATCGTGGTAGTCCAAAAGTACACCCTTAATGCAATGTAGGATTGAGAAGGGTATTTTTATCGAAGAGCTTTTGGAAATACGGGGCATGTTTCGCTTTTGAGAGGGAGTCGAGATGGCGCATTTTGTGGGTATCGCTCCCGACAAAATCGACCATCCCCTGATCGACGATCCACTCCGCCGCTTTTTTGACCGGTGTTGAGTAATACCCCCCCAGCGAGTTGATGTTGAGCTGGAAGAAAACCCCCATTTTTTTGATGGCGTGATAATCCTCAGGGGAATCGTGCAGATAGCTGTAGCGCTCTGGATGGGCCAGTACCGGCTTGTACCCCCGTGAGGCAATCGCATAGATATGTTCAAACAGGGCATAAGGGCGTATCGTGTAGGAGGTTTCGAAGAGGAGATAGTTCTCTCCGAAGGTCATGAGTTTCTCATTCCCCAGCAGGTGAATAAAATGCTCATCCAGATAATACTCCGCTGCCGCGTCGATTGCCATCTCGATACCCTCTTTCTCCAGCTCGATACGCAGCGCTTCGAGTCCCGAGAGAATCGACTCGGGGGTGTTACGATACATGTCGTGCATGATGTGGGGGGTGGTGATGAGCTTACGGTATCCCAATTCCGAAAGGGTGCGGATCAGCTCGAGTGATTCCTCCATCGTTTTGGCCCCGTCATCGATCCCCGGGATCAGATGAGAGTGGAGATCAACAAAGAGATCTGAAAAAGAGGATTTGCTCATCGGCGCAGCGGCCGATCGAGGGGAAAAGAGATCTTTTAGCGACCAAGCCATCGTTTATACCATGGTTTGACTTCCGCTTCCTCATTGCCATATCCGCCGTATCCGTATCCGTATCCGTATCCGTATCCATAACCGTACCCGGATGAGGATTTTTTCGCAGGGACGGCACTGAGGATGATCCCTGTGTTTTTAACCTCATGAGAACGGACCGTTTTGTCAAAGCGGGCCGCAAATCCCCGTTTCGCATAATTGACACGAAGGACAAAGAGGGTAATGTCGGCTTCATTTGCCAAAATCAACGCATCGGTAACCAGCCCCACCGGCGGTGTATCGAGGATAACGTAATCGTACTTCTCCTGCAGCTGTGCGAGGGCCTCTTTCATCCGCTCCGACATAATCAATTCCGAAGGATTCGGCGGAACGGCACCCGAGGAGATGATATCGAGGTTCTCAATCCCCGTATGCTGAATGATACCGTCCAATTCGGCTAATCCGGAGAGGTAGTTGCTCATCCCTTTCTCATTGGGGAGACCGAACACCTGATGGAGGGTCGGAAGACGGAGGTCGAGGTTGATGATGATCGTCTTTTTATCGCTGAGGGCGAAAATCGCCCCCAGATTGGAAGCGGTCGTCGTTTTCCCCTCACCCGGGAGGGTAGAGGTGACCATGATAATCTTGTGATTGGCATAGGAGCCCATAAACTGCAGATTTGTCCGCATGGCACGGAACGATTCAGCGTAGACCGAGCGCGGGTTGTCCATAACGAGATGACGGCTGTCAACTCCCTCTTTGATAAACGGGATCGAACCGACGACCGGGATCTTGGTTTCACGGCTGACGTCGTCAAACCCTTTGATCGTATCGTCGAAAAAATCACGTAAAAACGCGACGAGAACCCCGAGAATCAGACCAAGGATCGCTGAGATCATCAGAATGAGCCCTTTTTTTGGCTTGATCGGGGCCAGTGGGAGGAGTGCACGGTCGACAATTCGGTTGCTTGAAACGGTCGAGGCTTTGGCGATCGATGCTTCGGATTGTTTTTCGAGGAGATACGAGTAGATTTTCTCATTCACCTGAAAACTGCGGGCCAAATCGACATATTGGCGTTCCGTGGCTGGAAGTTTTTTGAAAAACGATTCGTTCCGCCCGATCACGTTTTGGATCGAGCGCTTCCGCTCTTCGACCCCTTTGCGGAGACTTTTGATGTTTGAAGCAATCTCTTTTTTGAGTTTGTCGATCTGGACACTCTGCTGCACCACTTCAGGGTGCATTTCGGTGTATTCGACCAAAAGCCCTTGTTTTTTGCGCTCCGCTTCGCTCAGAGACTGTATCAAAGAACTGATCAACGGATCGGTGATCTCCATCGGTGCGATCGATAGGGCCGTAAAATCCCCTTTTTTCAGTAGCTCAGAGATCCGTTTAGCCTGATCCTCTTCGATCTCAATCTGGGCGAGCTGCTGATCATACACGGTCAGTTTTTCGATCGCAGCACGGGTCTCGGCTGAGAGGTCCATCGTTTCGTGGGACTGCTTGAATTTTTCGACATTAACAGCCGAGCTCTCTAGGTCTTTTTTTATGTCATTGAGCTGCTGATCAATAAAGTTCAGCGTTTGGGTCGCCTCTTCGGTGTTAAAATCGATCGTTTGCTGGATATAGGCGTTAGCCAGTGCATCGGTAAAGGCCTGTGCACGCCGAGGGACATTATCCTGATACGAGATTTCGATCAACGAGGACATTTTCCCCGACTGGCTCACCTGGAGATTCGGGAGGATGATGTTTTCGATGACCTTTCGGGTATCGCTGATCGTAAAGCTGCACTGCCCCTCGTCACATCCGAAGCGCTTGGTGATTCTCAGTACGAACTGCTCCGTCGCGATCACCTCGCCGTAGGTGTGGCGGCCGCTGTAGCGGATCTCATTTTTTAGTCCCAAACGTCCCAAGAAAGAGGGTTTAACCTCTAGTGTAAACGTGTTGTCGCCGCTGGGGGTAATGACAAAACGCTGGGAGTAATAATCGGTATCGAGTATTTTTACATCACTCACGGTAAACGGTGCTTCGTCGGGATAGAGCTCACGAGTTTTAAAAGCCGATGTGACAAAATAGCGGACATCAAAAGGGACCTGCTGAAGGGCTGTTTCGACCAGGGAGTATGATTTCAAAATCCCAATTTCGGTCTCCACCTGCGTGTTAGACATCCCCCCCATTGCCATTTGAAGTACATCAGATTGTGTAGATTTCGACTCTTCCTTGATCCGTAGAACCGAAGAGGTCTCATACACCGGCTGCATGAAATAAGCAGCAATAATCCCGATGATGAGGGTGAGGGAAAAAACGGAAAAAATCGTCCATTTTCGCTCACGAAGGCGTTCAAATATTTGTTTTACATTAATCTCATCATCTTCAATAATAGCATTATTTACTTCATGTGCCATAGATACAATTGTCCCTTATTTAGTCAGATATTTTATATTTACAAACGGAGTTATCAGCGAGTTGATCAGCTGAAGCGCCGGGAGGTACTCGTTGATGTTGACATTGGTCGCACGCATGCTGTTGGGCTCGATGTACACGACATCCCCAGGATAGAGCATCAGATCGCTGGTGCTCAGGGAGGCGAGTTTCGTCATATCGATCGTCGAAATCGTCGGATTATTGGAAATATCCCCCCTCAACACTTTGATCGTAGTCCGCTGGCTGTAGACGTTAAAATCTCCTGCCTGCGCGATCGCCTCGATCACCGTCATCGACTCATTGGTCAATGGGATGACACCAGGTTTGTTTACCTCTCCTACGACATATATCCGCTGATTGAGGATTTCGACATTGACATTCGGCGCTTTGATGAACTGGGCGTAGCGCTTTTGAATCAGGTCCGAGGCCTCTTCTTTAGTCAATCCCACTACTTTAACACGTCCTACGAGGGCCAACGGCACAGTGCCGTCCGAGGAGACCATAAAACCTTTTTCAGTAGGCATAGCAGCCGTGTCCACCCTTGTACTAAGCTCCGGATGATTGAATACTCGGACCGAGAGGTGATCACGTGGTGCAATTTTGTACTCGATAACGGAGGGCTGAATGTATGCAGTCTGCTTCTCTTTTGCCGGTTTTCCCTGAAAGAGTATAAAATCTTGTTTAGTTGCGCACCCAGAGAGTAAAAGGACCATGGGTACTAGTACAGCTTTTTTTATCATCATTTGAACTCCTGTAGACGTCAACCCTGCCCCTTTTACAGTCAATTTTTAATCATTATACGTGAAGTCGTGTAAAATTCCACTGAATACAGAATCAAACAGTAAAATGGATTCCTCTCTTATGGCTAGAAAAAAAAATCTTCTTAGTTGAAATTTTAACTCTTGATCTTCGATTACAACTTCCCGCCTATTAATAAGAACAAAAACTTCACTAGAACCATCTGGCGCCCGACCCGTGTAGGCTCTTTTAAAAGCCGATAGAGCCATTCGAGATGTAAATCTAAGAATAACTTCGGAGCCCGTTTTTTATACCCTCCATAAATATCAAAACTTCCACCCAATCCCATGTAAAGCGCGGGATACACCCGAAACAGTTCATCCATTAAAAATTCCTGTCTGGGACTCCCTTGTGCTACAAAAACGACATCAGGTTTGGTTTCGGTGAGAGTCTGTTTCAGTGCTGCTTTATCTGTTTCATCAATAAAACCATTTCTATAACCGATAATATTGATATCCGGAAACTGTACTCGCAGTTTGGCAACCGTATTTTCGATCACATCCTCTGTCGATCCGATGAGATAAAAGCTCTTTTCGTTTTGGAATCGTCCAATGATATCGAGCCAAAACTCCGCCCCTGGAATCTTGACCGAATCCAGACCCTTTTTGCGTAACGCCATCACTGCACCGATACCGTCAGGATAACCTATATTATGATTAACAATCTCTCGCAGTCTTTCGTCATTTTTGAGTATCTTTTCGGCATTCATCGCCACGAGAATTTTGCGTTTATCCCTAATCCTATCCAGAAACTCTACCCTATCATCAAAAGCATGAATTTTATAGTGATTGACGATACTATTATTCATGAGATTTCTTTTTGTACAAGTTGACCATATTTTTGGGTTTTGATTTCTTCTCTAATCACGCGTGCTGGATTACCAGCGACTATCGTGTGCGAAGGAACATTTTTCGTTACAACAGCCCCGCTTCCTACAATTACTTCATCACCAATAGTCACACCTGCCATAATAATCGCATTTGCACCAATAAAACACCGTTTCCCGATTCTAGTATCTACTTTTATAGCACGTGCATAATCATGGGAAAAAACAATCGCGCCACTGGCAACATATGATTCTTTCCCTATATGAATCCCTTCTGGATATGTCTTATCTATCTTTGCACCAAAAGAAATTTTAGCCGAAGGATGAATATCCATTTTGAAAATTTTCGTGAATACAAAATATTGTACGGACAAAACCAATTCCCTCATCTTATTACGAATACTAACTGCTATATTCATTGGAACCTCTTATTTTGATTACTTTAGCGGGGTTCCCGCCAACGATAGCAAATTCTGGAACATTTTTTGTAACGACTGAGCCAGCAGCAACAATCGCATGTGAGCCAATTGTTACGCCAGGAAGTATAATTGAATTGGTGCCGATCCAGACATCATCACCTATTTGAACACTTTCTTCTATCTCGCCCTGTAATCTCATTGGAATATCAAAACGTGAAAAGCCGTGATTTGCAGTAATAATATGAACGCCTGGACCAATCAAGACATCATTTCCTATTATGGTATTTGCGCGAATTTTGACATTTTCACTGATGACACTATTATTTCCGACTTCAATACGCGGAGACATATAAACATTTTTATCTATCTGGATATTTTTTCCACACTTTTTAATACATTTTCCGAAAAGAAAGAACCGGATTTTTTTAAATCCTATAGCATATGGCATGCTATTCAAGGGAAATATTTTCCCAATTAAATTATAAAAAAGACAAAAAATCATTCTTTTTATACTTATATTCATAGATTTATTTTTCTTTCATTATGTTAAATTTTGAAGTTTTTTACCCAATTTATCGTTGACGTATTCCAATTCATATTTACTTGCCGTTTTAATAGCTTGTTCTGACAATACTTGACGATGATCATCACTTAAGAAATAATATTTTTTTATCACCAACACAAGATCATTTGCACTACCAGCTTCAAACAAATATCCATTCAATCCATCATCAACATATGTTGCTATCCCACCTCTGTTAGATCCAGCCACAGGAATCGCACAGCTCATTGCTTCCAGACCAATCAAACCCAGACTTTCCATTAACATGCTACTTGCAATAAAAAGATCTATACTATTATAATAAAGTGGTAATTCATTTTGTTTTTTTCTTCCAAAATATATGACATTTTCTTCTAT
>NZ_JBAVEF010000053.1:0-181717 GCF_049587615.1 Sulfuricurvum sp.
GGAAAACGCTTCAAAAAGTATCTCAATTCGCTTTTGATGAAAAAGATATTTTTTTAGAACTTATTGAACCCTATCGAGATACTCACCATCTTTCGCTGATTACATTTTTAATATTTGGTTATTCAAAAAATCCAGAAGAATATAAAAATGCAATATTGTCCTTATTGACAAATGTAAAACTTTTGGAAGAGTTGTCTTTTGATCAAGATATTGGATATGAATTGCTAACACTGTTAAATAGGTTATTTAACTCATACAGTGAAATAGAAAAAGAAAGTATATTTACGTCTATTCTTCAGGTAAATCCAAAATGGGAAAGAACCTATTATGTAGGAAAGTGCCACGGAACGTACATTGGATTACAAAAATATGAACTTTTATTTCAACTTGATATAGAAGATATAAAAAAAATCGGTTATCTAAGAGCGTTTCAAGAGTTGCAAAGAAAATTTTATTGGTATAAATTAAAAAAACCTCATAAAGTTGAAGGTGGTTGGGTTGGAGCACCTTTAGATGAAGAGGTTTACAAGAAAATGAATTTGGGACACTGGCTTCAATCAATGAAAGTATTTGATGGCACTGTATCAAGAAATAGTGTAAAAAATTTTTCAAGAGGCGGTAAAACTGAACATTATAGGCAATTTGAAAAAGAAGTTACAGAAAATCCAGATAAGTTTTATGATTTTTTGCTGAGAATCAAGTCAGAAAACGTCCATCCTGATTATTTGTCTGCTGGGCTGAATGGGGTTATTGCAGCTAACTACAATGAAGAGAAAATTTTAGCGATTATCCATTTGTATTCGGATGTTGATGATAGCTGGTTAAAACGGACTCTTTTAAAAGGTATGAAACATTTAATACATCGGGATAAATTTGATGATAGCTTAATAACTATTTTGGAAGTGAATAGAGATGTTAAGTATGAAGGTTTAATAAGGGATACGGATAAGTTTCAGACTATTCATGATTATATGTCTAGTTCAATTAATTCTTTTGAAGGTGATTTCGCAGAACTACTCCCGTTAGTTTATAAAAATGTAGTTAATGATGAAAATAGTACAAAAAGGGTTATACGCCTTATTAATAATGTTATTGATAAAAATGTAGATTTTGTTATTTTTGGATTATTAAGAACTTTAGGAAATATTGAATCTGTCGATAAAATTTTATTTGCAAAGCTTCTAGTTGACCTTATAGAAAAAGATGAAATCGGACAAGTTTCAATATTTTCGTTACACAATTTTCATTATTTATATCTGAATGAGTATGTCTCAAAAGAACAATTGCTCGTATATATTAAAAAGTGTATATCTTTTGCAAAAATTGTAAAAGATAAAGAAGATGCTCATTATATAAATAATTTAGGAATGTTTTTATTTTACTATCACGTAACAGAAAAAGATAAAATATTTGAAGAGCTGCTGAATGAAGCGATTAGTTCTAATAGCCAAATTATTCATGGAGTATTACGTCAAATTTTTGAAGAAGAGTTACATTCAAAAGATCAAGAAAAAGTTGAAAAATCAAAGCAATTTATTTTAAAATTTAAAAATGATGAAGAGAATGACTACTTTTATACGTTTGATTTAGCAAAAATGAAAGGATTGAATTTTATAAAAGATGATTTTGGATTTATTAAAAGTTTAGCAGAATCTCTTAATATAAGAAAAGAAGTCAAAAGTTTTATTGAATATTTACAAAATGAGTATTATTTAGATACTAATCTTTCTGAAAAAATATTTGAACTTTTAGATGTACTCATACATAATATTGATGCAAATAAAGAGATGGGTTATTATGATTCAAGACCGTTGATCGAGTTTATATTAGAGTTGAATACTAGAACAAAATCGGATGAAAAGAAAATAGGTATACTGGATTTAATGGATAAGTTTTTAATGAGCGACACATTAAGACATACTACTAAAGCGGCAATTGATTGAGATAATTGGGAACAGGCTGAATTAAAATGAGCAAACGATTTTATGAGATTATGTTTGAGGGAGAAAACAGATGAGGGAGATGTTGATTTATCAAAACGAAAGCGGAGAGATAAAAACCATTGATATGATACAATAAGCCAAAACACATGAAGGAATTATAATGTTATCAATACAGTTAAATAATCCTGAACTCGAAAGTTTTATCCAAGACGAATATCGAGGTGATGAAAACACTCTCATGAGACAATTTGTTGAATTTTTACAATTTCAAAAAATTAAACATGAAGTTAAAACATCGATTGAAGAACTGGATCGTGATGAGTTTATAGGACTTGACGAAGCATTTGAGATGGCTACGGCAAAGTATGTACAACATTAAAAGTATCGTTTTTTCTAAAAAAGCAACCTATAGATTAACAAAAATTACTGATTTTATTTATAACCAAAGCCAATCGGATACGATTGCACTTGCTTATATGGCGAGATTAAAACAATATATCTTCAACATTCTTACACAATTTCCTGAGTCCGGACGTAAAGCCGAAGAGTATGGCAAAGCAATTCGAAAACTTGTTTATCAGGGATATTCGATTCTTTACCGTATCAATGAAACTAAATCACGGGTTGAGATCGTTAATATATTTAGAGAAAATCTCCCTTAAAAATTTATGATTAGCGAAGAAGATATATTTTCTGAAAAACGGGGGAAAGCTGAATCAAAATGAGCAAACGATTTGATGAATGGACAAGATATAATTGCAACTATGAAACTCTATGAAACCCTTGAATCGATTTTGACCACTCCGACACCGAGCGAAAAAATAGCGGCATTTAGGGATTTTTACCATCTCTACCAAAACGGTACAGTGATTCGCGACACGCAAACGCCTCCTGCCGTTTTTTCTTCCCCCTCCTATCGCGATTTTTGTACGGTCATCGATCCTAAAGAAGTTCCCAGACGAACGAAACTCAATACGCCGCAGGGTCAGATGCTGCTTTTGCACGCGATTGCTCATATTGAATACAGTGCCATCGATTTGGCTCTCGATGCGGTATATCGTTTCCGTGACTGCGGTGAGGCTTACGAGCGTGATTGGCTCTCGGTGGCGGACGATGAGGTGCGTCATTTTGAGATGATTGAGGCTTTGTTGCGAGAACTGGGGAGTTTTTATGGAGAGTATCCGGTCCATGATGCGCTGTTTGAAGCTTCCATGCGGACACTGGATCTGCATGAGCGGATGGCGGTGGTACCCAGATACCTCGAAGCCAACGGATTGGATGCTACTCCGCTGATTTTGAAGAAACTTCAACCGCATGCATCGTATCCGATGGTACAAAAAATCATGGCAGCACTTCATATTATTTTAGATGAAGAGGTCGATCATGTCCGAAAAGGGGATGTGTGGTTTGAATACGCTTGTGCACGTGAGGGGAAAAAGCCTTCGAGTTATTTTGAGATCATCGAAAAACATTATCCGAACAGTTTTCCCCGCAGAATTGATATAAACTGCACGGCAAGGGAGCAGGCCGGATTTGATAAGAGTGAATTGGAACGTATTTCATTAACCAAGTGTTGATAACTTCGTTACCGAAATTAGTTATAATACAAATTGTTAATACAAAAATAAGGTTAAGCGGTGGGTAAATACGAGCTGATCAGCCGGTATCTGAGCGAATTTTTGAGTCAGGAAGTTCGCAAAACCGGTCTGCAAAAAGTAGTTATCGGGTTGAGCGGAGGGATCGATTCCGCCGTTGTAGCGGTGTTGGCTCACCGTGCATTTGGCAACGATCTGCTGTGTGTCAAAATGCCATCGCACTATTCATCTCGAAGCTCGTTGGATGATGCCGATGCGCTATGCGCCGCATTTGATCTTCGTTCCGAGACCTGCAGTATCGAACCGATGCTCCGTGCGTATGAACATCCCGATATGTCGCCGCTTCGGATCGGTAACCTTTCTGCTAGGTTACGAATGGTAACACTTTTCGATATTTCGGCACGCGAGAGGGCTTTGGTACTGGGAACCAGTAACAAAAGTGAGCTGATGCTCGGTTATGGGACACTGTATGGGGATTTAGCGAGTGCGATCAATCCTATCGGTGATCTGTACAAAACAGAGGTGTTCGAGCTGGCACGTTATTTGGGGCTCCCTGACTCGATTGTTTCCAAACCCCCTTCTGCGGATTTGTGGGCAGGGCAGAGTGATGAAGCGGAAATCGGGTATCCCTATAGCGAACTGGATCGTGTATTAAAGCGTTATGTCGAAGAACGGCATACCTCCGAAGAGATGATAGCAGGTGGAGAAAATCCTCAATTGGTCGATATGATCGTAAATCGTATTTACAAAAACCAGTTTAAGCGTAAAATGCCCGTTATCGCGAAATTGACCTCACGAACGGTCAATCATGATTTTAATTATCCCAGAGATATAACCTTATGAAGGAAGAAAATATGAGTATCCCATTTTACCGTGTCGAAGTCGGCGGAGATGAACGTGAAAAAATCGATGAAGTATTCGACGGAGAGGCGCCGAATATTATCGAAGATTTGGAAGCGGCATTTGAATCGTATGTCGGTGCCTCTTATGCGTTGGCAACCTCTCACGGAACGGCAGCCTTGCATTTGGCGATGTTGGCGATTGATCTGAAACGGGGTGATAAAGTGCTCTGTTCGATCAATGCGTATCCTTCTGTTCCTGAAGTGGTACGCCATTTTGATGCAGAACCGATATTTATTGATATCAATCCCGATACCTTTACGATCGATCTGGACAAACTTGAAGCCTATTTGAGTGAAAACAAATCCAAAAAACTCAAAGCGGTAATCGTTTCGCATGTAGCAGGTCAAAGTGTGGATTTGGATCGTCTTTACGGTATTGCAAAGCTCTACGATGTAAAAATCGTCGAAGATGCATCGGATGCGTTAGGTGCAAGCTACAATGGACAAAAAATAGGTTCTACGGGCGCTGACATCACCTGTTTCGATTTCAGTCCCCATTTACGCCGCAACGTTTGCAACGGCGGAATGTTAGTGTGTGATGATGAAGAGATTATGGAACGGGCAAAATTGCTGCGCAACCACGCGATGATGATCGAGGATGAAGGGTTGGGATACATTTATGATGTAACCGATATCGGAAGCCAGTATATGATGAGCCCTCTGGATGCGGCAACTATCTTGGTTCAGCTGGAAAAACAAGATGATAATATTGACCGTCAGCGTCAAATCGCTGAAGTTTTTAACGAGCGTCTTGCCGATGCACCGCACATCAAACTTCCCGTAGCCAATGAGGAACATGCCTATTCGCTCTACATTATCAAAGTTGATAAAAATCGTGACTCGTTTGCACGTGAGCTAGCCGCTCGGGGAATCGAGTGCGGTCTCCATTACATTCCCCTCCATTTATTGAGCTATTATAAGTCAAAATATTCATTGCGGGTTAATGATTTCCCCATCGCCCTTCGTAATTATCAGCAAGTTCTCTCCATTCCGAACTATGCGGCGCTCAGTGACGATCAGGTCGAAGAGATTTGCGATGCAATTTTGGATGTAGCTTCAACACGCGTTTGAAACGTTTTTGGGTGCAATGGGGTGAGGGGTATCTCTATCACCCCTCTTGGGTACAAAAAATCCTCTCTTTTTTCCTTTTACCCCTAAGCTGGCTTTATTGTTGGATCGCATACCTGCGATATCGCCGCAGTGTGCCGAAATCTTTTGGAATTCCGGTCGTAAGTGTCGGGAACCTCACTGTCGGCGGGAGTGGAAAAACCCCGGTCGTCATCGAATTGGCCAAACAATTCGATAAGCCGGCGATTGTACTGCGCGGGTACGGCCGTAAAAGTCATGGAATGGTGGTTGTCAAAGATAAATCGACGATCCTGTGTGACGTCATCAAAAGCGGTGATGAAGCGATGTTGTATGCACAGTTACTTCCTCATGCCACGGTTATTGTAAGCGAAATCCGGGAGAGGGGGATCGCCGAGGCTGCATCCATGGGATGCGAAGTGGTACTCCTCGATGATGGATACGGGAAGCATTCCATTGATAAACTGGATTTGGTGATCGATGTCGTAACCCCTAACCGTTTTTGTCTCCCCTCCGGAGCGTATCGGGAAAAGCTGTGGAGTGATAAACGCGTGGTAATGCTGCAGGAGGGGAGAACGTTTAAACGTTCCGTCACGATCCAAAATCCGACCGAAAAAATGGTCTTGGTAACCGCGATTGCACGCCCGCAGCGGCTTGATCCTTTTTTACCGGAAGTGATAGAGAAGGTCTATTTTGAAGATCACCATTTCTTTACCCAAGGGGAACTCGAAATGATTGTGGAGCGCACGGGTGCTACGAGCCTCTTGGTAACTTCAAAAGACTTGGTTAAAATGTCGTCTTTTAAACTCAATATCTCGGTTTTGGAACTCTCTATTGAGTTAAATGAGACGATAATTACTACAGTGAAGGATTATGTAAATGCAGCGAAAAATTGATACCGTTAAAACTCTGATGGATGCGATGCCGTTCATCAAAGAGTTCCGTGATGAGATCGTTGTCATTAAATACGGCGGGTCGGCTCAAACCTCCGATGAACTCAAAGCCAAATTCGCCCAAGACATCGTACTGCTTCACCTCGTCGGGGTGAAAGTGGTGATCGTACACGGCGGCGGAAGCCGTATCTCTCAGCTCTTGTCCGATCTGAAAATCCCGACCGAGTTTATCAACGGTGAGCGGGTCAGTACCCCTGAAGTGATGCGGATTGTCGAGATGGTACTCAGCGGGGAGATCAACAAAGAGATCACCTCACTCCTCAACTCCTACGGTGCCAAAGCGATCGGTATCAGCGGTAAAGATGCCCATTTCTTGCGTGCCAAGCCCAAAGACGAAGCGAAATTCGGTCTTACGGGGCGGGTCGAGAGTGTGAACGGCTCGGTCATCCATAATCTTTTGCAAGAGGGTTTCATCCCTGTCATCGCCCCTATCGGGTGTGATCCTATCGTCGGTCATCCGGGGTACAACATCAACGCCGACCTTGCCGCATCGGCTATCGCGGCGGCTATCGGCGCGTGCAAAGTGATCTTTATGACCGATACTTCGGGAGTGCTCAACAAAGATAAAGAGCTTTTCTCAACCCTCACCGAAGCACAGGTCGAAGCGCTCAAAGCAGACGGTACGATTAGCGGCGGGATGGTTCCGAAAGTCGATTCATGTCTCGAAGCGGTCGATGCGGGGGTTCAAAAAGCCCACATCATCGATGGACGTATCGAACACGCGATCTTGCTCGAACTCTTCACCTCTGAAGGCGTTGGGACACAGATTACATTGTGATCCCCATTTTCTTCTTTTTGTTTTCTCCCTCTAAGCGTTACGTGATACCCTCTTTGTTATAATCACGAAAATTTTACAAAGTGGTACGATGAAATTTATAGAAACACGCGGAAATGACGGAATCCATCCACAGGAGATCACCTTTTCGGAGGCGATTTTAAGCCCCATCGCTTCATTTGGAGGATTGTACGTTCCCAGTGAACTTCCAAATTTAGGCGAAGCATTTCTCATTAAGCATCTGAACTCTTCGTACAAAGTGTTGGCAAAAGATTTACTCACAACCCTTGCGATCGATATCGATCCGTCGGTGATTGATGAAGCATTATCTTTATACGATAAATTCGATGATCCTTCCCATCCGGTACCGGTAGTGAAAGTGCGCGATGATTTGTATGTGAGTGAACTCTATCACGGGCCGACGAGAGCTTTTAAAGACATGGCATTGCAGCCTTTTGGTGTGGTCCTCTCTTCCATTGCCCAAAAACGGGATGAAGAGTATCTGATTTTGGCGGCAACGAGCGGAGATACGGGGCCAGCAGCATTGGAAACATTCAAAAACAGATCCAATGTTCGTGTAGTGTGTCTCTATCCTGATGGGGGAACTTCGGATGTTCAGCGCCTTCAAATGGTGACGGAAGATGCGGCAAATCTTAAAGTGATCGGAATCAAAGGGGATTTTGACGATGCCCAAAGTGCTCTCAAGCGTCTGCTTGGTTCTGCTACTTTCAAAGATGCGCTGAAAGCAAAACATATCTCTCTCTCAGCGGCCAATTCGGTGAACTTCGGACGGATAATTTTTCAGATCATCTACCATATCCACAGTTATCTTGAGTTGGTACGCCAAAATGTCATTACAATGGGCGAAAAAGTGTATCTTGATGTTCCGAGCGGAAACTTCGGAAATGCATTGGGCGGGTATTATGCTTACAAAATGGGGCTTCCGGTTGAGAAAATCATCATTGCTTCGAATGAGAACAATGTCCTTACCCGTCTCATCAATACCGGGCGCTACGATTTGCGCGGCGAGCATGTTGTTGCGACGACATCGCCTGCGATGGATATTTTGATCTCGAGTAATGTTGAGCGTATCTTGTTTGACCTGTTTGGAGATCAGCGTACGAAAGAGTTGATGAGTGGATTGGAAACAGAGCGGTTCTATGCGTTGAACGATGATGAGACGATCAAACTCCAAAACTTCTTTTCTGCGGATTACTGCAACGGCGCAGAGGGAAAAGGGTATATCAAAGAAGCGTTTGACAGCGGTTATTTAATGGATCCGCACACCGCAACATGTTTTAAGGCTTACGATTGTTGTGCGACCAAATCCCTTAAAACCATCGTCTATTCGACGGCGGAGTGGACCAAATTTTCTCCGACGATTGCCAATGCCCTCACCGGAGAGAAAGGTGCAAATGACCTTGATGCGCTTGCATCGATTGCGGCAACGGCAAAGGTAGAAATTCCTGCGATGATCAAGGGATTGTTTACGAAACCGATTGCCCAACCGATTGTCATCGAAAAAGAGAATATCGAAGCCGAAATCCTCAAATTTCTCTAACCTCTTTGGAGGTTATCCTCTTTCATTCATCTCTTCATTTTTTTTCAGTGACATACTCGATTCCATCAGTTTTATTTCTTGATCGCCGCTCAATAGAATTTTATCGGATGTTTCCAGATGGGTGAGTTTTGGTTTTTTGGGATATTCGACACGAGCAAGGATATGACGGATACAGTTGATACGCGCTTTTTTCTTGTTGTCGGATCGGATAATAATCCATGGCGCATGATCGGTATGAGATGCAAGCAGCATCGAATATTTGGCAATGGTATATTTGTCCCACATTTCCTGAGACTTGGCATCGATAGGAGAGAGCTTGAATTGTTTAAGGGGATCGGTTTTTCGTTCTTTAAACCGGGCCGCCTGCTCATTTTTAGAGACCGAAAAATAAAATTTGAATAAAAGAATATCCGAATTCACCAGCATACGTTCAAACTCGGGAACTTCGTGTAAAAACTCTTTATGTTCCGCTTCATTACAAAACCCCATGACCGGTTCGACTCCGGCACGGTTATACCAGCTGCGATCGAAAAAGACCATTTCTCCTGCACTGGGGAGGTACTGGGTATAGCGTTGAAAGTACCATTGGGTTTTTTCAACATCAGAGGGTTTGTCCAGAGCAACGATACGGGCACCTCGGGGGTTGAGATGTTCGGTGATCCGTTTAATCGTCCCCCCTTTCCCGGCAGCATCACGTCCTTCAAAAATCATCAAAACTTTTAACCCTTTGTCTTTGACGTGATTTTGAAGTTTGAGGAGTTCGATTTGGAGTTTTTTCAGCTCCTCTTCGTATTCTAAGACCGATTTTTTGACCCAAATAGGAAGGCGTTCTTCTTTATGGCTTTCTTTTCGTTGCTCTTTGACGGGATCTTTTATCTCTTTTCGCCGCTCTTGATGGATAATTTCTGAAAGTGTTTCGGCTTTGTTGATTTCTTCCGTTGCCATAGCGTGTTTTGCGCCCATACCGACTCCTTTTTTAGTTATAACGTTGAAGCGATCAAAGCTTCAAGTTGAGCGGCATCTTCTGTCGCCGCAAAGCATGAGTTTTCGCCGCAAATGGTAAATTCATTGAGAGTCTCGTCATTTTTGAGGAGAACAAAGGGATAGTGAAAAGGAAGTTCTAGCCGGGCAAGATTTTCAGATTTGTTTTTAACAACCCGCTGTTCGCTCAGATAACGGATCACCTCTGCGGTAAGGGTAGGATAATAGATAGGTGTTTTCATCAGTTTAATCGATACGTATTCGAGACTTTTGAATGCGAAATGGCGATATTTGGAATCGACCAAAATCCCAAGACTCAGTAATACATTGATCATAATTGCCATTGCACTGGGATAGGTACCATCATCGAGCTCGGCAACCGTAGTAAAGGCTCCGCGGCTGAAATACAATTTCCCCTCTTCATAAAAGTGTTCTAACGCCTTATTGGCAAAACGCTGTGCATCAATCAGGTAGTGTTCATTTTGTGTTGCTTGATACCCTTCGAGGAGAGCATTGCACACATAAGCGTAATCTTCTAAAAAGGCGTCGATTTTAGGTGTTTTATGGATGAGGGTAGAGTGTTTGAGTTGGTCGTTTGAGAACATTGTTGATTTGAGCTTTTCCAGAGAATGGATTGCTTGTGTGGTGTAAGCATTGTCGACTTTTCCCAAAACAAATAACGCTTTGATCATCATGGCATTCCATGCGCTGATCACTTTGCGGTCGATAAAGGGATACGTCCGTGTTTGGCGCAGAATGCGCAGCTCTTGCCGAAACGCTTCAAACCATTCGGGACGTTTCGGTGAGGAGAGACGGATAATGCAATGTCCCTCAAAATTTCCTTCCGGTGTCGCTCCGATCACACGCGCTGCTTCCTGTGGATTGTCGACGTGGCATTTTACGATAGCGGCTGCGATTTCATCATAAGAATAGACAAAATATTTTCCCTCTTCACCCTCCGTGTCCGCGTCGCTGGCGCTGTAAAACAGATCATCCTCCATCATAAATCGGATCATAAAATCGGCAGTTTCACGGGCGATACGAATATAGTTTTCATCTTTGTAAAGCACTCCTGCTTCGGCATAAAGGGTGCAGAGAAGGGCATTGTCGTAGGTCATTTTTTCAAAATGGGGAACGAGCCATGCCTCATCGGTACTGTAACGGCAAAATCCTCCGTCGATGAGGTCATACATCCCTCCCAATGCCATTGAATCGAGTGTATGGGTAAGGATCGCTTTTATTTTTTCGTCAGGTTCAAGGCGATCAATCGTCATTAAGGTTCGCAGGGTAGAGGCATGCGGGAATTTCGGGGATTTTGAAAAACCGCCGTTGTTCTCATCGTAATTGTGTCCGGCTTGCTGGGTAAATTGGGGGATGATTTTTGCATTCAGAGCGGTTGCCTGAACGGGTTCGTTTTTAGGACGGAGGTATCCGGTGATCTCATCGGCGTTTTGGAACAGCTTTTCATCGTTTTGGGCGATTTTATCGGCGATAATGGCGGTAAGTTCGCTAAAGCCCATCATCCGCTCTTGATTGTACGGAGGGATATAGGTGGCGGCATAAAAGGGTTTGTTCTCGGGGGTGCAGAAAATCGAGAGAGGCCATCCCCCGCTTCGACGATTAAGGAGCATATGAAGCTCCTGGTAATGTTTGTCGATGTCGGGGCGTTCTTCACGATCGACTTTGATACAGATAAAATGCTGATTGACAAATTCGGCAATCTCGGGATTTTCGAATACTTCATGTTCCATGACATGACACCAGTGGCAGCTGCTGTAGCCGATGGAGATAAATATTGCTTTGTGCTCACGCTTGGCCCGATCAAATGCCTCATCGCACCATGGATACCACTCCAGCGGATTCTCTTTATGTTGTTGGAGGTAGGGAGAATCCTCAAATGCGAGACGATTGGACATGATAGGCTCCGTGTAAATTTTAGACTTCGATCTTCTAGGAATTTTATCTCTTCGGCGTTCAAAAACAGTGTCGTGTAGTGTAGCATTTAAGGCTATGAGTAAGCTGAAAAATGTTAACAATGTTGCTCTGTGAGGAAGCTCACAGTTAAATGCGGTAAAATAGAGAAGAAATTTAGATGAGGTTCCTATATGCGTTGGCTGTTTTTTTTACTTATTTCATTAAATGTCTGGGGGGTCGGTTTTTTACAGCCTGAAGAGGCATTTAAACCTTCCATCACGCTGATTGATGAAAGTACGATCGGTATCGAGATAGAGTTGGGTGAGAAAATTTATCTCTATAAAGAGAAAGTGAGCGTTGTCGATGCCGATCCTGAAGACGGGATTGATTTTGCGTCAGTCAACATGGCAGAAGCGGTCGATCATGAAGGTGAAGCCGTTTTTGAAAGATCTCCGGCTATTCGTGTCAAGCTCACGAAAAGCGGCGATATCCGCGGTGAACACCCCGTCAAAGTGAACCTTTCTTATCAGGGGTGCTCTTCTGCGGGATTATGCTATGAACCGATAGAGACGACTTTGCAAATTACGGTCAATGCAGATAACTTGAAAACTGGAAGTGAAGCAAGTTCGTCGATCCTACAAGCTCCTGCCGTGGATACTGCAAATGTAGATGTGATCTCTCCAAAAGAGGAGCCAAAAACTTCTGAAACGGATCGTATCGCTAGTGTAATCGAAGGGGGAAGTCTCTGGTTTATTATTTTGAGCTTTTTCGGCTTCGGTTTACTGTTGGCGTTAACCCCGTGCGTATTTCCGATGATTCCCATTATCTCTTCGGTGATTGTTTCACAGGGTGCCGGTTTAGGTACGAAAAAAGCGTTTTGGCTCTCTGTGGTCTATGTTCTTTCGATGGCAATAGCCTATACGATAGCGGGCATATTGGCAGGGCTTTTTGGAGCGAATCTTCAAGCGGCATTTCAAACGCCGTGGATTATTACCCTCTTTTCCCTCATCTTTGTGGTTCTGGCAATGTCGATGTTTGATCTGTTTGAACTTCAGATTCCTAATGCCATACAATCGCGTATTACACAAATCAGCGGGAAACGGAGCGGTATTGTCGGGGTTGCGATTATGGGATTCTTATCGGCCCTTATTGTCGGACCGTGTGTTGCCGCCCCGTTAGCCGGAGCACTGATTTACATCGGCCAAACGGGAGATGCGTTGCTGGGGGGTGTGGCCTTGTTCGCACTGAGTATCGGTATGGGGATTCCTCTGGTTGCTGTTGGGACGAGTGCCGGAAAATTCATGCCGAAACCGGGTGTCTGGATGGACAACGTCAAATCGATTTTCGGGGTGATGCTCATCGGCGTATCGATTTGGATGATCAGCCGCATCCTGGATGAGAATATTTCGATGATGCTATGGGGCGGATTGGCAATATTTGTAGCGGTTAATATTGGAGCGCTGGAGCCGATTCGGGGACGGTGTATCCGATGCCATAGAGCCAATAAAAAAGCGCTGGGGATTATCATCTTCCTCTATGGAATGTCGTTGTTGTTAGGCGGTATGAGCGGTGCTACCAATCCGCTGCATCCACTTGATCCGTTCTTACCGAACAAAGAAGCGGTTGCAGCAGTGTCGGATCAACATAAAAAATTCGAGAAGATTACCTCCATCGAAGAGTTAGACGCGATTCTGTCCGAGAACAAAGGTAAGCGGGTGATGGTGGATTTTTACGCCGATTGGTGCACGGCATGTAAAGAACTCGAAGAGAAAACCTTCAGTGATGAAACGGTAAAAACGGCGATGGACAACTATGTTCTTGTTCAGGTCGATTTGACCGCGAACGATGAGGCTGCAAAAGCGATCAGTTCAAAATACGGTATCTTCGGTCCTCCGGCTATTTTGTTTTTTGACGAGAAGTCAGAGCGTATAAAAAGTGCTGATATCGTCGGTTTTAAAGAACCGAAAGAATTTTTAAATCATTTAGGAGCATTCTAATGGGAAAAATAATTTTGGCATTGTCAATTTTGGCAACATGCGCTTTCGCCGAACTCAAATGGGCGCCGTCGTATGATGCGGCATTGGCACAAGCAGCCAAAGAGAAGAAGAAAGTGATAGTGATGCTCTCACGTGAAGAGTGCCCGGCATGCGAATACATGAAAGATATCGTTTTTGAAGAAAAAGCGGTTGCCAACGAAATTCACAACAACTTTATTCCGGTGTATTTGGATATTCACAAAGATTTCATCCCGGAAGGGTTGGGATATATCGGTACTCCGACATTTCATTTTCTAACTGCATCCGGAAAAAAGATCGGTCGACATGACGGTGGGGCGAATATTCCGACATTCCTCGGCATTTTAGGAAAGATGAAAAAGTAGGGTGCAAACGAAACGCTCTGCCTCAAATGAGGCAGGAACAGGGAATGGGTATTTCCATGTATTCTAAAAATTACTTTTCTACCAATCTGTCTAAAATATAAAGCTGCATATTTTTATGCGGTATCTCTTTTTCTAACGCTTCAGAATAGATCTTCGCCACCTCTTTGGCATGCAAATTATAATCAAAATGGGGAAAATGGTTTTCCCATGCGGTTCGGATGATACGCAGTGCAACCGTATCGATGAGGTACTCTTTAAAAATCGCGTAGGTCGCAAAAAACATCCCCGTAAACAATATCGCCATTAAAATCAAAAGATGGCAATCGATTTTTGCCAAAACGGTATGAAAAAGTGCCGATGCGGGGAGAAGAATCAGGTGCCAAAGGGCGATAAAAACGAGATAGCTTCTCCCGATACTGAGACGGAACCCGGGGATTTTCCCTTCCAGTTTCAACCCCTCCTGATACATTTTATTCGTTTTTAAAAGATCGCGAAAAAGCATCGGCCCATCACTGAGGGCAAAGACATAGGGGATGATCTTCTGATCAGTTAGATTGCGAATAGAGGATTTTGTCCATGAAAAAATTCTAAGCATTGTGATCCTTGATAATGTTACTGACACGTGCCGCACTCCCATGTTGTAAGAGTTCACGTAAACGTCCGGCATCGCTGAAAAAAGCGTTTTTGTCCATTTCTTGATAGCCATTATACAGATTTTGGGCAAATACGTCGTTTTGCAGGTATTCAGGATGCAGTTTACGTCCGTACGCATGGGAGAATAAAATATTGCCCAACCCTACGTAATCAAGTTTGACAAGACGTGAAGCAATCGCGTAATCGAGAGGTTTGGCGATATAGGCCAGGAGAAACGGTGTTCCGATTAGGGCCGCTTCCAGCGTTGCCGTACCGCTGCAGATAAAAGCAAAATCGGACTCTGCCAAACTTTGATGTGCCGCATGGGCAACCTCAAACGCAGAAATATCACCGTAAAGTTCTTTGATCTTTTCAGATGTAAAATGAGGGGGGATAACAAGAAGGGAATGGGCATCGAGCATGGACCGGAGCTCTCGGAACACCGGCATCAGCCGCTTTATCTCTCCGGGGCGGCTTCCCGGCATAAAAGTGATTTTTCCGCTGGGGGAAAGATCCGTTTTGCGCAGGGTGATCTCATCAAGCAGGGGATGGCCGACATATTCGATGGGAGCATCGGGGGAGTAGTATGATGGCTCAAATGGGAGGATGGAGCAGAGTTTTGTAATGGTTTTTTCGAGTACCGGAATCCGTTTTTTCTTCCATGCCCATGCTTGTGGGAGGATATAGTAGATAATCTCTTTTTCAGGATAGCGTTTACGAATCGCTTTGGCCAGGGGGAGATTAAATCCGGATGAATCGATGAGCAGTACTTTATCGGCATGTTCCGCCAATTCTACCATTTGGTCTTTAAGACGAAAGAAAAAAGGGAGTTTGAGGAGTGCATCCACAAATCCCATGACCGAGGTGGCGCGGAGATCAACGATACTTTTTCCTAGAGTGTTGTCAAATATTCCTGATAACACGACATCGTTTCCCAATTCTTTTAGTAAATACGATAAATGGATATTCGCAGAGTGCTCAAGTGCACTGACTAATAGTTTCATGATCCTCCGTCTCCTCGAGTGCTGGTATCCATTTTATAGTTACTTTTATTTTCATGATAATCGCTTAAAAAGGTTGTCAAAGCATCAATCTCTTTGTCGGAGAGCTCGGAGGCAAAAGGGATCATGAGCTGCGATTGCTGCGTATTTCCGCGTTTTGCTCGGTATTCTTTGAGTTTGTAGATCAAAAACGGTTTGCGTCGAAAAGCGAGAGCAGGATAAAGGTTCGATCCGGTGGCTGAGATCCCGTGACATCCGTTACACCCTTTGGCAAAATAAAGTTTTTTCCCCATCGAGTAAAGATCAGAACCGCCGTAAAGAAGGAGTGGAAGCAAAAAAAGGATGATTTTAGACACATGTACCCTTTTTATAACATTTCTTAGACTAAAATTGCGTAATTATACCTAACGGGAGCGATTATGATCATATCGGGCGCAATTATCTGTGATATCAATGGAGAACGACGTGGTGATGTTCGAATTGAAGAGGGGGTGATAACTCAAATCGGTGAAAATCTAAAGGGGGATGAGATCATTGCGGCGGATGGGTATTACTTGATTCCAGGTCTTGTCGATACGGACGTACGGCTCAAAGACTCTCAGCTGAATCGTACGAATCTTGAAAAACTTTCACGCCGCTCTCTCAGTGGAGGCGTTACTACCGCACTTCTTGCAAGTGATTCTACTCCGCGTATTGATAATGAGATAACCTTGGAATTTGTTCAACAGCACCGCTATTTACTTAACGGAGCGACCATCGAGACAGCGGTCAGCGCATTGAATGAATCGGGGGTTCTTAGCAACATCGCGATCATGCTGAAAAAAGGTTCACGTGCGGTACACACTTCGACAATCCAAGATTACAATCTGATCAATCGAATCGCACAGTATCTTAAAATGGCCAATAAAGCGTTGTTGTACAAAGCCGAAGATAAAAGCCTCTTTGAAAGCGGTGTCATGGCAGATGGCACGGTTGCATCTCAACTCGGGTTACCGGGGGTATCACCGATGTGTGAAGTTGTCCATGTTGCTTCGATGATCGAAATTGCGCGTCATTTTGGGATCAGAATCGTTTTCAAAAGTGTTACGGAACCTCGATCGATTGCATTGATCGCCGAAGCACGCAAGAGTGGGATAGATGTCCAGTGTGAAGTGGCCATTCACCATTTGTTTAAAAATGATTCGGCATGTTTGGGATTTGATACCGATGCAAAAATCAATCCGCCTTTGGTCAGCGAATCCAAGCGTCTTGAACTTATTAATGCACTTCAAAGAGGGGATATTCACTCCCTCACCTCACTTCACCAGCCTAACTCCGATGTACACAAAGATATCACTTTTTATGATGCCAATGTAGGGACAACGTCGATTGCCGAATATTTACCGCTTATGTATACGTATCTAATCAAAAACGGCATTATAACTATGGCAAAATTGGTTGATTTGGCTTCACGTGCTCCGGCGGAACAGATAGGGATTAAATCAGGGGAGATCTCGGTAGGATCAAAGATTGATTGTATTTTATTTGATCCGGCACAGACGACGCAGGTAACGCATCATCACAGCCTCTATAAAAATGATACGCTGCAGGGCAAAGTGGTTATGGCCATTTGCCGAGGCGAAGTAACAAAGTTTTAAATTTTCGTCATTCCCGACCTGATCGGGAATCCAGCTAGATTCCCGCCTACGCGGGAATGACGTTAATAGAGCATTAAAGCGATTTTGCATTCCTAAATTCTGAAATTTCCGCTTCAACCATTTCGTCGATCATAATGGTGTAGAGTTTTGTAAGAAGGTTCGGCGAAACACCGAACTCCATGGCACGAGACCGCACACGATCCATAACCGCTTCCATTCTCTCATTGGCTTTGATCTCTTCAATGGAGTGTTTAAAATTAGCCGCTTGTTTGACATAGCCGTTACGCGCAGCAATAATTTCGACGATTTGATCATCCAGCCGGTCGATATGGTTACGAACTTCCTCTAAAGAATGGCACTCTTCAATTTTCATTCAGAATCTCCCTTGCAAACATAACGATATGATACCATATAATAGTCTTTCTCTCTATCTATCACATTTATATCACCTAAAATCATATAATAATATCTTATTTGGGTTTTTTTGATATATTTCACTATTTCTTATAAATATTTAAGATTAAGACTATTATGATGTCCACAGCGATAATTCAGATTTCGCAATCGATATTGCATACGATGAAGGAGACTCATTATGAACATTTCAAGACGTGACTTACTTAAATTTGCCGGTCTCAGCGCAGCTGCTGCTGCCGTAACCGGTTGTACTACTGCGACAGGTGCAGCTCCAGGTGCACAATCAGCTGCGGGTAAAATGCTCGGTAAGCATCAAGTTGTTATCATTGGTGGAGGTTGGGGCGGCTTGACCGTTGCCAAAGAATTGAAAAAAATTGATCCAAAATTCGATGTTGCGATTATCGAAAAAAATGACAGCTTTATGTCTTGCCCGTTTTCAAACTGTAACCTCGGTGGACTCAAAGGTGTCAGTCTTAGCACCTTGACCCATGACTATTCTCAAGCGGTTGAGAAAAACGGCTATGGAATGCTTACCGCAGTGGTTACCGGAATTGACCGTGCCAACAAAGTAGTTCACACGTCTAAAGGTGGAGTGGGTTATGATATCTTAGTAATGGCTCCTGGTATCGATTACAACTATAAAGGACAGTTCCCGACATGGTCTGATGCGAAAATCGCAAAAGCTCGTCGTGTAGCACCGGCAGCGTTGGTTCCGGGCGGTGAGCACGTTTCTCTTGATCGTCTGGTAAAAACAATGGATGAAGGCGATGTTGTTATCACGGTTCCAGCAGGTAAGTATCGTTGTCCTCCGGCTCCGTTCGAGCGTGCGAGTATGATTGCGAATCACATGAAAAAAGAGGGATTAAGCGGTAAAGTTATTATCCTTAATGAAACCGCTGAAATTGCTAAAGGTGCAGCTTTCAAAGAAGCATGGGCTGAAATCAACAAAGGTTCCGTAGTACACGAAAGTAACTGCAAAATTTCTGATGTTGATTTTGATAAAAAAGAGATCACGTACGTTCAAACAGTATTCAAAGACAAAGATGATACGGAAGGAACTAAAACGACTAAAACTATCAAATACGGTGTTTTTAACTTTATTCCTCACAATATGTCGAATCCGGTCATCGAAATGTCAGGGGTTGAGACAACCAAAGACGGATTCAAAAAAGTCAAAATGGCTTCTACTCCTGAAAAACCGGTATCTTTCCAAACAGCTAGCGATGCAAGTGTTTACGCCGTCGGTGACGTTGTCGGGCACGCTATTCCTCCAAGCGGTCAATCAGCGATCTGGTCAGGTAAAGAGTGTGCGAAAGAGATCGCTCACGTTCTTCATGGCAAATCGTACAGTGTTGCCTCAGCACTGCCGTACAAAAGTGCGAACGTTTGTTACTCAATGGTTGGAGAAAACCCTGAAGAAGCGATTATGGTTAACCATGAGTTTATGGTTGCAGGTCCCGTTATCGGTTCTAAAGGAAGTGTCCCTAAAGGTGACGAAGTCAATAATAAATTCCGTTCAACCGGATTGGCAAAAGCGACGCACGACTGGTATAAAGGTGCAATGCGCGACCTTTTTAATTAATTTTAACGCGTATAGACATACCTGTTTTGTCACTGCGAGTGAAGCGCGGCAGTCTGCTATGGATTGTTTCGCCGTTTCACTTCTCGCAATGACGGTAGGGCTACTCTGTGAGTGCCCATGTATGTCCCTTTGGAATAAAATGCAAAATCTGCTACACTAACTACTCAAAATCATTCACACGGAAAATATTATGGATAGAAGAAATTTTTTAAAAGTTGTTGCGGCTGGTGCGACAGTTGTTGCGGTTAACCCATCCTTGATTCGCGGGAATCTCTATGCAAACGACGGTACACTTTATAAATCGTATGAAAAGACCCAACTGGTAGATGCTGCCGGAAAACCAATCAAAGCTTCTGCCCTCGCAAAAGAAGTGACTTATATTTTCAACTATCCGTACGCATCAACGCCGTGTATGTTGATTAACCTTCCTCAGCCAACCGAAAAAGAGGTTGCTTTGAAATCGGACAGCGGAGAATCGTATGTTTGGAAAAGTGGTGTCGGTAAAGAGCGTACTATCGTAGCGTACGTAGCAATCTGTACCCATCAGATGACCCATCCGACCCCAAATGACAGCTTTATTACGTATGTGCCGAAAGCGAAAAAAACAATGGCATACGATAAAAGCGGAATTATTGTCTGTTCATCCCACCTCTCGGCATTTGATGCCGGAGCCGGTGCCAAAGTCCTCGGCGGTGCTGCGACACAGCCTTTATGCGCAGTTGTTTTAGAACATGCGGCAGATGATACCCTGTGGGCTGTCGGAATTTTAGGACAAGACAAGTTCCATGACTATTTCAAAGAGTTCCGTCCTGAGTTCAAAGAGTTTTACGGCGGACCGGCGGAAGCTAAGAAATTGGTTTCCATTTCGGCAAAAACGGTCAAATTGACCGAATTTACCAAAGAAGTCATCCAATACTAAATAAAGGGGTATTTATGAAAAAAATAGTAGCAGCAGCATTTGTCGGAATGGTATTGGTCGGTTCAGCGAACGCGGCACAAACAAAAGATCCGCGTTTGGAGCTGATGAAAGATATGCGTACGATGATGGACGCGATGGAGCAAATCCAGCGCGGCGGTTTGTACAGTTCAACGGAAGATATGAAGCTCGGGGTGAAAAAACTTCAGGGGACACTTTCCTCGCTGGAGGGTGAAGAGGTAAAAGCAATCTTGCCAAAAGATCAGGTGTATGCCTATAAGTTTGCCCAAAAAACCGCTCAAATGCTTCGTATGTACTCCGATGACATGATCGTATCGATCGAAGCGGGCCGTATGGATAATGCGTTGGATGACTATACCCAGCTTCTCAAGCAATGTACGTCGTGTCATATGCGTATCCGCAACTGGTAAGCAATTACTTTCCGCTTATTACACCTTCGACTTTCTTTTTCCCAAGCGCTTGCTTGGGACTCTATCCTATTTTTCTATAGTAATAAATCATTTCTTTTTCTCATCTATCTCACTGCTTCTTGATAGGAGTGTTACATAAATGACGCTTTTTATCACAATTTTGTCTCACAGGATAACAAATTTGTTAATATATTAGAAATACCAATAAAAATCAAGAAATCTTTAAGAATTAATTGTTATGATTGTCGCATGATTCGAAATAAGTAAATCTTATCTCGAACGGTTTCTTGAAGGAGAATGAATGAAATTAGGAAAACTTAGTCTAGTCGCTGTATTGGCTCTAGGAACAAGCGCGTTTGCGATTGATAATGTAAAAGTAAACGGTGATGTAAAAATTATTTATCAATCAAATGATGTTCAAAATTCTACATCGGATATGTTCGATAAAGATGCTTCGGCGGCTGGTGTCGGTATTCGAGTAGGGGCTACTGCTGATTTGATATCAGGTGTGAGTGCAGGAGTTCAAGCACAAGGGTTTACAACACTTGGATTGGAAAATAATCTTGTAAGTGCTGTTATGGCTACAGGAAGTGTTGATGATCAATCTTCTATGTCACAAGCATGGTTGGCTGGAACTTTGGGTAAAACAACCGTTAAAGTCGGTCGTCAAGAATTGGATACTCCATTAGCATTCACTGAAAAATGGAACGTTGTGTACAACACATTTGATGCGGCGGTTGCTATCAATACAGATCTCCCAAACACAACTCTTGTTGGTGCATGGGTTGGTAAAGATAATGGTATGGGTGCATCTACTGTAACTACATCACCAGGAAATACTGCACCTACTTTGATCAACAGTACAGGGCAAACAGCATCTCTTAGTGCAGGATTTGATACCTTTGGTGCGAAAGGTGCCTATGCAGCTGGGGCTATCAATAACTCACTTCCAAGCACAACTTTGCAAGGTTGGTATTACAACGTAGTTGATCTTGCGACTGCTTACTGGTTGCAAGCAGATACAAAAGTTGCAGGTATGGTTAATTTGGGTGCGCAATACGCTGGAATGGATCCTGATTCAAGATTCGGAAATCTTAATGATTCTACCATCTGGGCTGTTAAAGGTGCGGTGGATGTTTCTGGTGTGAATCTTTATGCGGCATACTCTTCAGCTGATAAAGATGGTGTACTGGGTTTCGCCAATACAGCAACTGGAGATAAAACAAAAATTTATACCGGTCTTGATTCAATTTACATGGATGGTATCGTAACCCGCCCGGGTACGGACACTATTAAAGTTGGTGCATCCGCTGCGTTAGCAGGTGTTAAACTTGCTGCAGCTTACACAGATTGTAGTGTAGATGGTGCTGATAACGATATCTCTGGTATTGACCTTTCTGTAAGTGGAAAAGCAGGTCCATTGAACCTTCAAGCAATCTATACAATGGTTGATAATGAAGTTGCTTCTGGTAACTATAGCGGTTTAGATCGCGACACTATCCGCTTAATCGCTGTATTGCCTTTCTAATCCCCTGCAGGGTATTAGAAAATTTTTTTTCTTCAGGGCCTTCGGGCCCTTTTTATTCTCCTTATGTTAAGCTTTTCGCTAGAGGATTCGTCACCCTCTAGCACTCTCAACAACTCTTGAACCTCTAAATTCTCTTTACTTGCCGTTTCGGGGTAACCGATTTAATCTCTTTAATTTTTTTCTCTTGTGTCGATTGGCGTAAAAAGAACGGAATGGTTTTTTCCGGTCGCGCTGAGAGGTCCTCTATCAATGCCGCTTCTACACTCTCTTTATCGTAACGTTCTATCAGATAGGCGTGAAGCAGTGCGATTTGCCGTTCCAGCGATATTTTCCATGTTGAGAGGGTTTGGGTGTAAATCCATTCGCTGAAAGCGTAGAAGCTACTAAAAACGCTTGTTATTTGGTCATCCTGAAGTGCTAATGCGTCATCCTGAACTTGATTCAGGATCTCAGATTGCGGATCGAGTCCGCAATGACCGATATAGGCAGAAGTCCATAGCAACGGAACCGTTTTAGTAAAACTCCCGCTGTTATAAAAAATATCCCAAAAGCGTGCGAACCGTTTCATTTTCTGTATTTGGGCAAAGCTCAATAGATTATTTTGGAGAATGTCATACGGTGGTGTATCGCTGTAGATCATTCCGTGCTCTTTGTCATGCCGTGAAAGGGTCGTACCGGAGAGGTTTTTGAGGATGCCAATCTGGATTTCACTGTGAGTGAGGGAGACAAGTAAGTCGAGATTACGACCGAACCCCTCTAACGTTTCTCCCGGCAATCCGACGATAAGGTCCAGGTGCATGTGTGCGGAAGTTTCGTTTTCCAAAAAGCGTAAATTCTCAAATATCTTTTCGAGTTTGAGCGGTCGGTTGATCCCTTTGGCGATAATCGGATCGAGGGTTTGAATACCGATCTCGAGCTGCAGCGATCCGGCCGGAAATTGTTTGATTTTCTCTTTCAGAATATCGGGAAAATGATCGGGGATCACTTCGAAATGGGCAAAATACGGTGGCTCTTTGGAGAGGAAGAAATCGAGGATGCGGTTGGCAAAGGTCATGTTGAGATTGAAGGTACGGTCGATGAATTTAAAACTCCGTGCTCCCCTCTGCCATAGAACTTCGAATTCTTCGAGCAGTTGGTCGAGAGGAAAGTTACGTACCTTCTCATCGATGGAGGAGAGGCAGAACTCACATTCGAACGGGCATCCGCGTGAAGCCTCGACGTAGATATAGCGATGGGCTACGTCTTCGTCGTTATAGGCGGTGTAGGGGAGGTTGATGGCTTTCAAGGCTGGGAGAGGGGCTTTGATAAAATGGGGCTGTTTGTCATCCTGAACTTGATTCAGGATCTTAGATTGCGGATCAAGTCCGCAATGACGAGTAGATAGTATCTCTTTACACAACTCATAAAATGCAATCTCTCCCTCACCGCTGATAATGTAATCGGCTTTCGAGAAATCGACGCGATGGGGCAGGTATCCCGCTTCCGGGCCTCCTAAGACGATGATAGTGTTCGGGGAGACTTTTTTAATCGTTTGGATCAGTTCCGCACTTTGCGCGGCATTCCAAATATAGACACCGATTCCGATAATTTTCGGCTGATGCTTTAACAGATCTTCGGCAATGCTCTGAATCTGCTCATTCATCGTAAATTCGACGATTTTTGCCTCGCTTTGCAGCTCGTTCAGGTTGGCATAGAGGTAGCGTAGCCCTAAGGCAGTGTGGGCATAACGGGCGTTGAGAGTAGTGAGGACGATAGAGATCATAAGAATTTCCGATACGATATTGATAATAGTATGGTATTCTATCCTAATGTGTTGTTTCTAAAGGAGTTTTTATGAACTATATTCGACGATTGGATTCATTGGGAATTGATGATGTTGCCTTAGTAGGTGGTAAAAATGCTTCATTGGGAGAGATGATCGCTTCACTTAAATCTCTGGGAGTAAAAGTCCCTGAAGGATTTGCGGTAACTGCTGATGGGTATCGAGCGTTTATCGCACATAATAATTTTGAGCCGAAAATCCGGCAATTTTTTGCAGGTGTTGATTTGAGCAATATTGAAGCGTTGAATCGATGCGGGGAAGCGATACGCTCACTGATGCTCACTGGTGAAATGCCGGAGTCTTTGAAAACACAAATTATAGAAAATTACCGTCTTATGGAAGAAGAATATGCGCTTGCCTCAGTCGATGTCGCGGTACGTTCCTCGGCAACGGCAGAAGATTTACCCGATGCGAGTTTCGCCGGTCAGCAGGAGAGCTATCTCAACGTTCGCGGTGAAGAAATGCTGGTTGAGCATGTCAAGCGGTGTTTTGCCTCGCTTTTTACCGATCGTGCGATCAGTTACCGTAACAGCCGTGAGTATGATCATTTTTCGGTGGCACTCTCGGTGACGGTACAGAAAATGGTGCGCAGCGATAGTGCGAGCAGCGGGGTAATGTTTACCATCGATACCGAAAACGGTTCGGAAAATTTGATCCTGATTAACTCCATTTATGGATTGGGAGAGAATATCGTCGGCGGGCGGGTAAACCCGGATGAATTTTATGTCTTTAAACCGACGCTCAAAGAGGGGAAAGCAACGATATTGAAACGTCAAATCGGTTCCAAAGCCCTCACAATGCGTTATGATGAACGTCATCACACGATTAATCTCGCCACTCCTAAATCGCTTCAAAACCGTTTTTCGATTACCGATGAAGAGGTAGTGACACTGGCTCGTTATGCACTGATTATAGAAGAGCATTACAGCACGAAAGCAGGAGTCTATCGTCCAATGGATATCGAATGGGCGAAAGATGGGCTAAGCGGAGAACTTTTTATCGTTCAGGCTCGTCCTGAGACCGTACAAAGCCGTAAACTCAGTGACAATAGTTTGGAACAGTATGAGCTCCAAGCAGAGGATGAGGCAAAAATACTCTTGAGCGGTAAAGCGATCGGTGAGAAAATCGGTTCCGGTCGTGTCAAAATTATCCATTCTCCTCATGAAGGGGAGAAATTTATGGCAGGGGATATTCTGGTTGCCGATATTACCGATCCGGATTGGGAGCCGATTATGAAAAAGGCTTCCGCGGTGATCACCAATCGCGGAGGGCGGACGTGTCACGCCGCAATTGTAGCACGGGAGATCGGCGTTCCGGCGATTGTAGGGACAGTGAATGCAACAGAACTGCTCCGTGACGGTGATGAAGTGACGGTTAGCTGTGCGGATGGAGAAAGCGGTAGAGTATACGCAGGGATCCTTGATTACAAAATCAATAAAATTGATTTGGGTCAGTTCAAAACAACCCATACAAAGCTCTATATGAATGTCGGTAATCCGGATATTGCATTTAAGGTGGCAAAACTCCCCAATGATGGAGTAGGGCTGGCGCGGATGGAGTTTATTATAACCCATTATGTGGGTGCACATCCGATGGCATTGGTAGAACTTTCTCAGGGTAAACCCGTGCAACAGCATGCGGCAGTGAGAGAAGCGATGCGTGGATACGATGATCCTAAAACCTTTTTTATCGACAAAATTGCCGAGGGGGTAGGGATGATTGCTGCGGCATTTTATCCCAAACCGGTGATTGTCCGTACCAGTGATTTTAAATCCAATGAATACAAAAATATGGTCGGCGGTATGCTATATGAAAGTGACGAGGAGAACCCGATGATCGGGTTTCGGGGTGCAAGCCGCTATTATTCTCCCCAGTACAAAGAGGCATTCAAATGGGAATGTGAAGCGCTGAAACGGGTACGGGATGAGATGGGACTGGATAATGTGAAAGTGATGCTCCCTTTCGTCCGTACTCCCGAAGAGGGACGTCGAGCGATTGCGGTGATGAACGAGGCGGGATTGGTACAGGGGGAAAATGATTTAGACGTGTACGCGATGTGTGAAATCCCGGCCAACGTGATTCTCGCCGACCAGTTTTTGGAAATTTTTGACGGCTACAGTATCGGCTCGAATGACCTCACGCAGCTTACTCTCGGGGTTGATCGGGACAGTGCTTCGGTCTCTGCCGTATTCGATGAGCGTAACGAAGCGGTAACGCGAATGATTTCGATGGCTATCCGTGCGTGTAAAGAGCGGGGAAAATATATCGGTATCTGCGGTCAGGCCCCCTCGGACTATCCTGAAATCACCAAATTTTTGGTTGAAGAGGGGATTGATTCAATTTCTCTCAATCCCGATTCGTTGTTGAAAATGAGACAGGTCGTGAGTGAGTTTGAGGCTAAACAATAAATTTTCCAATTAATTTGAATTTATATTTTTGTATTTACCAAGTTGGACTAAAGTATCTGGAACGAATAGGGAGTTTTGTGTAGATGTTTTGAGGATATAAATGCTTGTGTGGCATAAGCATTCACGTAATGGAAGCAGGAATCTATGCAACAATTTAGTGCGGAAGAGCTTCGAGAATACAACGGTCGGGATGGTATGCCTGCCTATATCGCCTATAAGGGGCAAGTATACGATGTCACTTCGTCCAAGTTTTGGAAAGAGGGCACTCACTTTAAAAAGCATTTTGCGGGGTGTGACCTGAGCGCTGAAATGGCGAATGCACCTCACAGCGATGAGGTATTTGCAAATTATCCGTGTGTCGGCGTATACATCTCCTCTCCTGCAATAACTACGGTAGATAAAAAAGAGTGCTACCGTCTATGGTACGCCAAATATCATCCTCACCCTGCAGCCGTTCATTTTCCGATAGCGTTGCACTATTTCAGTGCCTTTGCCGATCTTTTGTTTTTAGCCAACCCTTCCAGAGAATACGACACAGCGGTATTTTTATCCTTTTTGATTGCTACCGTGATGGGATTATTGGCTTTGGTCACCGGTGTTTTCAGCTGGTGGGTCAATTATGATTTTTCAACCTCTAAACCGTTCGTTATTAAACTCATCGGGGCACTGTTCACCCTTATCATCGGGTTTATTCCGCTGAGTCAGAAACTGCAGAATCCTGATGTGGCATTTAGCCCGGGAGCGGATGGGATAACCTATCATGCCGTTATTTTTATCACGGTTATCTCGATCACGATCGTCGGCTATTATGGCGGAAAAATTACCTGGGGGGCGAAAAAATGAGAAGTTCAGTTTCGGTATTGATCGGGGGGAGTGCGGGGCAGGGGATCGCGAGCATCGAGACTCTTTTAACCAAAGGGTTCAAGAGAGGGGGATTTTATACCTTTTCGACCAAAGAGTTTATGTCCAGAGTTCGCGGGGGGAGTAACACGACCTTGATACGGATCTCCGATAAGCCCGTCAATGCACCCGATTTTAAGGTCGATATTTTCGTACCGCTCGATACAAATGCTTTTTTTCATGCCCAAGAACGGATGACTAATGAGACGTTTGTGGTTGCCAAAAAAGGGGATTATGAGTGCGACTGTGTCCTCTATAATTATGATTTGGAGAGTTTGGCGAAAGAGATAGGTAATCCCATCGTCTCCAATACGATTGCGGCGGCGTTTATCTTCGGATTGCTCGGGTGCGATGGTGCGGTGCTGAGGGAGATTGTTTCGGAGTCCTATACCGATGAGATGCTTGAGGTGAATCTCAAAGCATTAGAGATAGGAGCAGAACTGGCACGTGAGAACGGGAATTGTCGCTACTGCATCGCACCAAACTCTTCCATGAGCCCAAAGATTGATTTGTTTTTAAGCGGTACGGACGGGGTTGGATTCGGAGCGATTGCGGGGGGGTGTAATTTCATCTCCAGTTATCCGATGAGCCCCTCTACGGGGGTGTTGACCTTTTTGGCGAAGCAGAGCCGAAACTTCGGGATTTGTGTCGAGCAGGCCGAAGATGAAATCGCCGCCTTTCAGATGGGTTTAGGGGTTTGGTACGGCGGTGGAAGAGCGATCACGACGACGAGCGGCGGCGGATTTGCCCTGATGGGTGAGGGACTTAGTCTCAGCGGAATAACCGAAACGCCGATGGTTGTCTATCTGGCGCAACGTCCGGGCCCAGCGACGGGTCTTCCGACACGGATGGAGCAGGGAGATTTGGAACTCGCCATCTACAGTGGGCACGGAGAATTTCCGAGGATCGTATTGGCTCCCGGTGATCCTAAAGAGTGTTTTGAACTTGCACGAAAAGCGTTTGAACTCGCCGATGCGTATCAGGTTCCCGTGATACTGATGAGCGATCAGTCTTTGGCGGACAGCTATTTCACTGTCGAGCGGTTTGAAATCGATCCTATATCGCTTCCTCATCACATCGTAAAAACGGATGCGGATTACAAACGCTACCTTCTCACCCAAGAGGGGATCAGCCCTCGCGGGATTCCCGGATACGGCGAGGGGTTGGTACTGGTCGATTCGGATGAACATACCGAGGAGGGGTTGATCACCGAGAGTATGTCTGTGCGGAACGAGCAACACACTAAACGGCTTCAAAAATTCGAATTGATAAAGGAAGAAGCTATCACACCCGAAGTTGACGGAGATGGGGATATCGCTGTTGTCGGATGGGGAAGTACAAAATATATTATCAGTGAAGCGGTTGAGAGGATAGCGGATAAGAGGCTCTCTACCGTCCATTTTTCGTGGGTTTACCCTCTTAGCGAATCTCAGCTTGCACCGCTTCGAAAAGCCAAACGCATTATTGTCATCGAAAACAACGCCACGGGGCAGTTCGCAAAACTTTTACGACTGCACGGGGTCAGTGTCGATGCGCAGATACTAAAATCCGACGGACTGAGTTTTTTTGTCGATGAACTCTCTGAAAAAATCGCACTGCTGTTAAAGGAGATCCGATGAGTACACGGTTTGATAGAATTGTAGAGGATAACGCATGGTGTCCCGGATGCGGGAATTTTTCCATTCTTTTGCACTTAAAAGAGGCATTAGAGGAAATGGGACTTGACCCGCTTCAGAGCGTAGTCGTTTCAGGGATAGGGCAGGCGGCGAAAACACCTCAATACATGAGTGTCCATATGTTCAACGGACTCCACGGCAGGGCATTGCCTGTGGCACAGGGGTTGAGGGTCTCTAATCCCTCTCTTACGGTAATTGCCGAGGGGGGGGATGGTGATATGTACGGGGAGGGGGGTAACCACTTTTTGTCTGCGATCCGACGAAATGCCGACATCATCAACATCGTCCATAACAATATGGTCTACGGCCTCACCAAAGGTCAAGCCTCTCCGACATCGCAAAGAGGGTTTAAAACACCTGTACAGACGGAGGGGGTTCACGTAGAGCCGTTTAATCCGATCGCGACGGCGATATCGCTCGATGCGTCGCTCGTGATTCGAACCTTTTCGGGGAATAAAGAACACTGTAAGGCAATGCTTAAAATCGCGATTGAGCACAAAGGGTATGTATTGATCGATATTTTTCAGCCGTGCGTTACGTTCAATAAAACCAATACGTTTAAATGGTTCAAAGAGAATGTGTATGTATTACCGAGTGACTATAACCCAGAGGATAAGGTCAAGGCGTTTGAAAAATCGCTAGAGAGCCATCCGTTCCCGATAGGGGTTATCTATAAAAGTGCGCAAAAAGCGATTTTGGAAGATGCGCTTCGGGATGAAAGCAACATAGGAAGTAATCCGTTGTATCTGCACGAAGTTGATTTTCAGCGGCTTAATGCAGAAATGGATAAATACATTTAATAAAGGAGTAGAAGATGAAAAAATACGAATGCAATGTATGCGGATACATTTATGATCCGATAGTAGGAGACCCTGATAGCGGTATTGCCCCCGGAACCGCTTTTGAAGATGTCCCTGATGATTGGGTATGTCCGATCTGCAATGTTGGTAAAGAAGATTTTCGTGAATATTTAGAATGATTTTTATGAAAGTAAAATAAGAAAGTTAATATCTATACAATAATGATCGATTGATTCTTTTGGCTATACTTTCGGTATTAGCGTAGGGGTTTTGGTTTATCCGATTCACTGCACAATTTCTCTAGAGGTGAATCTATGAATCTTATATCCAAAAGTGCTCCGGTCGAAGAATCCATCAAAAAGATGGAGCATATATTAAGTGATATGGAATGCAACGTCACCTATTCGAGTGAAAAACATCCTCTCAATCACTGCTATTCCGTCAATCTCGCTTCGGTAGAAGCCCCCAACCATATTTATTCCAACGGGAAGGGGATCTATTCAGAGGCCTCTACGGCGAGTGCGTTGGGTGAATACATCGAACGTCTTCAAACCAATAACTTTTTTATTGATTTTCATCTCCCTGAACGAAAGTATTATCCCGATGAGGTGGCGTTTGAATTCGGGGAAGGGTATCTTAACTCTGAGTTGATGGGTATTTATGACCCTAACGGTGAATTGAATATGGAGGAACTGATTGATTTTAACAGTGACTACGAGGATAAAATCGTCGCATTGCCGTTTCATAAACTCTCCTCGGATGAGGTGGTCTATTTTCCGATCAATATCCTCAGCAATCTCTACGTAAGTAACGGTTTGGCGACGGGGAATACGGCTCAAGAAGCGCAAGTGCAGGCAATGAGCGAAATTTTGGAACGGTACGCCAAAATTGAAATTATTAAAGAGGGGTATGCCCTTCCGCCTTACAGTGATGAATTTTTGCAGCAGTTTGAACGTCTTTACAGTGATCTGGTGAAGTTACGAGAACTGGGCTATATCGTCAATGTCTTAGACGCTTCGTTGGGAGGGAAATATCCCGTAACGGCGATTTCGTTTATCAACCCCGCCAACGCGACCCTCTTTGTCTCTTTCGGTGCCCATCCGATTTTGGAGGTGTCACTGGAGCGGACGATGACGGAGCTTATGCAGGGGCGTGGGCTTGAAAATTTGGAGAGTTTTGAAGTACCGACGTTTGATATGAGTATTGTCTCGGAGAGCTTTAATCTGGAATCTCATTTTATCGATTCCAACGGCAAGATGGGGATACAGTTTCTGAGTGCCAAAAAGAGCTTTGATCTTGCTCCGTGGGTGTACGCGGGTGAGAGTACGGAGGAAGAATTTGCCTACCTCAGGGGGATATTCGCGTCGATGGGGAAAGAGGTCTATATTCGTGACTATAATTATTTGGGGTTTTACTCATGCCAGATGATTGTTCCTGGAGTCTCTGAGGTCTATCCGATCGATGATTTGGTCTATAACAATCGTAATCGCGGCAAGGTGTATCGTGAGGTGATTTTGAACTTTGCCGATTATGATCCTGAAGCGGTACTCGATGAGATCGAAGCCCTTGAAGATCATCTGAATGTCGAGAAGTTTATCGGGGTGATTTTCGAGGAGAATTTTACGATAGGGGAGCTCAAAGCACAGCTACATCTGTCGTTAGGAAATATCGAAGAGGCGCTTAGCTATTTGGAGTTCAGTACTTCACCTATGAGTGTATTGGTGGCTGAATTGATCCACATGGCGGAGTTTGGGCTTGAATTTAGCGATTATGTCCATGCGCTTTATGATCTTTATACGCGTGAACGGGTTGATAAAGCGGTACGTATTGTCAGCGGTGAACAGCTTTTTGTTAGTACCGCTTTAGACCGCGATTATCAGAATATGCTCGCAATGTACGATCGGCTGGAAGTCAAAAAAGGCTCGCTGCTTAACTCATAGGAGCATTTCCTAGAGTGTAGAACTTTGTTGTGAATTGATTATCTCTTCGAGTTTGTTGATACTGTCGATTTTTTCTTCGATAAGATGGATAACAGTAATTGACAAGGTGATATTTTTTTCTTCAAGGAATTTGGTTGCAATGGGAATAGTTGCGGATAAATCGAGATACTCTTGGCTGAGTATAATGAAAGTATCTCCAAAAATGCGGTAAATATGGTAATGTTGGTAACGATTTTTGAGTAGATCACTAAAGGTTTCAATCAGAATATTCCCATTGTGCCATCCGTTTGCACGATTGAATACCATCAAATTTTCCAGTGTGATGACTGTTGCAAATCGATATTCGAAAGTATGCTGATTGATTTTCAGAATGGATTCAAGTGCCCAGTGATTGTTTAACCCGGTTAACTGGTCTTTAAGATAGTAGGCAAACCGTTCTTCTTCCAAGCTTGTTTTCGGGAATTGTTCGGCGGCATTGATGGTGATATCTTTTAAAACGGCGGTTGCTATATCAATAACATCAGGATCAAATTGCGAACCTTTGTGCAATTCGAGTTCTTTGAGCGCTTCATCAACACTTTTACGCGGTTTATAAATACGATCAGTTGTCATTGCATCAAAAGCATCAGCCACAATCATAATTCGGGCAAGCGGTGGAATCTGCTTACCTGAAACTCCTTGCGGATACCCCGCTCCGTCATAGCGTTCGTGATGATAGCGTATGATTTCGGCGAGTTCTTTGTACATATCTACTTTGGACAGGAGATCGTACCCTGCGGTAAGATGGTAATTGATCAACTCTTTTTCAGTCGGGGTGAGTTTCTCCGGTTTCAGCAGTATTGAATCGGGAATGGCGATTTTACCTACATCGTGTAAGACTGCCGCCTCTTTGATTTTGTTCACGAGGGATTCATCATGGTACATGGCTCTTGTGATGATTTCACAGTAATGCGATACCCTTTGAGAATGTCCGGCTGTGTAGGAGTCCCGTTTGTCTATTAAATCAATGATTAAAGAAATCATACTTTGATAATTTTTGATTTTTTCGCGCTCAGTCGCGTGAAGTTGAATCGATTTTTTCTCCATTGCTTTTGACGCGGCAATAATCGCGGCACAGACCACCAGCCAAATGAGAGTGAACCAGATATAGGCATTAATCAATGCTTGTTTGGTCATATCAATAAATGCTTTTAACGGGACAGAGATAGAGATACCGCCTCGTATATCACCGATTTTATTTTCTAAGGGATTATGGCATTTTAGACAGCTCTTTTCGACAAACATCGGAATCATCATGCGGATATATTCACCCTCATTACTCTGATGTAGCTCATAAAAATAAGTTTTTGTTGGATTGGTTTGAAAATAACGGAGTGCTTTCTTCTCCCAATCATTGGCCATATTTCCAGGATTGAGCGGTTTCAGAGAGGATATCCTTGTTTTTTCACCGTAGAGTGTTCCGTAGCTCTCCATCATTTGTCGCAACACGTAGGAAGAATTCATCAGGGTAAGTGATTTTTTTGACGGGGTTTGAATATCTTGTTCAGGAACGTGAGAGAGCCAAGGACTGGATGGGGTTCTATCATTGATCGGGACATATACTCCCCCATGTGAAATAATCCATTCACGTGTTGCAAGATCTTTGTTGAGGGCTGTTTTAGCGGTATTTTTGGCAAGTTCAATAATTTCTTTGGAATGTTCATGGTGATAAAAGAGTGCCGCGATGGTGACTAAAGCGGTCCAAGCAATCAGTTTTATCCATTGTGATCGCCGATAGGCTGAAACGATAGCCTGTTCTTCCATCTCTAATCCTTTATATAACGGATAATTTTCTAATTAGATTATAGAACAAAATGGGATATTTTCAGCTCTTTCCATCTTCCGTAAAAAGTTTAAGAATCTTCGAATATTCTCCGAACGCCTGTTTGTATAGATGTTGGGTGTGGTTATTGCTTTCATACAGCTCCGTTGCACTCAATCCGCTCTCCAATGCATTTTTCAGTAATTTTGTCCGCCGCAGATAGGTGAAGGCAAGGTTCGGAAAATGCTCATGTATTTTTTCACGGATATTGACCGCATCATTCGGATTATCGATCATGTTGGCAAACACAAGGATCGTCTTCTCTCTAAAATGTTTAATAAAAATAAGACTTTTCATAATGGAGTTCAAATCGTTGGTCGTCGGGAGGATAATGATGTCCGATTCACGAAGTATTTCATTGGCATGCGGGTTTTCAAAACCTCCGAAATCGTAAACCGTATCGGGATAGAGAGGAATCTTGTTCGGATAATAGCGGGCATTTTTGTATTTGTTGAGGACGACCGACATATCGTTGGTAGCATATCGATAGCGGAGGTCTTTGGCAAGAGAAAAGGCAAGAGAGGTTTTGCCGACTCCCCCTTTTGTCGATGCGATAGAGATGATAGCCATGAGTACCTTCTGAAACTTTTTTCGTATCGTAGCATAAAGGGGACTCTAAAGGTAAGTTTTTAGCAAAACGGGAATTTTAATCCCCCTTGCTTAACTCTTTCTTAGAAGGGGCTATTCACTCTCTTTCGGTGATTTGAATGATTTGACGTCGATACGGCGAGGTGGACGCTTTGGAGCGGCAGGCGCTTCGGAAGGTTTTCGGTCTGCATAAGGTTTTTTGTCGCCAAAAGGTTTCTTATCACCATACGGCTTTTTGTCACCGAATGCGGGTTTGTCTCCGTAGGGCTTTTTCTCGCCAAAAGGTTTCTTCTCTCCATAGGCTTTTTTTTCTCCATACGGTTTTTTGTCACCGAATGCAGATTTGTCTCCGTAGGGCTTTTTGTCGCCGAAAGGTTTTTTCTCGCCAAAAGGTTTCTTCTCCCCATAGGCTTTTTTTTCTCCATACGGCTTTTTGTCTCCGAAAGCGGGTTTGTCACCGTAAGGCTTTTTGTCACCGTATGGTTTTTTCTCCCCTTCTGCACGTTTGTCGTCTGAGCTTTTTTGCTTGTCTCCGAAAAATTTCGGTTTGCTGCTGTAGGGAGTTCGGGTCGCTTTTTCGGTATCGCTTCGCGGTGTTCCGTCGATATAGTGGTTCCGCTCACGGGTTTTCCCTTCGAAGATCGGTTTTCCATTCTCATCTTTACCGACAAAACGGGGTTTGCTGCTGTGCTGTTTTTTAGACATAAAACCGTCACCCTCATTGCGTGGCGGGCGTCGATCACTGCGTGGTGCATCATCGCGATGGCGTTCAGGGCGGGTGTCACGGACCGGTTTTTTATCACGATTTCTCGGGTCTTGTGCATCACGAGCTTCACGTTCTTCACGGCGTGCTTTTGCTTCGGCTTTTTGTTGATTGTCTACGGCGATACCGAAATCCGGTTCAAACCCTTTGACGATCTCTTGGGTGATGGTTCGTCCGTTGAGCAGTTCGATGGGATAGAGCCGTTTTTGATCTTCTTCATCGAGTGTGATGAGGGCATATTCGCTTGCTCTGGCAAAGCGTGACATGTAAACAATCGCTTTTTCCGGAAGATCATAACTGATGAGAACTTCGCAACGCAGATCGGGAGTTTCTGCTAAAGCAGCATCACTTAAAACCGTGATATTGTTGCCTGGGAAGATTGTTTGAAGGGGATCGGCATCATACGAGGTGACGATGAGAATTTTTTTGCCGGCATTCCGTTCGATTAAAAAATGGATGAGTTCGTTTTTACGTGGGCGATTACATGGGTGGATACGATGGTTCTGGCGTTTGATGGGTGTCGATGACATAAAAAGTCCTTGGGTACATAGGCCTCATTAAAGAGGGGGGATAAGCGATCAAAAAAGAAGTCTCTAACGCGTGATCGAGAGCGCGAATGGTAAAAACATTATAGCGTAAAGCTGCCTGTTTTATCTGTAAGCTTTCATCTCCAGCATTTCATCAAGGCGCTGAAATCGATACCCGCGATTTTGGAGCCGTTCGATGATTTGCGGCAGTGCCTCTACGCTTGCGTGATTGGATCGGCTGCTGTGCATGAGGAGAATATCTCCGGGTTGTATATGGGTGGTAACATTTTCAATAATCGCATCTTTATCTTTTATCGCCCAGTCGAGGGAGTCGAGTGACCAGAGGAGTGTGATATACCCTTGTGCGTTGAGCGTATCCATCACCTGTTGGTTGATCGCACCGTAAGGGGGACGGAAGAAGCGCGGAGCGCATCCGGTCACGTTTTCGATTCTCGCTGAAGCAGTTTGCAGCTCTTGAGTGATCTCTTCATGGGTAAGCTTTGTGAAATGGGGATGATTAAAGCTGTGATTGAGGACCAAATGTCCCTCATCGAATGCCCGTTTCGTTACGGTGGCATTACTCTCCACCATGGGTGATCCGATCATAAAAAAGCTCGCTTTGATTCCATAGTGTTTTAAAATATCCAAGACTTTGTCGGTATTGTTCTCATCGGGTGAATCATCGAAGGTAAGTGCGAGTGTTTTCCCTTTTGCACCATTTCCGCGCAGATAGATATTGGCGTAGTCTCCCTCCGCTATCGGACGGACGGTATCTTCACGCCATTGGTGCAAAAAGCGGGTGAGATTCGCATCCAGCAGAGGCGATTCCCCCCGGATTTCATAAAGCGGTGCACATCCCGTAAAAAACGAAAATTGGACAATAGCGAGGAGTAAGACAAACAGTTTTTTCATACAAACATTTCATGGTTAAATCAAAAATAAGTGCCATTATAACGCAACGATGCGGGGAGTGCTTTGCACAGTCGCCATTAGGGGTGCTCTTTTTTGAAGAGGTGCCCTGCGAGATAGCCGCTGGCAAATGACCATTGGAGGTTGTATCCGCCGCAAGGGCCGTCGAGGTTCATCACCTCGCCGCAAAAATAGAGACCGCTGAGGATTTTGCTTTCCATGCTTTCGGGACGGATCTCTTTTAGCGATACGCCGCCGCGGGTAATCATCGCCATTTTAAAACCGTCATGCCCGATGACGCTGAGCGGTGTCCATGCCAGAAGCTTGACAAGCCGATCGCGCACGATGCCTGGAAGGCGGTTGAATCCCGTCTCCGGATCGGCATCGGCCAGGGTACAGAGCTCACGGGAAACAGACTCCGGCAGGAGCGTCATCATATGGGTCAATACGGATTGTTCGGGATTTTTATGAATGGCGTCTTTGATATGAGCACGAATCTGTTCTTCGTTGAGCCCTTTTGTCATGTTGATGAGAAGCGGGACTGTGCCGTATTTTTCGATCAGGGGGGTGATCTCTCGGGCTACATCGAGGACGACGGGGCCTCGGATGCCGTTTTGGGTGAAAATAAGGTCCCCTGTAGCGCGGATATTTTTCGCTTTGGGCAGATCGATACGGATCTCTACTTTAGGGATAGTATCGGCGCGGCACGAGGCGACCCATGTCTCCCGAGTCCGCAGCGGCATCATGGCGGGGTAGAGTTCGGTGACTTTGTGTCCGATGGAAGAAGCAATTGTAAAACCGTCCCCTTCGGCTCCCAGCTGGGGATATCCCAGCCCCCCGGTAGCAATGATGATGTCAGGTGCCGTATAGCTCTGTTGCGCCGTACTGACACCGGTAACGTGGGTACCGTTGTGTTCCACCCCTTCCACCCGTGCGGAGCAGATGAGGGTGACTCCCAACCGCGTCATCTCCTCTTCAAGCGCGGCGATAATGCTCAGGGCACTGTGGGAGACCGGAAATACACGGTATCCGTCGGGAGCGTGGCTTTCCACCCCGATTTCACCAAAAAAAGCGATTAGCGCTTTGTGATCGAGTGCTTCGAGTGCTTGGGTCATAAATTTACCCTCTCGGCCGAATCGTGACATAAAGGCTTCGTTGGAGAGGGTATTGGTGAGATTACACCGTCCCCCTCCGGTTGCCTTGAGTTTTGAACCGATTTTGGAAAGTTTTTCGAGCAGAAGGACTTTTTTGCCCCGGCGTGCGGCGGTGATGGCGGCCATCATCCCTGCCGCACCGGCACCGACGACGATGAGATCATAAGAGGTTTCAGAGGAGTTTTGCATACGCCATTATAGCGGCGCTGCAGGAGAAAATCAAAAGAGAAGGGGGATAAACGAAACGGTGTCAATGGCGTTGGCGGAGCAATTTCAACAGTTCCGGGAGGCTTCGGGTATTGAGGACATCCTCTTTTCCGAGCCATCCGCGCCGTGCCTGACCGATTCCCATCTCCATGAGTTCCAGATCGGTAATCGAGTGGGCATCGGTGGATATGGCCACTTTGACACCGGCTTCTTTGGCCATCCGGCAATGCAGATCATTGATATCGAGCCGGTCGGGTTGTGCATTGAGTTCCAAAACAGTGCCGTAATCGGCACATGCACGGAGGAGGACTTCCATCTCCAGCGCATAGGGTTCGCGCAGTCCCAAAAGGCGACCGGTGGGATGAGCGAGGATCGTAAAATAGGGATTTTCCATCGCTTTGAGGATACGTGCCGTTTGCTCTTTGGCCGAGAGGTTGAAACGGTAATGAACGGCGCAGACGGTGAAATCCAACTGTTTGAGAACGGTGTCGGGAAGATCGAGTGTTCCATCTGAGAGGATATCGACTTCGGCCGATTTGAGGAGGGTGATCCCTTTAAGGGTGGAATTGAGCCGGTCTATCGCATCAAGCTGTTCGAGCAGTTTCTCTTCTCCCAGACCGTGAGCGATACGCAGATGCTGTGTGTGGTCGGTAATGGCGAGATACTCATACCCTCGGGCTTGGGCGGCCAATGCCATCTCTTCGAGGGTGTTTAGACCGTCGGTATAGGTCGTATGGGCGTGGAGGTCACCGCGAATCTGGGAAGGTTCGATGAGGCGGGGGAGGAGATTGTTGAATGCGGCTTCGATTTCGCCTCGGTTTTCACGCAGTTCGGGGACAATGTAGGGCATCCCGAGCGCTTGATAGAGTTCCGTTTCGCTTTTGGACGCAATGTTTTCCTCCCCTTTGAAAACGCCGTATTCATTGATTTTTATCCCCTTTTTGGAGGCTATTGTCCGCAGTTCGATATTGTGGGCTTTGGATCCCGTCAAATGGTGCAGTGCCGCACCGAATTCATTTTCGGAAACGACGCGAAGATCGACATGGATACCGTTTTTAAGGATGATCGAAGAGCGGGTAGGGCCATGCATGACGATGGAGTGAAGATTTTCAAGGGTAACAAAGCGCTCCATAATATCGTTTTTTTCATCGCAGGCGGCGACGAGATCAATGTCTTTGGCCGTATCCCTTCGGCGGCGGATGCTGCCGGCGATCTCAAGGCGGATGACCCCCCGGGCGTGAGAAAGCTGATCGGCAATGCTCCGGGCAACGGGACGGATGTCGTAGAGGCGGTATCGTTTTGTTTCTGCAAGTTTTTTACCGAGGGCATTTTTGAGTGTTGCGAGGAGTTTGGGGCCGAACCCCGCGATGTTTGAGAGTCTGCCGTTTTCCAAAGTGCTTTGGAGGTCTCGCACCGATCGGATATGGAGAAGCTCATACAGGAGATGGACTCTTTTGGGACCGAGACCGGGGATTTTGAGAAGTTCTTCGAGTTCGGGTGCAATACGGCGTTTGAGGTCATTTAAAAATTGAAGTTCACCCGTATGTACCATCTCCGTAATTTTTTGGGCAAGATCTTTGCCGATGGTTTTGAGGGTCGTAAGGTCAAATCCTTCTTCTACGAGGCTCTGCATCTCTTTGGGATAGGAAAAAATAGCGCGGGCCGCATTCCGGTAGGCCCGTATCCGAAAGGGGTTTGCCCCCTCGATATCGAGCAGTTCGGCAATCTCGTTGAAAGCGTCGGCAATGACGTGATTGGTTACCTCCATTTTTCCCCTCTTTTCGGCCCTCTGAGATGTTTTTTGCACCGTTTAAACTATTGTACACTATCTTGCGCTGATGGACAAATAAATCCGAAGAGGTATGGCGAATGGAGAGGAGTTTGATTATAATTCCATTCACATGAAACATACAATCAAAACTAAAGCACAGCAACTCGTTCAAAATCCCACAACCCAAAAAGTCTTTACCGCGATGAAGCCGGAAAAATCGATTTGGGGATTTTTGGGAATAGTCCTATTTTTAATCGTACCGGAGATTATCGCATTTATCTGGGGAAGCCCTATAACCGCCTACGCAAAGGGAGAATTGCTAAACGCTACATCGGCTGTCGAACGCCAATACTATGAACTGCTCTTGATGCTTTTTGAAGAGGGGGGAAGTTGGTTCAATCTCGGTATCGGTGTGGCATTGCTGATCTGGTTTTTTTTCTGAGAGCGTGAGAAAGAAGTAGGGCAAAATAACTGTTTTACCCTTTCCCTTCCGGCCGTTTTTAGCCAGAGTATTATTTTCCTTCATTGAAATGGCTGTAGAGGATCTTTGCTATTTTGATTCAACGGGGTATTTTTTCTCTTTCCACTCGGAAAATCCGTTGAGAAGCCAATACACATTGGTATACCCGAGTTTTCGAACCGCTAAAGCGGCTTCATACGAGTTGGCGCACGTTTCACCGTAGCAATAAAACAGAAGTTTTTCCTCTTTGTCTTTGGGGAGCTCGATAACGATGTATTCGGCTTTGGAAACATCAAAATATACGGGATAGGCACCTTTGATATGTTCTTTGATGTAATGGCGTTTTTCACGGGCATCGTAAAAATGGGATTTTTGGTCAAACAGGGCTTTTGCCGTTACGACATCCACCACTTTGACCCCTTTGGCTATAGCGTCGTCAACCTGAGGAGGGATGATGCATACATCGTATTTGGTTTCGAAAATAATGCTTTTTTCACCGTCGTATTCAACACCGTTCGCCGAAGAAAACAATAAGGCCGCTACAATGAGAGAAGTGAATGTCCGTAACATAACCGACTCCTTGAATGAATATGGTTAAATGATAGGGCAGAGAAGATTAGCTTTGTATAATTTTTTTAAATAGTTAAATAGAATAAGAATCTATTCAAAAAACATTGATGGGTTAAAGGAGGAGGGGTACCTCCTTTTGTTTAACCTCTGGCAGTTACTTCTAAAAGATGGTAGCCGAATTGGGTTTTGATAGGGCCGTATAAAACGCCGACATCGCCGGTGAACACCGCTTTGTCAAATTCAGGGACCATTTGTCCCGGACTGAATCGTCCCAAATCTCCCCCTTTACGGCCGGATGGACATTGTGAATGCTCTGCCGCTACTTCAGCAAAAGAGCTTCCGTTTTCAATCTCTGCTTTCAGTGCGTTGCACTCATCTGCGGTACTTACTAAAATATGTCGTGCGGTTGCCCAGGCCATGATAATCCTTTTTTGTTTTCGAAATTCTACTTTATTATTGCTTGACTTATCTCGATTCTAATGACGAAAATTTCGCCTTTAGATCAAGTTTTTTATAGAGGGATGTGGGTATTATTGTATAGACATAATCAATCCAAAGTGAACTTTAATGAAACGAATCAATCCCCAATCTCCCCGCGCACACACCGCTTCTCAAATAATCTCAGAGCTGCAATTGTATTTTGTACATTCTCTCAATGACCTTACGCATACCTTGGGATCCGATAAGCCGTTTGTGGCGGTAGAATGGTTCCGTGACGAAGGGCGCCATGGGGGAGGGGTGAGGTATGAAGCCGCGGATGAACGGCTGTTTAACCGCGGTTCGGTCAATTATTCCCAAGTCCATTATGACGATGATCCGACTAAAAAACTCTCTTCCGCCACAGCTATCTCGACAATCATCCATCCGGCCAATCCGCTAGTCCCCTCGATGCACATGCATATCAGCTGGACCGAAATGCGTGATGGAAGCGGGTATTGGAGGGTCATGGCGGATCTGAATCCGAGCAATCCTGATCCGCTGGATACTCAGGTATTCGAAAATGCGTTGAAGGAGGCAGCTCATGCTTATTATGATGAGGGGAGGACGCAGGGGGAGCGCTACTTTTACATCCCTGCACTGCGACGGCACAGAGGCGTTTCGCATTTTTATCTGGAAAGTTTCACGAGCGGCGATGAAGAAGCGGATCTCCGTTTTGCCTCTTCTTTCGGTAAAAAGATCATTGATACCTATATCACGATTATCCGGAACGCGATCCAAGAGCGTCGGGATGTTGATGATGAGGCCCGCAATCAACAACTGGCGTATCATACGCTCTATCTCCTGCAGGTACTGACGCTGGACCGCGGAACGACATCCGGATTGTTGATACACGATCAAAACGATGTCGGGATTATGGGATCATTGCCTTCGCACGTCGATAAAAGGTTGTTGCAATCATGGGTCGGAAAGCTAAACGGTGTCCAAAATGACCTTTTGCAGGCGATTGTCGATACGTTGGGAGAAGGGGAGAAAATATTAGTTGATGAAACAACGAAAGCGGCATTGGCCAATGTCGTTCGTCAACACTATCAGCGCCATCCTGAAGCCATTGCGTTGCAAGCGAGCGCTGAGACGATCCCCTCAACGCTCAACAACCATCGATAGAGGGAACAGCTCTTGTTTTATTGCGCCGGCAGACGGCGTTATTTTGTATGCCGATGGTGTCAAAGCTGATCAGGAAATTGTTGATATCAAAGACAAATCGTATCCCCTACAGCGGCCGCCTTACCTAGTCAGAGCTAGCGCTGACTGCCGAAATAGAAGTCCAAGCTGAATCGAAAGATATAGTCGGGCTTGAAGTTATATTGCTCATGAAATGAGACAATCGGTTGTATTTGATAAAACAGGTAGTCGTTCAACAGTTTTTGTCGCCATATCGTCCCTACGGAATACTCATATATCCCTTCTTGGGGAGTTGTGCCGTCAATGTATGCCGTGCCGCTCTGATCTTTTGTCCGACCACTCATGCCAATGTAGTGGTTAAATCCGATTTCATATTTGAGTGTATTCATGTAGGAGAGTTGTGCGAGGTAGTTCATCCCGCGTACTCCGCTTTTCGTTGATCGCTGAAGCAGGAGTCTGAGTATTTCACTGTCGGAAAGCTTCCGGTCAAAATAGAGATTTGTCCACTCTTCAAACTCATTTTCATGGGAAAATTTAAACTCTTGTATCGGTTTGAATAACCAGTTTCCGCTAAAGATAGGGGATTCGATACGGGTTTTAACATAAGGGTTGTCAATACGTGAAAAACCAATAGCTGCGCTGGTATGTAAGTGCTCAAATAATCCAGGTGTGTAATATTTTAGCCCAATCCCTTCATTATTTGAACTATACTGTGCATTGGAGAGATTGATGCTCTCTGGCGTATCATCGCCGATGAAGAGCTGAACTTTACCTTGTGTTTTTGGCAGCTTGATACGGGCTTTGATGTTATAAAAAATTGAAGAATCTCCCCTCCTATCATACTCGTACCCTCCACGTACTAAGACGTAGCTTCTATTGGTCATATCCAAATAGTTTCCATCCTTGAAAAATTCGTCTAACCAGATAGATGCAAGGTAGGTCTCTTTTGCTTTCTTTTGTTCGATTTCACTTATTGTATAGCATGGTATTACATTGGTATCCGCATTTACGTTCAGCTGGTTTGTTGCATTGGCGTCGCATATTAAAAGATTATTTGCATCCATGTAGAATGTAGAGAGTACATGATCAAGATAGGAAGAAAAACGGAGTATTTTATGGGACCAGTAGTCTTGAAAGCTATCAATTCCCCAATTTCCAGCACTGCTGTAATCAGGAAAAGTCGTATTGTGTTCAAATACAGATTGATTTGATGAAACATAGTCAAGTCCTGCTGGAGGCACGTCCGGTTCCGACGCTTCAAATGCCATTCCAAAAACTGCAGGAATTGTAAAAAAAAAGGTGATTACGAAAATAAAAATAAAATTATTATTCATAAATTTAAGTCCTTATTGTTTCATAATGTGATAATTATAGCAGTTTTAGGAAGAAAATTAAAGTGCTGTACTGGAATGACCCTTATTTTATAGATGCATTGGAGATTACGATAATTCTTTGAGGATTTTTAGTTCTTCACGCACATAGCTTTTTCCTAGTTTGACAATATCGGCTTCATAAATGAGAATTTGTGCCGGAGTGAGACGGCGTTCATTCTCGTCAATTTTGGCATTTATTTTAGTTAGATTTGAACCAATCAGAGTTTTAATGTCCGATTCTTGGATCATTGCTATTATCCCATCCAGACCACTTTGGGGAAGAGGGAGATTGCAGTAGTAATCACCGATATCATTGATGCCCCAATAGATAAATCCCAGTAATTGATAAAAATCGAGTGATGATGAAACCGATGAAAATGTAATTCGTTTGACATGTTTCTTGAGGGCTTGATCGAGTATCAGCCGAAGCATGTGTGTAGCATATCCTTTGTGCTGTTTCATTAGAGGTGTAAAAAGATTGTAGAGGGTGAGATATTCGCTATAGCGATCGATCTTTGAGAATAAATAGCATAAATGCTCATTGTTTTCATTGCACAACACAGCACACCCTTGCGTATTCCAGCTGAAATGACGATCCCACCATGCTAATGACTGATCGGCAAACCGTATGCTTTCATAGTCTTGGATCGTAGCTATAGAAGTGATATAGGCATCTCGATTCAGAGACTCGAGATGAAAAAGTGGCATCAATATTTTTTGTTCGTATTAACAAGAAGGTCTTTTTCGTTGAGATCATCCATCAGTGTTTTCAGATTTTTAAGAGAGTAGAGTTTAAGTGTCTCACTTTTTTCCTTTTTAAACTCGCTTGAAAATCCGCTCTTCGAGAAAATGACGAACATATCGGGGTTCAGTTTCGCACGGGCACATTTCTCCTGCAGTTTGGAGAGTTCGCTTTTGTTGGCTTTGGCTTTGGAATATTTGCACGATCCCGCCAGAACTTTGCCGGACTTGGTTTGTCCCAATATCTCAATCTCACCGCTTTTGTCCCAATAAGAGCCGATTTTAGCCACCCAGTCCTCTTTGAAGCTTTGTTTGACAAGGGCGATTACGAGCCCCTCGTATACCGAATCGAAAAAGGTCTGTTTGGTATTCTCCCACCGCTCTTTCATTTCGGTAAAATCTCCCTCTTTGATCCCCTTGTAGTAGGGAGAGACAGAGGAGAACCAAAAGCGCAAGAACGGGGCGGTAAAGATGAGGCGATCCGAGACCTCTTCGTTCTCATCAGCCGGATCTTCTTGCGATGCTTCCCGAATCAGCAACCCGAATTTTATCAAAAAAGCAGCCGATTCTTCCCCCTCTTTTCGACTAAGATTGGCGCGTCGGAATGCAGAGTGTTCCCGTCGATCCCCTACGGCAAGTGCCGTGAGAAGAGAGTGATGCGCTTTATTACTCTGGGTGATTTTGGTCAAATCGGCATGGATGTAGCGGTAGTTTGCCAGCACCTTCTCTTCGATCAGCTCCTCCAAAGATTTTGACATATCGACATTCCATCCCATACCGCCGAACACGGCAAAATACTCGATTGCTTTTTCGATGTCTGTGGCGTTGTTTTGAAAACAAAATGAGCGGAATTGTTGGAGGAGTGTCGGGTGTTTGGACATGGGGAAGCAACCTTGTTTTAATTACCGTATTATAGCCTAAAGGCTATGGGGAAGGGGAGAAAACAGCTGCTTCTTTGTTTTATGAAAAAAGTTCTGCCGTATCCATTTGGTAGAAATCTCTCAGTTCATGGTAGAGTTCCGGAAAGTGCCGTTGCAGCGATGCGGGGGTTTCGAAAAATCGCTCTGTCACGACGGCAAAAAACTCCGCTTCATTGTCGGCCGCATAGGCTCCGAGGAGTTTGTATTTTCCCCACTCACGGTTTTTACGGACGATCGTATGGAGCGCCTTGAACTCTTTGGTGAGGATGTTCACCCATCCGTCATATTTCGAGTTTTCAATCGGAGGGATCCCGTCGATCTCACCGTCCATAAAATCGATCTCATGGGCAAATTCGTGGAGTATGACATTGCTGTGTCGCATATGATAGGACTCTTTTTTGGCTTCATGCCAGGTGATCACGACAGTATCGTTCGCCGACTGCCCTTCAATCACAAACTGTTCTTTGGCGTAAATACCTCCATGTGATTGGATCTGTTTTATCATGATTGCATGGGGATAAATGATGATTGTTCTGAGATTGTCGTAGCAGTTATCCGTATTTTTGCGAAGCAATAACAAGCAGGCGTAAAAAGCGATCACAACTTTCATCTCGTCACTCACGTTCAAACCGACTCCGATAAACTCTTTGGTATGGATGAAGCGTAGAATGGAACGCTGGAGTTTTGTCTGATCGTTCGTGCAGAGTTTGCCGTAATGGGGTGTTCTGGCTAGGAATGTTTCGTACTCTTTTGTGAAAGGAAGTTTTTTGATTTTCTCTAAAAGAGTTTTTTTCCGAAATTCGTTGAGAAACACAAGGGCAAAAAATGTGCTTCCCAAAACAACTATGATAAGAAGAAGCGCGCCATGGTAGTCCATTGCTATTTACCCTTGATTCCTCATCGATCCACTATTTCCGGTCGAAATGGTAGATCGAATGGGTTGAAGAGAGTTTTTTCTCTTTCCAGGCAAAATAGGAGGTTTTGAGGTGCTTGCCGTCATTTGTGAGTTCGTGGATGATCTGATGGATATGATCTTCGTCGGATTGGCACAACTCGGTGGACATATCGCAGTCAAACACGATCCGCTCCGGGGTGCTCTCACGCAGATTGGCGAGGAATTCGGGCTGATTTTGTTTGGAACAGTAATGGGTCGCTTTGATGTTGGTGCAGGCGATATCTTTGCAGTGGTACATCGTTACCATCTGCTTGGCCGTATTGGGGAGTAAATCTTCCTGGATCGTCACTTCTCCGCCGATGAGTTTGAACGCCATCCCCGTCGCATCGGTTCCGGTGATGGGCAATACCGCCTTGTGTTTGTACGATTCGGTACCGATTTGCGCCTCGGCGGAGGAGAGTTTCCACTCCCCGATGAGGCTCTCTTCCATCCATCCGAACAGCTCCCACGCCGTCGTTTCCGCGGCATGGGCCGAGGGGATGAGCGAAAGGGTGAATAATAGGGGTAAGGTGATTTTTTTGAACATGGTTATTCCTTTGATGAATTGAATTTTACTCTATTGTTTTGAAGAAAAACTGGATTTCTATATAATAGCGGGAAAGATAAACAAATGGACACTCAATGGCACAGATCAACTGGAATCAATTCAAATATTTTAAATCAGAGCGTCCAAACCCGATGGGGCTTGATAACTTTCAACTGCTGCTGGAGTTTATTCGTAGTTTTTACAATTTTGTAAACCCCGACGATATCTTCGAACTGCTCGCAGAAGACGATCTCTCACGGCAGATGCTGGAAAAGCGGGGGATCAGCGATTCCGCCGAGCTCGAAGAGTACCTCTACAAGATGCTTCATCGCTAGATAACGGGAGATAAACGTTAAATACGTTCACTCCCTTTTTGGGTCAATACCAACGTCACTCCATCTTCTTTGACTTCGATCAGACCCTCGTTTTTCAGTTCATCCATGGCGATTTGAAAAGGACGGTCCTGTTTTGCATCCAATTTTTTCAAAATATTTTTGATGACATCTTGCTTGGTCATGATGTGACCCGCAACCGCACGGCTGCTTTTGAACCAGTTCATAAACATCGCTTTGATTTCGTTTTTCTGGGTCGTTTCGATATTCTCTTTTTTCGGCGCTGCTTTACGTGCGAAGTTTGGAGGAGGGTTTTTGTAGTCCCGCTTCGGAGCTGTTTTTCGGTTGGTAGTAGTCGGTTTTATGGGTAATCCTTAGTATCGTATGAAATCCGTTTTATAAGTGTATTGTAGTGAACTTTGCTAAAAAAGATCGATACGCGATTGGATTATCCAATAGGGAAAAGAGGATTAGCGGATAGCCTCATCCCCCTTTTTCAATACTATTTATTCAGCTCGCCGTCTTTCCAATACTTTGTCCCTTGGATTGTCGCCTGCAGTGCTAAACCGTTTTGCGTCAGTTTATAAAGCCGGATTCCCGGTTCGACAGTAATGGCCAGATTGATTGCATCCCCTTTGTCTGCCAGTTTTGCAGCGGCATCCGCCTGTGCGTTGGCTTCCCATCCTTCATTCACGAACCGGTCGAATACGGCTTTGTTTTCAAAGAGAAATACCGCTCGGAAATCTTTTACTCCAAGACCGAATCCCACGCCGCCTGAAGCCATGTTCATATAGGTGTTCTTTCCTGTTTTGTTCTCATGAGCCATCCCTATCCCCCCTTCCGCAGAGAGGAGGACCAGGTTTACGCCGACATTGCTGAATGTCGCATAGCCGTAGGAGTTGGCAATCATCTCTTTGGCTTCCGGCGCGTGTTTGTACAGCAGCTGCAGCGTCTCGTTACTGGATTGCAGACGTTCTGAGCGTTGCTGATCGAGCGTTTTACCGCTCCAAAAGCCCGAAAACATCACGATGGCCGCCATACCCATTAGGATCATCCCCAGCGTTCGAGCAGCTGATGATGATTTTAGTTTGAACAGGTTCATAATTTCCCCCTTTTGATTTGATATAAAACCATTATAGCCTATTATTGTTAACTATTGTGCAACATATATCCACATGCCGATATACCCTGTTTTTGGGTAAAATACCGATCTTTTTAACAGACTCAAAAATGATACGATGCAAGGAATGATATGAAAGAGTTGAACGCAATTGATTTAAGACTCGCGTTCGAGCAAGATATTAAAATGGCTCTTTATACACTGGAGCGATATAATATTGAGGCCAATTTGGCCTTGGTAGCCTGCAGTGATTACGATGTGGATAAAGCGCATCTTTTAGACAGTGTACGCCAAAGCGATGTCGGGAAAAAAATCAATGAACACTATATCGCTGTTTTATTTACATTTGTGGACTATGTCGGCGCACGCACGGCTTTGGAAAAATTGGTCAACCTTTATCCGGACTATCATTTGAGAGGGAGCCTGATCGTATTTAAAAAAGGGGATACGATTGAGTCCGTTTGTGAGAGGGTATTGGAAGCGAATCAGTTTATCCACAAAGATCCCCACATGAAAATATTTCATGAGATGTACGATTCTCGCGGTTAAGATCTCATTCTTATTTTAAAACGGCGTGAGATCAATCGCCGTCGCAGCCCCACGGCTTCCGCTGTTTGATTCACTCCCGCAATCTCCGGAACATCCGCTTGAACAGCCGATACGGCTGGTACAGTATCCATTTGCGGGGATGCAGGGTTCATTCAATCGACAACATAGCTAATCTTTCAAATTTTTGGCGCGCTGAAGAATCGACGAGGCCATATTGCCGAAAATGAGATGATGAACAGGGACCAGTGCATACCAGTATAACCGTCCGGAGACTCCGTCGGGATAAAAATAGGCACTTTGAATCAGCTGATGATCCTGTATTTTAAACTCCAGCCATGCTTTGCCGGGCAATTTCATCTGGGCAAAAAGGAGAAGCCTCTTATTCTCCACCAGATCAACGACTTTCCAAAAATCGACACTGTCTCCGATACGAAGGTGGTGCGAATCCCTTCGTCCCCGATTGATTCCGGCTCCTCCGAAGAGTTTATCGATCACTCCGCGTATTTTCCAGAGCCAGTCGTATCCGAACCAGCCCGATTCTCCGCCGATCATACAGAAACTGCGGTAGACGTTCTGAGGCGGGATCTCGCCGAAATCGACGATTCTGCGGTCCACGAAAATAGCATTGGCGATATTGTCCGCAGAGTCGGCCTGTGCAGAGCCCGCACCGCTGTCGCTCCATCGGCTGATCACCTGATTGGATTCGATCTCTTCAACCGCATGATGTACCGCTTCTTCGAGCGTATGGGGACGGATATCAAAAAGCTCATGGCGAAGAGTATTGGTCGTGACCACTTCACTTTTCAGCCCTTCTATCAATGAGCTGGCCACCCCGTAGGGTACGGGAGTAAACAGCGTCAGCCAGTAGGAGGAGAGTTTCGGCGTCAGGAGATTGATCGGAATCAGATACCGTTTAAGCCCCATACCCGCTGCCACACGGAGCATCAAATCGCCATAGCTCATCGCCTCTTCACCCAAATCGATCATCCGGTTTTCCCCCGTTTCGAGTTCAAGCGCCGCAACCAGATAGCGGACAATGTCTTCTACGCCGATAGGGGTGATGAGGGTCGAGACCCATTTTGGGGTGATCATCACCGGCAGTTTTTGAACCAGATTTCGGATGATCTCAAAACTGGCACTTCCCGAACCGATGATCACTCCGGCACGAAACCAGATGCATTGAACCTCCTCCGGCCGGGAACTGAGGATCTCCCCCGTCTCGATTCGGCTGAGCAGATGCTCGCTTCCCGTCTGTTTATCCCCCAGTCCCCCCAGATAAATGATTTTTTTCACCTTTTGGCGAATGCACGCATCGAGAAAATTTTGGGCGCTTTGACGATCCAAATCACGGAAGTTGGAATGGGTAAGGCCGTGAATGAGATAATAGGCGACGTCCACATCCCACAGCGCTTCATCGAGCGTTTCGGGGTGCATGACGTCGGCTTTGACAATCTCGCACGCTTCTTTGGCCGCTGCGGAGAGGCTGTCGGGATTGCGTACCATCAACCGGAGGGTAACATCCCCTTTTTGGATGAGGGCATGTTTCAGGCGTCGTCCGATATATCCGTTTGCCCCTGTGAGTAAAATACGCATCCGTTCCCCTTTAAAGCATATCATTGATTCTACACCGTTTTACATAAGAAATATTCATAAATGATTGTATAGCTATGCTTTTTTTTCTGTTCTTGTTTCGATGTTATAATGCTTTGATACCGATGTAAGGAGTAAGGGATGAGCACGATTATCATGATGTTCATATTGCCGCTGGGGATACTGATTTATTTCTGGGATCGCCGTAATTACGCCCAGAGCCTTACGGTTTTTCGGGACTATATTTCGCAGATGAGTCATACGGATTTGCCGGACACCTCAAAAATGGATCGTATCGATGAGATGTTTTATAAAAACGGCTACACCCGCATCGAGCGCTCACATACAGGTCTCGTCGTCGAGAAAAAACATTTCAATATCGGGGTGCTTTTTATCTCGGTGGGAGCCTTAACCTATTTTGGGTTGTTTTTATATCTGCTTTATTACCGTTTTATTCTCAAACCGCGCAGGTTGAGTATTGATTTGGGGGGCGCTGTGATGATGAGGGAGGGGAAAAAATAGCCTGTTCCCTTTTAAGGTTCTCAGTCTAAAGAGAAGGTTGGAAAGATGAGCGTACTTTTCTATGACTCAGCTTGATTAGCTTACCGTAAATTGTTGTCGGGTAACCGTTCCCCAATAGGGATCTTGATATTGCTCTTCACGATAGGCTGTCTGATTGAATCGCTCTATCGTTTTTCGCCAAAACTTTGTGGCATATTCGGCACCTTGGAGCTGTTTAATCTCCCAATCTCCAGGGTACAGTTCCCAGATTTTGTGTGCGAACCGCATTCCGATAGCGTTTTTCCGAAAATACGGGAGTACGTAAAACTCGCATACTTCATAGCTTTTATTACCTTTAAACGCGATAGCAGCGGTTCCGGCAGGGAGATGATCAACTTTGAGTAAAAAACCCATGATCTCTTCCCCCAGATGGGTATCGAGTTCGAATATACCTGAAGCATCCGGTTTTTTCCCTGTCAGAGGTGAAAATTCCGCCTCATAATACTGTGCAAGGGTGTGATAGATATTGATATTGGTTTCGGTGATCGGGATAACGTGCATAGATTAAAATGATCCAGTTTTTGAGTGAATTGTAGCAGAATCATCAATTTTTAGTCTATGTTTCCTACATGAAATCAGTATCAGATCTTCTCTAAAATCGACATCTACTAAGACATTTAACACTCTCTTAATACTTCATTGTTACAATATACTTATATGAAACATAAAAAGGAAGAATATAATGAGACTCTCTTACAAACAAATTGCAGTACCGTTTGTACTCTTGGCTACATTGTTATTGAACGGATGCGGAGGAGGAGATGACTCTACTGCCTCTACTGCGACGACCCCCCTGATCGGGATGGTCGCCGATGGGTATTTGGTAGGTGCGAAGGTATGTCTGGATAAAAATAAAAATGATGTATGTGATGCAGATGAGCCGTTTGCTCTTACCAATGAAAAAGGGCTCTATACATTCAATGTAAGCAGTACAGATGCTCAAAATTTTCCGGTGATCGTTGAAGCTGGCGCAGATACCATCGATTTGGATACCAACCAAACGATCGGGAAGGCATGGCATTTCAAAGCGATCAATGCTCAGCACAGCTTTATTTCTCCACTTACCACACTGATTGCACAGGAAATGGAGATGAACCCGTCGCTTACACCGGAGTTGGCGATGGAAGCACTGCAGTACGAATTGGGGATGACCGTCTCCGTGACAGATGACTATATTGTGAAAGGGAATCTGCAAGCGCACAATGCGGCCAAAATCGTTGCCCATTCACTGGCAGAGACGGAGCAGAATCTGAGTGCTTCTACCGATGCAGAGCCTCGATTGATTCGTCTTCTAGCTGCCAAACAGGTTCGGGAACAAGCAGAGGCTATCAAAACCCATGCTGAAAATAATGAAACTGATTTTGTAACAGATATCAATACAACGGATGTCTCAACCCAAATCGCACAAATCCAGACGAGCATCTCGTCAACACCTACAACGACGGCAGTGCTGAGCGACACTCAGAAAGCGGCTCTGCTCTTTATGTATCAGGAAGAGAAAGTGGCACGCGATGTCTATTACACCCTGGGGAATCTGTATCCGAGTGCGAGTACGTTTGCCAATATTCAGCTCTCGGAGCAAAAACACATGGATGCGGTAGAAAAGCTGTGTATTAAATACGGCGTCAATATTTCAGGAGTCAATGAAGGGGAAGTGGGGGTATTCGTCTTGCCGGAACTCCAAAAGCTGTACGATGATTTGGTAGCGGTGGGATCAAAATCCCTCTTGGATGGACTGGGTGTCGGGATTGCGATTGAAGAAAAAGATATTAAAGATATTCTCGACTATGAAGCAGGAATGCCTGCGGATGTCGTGGATGTATTCGAAAATCTCAGATTGGGTTCAGTGAACCATCTCGCAGCGTTTGAAAAAGCGTATGCGGCTGCATCTAAATAATCATCCCACCGATTCCCAAGCTCTCGCTTGGGAATGAACAGAAGCAGCCTTATATTCTCCTCTCAGGTGCGTGGAGCGAAGAAAAAATCTACCTGTTGCATCGGGATCTCTTTTTTTGCCACCATGTCAAATACCCCTTCGATCTCTTGCTCTTTTACGCCGTTATCCTGACCGATGTATCCCGCCGGAACGGTTATCTCGGCAAAATAGTATTTTTTTCCCTCAAATGTCACATAGGAGGAGGGGCGGGTGATCTCTTTTTCGTTGGCTATATGAACGCCGATAAATCCATGATTTTTGGTGGTTATCAAAAGGCATTCATAGTGATTTTGCAAGAGTAAAGTTGCCAGTAAAAATGATTTTTCATCGCAATCACCGCCGTTTTGATTGATCACGTCGGATGGATTGCGGTTGGCGGAGCTCTCTTTGTAGGGGATTTTAAGAACATACTGATACGCTCGATCAACCTCGCAATACGCATCACCCTCGCACCCTTTTGTCAGCATATCCGCAAAAGGCTTCATTTCATCATGCTGATACACATTGTATTGATAAAACCGGTTATGTATTTTGACCATTCCCGTTCTTTGGCAATACTCTGCATCCGTCTCAGGGGGAACGTTGGCTCTGGCATAGAGTGTGAATGCAATGATTCCTGCCACGGAGTACAACCCTATACGGGCAAATAGCCGTTTATTGATTATGCTCATGTTTTATCCCTTTTTCTCTTGGGAATGCATACAATTAACTCCCGCTCTTTTGAGCACAAAGGAGCGTTTCCCTGTAGGTTAGAGAGGTGCTTTTGTAATGTGGCTCAGCTTTTGGTTGGCTTCGAAGAGGGCGGCACGGATGTTGGTGAGGCCGAACGATTCGAGCCGCTGGGTATGTTTTTGGATATAGCGGCGGGCGTCTGCTTCGTTGTCGAAGAGGTAAATCCCTCCCGCTGTGTTGTTTTGAGCATTTTCAGTCCAAATTTTCCAGATCAGGCCCGATTCATTTGCGATATCGTGTGCCAGATCCGTGAATGCTTGCGCCATCTCGTCACCAAACGGTCCCGTATAGGGAAAATCTACCTGAACAATATACTGCATGATAACTCACTTCTATTTTTAGGTGTAAGTATACATTATTGAGGCGATTTACAGATGACCTGTCTTGACTAAAATAATTGTCTCTTCTTCAACATACGGATAATGGTGGCTTAGGTGCGGACTGCGGATCCAGCAACCTTGAGGGTATTTTCCGTGCTCATCCATAAACACTCCACTGAGAACCAATATCTCTTCCCCTCCCCAATGTTTGTGAGGGAGGAAGCGTTCGTTTGCGGGCCATTTGACGAGTGCGGTTTGATCGTGCAGCGGAAGTACCTGCAGGTTTCCCTGTCCGCTCAGCCATGCGGTTGTCGGGGTGTGGATCATCACTGAGCTATCAGTGTCAAAATAGTTGATTTTACGAAAGACGATACACCCATGATCGGTTCGTACCGAGGCTTCGTCTTCGGCGCCCAAACGCAGATAGGTGCCTTGCGGAAACTCGCCGAATGCGTTGATATAGCTCCCCTCGAGTACCAGCAATTCAACACTATTGATTTTGGAGGAGGGGTTTAACACCGCATTCTCTTTTAGTTCGATGAGGGCAGTTTCGGTGTCATCGCGGGAAGAGAGGAGTTTTTTGAAAACTCCTGTTTGTTCCGTAAGTTCCCAGGAGAGTGCATTGGTATCGATTAATACGCGTTGATCATAATCACTGTTCATACTGGACCTATATGTATTTGGTTGATGTTGTACGGAGATTATAGCGTTTATGGTGTTATCTCTTTAGCAAGTCTAATCATACTTTTCTTTTTCATAAGAAAAGTACTAAAAGAAAATCGCCTTGCGACAAATCGCTGGCGGTATGTTTCACCCTGCGGCACGCGGCCTTGCTCTTGGTGTGGTGTGATGGCATTATTGTTTTTATAAAATTCCCGTGATCCAATACCAAGAGCCGTTCCGAAGGCAGCAGTGCCGAGAGGAACGAGCGTTCTTGGATCGCGGTATGCTCTTTTCAGAGAAACATCCCTTCGGGAGCGCTATGCTTGTTTTGCTACTTTTCGGCTAAACAGAAAAGTAGGGTAAATTATTGGTTTTTGAAAGGTGGGGTGCGGGAAGGGGAGTCGAAAAGTTAAGATTGAATACCTGATCCCTATTACTTAATATATCTTTTTGTCAATTTACAAAAATCGTAAAAATCACTTAGCATCAAATAGCGGAATTCTATGTCTTCAAATTGTTTTTTCATGATCGGTTCATCTTGCGAAAAGTATTTCACATCTTTTTGAAACTCTTTTGGATACTCCAGCTTTTCTGAGCGCAACGAGGAGAAACAATCTATAAAATCCAAAAAAAGATTGCTAACGATCTCCACTTCTTCCGGCGATTTGTCTCTGAGAAAATCGGTTAATCTTTCAAATCTCTCGCAGATGTGTACTAAACATTGATCCAAAAAATTCCTCCAATGAGTGACTCTTTAGGGCAATATACATAAAGTATTCTAATGAAACATATATTGTGCATGATTTATGCAGTTTGTTGAACATCATCATTATTAGGAATATATATGGAAGCTCTTCATATTGTTTGTCCGCACTGCCATAGCGTGAACAGTATTAAAAACGAAGTGACAAAAGTGGATGTCTTGTGCGACACCTGTCAGAAATCTTTATCAGACACTACCCCTATAGAGTGCGATTTTGATGGATTCACAGCACATATTACTGAAAATGAGATTCCCGTTCTCGTCGATTTTTATTCTCCTGATTGTGCACCGTGCATGAAGATGGCTCCCGATTATGAAAATGCAGCATCTTCATTTGGTCTCGAAGTCCGTTTTATTAAAATAAACACCTTGGATTATCCCGATATCGCACGTCAATACGGAGTGAATGCTCTTCCGACGATTATTGCTTTTAAAAACGGCAGAGAGATGAACCGTTTTAGCAGTGCATTGTCCAAAGATCATTTGAGTATGTGGGCAGAGAGTTTGATACAGATGACTTTATGATTCGATCCACTCCAGCAGAGTATCATGAGCCTCTTTGACCCGCAGAAACATCTCTTGCGTTCCTCCTGCGTCGGGATGCGCTTTTTTGGCGGCTTTGCGGTAGGCAGATTTAATCTGGGTGATCTCCAGTGTACCGCTTATGGGGAGACCCAGCACAGTTCGATACGCTTCTAGCTCATAAGTATGGTTATGTTGCCTGCGTTTGTTTTGTTTTTCGAGCTCTTCGAAAAATTCCTGTTGGGCTTTACGGCGTCTCATCATCGAGATGGTGAGGAGGGATTCGCGTTCCTCCTGCCATTTTTGTTTGGACATGACGACACACTCGGCAAAGCTGATCTGACCCTGAGCCAGCAGTTCTTTGATCGAAAAAGGGCCCACCATCTGATAGGGGGATTCGAGCCATGCGACATTCTCCTCATCATTAATATATCCGATGGTGACAAAATCGCGAATCCCTATCGCGCTGTTCCAGATAATCCATTCCACATCTTCGATCTCGTGCATGTGCTCTCCCGTGGCAGGTAAAAGGTTATGAGTGTAATGCAAAAGATGTGCTATCGCTGGAACACTAAATGAATATATATGGGTAAAAGGGAAATTATGGCAGAGAAAAGCGCTCCTCCAAAAATTATTTTACTCAAAGGCAACGGAGGGATCACCATCAACAACGAGATGATGGAGCTGCTGACGATCACCCTTGCCCACGGATGTATCGGTCTGCCTCTCAAAGCGCTGTATGCTGAAAATGTCTATGTCGTAGAGAATAGAGAGTTGTTTTGGGAGATTCACAAACAGATCAAAGAGAAACCGTGCTGTTTCGTCCACGCCATCGACGGGCTGGATGAAGAAGATTTGAAGAGGATAAAGGCACAGAACGTTACGTTTATGTAGTCCATAAGAATAGGGAATGCATTGTATACGTTAGAAAACCGTATAGGAGTTTATGATGGATTTTTTTTGCCAAGCGTGTGATTTTGTGATCGATGTGGAGATGATAGCCGAACTTGACGGGGGGAAATGCCCTAACTGCGGAAAGCTGGAAGGATTCGGAACCGTACCGAAACACTCTATGCCGAACAGCGCAAATGCGCACGTGTTGAACGATTCGGATTTTTTAGATCGGGAATTTTGATATAGATAAGAACATACTATGCATAGTATAAGACAACTATAACTCAAAATAGGAGAGGTGATTTATGGCTGTGTTGATTACGGATTTATGCATCAATTGTGACGCCTGTATCGATGAGTGCCCGGCGACAGCTATCGTCAGCGCCGATGAATCCCCGCTGAGCGGCGGGGAATACACCTATGTCAAGCCCGAAAAATGTATCGAGTGTGTGGACTCCGCCGTACCGAAATGTGCCGATGTGTGTCCTAGCGAGGGGTGCATCGTGTGGGATATGCCCTATATCGCTGAATTCAACGACCATTTTGTCCAAAGCGGCGAGTATGTTATCCGCGTCCATAAGAGCAAAGGGCTTATGTCTCCCGAAGTGAGTCCGATGCCGTGGCGTGAGAGTATCAGTATGGAACAAAGAGCAGGGCGGGTGAATGTCGGGGAGACATTGAGGCTTTATAATTAATAATGATGTCCTTTTCTTTTTCATAAGAAAAGTACCAAAACAAGCGTAGCGCTTTTGCAAAGCAAAATGTTTCTGTGAAAAGAAAATCGCCTTGCGACAAATCGCTGGCGGTACGTTTCGCCCTATGGCGGAACGACCTTGCTCTGTGTGGTGTCGCAAGGCAAAAGATTATTTGATGGAATGATTTTCGTAGAATGCGAAAATAAATAGACAATCCCCGTGATCCAACACCTAGAGCCGTTCCGAAGGCAGTAGTGCCGAGAGGAACGAGCGTTCTTGGATCGCGGTATGCTCTTTTGCTACTTTTCGGCTAAACAGAAAAGTAGAGAGAAAGTTTGAATACTTTAGGTGATAATTATCACCTGACTCCTATTTCTTATAAGCCGCTTTTGATAGCTTGTATGATGATCGGCGCAACGGTATTTGGGTTGATGTTTTTTTCTTGACAATATTTGGATTGAAGCCAGAACGAAAGTTGTTTTTGTCCTTTGCTCGCATTACATCCACAGCAACAAAGAGCAATATTTTCCCGTGTAATTATTTTAGCATCGTTGATAATATGTTCCCAGCTTGCAGCAGTTTTTTTTGAAACTTTTGCAGGTGTAAACTCAATACCACAGTAAACGCATTTTTTATCTCTTCCCCTGACTTCTTGTTCTAGCCAAGCAGGAATATTCCAATTATTTGCCATGAATTTTTTCTCTTTTAACATTTAAAATTATTAGGTGTGTATTTTAGCTGACGTTTATTGAAATTGTAATATTTATGTTAAGAAGTAGAAATACAAAAAGATGGATTCCCGCTTTCGCGGGAATGACAGAGCTAGATTCCGTATCAAGTACGGAATGACTTAGAGCGCTTTCGCCATAATACGATTCAAACGTGCGATAAACCCTGCGGTATCCGCCAACGTTTCACCCTCATACAGTTTCGCCTGATCAAGCAACACATGCGCCGCATCGTCGATGAGGTTCATATCTGCTGAGTCACTGAGTTTTTTGATCAACTCATGGTTCGGGTTGATTTGGAGGATCGGTTTCGGAGCCGGGAAATCCCCGCCCATTTGCCCGAATTGCTTCATCATCTGCGCCATCATGTACCCTTGGTCTTCTTTGTCGACTTTTAGACATACGGCTGACTCGGTGAGATCAAACGTCGTTTCAACTTTCGATACGTTCTCACCCAAAGCATTTTGGAGCTGACCTACGAAAGATTCTAGCCCTTTAGCTTTCTCTTCGTGCTCTTTTTTCTCCTCTTCGGACTCTTCGAGTTTCGCGTCGGTGACGTTGACGAATTTATAGTCGTTGTACTCGGTTACCATCGGGAATACGATCGTGTCGATCTCTTCGTTGAGGACGAGGACATCGATCCCTTTGGCTTTGAAACGCTCTAGCGCAGGAGAGTTTTTGAGCATTTGAAGAGACATTTTCGCAGAGATGTAATAGATCTCTTTTTTCTCGGCGTCTACACTCTCGACGAATTTGCTGAACATGACCGGCTCGGCACTGTTGAGGGTGTTGAGTTTGAGAAGCTCTAGGATGCGCTCACGGTTGCCCATGTCGCTGTAAAGTCCCTCTTTGAGGACGTTTCCGAACTCTTTGTAGAACGCGTCGTATTTTTCTGTGTCGTTCTCGGCGATTTTCGCCAATTCACCCAACACTTTTTTAACCGATGCGTTTTTGATCTTCGCCATAACGCGGTTGCTTTGGAGGATTTCACGGCTGACGTTCAATGGAAGGTCGGCAGAGTCGATCACCCCGCGCAAGAAACGGAGGTAGGTCGGCATAAGCTCTTTTTCATCGTCGGTGATGAAGACACGGTTGATGTAGAGTTTGATACCGCTTTGGTAATCGACGCGATAGAGATCCATCGGCGCTTTGGAAGGAACGTAGAAGAGGGTAGTGTACTCGAGCGCACCCTCGGCTTTGTTGTGCATCCATGCGAGAGGCTCACTCGAGTCGTGGGCGATGCTGGAGTAGAAATCTTTGTACTCTTCATCACTGATCTCTGATTTACTGATCGTCCACAATGCGTTGGCTTTGTTGATCTGTTTGTTGACGATCTCGTTATGCCCTTTTTCCTCACCCTCGGCTGGGGCTACCCACTCCTCTTTGTCCATGTAGATCGGGAAGGGGATGTGGTTGGAGTATTTTTTGACGATGGTGTCGATGCGGTGAGCTTCTAAAAACTCGCTCTCATCGTCTTTTAGGTGCATAATGATGGTTGTACCGTGGCTATCGCGTTCCGCTGGCTCAAGATCGTATTCTGATCCCGCCATTGAACTCCATTTGTACGCTTGCTCTTCACCCGCTTTGCGGCTGATCACTTCGACTTTGTCGGCTACCATGAACGATGCGTAGAAACCGACTCCGAACTGACCGATGAGTTTGGAATCTTTTTTCTGATCGCCTGAGAGTTTTTCCAAGAACGCTTTGGTTCCCGATTTCGCGATGGTTCCGAGGTTTTCGACCAAATCGGCTTCGTTCATCCCGATACCCGTGTCAGAGATACTGAGGGTTTTGCCCTCTTTGTCGATGACGATATCGATACGAGGGGCGAAGTTGACCCCTTTGTAGGCTTCGTCGGTGAGGACGAGCATGTTAAGTTTATCAAGGGCGTCGGAGCTGTTGGAAACCAACTCGCGGACGAAAATCTCTTTGTTGGAGTACAAAGAGTGGATCATGAGATGTAAGATTTGTGAGACTTCAGTCTGGAACTGATGTTTTGCCATGAAGCTATCCTTTTAGGTTAAATTTTTGAGCTGTGATTGTAACGAAATAGTTTTAATAATGCAAGAAGTATCAAGTAAGTTTAGTGTCAATGACTAAACTTACTTGTTTCTTTGATACTTTCTATGTCCTTTTCTTTTTAGAAAAGAAAAGAACGAAAAGAAAAGCGCCCTCACACCAGGACGCTGGCGGTACGCTTGTGCCCTACGGCACGCGACCTTGCTCTTGGTGTGGTGTGAGGGCAAAATATTTTATTTGTATAATTTTCGCGTATGCGAAAATAGTTAAACAAATTCCCGTGATCCATTACCTAGAGCCGCTCCGTTGGCAGTAGTGCCGAGAGGAATGAGCGTTCTTGGATCACGGTATGATCTTTTGATACTTTTCTGACTAAACAGAAAAGTATGTACTAATATTTGATATGAGTTAGATAGAGACCGTTATGGGGTGCGATATCGGTAGAGTGGCGTTTGATACAGCTCAGCTGCTCGATCAACTGCTCTTTCGTCGCTTTCCCCGCAGAGATACGGAGCAAAAAACCGACCATCAGGCGGATTTGGGAGCGTAAAAATCCGTTCCCCTCGAAAACGAGGATAAAGTACCCTTTGTGGCTGTAGGCGTAGGCACGGTAGATGATCCGTATGAAATGGTCCATATCGTTGCCGCTTTTTTTGAAAAACTCGAAATTATGGGTTCCGACGAAACAGGGAATGGCATCGGCAATCGCTTCGCGGTTGAGGGTGGGGACAAAGGTGATGAAGTTGTCTTCGAACGGATTGGTCGTCCCCTCTTTGATGACGTAGCGGTAGACGCGGCGTTTGGCACTGTAGCGGGCATGGAAATCGTGATCGACAAACTCGATACGCAATATCCGCAAAGAGTTCGGGAGTTGGAGGTTGAGCATCTCTTTGAGGCGCTGCAGGTCGGTCCAAAAATGGGGGAGGTCGATATGCATCACCTGATGGGTGGCGTGGACGCCGCGGTCGGTACGGCCTGACCCTTTGGGGGCGGAGTTGATTTTGAGCCGTTTGAGGGCGATGATGAGGGTTCCGATGACAGTCTCATGGGTGGTGGGCTGCTGCTGGGAACCCATAAACGCTGAGCCGTTGTAGCTCATCGTAATCTTCGCACGGTTCAAAAGCGGCTTCCTACGAGGCGTTTATAGAATCCGTAGGTGATGAAAACCCAGGCAAGCGCGACCACCCAGATCGTATGAAAGCCGATCGATTGCTGGAGGATGATCGCGGCCGAATAAAATCCGACGATGGAGAGAAACAGCCACAGATAAATCCACCGTTTTTGGTGACGGGCGTGGACGACTCCCAGAGCGACAATCAAAAAGATCGAAAGGATGGGAAAAAGGCTGAGCAAGGTGTTCGTCGTCAGACGCTGATCTTTCCTCTCCCGCAGTTCATCATTGGTCCAATAATCGAGGGTATCGCGGTAGAGCGTTGTTTCGCTGTTGAGCATATCGTTGATGTAAGCGGTTTTAAAGAGGACGGTTTTAAGGAGGTTGTCATCGTAACTGTAGCTTTCGCCGTTATCCAACCGGAGTTGCAATACCCCGTTCTCGTTGATGAGTTCCGCTTTTTTGGCGGTGATGAGGATTTCGTTTTTCATCTCTTTGTTAAAAAGGACGACATCCCCGAAGGCACGTGCGTCTGAGTCGCTTTTGTTGATAAAGAGCATCCAATCCCCGAAATTATGGCCGAATTCCGAAGCGGTCAGGTTGAACTTCGCTTCGGCCCTTTTTTCCTCTAAAAAGTTGCTGGAAATGATTTTGATATAGGGGGTAACCACCACAAAATCAACGAAAAGGAGGACGGAGAGGATCAGAGCGGGCTTTGCCAAAACCCGAGCGATAAACGAAGGAGAAATCCCGAGGGAGAAAATGACCACCATTTCGTTATCGTTGGAGAGGCGATAGAGGGTGAGCGCTCCGCCGACCAAAAAAGCGATCGGAAGGGTGTAAAACAAGAGCTCCGGCAATACGAAAAGGTAGAGTTTTCCCATCTCCGCAATGGTGAGTTGAATGACCGCCGTATAGGTTGCGAGTTTGATCATGAAAATGACCGAAGCGATCGCAAAAATAGGGAGAAAAATCGAGAAAAAGATAATCGACAGGTTGGATAAGATGTAGCTGTGTAATTTATCCATACAGCCCCGCCAAATAAGCCGTTACATAGGTATCAAACATCCAGACGATCCAGCATCCCATCGCTAAAAACGGGATAAAAGGGAGCTGTTTAGACTCTTCACTCTCCCCTTGGGTGAGGAGCAATGCCGGAAGGGCCAATGCCGCACCGGCAAAAATCGCTACCAATCCCAGTTTCACTCCCAGCAGCGCCCCCATCGTCGCGGCGATCATGATATCGGCTTCCCCCATCGCCTCTTTTTTGATGGCGTAGGAGAGATAAAAACGCAAGAGTGTAAACCCTCCGGCAAAGAGGAGCGCGTTGGTGACGTTGTACCCAAACTCTCCGAATGAAGAGGCGCTGATCATCGCCGTTGTCAACGCAAAAAGATTAAGGCTGTCGGGAACCATTTTGTAGCGAAAATCGATGACGGAGAGGGCTAGAAGCACATCGAAGGTTAAAGCGAGGGTGAACGATGGGAAGTTGATCCCCATTTTCATTGCGCTAAAGAGGAAGATAAGGCCGCTGAGCACTTCAACAAGAGGATATTGCATGGAGATTTTTTCGCCGCAAAAAGCACATTTTCCCCGTAAAAAGAGCCATGAAAAGATCGGGATATTGTGCCAGATCCGTAAAGGGGTGTTGCAGCTCATGCAGTGGGAAGCTGGGAAAGAGACACTTTCATCACGCGGTGTACGGAGGATCACGACGTTTAAAAAGGAACCGATTGCCGCTCCTAAAATAAAAACAAACAGCAGTTCCATCAGTTTAATCCTCCGAAGCGTCTTTCGACCGTTTTAAATTTTTTGATAATCGACTCAAGTTCGTTGACGCTGAATTCAGGCCAGAGGGTATCGGTAAAAAAAAGCTCCGCATACGATGCTTGCCACAGAAGAAAATTGGAGAGGCGATGATCCCCTCCGGTGCGGATCAGCAGATCAATATCGTAGGGACAATCGAGGGCATTTCCCAGTGATTCTACCGATAGGGGGCCGCTCTCCCGAAGCGCGTTTGCCGCACGGACAATCTCGTCACGCCCCCCGTAATTGAGCGCTAAACTCTGAACCAAGCCGTTGCAGTTTGCCGTTTCGTTTTGAACAGTGTCGATAACCTTGCGGAGCGATTTCGAAAAGTGGGTGAGATCACCGATCGGTTCAAAACGGATATTTCCGTCCAGATAGGTCGGGAGTTCGTTTTTGAGATACCGTTCCAACAGTTTCATCAAAAATTCGACTTCAAGTTTGGGGCGTTTCCAGTTTTCGGTGCTGAACGCATAAAGGCTCAGACGATCGATTTCGGGATGATCCGAGCAAAAAGTGGTCATGGTACGGACGGTTTCGGCACCCCGTTCATGTCCGTTGGTACGGCTTTTCCCTTGGGACTCCGCCCATCGGCCGTTCCCGTCCATGATAATCGCGATATGGCTTGGGCGGTTACTCATAATGCGCACGCTTTAGCGTAATGTACTATTTTTTCTGCAAGGTCAAATTTACTATGGCGACCTAAATCTATTTGATCTTCTTTGGTAATAAAGGTAATACTATTTTCTTCTCCGCCAAAACTTTTGGCATCTTCGAGAAGATTGTAACAAACCGCATCGACCTCTTTTTTCGTCAAAAGCTCTCTCGCGTTGTTAAGTCCCTCTTTGTTATCCATTTCCGCTTTAAAAGCGATAGTGGTAACCCCCTCTCTATCTTTGGTGAGGGTACTTAAAATATCCGATGTTTGTGTGAGTTCGATCTGCCAATTTTCTCCTAACATCGATTTTTTGAGCTTGCCTTGCTGCGGAAATTTAGGGGTAAAATCCGCCACGGCTCCAACCATAAACAAAAAAGGGCGTTTTTGGATGAGTTTAATTGCATCAGATGTAGTGAGTGAAGGTTTACTCAATTTTCCCTTTTTGGCAATGCGGAGTGCATCTTGAGTATACTCTAACATCTCTTTTGCATCGTCTACGTCTATCGTATAGATACTTTTAGGAAGGCCCTCGTTACCTTTAGTGGTGATGTAGCATACATCTGCCCCTTTGAGATAAAGAGAAAGGGCGATAGCTTTCGCCATTTTTCCTGAAGAAAAGTTAGAGATATAACGTACTTCATCTATCTTTTCTCGTGTCCCTCCACCGGTAATGACCACACGTCGATTTTCCCAAAAATCGTCTTTAAGCAATACTTTTGCCGTTTCAAAAAAGATATCGAGCGGCTCCGCCATGGCGCCGTCCCCTACGACTTGGCATGCCAGTTCTTTGGTTTGGGTAGTGATGATTTCGTAGTTGGCAATGGCCAGCATCTTCATCGATGCCTGAATCATCGGATTTTGGATCATAGCAGTATTCGCCGAAGGGGCGATGAGTTTGATTCCCGGAGTGGCGAGGGCGCATTGGGTGAGGATCGTGTCGGCAATCCCGTTGGCAAGCTTGGCGATGGTATTGGCGGTGACGGGGGCGATGACGAGTAAATCGGCCCACTGGGCTATTTTGATGTGGTTGAAATCATCGGCCCACGATTCATTGGTGTCATCGAGGACACGGTTTCGGCTGAGGGTTTCAAAACTCAGCGGCTGGATAAACTTTTTGGCGGAAGGGGTCATCACGACACGCACTTCGGCTCCCGCTTTGATGTAGAGGCGAAGAAGTTCAAGCGATTTGTACGCGGCAATCGATCCGCTCACCCCAAGGAGGATCTTTTTGCCGGAGAGGAGGTTGGAGGGGATATGCATTATTTCCCTTTTCCGAAAAATTTGGTGAAAAAGCCGGAGATTTTTTTGACCGGGGTACGGCTGAGGATGAGGATGTCGCTCTCGTATTTGCCGGACGTGACCGTCGTTCCTGCGGCGATCATGACGTTGTCGGAAATTTCGACAGGGGCGACTAGCTGCGTATCGCTTCCGACAAAGACGTTTTTGCCGATGATCGTCTGGTATTTTTTCACCCCGTCGTAGTTGCAGGTGATCGTACCCGCCCCGATATTGCTCCCCTCATCGATCACGGCATCCCCGAGATAGCTTAGATGCCCCGCCTTTACCCCCGTGAGGGTCGATTTTTTTACCTCGACGAAGTTCCCGATGTGGGTATCTTCCAAAACACTCAAAGGACGCAGATGGGCTAAGGGACCGACATCGGAGTTTTTGACAATAGAGTCTTCGATGACGCTGTGGGCTTTGATGTGGGAATTGACGATGAGGCTATTCCCGCAGAGGCGGGCCCCGTTTTCAACGATACACTCTCCCTCGAATCTGACCCCCTCTTCGAGATAGACGGTTTCGGGAAGCTGCATAATGACCCCCGCATCCATCCACGTTTTTCGGAGGCGATCCATCATGATCATCTCGGCATTGGCAAGATCATTTTTGGAGTTTACCCCTTTAAACTCGACCTCTTCCACAAAAAGAGGGGAGATTTCCAATCCGTCTTTATGGGCCATTTCGATCACATCGGTCAGGTAATATTCCCCCTGGGCATTGGCATTGGAAAGGCGGGGGATATAGGTCTGCAGCACATGGTGTTTGAACGCATAGACCCCCGCATTGACGGTGTTGATCTCTTTTTCGGCTTCCGAAGCGTCTTTTTCTTCGACAATCCGCTCTACCCGTTCATTTTCGATGACGACACGGCCGTATCCGCTCGGGTTATCGAGAGGAATGACCGACATAACGATATCGGCAGGGTTGGCGAGGAATTTTTCGATGGAAGAGCGTTGTATCAGCGGCATATCCCCGTTGAGTACCAGCACGTCGTCGTATTTCGGCGTAATCCCCATCATAGCACCCCCTGTGCCGGGGAAGTTTTCGGCATCCTGGGTGATGAAGGTGAGGTTGTCGAAATGTTTTTCCATCGCTGCTATGACGGCTTCTTTTTGATGGGCGACGACCACGATGACATCATCGGTAATCTCTAATGCGGCTTTAATGCTGTAATAGAGCATCTCACGGCCGCAGATTTCATGGAGGACTTTCGCTGTGGGCGATTTCATGCGAGACCCTTTTCCGGCGGCTAAAATGACGATAGAGAGAGAGTTGAACATGAAGGCTCCTGAGATTATTTCTTGCAATTTTATCAGAATTTAATCAAGATACACCCTTAGGTTGTGGTATTATCGCCTCTTTAAATCTATAAATTTTTATGTACGGAGTCCGGTTTGGGTCGTTTAGCCTTTTTACTCTTTATGATCCCTCTGGTACTTTTGGGTGCCGATCCGCAGGTTCCTGCGATGAATTTCAATCTTACCGCTCCCGAATCTCCGGCGGAAGTGGTCAGCTCCTTAAATGTTTTATTGGTACTGACGGTTCTTTTCTTGGCTCCGAGTCTGGTTCTGGTGATGACGACGTTTACCCGTTTCGTCATCGTCTTTGGATTTCTGCGTCAGGCGCTGGGGACCCAGCAGGTTCCTCCGACGCAGCTGCTGGTGATGCTTGCCCTTATTTTGACCGTATTTGTCATGGAACCGGTCGCAACGAAAGCGTACGATGAGGGGATCAAACCTTACAGCGAAGAGAAAATCAGTTACGACGAAGCCTTCGAGAAAACGACCGAACCGTTTAAAAATTTTATGGTTCGCAACACCCGCGAGAAAGATTTGGCCCTCTTTTTGCGTATTCGCCACATGGAAAACCCTCAATCGATTAAAGAGGTACCTTTGACGATTGTGATCCCTGCATTTGTTATCAGCGAACTGAAAACAGCGTTTGAGATCGGGTTCTTGCTCTTCTTGCCGTTTTTGGTCATCGATATGGTTGTCGCTTCGATTCTGATGTCGATGGGGATGATGATGCTCCCTCCCGTCATGATTTCGATGCCGTTTAAGATACTGGTCTTCGTCATGGTCGATGGATGGAATCTGCTGATCGGCAATCTGATCGCCAGCGTTAAATAGGATTGATTATGCAGTGTGAATATTTTGGAATTTGCGGCAGCTGCCGTGATTATGAAGAGGGGTATGAGGGGCAGTTAAACCACAAACTTTCAGCTGTCAAAACAATGTTTGAGCCTCTGTATGCAGGGGATATTACGATTTGTCCTTCCCCGACGCAGCAATACCGTTCCCGCGCCGAATTTAAAATTTATCATGATGATGGCGGAATGTCGTACGCAATGAGCCGAGTGGATCGGCAGGGTCCTCTTAAAATCACCCGGTGCGGAATTGTCTCCCCTTTTATTGCGGCGGTTATGGAAAAACTGCTGATTGAAATCGGTGATCTCGGGATGGGGCATAAGCTGTTCGGTGTCGATTTTTTAACCTCCGGAGAGGGGGAAATTGCGGTAAGTATGCTGTACCATCGCCCATTGGATGAGGAGTGGAAAACGACAGCGCTCGAACTGGAAAAACGGCTTGGAATCTACATCATCGGCCGAAGCCGGAAGCAAAAACTGATCCTTTCGCAAGACTATGTGACCGAGAAACTTCACATCGGTGGGCGCATTTACCGTTATATCCATATCGAAAACAGTTTCACCCAGCCCAACCCGAGAGTGAATGAACAGATGATCGAGTGGTCGCTCTCTCAGCTCGATGGACTGGGGGGCGATCTCCTTGAACTCTATTGCGGTGCCGGGAATTTTACCATTCCGTTTGCGACGAAATTTGAGCGGGTACTCGCTACCGAAATTTCCAAAGCATCCATCCACGCCGCGAAGCAAAATATGGCCCTTAACGGTGTCGAGAATATCGAATTTGTCCGCCTGAGTGCCGAAGAGTTTACCCAGGCACTCGATGGGGTACGTGAATTTCGTCGCTTGGAAGGGCTGAAAGTGGCCGATTATCACCTGAAAACGCTCTTCGTCGACCCTCCGCGAGCAGGCTTGGGAGAAGAGCCGTGTGCGTTTGCCGCACGTTTCGACCATCTTCTGTACATCTCGTGCAATCCGGAAACTTTGCTGCGCGATTTGGAGATCCTCTCAAAAACCCATACGATTGAGGCGATGGCCGCGTTTGACCAGTTTCCTTATACCCACCATCTTGAGATGGGGGTCAAACTAACCAAGAAAGGGCTGTCGTGAGAAGTTTAGGGCTGCCGCGTGAAGATGAACTGTGGGTAAAAGAGAGCGACATTATCCGAAAATAAGGAGTGTGCATGAACGATGAATACCGGTGTGTCAGAGATGGCGGATATCTGCCTACTAAAACGTTTATTGCCTTGATGCTTTTTGTCTCTTGTTCGGTTCTTGCCATTGCCGCACAAGGGACGTCAGAGGGGGATCACAGCAGCGAAGTATATTTTAATAACCAAGAGTACGCCAAAGCACTCCCACTGCTTGAAGAGGAAGCGATCAAAGGGTTAAAGCCTTCCATCTACCGATTGGCCCATATGTATCAGAATGGGTTGGGTGTTAGGACAGATTATAAAAAAGCGGCGTTTTGGTTTCAGCAGGCGGCCTCGGATTACAGCTATACGCTCGCGATGGAGAGTGAAGCGAAAAAAGAAAAAAAATCTTTTTTTGAGAATCTCAATGATCAGATGAACCCGGAAACCAATAGAGAAGGTGCTGCCACTATCTTGCGTACGATCGATACGGATACCCCGGAAACCTATAAATTAGTCGAGGTCTCCCGTTATGGCGGCTTTTTCGGTCTCCGTCCGTATGAGACCAACTACATTTCGCCTTTTGGGTATTCGACACATAAATATCCCCGCTTATCATCGACCCTCCATCCGAATTACTATCCTTCCGAATATTATGACAAAAATATCGAGGCGGAATTTCAGATCAGTCTGACCAAAATGCTGATCTACAACCTTTTTGGTTGGAATGAGTATCTGAATTTTGCCTATACTCAAAAAGTGTGGTGGCAGTGTTACAGCGCTTCGAATCCGTTTCGGGAGACAAATTATCTGCCCGAAATGTTTATTGGCATCCCTTTGTCAGAGTCAATTCGACAGGAATACGGCTTAAAACTGGCAAAACTAGGGATCATGCATGAATCAAACGGACAGGACGGATATCGTTCGCGTTCGTGGAACCGCATCTATCTCAGCGGAATATGGCAGTGGGAGAATCTCTTTCTCACAACACGGGTATGGCACAAAATGGCTGAAAGAAAAAAATACGACGGCTATTTTGAGGGGGAACCCAATCCAGCAACCGGTGAATATGAACCCGACGTAGAGGGCGATGATAACCCTGATATCGAAAATTATCTCGGTTACGGGGATGTCAAATTAACCTATTTGTACGGAGAACATGAGATCGGTTCGTTGTTTCGCTACAACTTCGGTGCGGGGGGAAAAGCGAGAGGAGCAATCGATTTTCACTGGTCCTATCCGTTTTTAAACTCTGAGAATACGTTTTGGTATGTCAAAGTTTTTTCCGGATACGGAGAGAGTCTGATTGATTACGATCGCAGTACGACCAAGGCGTTGATCGGATTTTCTTTTTCACGGGATGTATTTTAAGAGCGACGGGAGGAGTTCGATGATTTCGAACGCTAGAACCGCCAGCCATGCGAATATGCTGATCCCTGCGGCAGCGGCGGCAATGTCTTTAATGATGAGAATCTTTTCGTTGTAGCGGGTTTCCATGTAATCGCACATCGCTTCGATAGCTGTATTGAACACCTCCGCAGCCAGCATAACGCCGGTGGCAAGGATAATCAACGATGCATTGACCTTGTCGTTAAAAATCAGCACCGGTATCAGCACGGCAACCGATATAACGAATTTATACAATACGCTGAAATCGTATATGAAGGCAAATCGGAGTCCCGAGAGGATGATTTTGAATTTTTTCAGGGGGTGGTAGCCCCGTTCCCCCGTCCCCAGAAATTTATTCTTCATCTGCTGCCTCCCCAACTGACCGATAACACGGCAATAGATGACCATATCAAGGCTATAAGAACCCCTGCAGCGACATCCGTCGGGTAATGGACCTGCAAGTACATCCGAGAGAGGATCACCGAGGCCGCTATGAGACTCAGTGTGAGTGTCAAAATGATATTAAGCAATGAAGGGCCGCTGTAGAGGATAAGCCATAAAAGAAGGGTAAAGGCAACGATCTGCGTTGTGTGGGCACTCGGAAAAGCGGGGTCAAGGGGGAGTTCGTTAATCGTAGAAAAAAAATGGGGACGTTTGCGTTCCATCATAAATTTGATGGCGTAGGTCGTGATGACGGCACCGAAAAAACCGATTCCCATAATCCGCTCAAAAGAGTCGAAGCGGTGCGACAGCGATAACACGAGAATGAGATACAGCGGCAATAAAATCCACAAAGAGCCAAGCCATGTGACCATCGAAAAAAAATGGTCGAGGGCCGGGGTTTTAATTTTGTGAAATCCGCTCAGGATGAGCTGATCGATATGGGACAAATAGCCGCTCCGAACGAAAAGGGTCAGTAGACCAAGGGCAAAGATCGAGAGGAGCAAAAGGGCGATTAGCCGTTCATCGGGTATGATTTTTTCATGAAAATTCATCACTGTTCCTTAAAGCATTCACCCTTATAGTATACAGTGTATCCTTAAAGATTCGTTCAGACGATGAATAGGGGAAGAGGAATAAAGGGGGAAGGGACGGAAATTAAAACCCGTCCCACGGCATTTTTGCCTCTTTCCATCCAAACATAAAACCATTATCGAGATTGTACGCTTTAATCCCCTCTTTGGCGAGAAGATTGGCCGCTGCTTTTGATCGAGGGCCGCTGCGGCATACTAGGATAACGGAATCGGTATTGCGCAGTTTCATCGCTTTCATCACATCCGTGACGAAGTTTTTGTTAAATACCTCTTTGGCATCGTAGAGTTTTTGGATTTCAACATGTCCTTTCGGCTTGTCGGTTTTGAGTTCAAATTCGGAACTTTTGACCCGTTCTTCGACCGATTTGGGAATGTAGGTCCATTCATACGCCGGAATGTTGATAAATCCTTCACCATGGCCGGTATAAATAAATTCAAGCGTTGTACGGACATCGACAATAATCGCTTCACCCTTTTTTTGCATCTCATGGGCTTCTGCAGCGGTGAGATCTCCCTCATATACATCATCGGCATTCAAAGCCATACATGCGAGTAATACGAATAGCAGTTTTTTCATAAATTCAGTCCTCTGGAAATGGTAGGCGGAAGTGTATCTTAAGAAGATTATATCTTTCTAAAATTTTATATATTAGTAATTCAGTATGAATAGTTGACAATAAGAAAAATCTATATTAATATGCGCAAAAATATAGGAGATATCCATGGCTCAACAATGCCCTTTACTTTTTCGTAAAGTCGATGCGACCGTGATTAGAATTAATACTTTATTTGTAATGACCGGGGTTGTCGCATTTTTAATGACCCAATATTTAGCTATTTTAATGGTTTTGATTGTCGATTTTATCCTCCGATTGTACGGATATAAAAAACTGAGCCCAATCGAAAATCTTTCCTTGATGATTCAAGAAAAATTTTCGCTTCCCAGCAAAATGGAAGATGCCGGAGCCAAACGGCTGGCTGCGCTGTTCGGTGTCGGATTCATAACCGCCATCGGAGTTTTTTCTTGGTTCGGTTTACCTGTAGCGGTCACTGTTACCGCGGCGGTTTATCTCTTGTGCGCCGCACCTGATCTCCTTTTTAATTACTGCATCGCGTGTAAAATTTACTATCTGGCAAAAAAAATCTATCCGAAGAAGGATGTGTAATGGCGGCCCTCTCTTCGAAAGCGATCTATGGACTTGCCGCCATGCATGTCCTCTCCCATGCTCCCTATTCCCGAGCGATGCAGGTGCGCGAAATTTCGGCTATGACACAGATTTCACACGGTTATCTCGAACAGCTCCTTTCGATTTTGCGCCGCAATAATCTCGTGAGCAGTATCCGCGGTGCTTCGGGCGGGTATAAACTCTCACGACAGCCTCACGAAATCGAAGTGATAGAGATTATCGAGGCTCTGGAAGGGCCGTTTTACAAAATTGAAGGCAATACAGGGTCAAGTCTGATTTTAGAGTATTTCTGGGGGGACATTGAAGAAAAAATGCGTGCTCTTTTTGGGATGAAACTCTCCGAGCTCGATCGGGCATACCAACCTCATTATTATGAAATATAGGGAGATGAGTCCCTTTACTTTTTAAAGATACTTCCTAAAATTCCCCGGATGATGGCTCGACCCAGTTGCGAACCGATAGCACGGGCCGCTGATTTGGCAAGTGATTCGGCAGTACTCTCTCTTCCGCGACTACGGTTTCTTTCCTCTTTTTCTTCTCTTTTTAACGCCTCTTCCTCCCCTTTTTGTGCCGCTTGTTCGTTGAGTCTGCGCGTGAGAAGTTCATATGCCGAGAGGCTGTCGATATTTTGATCGTAGGTATTAGAGATGATCGACGTACGGATGAGATCGCGGCGCAGTTCGGCAGGGATCGGCCCGATATGCGATTGAGGCGGTACGATAAGGGCGCGCTGGGTAACAGAGGGTATCCCTTTTTCATCCAAAAAGGAAATAAGTGCTTCGCCGACTCCCAGCTCCATCAATGCCGTTTTCTCATCCAATCCTTCATTATCCCGCATCGTCTCAGCTGCAGCACGTACGGCCTGCTGATCTTTTGGGGTAAAGGCTCGAAGCGCGTGGGCAACGCGGTTACCGAGCTGTGCCGCAACTTTTTCGGGGATATCGTTCGGATGCTGGGTAATAAAGTAGATCCCCACCCCTTTGGAGCGGATCAGTCGGACCACCTGTTCGATTTTTTCGACGAGAATTTCCGGAGCGTCATTAAAGAGCAAGTGGGCTTCATCAAAAAAGAAAAGAAGTTTTGGCGTTTTGGTGTCACCCGCTTCGGGGAGCGTCTCGAATAATTCGGAGAGAATCCAGAGTAAAAGGGTGGCATAGAGTTTCGGGGTGTTCATCAGTTTGGTGGCATCGAGGAGGTTGACGACCCCTTTGCCCTCCACACTCTGAATAAGATCATGAATATTGAGCATCGGTTCGCCAAAGAGCCTATCGCCACCTTGGGACTCGAGCGAGAGGAGGGCGCGCTGGATCGCACCGATTGACGCGGCGGAAACATTGCCGTAGCTTAGACTCAGCTCTTTTGAACGTTCTCCGACATTTTGGGCCATAGCCCGGAGATCTTTGAGATCAAGCAATCCCAACCCTTCATCATCCGCAACTTTAAAAATCAGATTCAAAACACCGCTTTGCGTTTCATTAAGACCCAGCAGACGAGCGAGAAGCAGTGGCCCCATGTCGCTGATGGTTGCACGGATAGGATGCCCCATTTCCCCCCACACATCCCAAAAGGTAACGGGATAGTGAGTATAGGCAGCTTCCAACCCCATGCTCACGAGCCTCTCGGTTACTTTTTCATTGTCTCCGCCGATCTGTGCGATTCCGCTCAAGTCTCCTTTGATATCACTGACGACACACGGCACCCCGATAGAGGAAAAATACTCAATAAGTTTTTGAAGGGTGATGGTTTTGCCGGTTCCGGTAGCTCCCGTTATGAGGCCGTGGCGATTGGCCATTGTAGGGAGGAGGGTGAGAAATCCATCGGTGCCTTTTGCGATGGCTTGCGGATTGGACATGGAGTTCCTTTATCTTCTGGGGTTACGTTTGGCGTCGATGAGGCGGCGGTTTTGCATCATAATGGATTCGATTTCCTGAGCGTTTTTGTTATGGTAAGCGTGCTCTTGATGAAGATTGTTTTTGGCATGCACTTCATGATAAAACTCTTCGAGCGTCAAACGTTTGCTTTTGACATGGACATATTTGTAGGGTTTTTCTTTGGGTGAGGAAGACGGGATATACTTGGCCAATACCGTTTCTCTTGCTTTATTCATGCGCATTGTTGTCTCATTATATTATTTATTTTCAGTCAGGTAAATACAAGCAAAATCTGTACCTAGAATCCCTCATTGAGCACATACCATAACCGTTCAACCTCTTTATCCTCCAGGAAAAGGGTTGAAGCATGGCGGTAAAGCCATTCCAGCCCTTTCGGATTGATGGAGAGGGTATGCGAGCAGTTTTGGTGTGCGGGTAAAAATGCTCGTATCAGCGAAATATCGTCCTCGATCGATTGGTCGCAAAAAAAACAGTTGAGTTCTTTGTGGAGCCGTCCTTCATAATCGAGAAGGCGGACATACGATTCGACGGCCACCCGTTTTGGGTTTTGATCCTTCCATCGCAGCGCCGCATCGTTCAAAAGGGCAAAATAGAATTCTCCGATAGATTCGGAATCTTTGAGATGGGGATGAAAGAGGGCAATGAATTGCTGCCACAGCCGAAGTCGTTCATACTCTCCCATCCAGGGAAACCCCAAATGGATCACATCGCGTAATCTTGGGATGGAGGATTTGAGGGAATGTTCCGTTTCAAAGTCGATTTTGAACCCCATATTGATCGGGCTGTGACGCGCCCCGTAGAAACGATAAAGGGTCTGTAAGTTTTCTTCGGCTATGATAGTAACAATCATATCTTCTTCGCGTGCTCGAGAAAGTTTGATGATAAAGCCCTGCATTTCTGATTCTACTCTACACGTTTCTTTTCAAATTATTCATATATGAGTGTTATTTTAACCTCTTTTAACCTAACTATTGTTAAAATAAGGAAATTTCATCTCTCTTTAAACTACTTATGTTTAAAAAGAGATTAAAAAATATCAATTTGCCGAAATTTTCTGGTGAAAGGTGACGATTAGAGTGGAATACCAAGACCTATTACGATCATTTAAAGATAACTGCGGATTTGGTTTGATTGCGAACATCAAAAACCGTCCTTCGCATGAAAATTTGGAAAACGCCATTACCGCGTTAGAGAGAATGATGCACCGCGGGGCGGTTGCTGCTGATGGTAAAACAGGGGATGGAAGCGGACTTCTTTTATCGCTTCCTCGTGAGTTTATGCGTGCCGCAGCGGCAGAAGAGGGGGTAGAGCTTCCTAAAATGTACGCTGTCGCGGTTATATTTACGCGCGATCCGGCTCAGCTTGCCATCTTAAAACAGGTGTGTGCGAAGAATGATCTAAAAGTGGTGCTGGACCGTTTGGTTCCGATCGATACGAATGCATTGGGTGAGCAGGCGCTGGCGACATTGCCTGAAATCCACCATATTTTTATTACTCCCAACTCTTTGATGGCGTCACAGCGCTTTGATGCTCTCTTGTATCTCAGCCGTAAAGAGATCGAACATGCATTGGTTAACGATGAGGAATTTTATATCGCTTCGATGTCGACAACGGTGGTGTCGTACAAAGGGCTGATCATGCCTACCCACATCAAAGAGTTCTACCCTGATTTGCAAAATGAAAAATTCAAAATTTCATTTGCCCTTTTTCATCAGCGTTTTTCGACCAATACCCTTCCAAAATGGCGTTTGGCTCAGCCGTTTCGTGCGGTTGCTCACAACGGTGAGATCAACTCGGTCGAAGCCAACCGTTTTAACGTTGCGGTAAAATCTGAATCGATCAAAAGTGAAGTGTTCACGGACGAAGAGATCGCACGTCTTTTGCCGATCCTTCAGCCGGGCGGTTCGGACAGTGCGAGTGCCGATAACTTTTTCGAGTTTTTGATCATCAACGGGATGGATTTCTTCAAAGCGGCGCGTGCCGTTATCCCTGCACCGTGGCAGAACGCACCTCATATGGACCCGGAACTTCGTGCATTTTATGAATACCACTCGACGGTATTCGAAGCATGGGATGGCCCTGCGGCGTTTTCTCTCACCGACGGACGCTATATAGGATGTGTACTTGACCGCAACGGTCTTCGCCCTTCCAAATACATTATCACCCACGACGATACCCTTCTTATTGCGAGCGAATACGGGGTTATCGATATTCCCGAAGATCAGATCAAAGAGCGGGGACGTCTCCAGTCAGGCCAGATGATCGGTCTGGATTTAAAATTCGGGAAAGTGCTCAAAGACGAAGACATCAATCAGTATATCAAATCCTCCAACCCTTATATGAAGTGGCTGAATACACATATGATTTATCTTCAAGAGCATGTTGAAGAGCAGTATGTCGTCAGTTGTGATTACGACGCTTCTGATTTGATCGAGCGTCAACGCTATTTCAACATCACGCAAGAGGTCGTTGAGCAGGTGATTGAACCGATGATGCGCGATGGCAAAGAGGCTGTCGGATCGATGGGTGATGATACTCCTCTTGCGGCATTCAGTGAAAAACAGCGTAATTTCAGCGACTATTTCAAACAGCGTTTCGCACAGGTAACCAATCCTCCGATTGACCCTATCCGTGAAAAAGTGGTCATGAGTCTTAACACGGGATTCGGCGAAATCCATAATATTCTTGATGAAATTCCGTCGCATGCAAACCGTCTTAAAGCGATTTCACCGATCATTATTCGTGAAAAACTCGAAGTTCTCAAATCGTTCGGAGATAAAAAATCACCGAGATATCAATCTTTTTACGCGAATCAAGAGTTTTCAACGGCGTATAAAGGCTCATTGAAAACAGCCCTTGAAACCTTGGTTGAAAACGTCATTAAAGCGGTCAAAGAAGAGGGTGTCCGAATCGTTATACTCGAAGACAGCGGATTTGACAAAGAGCACAAAACGATCCCGATGTTGATGGCGGTAGGGCGCATCAGCCGTGCATTGCTGGACGCAAAAATCCGTCATTTGGCCTCCATCGTTGCCTGTACCTCTGAGGTAACCGATTCTCACGGTGCGGCAACCTTGATCGCATACGGTGCGAGTGCCGTATATCCTAGCTTGTTATTTGCAACCGTAGCGGCGCGTGCTGAAAACAGCGTTAATGAAATTAACTGTTCGGAAGCCTTTAAATCGGTTCACCATGCGCTCAATGCGGGACTCTTGAAAATTATGTCGAAAATGGGGATCGCAACAATCGCATCGTATCGGAATTCAGGCCTTTTCGATGTCCTCGGATTGAGCCGTGAAATCGTTCATGAATGTTTCGGAGAGTCCCATGTGATGATCCCGGGACTCTCCTATGAAGACATTGACGCACGGTTGGAGCGCAATCACAAAGAAGCATTCGAAGTGGGTGGTTTTAACCGTATATTCCCGCTTAAAATCGGTGGATATTATAAATTTTACAACGGCCAAGAACACCACGATTTCAATCCGGACGTGATCCATGCCATTCATCGTGTTTCTAAAACCGGCAAGCGTGAAGATTTTGATAAACTCAGTGCCTTGATTAACGGGCGGGGACAAAAATTCATTCGTGATTTCTTCGAGTTTAAATCCGATAGATCCCCTATCGATATTGCTGAAGTAGAGCCGAAAGAAAAAATCTTTAAACGTTTTGCGTCAGCCGCGATGTCATTAGGATCGATTTCACCGGAAGCACATGAATGTCTGGCCGTTGCAATGAATACGATCGGTGCCCAAAGCAACTCGGGGGAAGGGGGAGAAGATGCAGCTCGTTTCGGTACCCTTAAGAACTCTAAAATTAAACAGGTAGCATCGGGACGTTTCGGGGTAACTCCGGCGTATCTCCGTTCAGCCGAAGAGATTCAGATCAAAGTGGCCCAAGGGGCAAAACCGGGTGAGGGGGGGCAGCTTCCGGGACATAAAGTCAGCGGTCTTATTGCGCGCCTTCGCTATACAATGCCGGGTGTGACCCTGATTTCACCTCCGCCGCACCACGATATCTATTCGATCGAAGATTTGGCGCAGCTGATTTTCGATATGAAACAGGTCAATCCGAATGCAAAAGTAGCGGTTAAACTCGTCTCTTCTGCAGGTGTCGGTACGATTGCGGCAGGTGTTGCCAAAGCCTATGCCGATAAAATCATCATCTCCGGCGGGGACGGCGGAACGGGTGCAGCACCGCTTACGTCGATCAAATTTGCGGGGAATCCGTGGGAACTCGGACTTTCCGAAGCCCATAATGCATTAAAAGTAAATAACCTCCGTGGATTGGTACATGTACAAACGGATGGCGGACTTAAAACGGGTACAGACATCGTAAAAGCGGCACTTTTGGGGGCGGAGAGCTACGCTTTCGGTACCGGTGCCTTAACCATTATCGGATGTAAAATGCTCCGTATCTGTCACGTCAACAAATGTTCGGTAGGGATTGCAACCCAAAATGAAAAACTTCGCAGTGAGTATTTCAAAGGGACGGTAGAGCAGCTTATCAACTATTTCACCTATTTGGCAGAAGATGTTCGGCGCATCATGGCACAGCTCGGGTATAAAACGATGGAAGAGCTGGTCGGACGGAGTGATTTGCTGAGCGTAATCGATACGGAATTTGCACAAAAATTCGATTTTAGCTCTGTGTTGCACCGTGAAGCTGGGTTTGATACCTGTCAAGCTCCGAGCAATGAGCCGTTTGATTCTAATGAATTTGAAAAACTGGTACTTGCCGAAGCGATGGATTCGATTAAAAATCCGGAACGTTCGATTCGCATTGTCCGCGATATCTGTAATCTTAATCGCAGTTTCGGTGCCCGAATCAGCGGTGAAATCGCACAATATTACGGGGATAGCGGTCTGAAATCCGATACGATTCGTCTCCAGCTTAAAGGGATTGCCGGCCAGGCATTGGGTGCGTTCTTGATTAACGGTGTTTCGATCCATTTGGATGGTGTAGCGAACGACTATATCGGGAAAGGGATGCATGGCGGTAAAATCGTCATCAGGTCTCAAAATCAGGGAGAAGCGTTTGCTGCCGGCGGTAACACCTGTCTGTACGGTGCGACGGGCGGTAAACTCTTTATCTCCGGTTCGGTCGGAGAGCGTTTTGCGGTACGTAACTCGGGTGCTCTTGCAATTGTAGAGGGGACCGGAGACAACGCGTGTGAATACATGACCGGCGGGGTTGTTGTTATTCTCGGTAAAACGGGTATCAACTTTGGTGCGGGGATGACGGGCGGTTTTGCGTTCGTTTATGACCAAGATCACAGCTTTGTCGAAAACGTCAACCGCGAGTTGATTGATGCACTTCGTATCGACACCGACGAGGGGGATGAAGCCCGGCATTATCTGAAACGTCTATTGAAAGAGTATGTTGCCGAAACGGAGAGTGAAATGGCCCAAAACTTACTCAAAAATTTCCGTGTCGAAATCCGAAATTTCTGGCTTGTTCGCCCGAAAAATTTAACAAAATTGCCACTCAATCCGGATAAAGGGGACTAAGTATTATGAGAGAATTTTTAACGATTGAGCGTATCGACCCCACGAAGCGTCTTGTTGTACAGCGCCTAAAAGATTTTAGTGAAATTTATGAGCCGATGAATTCAAGCGATGCCGGTTCACAAAGTGACCGCTGTATCCAATGCGGCGATCCGTTTTGTTTGAATAAATGTCCGTTGCATAACTACATTCCTCAATGGCTCAAAGCGGTTGCGGAAAAAGATCTTAAATTTGCGTTTAACCTCTCCAATGAGCCCTCACCGTTTCCGGAAGTGATGGGGCGTGTATGTCCGCACGATCGGTTGTGTGAAGGGGATTGTACCCTGAACGACGGACATGGAGCGATTACGATCGGTTCGGTTGAGACCTTCATCAACGAAGAGGGATTCAAACAGGGTCTAAAACCTTTCTTTCCCGGTATTACGACAGATAAAAAAGTAGCGATTATCGGATCAGGTCCTGCAGGACTTTCTGCAGCTACCTATCTGCTGCGTTCCGGAATTGCGGTAACGATGTACGAGCGATCAGACCGTGCAGGGGGACTGCTCACTTACGGCATTCCGAACTTTAAACTGGATAAAAAAATCGTAGATCGTCGGGTTAATTTACTGGTAGAAGCAGGATTGAAAATCGTCTACAATTGCGAAGTGGGAAAAGATATCGAATTTGATGCCATTGCGGACAAGCATGATGCGGTTTTTATCGGCATCGGTGCGACTAAAAGTAAAACGGCAAAAATTTCGGGTGAGAATGCTGCGAATGTTTATGTTGCGATGGAATATCTTACGGCGATTCAGCGTAAAAATTTCGCCCTCTCGTATGATAAAAAATTCGACTTCAAAGACCTCGATGTTGTCGTCGTTGGAGGTGGTGATACCGCAATGGACTGTGTCCGTACGGCAAAACGCGAAGGGGCAAAAAATGTGACCTGTTTGTATCGCCGTGATGCCCATAATATGCCGGGATCGGTCAAAGAGTACAAAAATGCGATCGAAGAAGGGGTGGATTTTGGTTTCCACGCCTCTCCAAAAGAGATCATTTTGGGAGAGGGAGGCAAAGCTGTTGGGATACATATGGCCAAAACCGTCCTTGGTAGCAAAGATGAATCGGGTCGTCAAAAAATGGAAGAGGTCAAAGGGGGAGATTTTAACGTCAATGCCGATGTCATTATTATGGCACTCGGTTTCGATCCGTGTGTTCCCCCATTTTTAGCCGAAAATGGAATTGAAGTCAACTCGTGGGGCGGTATTATCATCAACGATAAACATGAAACGACGACCGCCGGCATTTACGCTGGGGGAGACTGCTATCGCGGTGCCGATTTGGTAGTTACGGCGGCATATGACGGCCGTGAAGCGGCACGTTCCATCGTAAAATCGTTGCTGGGTTGATGGAAGGCTTTATTCAAGCCTCCATTCTTGCCTGCCAAGAGATACAAGCGTTGGTAGAGGAGGGGAGCTCCTCTTTATTTAGCGTCCATGAAAAAGGTGCAGGCGGAGATATCAGCAGCGGTATCGATTTAAAAGCTGAAGCAATCTGTTTTTCTCATCTCTCCCCTTTCGGATCGATTTTTTCCGAAGAGAGCGGCTGGATGAGCCCTGAATCCGCTATCACTATTTTCCTCGACCCGATTGACGGAAGCGATAACTTTGTTTCTAGGCTCCCGTATTACGGTGTTTCCATTGCCCGTATCACGGAGGGAAAAACAACGGAAGCGCTCGTTTGCAATCTCGCAAACGGTGATCTGTTTATCCGTACTTCAGACGACTATTACACTGCAACCCTGCAAAATCCTTCTCTTAAACAGCCGATTTTGACCAACCCATCGGCAAAAATAGGTCTTTTTGAAAAAGGCCCCGAACATCCGGAATTGGTTCGAAAATTGATGGAAAAAAAGCTGAAATTTCGTTCACCGGGTGCACTTGCCCTCTCATTGGCGTATGCGCCTTATGTGAAATATGTGCTATTTTTGGGTACAATGCGCCCTTACGATATCCAAGCCGGACTCTATCTCAGTAAACACCTGCATGTGTTTCAAGACGATAGGTATATCCTCATAAGTGCGGATAAAGAGCTTTTTGAGCAGATACGTTTGATTGTAGAAAAGGAGTATTTTTGAGTCTATTTAACCTATTCGGTGACTCCGAAAAGAAAAAACAACCCACCAAAAGTGAAGCACCGTCTCACTGGGTAAAATGCCCCTCTTGCCAGTCGTTAATGTACTACAAAGAGATTGAAAAACAGAATCATGTATGCCCTAAATGCGGGTTTCACCTCCGTATCGGAGTCAAAGAACGCCTTGCTTTGATCGCGGATGAGGGGAGTTTTGTCGAATTTGACGCTAACCTTCGCCCCGTTGATCCGCTTAATTTCGTGGATAAAAAGAGCTATGCAGCCCGTGTAGAAGAAGGGTATGCTAAAAACGGTACTTACTCATCCGTCGTGAGCGGTGAATGTACGATCAACAATGTTCCGGCACAACTCGTCGTATTTGATTTCAATTTCATGGGCGGTTCTCTTGGTTCGGTTGAGGGAGAAAAAATCGTACGTGCGGTAAACCGTGCTTTAGCCAAACGTATGGGCTTGATCATTGTGAGTGCGAGCGGGGGAGCACGAATGCAGGAGAGTACTTTCTCTTTGATGCAGATGTCGAAAACCTCTGCGGCATTGGCAAAACTCGCCGATGCGAAGCTTCCGTATATCTCCTTGCTCACCGATCCGACCATGGGGGGAGTAAGTGCCTCTTTTGCAACGCTTGGGGATATTATCATCGCTGAGCCGGGTGCATTGGTCGGATTTGCCGGTCAGCGCGTTATCAAACAAACCATCGGAAGCGATCTCCCTGAAGGGTTTCAACGCGCTGAGTTCTTGCTTGAAAAAGGCTCCATCGATATGATCGTAGGGCGCAGCGAACTCAAAGAGACTCTGAGCGATATGCTCAAACTCCTCCTCCCGTAAATATGCAGCTTTACGCTCTTTGTGATGCTGAAATGCTTCGCCAAAGCGGAGTCGATCTCCTTTTTTTTGCGCAGCGCGCCAAATCATTAGGAGCCGGCGTCCTCCAATACCGTAACAAACAGAGTGATATTGCGACCGTTAAAAGCGATTTGATTTCTTTGCGGCAGGTATGGGACGGATTTTTGCTTATTAACGATCATTATGAACTTGCCCCGTTTTGTGATGGTGTCCATATCGGGCAGGAGGATCTTTATGCGATTGACCCTGATCCTATCCGTGCGGTTAAGATTTTGAAAATGACGATCGGCGAGGATAAAATCATCGGTCTCTCTACCCATAATACTCACGAGATTGAAATTGCGAACACCTTGAAGGTAAGCTACGTTGGATTGGGGGCGTATCGTGCCACGTCGACCAAATCGGAAGCGAAAGTGCTCGGGGAACGTCTTGATGAGATAGCCGCTCTCTCCACACATCCCGTTGCCGCCATCGGCGGAGTGAAATTCGATGATACCTTTAACCATGTTGCGTATAAAGTAATGGGAAGCGGACTTATTACGAATGAGAACGTCAAATGAGTAAAACCCATTTGCCTACGCTTGCCGCTATGGCACATGCAGCGATAGCGGAAAGTCTAACGAAGTGCAGGCAAACGCTTGCCTCTTGCAAGGCAGAACTATGAACATTTCCATAATCACAATTGCTAAAAAAGAACGTTCTTTATACGATCCCCTCTATCAAGAACAGATGAAAATGATCTCCCGTTTTGCAAAAGTGGACGACATTGAACTGTTTCCCAAAGAAATCGTTAAAGCCCACAGTATCAGCGCTGAAGCATCGCAAGCGGCCTATTCAAAACTCCTATCACCGATGTTGGGTAAAAATTACTCGATTGCGTTACATCCTGAGGGGAAAAAACTGGACAGTTTTGCATTTAGTAAGCTTATAAGTGATAAAATTTCGTTGCAATTTTTTATAGGCGGAGCTTACGGCTTTGAAAAAAGTTTTGTTGAGCAATGTGACAGTGTTATCAGTTTATCTGAATTGACGATGAGTCACAAAATCGCAAAAGCGGTGCTGTTAGAGCAGATCTATCGCGCCTATTCATTGTTAGCAAACCATCCGTACCACAAATGAGGAGCATTGATGAGAGACCATGAGGTGCAGTATTTCGAGGAAATATTGCTGACACGTAAAACTCAGATTATTAAAAATATTACCGGTGTCGAAAGCGAAATGAATCAGTTGCGTGAGATGGAACTCAATGATGAAGGTGATTATGCCTCTGCGAGTAATGATAACATGGTCGAAAATGCCATAGGTTCACAACAGATGCATGAGCTTGAAGAGATTGAAGCCGCTCTCCAAAAAATAAAGTTCAAACAATACGGCATATGTGAAATGTGTGAAGACGATATTGGCTTTCAACGTTTGAAAGTGAAACCGCATGCAAAATATTGTATCGTATGCCGTCCAATCGTTGAAAAAAATAAACACTAAAAGGGAGAGAAAATGCAACTAAAACGGTATACCATCGCATCACTTATCTTAATGATTTTAGTCGCTGCTGCGGTCTATTCTATTGATAACGGATCAATTTCCTTTGATTTGTTAGGGATGCATTTTCCAAATCTTCCGGTTGCATTTTGGGTGGTTGTTCCTCTTCTCATCATGTATTTTGCCAGTTTGCTTCACATGGGTGTCTATGCACTGATGGGGAATTTCAAACTGCGCCGTTTGAGCAAAGACCATGATAAAATGATCGATGCTCTCCGTGATTCTCTGCTCGGTGTTCATGACCGCAATTATGTATATAAAAGCGATGCCTATAAACTGATGGGTAAATTGGTTGATCATGCTCTGATCCTCCCGTATGAAACACTCCGTTCGGTAGGAAATGAAAAAATTGACGAAGCGCTTGAATTGATGCGTGATGTCAAAGAGAAGAAAAAAGTGGATATAAAACGATTCCACCTGGCGGCCAATACATCGATCGTGATTCAAAACAATCTGAACCGTTTTGAACGGGGCGAGATCGATGCGGACAGCATCCTCTCACGTCCGGACAGCTATGGGGATATTGTGTGCGCGAAAGCGTATGAGTCGTATGTTAAAACCGCGTCGGTCGGAGCGGTGATGAAATTTAAACATCTTTTTACCAAAGCCTCTCTGATTGATTTTGTTCAACGTATCAACGCTGGCGAAAACGGGATCCAAATCACCAATGAAGAGTTGGCGGCTATTTTTGGAACCCTTAAGCTCGAACGCAATGACTGGATTGATCTCTCCGAAGCAATGGCGAAAAATATGCTTCCTGAACAACGCATCCGTCTTTTTGAGATGCTCAGTGAAAATTGTGACGACGCGATGGAAGGGTATTTGTATACCCTTTATGATTTGCAAATGATCGACACGGCAAACGAAATTCTAAACAATACCGCACATAGCGATTATCAGATTTTCAAAGCATACCGAGATCTCAAACGTGCCAATAAGCATTATGACATTGCAATCTTCCTTCATCGAAGCTGTTAATTAACACGAAGGGCGGTTAACGCCGGTTCCCTTCTCTTTCAAGGTAATTTTTATGACGCCAAAACTCTCTTTTGCTACTCCCGTATATGCCCTTGCCCCATTAGCCGGATACACCGATCTACCGTTTCGCAATGTGGTTAAAAAATTCGGGGCCGATTTGACGGTGAGCGAAATGCTCAGTTCCAATGCTCTCGCTTACGGTTCCTCAAAAACACTCCGTATGCTGGAACGAAGCCCGAACGAGAACCCTTATTCGGTACAGATTGCCGGTTCGGAAGAAGAGATTGTCCGCCGTGCCGTAGAGGTCCTTAATACGCAAGAGGAGATTGATATCATCGATCTTAACTGCGGGTGTCCCGTTCCGAAAATCGTATGTCACGGATCCGGAAGCTCATTGCTGAACGATTTGCCCCGTATGGCACGGATTATTGAAACCATTAAAAAGACTTCCAACAAATCCACTCTTAGTGTCAAAATTCGACTGGGTTTTGAGTCGAAAAATCACATTGAGATTGCGAAACTCGTCGAATCTTGCGGTGCCGATTTTCTTGCAGTCCACGGACGCACTCGAGCCGGAAAGTTTAAAGCTCCCGTCGATTACGACGCGATTGCTGAGATCAAAGCGGCTGTATCCATCCCTGTTATTGCGAACGGAGATATTGATTCTTTTGAAAAAGCGCAATGGGTTTTGGAACATACCAAATGCGATGGTGTGATGATCGGGCGTGGAGCCGTCGGAGCACCGTGGATTTTTCACCAGCTCAAAACCGGAAGCGCTACGGTCGATCCCCTCATTAAACATGCCATTATCATGGAACATCTCGATGGTATGGTGAGCTTTTACGGGGAGCGCGGTATTGTAACGTTTCGCAAACATGTCCATACCTATTCGAAAGGATATGAGGGGGCATCTGCACTGCGTGATTTGGTCAATCGGATTGAGGATCCTGTCCATTTCCGTGCGGTAGTCGATGAATTTTTTCTGACCCACCGTCAGATTTCCGAGGGGTTCAAAGCCTCTGATATGGCATGTGAATGTTAAGGAGAGGCAATATGAAAACGGCAATGAGACTATCCCTACTGCTTGGCGGGATTCTTTTTTTAACGGGGTGTACCACACTTCATACCGCGGCTGCCAAAGGAAATATTGATGCTATTCATCGCCTTTCCGGTGAAGGCAATGATATGAATGCGATTAATGAAGAGGGGATTACCCCTCTTATCCGAGCGGTTAATTTAAATCAGAAACAGAGTGTTATCGCACTTTTGGAAGATGGGGCAGATAGTAATGCTGCGGACACGACGGCAGGCAATACTCCGTTGCATCATGCCATATTGCAAGGGAGCACGCAACTGATCCGGATACTCCTTGAACGGAATGCTCAACTAAGTATCCCCAATAAAGAGGGAAAAACTCCGCTGGATTTGGCACGCAACGCTACTAATAAAGAGATTCTTCGAATGATGAGCGAAACCGCCCCGCAAAAAGAAGCCGCCACGCTCAAGGTGGAAGAGAAGACGATTGACGTACCCCAGCCGCAGCTCTCTTCACTTCAATTGTCTCCGGCGGAAGGGAAAAAAACCGATCCTGCATTGGCCGTAGCCGCCAAAGAGAACGGGATCAAAAATCTACCTTTTAAAAGCGCTGATAATGCTCTCTCTACAGATACTTCCGCAATGTTGAAACAGATGATCAGTCGATATGAAACGCAAGGGATTCGCGCCTATCTGAATGAGCACCCTCACGCATTAGCATTGATTGACGATCCCAAACAACAACTTCGTTATGTTGGGCCAAAGGGATGGCGAGTGCTTGATATTATTGAAAAACGAAAAAAAGAACACCTAAGTGAAAAAGAGATTATTCTTCATATCACAAAAGCCGCTCTACCGTATAAAAAGTTTTCGAATGAAGAGATCAAGACGCTAGTCAGCTATGGGATTTCTTATAAAATCATCAATGCCATGATAGGTGTAACAAACTGAATCTGCATTAATTTTTCTTATTCACTGCCGAAAAATGGCGGTGGAGTTAAGCTTCTCTGATTTGGCGTGTAACTCCGCTTTATATTACCTGCATATTTTTCTGATTTTCTATTTACTTTCTTTACTTTGATTGGTTATAATGGTTTTTTTTTCGTCAACTTGTCTGCTGAAAAAGGGAGTTCAATGAGTGTTTCTCCGTTAGAGTACGAATGTTTATCAGAGGGTATCTTACAGAAGAAAGAGGATTTTCTTCATGAATCTCTTGAATGCGAATACACTTCCAGTCAAGAGATTGAACTTCTTAAAGAATACAAAAAAGCGGTTGATTACAGTACCATTGTCTCAATCAGTGATGAAAAGGGTATTATAACCTATGTCAACAAGGCATTCATCAACGTATCCGGATACAATGCCGATGAACTGATAGGACGCCCCCACAACATCATCCGTCATCCGGAAAATCCCCCTGAAATGTTTCAGCACATGTGGAAGACGATACGTGAAAAGAGAGTGTGGCAGGGTAGAATAAAAAACCTTGCTAAAGACGGTACATCCTATTACGTAGATACGACGATTACTCCTATTTTGAATCCTGATGGCAATATTGTAAAATTTCTTGCGCTTCGTCATGATATTACAAAACTGATTGAACAAGAAGAGCGTATTGCTCAGCAGTTGAGCGACCGTCTCACCGGCTTGCCGAACCGTGTGAAACTTATGGAAGATGTGGAAAGCGGTGAATTCGTTGCTATCGGATTGTTAAATCTTGATGCGTTTCAGGAACTTAACAATTTGTACGGGCATAAAATCGGAGATGAGATTCTCCAAAATTTTGCGGTCTATCTCAGGGAGAACCTGAATGAAGAGAAGTGTTATCTGTACAAGCTCCCCTCCGATGAGTTTGCCATTCTCTCTAAGCTTGCATTGGAGAAAGAGGTTTTCAAACACATTGTCATCCGATTGATCCATACCTTGGATTCTCACCGTTTTTTTATCGGAGGGCACGAGATTTATCTGAGTGTAACGGCGGGGATGAGCTGCGGAAACGGTGCAGAGATGCTCATCAATGCCAACATTGCTTTGAAAAATGCAAAACGGAATAAATTGCCGTATGAGTTGTATGATGCGCATAAGCATGAAAAAGAGCACTATGCCAACAATCAGGAGATGATAAAAACGCTGAAATATGCCCTCTCCAACGATCTTGTCTTTGCGTATTATCAGCCTATCTACAATAACATAACGCATAAAATCGATAAATACGAGACCCTTATGCGGATTGTGAATGAAGAGGGGAGTGTCCTTTCCCCCTTTTTCTTTCTGGATGTGGCACATAAGGTAAAAATTTATCCTGAACTCACCAAAGCCATCCTCCGCAAGGCATTTACGATGTTTCAAGATAAAGAGATACGTTTTACCGTCAATCTTTCCATTGAAGACATTCGCAACAGCAATACGCAGGCATATATCTTTGATATGCTCAGCACTTTTGCAAAACCGGGGAATGTTGTTTTCGAAATCATCGAATCCGAAGGGATCGATAATTATAAAATCGTTAAAGAGTTTGTCGCAAAGGCAAAGAAATACGGTGCCCAGATTGCTATAGACGATTTTGGATCGGGTTATTCCAATTTTATGCATCTGCTTGAACTCGAAGCGAATACGATCAAAATCGACGGTTCTATCATAAAAAATATTTTAGAGGATCGAAATTCGCAAATTTTGACCAAAACAATCGTTTCTATGGCCAAAGAACTGAACATGAAAATCGTTGCGGAGTTCGTCAGTTCAAAGGAACTCCAGGAAGCTGTTATCGCGATGGGAATTGAGCATTCTCAGGGGTATTATCTGGGTGAGCCTAAACCGTATCTTATAGACGAGCCGATTGATCTTTAGTGTAATTCGCATTTTTCATATAACCTCCTTCTTATAGATTCTCATTAGCCTCTTTTGCTACAATCGCATCAAAAAGGGGATTGTTTTGGGAATCGATTTTTACAATGCAGGGATGAATGCGTACAGTACAAAACGTTTTGAAGAGGCGTATGAATGGTTTATGAAAGGGGAAGAGGACCCCCGCTGTATGTTTGCGTTGGCTACCCTTTATTATAACGGGCAGGGAGTGGAGCGTAATTTCACAAAATCGACGGACTATTATGCCCGAGCGGCCGACGCGGGAATTTTGCCGGCTCAGGTAAGCGCCGGATTTGCGTATGCGAATGCGATGGGCGTTCCTGAGGATTTCGATAAAGCGGCCTATTATCTCAAAATGGCTGTGGAGAAGGGTGAACCGGCAGCAAAGGTGACGTTAGCCGAGATTTATGCAAAAGGGTTTGCGGGAGGGAGTCGTAAAGAGGCGGCCGTACTGATCCGTGAAGTCCTTGCTACTACCGGAGGCGAAGAGGCCTACGATGTTTACAGCCGCTATGATTTAGGCAATGTAAAATAACATCTTCTGCCTCGAAGAGGCAATCTTCAGTGCCGAAGCGGCAAGGGTAGCCAAAAGGATTTTATCCCTTTGGCGTTAAAAATATTAACTGACCTTACGCACTTAAGTTGAACAAGTGCGTCAAGGGGAGTTTTTCTCCCGTATCCGAAAGCTACGGGAAGCTTTAGGGGGTTGTAGGGACATTTGTCCCTGCCACTTTATGGGCTTTGCCCAGAAAGTGCGTAACATCAGATGTTAATATACCCCTGAGGCTTTTTCTTTGTAAGAATCAAAAGCCTCATCTTGTGTCGGAACCAGTTGGAAGTAGCCGTCGAGTTCACGGTGTTTGGAGTGTAAAAGGCTCTCAAATTCGTTTTGTGTGATGGGGATGTTATCTTGGAATTTATCGAGCAAGAGGGTGTTGTTCCCTAAGAGGACTAAATAACTCATCGTTCCGTAATCGAGCATGGCTACGGTATGAGACGGGTCAAGCGTTTTTTGGAACCGTATATGAACCCCTCCTGCATCTGTAGCGGTTTTTATCGGTGATGCGGGTGCGGGTTGTTTGGCCTCAGAGGGGGATTTGTTGAAAAGCCACGGAGTTTTCGGCTCATTTTGAATGGTGGCGGCCCGTTTGGCAATATTTTGTTTTAACCAGAATAAAATAGCAATCCCGATGAGTAAAATAGCGATAACGACATAATAACTTTGTTCGAATTCATTGTCATTTTTGGTGGGAAGACCGGAAACGGCCGTTTCATCAACAGGAGTGGGCTGCTCTAGGGTATCAGGCGATACCGGGTGCATAAAACGGAGCCGCAAACCATACGAATCGGAGGTTTTGGATGCCTGCATACTCACATCGGAGGAAACCTGCGCGGTGATTTCAATATTTTCGCCCTGCGGTGCAATGGTGAGTTTTCCGAGGTATTTGGAATTGACATTTTTAACTTTAGGAGCTTCGATAAAAGCCTCTTCGAGTTTGATGACAACGGTATCACCCTGCCGGTTTTGGCGAAGTACCCCTTCATAGGGGGTATCGAATGTCAGCATGACATCAACACGATCGTTGCGATCATAGACGTTGTAGCTTAGAATTTTGGCCCCCCACAAAAATGACGGGAGGAGGAGTAAAGGGATTAAGTATCTCATAGTCTCTCTTTTGAAAGGTAGTAAAGAACGGCACTCGAATCGAGTACCTCATTGATCCGGATGGCTAAGTTTTTTTCATACACCATAACTTCGCCTTTGCCGATAATGCGACGGTTAACGTAAGATTCGACACTCTCACCGGCCGGTTTGCCCAGATCGATAACGGACCCTTTTTCGAGTTTGAGAATCTCTCCGAGAGAGAGGCTGGTTTGTCCCAAATCGGCAACAAACTCCACCTCCATATCGAGCAACCCTTCATAATCCATCCATGAAAGCTCTTTATCGGCATCAAACGGATGATCTTTAGAGAGAGAAAGTTCAGGTGTCGTTAATGTTTCATCCATCTTTTAAAGCCTTTGCACTGCAATAATCATTTCGCCGTTTTCAACACTGAGATGTTGTCTCTCTTCGAGGTCCCCTTCGCTTATCGTGGTTGACATGAAAAAAGGGGTCATAATGCTTATCGATGTTTCATATAACTCTTCAGCCAATACTTTTGCGCTTCCGACAATCATGTTGGTCGTTTCCAAGAGCATGTCAATGAGTGTTTGCTCATCACTCTCATCTTCGCCCAAAAACGTTTCGGCAATGGCCTGCATGAGAACCGTATCGCATCCGATAAAGGCTCTGTGCACGCTTCCGTCCACCGCTTTAATATCAATATAAGCAAGAAGTGTTCTCTTTTGAGAAAAGGGAGCGGTGCGTTCAAAAGGGAGACACAATTGATGAAGGCAAAAATTTTCAGCTGCCTGGACAATGATCGGTAACATCGCATCCTCACTCTCATTAATTTCTCCTGTATCCGGAAGATGCAGGAAGCTTTAGGGGGTTGCAGGGAGATTTGTCCCTGCCACTTTAGGGGCTTTGCCCAGAAAGTGCTTAACACATAGTATGAGAATTGATTATACCGTAAAATTACGGGATCTAGAAGGGGGTTACTTGAAGGACGAAGCGAGTATAATCGCGCGACACAAAAAATTGTAAAGTAGAGACGATGACCATTGAATTAGCTCTTTTGGGGATCGGAGTCGGCACTCTCTCCGGATTTTTCGGAATCGGAGGGGGTACGGTGAGTATTCCCATATTGCTTTATTTGGGTTTTGGCATCAAAGAGGCCATCGGTATATCGGTAACGCAAATGGTCGCGGGTTCTTTGATGGCGGCATGGATTCATCATAAAAAGCAGACCTATGTTGTAAGGGATGTTAAATATTTTGGATACGGTGGAGTTTTCGGAGCAATAGCCGGAGGATTTTTGGTTAAAATCCTTGATTCAACGGTATTGGAATGGCTTTTTTTGAGTATTGTTGCGTTTACCCTGGGGCGTTTGGCACTCTCTTCGCCGGTACCGACACGCTCCGAAGTGGTGAACCGTCCCCTCTACAGTATAATCGGCGGGGGCATCGGGATGTTTTCCGGGATGCTTGGGGTCGGCGGGTCGATATTGATGACGCCGATACTGGTAAGCTTTATGGGCTTTCCTCTCAAAAAAGCGTCAGCGGTAGGGTTGTTTTTTGTCATGTTCACTTCAGTTTCCGCTTTTGGAACCTTATTGTGGCTGGGGATGATCAACCTGCATGCCGGTTTAATCATGGCACTATCATCGTTGCTAGGGATTATGATGGGGATTTGGCTCCTGAACCGGGTCAAAGTGGCCCATTACAAACAGGTATTAGTTGTTTTTTACACTCTTATTTTTGCTGTTACGGCATACAAATTGATCGCGGGGTAAACACGTATGGACATGATTAAAATTATCGGAGCGCGCGAGCACAATCTCAAAAATATTTCTTTAGAAATTCCAAAAAACAAACTGGTTGTTTGTACGGGAATCAGTGGAAGCGGTAAATCGACGCTGGCATTTGATACCCTTTACGCTGAGGGGCAGCGCCGTTACATCGAGTCGCTCTCCTCGTATGCGCGGCAGTTTTTGGATCGTGTTGGAAAGCCTGATGTGGATAAAATCGAAGGGCTGACCCCGGCAATCGCGATCGATCAAAAAACCACCTCTAAAAATCCCCGATCTACGGTGGGGACGATTACCGAAATTTATGACTATTTGCGGTTGCTGTATGCCCGTATCGGGGTACAGCACTGCCATCTGTGCGGCAAAAAAATCTCAAAAATGTCGGCGCAGGATATCATCGATCAAGTGCTTAAACTCCCTGAAGGGGCGAAAATCGTTATTTTGGCACCCTTGGTTCGGGAGAAAAAAGGCTCCTTCACCGACATCCTAGAATCGCTCCGTCACAAAGGGTACGTTCGTGCAATGATCGATGGGGTCATGGTGCGCCTTGATGAAGAGATCGAACTTTCCAAAACCAAAAAACATACTCTAAAAGTAGTCATTGACCGCCTCATTATCAAAGACGACAACCATGACCGTGTTGCGCAGGATGTTGAAAAGGCGCTCAAAGAGTCTTACGGAGAGGTGGAGATCGAAATCCAAAATCACGATGAGGTGGGGATGGAGGAGAAACTGATCCACTACAGCGAACACAGTGCCTGTTTTGACTGTAAAGTGAGTTTTGATCCGCTCGAACCCCTCTCATTTTCGTTCAACTCTCCCAAGGGGGCGTGCAGCGAATGTGACGGTTTGGGGATACGGTACGCACTTGATTACGACAAAATTATCGACTCCGAACTTCCCATCGAAAAAGGGGCGATCAAAATCGTTTACGGTTTTAATAAAGGGTATTATTTTACTTTTTTGAAAGCGTTTTGCGCCGCAGAGGGGATCAATATCACGGTCCCGTTCTACACTCTCGAAGAGTATCAGAAAAAAGCGATTTTACACGGCAGTATCGACGAAGTGGAGTTCAAATGGCAAGACCATCCGATTCGCCGAACGTGGCCGGGGATTGTACGCATCGCCTACGATATTTTTAAAGATGAAAAAGACCTTGCCGACTATATGTCCGAAAAACCGTGTAACATCTGTAATTCTCATCGCCTTAAACGGGAATCGCTCGCCGTTCGTGTTGTGGATAAAGGGATCGGTGAAGTGATCTCGATGCCGCTTAAAGATTCGTATGCATGGTTTGCCGATCCCAAAACGTTTGAGGGATTGAGTGATCAAAGCGCGATGATTGCCGCTTCGATTCTTAATGAGATACGCGAGCGTCTTTTCTTCCTCTATGATGTGGGGTTGGGATATCTTTCTCTGAGCCGAGATGCCCGTACCATCAGCGGGGGTGAAGCCCAGCGTATCCGGATCGCCTCTCAGATCGGAAGCGGCTTGACCGGGGTGATGTACGTTCTTGATGAACCGAGTATCGGATTGCATGAACGCGATACCCTCAAACTGATCCGAACGCTCCGATCATTGCAGGAAAAAGGGAACACGGTTATCGTCGTCGAACACGACAAAGAGACGATCGAGAATGCCGATTTTATCGTCGATATCGGTCCTGGAGCCGGAAAATACGGAGGGAATGTCGTTTTTGCCGGAACCCTGGAGGAGATGAAAAAAAGCAATACCCTTACTGCCGATTATCTTTCCGGACGGAAAAAAATCGAGTATTTTTACCGCAGGGCCCAAAAAGAGTGGATGAATATCAATAATGTAACATTAAATAATATTACAAATTTGAGTGTACAAATTCCCCTTCACAATTTTGTGTGCGTAACGGGAGTGAGCGGGAGCGGGAAAAGTTCGCTGATCTTGCAAACGCTTCTCCCCGTCACTCGTGAAATTCTTAATCATGCCCGAAAAATAAATCGCGTTGCAGGGGTAGAGGTGGAAGGATTGGAGAAGCTGGATAAAGTAATCTATCTCGATCAAAGTCCGATCGGACGGACACCACGTTCCAATCCGGCCACTTATACGGGGGTAATGGACGAAATCCGTAATCTGTTCGCTAAAACGAAAGAGGCGCAGATTCGAGGCTATACGGCATCGCGTTTCAGCTTCAACGTCAAAGGGGGGCGATGTGAGAAGTGTCAGGGGGAAGGGGAGATCAAGATTGAGATGCACTTTTTACCCGATATCATGGTTAAATGTGACGCGTGTCACGGGAGCCGCTATAACCTCCAAACCCTCCAAGTGGAATACAAAGGGAAAACGATCTCTGATGTCCTGAATATGTCGGTCGGGGAAGCGTTGGAGTTTTTTGCCCCGATTCCGAAGATCAAAGCGATTTTACATACGTTGAGCGATGTGGGGCTCGATTACATTACGCTGGGACAAAACGCCGTCACCCTCTCCGGGGGGGAAGCACAGCGGATCAAACTGGCCAAAGAACTGAGCCGCCGCGATACGGGCAATACTCTCTATATCCTCGATGAGCCGACGACGGGTCTCCATTTCGATGATGTCAACCGCCTTACCAAAGTGCTCCATAATTTTGTCGAGTTGGGCAACTCGGTTCTCGTAATTGAACACAACCTCGATATGATTAAAAACGCCGACTATATCATCGATATGGGGCCTGAAGGGGGGAGCGGCGGCGGATTGCTGGTCGCCCAGGGAGATCCTGAAAGTGTTGCCCGAGAGTGGGAAAAAACGGGAAGTTTTACCGGAAAATATTTGGCAAATGAGCTAAATAGGTTATAATAACCCCAATTGCTTGATGATAGGATTATGAATGAAAAGCTCAATTATTAACAGTATTAAATCTTTGCCTCCCCTCCCGAAAACAGTTGTGGATATGCAGCGTGTGTGCAATGATCCGAACTCATCGATCCATGATTTGGTCAAAACGGTCGAGACGGACCCGATGATTGTTGCGAACTTATTGAAAGCCGCGAATTCTCCCCTATACAGTTTCCGTCGGGAAATTATCAATGTCGGACAAGCCGTTTCCTTGTTTGGGATGAGTATGACCCGTTCCATCGGGCTTGGAAATTCGGTTCGCAAACTTCTGAATGTCGATATGGAGCCTTACGGAATCAGTTCGGAACGTTTTGCTGAAATTTCGTCGATGCAGGCGGCTTTGATGCACAGCTGGTATGGGAAGATTGACCGTGCGAAAGCCGATAAGCTCTTTTTGGCTGCATTTTTGCAAGAGACCGGGAAAATCATTATTGCCAGCGACGTCATTCAGGAAGATTTGGCAACGAACTTTAAAGCCGATATCGATACGGCTATCGATATCGCCGGTGTAGAGCGCTCCTACGTTCAGGAAACTACGGCAACGGTGACAGCAGCTATCTTTACCCATTGGAATTTTGATAAAGAGTTTGTTGAGATGATCGAATACTCCGATCTTCCTGAAAATGCTCCCGAAGAGGTCAAAGAGTTCTCTACGGCGCTCAATATCATTAAAACGATTGTTCCGATTAATGATCCGTTCGGCGAACACGGTATGGCGTATGGGCTTAAAAAAGCAGAGGCGGCAGGATATGATGTCGCTATTCTTCAAGCGGCGATTGATTCGATCCTTGAAAAAACCCGTACGCATTAAAGTGGATTGATGGCACAACCTGTTGTTACAATCATCGATACTTTTGGATTTTTCTTTCGTAGTTTTTATGCCCTTCCCCCTCTTACCAACAAGCATGGGTTTCCTACCGGTCTGTTGACCGGATTTGTCAATTTTATCGCCTCGCTCCATAAAGATCACAGCAGTGATTATCTTATTTTTGCCCTCGATGCGAAGGGACCTAGTTTTCGTGCCGAGATCGATCCTGCGTATAAAGCGAACCGCTCTCCTGCCCCCGAAGAGTTGGTGAAACAGCTTCCTATTGCGATCGATTGGATCGATAAAATGGGGTATAAATCGCTCTCACAGAGCGGTTATGAAGCGGATGATATGATCGCATCCGTCGTTCGTCAAGCACGCGCCCACGGATTTTTGGTGCGTGTCGTTTCCCATGATAAAGATCTCTATCAGCTGATCGATGATGATCGGGTTGTTTTGGTCGATGCCATCAGTAAGAAGGTAATGAACGAGCGCCATTGCGATGAAAAATACGGGGTACATCCGCGCCAGTTTATCGATTACCAGTCTCTCATCGGGGATACGGCCGATAATGTACCCGGTGTCAAGGGGATCGGGAAAGTGACGGCGCAGAAGCTTCTTACCCAGTTCGGGACACTCGATGACATGTATGCGCGTTTGGATGAGGTAACCCCTCCTCGTATTCGTGGGCTGTTAGAGACCTATCGAGAGGATGCGTTCCGTTCACGTGAACTCGTCCGTCTTAAAGACGATGTATTGGAATCCCTGGATTTCAGTGAATTTTCGATGCATTTTGAGAATCCGTTCCTCCCGATTTATGATGATCTGGTCCATTATGAGATGAATGCGGTGCTCCGTACCCTCAAAGCAAAAGCATTGTTTGAAGAGTCACAACCGGTTGCAGCTTCGATGAAGAGTGAGATTAATGAACTTCCGAAATGTGAAAGTACGCAAGGGTGCAGTGTTTTGATCGACAATGACGAATCCCTCGAACAGCTTATCGCTTCGATTCCGCATGATACGCTTATCGCCTTTGATACCGAAACGACGGGGCTCGATTCTTCAAACGATCATTTGGTTGGTTTTAGTTTTAGTATCGACGGAAAAACAGGGTATTACGTTCCGATGATGCACAGTTATCTGGGTGTAGGGGATCAAGTAAGTGTAGAAGCAGCAAAAAAAGCGATCAAAGCGATTTTTGAGCGTCGTGTCATAGGGCATAATATTAAATTCGATCTCCATTTTGTTACCCGTTTCTTAGAGGTCGAGCGTCTAAATATTCATGCAGACACGATGGTCATGGCATGGCTTACCGATTCGGCACGTTCACTTGCAATGGATAATCTTGCCCAAAATCTTTTGCATCATGAGATGATCCATTTCAAAGATACGGTGAAAAAGGGGGAGAACTTCGCCTCCGTTGCCATCGAAGATGCGTGTAAATACGCGGGAGAGGATGCCTATATCACCTTCCAACTCTATAAGGTACTTAGCGAACAACTCCTATTAAAAGGGGGACAGGAAGCTCTTGATGAAGCCTTTACTATCGAGTTTCCGTTTACCCTGACACTGCTGGGGATGGAGCGTTACGGGATCGCCGTCGATACGGCGGTGTTGGAGACGTTTAAAAAAGAGGTAGCGCACGAGATCGCCACCCTCACCGAACAAATCCACACCGCGAGCGGTACGGTCTTTAATCTCAATTCTCCGAAACAGCTGGGAGTGATCCTATTTGAAACGCTTGGATTGCCCCACGGCAAAAAAACCAAAACGGGATACAGTACCGACGAGCAGGTCTTGGAAGGATTGCGCCATGAGCATCCGGTTATTCCGATGCTGCTACAGTATCGCGAATATCACAAACTCTATTCAACGTACATCGAGCCTTTGATTGCATTGGCCCAAAATGATCCAACATCGCGTATCTATACCTCGTTTGTTCAGACGGGGACGGCGACGGGACGGCTCAGTTCGAAAAATCCGAATCTCCAGAATATCCCCGTTAAAACGGCGTTGGGAATGCGTATCCGTGAGGCTTTTGTCGCGCCGAAGGGGAAAAAATTGATCGGGATCGACTACTCGCAGATCGAATTGCGTCTCCTTGCCCATTTCAGCCAAGACACGGTGTTGGTCAATGCCTTTAATGAAGGGCACGACATCCACATGCAAACGGCCATAGCGTTGTTCGGCGAAGCCGAAGCGGCAGGTAAACGTAACATCGCCAAAACGGTCAATTTTGGTCTGTTGTACGGTATGGGGCAGAAAAAACTCTCCGATACCCTTAGTATCACCACGAAAGAGGCCAAAGCGATTATCGAGCGCTATTTCGAGACGTTTCCGAGTGTGAAAGGGTACTTTAGCGGCATTGTCGAGCAGGCTAAAGAGATGGGGTATGTCGAGACGCTTCTGCACCGCCGCCGCTATTTTGATTTTGCGAGTGCCACGCCGATGCTCAAAGCGGCATATGAGCGCGAATCGGTCAACACCGTATTCCAAGGAAGTGCGTCTGATCTCATCAAACTCTCAATGAATAAGATTGATGCAATGATTAGAACAGAGGGGTTACGTGCCCGAATGCTGCTTCAAATTCACGATGAACTGATTTTTGAGGTGGACGAGGATGTCGCCGAAGAGTATGCCGTACGATTTGTCGATGCGATGGAGCATATTTTAAAACTCCGCGTTCCGCTTAAAACGTCGATGCATATCGGGAACCACTGGGGCGAGTTGAAATAAGGGAAATAACAATGATCGAAAAAATTTTAGCCAATCTCGAAAAATCCAACTGTATGAGCGATGATACGTTTTTGCAAGCGGTGAGTGAAGTATTGCATTCGTTAGAACCGATCGTTAACAGTGACACCCGTTATGAGCAGTTTGCGATTTTAGAGCGTCTCGTTACTCCGGATCGGGTGATCCAGTTTAAAGTACAATGGGTAGATGATCATAACTGTGTCCATATCAACAACGGTTATCGGATCCAGTTTAACAACTCTCTGGGACCTTACAAGGGGGGGCTTCGTTTCCATCCCAGCGTCACGACGGGAGTCTTGAAATTTTTGGCTTTCGAGCAAATTTTCAAAAATTCGCTGACCGGATTACCCATCGGCGGAGCGAAAGGGGGATCGGATTTTGATCCCAAAGGAAAAAGTGATTTTGAAATCATGAAATTTTGCCGGGCGTACATGCGCGAACTCCATCAGTACATCGGAGCACGTGTCGATGTACCTGCGGGGGATATCGGGGTAGGGAACCGGGAGATCGGATATCTTTTCGGAGAGTACAAGCGTATCACCCGTAATTACGACGGGGTGCTCAGCGGCAAACCCTATGCGTTCGGCGGATCGTTGATGCGGCCTCAGGCGACGGGGTACGGAGTGGTCTATTTCGCCCGTGAAATGCTTAAAGAGGAGCTGCAAGAGTCGTTGGACGGGAAAGTGTGCACGGTAAGCGGTGCGGGCAACGTAGCGATTCATACGATTGAAAAACTCCAGCAGTTGGGGGCTATTGTCGTGACGTGCAGTGACAGCGAGGGGGCAATCTACGATCCTCACGGTATCGATTTGGCACTTTTGCGCCATCTTAAAGACGAGGGAAAACGGATCTCACTCGCAGAGTATAAAAACAGCCACGCTCATGCCCTTTATACTCAAAAATCAGATTATCCCAAAGAGGCTCATGCCGTATGGGAGATTCCGTGTTTTGCGGCATTTCCGTGTGCTACCCAAAACGAACTGACCCTCAACGATGCCCAAAAGCTGATCGAAAACGGGTGTGTCGCGGTCGTGGAAGGGGCAAATATGCCAACCTTCCCCGATGCGATTGAACTCCTTCAGCGCGAAGGGGTCCTCTTTTCTCCGGGAAAAGCGTCCAATGCCGGAGGAGTTGCGGTAAGCGAGTTCGAGATGTCCCAAAACGCCTCGATGGAGAAATGGGATTTTGATAAAGTGGATCGTAAACTCGATGAGTTGATGCGTCAAATCTACAAGCGGGTTGCCTTGACCGCAAAAGAGTACGGATGTGAACGCAACTTTGTTGACGGCGCCAATATTGCGGCATTTAAACGAGTTGCCGAAGCCATGATATTAGAAGGGGTTTGATTGTTAATAGTGAATTAACAAATATTTACCAATGTGCGACTACAATTGCACCATATTATTTAGACAGGTCTTTTAATGAATACACTTCACTCTCTCTTGAGTTCCATGAAAACCATGGCGGTTCTCATGCTCATTTTTGCCGTCTCAATCGGCTACGCTACGTTTATCGAAAACGATTACGGCTCGATGACTGCGAAAGCAGACATTTATAACGCTCGCTGGTTCGAAATTCTTTTGGCACTGTTGGCTCTTAATTTAACGTTGAACATCATCAAGTTCAATATGGCACGTCGTTCCAAAATACTCGTATTAATGTTTCATGTCGCTTTTTTGATTATCCTTGTCGGTGCCGCGGTAACCCGTTATATGGGTTATGAGGGTGTCATGCATATCCGTGAAGGGCAGAGCAGTGATGTGATCCTCAGCGCTGAGCCGTATGTCACTTTTAAGGTCACTAAAGGGGAAAAAACGTATGACTTTAAAGAAACGCTTTTTCTCTCCAAACGTACCTCGAATGATTTTGAGCGAACGTTAGAGGTTGAGGGTGAAAAAATTCACATTACATTAGAGAACTATATGGGAGATGCACGCTATGAAGCATCTGCGGATCCCAAGGGTGAACCTTTGTTTAACTTGATGGTGACCGGAGCGCAGGGAGCACAGCAGGTTTCTCTTAAAAAAGGGGAATTTGTAGAAGCGAATGATATTGTCATCGATTTTGATTCCAACAAGACGTTTGATAAACCGGTTATCACCCTCAGTGTGGAAGGGGAAAAAGCGTATATCACTACCCCTTCGGCTTTGGCAACGCTCAGTATGGACACGCAGCAAAGTTCTGCTTTAGCGTCCGGCAAACATGAAATGACAAAACGTACCTTATTCCAAAGCGCACAAAGCGGTTTTGTATTGCGTGATTTCTTGCCCAAAGCATCGATGAAATTGGTTTCCGGCTCTGCCAAAGAAAAAGGGCCTATGATGCAGCAGGGTGGGCAGGATGCTTTGACACTGAGCTTTTCAAGCGGGGATAAAAAAGAGACAGCCGTCGTATTGGGTACACCGGGAGAGATCGGTGAAGCAAAAAAAATAACCTTGGATAATACCGTCGTAGAAGCAGCGTACGGCTCGATTGAGCGGAAGATTCCATTTGCTGTCGCACTGCGCGATTTTGAGTTGGAGCGCTATCCGGGATCAATGTCTCCGGCTTCATATGCGAGTGAAGTGAGTGTGCTTGATCCTGCTAATCAGGAAAAATTTGATTTTCGTATCTACATGAATCATATCCTCGATTATCAAGGGTACCGATTTTTCCAATCCTCATTTGATCAAGATGAGATGGGGACCGTCCTTTCGGTAAATAAAGATCCGGGGACATTGATTACGTATATCGGGTATTTGTTACTCGCTATCGGAATGTTTGGAGTACTAATCGTGAAAAACGGCCGTTTTGCCGCTTTGGGTGAAAAACTCAAATCTTTGGATGCTAAAAAAGCGGTAGCGGCTTTCGCTATGGTGATGTTGACACTGGGGACGACGAACAGTATCGCCTCGGAGAGTGAAAATCCGGTCATTACGACGGCAAAAGGGTTTGACAAAGCACATGCCGATAAATTCGGTCATTTGATCGTACAAGATGCCAGTGGCCGTATGAAACCGATGGATACCCTAAGTCATGAGATTTTGGCGAAACTCAACCGTAACGACACCTTTTTAGGGCTTAATTCCAATCAGGTTGTTTTGGGGATGATGCTTCGTCCCGATGCATGGCGTGAGATCGCGATCATCCGAACCGGAGATAAAGAGATCAACAAACGCATCGGACTTCCTGAGAGCGCGAAAACGGCCGCATTCTCGCAGTTTTTTGAGTTTCCCGATGAGATCGGCGGATACAAATTAGCACAGCTGGTGGATGAAGCCAACCGCAAAGCTCCGGGGAAACGCGATAAGTTCGACAAAGCGCTGTTGCAAGTCGATGAACGGGTCAATGTTGCCTATATGGTCTATACCGGCTCATTGGTACGTATGTGGCCGAAACCGAATGATAAAAATCATAAATGGGATGCAACGATTGAAGCGCTGCAAACCCTCACCCCGAAAGAATCGGAAATGGTCCGTCTCCTCGCTATCGGCTACTTCGGTTCCATCGATGAAGCGATGAAAAGCGGCGATTGGACGAAAGCCGATGAAGCGTTGGCGCGTATCGACAAATATCAGCGTTTTGTCGGTGCGAGTGTTTATCCGAGTGACACCAAAGTGCAAGTAGAGATTCTCTACAACAAAGCCAATATTTTCGAGCAGTTGTGGCCTCTGTACTTTGTGGTCGGATTTACCCTCCTGATTCTGTCGTTCATTAAAATAATCAAACCGGCTGTTCGTGCGGAGTGGTTGAGCAAAGTCTCATTCGGCCTTCTGATCCTCTTTTTTGCAGCTCATACGGCAGGACTTGCCATGCGCTGGTACATCTCAGGGCATGCGCCGTGGTCAAACGGCTATGAGTCGATGATCTATATCGGATGGGCAAGCGTGTTGGCCGGATTTATCTTCTCCAGCCGCTCGGTGATGACGATGGCTGCTACGGCGATCATGACAGGGCTTATCCTCTTCGTCGCCCATCTCAACTGGATGGACCCGCAGGTGACAAACCTCGTTCCGGTACTGCAATCGTACTGGCTCAGCATTCACGTCTCGATGATTACGGCAAGTTACGGTTTCTTGGGGCTTGGGGCATTGCTGGGGATGATCACCCTCATCCTTTTTATCCTAAAAAAACCGGAAAATTCTGAGCGTCTCAATCTGGCGATCAAAGAGCTCAATGCGATCAATGAGATGAGTTTGATCGTCGGTTTGGTTCTTCTTACCGTCGGTAACTTCCTCGGCGGGGTCTGGGCGAATGAGAGCTGGGGACGCTACTGGGGATGGGACCCGAAAGAGACATGGGCATTGGTGACGATTCTTGTCTATGCGGTCGTTATCCACTTGCGTATGATCAAAGGGGCATACAGTGATTATATCTTCAGTGTCGTATCGCTCTTGGCGTTTACGTCGGTATTGATGACCTATTTCGGGGTAAACTATTATCTGGCAGGATTACATTCGTATGCGAAGGGGGATCCGGTTCCGGTTCCTGATTTTGTACCGTGGACCTATGCCGTCATTGCGATTGTGATCGCGATGGCTTATTCGAAAAGAAGTACAAAGTAGGGGACTTCCCCTACGATCAACCCTGAGCTAAGGCGAAGGGCTATCTGCTCAATTATTTAAACCACCCTTTTACTTTTTCAAATGTTGATTCGAAAAGAGACTCATGAGGCTTGGACTCGATGCCGAAACTCTCTTGGAGTTTTTGCAAAAGCTCCTCTTGTTCGGAGTTGAGGCGGTTAGGGTAGGTGAGATGGATTTGGGCGATTAAATCCCCTTTTCCGCGTCCGTGGACATCCGCAATACCTTCACCGCGGAATCGGTACTGCTGGCCGTCTTTGGTTCCCGTTTCAAGCTCTAGCGTCACCTCGCCGTTTAACGAAGGGATGGTGATATCTTCACCGAGAACCGCTTGGGTGAAAAATACGGGAACTTCAAGGTAGATGTCGTTGCCGTTACGGATAAAATGGCTGTCTTCTTCCACTTCAAACGTGACGTACATATCCCCCCTCACACCGCTTTTACCTGTGTTGCCGCGACCCGAAACACGCAAACGGTTCCCCGTATCGATTCCGGCCGGAACTTTGATTGTGACGCTCTCTTTGGTCTCGGTATAGCTTTTCCCTTTGCAGTCACCGCATTTTTCGCTCGCCATCGTCCCCTCGCCGTGACACGCGGGACAGGTTTGAGAGAAGGTCATAAATCCCTGGCGGACGTACACTTGCCCTTTGCCGCCGCATTGGCTGCAGCTGGTCACTTTGCCCTCTTTGGCCCCGGTCCCTTTACAGGTTTTACACGAATTTTTGGTAGTGAAGGTGATCTCTTTTTCGCATCCGAACACCGCTTCTTTGAAGCTGACGCGCATCTCGACGCCCATATCGAGCGGAAATTTATCTGATGGTGCGCGTGATTGTCTGCGTCCGCCTCCGGCAAATCCGTTAAACATCTCTTCGAAAATACTTCCGAGATCATCGAATCCGCCGCTTTGACGTCGTCCACCGCCCCCTTGGAGCCCCTCTTTGCCGTAGCGGTCATAGACGGCACGCTGCTGATCGTCGCTGAGAACTTGGTAGGCTTCGTTGCAGAGTTTGAATTTATGCTCCGCACTCGGATCATCCGGATTGCGGTCGGGATGGTAGAGTTTTGCCATTTTACGGTACGCTTTTTTGATTTCGTCACCATTGGCACTTTTGGTGACCTCTAAAATCTCATAATAGCTCATTTCTTCCACGCTGTAACTCCAAAAACATATTTTTCGCGCAATTATACCATGTCAAAAAGAGTGTTAGCTTAATTGAGTCATATAGACTAAACTATTTACAGCACAACACTAAATATATCTTGGGCATATCGCTGAGGTAAACACAGCGCTAGCGTAGACGAATGGAGCTTTGCTTCATCGGTGTTTATAGTATAATAAACATATGAAACGTTCCTTAGAAAAATTCAACCGCCTCGTCGATGCCTTGCAGCAACTCCCGACTATCGGGCAAAAGTCTGCTACGCGTCTAGCCTATCATATGGTGATGCATGACAGTTTCGGCGCACTCAAACTGGCGCATGCGATCGAAAATGCGATTACAAGTCTGAAAAAATGCCGATCGTGCGGTGGACTGAGCGAAGATGAACTTTGCTCGATCTGCAGCGATGAGCGCCGTAACCATGAGCTTCTCTGTATCGTCGAAAATGCCAAAGATATTTTGACGTTTGAAGAGAACGCCCTTTTTGACGGCCGTTATTTTGTTTTGGACTCTATCGAAGAGCTGGATATCTCCCATCTGCGGGGGGTCGTTCAAAGCGGTATCAAAGAGGTTATCTTTGCCCTGACCCCCTCCATCGCCAATCAGGGGGTAATGCTCTATATCGAAGACAAGCTTATGGATTGCGATGTCCGCTTCAGCCGCATCGCCCAGGGGGTTCCGACGGGGGTAAGTCTGGAAAATGTTGACATCCTCTCCTTGACCAAAGCGATGGAAGATCGGGTGAGTATTTAACCCTGCATATATTTCTTCGTTTTACTCGTTGCCTCGGCCTTGTGCGGATCATCCGGCCAGTAGTGCTTGGGGTATCGCCCTTTTTGCTCTTTTTTAACCTCATTGTATGAGCCTTTCCAAAACCCGGGCAAATCGCGGGTTACCTGGATCGGACGGCGTGCGGGGGAGAGGAGATGGAGCAATAGCGGAACTTTTCCTTCCAACACACTCGGATGGCTCTCCAACCCAAAAACTTCCTGTATCCGTACGGCTAAAACAATCGCTTCGGGGTCGGAATAATCCAGCGAAATCCGGTTTCCGGTCGGAGCGGTAAATTGGGTCGGCAACAGGGAATCGAGACGCTGCATCTGCTCCCATGTGAGCTGTGATGCGAGGATCGTATACAGATCGAGGCTTTCGCATTCACGCAGCGAACTCTGGGTTGTCAGATGGGGCAGAAGCCATCTCTCCAACGAAGCGAGAAGCGTTTCATCGCTGAAATCACCGAACGACAGATCGGGAGAATGATGGCGCAGGGCTTGAAGCCGGTAGCGCAGCGCGAGGGATTTGGGCGACCAATAAAGAGCTTCCAAACCGTGTGAACGAATCCCCTCGATTAGGGTCCGCTTCATTTGTACGGGATCGGGTGCAGAGAGGGGAGAAGATTCGAGTACGATAGACCCTAGTGAGGTGATCTCTCGGGCTTCGACGCGCTGCGCATCCGCGTTCCAGGAAATGGACTCTTTGGTTGTGAAAAGATCGGGTGCATGGTGTTTCAAGAGATCGCTGTCCAACGGTGCACATCGGTATATCCGTGCCATCGTCGGATTTCCGTCACTCTCAGCGATGACAACCCACGCTTCGCCGCTGAGAGCATCCTCACGCGAGAGGATCGCTTCTTTGCCGTTGCTGAGGAGATATTTATCCCCTTTTGCATTGCGCAGACGTCCGATTCGGTCGGGGTAGGCGAGGGCAAGCAAGAGTCCGATCATAGGGTCTGGAAAATCACTCGATAACTCTAGAGAAGCACCTAGTCGGCCGGAGAGCTCCCGCGCTGTTTTAAGGACGGTATCTTCTGCTTCAGAACGGTTATTGGGGTGACGTGTGAGACGCTCAGAAAGTCTCCAAAACCGCTCCCGCATATCGGAGGTGCGATAATCATGGCGGGGAAAAATGTCACGTTCACTGAGGAGGGCGGCGAGGAGAACCCCTTCGCTTTGATATCCGAGCGAGCGGGCACTCAGGATCATGTGTGCCAGACGGGGATGAACTCCAAGTCTCATGATTTCTTTGCCATGAGGGGTAATGTGGCCACGCATATCGGTAGCCCCCAAGACATGAAGCAAAGACGCCCCGTGTTCGAGTGCTTTTGGGGGAGGCGGATCAATCCATGAAAGCTCCGAACTCCCCCATGCGCTTAATTCCAAAGAGAGCGGGGTGAGGTCACACATCCGGATCTCAGGTTCTTTATGCGAAGCGAGAGCGTGATGGGAAAGGGCACTCCATAGGCGGTAACATTTCCCTCTGCTTAACCGTCCTGCCCGTCCGGCACGCTGATCAGCGGAGGCACGTGAGATGGTTCGGGTGACAAGTCGTTGCATACCGCTACGCGAATCGAAGGTGAGCACTTTTTCCAAACCCGAATCGACGACGATTGTGATCCCCTCGATGGTGAGGCTGGTTTCGGCGATGTTGGTGGCGAGGACAATTTTGCGCTTTTCTGAGGGTTCAATCGCTTTTATTTGGTCCGTTTTGGAAAGTTCGCCATACAGGGGAGCGATCACAATATCCATGGAGCGGCAATACTCACGGAGCGATGATTCGAGCGATTTGATCTCTCGGGTACCGGGCAAAAAGACGAGAATGCTCCCTTCGTCCTTTTGAAGGAGATCTTGAAGAATCCCCATAATCGCCGGGATGATTTTTTTTGGCTCGATGGAAGGGGTGTTGGGGGGCAAATGTTCGATTGTAACGGGAAAACTCCGTCCTTCACTGGTGATCAGGGGAGAATCTTTCAGTAAAGATTGCAACGATTGGGTATCTAGCGTCGCCGACATCACCAGAATTTTAAGATCCTCACGCAACACTTCCTGAGACTGGAGGGCAAAAGCGAGAGAGAGATCGCTATGCAGATGGCGTTCATGGAACTCATCGAAGATGATCAGAGCAATGTTTTCGAGGGAAGGGTCATTTTGGATCATTCGGGTCAAAATCCCCTCGGTGACGACGAGAATTTTGGTTTGAGAACTCAGCTGCTTTTCGGCGCGGATCTGATATCCGACCCGCATCCCCACTTTTTCCCCCAGCAGTTGAGCCATCCGAGATGCGGCACTTCGCGCCGCGATACGGCGGGGTTCCAACATAATGATCTGTTTCTCTTCTAACCACGCCTCTTCCAAGAGGGAAAGAGGGACTGCGGTTGTTTTTCCGGCACCCGGAGGGGCTTGGAGGATAAGGCGGTTACCGGAAGTGAGGGAGGTTCGGATTTCCCCGATAACCTCATGTATGGGGAGCGTGTTCACTTACGAAGCAGGTTTTTCCACTTTTTTGGCAGCCGTACGTTCCAGGCGAATCAGCCCTGCGGCACTGTAGACGTTGCGGGGATTCCAGAGTATCCAGCCGCAGCTTCCAAAATCTTCGCTGGCGCGTATTTGCTCCCGAATCTCTTTTTCGCCGTAAATCCGGCGGTCAAACGCATAATCACGAAACGCTTGGAGCCATGGACGATACGCCAGAGGGGACCCTCCCGATTTTTGGAGCGCTTTATCGAGAGAGTGTTTGACGATTTCGTAATTGGCCGCCACGGGGTTGGCATATCCCGGAATACCGGCATTAAATCCGCTCGGATAGAGCATCGGCGAGAGGTAATCGACATACGGGGCGAGGGCGTCTACACGCTGTCCGATCTCGATATCGGCATCATGCCAGCTGACGTATCCGAAGATGTCGGCGGAGATAAAAACGTTGTACGGGATCAGACGGGTCCGTGCGCTCTCCAAAAAGCCGCTGATCGCTTTGACCCGTTCGGCCTGGGTATTTTCAACCGAGAATTGGATCCCTTTGCGGTCGGGAAAGCGGACGTAGTCGAACTGAATCTCATCAAATCCCGCTTTGGCAGACTCTTCGGCGATATCGATGATGTACTTCCAGGAATCTTTACGTGATGCATCGACCCAGTACAGCCCCTCTTTGTCTTTGAAGAGGGTACCGTCGGTTTTTTTGACTCCCCATTGCGGATAGGCGCTTACCAGCGGTGAGTCTTTAAAGGAGACGATACGTGCGATCGTGTAAATCCCCTCTTTTTTGAGATCAGCGATAAATTTGGGGAGGTCTTTAAAGAGGATGACCTCCTGCGCACCGATTTTGTTGGCGATGGGGTTGGCCGTTTTAAATGCAATCTGCCCCCGATCCATTTTGATATCGATGACAAGGGCGTTGATTTCGGTCGTACGGATGAGGTGTTTGGCATTGCCCATGATGCCGCCGTGGGTTGCACCGAAACTGGAGAGGTAGAGGGCTTTGGGGATAACCGAGCCCAGATACATTTTCCCCCCGCTTTTGTAGAATTTGCGTTCATACCCTACGGCGCGGACCCCGATATATGTGGATGAAGGGATGGTAAAGGTCCCGTTTTTATCGGTACGGTATTCTTTCCCCTCTGATATGACGATCGCATTGGCAATCGGTTTTTGGGTTGTTTTATCGAGTACGATACCGCTTGTCGCAGCCCCCCATGTTAACGCAGCCAGTGTTGCTAAAAGCACGATTGCTTTCACTCTCTTCTCCCTCTTCGATCAATTGCCGTATCGTAGCAAAAAATAGTCCAAAATAGACTTCTTTCATAATAAGTTATGAAAGAAATAGTCTACGTGATTTTATTGCTTTGGCGTTTATAATATGAGTTCTGAAGCCTTAAAATGTTAATATATAATAATAAGATACCAAAAGGGTAATATTTAAATGTCATTCACGACTTTAGGGCTTAGTCCCCACCTACTCGACACCCTCGCTGAAAAAGGGTACAGTGAACCCACCCCTATTCAGGCACAGGTCATTCCTCTCGTTTTACGCGGACGAGATGTCCTTGGAGCGGCGCAAACAGGGACAGGGAAAACCGCTGCATTTGCCCTTCCGATCCTTCATAAACTGATCAGCAATGCGGAAGGTAAACATGCCAGTGCCCGAGCTCTGGTGATCGTTCCGACACGCGAACTTGCTTCCCAAGTGGCAGAAGCGATTCGCTCTTATGCGGAGGGTCTTGAGATCACCTGTATCGCCCTGTACGGAGGGGCGAATATGGCACGTCAGGCGAAAGAACTGGGCGAGGGAGTTGATATCATCGTTGCCACTCCGGGGCGGTTGATCGAGCTGAACAAACAGGGGCATGTACCGTTGTCCAAAATCGAGTATTTGGTATTTGACGAAGCCGATACGATTTTCGATATGGGATTTATCCGCGAAGTGGGACAGATCATCGATCTCCTCCCGCTGAACCGCAAAAATATGCTTTTTTCGGCAACGATGACGGGTGCGGTGAAACAGTTGAGTGAAAAAATTCTCAAAAAACCGCTCCTTGTCGAGATCGATAACCTCAAAGCCGCCGATATGACGCTTCGTCAAGTCGTCCATCCGGTCGAAAAAGAGCGTAAAAAAGAGCTGTTGTCTTTTTTAATCGGCTCCAACAACTATCCCCAAGTCCTCGTCTTTACCCGAACCAAAGCCGAAGCCGATGAGGTGAGCGCCGAGCTTACCGCCAGCGGGCTGAAAAATGTCGTCATTCACGGCGACAAAAAACACGGCGCGCGCGATCGCGCCCTCAGCGAATTCAGAGACGGCTCTGCCCGCATCCTTGTTGCGACCGACATCGCCGCACGGGGACTGGACATTGAAGGGCTGGATGTGGTGATCAACTACGATATCCCTCACATTAGCACCGATTACCTTCACCGTATCGGACGTACGGGTCGTGCAGGCAATGAGGGGCTGGCGATTACGCTCCTCTCATCCGCAGAGCATATCTCATGGAAAAAAATCATAACGATGCTCGGGAAAAACGTCGAGACGATCCTGGTTCCGGGATTTGAACCGCCCGCCGATAACGCACTCGTAAAAACACGAGGTAAAAGTCTCTCCAAAGAGGGGGAGAAAAAAGGGAAAACGGCCGGAGCATTTGGTAACAAGCGCAAAAAAGAGCCGGTTCAGCCGAAATTTGCCGGTAAACGGGGACCTCGTCTTGCCCGTGACGATCTAGCCGGTAAGGGTGCTTCAGGCAGAGACAGCGCCTTTGGGAACACGAAAAAACCTTCTCCTAAAAAATCGGGCGGACGGGGGAGATAATTTTTCTCCTAGAAATCTGACATGCTGCAAATCTCCCACACCGTTAGCATCCCCGACTCTGAGATCGAGATAACCGCCATCCGCTCTCAGGGGTCAGGCGGGCAAAACGTCAACAAAGTCTCCACCGCGATACACCTCCGTTTCGACATCAACGCCTCATCACTCCCTGACTTTTACAAAGAACGGTTACTAGAGATTACTGATCACCGTATCACCAAAGACGGTATCGTCAACATCAAATCCCAAGAGTCCCGTTCTCAGGAAGAGAACAAAGAAGCAGCGCTGGAGAGGCTCAAAGAGCTTATCAAAAGCGTTACCATCGTTCAAAAAAAGCGCAAGCCGACCAAACCGACCCGCAACTCGCAGAAACGGCGGATGGATAGTAAAACGAAGCATGGGAATATCAAGAAGATGCGGGGGAAGGTGAAGGGCGGAGAGGGGTAAGATTACTTTTGTAATCATGCTAACGTGATATTCAATAGAGCTAGCCAAGAACTCTATTGATGATTATCAATGATGGTGGTGAAACTCCAACACCTCTTTGATCTCTTCGGGGGTCGCTTCATGAATATCTAACACCGTCCCTTCGAAAATGAGATCCATCCCCGCAAGAGGGTGATTCCCATCAAGGGTAGCATGATCGCCGTTAATCTCGGTGACGGTATAGATGATGACATCATCGGAATCCTCTTCAAAATAGCCATCCAGTTCCATTCCGACACTTACTTCTACCGGCAATTCGCTGAGTGCTTCAGTCACAACGAGGGAAGGATCATAGTTTCCGAATGCTTTATCTGCTGTCAGTGTAACTTTGAACGCGTCTCCGATACTTTTACCCTCCAAAGCTGCCTCAACGGTTGGGAAGATATGACCATAATTACCGTGTAGGTAAACCAGAGATTCCTCTTCTTCGTGGAGAAGGTTTCCTTCGGTATCGTTGATATGATAATCGAGGGTAACGATACAGTTTTTTGTAATGGTCATGGTGTTCCTTAGGGTAGTGGTATTAGAATATGGATAAATATGAGTAAAATTATAGCGCGTCCTCCCACACATCGCTCTGAAACCGCAACGGTACTAATAATCGAGATTAATTTTTTATATGCGTCTTGGCGGAATTGTCACGCCAAACAATACGATTTCGTCCGGCCTCTTTGGCCTGATAGAGTAATGTATCGGCATGATCTAAAAGGGTTTCATAGCAGTCACATTTATCGGATAAAGCTGATATTCCGATACTGATAGTCAATGAAATGGTTGAGTATTCGGTCGTAATCGTGAGATGCGAAATCATCTCTTTGAGGTTTGTGGCCAATATCACTGCCTCGTCCAACATGGTGTTCGGCATCAAGATAACAAACTCTTCCCCTCCTATACGGGCAAAAATGTCATCCTGTCGTATTCGTGAAATAACCGTCTGTGTCAGAGCTATAAGGGCATCGTCTCCCGCATGGTGACCGTAGGTATCGTTAATGGTTTTAAAAAAATCGATGTCGAACATAATGAGGGAAAGATGAGATTTATGCCGTATGGCTCTGCTCACCTCTTGTTCGGCCCTCTCTTCTAAAAAGCGGCGATTATAGATATGGGTAAGCGGATCGGTTGTGGCGAGTTCGAACAGTTTTTGATTGGCCATTTGCAATGCATTCGTTTTTTCCCTAACCTGATCTTCCAAATTTTTAGAAAGTTTTTCGAGTAGGATTGTTTTTTCATTCACTTGTCGTAGCAGGACACTGAAAAAGAGGGTTGTTATAACCAATGTAGCGATGAACTCCTGGAGATAGAGGGTATTTTGAACGCCATTAAACACCGAAAACGGTCCTTGTTTATGGACGGTAAAATAGATAGCAATTATACTGAGCAGTACGCTCATCGTCACACTCTCCATTAATCCTCTTCGGTAGCTCATCCATAATAAAGCGAGTATGAAAATGATCGGAGTCATCGGGAGAAGATTTGGGGTAAACTCACTCGAAAAGAGGAGATAAGCCAGTATCAGGGTCAAGGGGATCATAACAACCTGTTCCCAGGATGAAAATCGCCAAGAGAGCTGTTTTTTCATCTCATACCAGGAGACCAGCAATGGGGTAATCAGTAAGATCCCCAGTGCGTCACCAAAGAGCCAAATACGCCAAAAGGCGAGAAAATTGCTTTGACTTTCAATCTGGGTGTGATAAACAAACGCACCTAAGACAGCGCTTAACGCAGGGGAGAGGGTGAGGGCTACAATGACAAATAAGAGGAAATAGCGGAGGTTGTGAAAATTATGGCCATCCGGTGAAAAACGGCGGATTAAAAATGCCGAAAACATCGTTTCTGCCAGATTGATAAGGGCAAACTGAATCGCTTGAAAAAGGGTGAAATCAGGAATATCGGCAACTATTTCAGCAGGGATGATGACTAATGCATACCGCACCCATTCACGAATCGGGCGAAGTAAAAACAACGTGAGCAACAGACCGTTCGGAAGCCATGCAATCGCTATCCCCTCGGGCATAGTGGAAAAATAGATACTAAATTTTCCCAGTCCGATATAACCTGCCGCGATCAAGGATAAAAAGACGATCCATTGCAAAGGTTTTGCAAATAGCGTTTTAGCGATCATCCTTTTTTCACCCTTATCAAATCGTAATATATCGATAGATTATAACAAATGATAGAGCAATTAGGATTGATTAAGCGGCATAACAATCGGATTAAACGCTTTGGACGCGATAATGGCCCGTTTCCCTACCTGAAGGGCTGAAGCTTCGCTGGAACTGAGGACAGTGCGGACAATGGAAGAACCGACGAGGAGGGTGACGACCGATACGGGGAAATCTTCCTCGATCTTCAGAACCTCTCCGATAAGCTGGAGTTTACCGCTGAGGGTTTGGGGAGAGAAAAACTCCATCGGAGGACAAAGGCGTTCTACCCGTCCCGATACCACCGATGCAAGACGGTCGGAGAGTTTGACCGTCTCGGCAATGTCGTGGCTTACCAGCAGGGTGGTTACCCCAAGCCGCTCATGGATGAGGGAAAGCTCATCTTGGAGTTTGGAGCGCATGGAGGGATCAAGCGCAGAGAGGGGTTCATCGAGGAGCAGTATCTTCGGATGGCGTACCAATGCCCGCGCGAGGGCAACCCGCTGTTTTTGTCCCCCTGAAAGGGTGGTGGGGAGGCGGTAGGCGAGCTGTGAGAGTTCGACCAGTTCAATCAGTTCATCGACGTTATGACGCTGCTGCGCATTTTCGGCAGCAAAGAGGAGGTTTTCACGAACACTCATCGTCGGAAAAAGGGCGTAGTCTTGAAAAACAAATCCGATGCTTCGACGCTGTGGGGGGAGGTTGACCTTGCGGGCACTGTCAAACCATACTTCGCCGTCCACGTCGATCACACCGCTGTCGGGGATTTCCAATCCCGCAATCATACGCAGCAGAGTCGTTTTCCCCGCTCCGGATGAACCGAAAAGGGTGAGAAACTCACCGTCGGTGATGTCGAGCTCATAATGGGCTTCCAACGCCCCCTCGGCGGTATCGAGATGCTTTTTTATATTGATCAATATCATCTAATCCCTCCGAGTGATTTTTTATTGAGGGTATAGACGAGAAGCAAGATGGCGAACGTCACGACAAAGAGGGTGAGGGCGTATTGATGCGCCATGGTGTAGTTGAGTGATTCGACCTCGTCATAGATGGCGATCGAGGCGACACGTGTTTCATCGGGGATATTTCCCCCGATCATCAGGATGACCCCGAACTCTCCGACAGTGTGTGCGAACGCGAGGACGATCCCTGAAATGAGACCGTGACGGATTGAGGGGAGAATTACCCGTAGCATCGTCTCCAGCTTCGATTTACCGAGGGTATAAGAGGCTTCGAAGATCGATACCGGGACTTGGGCGAGGGCGGATTGGATCGGATGGACCATAAACGGGAGACTAAAGAGGACGGAGCCGATCACCAGTCCCTCGAAACTGAACGCCAATCGGATGCCGTGCTCGGTCAAAAAACTCCCGAGTGCGGAGGCGGGGCTAAAGGCGAGGAGGAGATAAAAGCCCAAAACCGAGGGGGGCAATACGAGGGGCATAGAGACGATCGTCTCTATGATGCTTTTGAACCGCATTCGGCTGAATACCAAAAACGACGCGAGGGGAATTCCGATGAGTAAAAGGATCAGAGTCGTTACGGCGGCGAGTTTGAAGGTCAGCGCCATCGTACTCAAAAATTCAGATTCCATGGGTACCTCTCAGGAGTGATATTTCAGAGGGCTGTACCATCCAGCTAACCTCGTCCCCTTCAACGATCATGAGGGTGTTAAACGTCAGTGTCGGCACCAATGCGATGAGAGTTGTCTCATGATAGGTGAGGGTGATCTGAGAGAGGACGACCCCTTTCTCGATCTTTTGCACTAGGGCACGTCCACTGTTTGCCGTAGTGGGAGAGGAGGTTTTGGAGAGGATTACTTCGGTCTCTTTAAAGGCTAAGGTGACATTTGTCCCGATCGCTTCATCGGATGCTTCGGCGAGGAGGAGGTGAAACGGCTCATTGCCGACGGAAACGGTGAGGATGCTCATATACTCGGAGGTGGTCACGGCGGTGATGGTGGCGGGTAGGGTGTTCATGAGTTATTTCTATTTTGGGAGTACTCTGGGCATCTTTGCCCATGATATAGGTTACAAATATCCATTAAAAAAGCGTTGGCGTGTTTAAAGTTTATATCTTGTTCATAAAACATATTTGGTTCTTTATCCCCATGCATTAAATTATTACGCAATCTAAAAATGATTCGTAACAAGGCTTCAGTTTTTTCTGCCTGTGAAGGTGATTGAGAACGTAGAATAGCACTGACCAATTCTCTACGACCAGAGTTGAATTCAAAAGAGTTGAAAACTTCCGTCGTTTGAGCATTTGCAACATATCGATTCTGGAAGTAATACCAAGTCTTTTCCAACGAAGGGATTGTGTCACTCTGTAAAGCTAAAGCAATTTGATTGGAATGTGTATTAATCTGGGCATTACATTGACAGCATTCTCGTTCAAAAATATTCCAAACAAGGGAAAAATGGAGAATATTTCTAATTTTTCTTCCATCGAATTCAGGGTATATATATCGTTCTTTGATCCATTTAAGTACGCTCATTCTCTACTCTTTTCTTCTTTAGTCATCATTCAATCCTTGTGGATAGATTTTCATCCCTTCGATATAAGCAAAGTCTTTAATATTGTACGTCCACAGTGGTAGATCATAAATAAGACAAGACGCGGCGATTAGAGCATCTGGGAGTTTCAATGAATGAGAAAGCGAGTAACGGAGTATTAGTATTTTGGCAAGATTGAAACATTCGGATGAGTATTCGATACGTTGAAAATATTCCATAGTTCGGAGGGCATCTTTTTGTTCCCGTTTGTTTCGAACCCCTTGCAGGATTTCAAGCTCTACGACAGGATTAATCAAAATCTCTCCGTGCGAAAAATCAATGTTGGAGTTTCCACGTAGATAATCGATAATAATGCAGGTGTCGATCAAACGCACCATTATCGTCTCCACGCATTGTTACGAAGCTCTTTGGAAAATGCAACTACATCCTCTACATCGGCAAAGGGCTTTGTATCCGTATCATCATCACCTACTAATAATAACATCTCATCGATACTATAAGAGGATTTGACGATATGATCTCGATAGTCCAGTTTTTTATAAACAAGTTTTCCCTCTTGAATAGGTTCTTCGAGTTGCTTGAGTTTCTCGTACATCTGAATGTTAATCAATGCGGCGACGGGACGACCATGTTTTTGGATAACAATTTCTTCCCCCCCAAATTCTGCCATATTGATATATTTTGAAAGGTGAGCTTTGGTTTCAGCAATGTTTATTTTAGTCATACTATTACCTCATTAGTCAATATGACTATATTGTAGCAAAAAATAGTCATAATTTAACTTTTATTTTCATAAAGGCTCAATTCTCACTTTGATATCGGCTGGTTGAGCGTTGTAGGGTGATGAGGTGACGATCATATCGACCCCCGTGCTCGCATACTCAGCAATGTTTTTGGCACTGATTCCCCCCGTCGCGATCAACGTGATGTGAGGGTAATCGGCACGGAGGATCCGGACGGCATCGGCGAGCTTGCTGAGGGGGAATTTTTCCAGCTGAAGAATGTCGGCTCCGAGACGGGCAAATGTGAGCGCTTCGGCGATGTCGCCCGCTTCGATGACGATTTTTTTCTCGGGGTTTGCTTTTTTGGTTTTGCGCAGGGCATCGCTAAACGCTTCCTCGGCCGGGAAAAATACGCGGTGATAATCGAAGATCAGGATCGATTCGGAAAGCCCCAGACGGTGGGCTACCCCGCCTCCCGATTCGACCGCTTTGATGGCAATTTTCTTCGTAAAGGGGGTCGTTTTGCGGGTGGTGGCGACCACTATATCAGGATTGATACTACGAGCCAAGAGTACCGCTTCGCGGGTGTAGGTGGAAATCCCGCTGGCGTAATCGAGGAGGTTTTGGACGCTTTTCCAGATGCGGTGGATATTGCCCGCTTCGCCGTGGGCTTCGAGAAAGATACTTTTGGGCGGAACCAAAGTTCCCGATTTGACGAACCCGTCGATCTCCAATCCGTACAGTCCGCACAATCGTACCGCCTCTTCGGTGCACGAGACGACGAGGGGACGTTCACGGGTCGAGAAAGTGATACGGGCACGCTGATCGCTAATTCCCAAAGATGCCGTGGTCAGATCACCGTAGGGGACGTCTTCGCTTAACAGGGCTTCGAGTTCAAAATCATTTAGGATAATCATAGGTGCGTCTCCCATCCGATAAACGCCCAGTTAACCGGGCGGGGAGGGCGGCTTTGTCCGATGATAACCTCTCGATAATACTCTAGTGCTTTCTCCTGATACTCCTCCTCAAGAGTTCCAATGCTCCAGATCAGCGATTCGACGAATTCCTCCTCACTTCCGCTTCGGACACTTCCCCGCCCTGTTTCGATGTAATCGATACGGGGGAGGTAGCCTTGAGTGTAGAGGATGATCGGGATGTACCAATAGTCGGGTTTGGTTTTCACCTTTTTGCCGATATAGTCGAGGATATTCATGTCCACAAAACTTCCCCCCACCTTGTAGGTAAGATAACACCTTTTGCGTGCATGGGCGGACATTTTGGAGAGTGCGGCTTCGACATCGGAAACTTCCATCGAACGGGATGCGACGACGATATCGGCTGGCGGTAAAGCGCTCCAATCATCCTCCCATCCGATATGATATGTTTTAATATTAGTTACCCCTTCGCGTGCGGCGTAGGCTTCGAGTTCTTCGAGCATTCGTTTTGAGAAGTCGATGGCGATCACCTCTTTGACCCGCTTTGCCAGGGGAATACTCAATGCTCCCGGCCCGCATCCGATGTCGAGGATCACCTCGTCGCCCGAGAGTTCCATCCGGGAGATGAAATCGTTGACGTAAGGGCTGTTGATCGTTGATTGTGCCATGTCGGCCGATTTTTCGTCCCAATCGTCACGATTTTTGGCTTTAAAGTCTGTGGAGGCTTTATGGGCACGGTACATCGCCGCAAAGTCGATAGGTTCTAAAAACATAAAAGCTCCTCAATTATTCGTTAATTATACTGCATTCTTTATGCCAAGACTTAAAAGCGGTAGTTCGCTTCGAGACGCATTTCTCGGTTAGATGAATCAAAGGTAGCCAGCGGGTCTATTGCACCCGTTGTTTTAATGTTATCGATGTCATTGTTCTGATCCATAAATCGAGCCAGGAATTCCAACCCTTTTAAACTCCCCGAACATTTATAGGCTATGTCCATGTTCCATTGGGTTGTGTCACCGTTTTGGAAGGCACGGTTGGTCATGCTCTGATACGGTTTTTTCACCGGATTACGATCATAGTACGAATAGCTGATAAAAGCACTCACTCCTGACACATAGCGGTTGAAATCATAGTCGAGTTGTACTTTATAGGCATCGGTATCGGCATTCCAGTCCGTTTGCGTCATGCTGCGGGTATATCCCTGCGTCAAAAATCCCCGCCACGGAGCGATCATATCCGCACCCTCATCGGTATGGGATGCACAGAGGAGCAGTTTCGCGGGGCCGTAGTTGGTTACCGCCCGCACCGCCCACAGGTATGAGTCGATACTTTGATCGGTATCGCCGTTATTTGTCTGAGGTTTGATGATGGCTCCGGCCCCTTGATCGCGCTGTTGGATAAAACGGCCTCCCAGCGTGATAATCGCATCTCCCGCTTCGATGGCATAATTGGCTTCGATCAGCCCTTGGTCTACGAGATTCGGCCAATGCATCACCCATCCTTGGAGTTCCAGATTATCGATTGAACGGTTGGTAACCCCTGCGATCACGACATCCGGTGCATCGCCGTGGGTTCCCGCTGTTGAATAGGTGGTGGTGTAGTAGGCTTTGATGGCATCGGGGGTATCGCCCGTATCGGCCATATTCCCGAAATGGGTCATCCCCCGCTCTTTGATCTTGTCGGCATAATCGACTTGGATCGTCGTATTCGCTAAATCGTTCGATTTGATTTGAACCCCTTCGATGGCAATCGGGATCATTTTTGTATCATTAGGGGTGATCCACGGGTTAGTCATTAAAAAGCGACCTGCCGTTGCTTTGGTTTTCGCGATATCGTATTGCAGGTATGCTTGTGCAAGTACCGCGTACCCTTCACCGTACGGAACTAGATAATAGGGATTGGTACCCGAGAGAGGCGTTGCACCAGAGCCTTCACGCAGGAAAAGGTCGTTGCTGGTGGTGGCATTAAACTTCGAAGGATTCGTCATGTTTCGACCATCATCTTCATTAGTCCATCCACCTGGATTTTGGGTCGTATAGAGTCCGCCTCCGGCACTGATTCCATACAAGGGGGCTGTTTTATAGAGCAAACTCCCCCCGAATGCAAATCCGGTTGCCGTAGCATCTTTGTTTACGCCGTCATGCATATCCCAATCTGTCACAAAGTATTGAGATCGGAGTCGTCCGTCAAATTTCCCCTCTTTAAACGCCGATGCCAAATCATCCGCTGCGGTAGCCGCTATCGTCGTTCCTAAAAATAGTGCCGTAGCAAGACTAAGTTTTGTCATTTCTAATCCTTATTTTTTAGCAGGTATGCCATACCCGTTGGCTTTTAAGATCGTAATCGCTTTTGGTGAACCCATATAACGGAGGAATTTTTTAGCGGCGATCTGATTTTCGGGTGAGCCGTTTTTGAGTCCCACCATCGCCTGATCGATGGTGTTGTAGGCTTTATCATCGACTTCGACCCATTTGCCGACGTTTTTCATCTCGGGAGAGAGGACAATCGATTTTGCCATAAATCCGACATCCACTGCTTTGGTTGTCACATAGGCACCCACTTGGGAGATCGATTCGGCGGTAATGATCTTAGGTGCCGCGTCGCCGGCAACTTTATAGTATTTCATCGCGTTCATCGCTTCGATACCGTAGGGGGCTGTTTTAGGATTCGCCACGGCGATCTTTTTGACCGAGGGATCGGCTACAACGGCAACCCCTTTGGAGAGATCGGCACCCGTAGCGCTCCAAAGGATGAGTCTCCCGAAAGCATACACTTGAGCCGGGGTTGTGGTGTATCCCCCTTGGGAGAGTTTGGCAGGGTACTCGACATCGGCAGAGAGAAACGCATCGTAGGGGGCACCGCTCATGATCTGCTGTGTCAGTTTACCTGAAGATCCGGTGATGATTTTGACACCGATTCCCGATTCTTTGGTAAATTCGCGTGCGATGTCATCGAGGGCGTACTTGAGATTGGCTGCAGCGGCAACTGTGATCGTTTGGGCTGCCAGTGCCGAAGCAAAAGCGAGAGAGGCGAGGGCAAGTTTTAACAGTTTCATAGAGGCTCCTTTTATAACATACCGATGATGACACTTGAGGCTTTGAAAATCGCATAGACTTCGTCCCCTTTTTTCATCATCAGCTCTTCACACGATTCGTTCGTGATAATCGAGGTGAGGGTCGTATTTCCGATGGTCATTTTGATTTCGGCGTTTACCGCCCCTTTGACAACCTCACTGACCGTAGCGTGCAGGACATTTCGGGCGCTGATACGCAACGGCTTGGTCTTCGCCAAAATGATAGAACTTGATTTTATCAGGGCATAGGCACTGCTTCCGATAGCAATATCGAGGTTTTTGGCCGACTCGTTCGTAATTGTGGCAACGATTTTTTCATTTCCGATTGAGAGGACGAGTTCGGAATTGACCGCACCGGTTATGAGCGAATCGACCGTACCGTAGAGGGTATTTCGAGCAGAAGTTAACATGTAGAATTCCTTTGTATCTGTTTTGATATAACGATAAACACAAATCAAACATTGCAAAAACGGTTCGCAAAAAGTACGACAATTTCGTTATGTTTTGTAAGATATAACGAAATTATAGAGAAAAAGGCTTAAAGTTTGTAGGAGAGTGAGAAAAAAGTGTTACAGACCGATGATAATATGCAGCGGTGAGATAACAGCATAGGCAGTCATACCCACTTGAAGATTTTGCAGAGCACCTTGTTTTTCGAGAGCAATCAGAAGGGTTCCTCCACTCAAGCGAAGTGCTATTTCGATATTATCCCCTGATATTTCAAGGGTTTCAACTGTTCCGGTGAGGACATTGTCATCGGTGTCAGAAGAGGGCTGTGCGGAGACGATGTTGATATCGCTCGATTTAATAATCGCATAGGTGTCACATCCGAGGGTTAGCCCCATATTCTCGACCGATTTTGCAGTAATGGTAGAACGGAGCGTATCTTCACCTTGTAACGCTAATGTCAATGTAGAATGCAAACCAATTGTATAAATCTCTTTGAGCACTGAAGGGAGTTGATTTCGCGCACTGGTGGTGAGAAACGTGCGGCTAAGGATGCGGGCAAGTCGCTCAGGATCGTCTCCCGCTTCGGAAAAACGGTCGATGAACTGGCGATGGAGTTCGTTGAAGCGGTGAAAGGTCGCGATCAGTTCGCGGGCGTAGGGGGTGAGCTTCGTTCCGCCGCCCCCCTTGCCGCCCGTTAATCGCTCGATAAGCGGCTGATCGGCGAGGGTATTCATCCCATTAATCCGCTCCCACGCCGCTTTATAGCTCATTTTCATCTCTTTGGCGGCGGCATTGATGGAGCCGGTCTGATCAATCCTCTCCAGCAGTTCGATCCGTCCCGCGCCCAAAAAGCTTTGCCCCTCTTTGGTGAGCCAAAAACGTCCGTCGATCTTCATTAGAGGGAAAAACTGTGTTTCATCGGTGCTTCAATGTTCTCCAGCGAAAATGCACCGTTTAAAAAAAGATAGGAGGCGAGAACCCCTTGGGCTAAAAGCATATCGGAACCGTCTTTGTAGGGAAGACCGCTGATTTTGATTTCTTGCAAAAACGGGGTCTCTTTGCCGTATATCACGTCAATCGCCCCTTTAGCCCGTGATAAAAGTTCTGTGAGCAGCGCTCTGGGGATAGGGAGTTCATTATCGCTCAACCCGGCAGACGTGGTGTTGATGATGAGATCATAGGGTGCAGCGGTAAAATCATCCCATACGTAGGCATCAAAACCTTCAGAGGTGAAATAATCCAACCGCTGTGCTGAACGGTTTAGTATCGTTGGGGTGATTTCTCCGCGACGAAGGGCGATGGATAGAGCCCTTGCGGTTCCTCCTGCCCCTAAAACAAGGGCATTTCGGATCGGCCCAAACGACTGTATCGCATTCATAAAACCATCCGCATCGGTGTTATACCCGATCAGCTTTCCATTTTCTAATACCAGAGTGTTGACGGCTTGGATGATTTTAGCGATGCCGCGTACTTCATCGCATTGTTGGTAGGCTGCTTCTTTATGGGGGACGGTAACATTAGCGCCGCTGAGACCTTTGGCAAAAAAAACGTCACGCAGTTTTGAACCGTCGGTGAGTTGACTGCGGCTGTAGCACGCATCGATATTCAACACGCTGAAAACGCTGTTGTGCATCAGCGGTGAACGTGAATGGCTCACCGGATCACCGAAGATACTAAAGATTTTCATTTCGGATTGACCAAATCGTCTAAGGTACTGGTGAGGGCACCGAGTTTGTTGGTTACTTCGAGGTATTCGAGCTCATGTACCGAATCGGCAACAATCCCTGCACCTGCTTGTAAGATAACGGTGTCAGGGTTAATCATCGCCGTTCGGATCGTGATCGCACTGTCCATATTTCCATCAAATCCGAAATAGCCGATCGTTCCGCTATAGAAACTTCGTTTGACCCCTTCATACTCGGCGATCAGCTCCATTGCACGAATTTTCGGCGCTCCGGTCATGGTTCCGGCAGTAAAAGTCGCGGCAAGAAGATCAAACATATCTTTATCATCAGCGATTTGGGCATGGACATCCGAGACGATGTGCATAACGTGCGAGTAGCGCTCAACATGCATCATCTCTTTAACTTTGACGGTTCCTGTTTTAGCAACCCGTCCGACATCGTTACGTCCCAAATCGATCAGCATTAAATGCTCTGCCAACTCTTTGGGATCTGAGAGGAGTTCCTCTTCGAGTTCTGCATCGCGTTGGGCGGTTCCACCCCGCTTACGAGTCCCCGCAATCGGTCGGAGCAAGATATCGCCCTCACTAAGGCGTACCATCACTTCCGGCGAGCTTCCGACGATACTGAAATCTTCATATTCCATCAAATACATATAAGGGGATGGATTTTTGAGACGTAAAACACGATAAAAACTAAATGGGTCAACCTGTGCATGACGGATATAGCGGTTGGTCATCAAGATTTGGAAAACATCACCGCTCTTAATCATCTCTTTGGATTTATCGACCATGGTGAAGAATTGATCTTTGGTAAAGATGAATTCTCCCCCTTTGTCATTGCTGATCGGCTTGAGAGGCGTATAGCTATAGGGAGCTTTGAGAACGCTCTCTATCTCTTCGAAATCTCCAACCATACTCTCGACACAACTTAGCATCGTAATGGTCGCATTTTTATGAGAAACGACGAGGGTGAGTTTCGGGAGGATCAAATCCATATCGGGAATATGGGTTTGATCGGTCAGATTGGACATCGATTCTTCGAGCACATGTTCGAAAACCTGCACCATATCGTATCCGATATACCCGATAAAGCCGTCGATATAGCCGATCCCCAGTTCACGTGCACGTTCACGATAGGCATGCTGATCGAGTTTGCGGTAATACTCTTTTAAAAAATCAAAAGGGGAAATATCGAGGCGATTGGCGTTGCCCTCAGCGTCGATATAGGTGGTGATTTTTTCATTGTAGGTGAGACGTTCACGAGCGCCGATGACGATAATAGTGTAGTTTCCTTCACTGTTTCCGGCACTCTCCAATAAAAAGCTGACTTCGGTGGGGAAAAGGCTTTTGGCCTTTTCGTAGACAGCGATGGGTGCGAACTGATCGAGAGAAAAATGGCGTGAAGTGATCACGTTACCCCTTTGTTATGTATGCGCCGGATTCGATGTTGCGTTTAACGGTACCAAGAACGTCTCGTGCCGCTTTTTCACCTTGGAATGGTCCGACCATTACTTTTGTAGACGTTCCGCTAGGGATGGTCGTATATTTCAAGCCGCTGGCATTGAGACGATCAAAAAGCGCTTTATTTGGCTCTTTGCTGAAAGAACCGACTTGGATGTAATACGTGCCGCCCGTTTCTGCTGTTTTTGCAACAGGTTTCGCTGCACTCTCTTTGGATGTTTTTTCAACCGTTTTGGCAACCGGTTTTTCCGCTGTTTTTTGTACCGGTGCAGTAACAGGTTTGGTTGAAACTGCAGTTACTTTTTTCGGTTCAGCCGGTTTTGCCGTTTTAATCGTCGGTGTGTTCACTACCGGTTGGAAAACTTTCGGAGCCGTTTGAACTTTGGTTTCCGCAACAGCAGGTTTCGCTGCCGGTTTGGTTTGCACCTTTGGAACGTTTACCGGTGCAGGAGCAGGTTGTACACTCGGTTTAATCTGCGCTGCAGGGATGGCGCTTGGTTGTGCAACAATCGGGAGGGCAGGTTGCACAACGGTTTCGGATGCAGGGGCGTTTTGAAAGGATTCCTGCTTGATTTTTTGGGCAATTTGTCCCAAATCGGCAGACGCGCTCTCATTGCCACCCTCTTGGATCACTTCTACCGGTTCGAAAAGGGGATCGTCGATCACTTCGGTAGGGGCAGAAGGTTCCGGTACTACTGCGGCATGCGGAGCTTGTTCATTATTCTCACTTTTGAGTGAATTCATAATGACCAAAACGATGATTAAAATCAGCGTTAACGCAGCGATAGCCAATAAAAGCTTTTTTGTACTGGATCCTGATCCGCTTTTATTGAGGATAATGTCGTTGAGTTCGTTTTTTTCTTCCATGTTTGTCCCGTTCCTTAGGTTAATTTTCAGTATATCACGTTACATATGTTTTGACCACGAAGCTCCGCGCTCTTTTGCGTAGACTTCGTAGGGAAGGTTGAGAATATTATATTCCGGCGGCAGCTCATCCGTAGGAAACATTCTCCACTGTTTGGGTTGTTTTGCGGCTAATTTCAGAGAAAGCATTTTACCTAATTGTATCGCTTCTTGGAAAGTCGTATGCCCTTTGTGGATATAAACGTGCAAATGTCCCGGCGTTTTGGTCTCAAATGCTGTGAAATTGATAAATCCCTCTTCACGGAGCAACAATTGTGTTTTATGGTAAAAACGCTGTGGATCGGTACCGTTGTAATCGATGACGATATTTTCGACTTTGTTAAATTGATTAATAAGCGAATGGGCAACGGTGATTTGTTTTTTAAGATGTTGATCGATGATGGATTGCGTCAGAGATTTATCAATTTTTTCATATTTGTTGAAAAACGTACGCCCTTTGAAATCGATTTTATTAACGACATTATCGTGCTTCAGCCAATAATGATCTGAAATCATTTTGATTAGTTTCATATCCATCGATGTCATAGGGACCTCTATTTTATAATATGATACGCTTCGGGAGCAAAGCCCCCAAAACTGCGTTTGCCTTTTTAGGGGAGAAATTTAATACGTTGATTGGGTGTACATTACGAAATTTTTGGCCAAAGCTTTAAGCTCTTCTTTGATTTCGGCTTGCTTCGTCTCATTTTCGATATCATCGAGGACATCGGCGATTTTATTCGCGATGATTTCGAACTCTTTCTCTTTCATCCCGCGTGAAGTCAATGCCGGACTTCCGATACGGACCCCGCTGGTTACGAACGGAGAACGTGTTTCACCCGGAACGGTGTTTTTGTTGACCGTGATCCCTGCACGTCCGAGAGCCGCATCTGCATCTTTTCCGCTGAACGGTTTGTTGAGGAAAGATACGAGAACGAGGTGATTATCGGTTCCGCCGCTGACAATATCGTATCCCCGTTCCATTAATACTTTTGCCAGTACGGCTGCATTGGCTTTTACTTGCGCAGCGTACACTTTCCACTCAGGAGAGAGGTTGTATTTGAATCCAACCGCTTTTGCCGCGATAACGTGTACCAACGGTCCTCCCTGAAGAGCAGGGAAGATAGCTGAGTTGATCTTTTTCGCGATCTCTTCGTCATTGGTCATAATCATACCGCCGCGAGGACCTGCAAGTGTTTTGTGAGTTGTAGTCGTAACGACATCCGCATACGGGAACGGACTAGGGTGCTCACCCGCACAGACGAGTCCTGCGATATGGGCGATGTCGGCGAACAAAAGTGCTCCGACCGCATCGGCAATTTCACGGAATTTTTTGAAATCGATTTCACGAGCGTACGCTGACGCACCGCAGACGATAATTTTTGGCTGAACGATTTTAGCGATATCCATGACACGCTCATAGTTGATACGACCGTCAAGCTCTACACCGTATGAGAAGCTGTGGTAGTTTTTACCTGAAAAGCTTACTTTGGAACCGTGTGTCAAGTGTCCGCCGTGGCTGAGATCCATACCGAGGAGTTTATCTCCCGCTTGGAGCAACGCCGCATAAACGGCACCGTTTGCCGATGAACCCGAATGGGGTTGTACGTTGGCAAATTTGCATCCGAATAGCTCACACGCACGGTCAATTGCGAGTTGCTCTACGCCGTCGGCGTATTCGCATCCGCCGTAGTAGCGTTTAGCAGGGTAACCTTCCGCGTATTTGTTCGTAAATACCGATCCCATCGCTTCCATAACGGCAGGTAGGGTAAAGTTTTCAGAAGCGATCATCTCAAGATGGTCGGTTTGGCGTTCAAGCTCTTTCTCGCACAGGGTGTAAATTTCGTTATCGAATTCTTTGAGGAAACTCATTCTTCTTCTCCGTGTTGGTTTTGGTTTGTTTGGTGTGGTTTCATTGCCGGGAAGAGCAATACGTCCCGGATCGAGTGTTGATTGGTCAGCATCATGACAAGGCGATCGATCCCGATTCCCTGGCCTGCTGTCGGTGCCATCCCATAGGAGAGGGCGATGACGAAATCTTCGTCCATTTCATGCGCTTCATCATCTCCTGAATCTTTGGCAGCCATTTGCCCTTCGAAACGCTGTAGTTGATCGACAGGATCATTGAGCTCACTAAATGCATTGGCAATCTCGCGTCCGGCGATAAAAAGTTCGAAACGATCGGTCAACTCCGGGCGTTCATCGTTACGGCGTGCCAACGGAGATATCTCTACCGGATAGTGGGTAATGAAGGTTGGATTGATCAGCTTGGCTTCGACAAATTCATCAAAGAGTTCACCTTGGAGCTGTCCCAGATTCATTGCCGCATTGGCTTCCAGATTTTTGGATTTCAAATAGGCCAAAATGGCTGTTTTGTCATTGACGATCTCTTCGGGAACGCCGCCGATGACGCTGAGGCTTTTGACCAGTTCGATTTCGGTAAACTGATCAAAATCAACTTCCAACTCACCGTAAGGGAGACGTTTCGGAAGATTCAAATGATCGAAGAGGTACTCAAAATACTCTTTGGTAATGGCGATCAAATCTTTGTAGGTTTTGTAGGCCCAGTAAAACTCGATTGAAGTGAACTCGGGATTGTGGGTTGCATCCATCCCTTCGTTGCGAAAGTTGCGGTTGATTTCAAATACCGCTTCAAATCCGCCGACGATAAGGCGTTTGAGATAAAGCTCGGGGGCGATACGCAAATAGCGGTCAATCCCCAGTGCATTGTGATGGGTAACGAACGGTTTTGCATTCGCTCCCCCCGCAATCGGATGCATCATCGGCGTTTCGACTTCCAAAAACCCTTTGTCCTCGAAAAAGCGGCGCGTCAAACTGATCACTTTCGAGCGAATATGAAACGTTTTACGTACTTCGGAATTCATAATCAAATCGAGATAACGCTGGCGGTAGCGCATCTCTTTATCGACAATTCCGTGAAATTTTTCAGGAAGAGGAGAGATCGCTTTGGTCAACATTTTAAGAGAATCAGCATGCAGTGACAGCTCTCCGTGCTGCGTTACGAACGGATATCCGCTCACTTCGATAATATCTCCTACCTCAAAGAGTTTTTTAAACACATCATTGTAAAAATTCTCGGGCAAATTATCACGGGCAACGTAGATTTGGAGCATTCCGCTCTCGTCTTCGATTTTTAGAAAACTTGCTTTCCCCATAAGACGATAGAGTTTGATACGGCCGGCTACGGTGTAGTGCCGATGTTCATCGCGTTTCTCCTCGCTCTGGAACAAATCGGAGTTAACGTTGTGAAACTTCTCAATCGTTGTGTTACGGCACGAGTTGTTTGCATACGGATCAATTCCGATCGCTCGCAGTGCATCGGCTTTTTCGATTCGTTGCTGTACGTATTGATTTTCAAATACCAATGGTTTTCCTTTCTTAGTTTATTTTTTAGGGTTTTCTTGGCAGCTTTTACAAATACCGTAAATCTGCATCGAGTGTTCTTGCATAATAAAGCCCAATTCTTCGGCAATCTTTTTTTGACGCAGCTCGATCTCATCATCGACAAACTCGGTAATGCTTCCGCACTGGGTACAAATAATGTGATCGTGATGATCTTTTGCCCCCAGTTCATATTTTTTCCCTTGCGCACCAAAAGAGAGTGACGTGACCATGTCCGAATCTTCGAGGAGCGATAGGGTTCGGTAAACCGTGGCAATGCCGGTACCCAGTTCAGGATGTTTTTGCTGAATCAGATGATGGAGCCCCTCAGGAGTGAGATGCTCATCGGAATTGTAGAGCATCTCTAAAATCACTTCGCGCTGAATCGTAAATTTCAGTCCGTTTGCTTTTAATAATTGTTTAAAATCACTTAAAAGTCTATTATATTCAATAGTTCTTTCCGTAAAATCGGTATACGTATTCATGGGTTATTTCCCTTTTTTCGCATCGGATGATTCTTCTGAGCGACTTGCTTCTTCATGAACGGAAGTATTCGTATCGCTTTCATTCTCATCATCTATCAGTGAGGTAACATCATCGGTTTCGATGTGCAAAATAAAATTTCCGGTAGCAAACATCGGCTCAAAAAAGAAACTGTCTGCCATTTTTTCTTCAAAGTTTTCTCGGATTGCCGTAACGCTAAAAAGGGCATACACGATAATCGAAAGGATAAAGAAAAATTTACTGCTCCCGATGACAAATCCCAAGATCCGATCCAACGGTCCCAAGCCGCTTAAAGCACTGAGTTTTTTGAATCCTGACCCCAAGGCAACCATAAGGAGCCAGAAAATTCCCAATGCAAAAATAAATCCGACTAAATTGACGGCGGTAACGGTTTCAAAATGAAAAAGGGTATCGCTTAAAAATTTTCCGATGATTCCTCCGAGATGGGAGGCAACAAAAACACCCCCTACAATTCCCGCCAATCCGAAAACTTCTTTGGAAAAACCGTTTAACAACCCTTTTAGCCCTAAGAGTAAAACGATCGATCCAACCGCAACGTCAAAATAATTCAAATCCATTAAAACTCCATTTCTAAACGGTCTTTGCCATTCTTTTTTGCTTGATACAAAGCCGTATCCGAACGTTCAATAATCGTATCCATCGAGTCGCCTTCAACCATTTTTGTCAAACCGATACTGAGAGTTACTGCAATCTGCTGATTTTGAAAGAGCGGTTTGTTATTGCGGCAGAGACTCAGAAGACGTTCCGCTACGAGCGTTGCCCCTTCCAGATCCGTACGGTTGAGAATAATGATGAACTCTTCACCGCCGAATCGATAAACGCGATCTCCGTCACGTAACGCTTTTTTGAGTAGTTTGGCAATGAAGATGAGTACTTTGTCTCCCGCAATATGACCGAAACGATCATTGATACTTTTGAAATTATCGACATCAACCATCAATGCAAAAATCTCAAAATCAAAGGTTTCTTTTTCAAGAATCGCTTTTAAATGTTCATGCAATGCGTTGCGGTTGTAGACCTTTGTCAGAGGGTCAAGATAGGTTTTCACTTCCAAAGTCTTGACCTGTTCTAAAAGTCCCTGGATGACCTCGTTAGCACGAGATACTTCATCGCTCAGATGGATCTGTATGTCGCTGAATTTTTCGGTAATTTTTCCTAAGTCAATTAAAGAGCACGAATTCGTTTCGTCGATCAATTCCGCATGTTTTTCGCTGATGGCTTCTATTTTTTCGTTGGTACGCGAATAGGATTCGATACTTTTTTGGGCAAGCTCTTTGTACTCTTGGGTCATAGAATTGTGATAGTCAAGGAGATCAAACTCACCTGATGTGTACGCTTCAAGGACCTCATGGGTTGCCGTTGCGATGAGTTCGGCAAATTCTGCAGGTTCTATAGTCGCTTGGCGTTGCCCCAGTGACTCCATCTGGGCAGAGAGTTCTTTGCAAAAGTGGATGAGTAAAGGGTTAAGCTGATTGGTTTCCACTATTTGCCTTGTCGTGTGAATTCTGAACGTTCGAAAAAAGCCTTTTTTATTACAAAAAAAGGGCAAAATTGAACGCTATAAAAGTAATGCCATTATACTTTTTCAAACATAAATCTAACTTTTGATTCTCTTAATCAGTCCTCTTTTAGGATAAAAGGATAAAATTCGTCCACTAACAATAAGGTGCGAGAGCACGCAGGAGACGATATGAGCACATGGAGCCGATCAAGCTGGAGAGAAAAGCCAATTAAACAACAGCCGATATATCCTGACCAAGGGATTTTAGAAGAGGTTGAGTCGAAGCTTCGTAATTATCCTCCTCTCGTTTTTGCGGGCGAAGCACGTACCCTCAAAAAAAATTTGGCAGACGTTTGTGAAGGGAAAGCTTTTTTACTCCAAGGGGGTGACTGTGCCGAGAGTTTTTCAGAATTTCACGCGCACAATATTCGTGACACCTTTAAAGTAATTATGCAAATGGCGGTCGTTATGACGTTTGCCGGAGGTGTTCCGGTTGTTAAGGTCGGTCGTCTTGGCGGACAATTTGCCAAACCCCGCTCTTCGGACATGGAGACGATTGATGGCGTGAGTCTTCCGAGCTACCGTGGGGATATCATCAACGGTGTCGATTTTAATGAAGCGGCCCGTATCCCTGATCCGCATCGAATGATTCAGGCGTACAACCAATCCGCAGCAACCTTAAATCTTCTTCGTGCTTTTGCCTCGGGCGGTTTGGCTGATTTGCATCAGGTTCATGCGTGGAATTTGGGCTTCGTCGGACAAAATGAAATGACGAAAAAATACGATGAGCTTTCTCGTCAAATCGATGATTCTCTCCGTTTTATGGCGGCGTGCGGTATCACTTCTGATAGTTACCGTACGTTGCGCGAAACGGATTTCTACACGTCGCACGAAGCGTTGCTGCTGAATTACGAAGAGGCATTTACACGCCAAGACTCAATGACGGGGGAGTGGTATGATGTATCGTCCCATATGCTTTGGATTGGGGATCGTACACGTCAGCTGGACGGTGCCCATGTCGAATTTATGCGCGGTATCAACAACCCGATCGGCGTGAAAGCGGGACCTTCTATGGATCCGGAAGATTTGCTTCGTTTGTGCGATATTCTCAATCCAAAGAATGAAGCAGGGCGGTTGAATGTTATCGTCCGTATGGGTGCGGATAAAGTGGCAGACGGTATGCCAGCATTGATCCGTGCGATTGAGCGTGAAGGGAAAAAAGTGTTGTGGAGCTGCGATCCGATGCACGGGAATACGATTACCAGCAGCGGCTACAAAACGCGTCCTGTTGATGCGATTCTCAAAGAGATGAAGCAGTTTTTCCAGGTTCATAAAGCGGAAGGAACGTATGCGGGGGGAGTCCATTTGGAGATGACGGGCAAGAATGTAACCGAGTGCTTAGGGGGATCGTTTGAGATTACTTCTGAAAATCTAAAAAGCCGCTACCACACCCATTGTGATCCGCGCCTCAATGCAGACCAGTCGCTTGAGTTGGCATTTTTGATCGCCGATACGTTGAAAGAAGCGCATCGTTAATTCGTCATTCCCGCGTAGGCGGGCATTATGCCCCCTGCGGGTAAATCCAGCTTTGAATTTTGGGTATGACGGGATTACTACTTTTTCTGACACTCAGGACAAATTCCCGAAATCACAATAGATACTTCATCCGCCGTGTAATGACTCATCTCAATCGATTTTTGAAGCAAGGAGAGGGGATTAAACGGAATGTCTTTAAGCTCACCGCATGATTTGCACATCACATGGGCATGAGCCTCTTTTTCAATCTCATATTTTGTTTTTTGCCCCGAGATTTTCACTTCGCGTATCAGACTGACATCCATCATCGTATGGACATTTTTATAGAGTGTCGCCAATGAAATAGAACTGAATTTTTCACGAATTTCTTGATACAAATCTTCAATACTGATATGTCCTGCCTGAGACATCAGCTGCATGATTGCAAGGCGCTGAGGAGTAGCTTTGAGCTGATGATTCTTTAATAGGTGTTCATATTTCATAATTCGTTATTATAAACGATTGTAGGTTCCAAGTTTCATAAAGAAGAGGAGAAGGGGAGAGTATTGAAATAAACTTTAAGATTTTTCCCCTTGAGGGGAAAGTCTTACATCGATTCGATGATTCGAATCAGCTCATCAGGTTTATTGGAATACTGCAATGCAGTATCTTTGCTGACCAGTTTTTTACGCAAGAATTCGACGATTTCTTGGGTTTGGGTTGTCATATTGGTCCCCTGCTGGTTCAACTGCATTTGAGAATAGAGCTGGTGAACTTTATCTTCACGGATGAGATTCGCAATCGCAGGGTTTGTAATCATCACCTCTTGCGCCGCAATACGCCCTCCGCCGATTTTAGGTAAAAGGGCTTGCGAAATGACGGCAATAAGCGAGGTAGAGAGCTGTGCCCGTACCTGAGGCTGCTCATCTCCTGCGAATACGTCAATGATACGGTTGATCGTTTGCGGAGCGGAGTTGGTGTGCAAAGTACCAAAAACCAAGTGGCCCGTTTCGGCAGCGGTTAATGCCGCTGAGATGGTTTCACGATCTCGCATCTCCCCGATGAGAATCACGTCGGGGTCTTCACGCAAGGCATATTTGAGGGCTGCTGAGAAGCTTTTGGTATCGGTACCGATGTTACGATGAGAGAACAGCGATTTTTTGTTCATATGGACAAACTCGACCGGATCCTCAACGGTAATAATATGACGTGCTTCATTCAAATTGATTTCATTGAGCATTGCCGCCAAGGTTGTTGATTTACCGCTGCCGGTAGGACCAGTGACGAGGATTAGCCCCTTTTCGCGTTTAATGAGTTCTTTAAAAATTTTTTTCGCATTCAAATCATCAAGTGAGGGGATGATCACGGGAATGATACGAAACGCACACGCCACATCGTCCATTGTCTTGTAGTAGTTGGCACGAAAACGGCCGACTTCCGGAATAACAATCGAAAAGTCAAGCTCGTTGTTTTCTTCAAATGCTTTTTTTTGTTTTTCAGTGAGGAGGGAATAGCCCATCTCTTCAATATCTTGTCCGTTCAGAACCGGTAAATTGAGAGCAACAAGCCGACCATCGATACGAATTTGCGGTTCAGAACGACTGACGAGATGAAGATCAGACGCTTTGTAGGCAACGACGCTTTTGAGGAGTTTATAAATGTCTAGTCCTGCATTCATGTGAGAAATATTCCTTCGTAGTGAGATTCGTCATATCCTACAATCAGCTGATCGCCATACTCGATTACCGGACGCTTAATGAGGAGGTTGTGGTTGCTCATCCACTCTATTTTACCGTTTTCATCCAAATCATAGCTCTTAAGAGCCAAATTTCGATAGGTTGTCCCTTTGGTATTTAAAAGGACGGAGAGCGGGGTCTGTCGGGCCCAGGATTCTATTTTTTCACGTGAAACGGGGGACGTTTTAAAATCATGGAACGCATAGGCAACAGCATGGGTATCTAAAAAGCGGAGCGCTTTTTGGACACTGCCGCAACTTTTAATTCCGTAGATATGGACCATCATTTACTCGATGATTTTGGGAACGATGAAAAAATGGTCTTGGGAATGGGGCGCATGTGCCAAAATATCATCATTGATTGCCTGATCAACGTTTCCGAGATCATGGCGAAGGGGGGTCGCCGCATCCGACATCGCAAAGGTTGCATCCACCCCATCGGTATTGAGTTCAGCAAGATTGTCGACAAAGGAGACAATTTCGCTGAGTTGGGATATCATCTCTGCACGATCCTCTTGCGGAATTTGGAGATACGATAATTTTTCTAAACGTTGTAAGAGAGTCTCATCAATTTGCATGGTTAACCTAACTCGTGGTAAATTTATAAAAATAATTGTACCCTAAAAAGAGGTTTACTAAACTTTAACATAGGGTGAGATATGATTGCCCCATTAATGAGTAGCAAAAGACAGGAGCCGTTTTGAGTCTAAAAGAGAATATGGAAGCCCTTAAAGAAGAGCTGAGTTCTGAAGAGAAATTTTTTGAAAGTGCCGTGCGTACAGAACGTTTTGTCAAGCGGTATCAAAAACCTTTAATCGCCGTGATAGCTGCTTCGTTGTTAGCCGTAGGGGGAGCTATCGGATACCAAGCGTATACGACTGCAAAAATAGAGAGTTCAAATGCGGCATTTAATGTTTTGCTTTCGAATCCCAAGGATGCAGCAGCAGAACAAACCCTTAAAAACGACAACCCTGAATTGTATGATGTGTGGAAACTCTCCCGTGGAATTGCGCAAAATGATGTAACAATTCTCGAAGGGCTTAAAAATGCTGAAGCATTCGGTGTTTCGGATATCGCTTCGTATGAAGCCGCTGCGATTAAAGGGGATCTCCAAGCCCTGGAACAGTACACCAAAAAGCAGGGTGCTCTCTATAAAGATTTAGCATTATTGGAACTCGCCGTTGCGGCCATCGAAAAAGGTGATGTTGCGGCAGCCCATCAAAAAATTGCTTTGATCGGTGAAGATTCACCGTTGTATCAAGTTGCTCAAGCCCTCGCTCATTACGGAGTAAAATAATGAAACTCTTCACAATGACGCTCTCCCTCGGTGCGGCACTCCTTTTTAGCGGATGCTCGCATAAAGAGGTTTATAAACCTGAAAATGTCAAAGGGGAATGGCGTAGTGCCGGACATGTGAGTGCGTCGATCATTCACTCGACACATTCGGCCGCTTTGTTGGATAATGGCCATTTATTGACCAAAGAGGGGGAGAAGAATATTAAAATTCCTAAGGAATACCGTCTTATTAATGCCAATGATACCTGGATTATGACCGAAAGTCCGGAAGGGAATTTGGTTCTTTTCCCGGAGGACGGAACCGATGCCAAAGTAACGTTTGAACTCAAGCGCGGTGTTGCTGCCGTCAGTATCCAAGACGATACCGTAGCCGTTTTATTTACCAATAACGAAATGGCCCTCTATTCGCTAGAGAGTAAAAAACTCCTTTTTAAAGAACCCTCCAATGCACCGATTGCGGTGGATGCCCGTATCGCCAACCCTTATTTTTTGAAAGAGCTGGTATTGTTTTTAACACTGGATGGAAAAATTGTGATTGTCAACTCGGAGACAAAACAGGTTTTGCGTTCGGTTGTTGTAAGCACGGATGAGTTTTTTAACAATATTACCTATATGAACGTTATTGATAACAATTTGCTGGCAGCGACCGGCAGTGCCGTTTTGGCCTTGTCTCAAAAAGAGGCACGTGAGAAGTATGAGATTCGCAACATTGCCTATACAGCCGATGGTGTATGGCTAACCACCAAGCAAGGTGAGATTATTGCCCTTAGCCCTACGTTGGAATTTAAAGCGAAAAAGAAATTTCCGTTTGCCCATTTCGTAGGAATCAGTGTTCAAAATGACCGTGTTTATGCCCTCGAGCAAGAGGGATATATGATCGCCTTGAGTAAAAACCTCCTGACCTATGATGTTTTTGATATCGATTTGGACAGAAATAATAAAATTTTTGTTGGAGACGGGCGTTTTTATTTTGACGATCGCTATATCAATCTCAAATAATGTCGAAGGAGCTTGAAGCTTTTATCGAATATATCACCGTTATTAAAGCGCTTAGTCCTCGAACCATCGAGGCCTACAGCTATGATTTGAGTGATATTGAAATCTCATCTCAGAAAAACCTCACCGAAATCGATTCGAACACGGTTTTTCAACTCCTCGGAACCCTTAGCAACAAACGCACCTTAAATCGAAAACTCTCTGCATTCAACTCTTTTTTGGACTTTTGCCATCGTAACCGATTTGATCACACGTCATCAAAATTTCTTCTTTCAAAAGTACCGAAGAATCTCCCTAAATATTTGTCCTTTGAAACGATTCAATCGGGTCTTGGATTGGTTGACCGGAGTGAGTGGATCGGATTGCGCGATTATGCGATGCTCCTATTTTTATATGCAACGGGAGTAAGGATAAGCGAATGTCTCGCAGTCGAAGAGAGAGATATCGAGGGTGAGTGGCTTCGTATACGTCATGGCAAAGGGGAAAAAGAGCGTTACGTTCCTATTGCTAAAGAGGCGTTAAATGCGCTTCGTGCTTATCAGGAAGCCTCTCCCTATCATAACCGTCCCCATCTGTGGCTCAATTATCGGGGTGAGTCTCTCAGCCGTATTTCGGCCTTTAAAATCACCCAAAAGTATTTGGGTGTCTCCCCCCACGCGCTTCGCCACTCCTATGCTACGGCCCTTATCCTCGGCGGGGCAGATTTGCGTGTTGTTCAAGAGCTGCTAGGGCATGCGTCGCTGTTGACAACCCAAATCTACACCCATGTCCAAAAGCAAAATCTTCAAGAGACGGTGATGAATTATCATCCCATGGCACATCCGTAAACGGCGGAGGGGCGTACTTCAGCTATAATACGCGCATGATATACTGTGACATCGGCAATACTTCGGTTGATTTGTTTTGTGAGGGGAATCGCACCAAATTGAGTGTAGACCTTTTTGACCCCGCTGCCCTTCAGGGTGAGATTTATTTTGTGAGCGTAAACGGGGTTTTTAACGAGCGTATTAAAACGTTTTCCCATTGGCATGATCTGCGTGAACTTATCGACTGGAAGAAATACTATCCCACGATGGGAATTGACCGCATTATGGTATGCGAAGCGATAGAAGAGGGCGTCATCGTTGATGCGGGGAGCGCCATCACGGTCGACGTGATGAGCGGTGGTGTGTACCAGGGGGGATTTATTGCTTTGGGAGTTCGTGCGGCGCAGGAAGCCTATGCGAGACTCTCTCCTGCATTGGACGTGTCATTTAACTTTGAGGTTGATTTGACTATAATGGCGAAAAATACTCCCGATGCCCTTACGGTCGGTTTTTTGGCTCCGCTTATTCATAAGATCGAGAGTCTCGGAAAACCTATTTATCTAACCGGAGGCGATGCACGGCTGTTGTCTTGTTTTTTGACCGAGGCGATAGTAGAGGAAGATTTAATCTTTCGAGGGATGAAAAAGTTGATTGAAAAAGGTGTTAAATGCTAAGTGTCGCACTCCCTAAAGGGCGAATTGCCGAGGATACGCTGGAAATTTTCGAAACGATTTTCGGAAGCAGTTTTAAATTTGACGATCGCAAACTGATCCTTCAAACCGAAAACTTTAAATTTTTATTGGTGCGCAACCAAGACGTTGCGACCTATGTTTACCATCAGGCTGCCGATATCGGTGTCGTAGGACTCGACACTCTCGAAGAGCAGGGGCTGGATGTCATCCGGTTACTCGATTTGCAAAAAGGGAAATGCCGTGTCGCGATTGGGATGCGCGCAGGAGAAAAGCCTGATTTTACGAAAAGTGAGATCAAGGTCGCGACGAAAATGGTCAATATCACTAAGCGTTATTTTGCCGAGCGTGCCGTTGCGGCTGATATTATCAAACTTTACGGGTCGATTGAACTTGCACCGCTTGTCGGTTTGGCGGATATGATCGTGGATGTCGTTGAGACGGGCAGTACCATGAAACAAAACGGGTTGGAGGTTGTCGAAACCATTATGGAATCGACAACCCATTTGATTGCCAATAAAAACAGTTTTTTTGAGAAAAAAAGTGAAATTCTAGACATATACGAGAAAATAAATGCCCTTTTATATGGCAACAAATAAACAATTCACTATTGATTAACAATAGCTATCTAGAATGTGCTCAAATAAAAGATTTTAAAGGATAGAGTTATGTTAATGACTTCTAGTTCACGTTTCGCTCTGGTATTGCTGTTTACCGGATCTTTAGTTATGGGTGAAAGTTTTTCGACGGTAGAATACATCAAAGTGACAAAGTCGGCACCGATTTTTTCAACGATACAAGAAGAGATACCGAATGAAAAATGTTACGAGGTTCAAGAGCAGGTAAATTCCGGCGGTGTTAACAATAATGTCATCGGTGCGGTAGCCGGCGGAGCTCTTGGAGGTGTTCTTGGGCATCAGATCGGCGGCGGTAGAGGTAAAACCGTTGCCACGGTGGGGGGGGCTATTTTGGGAACCCTGGCAGGTCAGCATGTTGCCAACAGTTCGGGCGGCAATACCGCTCCCACTTATCAAACGGTTCGCAGATGTGAAACGCTCAATACCGTACGTTCGCGGCAGGTATTGAGCGGTTATACGAATTTTGCCAAATTTAAAGGCAAAGAGATCAGTGTAGAGAGTGATCATTCCCTTTCGCAAATTCCCGTTACTGTTACTTACAGCTATTAGTTTCTTTCCAGCCCCGTAAAAGGGGCTCTCTTTCTCTTCTACTAACCATCTTTTTAAAGTTTTTTTGTTAAAATAAGTCTTATTATCTTATTTTTTAGGAGTCTCTATGGCACTCAAAGTGGCGATTAACGGTACGGGGCGAATTGGAATTATCGTAGCTAAAATTATTGCTGAACGAAGTGACATCGAGTTGGTTGCTCTCAATACAACCGCAAAACCCGAAATGCTCGAATATTTGCTCAAATTTGACAGTGTTCATCGCGGTATTGACGCGAAAGTGGTGGATGAAAATACGATTGCCATTGCCGGAAAAAATATCCGTATGTTTCGCGAACGCGATATCGATAAAGTTGATTTCGGAAGTACGGGCGCGGAAGTGGTTATCGAATGTACGGGGGTCTTTTTAGATCAAGAGAGCTGTCAAAAACACTTGAAAAACGGCGTTCGAAAAGTTGTTATGTCCGCACCTGCGAAAGATGATTCGCCAACCTACGTGATTGGTGTGAATTCAGACCGTTATCAAGGTGAAGCGATTATCTCCAACGCCAGTTGTACGACCAACGGTCTTGGACCGATTTGTAAAGTGTTGGATGATGCGTTTGGGATTGAAAATGGATTAATGACGACGATTCATTCGTACACCAACGACCAAAATATCTTGGACGTTAAACATTCCAAAGATCCGCGACGTGCACGCGCCGCGGCCTTAAATATGATCCCTACCTCTACCGGTGCGGCTAAAGCAATCGGAAAAGTTATGCCCCACTTGCTCGGTAAATTGAACGGATATGCGATGCGTGTCCCGACTCCGGATGTGTCGGTTGTCGATTTGACGGTGAATTTGAAAAAAGAGGTTACCAAAGAGGATATTCATGCCGCGTTCAATACGGCAGCGGAGGGGAACTTTAAAGGGATTATCGAAGTGGATAACAATAAACGTGTATCGTGCGATTTTATCGGTTCTACCTACAGTTCAACATATGTTCCCGATATGACGAGTGTTGTCGATGGGAAGACAGTCAAAGTTTTAGCGTGGTATGACAATGAATGGGGGTACAGCAGTCGTCTTGTCGATATGACTGTTCTTGTCGGAACCCATTAATGCTGCAGTATACGAACTATTTCGATACCAAGAGCCTCGATCCTTTTACCTTGGAAAAAGGATTTGAGGCCGTTCGTTATGAAGCGGCTTCGGGAGAAATCGGATATTATCATCTCCCTCTTTCATCGCAACTACTTGTTGAAGAGCTTCAAACGATATATCATACTATTGACCGCCGTTTTAATACCATTGCTATCGTTGGGATAGGGGGCTCTTCATTAGGAATAAAAGCGATTGAAAGACTTTTGCGCCCCAGCACCCCGAACGCCAAAAAACTCATCTATCTTGAAAACTCCGATCCCATCAGTATTATGCACGAAATGAAGCAGATCGACAAGTTTCGGACCCTTTTTGTGGTGATATCCAAATCGGGGGGGACCGTAGAGACCCTTTCTATTTTTAAGCGCCTTATTGTCAGTTTCGAATTACCGTTGGAAAACTCGGATCAGATTTTTGTTGTGAGTGACGAGGATTCGATCCTTTCTCGCTTTGCGGATGAAAATCACCTCCGCCGTTTTGTGATTCCTGCCAATGTGGGCGGCCGTTTTTCGGTTTTAAGCGCGGTAGGGATGGTCCCCCTAACTTTGGCCGGTTTTGATACGGGAGCCATACTCACAGGCGCCCAAATATTTTTGGAGAGATTTTGGAACCGCCAAGAAGAGCATATGCTTCAAAAAGCTGCTTTTTATGTGATCCATAGAGATCAATATCCGATGAATGTACTCTTCGCCTATTCTGATACGTTTGAAGAATTCGGAAAATGGGTCGTTCAGATCTGGGGTGAATCGCTTGGGAAGCGAAATCGTCGGGGTGAACGGGTAGGATTAACTCCTATCTCTTTGATCGGATCGGTAGATCAGCACTCTTTTTTACAGCTAATTATTGAGGGGCCCCTTAATAAAACGGTTACGTTTATGCATATTGAGCATTCGGAAGAGCATTTGATGATTCCGGAACTCTCTCTCAACTATTTGGAAAAAAGCGATTTTGTAAACGGTAAAAGTTTTAACGATCTTATTAATGCACAATGTCAGGCGACGATGCAGAGTGTTTTGCAAAGCGGTGTCAGTGTCGATGATATAGCATGGAAACAAATCGATGAAAGATCGGTAGGGGAAATGATACTCTATTATGAGTTACTTACCTCATTGAGCGGAGCACTTTTAGAAATTAATACGTATGATCAGCCGGGCGTTGAAATCGGTAAAAAGATTTTAGAGACCTATTTTAGTCGCTAAAATCTCTTAGGCATGAATGCCTAAGCTTGCTTCATCAAATATTCTTCCGATTCTTTGTTCAAGGAATCCATTAATGCAAAGAGGGTTTGACTTTCATTTTCCATCTCTTGAAAACTATCGAGAATGCTCTCTTTATGATAGATAGATCGGTCTTCATTTTCGATATATTTCATATTGGCAAGGACAATGGTATGGACGGCGGCATGAGGCTGTTGCATATTTTTGTAACTTGGTAAATGGGAGAAACGCTCTTTACCTGCACCGGTATCGTACCATTTGCCTAATCGGCAGCTGTGATGGTCGGAAAATACAGTTTCTAATTTCCCATTAGCAATGCTTTTGTAGGCGTTTGATTTGAAGATGATGTGGTCAATCTTAGCCAGGGTAATGAAGGTGGTGTTTTCAATCGCTGTGGTTTGCGCTGCTGCTTTTTTGGCATCTTCATTAAACATATGCAGTGTTTGACGGAATTCGCCGATAGCTTCACTGGATTCTTGAGCAATATCGTTCATGTCTTCCGAATTGGAGTGAATTTCATTCGTCTCTTGTTGAAGCGTTTGAACGGCAATGCCGATCTCTCCGGTCGCTTTTTGGGTCCGCTCGGCAAGTTTACGCACTTCATCGGCAACGACGGCAAATCCTCGGCCGTGCTCACCTGCACGCGCAGCTTCGATAGCGGCATTTAGTGCGAGTAAATTGGTTTGATCGGCAATATCTTTAATCAAATTGACAACGGAGCTGATCTCTCCCGTTTTCTCGTTAAGCGAGTTGATGGCATCGGCAGACGTTTGAACCAATTCAATAAGACGGCTGAGTTTTGCAATAATCTCTTCAAGTTCATTAACGCTGTTGGAGGATTTTTCAGACGTTGTCTGGCTGATGGCGGCGATGGTGTGAAGGCGCTGTATGGTGTTTTGAAGATCTTGCTGAATTACTTCCAAGCCGCCGCCGACACCGGAACCGATTTTCCCCAAGGCGCTGTTCAGAATCGACTTTTGCATGTGAAGATAAGTGGCTTGCATTGATCCGATCGCGATATTAACAAAGTTGCTCGCCTCTTTGTACTCTCCTTGAAGTCCTTGGATTAAGATTCTTCGATGGAATTCATCACGACTTGCCGCCTCGACGCTGGCGCGTATTTCGCGGATGAATACTTCGGTTTGATCGAGCATGTTGTTGGTGTTCCAGCACAGATTATAGAGTTCTCCATGGTCTTGAATATAGGTAACACGGTTTTCAAGATTACCGCTTTCCGCACCTTTGATAACGGCGGCAACTTCACTGACCGTTTTTTGTGTTTTTCGTATGTTGATAAAAATAAACCAGGCCAGAGCAAAATTGGCAATATTTATAACTTTTATCCAGCTCCATCCGTATAAAAATATTTCCACCAACAACGCTATGACAAACAGCGCGATAGAGATAATGTTGGCATATTGGACTTTAGAGAGAGAGGATAAATTCGTCATATGACTGCCCTTTGTCTTTTAGTATTTGGTTTAATGCAGCTTCGGAAGCGCTCACGCCGCCGCTTTTTTCTCTTTGGAGCAATGTCGCGTACAATGGTGTGATGACGCTCAGCGCTTTTTGTGTCGGTTTACGGCGTACCGAATGGTAACTGCAGATTTGACGGTTAGCGTTAAAAGAGGGGGTGACATGGGCAAATACCCAATAGTAATCTCCATTTTTGGTTTTGTTTTTAACGTAAGCAAAAATCTCTTTGCCCGCTTTAATACGACTCCAAAGAAGTTTAAAAATAATGGCAGGCATATCTTCATGCCGTAAAATTTTATGGGGCTGATCTATGAGTTCGAGTTCAGTGTACCCAGACATTTTAATAAACAGGTAATTACCATAGGTGATTTTACCGTTTAAATCGGTTTTGGAGACAATAAATTCCTCATCTCCAAACGCTAATTCTTGATTTGGCATAAAAATCCTTCTCTATATTACAAAAATACCAGTAACCGTTTATGTTAGTCTAACAGCCATTTCCTAAATGTTTTCCCTTTTATCGGGCGTTTTACGAGTTTTTGATAAACATTTTCCGCTTTGTTACGAGGAATCGCAACATAACTCAAATGGTCGAGTTGATCGATTTTTCCAATCTCCTCTTTCGTTAATCCGCATTCATTGATCAGGGCTCCGACAATATCTCCCGCGCGGAGTTTTTCTTTTTTTCCGGCATCGATACAAATGGTGCGCATTAAAGTTTTGAGTACAGATGCATCTTTGGTGCTCGGAAGCTCTATCGGGGTTACGGAACGATTTAAATCGAGAAAACGCTCATATTGATGATGGTTGACCAACGTGATGGCGATTCCGTTTTTTCCGGCACGTCCCGTCCGACCGATGCGGTGCGTATAGCGTTCGTTTTGGATCGGTACTTCGTAGTTAATGATGGCATCGAGTCCTTCGATATCGATTCCCCGTCCGGCTACATCGGTGGCGACAAGGATCGGAGCGCTTAAGTTCCGAAACTGGATAATGGCTTCATTGCGATCAAATTGTTCCATATCCCCATGCAGGGTTAAGGCGTGGATGCCCATATCGTTGAGATCTTCGCATAAGGCGTTTGCATCGACTTTGGTATTGCAAAAAATGATGGTATTGGTAATACCGTGAAGGTGAAGCACTTTTGCAATGGCGGGGAGTTTATCGTTGCATAGATAGGCAATTTCTTCGATTAAGGGTTTACTGATCGCGTGTTCGGCTTGTAGCATTACCGGATCTTTCATAAACTCGGAAGTGATGGTTTGAATCGATTCGGGAAACGTGGCTGAAAATAGGAGTGTTTGCCGTGATGGGGGGGTAAAGCCTAGGATAGAGGTGATGTCTTCGATAAATCCCATATCGATCATCTGATCGGCTTCATCGAGTACGACGCTTTGGATCGCGGAGGGATCAAAGGCTTCCATTTGAAGGAGTTTCAAAACACGTCCAGGAGTTCCGACGATGATATGGGCACCATGTTTAAGAGAGTGAATTTGACCTTTCATCGGGACACCGCCGCAGAGGGTGAGCACTTTGATATTTCCGATTTCGGAAGCTAAAGAGCGGATCACTTTGGCGACTTGTTCAGCAAGTTCACGGGTAGGGCAGAGGATGAGTGATTGGGTACCAAACATTTTTTGGTTGATTTGATCCAATACTCCAAGTCCGAATGCCAATGTTTTTCCGCTTCCCGTAGCCGCTTGGGCAATGCAATCTTTTTTTTGTAAGATGATAGGTAGAGCAGTGGATTGAATAGAAGTCATTGTAGTGAATTCTAGACGTTTTAACGCCTCTTTGAGAGGTATGCGTAGTGCTAAGGTGTCGAATGAGGACATTGTGTCGCTTTATAATATAGATAAGGGATTATAGCATAGCCTTATGTCATTCCCGCGTAGGCGGGAATTCAGCTACTAGCAATTTGAAAGTTTTTTTGAAGATGGATCCCCGGATCAAGTCCGAGGATGACGGGAAAAAAGAGGGTTGCTTATACGGCTTTAATCGTAACGCCGTATTTTTCTTCAGCAACGTTACGTGCTTGGAGTGAATAGTTTGAAATTTCGTTAAAGTTGAGATATTTGTAAACATCATCCGCTTTTCCGGCCAATTTTTCAGGAACGATACTCATGTATTCCGCTACTGTCGGGATACGTCCGAGTTTAGCACAGACCGCGGCAAGTTCAGCAGAACCGAGATACACTTGTGTCCCTTTTCCTAGACGGTTGTCAAAGTTACGGGTAGAAGTTGAGAATACGGTTGAACCCTCACGTGAACTCGCTTGGTTACCCATGCAGAGTGAACATCCCGGAACTTCCGTTTGTGCTTCGATTGCTTTATAAACGTCGTAGTACCCTTCGTTGATAAGTTGTTGCTCATCCATACGGGTCGGTGGCACGATCCAGAATTTCTCAACGGCGATTTTACCTTCGCCGCGCATTACTTCACCCGCTGCTCGGTAGTGACCGATGTTGGTCATACAACTGCCGAGGAATACTTCATCGATTTTCTCACCTGCTACTTCGCTAAGCAATTTAACGTTATCCGGATCATTTGGACATGCCAAGATCGGCTCTGTTACTTCTGCGAGATCGATTTCGATGATTGCCGCGTATTCTGCATCCGCATCCGGCTCCATCAATGTTGGAGCAGCTAACCACTCTTTCATTTTATCAGCACGGCGTTGCAATGTACGAGCATCTTCGTAACCATCGGCAACCATCGCTTCGATCAAGGTAACGTTTGATTTTAGGTACTCGATAACCGGCTCTTTGTTCAAACGAACGGTACATGCCGCCGCTGAACGCTCAGCCGATGCATCGGAAAGTTCAAACGCTTGTTCCACTTTCATGTTCGGAAGACCTTCGATCTCTAAAACACGTCCGTTGAAGATGTTTTTCTTGCCCTTCTTCTCAACAGTCAAAAGACCTGCCTTGATTGCATAGTAAGGGATCGCATTAACCAAGTCACGAAGCGTGATACCCGGTTGCATTTCACCTTTGAAGCGTACCAAAACCGATTCCGGCATCTCTAACGGCATAGCACCTGTAACACCTGCGAACGCTACGAGTCCTGAACCTGCAGGGAAACTCACACCGATCGGGAAACGAGTATGGCTATCGCCACCTGTACCTACAGTATCAGGGAGAACCATACGGTTCAACCATGAGTGGATAACACCATCTGCCGGGCGAAGAGCAACACCGCTGCGTGAGCTGATGAATGCCGGAAGCGTTGCGTGCAATTTCACGTCGGACGGTTTTGGATAGGCCGCGGTATGGCAGAACGACTGAAGAACGAAATCAGCCGAAAATCCAAGAGCAGAAAGTTCTTTAATCTCATCACGTGTCATTGGTCCAGTAGTATCTTGGCTTCCTACCGTGCTTGTGATCGGCTCACAGTACATACCAGGGCGAACACCCTTCATGCCACATGCCTTACCTACCATTTTTTGCGCGAGAGTATACCCTTTGCCGGTATCAGCCGGTTGGATCGGCGTTGCGAAGATCGTAGCAGGTGCCATACCCAAAGCAGTACGTGCTTTAGCTGTCAATCCGCGACCGATGATAAGCGGGATACGCCCACCTGCACGTACTTCGTCTTCGATCGTGTTCGGGCGAAGGCTAAAGTTAGCGATTACAGCACCGTTTTTAGTGATGGTTCCGGCTTTGGTATCGATGTCCAATACATCACCGGTTTCCATTTGTGATACATCGGCTTCGATAGGGAGTGCACCGGAGTCTTCACAGGTTGCAAAGAAGATTGGAGCAATGATGCTACCGATAACTACTCCGCCCGTACGTTTGTTCGGGATCCCCGGAATATCATCACCCATGTGCCATTGAACGGAGTTTGCAGCTGATTTACGGCTAGAACCTGTTCCGACAACGTCACCGACATAAGCGATTTGCATCCCTTTTTCTTTGAGTTCAGCGATTTTAGCGATACCTTCAGGCATTTTGGCGCTAAGCATCGTTGTTGCATGAAGCGGGATATCAGAGCGGGTAAATGCCGCGCTCGCAGGAGAGAGATCATCGGTATTGGTTTCACCCGGGAATTTGAAAACAACAACACTGAATTTTTCAGCCAACGTTTTTTTGCTTGTAAACCACTCTGCATCTGCCCATGATTGGAGAACTTCTTTTGCATAGCTGTTGGTTTTTGAAAGCTCAACGATGTCATTAAACGCATCGTATACCAAAAGGGTATGTTTGAGCTCATGCGCCGCTTCGTTGGCGATAGCATCGTTGCTTAGAGCATCGATAAGAGGTTTAACATTGTAACCTCCTACCATTTTACCGAGAATTTTGATTGCCGCTTTTTTGTGATCGTCACTGTTAATATCACTGTTGTCAGCCAAGAATGCTTTTACTTCCCCTTGGACGACTTGGTGCAAAAATGCCGCTTTAACGTGGGCACCGTCATCAACACCCGGATTAACACGTTCTGCCAACATAGTGACCAGTTCATCATTTTTAGAACTCTCTGCTGTGATGAGTTCAACAAGAGAAGTAACTTGTTCTTTGGTAAGTGGGAATGGGGGAATTCCTTGTGCTGCGCGTTCCGCTACGTGTGCTTTGTATTCGTCCATAAAAGCCATAGTGACTCCTGTGCCTGTTAATTTTGAATGATTATATCAGAAGTAAAAATCAGTTTTATTTCAATGTTACTATTCTACTCAATTCTTTTGTTTGTTTTGTGAAAATATGAGTATAAAGGTAACATGTTTAAAAATCATGATTAATAATCAGGTGGTGAGTAAATAAAAGAATGAGAGAAAAAGTTACAGATTGATCTACAGGGGATGAATCCTCCGAAAGGGAGAATTAAAAAGGATCATTTGCGATGATGTCGCGATTGCCTTTGGCATTGGGGGCGGAGAGGATGCCATTGTTTTCGAGTTGTTCGATCAGACGGGCTGAACGGTTATAACCGATTTGAAGTCGTCGCTGTAAATAGCTGATGGAAGTTTTTTGCTCACTTAGGATGATGTTTTTAGCTTCCTCATAGAGTTCATCAGTCTCTTCATCATTTCCGTTCCCTCCCTCAGATTTCGGAATATCTTCTTTATCCCGTAAAAATTTGCGGTCGTATTCGGGTTCACGTTGCGCTTTGAGAAAATCGACCACTTTTTCGATCTCAACTTCGGTACTCCATGGCGCATGCAACCGTACAAGACCGCTCATCCCCGGAGGGGTAAAGAGCATATCCCCACGTCCGAGAAGCGACTCTGCCCCCATTCCGTCAAGAATGATTTTACTGTCGATTTTTTGTCCTACTTTATAGCTGATACGTGATGGTAGGTTGGCTTTGATGAGACCCGTTACGACATCAACACTCGGGCGCTGGGTCGCAACAATGAGGTGGATACCACTCGCACGTGCCATTTGTGCTAAACGGGCAATCGAATACTCGACATCCTTGCCGCTTGTCATCATCAAATCGGCTAACTCATCGATAATGACAACAATATACGGGAGCGGATCGCGTTTTTCCACTTTTGCTTTGTCATTATAGTTTTCGATGTTTTTAGTACGAGTTTCAGACATCAGCTGATAGCGCCGTTCCATCTCATAGACCATGTTATTGAGTGCAGAAATCGCTTCTTTGGGTTTGGTGATAACCGGAGTGAGCAAATGAGGAATATCATTGTAGATAGAAAATTCCAACATTTTCGGGTCGATCATCAGCAGTTTGAGTTGATCTGGGGAGTTTTTATAGAGCAAACTCAAAATCATCGAGTTGATACCGACACTTTTCCCGCTTCCCGTTGTCCCAGCAATGAGGAGGTGAGGGAGCTTTTTGAGATCGGTAATAAAAGGTTTTCCGACGATATCTTTACCTAAAATGAGAGTGAGGGGGGAGGCCGCCTCTTGGAAAAGCTTGCTCTCCAGCATTTCACGAAGATAGATCGTTTCCACGGTTTTATTCGGAATCTCAATCCCGACAACGTCTTTACCAGGAATGGGAGCTTGTATACGTATCGTTTGGGCTTTCAGTGCCATAGCAAGGTCATCTTGGAGGCCTAAAATTTTAGAAACCTTGATATTGGCGGCAGGTTTAAACTCAAAAGTGGAAACGACAGGTCCTGCATAGGTACGGACCACATCACCGTCGATGTTGAAATGGCCCAATTTTTCGATCAAATCACGAATCTTGTCGTCCAATTCGGCTTCATCGACCAAGGTTTGTTTTTTCGGAGGATTTTGGAAAAATTCAACAGAAGGGAGTTTGAAATTTTTCGGTTTTTCACTTACCCCTTTGTCGATTTGTTCCAAAAGCATTTTGTTCTCTTCCAGTTCATCAACGACAAGGGCATGTTGTTTGGACTCTTTGACTTTTTTGGCTACACTGAGAATCGTGGACTCTTTTGAGACGCTCTCAATCGGTGTGACAGCAATTGGGGTTTCTTCAGCTAATGGAACTGGTTGAGTGGCTGTTTCAACAAAAGCAGGCTCAGGAAAGAGTGGGGAAGTTTCATTCACTGCAGGTAAAGATTCCTCTTCATACAGCGAAAAAGGCTCTTCGTAGAGATTTGTTTTGCTGAGAGTTGACGTATCCTCAAGGGGGAGTGTTTTAATCATAGGGGACGGTGGTGTAGTTTGAACCGGTTTTGGAGCAGTTAACGGTTTTTTCATGTACTCGTTGACCGGTTTGGCAAGCTCAGACAAGCTTTGCTCCATCACCAATATGACAGATACGGCTACCATCATCAGCCATAATATCCACAATCCGAATGTGCCGATATAGACGGATAAAAAATCAACGATTACTCCACCGAAGGCCCCTCGGTAGATCCCCTCTACGACTATGGCCTGAAAAAAGAGGAGTGAAAAAAACAGCAGACTGAAAACACCGGCCATTTCGAAACGGCGATGTATCTCCCCCTCAAATTTATACCAATAAAACAGCGGAACCATCAGAAGCAGTAGATAGATGTAGGAAACATAGCCGAATACCTGGACATTTGTCTGTGCGAAAGATGCCCCGTAAGCACCGATTATTGCTGCATCACCAATGATCGTGGCGATTCCTAAATAAAATAAAATACCGAAAACGGCAATAAAGAGTGTATCGCGTAAAATAGTAAATCCTTGAAATCAGGTTGAAAAGGAGGTAGATTATAGCAAAAAAGGGGAGAGAAACCCCTTTTATTGCAGATTGCTATAAATAATTGACAAGTGAAAGTTGGGATACTTTGCTGATACTGGAGAGCATTGCTTGATAGTTGAGATTAAGTTGCTGCATACGCAGAGTTGCTTCGGCAATATCGGTATCGATAACATCCGATTGAAGCGTTTTGGTACTTAGAATCAGCATATCGGTCCGATCCGATGAAAGTTGCAGGACTTGAGAATAGGATCCTGCTTCCGTTTGAAGTCGGCTGACGTGATCACTCAAATCATCCATCATTTGAATGGAATTCTGGATACCGAGATTACGAGGATCAAGGTTGTCTGAACCATCAGAATGTTTTTTTCCTTCTTCAACGGATCGGATCATTTCCTCAATTTGGGTGAAAAAGTCTGTTTTTGGATCACGGACGGCTATGGCACTGTTTGCATTGAAGGTTAAAATCGCCCCGTTGGAATTGCTGTAATCGAATGAATTCGAATCGTAAAGGGAGATTGCCGCATTGGTTACCGGATTCAATTTGTCTTCGAAAACCATTCGTCCTGTATTATCAAGGGAAGTTGCCGCGAGAGTATTGGAAGTTGCGATGGCGGCATCATAATCGGTAGCACTATTGGTAGCGGGAAGGGTTCCGCTCATCGCCATGTTAACGACATCCATAAGTTGCTGATAGGTCATTTCATCAGCATTCACGGCACTTCGCAGAGTGCTATCCGTGTTGAAGATACTGTAGCTTGTGCCGCCATTCAACGAAAAAGTCGATCCTCCCGAAGCTAAGTTAATTTGTGCGGTGAATGCAGTTCCTGTGATATCTGTTCCCTCGATGATAAGCCGTTGACCGTTCAAGCTGCTGATACCGGCTACATCAACAAGTTTGCTACTTGCCGTCGCGTAGCTGTTAGTTGTTTTATCAATTTGCGAAATATTAGAGGACAATTTCGCACCAACAGTTTCAAAATTCGTCCGATCGTAATTAATTCCTTCAATCGTATTGGGAACACTTATTGGGGTGGTAAAACCGCTTTTTGTAAATTCTTTGACATAAAGGCCCGGTGCTGTAACGGCTGCTGTTTCAAAATCGATATTGCCGCTTTGCAAGAGGTCAATATCGGTTACGTTAGCACCTCCTCCTGCGCTGAAATCAACTGCCCCTACCATGTGAAAATCAAGTTTGCTTGACCCTGCTTTTTTATCGGCAATTTCAATTTGTCCGTGGGCATTAAGGGATACATTGACTTGATTATTGCCGTAAAGATCACCAATCTGCTGCATTAAATCATCTACGGTAGCGTCCATATTCAGAGCAATTTTACTTTTGAAAGTTTCCCCGTCACTTTTGGTACCTTGAATGTAAAAATATGATTGGCGCGTGGCATCATTGGCCGTGTCGGTATCGTTATCCCCCATCAGATCGCGTATCGTATTGGAACCCGTAATGTAGGTCTCTTTCGAGGTACTACGCGGCATTGCCGCATTTTGGATAATATCCGGGTATAAATCGGTTAAGTTCATCTGCGCCACATTGGAACTTACCGTACGGTTAATTTTACTTTCTTCGCCTAAAAAAAGCTGTGACCCGCTGATATTGTATTTTTGTTTTATGCCTGAGCCTAGAAACGCTTGAAGATCTTTATCGTTTCCTTGATAGCTTCCATCGTTTCCGATCGGTTTGACGGATGTCGCTGTTCCTGAAAAGATATATTGCCCTCCAATTGAGGTGTTGGCTAGAGCAAAAAGATGATTTTGAAGTCCGCGCAGCTCTTTTGCAATCGCTTGAATACTAGTATCGGAATGGGCGTCGCTTGCGGCATTGATCATCTTGACTTTCATCGATTCCAACGTTTTTACGAGCTCACCGATCGTAGTATCCGTTTGGGTAGACATTTTATAGGCGTTTTGCGCGCTGTTTTTTACTTGTGTAAGCATTGTGATCTCATTGTCCAAACGAAGGGTATCGACAAAAACACTTGGATCTTCATGAGCGTATTGGATTTTCATCCCGGATGCAATTTGTTTGTTGACATCAAATAACTGTTTATTTAATTTGTTGTTTTCGCCATAAATATTATTGTAATACGATCCTGAAGTAACTCTCACTTCAAATCCTTTTGTGTAAGCTTATGCGTTATAAAGCAAGAAAAGTTCCATACTCTAATATCGGCAAAAATCAAAAAATCATGAGTAAAAGCACTTTTACGTATTTTTAAGCTAAGTATCCCTATAATTCCACCTCTTCACAAGACATGCCAGTGTGGTGAAATGGTAGACACGCCGGATTCAAAATCCGGTGGCGCGAGTCGTGGCGGTTCGAGTCCGCCCACTGGTACCACTTTTTTATTCAAAAAATCCCCTAAAATACGAACTTTAAAGCTTCTTCTAGTAAATAGAAATTCTTCTTGTTACACCTATGTTACACCATATCTATTTGTTTGTTCGAAAATTGAGAGTAATACAGTGACTTGTGTAGTCTAGATACTAAAAGAATTTTAAAATGCTTACCACTAATTATTTTATATACTGATCGATTTATCGACACTTTTCGTCAATGTTAATATACGTTCATGCCATATAGATGTAATTCGATATTCAGCACTCAAAAGAGGTAAATCATTATTTTTTACAGCAATGGTTTGATCGATAATGTCACCCGCATTTCGAATATTGAACTCATCGGCGATTTTAATCAAATGTTTGCGGTTGATTTCACTCACTGGTTTATAATCGAACAGCATCTGATGTTTTGCCGATGGGGCAAATGTCAGATCATAGGCCGGTGCCGCTCTCCATGTACCGTTGTTATCCATGAGATACGAAAAGTTTTTTGAATGATCATCTCTATTGGCGAAAACAATGTTAAAGATCATGATACGATACATATTTTCCATATCTGAATGGGGAATGTTGAGTTTCAATCCGACTCGGAAAAGATTGCTATAATCAAATGTCGTTTCAGCGGGATTATGATGCATGAGCCCTGAGAGGGAATGCATATGCAATCGTTCTACATTGTCATTTTGTTTCAGAATGTCGAATCTCTCTACAGCAAAATGGATACCGCCATTGCCGTCTTCGATCAGGTAGGTATCAGAGATTGTGATTCCGCATTTGCGCGCGAGGATGGCGTATATATATTCCGTTACCGTTTTCGAAAGATTAAGTTCATCGTAAAACGTTTTAGATTGCGCTTCACGGGTATAGAGTAAATTATCAAATTTTACGATCGCGTGGACGAATCCATTAGGTAATGGGTCACTTTTTTTGCCGACATACATGTTTTTTTGATTTGGATTCAATCCGACGATCGCTTTGGGTTGAGCACCGCCGGCTGCCGAGTTGGATAGGGCGATGATTTTTTCAAGCTCAAATTCACTTTCACCGAAGAGTGCTTTTTTGGTCTCTTCGTAGAGTTCTGCCATCTGAAAAATAGCTTGAGTATTTTTGGAGCGCTCATGCAATTTTTCTGGCTCGTAAGTTAGTGCTCCCATCGTATTGCTGCCAAGAATTTGTAATTTTTCAATAGTTGTCGGACTCTTTTTAAAATGACGGATAAAAAACTCTTCCAAAAAAGTGTTCCCATATTTTCCCGGTAAGCTGTCACTGATAAGTCCAGGTAGGCCGTATTGGTGCTCAAGATGAGAAAAATTATACGGTTCACCCATCTTCGTGATTTTAATCGGAGAGAACGGAAGCGTATTCGTAGGATTCATGATGAAATCATAGGTTCCCTTATCGTTCTCGATAATTTTGGCTACGGTTTCACCCCATGCTTTGACTATAAGTGTATCATTTACCATTTAATCGCCTTTCTAGGCAAAAGAATCGATTCAAGTTCTTCGATGCGTCCGAGTCTTTGCATGATAATGATAAAATTTTGAAACGAGATCTCTCCACTTTGTTCGAATCGCATATAGGTTCCGAAGGGTATACCGGAAAATTCGGCAAACTCTTTTTGGGTCATTTTGGTAGCTTTTCGTAATGCTTTAGCTCTGCGACCTATTTCATGCGCTATTTCTATGGAAGAATGAAGCTCGAAGCTGTCCATGGTGAAACCTCTAATCAAATATGATTAATATTGTACTATTTATTTAATATTTAATCAAATATGACTTAATTGTATGGTGATATTGAAATTTTTTAATATGATTCTCTTGTACACTACTTAGTGTGTCATAAGTAAAGATGGTGTTTGTTAGAAGATTGCGTATTTCTATAATATTCAGTTAAATAGTTAACAAATAATATGATAAAAACATATTATCTATATTAATAAAAACTTAAAATACTAAAATTACCTTCCATGTTGGTTCTCTGTCATACGCTGTATTATTGTTGAAATATTGTGAATTATAGAAAGAATTTTCTTGCTCAAATAGAGCAAGAATGAGTGGATGATAAAAAATTACTTAGCTTTTGAATAAGCTAAGCTTTTTATTGCTTTGTCTATTTCATTTTTGAGAAAAAAAACGCGGCGTTTATCTTTATAAAAGCATTTTGGGTATTGCATAAATAAACCTCCTTCTTTGTATTGCTGGTTTAGCCATTCGTGTCCACAATCAAGATAGATCATTACTTCATTACGGGTTAATGTATCTTTTCCAGAAAAATTTATTCCTGAAATTGAAAAGCATTTATCTACTTTATCTTTAAGTTTTTTTTGAGGACGACCAGCATTTTTTTTCTCAATTTGTGCATTTTTTTTGTTCAAAAAAACACTGCAAAATAATTTATACCTAGCGATACATAGGTATTTTGAAAATTTGTATTTATGTGTACATTCTTGCAAATAGAATCGCATTGCTTCCCGGAAAGCATTGCTCTCAACAGGTAGAATATACAATTTATTGTATTGTTATTCAGTTGCTGAACACATTGTCGCAACTTTTTAGGTTAGCAATAATTTTTTAAACGAAATCATTCAGTAAAAATTATTGCGAATAAATCTAAGCAAGAGATCTTGCTTAGAGAGCGTATGCATTCCCCTGAAATACAAAAGAATGAATCGTCTACTTATCTATTGTTATAACAAATATTATTGATGACATTTACGTCGAATATTATCAACAAAGCGGATTACCTAAAATGGGAAACTTCTGCTCATGTCAAGTATAAAATTGTTCTTTCTTTAATACGCATTTGGTAAATATGCATATTTTTTTCTGCTTATGGTTTATCCACTCAAGAGCGCATCTATCCCATTTAGATGATAATGAAATTTTAGCACAAGTATAGAAATTTATACAAATGTTTCGTAAAGTAACAATATTTCGATTTTTCAATTTCTATCTTTAACATATTTCTTATTCCATATGATTCCAAATAGTTCCATATGGTTCCATAAATACCAGTTTATGGGCTCTTTACATGAATATTTCTTCCAGTAATAATAACGACAAGAAGCGCTTCGAATATCAAATAAGAGGAAATGTCATGCTAAATATGGAACGTAAAAGAGAGTTGATTCAGCTACTTTTTCAAAAATATGGGAGTCTACTGTTAACAAGAGAGCAGGTTGCTGAAGTGCTTAATATCTCAACTGCCTCACTTGATCGAATGAAGCAAAATGGCGTTGGAGTCCAATATCAAAAAGATGGTCAGTCAGGGAAAAATGGAAAGATACGCTATCCAATAGATGCGGTAGCTGAATTTATTGTGCAGTCAAATATTCAAACAGCATGAAAAATGGTGACGATAAAAAGGTCAAGCTTGGATTTACAACGATTCAGCATGATCCGAGGATTCGATTTGAACTTTCGAATAATGACTATTGTGTATGTGATGCCATATATCACTTATCACATAATCCAAATGGGGCTGTATTTGGTTGGTGCTATGCATCCAGAGAAACATTGGGTAAATTTTTTGGAATAAGCAGATTGACTGTTATTAATATAGTCAAAAAACTCCAAAAAAAAGGTTTGATTGAGATTAATCTTGAAACTGACTATTTACGAACTACACAGTTATGGTACGAGCATTTTGTAATGTTCGAATTGAAGAAACATAGGGTGTAAAGAAATTATACACCTTGTATAACAGTACATTTTTTACTGTTTAAAAAGTTAACACAATATAGATAGTAATAAAGAAGAGGAAGAAGAATGGATGTTAAAAATGAACTTTTTGATGAATTCATTAAATGGCTGAAATTGGATGGTTTAACTCCCAAAAAATCGGAAAGATTATGGAAAAAAACTATTTTCTCGCGCCTACAAAATGGGCATAAACGAACCCTAGAAAACTGGGATGATTTCATGAATGATCATTTTACAAAACAACTTCAGAATCCAATAACTATTGATTTTGATGCGAATTGTTTGATTGGGCTTGGTGTGAGCGTACAAGGTGTTCACAGAACAATTGATTACGTAGTAAAAGGAGAGACAATGTGTCGTGTTTTTTTTGAAGATGGAAAAAATATGGATGTTCAAAATACTATTCTTCTTCAAGTTTTAAAAGACCATGAAGTGAGTAAAAGATGATAAAACATCTCAAATTATCAAACGAAGAGTTGAAACAGACGTATCTGTTTTACGCACGATGTCCAATAGCGGATCAAATAGAAATCATGGAAAGACATGGAAGATTGATTCACAAACTTCGATCAACAAATGTTGATCAGCTATCACTTCAAGAACTGTCATACATCGCTCTAACAAAAGCAATAAGATCACTCATGAATGATCGTGATTCAATACGTCGAAAGAACTTTGGAGAGATGAGTTTGGAAGAGATTGAAAAACTCTCAGAGATGAAAATACGACGCTTCTTTGATAACCATACCGACCAAGAATCAGTGCGTTCAAAACTTATTCAGAAATGGCCTTTGATAGTGTCACTACGCAACACTCCTGTCAAAAAAAGCAACAAACCATTGTCATATAAAAAGCTAGCCATGATTGTAAAAAAAGAGTTGCAATTAGAGAAACTTGCACCTTCCACAATTCAAAAATTGTGGCACGAACTTGAATTAAAACATGAAACAAAACAGGAGAAATAAATGGATGCGATAAAAATACTTTGGCGACTTCAAAAACCACTTTTCAAATGGCACTCCTACCCTCTTGGCGAGAGTGGAAAAACGATACTACATATCGCTTCTCTTGACGATATGCGTGGCAATAGTTTTATCATTAATGAGATGATAGAGCTCACTGACATTTTTTGTTCGGAAAATTTAGCACAGGTACATAAAATAAAATCCGGGCTGGATTATTATACTCAAGGACGAATGAAAAAAGAGTATCCGACTGATTATTATCAGATAGTAGAAAAGACTGAAAATGATAAAACCTTTAGAGGTTTGAAGTGCACTTTTCCTAATACGGTTAAGCCAATTTATTTGCAAGAATTGGACATCGTAGGAATGATTATGGACTGGAATCAAGCATTAAAAGCTCGGGACACCTCCTGTTTATCCGATACAAATAATATTTTTTCAATGGCAAGAAATAGCAATCATGACATGTCAAAAATAAAAGATTCTGAGATTCAGATGTTTGGACAATTGCACGATTATATTTGTAGAGTTTACGCCGATAGTGATTCAAAAAAGCTGTATGAAAAGTATATTTTTTCTACAGAAAATGCTCAAAAACTTCTACAAAGATATCAAATTCTTGAAAAAAAAACAAAAAAACATGCGTAAGATAGTTTTGAAATCATTTTCTTGCATGTTTTCATTTTGTTTTTTGAAGTGTTTTCTCGAAAGAGATTTTCAGCATACTATATACCCCGTTTTACGGGGGTTTTCAGCTCTTTACCTGCAAAAATAGAAACCGTAGAAAACGTCGCAAATATGCCCTCAAAAAAATTTCACCTCCTAAATTTAAAATCATCGATAATCTTTTGTTTTTATACATATACATGTGAAAAATCGGTGGAGCTCAGATCTACCTACGGGGAAATCACACCATCGTAATCAAAAGAGCCGAGGTTCAGCGCAACTCGTCAAAAACGTAGATCGACTTAACTCAGTGGAATCTTTTCATCCACATTTGCCGGACGGCGGCTTAATCCGATCACTATATTTTTTTAAAATTGAGGAAGTTATATGCGCGGAAGTGTTTATTACCAATCAGCGGAACTCATAAAAATTCTACTAGTTCAAGGTGCAAAAAAGACCGAACGTATCGATCCGAATCATCCAAACTTTCAGAAGATTGCATCGTATGGGACGGCTAAAACTTATCGCGACGTTTGGGAGAATTTTTTTCATTATTTACGCGAACATTGGTTAGTCAAAGACCCTGAAATAATAACAGGCGATATGGTCGGTTCCTATATGGATTACAAGGTAAGTTATCATCCAAGTAAGCAATACTTAGAAAAAATATCAGCATCTTTAGGTGCCTTAGAAAGAGCATTAAAATTTTATACTCAAAACAAATATGGCGCAGCAAAAGAATACGATTTTTCAGTACGACAATTCATCTTAAACGAGTCAAGAAATTTGGATTTAGTAGCCGATAATTATCACAACCGCGCTTATGAAAATCCTGAACTTTTGATCGAATCACTATCCAAACCTTTACATCGTTTAGCTGCAAAAATTCAACTAAGTGGAGGCTGTAGACTCGAAGGGGTAAGCTTAATAAAAATTGACCAGTTGCAAGGTTTTCAATTTGATCCAATCACCTCTACAAACAAAGCAGCTATTTTTACTAAAGAAAAAGGAGGGAAGGGATCAGACATATTAATTTCTCATGAAATTTATGCAGAACTTCAAGAACATATTTCTATTCACAAACACTTCAAAATTGATCGTCAAAAATATTCTACAGACATTCGAAAAACCTGTCAAAAATTAGGTATTCCGCCAGAATCATCCCATGCATTTAGATGGAATTTTGCGAAGCGTCGTATGATAGAATATGCTCGTGCCAGTTACACATATGAGCAAAGTCTTCAAGCAGTTAGCTGGGAAATGAAACATAATCGCGCGTCTATTAGTGAACATTATTTGGGTGAATAGCAATGTAGGCGACAGCACAACAATAATCGCTAGAGACTCTGCTGATCACTACATTCACATCTTAAGAATATCGGGATTATGCATTAGAATATGGTTCAACATTAATCCAGAATAGGTACCTTCTTGCTTTAAAGCCTCTTTATTTCCGAAACAAACGAAAATATCCTTGGCTCTTGTTACAGCAACATTTATCATTTCAGTTTCATCTCGATTGAAAAACATTATTGGTGTTTTACCAGCATGCCTCATCCCATATACTGATGCAAAAATAATAATTCGCCGTTCTGAACCTTGATACTTATGCACTGTTCCAACCTTTATTAGATTGATTCCTTTGTAATTCTTTTCTGTTTCGTTCAAAAGTTTTTCAATATAGTAATGTTGATTACTAAAAGGAGTAACAATACCAATACCCTTATAAAATTCGTTATCCACTTGGATATTAAGCATCGCCTTAAAAATCTCTTTTTTATCTATTATAAACTTTACTATGGCTTCAGCTTCTATGGTATTTACGTAGTCTTCGTTTCTTTCTCCGTCTCGTTCAACAAAATACAGGTGTTTATATGATTCCTGTTTTTTCATTGGAATCACTTCATTAAAATATGTTAGTTCATTAGCAATAGATGCAATAGGCAATGCACATCTGAAATGTTCTTTGAGCCAAATATCTCCTTCTAGCTTACTTGGATTATATGGAAGAAAGAAAATAGTTGATGCATTCGCAATGCTCATAGCATCATTAGTTCTTTTTGGAGGACTGTTTTTAGAGTTAAAAGTAAAAATATCTGCTGCACAACTAAAGTTATCAACAATTTCATTAATCTGTTTTTCTTCAGACCAATATCGTCCAAGCACTTTATGCTCGAAGTTAACATCAAAGGCAAATACAGGTTTGAGTTGTTTTACGTCACCAAAAAACATTGCTCTTTTTGCTGCTTGCAAAATAACCATTTTCGATGGTGGAATTGTGCCTGCTTCATCAATCAACATAAAATCAAACAAACTGGGCTCAATAATTTTCTTATTTCCTTTTTTTTCAGCAATTACACTACCCATGGAATTACAAGTCATACTGATGACTGGAAAAATTGGTAAAAGTAAATTCCAATCGTTGTTAGAACGTACTACATTAATATATGTCTGCTTACTGTCAGCTATATTAAAAATAAGAGAATAGCTTTCTTTACTTGACTTACAAAATGCTGTTTTATTTTTAAATAACCCTGCAAACCATTTATCGGACTGATATGGTAATGCTTCAAAATAACTGTAATTCGCTTTTGCACAGGTTGCATTACAACTAGAGCAAATAAAATTGCCATGATTATTTTTGTTCATTGTGCCTTTGCCACAAGCCGGGCAATTATAACTACCTACATCTCCTTTGCCTTCATCAAAAAAATGGATAAAGAAAAGTGCTTCAAGTAAATGTAAAGCATAATAAAAGTTATCAGTACGTAAGGACTTGTCTAATTGCCCTTTTTGCTCTTCATAAGTCTGAATTTCCAAAATAGTTTTGTTACATAGTAAAAGATCAATAATACTTTGAACGTCTAATACTATTCCCATCTCATCTATTGACTGATGCACGAATTGAAGTATTTTTGTACCTTCAGCATGAATAGCTTGATTTGATTTTTTTTCTTTTTCTAAGCTATTGATTCTATTTGAAAGTGACTGATTTTTGTTGATAAGATCATTAATTTTCTGCTGAATTTTGAAACTTTCCTCATTGATCTGAGCTTTTTCTGCCACAATCAGTTTATATATTGCTTCAAGAACTTGATCTTTTACTAACTTTGATTGTCTGTCGTAATTATTTTTTAAATCAAAGATATCCTCATCGAACCGTTTATTTATGCGGTTCAATGATCTTGCGAGACTACCTATATTAAAAAATTTATAGAAAAGCTTCTCAAGAAACCATGCTACGATGATTTCTTTACGTAACGCTTCATCTCGTTCACTTTCAATAAACTTAATTTCTTTACGCAACATCTCTTGAATGAACCAAGATTCTTTTGATTTAAACTCAGAATGTGTTAATGGGTCCATATCGTTTAAAATGTCAATCTGATCATTATTTTTGGCAATGATCATCTCCAATGACAAAATTTTGACTTGATTCTCATTGATATCAAAAATGATTGCGTTAATGTCTTTCGTCAGAGCATCTATTTGAGATTGCAAATTTGGCAAATATAATGGATCTTTCACCGCTATATTGTTCACAGCCTCAAGAAGTTTTTGATCGGATCTTATTGTTGAAGATAAAATCTTTTTTAGTAATTCAGGAGCTATTGTTTTATTTTTGATTATTGCATTTATCTCGCAGTCCGCGAGTGATTGCAAATCTTTTTGGGAAAGTTGTCTCTTTTTGATTTGGGTAATATTACTTTTGATACATTCATTGAAATATTCAGCACATTTCAGTAATTGTTCTACAACAGTTTTACCATCAATATTAATATCCGGAAATGACAAGGCAAATTGATTCAGATAGTAATCGTATCCTTCTGATGCATTTGCCAATATAGTAGTCATTATAGTTTTTCTCATAACAAAGTAATTGTCGGATGAATTTTTAACTACAGGGGCATAAAGCGTTTTTGAAAAGTCAATTACATTGTCATTTTTAACACTCTCAGGAACTTCATTCACATCACTTTCATCAATGTCATCATTGGAAGATTTGGATTTATCTTTGAATTCGAACGTTGCCTTGATCCACCGTTCATATAGAATTGCTTCTTTATTCTCAAATTGCAATCGTTTTAATTGAAGTGTTTCCTTGAAACCCGATTCAAGACCTTCGCAAATATTGTATAACGCTTGATTATTTGTCGAAGAGCAAAGAATCGGTGTTGCGAATGTAACGCTTTTTGTCTTTCGAAAATGTTCAAATGCATCCAATGCTGATTTTACTATGTAGTCACCACTGATAGCTCGTAGAAGTGCAGTCTTACCTGTACCTGGTGCTCCATTAACTGGAATAATAGATCTCTCATTTTGCAAATAACAGGCCATGGCTTTTCGCTGCGAGTTCATTAAGGAAAATTTACTATCAAAACTTCCAAAATGACTTTCAAACGAATCCACAATCTGCTTGGAGGTTATAATGTCTTTAACGTTGATATTGTTGATGCCCCCAAAACCTTTAGTTGCATGAATTGAAAAATATTGTATTAAGAGATCGTTGAACCCTGTTTCATGTAGAGAATCATACATCGTCAAAAGGCCACGAGTATAATTTTGAGAAACCGCTCCGACAAATGTTCCTTCAATAAGTTTATCTCCATCAATAAGATTCTCTCTGATTTTTTTAATAACTGCTGCAACTTTTTCTTGTAGCTCCTTTGCATTTTCAGCTTTGATATCGAATAGCTCATCTGGAGACAAATTAAATTCGAGAAGCTTAGGATTTACAACTACATCAATAGGCTGTGGCTCGATGTCAAAATCTTTAGACAATGGCTCTAAGCCTAAAATAAATTTTGCAAGTTCAGCCAATCTATTAAATGGTATCGGCTTGTTTTGCATATCAAGTGACGGCAACATTAGGGCAGCCATTGGAAAATATGTCGCTTCTGATTTATCTAACCGCGCAAAATTTACAATAATGCAATACGCATATGTAAATTCTTGTCCATACGTAAAATCGTCGAAATCTTTAATAGACTGTGCAAGAGGCTTTTTTAATAATTTCGAGTCACCTTTATTTTTCAAATTGCTAAAACATTCGATAAAATTCATTTCTTCAAAAAACTTACAAGCATCTTTATGTAAATACAATGACGGAGACATATCTTTTTCATAGAAACGTGGTAAATCCGCTGTGTCACTCTTGTTCAAAAGCTTTTTTCTATATTCGTCCCACTTCTTTTCAATTTTTTTGGACAAATCTATTGGTTCATTTATCTCGTGTTTCTTTGGTTTCGCAGCCAAAATATTTTCGATTGATAAAATATATCTATAGTATAAAAATAATTTTTCATGATCCGGAATAAAACTCATATAATCTCTTATTTAGTAATGTTTTGTGCAATTATGGCGTAAAAAATATTTTTGAATAACTTTTATACGAGGAGTGTTACGTATAAATCGTCCATTTTAACCTATTAAGTTTGCCATCGATGAATCATGCTAAAATCATTTATTTTCCATCAATGCATATTTGTTTTTGACAAATCAAAGTATTGAAGTACAAATTTTTTACTTTAGAGTACAGGAGAAAGGTAAAAAACATTATTGTCTAACTCAAAGTTTGTTTTAGTCACTTCCACTCTATCTCATGTAATCCATAACTCTTGATAAAAAATCCAAAAGGACATAATTCTGTGCATCTAGCGCGTAATATTGGATTATTTACACATTTGTCATCAACAATTTCAGGACGACTCACGTTACAAAATTCCAACATTCCACACTTCTTAGCAGTTGATTCTGTAAATTCGATAAATTTATTCGCTGCATAAAGCTGAATAAAATCATTGTGATTATAGATTTCCGGCAATAACGATATAGATTCTTCTTTTTGGTTAAACACCATTGGAATTCCAATTTCCTTTACAAAATAAGATATTTTTTCTTTGAATTCAGCATGATTCAGTATATATAGTTCAGTAAATATAAATCTATTCGATAACTCAACTTTAGAAAATTGGATTACATGATCAATCCACATCTTGATACTATTAAAATTGCTATTATCATATTTCTCAGAGAGTGATATTTTTAAATCAATTAATCTTCTTTCTGTTTTAGTAAATAATGTTTCTTGAAAACCACCACTAGCGTTCCATTGCAGACTGAGTAAAGTAGCCTTACAATTAGCATAAGTATCAAACTGGTCAGGATGGTCAATTACCAAATTTTTTATTATAAATATCAGCTGATTCATGGGATTATCGTTATATAATGAAAATTCTACTAAACACAATTTAACATCATCGGTAATCCACTGAAGAGAATAATACTCAAAGATAAGATCAATTGTTTCATATGGAAATACAGGATGTGACACACTCCAATTCTTAGCCTCAATTTTATGCGCTATGTATTCTAAAAAGTCTCTAGACCCAACATGATACTGATATCCTGTTTCAGTAGTTAAAATATATCCGTATACTTTCGCGCCAGTTTCAATTTCAAAATATTCGGTATCTATAGAAGCTATTTTTTCCTTTTCATTTTTAAATTCTTTACCACCCCATGTATAATGCAGTTGTTTCATAGTTAACTTAGCATCATCATCCCATTTATCAAATGGGCGTGTTATTTCTTTGTCATGAAAACCGGTGGCGTTGATAATGGCAAAATTCCTATTTGAGACTAGCGTATTTCGAATATTGTAAGGGAGTATCAAATCCTGAAGAAAGTGTAGATATTCATGGACAAAAGTTTGCTCGTTATTTTCAACAACTGTTAAAATGTCTTCATTAGATTCAATTTTCATAAAAAAATAAGAAGGAAGATAATACCCATTTGACGCCGATATTTTCATTATTATGCCTAATCATGTAAAATTTACGAAATATAATACATGATACTATCAATGTTTCGTCTGATTCATCTTATACAAATAAAAATATGCTGCTTTCGTGATAATCGCCAACACGGTAATACCGCCATAATGGCAAAGAATTTCTCCACGATTATTTTCTCCTTATAAATGCGATGCTTCTTGTTTTGATTTACGTTGAGTATCACTCGAACTTTTTTGTTTTGCAGCTTTGAGCAAATTTTTATCGACGTAATTCAATTCCATTTCAAAGCTCATGTGTGGAGCATTGAGCTGTATTTCGGTATTACCATTGGTTAATTTGGCGGAAGTATCTCCAACAAACGGAATATTAGAAGTGACCAGTTTATATTTACTTTTCATTTGTCCGAAAAGGTATTGAAATTTCTCCTTTGAAAAGGTAGTAAAGACTCCCGTCAACTTTCCGTTTTTATCGTAAATTACTCGTGCTGATTGCATCCCTTCAATTCCTAATTCACTCGGGTCAAGATCATATACGTCACCTTGACTAATATTATTGATTCCAACAAACTTGGAATCATATTTTTCTTTCATCATACCGATTGTTGATTTGCCGATTTCTAAACCAAACGGTGAAGGATCGGCATGGATAAAAGTAGTTGTGAGCAGCATAGCTGCTAGGATAGTTTTTAGTTTCATTTTTAGCTCCTTATGTTATTGTTTAAAAAACTTTTATTTACACCCAGACACTTCACGCCCGGCAAACTGATCATTACGCATATAGATCAAATTGACACTGCATTGATTCCCATAGGCTTGTCTGCTGCACGTTGCCGTATAACCATCAATCGATACTTTACCAGCACCGTATTGGCTGCATTGCTGAACTAATGAGCTCTTAGCGTTTTGGATCGATTGAGGGTGTTTTAGGTTGGAATAAACAAACCGCTCATCGGTAATATCTCGTGCTTCATTGTTTTGAACTTTATAGTTTCTGTAGGTCTTGTTTCCACCTACCTCTTGGATATTCACTAGCTTGCTCATACCGTTATCGCTGTAGAGTGTAGAGACCAGTTTACGGTTGCCGATATTATTTTCACTTTGAGCACCAAGTGGAAGCATTGAGGTTGAGAGAGCAAGACCTTGCATCTGTATATTCGATACGTCACTTTGATCAATGACGAGGTTGTTTTTTGCATAGGTTGGAGTCGTATCGGCAAGAAGCATAAATTTGAACGGTTCAATCATTCGAAATACAAACGGATGTTCGATATCAGCACATCCCATCTCTCTTTTCATTATCACCGGTTTGCTATAGATATTCGTTTCACCGCCATCGACTATGAGTTTACCTGATGCCTCTTCACAGAATGCTCTTGCCATTTCTGTTTGACTTTTGAATGGAGCGTACTTAATTAGGTATTTATTCCCTTTTTGCTCCGTTACATATTCGGCAAATAGGGACTCGATTGTTTTAGAGATCTTCGGCTTTGCAAAGTTATCCACCGCTACCGCTTCACTAAACGTGACAACCATAGTGTCGGGATAGCGTTTGGTTTTAGCCGTATAGATGGTTTTACCGGTATCGATTGATTTACATGTCGTATCGTAATAAAAGTTCTGAGGTCGTAGAGCATCAGTATCGGCGATGAAACCTCGTTTGAGACGCTGATCGGTAAAGAACTCTCGAAAGTCACTACGTGATTTAACAAAGAAGTATTTATCTTCGGGTTTGAGTTTGGTGTATTCATTTCGCTGTTCTGCGGATAGCGCTTTGACCTTAGCATGATCAAGACTATGTGCCTCTACCGTATCGCCGAAACTGTCCTTGATTGTAAAATAGACATCTCCCCCATATGCGAAGCATTGACGTTCCAGCATATCTTTAGCATCTTCACTTCGGGTTTTATACGTTACTCCCCCTCCTATAAGGGGAAGTTCTTCAATCGGTGTGACTACTTCAATGGTATTGGACGCATCAGTCATTTTTACTTCGATTTTCATCTCTTTCATCCCTGCGATAAAAGCATTAGAAATGGGTTGTTGATCGGCGTATAACGCGCTGCTTAGCGCTAAGGCTATAAGTATATTTCTTGAATTCATAGTGCAGTTTTTTCCTTTCTTTTTCTGCTTGCATAGCTATTACTATTTGTGTGAAGGAGTATAACATAAGTACACTCTAAATAGTAATTACTAATTATTTGGAGCCGTATTGAGAACACTGGAAGATCTTACCCAAGAGGATGTTGATGAGCTGTACCGACGTATCGGAAGAAATGTCAAAGCGCTTCGTGAACTCAACGGTTTGACTCAGCTTGATCTCTCATTTGCGATGAATCTCAAATCCCCGGGTCTTATCTCTCAGAGTGAACTTTATCTCGATAAACAGCACTTTAATATCAAGCACCTCTATCAGATCGCCCATATTCTCGAATGCGACATCACCGATTTTTTTAAAGTCTATTGATTTCTCTTTAGGCGATGTATCGCTGTAAGTGAGACCTCTTTGGGGTGGAGTGTTTCTTTCTCTCCCCTTGGCGATAAATAGAGTATTCACTGCTTTTTTCATCATTGCACGCGGTAAGCATCAGTAATACCGGCTCGTCCTCACTATTGGTCGTGTTCGTAAAAATATAGCTGTGCCCCAGATAGAGATAGCGGACACATCCGTTCTCCAACACAAAGGACTTACCTCCGCGAACTATCGTTTCGGCATAACGCACCGCCGTTGGTTTAGATTTAATCCCGAACCGTTTTTTTAAACGCTTGAGAGCATGATGGGTGAGGACAATGTTCATTTCATCCTCCATAGGTGTTCATGAATAGTGCATAGAGAGAGCCTGAACCAAATACAATCACATCTATCAGGACCAATACTCTGGCAATACGTTTGGCTTTAGTCATCATGACCATATCCTCCAAAACTACTTCCATGGTCACTAAAACCATGACTGCTGCCACAGTGGTGCATATCAAACCCATAAGGGTTACCGCAGACATCAACACACCCCATCATAGGCAAACCGGTTGCGGGGTTAATCTCAATTCCTTGGCAGTCCTGGTGAGATCCAAACGAATTCTCGTTGGGGGTGAAGAGATCGAAATCGCTGATAAAGTTCCAGCTGTTCTTCTCCCATGTCTTCGTAGTAGATAGTGACGCTTTGTAATTTAGGAGCATGCGAATAAACAGATAGACCAGTGCGATCAATACGAATAGTTTTAGCATCTTTTTTCCTTTTTTGTTTCATTGTTTGTAAAACTTTCTTTTTATTGCTAGAGCGATTAAAACCGCTCCAGTAGACTTCTCACCCACGGAGTATTTCTATGGGTGAGGATATAACACAGCAGTGCTCCCAGCACTACGCCGACAATGCTTTGCAGATAGTCGGTGAGTGTTTGAGCGCGCCATGCTAACACCAGTGCGGGGAGGTAGAATCCTCCCCAAATAATGAGCCGTTTTATAGGTTCTCTTTGGGGGTTGCTTGATACCCTCTTAAGATAATACGGATGATTCTGCTCACAAGTGCCACTGCGATAAGAACAATGGCTATGACCAATTCAATATGTGATTGCATTGCCGATGGCGGTGACGTCAATAAACCTCCCACAACGCCGCTGAGTACTACCAAGATAAAGAGAATCAGTTTATATGGGGGTTTCACAGACTTAACTCCTGTACTTATCAAGGCATCGATACGTCGGTCCATCTGAACCATAGAGTACTCAACTGCCACAATGGTATAAATCATGATGAGTGGAATGGTTTTATGAGCTGCATAGTTCATAAACCACCCCATAGCTACCGTTGTGAGGGTAAGCAATACAAAGAGCGCAAGAAGCGATTTCTTTTTGGTATGAGTCCATAGCATAACGCTTCCAAGCATCAACATACTGACTTCTACTAAATAGACGAAAAAGTGCTCTAAACTCATAATCGTTCTCCTTTCTCATGCAGTTCAAGGCGCAGTTTTAACTCCTCGATCTGAAGGCTTTTTAATCGCTGATGCTCGATCAACACTATGACACTATCCAGTTCCGCTTCACGAAGATGCTCGTTCACTTCACCTTTGAGCTTGGCGTAGTGCGGAGCGTTCCAAACACTATCCTGACCACCGAAAATAATTTGCTCCATCTCATCGCCTCGGGTGTGAAATGCGATACGATCATCGATAAAATCACATATCTCTTGGTGTGATAAACATACTTTGTTTGATTTAAAAAGACATTTTAGAAATTCCATTGTTATTCTCCAAAAATTATAGATAGCGGTGCAGTAAATGCACCGTTACCAATCAATTGATTTTTCATGCCATATGAAAGATTGGGCCATTTTTTTAGGATACAACAGTTACAAACATCTGATCAAGATCTTTGCCTGTAAGGTGAAAAGAGTGCGTTTGTATTACACGGCTCTTTTCCAATAGTGAGAATGCTCTCAGTCGCGACTGGGAAAATTTTAGCAGTTAAAAAGGAGTTTGTGAAGAGGGTTTTTAGAGTAAAATCTTCGTTATTCTTTTACACGATTTGGGCTATTTAAATATAATGAAATCTTTTTTGCATCCAACACTGCATATGCTTTTAATAAATAATACGATGCAATTAAATAAATAATAAAACCTACAAAAAACCCGCCAAGCAAGTTATAGTATGAAAATGGTTTCATCAAAAAAGGCACTTTTATCACTTCACTACCAATTGCAAGAAATACAAAAAAGAAAAATATATTAATGACTGCATAAAAGAATAGATCAATATTACTTGAAACAGCTAGCTCATTTTTATATAGTTTTAAATATGGGAGAGCATGTTTTAATTGTCTATATGTAATAAATCCTTTCGAATTTTCATGAAGTTGCATCAGTTGTTGTCTAAAAAAATTTTCGACATTAATTCCAGTAGTTAATCGAAAAAGCTCATTATGTATTTGATCTTGAAGTAAAGTTTTCATAGATAGTTCTATATGTTCGTTTGACATATGATCCAAATTCTTTTTTAATTTATTCATTCGAATAAAATCATAGAAATCATAGATTTTTCGTATATTAAACAATCCAAATACTAAAATCATGATAATAGCTACTTTGTAATTTCCTTGTTCTAATATCTTGAAAATTTGATCCATTTTCTACTCCTTTTTATCATACGATATCACATTGATTATTTCATTTTATAAAACATGACAATTTGTCATGATTATTCCAAATTAAATATCTACATTTCAGGACTTTAATAAAAAATATTGTAATTATTACGACGCCCTCAATCCGCCAAAACTATCAAACACATGCTGATACACCAGTTCAACCGAACGCGGCCATAACTCTTCATCGTATTTTTGAGGCAATCGATCCAACACTTCTTCTATCGTTAAACGTACTTTTGCTTTAGTCTGCTGCTTCTTACGCCAATCGATAACCAGAAGTAGTTTCAAAGTCTCTAACAAATCATGCGCAACCTTTTTAACCTCTTTACGCTCTTTTTCGGTCAGTTCAACACCTGACGCGATCAAATCGAAAATTGCCAACTCTTCTTCACTCAATTCTTCTCGCGCGGCACGTCTCTCTTCGGGATTGAGTTCTTCTTTGATGAAGCGTTTTAGTTCTTCGAAAAATACCTCGGCATTAGCCGCTCCGAGGTTATACCGCTCAACCAACTCTTGGAACTTTTCTTTGAGATCCAAACGTGAACTGTTTTGCTCGATCATGACATTCAATTTGCGCTCAATAATATTCTTGAGTCGTTCCGCGTCTGAACGTGTTGGTGAAGCCATTTGTTCTAACATCTTCATTAATGCTTCAAAATCAATCTGCGAAATGTTTACCGGAGAAGGCAGATGCGATTTGATTTCTACCGTTTCAATGGCATCATCCAGTAGTATATTTACTCGATCACGAATAACTTGCAACACCTCTTCATCATCGATGTCTTCGCCAGCCTTCAACCGCATTTGCTGATAGATGACATTGATCGCTACACGCTCTGCTATAAACGCTTCCGCGCGTACATCAGGTAAGATTCCTTTGAAGATACGATTGATTTGACGCAGATAAGATGTAAATGCTTCTTTATTAGAAGGCTCTTGCATCATTTCACTGGCAGCATCGAGCAATCGAAGCTTTTCAAGTTGCGTTGCATTGATAATAGCCTGCAACGAAACACCATGCCCGTCTAAAAAGTTTTTAGTTTCGGACATTGCAACCATTAGTGCTTCATACAAACGTTCTTTATCAATAGCCGGCAGATCAATCTTTGATCCGTCCAGTGTTGCTCCATACAGCCCCAGAGCTTCTCTCAGTGCTCCAAATATACTGATGTAATCGACAACCTGACCATTAGGCTTGCCGGGGAAAAGTCGATTGGCTCTTGCTATGGCTTGCATGAGGGTATGACTTTTAAGCGGTTTATCAAGGTAGAGTGTCGAAACAGCAGGGGCATCAAATCCGGTCAGCCACATAGCGCATACAAATACGATACGCAACGGGTCATCATGGTCTTTGAATTTCTCATCAAGCTTTTCATGTTCCATACGGTATCGATGCGGCGCGATTTCCACACCACGTGAACGCAGTCGATCTTCTTCACCTACACCACCCGACACGACAACTGCCATATCCGTTTGACGCATATACTCGATATCGTTTTGCAATTTGGATAATACACTGCCTCTTGCCGTTTTTGCTTCGGCTTCAAGATGCTCTATTTTTACTCTCCACGCTGTCTGTACCAAATCATACATTTTGACAGCAGTTGGTTTATCGATAGAAACCATCATCGCTTTACCCATATACTCTCGCCCCATGAAATGCTCTACGATATCATGTGCAATCGTCTCTAAACGCTCTTTTCGAGTGATGATATGGTAGGCACTTGCAAACTCCCTCTCCATCTTCGATTCTTGTTCATCACTCAGATCAGCCTCATCTAGGAGTTCGAGAATCGCATCGCCCAAATCATCACGCTTCAATCCTACTTCTGGTACACGGTTTTCATAATAGAGTGGTAACGTTGCACCATCTTCAACCGCATCTGAAAAGTTATAGACGCTGACATAATCACCGAATACCTCTTTAGTTCTCTCTTCCCCTGAAAGTAATGGTGTTCCTGTAAACGCGATAAAAGATGCTTTAGGCAATGCAGAACGCATATTCATCGCCATGGATGAGTACTGGCTACGGTGAGCTTCATCGGTGATGACAATGACATCATCACGTTCTGATAGCAGCGGATATGTCTCACCAAGAGGTGCACGGAATTTTTGAATTAGGGTAAAGACAAACCGGTGATCTTCGCTGAGTAGCCATCGTAAATCATCCCCTGAATCTGCTTGGCACTCTTCTGCCAATACACCTGCACTGTGAAACCCTTTGTATATCTGATCATCCAAATCACTGCGATCGGTCACGATAACAAACGTCCAGTTACCCGGAAGCTTACGAAAGATTTTCTGAGCAAAAAACGTCATCGAAAAGCTCTTTCCGCTCCCCTGCGTGTGCCAGAACACCCCGAGCTTTCCTTCGATCTCCTTGATATGTCCGATACCTTTTAATGATTGGTTGACACCGAGGAACTGATGGTATTTTGCAACAATCTTTACGGTCTCTTTTTTCGTGATATAGAGGGTGAAATTTTCGATCAAATCAAGCAAGCGGTTTTTCTCGCAGGTTCCCCGTAGTATAACTTCCAAACTTACCCGTCGCGGCTCATCTTCACGTTCAATTTTTTTCCATTCACTGAAATGATCCCAGCTGCTCGAAACCGTCCCTATCTTAGAAGCAATACCGTTTGAGAGGATAATGAGCTGGTTGTACCAGAAAAGCTGAGGGATGGATGATTTGTAGTCTTTGAGATTTTCGTTATAGGCTTTGGAGAGTTTCGCGTGTGATGATTTAAGTTCTATAAATACGAGTGGAAGTCCGTTCACAAATCCGATCAGATCCGCCCGTTTAGGTTGCGTTTCCCCCATAATCCAAAACTGTGAACACAGCAGAAAATCATTCTCTTCCGGTTGTTCCCAGTCGATCACTCGAAGGGTCACATCTTCGCTTTCTCCCTCTTCATTATGGACACCCAGTTTTAAACCATCTTTGATAATTTTATAGACTTCTTGATTTGCTGCGATCGGGCTCATAGCGGAACGATCCCGCATAATCATATCAGCAGCTTCAGAGAGGGAGGTTTTAGAGATAGAAGGATTTAATTTTTCGAGAGCATGGAGGAGTCGCGGACGAAGAACGACTTCGCTACGATTAAAACGTCCCAATGTTCCGTTTTCACCGAAGTCTTCTTTGTAGACATTTAGATTCTGCCATTGCATCTCATGAAAAATACTTAGCGCGCTTTGTTCAACGATTGAATCTTCGGTGTAGCTCATGTTTCCAGCCCCAATTCCCTCTCAAATTCATATAGATGCGCTCTGGCCACATCCCACGGCAAACGCCGTTTCTTTTCTTTCAATTCTTCGATCAATCTGTGAGCTTCCGCGATGGTCACGAATCGATGCCGAACCATATGTTCGATGATCCAGATCGTCCCATATAAGACCACCCCTTCTTCATCCGCTGCACGTCTAAGGTCATTATCTCCCGTCAGTAATGGACATGTATGCTCTCGTGCCAACGCGAGGGCAAACAAATCGTTCATACCAGGGCCATTATAACGACCAGACAATGACATCGCATAACCTACCGCTTCACTGCTTAGCTCCAGTACTTCCAGTCCATAATCCGGAAGTTCACTGTGTTGTGCCTGTAATTCCTCGAAATACAAAATATCAGGGACAGCAAATGTATAAGGGAGTCGAAACATCGTCTCGATGTGTCCAATTACCATCATATCGATCAGGATATTGCTGTCACTGATAAGCAGCTGCACGTTTACGCACTCATCATACGTATATTATAAAATTCGATGGTACTGATTCCCATAAACTGCGCTGCCTTAGATTCACCGATAAAATCTTCAGCTAATGCATGAAAAACAAGTTGCTCAAACACATGAGGTTTTTCGGATGGGTACTGATCACCCGGCTCTTTTTTCAGCCATCCATTTCGCTTGAACATCTCCCACACCGCCGAATAGGTTTTCTTCTCGATGATCCCTGTTTGATATGCTCGGATCACTGCTCCCAACATACTGATCCCATACTCGGTTTTCAATAGCCCTAGTTCACGGATTTCTATAAAGTTCCGATGTTCCCCAAGCTCATGCCGTATCGCATGAGTTGGAAGCAAAAATGCCCCGGCAAAACGGTCGGCAGCTTTTTCCTCGTCAATTTCTTTTGACAATCGCCCTTTCAGCACCAAATGCCCCAGTTCATGTGCCAAGGTAAAACGCTGTCGGTCTCCCGGCCAATCCGAGCTGATCACAATAACCGGCTGATCATGGATCTTTGCCGCTAGTCCATCGAATTTACTATCAATACTGTCTTTTATAGAAAACACACGGATTCCTTGCCCCTCCAAAACATCGATCAGATCCAGAATCGGAGCAGATCCCAGTTCCCAATTGGCACGTAATTTATCCACAAGAGAATCGATCTCTTGAATTGTTCCAATATATTCAGATAATTCATCGCATAGTACAAATGATTTGATTGGCGGTATCGGAAAAAAGGATTCCAATTCAAACCGTTTTTCAATTTCATCGAGAATCTTAGCATTGATCAAATCAAGCGATTTTTTTGGGATTTCCCGCTTGCGATATTCAACACTTTCAAGATTTATTTCTACTTTATGTTGGCGGAAAAAGTATTCAGACTTCACTCCAAGCGCCATAGAGAGTTTAAGTAACATCCCTGAATCAGGAACAAGTTGATCTTTTTCAAACTTTGAAATTGCAGTTTGACTAACGCCAACTTTTTCACCCAGTGCGCGTAGTGATAATCCAGCTGCTTTGCGTGCCCGCTCTAGTCGTTCTCCAAACATCGTCACTCCTTCGATGGTTTACAGATTAACTGTTCTTTATAGAGATTGTAAAGTAAATTTTCTTCATATAGGCTGAATCAGGTTGACATTTATGTTTTATTTAAGTATATTTGTAAACGTATTTCATAAATAAACTCTCTTCGAGAAATGTGAAATATTTCAGGCCTTTTGGATCGGAATCTTACCGGTTCATTCAATATTCAGTTATATAAAGACATAAAGGAGTAACCATGTCTAATGAAAAACACGGGGAAGATGCACCTGGACAAAACAAAGAGTACAGCATCATCATTAACGGAAGACGAATTACGACTACTGAACACAAACTTACGTATGATCAGATTTTGCAGATGGCAAAAATTCCGGAAGCTGGACAAACTACATTGTATATCATCACATTTGAACGTGGACCCCATGGAAATTCGGAAGGAACAGTTTCCTTAGGTGGTAGCATCGTTATCAAAGATGGGATGGTGTTTAATGTCAGCACAACTAATAAATCATAGCCCTGATTTAAAACGGCTTCGAGATGAAGGTTACAGTATTTTTGTGCGAGGGGGATTATTAGTTATTGAAGATGTCCCTTATGTAAACGCTAACAAAGAGACAGCCTTAGGGAAACTCGTTTCGACGCTTGTACTTTCAGGACAGAAAGCATCATATAACGGCGAACACGTAGCTTACTTTGTTGGCGATACACCTCACCACGCCAATGGTGAAGAACTTACGCAGATTTTACATCAGAAAACAGTTACTAATCTTGGAAATGACATCATATCAAATATGTCGTTTTCAAGCAAGCCTGCAAATGGCTATAATGATTACCACCACAAGATGACCAACTATATTAATATCCTTTCTGGTCCGGCATATACGCTGGAGCCAGGTATTACGGCAAAAGTTTATAAAGCCATGCAAGACGACGAGTCATCTGTATTCAACTATATTGATACTAACTCTAGCCGTGCATCAATTACTTCGATTGCAGAAAAACTGACAGGATACAAACTCGGACTAATCGGTCTTGGAGGAACTGGATCTTATATTTTGGATTTTGTGGCTAAAACTCCCGTTAAAGAGATTCATCTATTTGATGGAGATATCTTCTATTCACATAATGCATTTCGTGCTCCGGGTGCACCGACCTTGGATGAACTGAACTCTGGTCTATCAAAAGTAGATTATCTAAAAGGTATCTATTCTAAAATGCGCGGAGATATCTATGCACATGCAGTTTTTATGGATGATGAGCATCTGGAAAAGATGGCAGAGCTTAACTTTGTATTTGTGGCTATCGATGAAGGAAGCATAAAAGCTAAAGTTTTTAGTTACCTTGATGCCAACAATATTCCGTATATTGATGTTGGGCTTGGTATCAACATCACAGACGAGGGTCAGTTGAGAGGAATGGTACGAACGACATCCATCACATCTTCCACACGCCATACTCTAAAGCAGTATATTGATCTTACAGATGGCGAAGAAGATGCTTATAGCACTAACATCCAAATAGCGGAGCTTAATGCTTTTAATGCTGCACTGGCAGTTATTAGTTGGAAACAACATGCGGGCTTTTATCAAAGCACGTTTGATGTCGGACAAACACTATTCAATCTTGATACGATGCATTTAGGGAAAATAGAAGATGAGACATGAGTTTGTAGAATATATTCCGGAAAAACTTGAAGAAGGGGTACTCTATATTTCTATTGAGTACAAAACTGCTACGCACCTTTGTGCGTGTGGGTGTAAAAGAGAAGTAGTTACGCCTATTTCTCCAACTGATTGGGAACTATCCTTTAATGGACAATCTGTATCACTTAATCCTTCGATAGGAAATTGGGATTTTCCATGCAAGTCACATTATTTTATTAGACGCAATTCTGTTCAATGGGCGGGTGGCTTTAGCAAACAGCAAATTGCCGCTGTGAAACATCAGGATCAGAATAACAAGACAGCTTATTATGACCAAAAACATGACCCTGAACAAACAACCATTAAATCCTCAGGATTATTTGAAAGATTGTTATCTTTCTTGTTCAAGAAATGATTTAGGAGAAAATATTATGAAAGGAGACACCATGGCAAATAAAAAGCAGACATCCTCTAATGTAGCTTCTACAGCATCAAAAGTGCTGAAAAGCCCTTCTGCAAGCAAAGCCTGTAAATCAGTCGCTGCTAGCGCCCTTAGTCAAACGAAAAAAGGGAAGTAAAATCGATAGAACGTCTTTCGACGTTCCATCTGAACTCAAATAAATCATAATCCAAGTTTTTGAATTATATTTTTTGCTTCTAATTTAAAATCATGATATTCCTCTATATCATGGAACATTTTATCCATTAGGTGTATATGTTCTTGTGAAAATAAATCTCTTTTAGCTAATAACCCCTTGTATAACTCCATCCAATCAATTGTTCGAGAAAATATATTTTGCATAAAATACATATTCTTTGAACTACATAATTCAGTATCCCCTAATAAATACAGCACATAAAAACATAAATCATGATTTGCATTAAAGTTAATAATATCATCGTTAGAATATGAAATATTTACTATGCCATTAGATAAAACAACTTTATCTTTTCCAAATATTTCACTAATTTCTTCTATGTGCTTTTCTTGCATTTTTGGTAAAAAATTGTCTGTATATGAAAAAGGAAATCTCATGTCAGTCATTATTAGGTGTATTGAAAGATAATTTGTAGTTAAAAACCGTATCTTTGTCCCGCCAATAGAATCAGCACTAATAACCATTCCAGCTAATTTATAGCAACTTGATTCTTCTTCATATTTAAACACCGGTGCACCACTAATACCATTCAAATTAACATTATTACATGTGTTTATATCAATTGTCATTTCAGCCTGTACAGCATTTATATTTTTGCTACAATGACCAATCAAATGGCATCTTTTAAGATACATATTCGCAGAATTATTTTCTTCATTATATTCTAAGTAGTTCATTGCACTTGGAAACCCAACGACATACAAAAGATCTCCTTCAATTGCATAAGCAATATCTGACTTTTCTAAAGACCTTGTCTGAAAATATTCCATCTTATGTGTTCTTTTTTATAGTTATCATCTAGTACAGCTACAGTCACATCATTTGCTTCCATTGAAAGCAAACCAAATGAATCATCACGATCAAAATCCAAGTTAATTGGGGGAGTATAAACAGCTTTTAGATGTATTCGTGCATCAGCATCTTTTAAATCTAATCCTTTGCCTATTTCTCTGATTAAAAACATATTTTCTTGTTTACGAATAAAGATATCGTAGTCCTTATGCATACTATTTCGCCCAAGCACGTGTCTCGCTGTCATAAACAGCAACGTGTCAGCATAATTGATGATAAAACCACTTCCAAGCATTGAGTACCGATAACAACCCAACATTCCTTCAATATCATCACTAAAATAAGTAACGGGACGAATACTTTCTAATAATTTAGGGTCTAAAACTGGGAATGGCAATACATTTTCTACTACGCATGTATTTTGTTCTTGTAGATTTAATAAGTAGTGTGAAGCAAATAAAGACAACCTCATTATTCAGCAATTTCTATCTTCCCCGAAATCAGCTTCGGTAAAAGCATATCCCGTTGAGTTTTCAGATTTTGATTTCGTACTCTAAGATTAATTTCCTGCTTAAACAAAAGATCCAAAATGGCATTAGCTGTTAACCGTATCTTCTCTTCTGGCAATATAATTTGAATCTCTTTTAGATGACTATCTCCAAGATGTGCTACTGTTGTTCCTACAATTGAAACGTTTAGTTCCTTGATAGACTTTTCCATACTCAAAAATGTAAAATAGGCAGAGTATCCCTCTTTTGGAGTTATTTTAACAACTCGTTGATTTAGATAAGCATGTCCACCCGCCCATTTACCCATGTGAAAGTCGCCATCCATACCGATAAGCAAATCCCCATTTTTTAGAATCTGATCTTGTTTTTTCGGATGCTCAGGTGTAAATGTATTTGAAATATTTTTAAGGATATCTCGTATTCTTACAACGGGTGTTCCTTCTTCTTTATCATTAAATAATGATGATTTAAATGCATAACCATACGTTGGTGAAGCTGTATCAAATAGTTTCACTACTCTCCACCCCTCCGGTATCTGCCCCAGCGCCGAATCGACCATTTTGACCTCTTCGTGACCGGGAAATCGGAATTTGACAAACCACTCCTTATAGAGACTACGAGCCATCTCTTCGAGGATTGCGATGCGGCGGTTGTTGTTTTCGACAAGGTCGTCATAGGTGGAAAGAATAGAGGCTATTTTTTTCTGATTCTCAATACTTGGAAGTAACGGAAGCTCTAAAGCTCGAATATCACTCATATTTAAATGTGCTACTGTAGCTCCACTTGCCATTGATAAAATTCTATTTTGAATTTCATCTCCTAGAAGTAAAAACATTAAATAATGAGCATCTACTTTCATTTTATTAGGTCGTATCAAAACAGTTCTCTGTCCATGACAGACTTTTAAATTTGCTGGAATAATTGCAACGTTTCCGACTGGGGCTTCACGAGCAAAAATCAAATCTTTTTCTTTGGGTGTGGCACGTTCTGTCCATTCAAGATATGATTCTTCAGAAACACACTTGGCACCGTCCAAAATAAAATATCCTCTACCAATATTTGGTGTTCGTATACAAGGATAGCCTTCTGCTGTGAACTTTGGTGTTTTATGTTTTGTATCAACGATAAATTCGCAAACATCATTTAAAGTCATCATACTATCCATGCTTTAACCCAAAATCTCAGCAACATTCTCCGAAATCCGTCGTTCCAGTTCATGCGCTTCGGCATTAAGTACTTCGAGTTCTTCTTGGAGTGTTTCGAGTCGGATAGCAAATTCTTCCTCGTCATCTTCTACTCCTGCTGTAACACCGACATAGCGCCCAGGGTTGAGACTGTATCCCTGCGCAGCGATCTCGTCGATCGCTGCAACTTTACAGAGCCCCGCAATGTCTTGGTACGTCCCATCAGCGAAAAATCTTTCTACCGTATACTCACCGTCGTTGCGTTCGTCCTCATGGTGGGTTTTATAGGTGTCATCAGTCGCTTCGCCACGATATAATCGAACGATATCAGCGATGAAATTCAACTGCTCAGAGCTGTAATCACGCACCGATCGAGTGACCTGCTTGAAGATATGGCGCGCATCGATAAAGAGGACTTTGTCTTTTCGGGACTGCGGTTTGCCCTTGTCCAAAAACCACAGCGTACACGGCAACGTCACGGTATAAAAGAAGTTCGAACTGATCGCAACCATCACATCCACTCCGCCACTCTCGATGAGCTGACGGCGAATCTCCATCTCACTCCCTCTGGCATCCGCCGCAGAGTTTGCCATAACGAATCCGGCACGACCGGTATCGTTCAAACTCGCATAAAAGAGCTGTATCCACAGATAGTTGCCATTATCGACGTTGGGCATTCCGAAGGGGAAACGGGCTTTGTCGTCCGCTATCCGTTCTTTTTGGATGTTGTTGACGTTGAAAGGTGGATTTGCCATGACAAAATCAAACTGTCCGGCACATTGGTGAATATCCTCATAGTAGGAGTTTCCCTCACGAATATCCCCTTGTAACCCATGAACCGCGAGATTGAGTTTAGCAATACGGACGGTATCCCCCGTCTTTTCCTGACCGAAGATCGAGAGCTCACTGCTGGCGTTACGGTTGTGTTCAGCTACGAACGATGCACTAGAGACGAACATCCCGCCGCTTCCGCAAGCAGGGTCAAAAACTTTACCGTGATACGGCTCGATGATCTCGGTGATGAGACGTACTAAATGTGCAGGGGTAAAAAACTCTCCGCCCCCTTGTCCTTCGCTCTTGGCAAACTCGGTGAGAAAATACTCATAGATACGCCCAAATACATCCGTACCGATGTCAAAACGAATCCCCGCAAAGTTTTTCAAGAGAGTGATAAGGATAGCATTATCAAATTTGGTATAGGTTTTCGGGAGAGTATCACGGATCGCTTCATTCTCGGCTTCAAGTGCTTTCATCGCGTCATTGATCGCACGTCCGATATCGGCTCCATCAGGAAGTTTTAGGAGATTATCGAACAATGCAACATCGGGGACATACATCGCCCCTTCAGCTTGAATCGCAGTTTTGATATCCGTTCCACGACGACGGGAAGTTTGTGTAGATTCGATTGCCTCTTTGGCTATCAGATAGCGATACTCAGCATAACGTAAAAAGATCAGTCCCAATACCGGACGAGAATATTCTGATGCAGTTAGATTGGAATTGGCACGCAGCTCATCCGCCGCTGACCATAACCGTTTTTCAAGTGCTTCGATGTTTTTAAAACTCATAATTTATCATTCCTTCTATCTATTCACATATCTTCATTTGTATTTATTTATTATAGTGCGTGTGGGCTGAATGGGTCCTCTATTTCCACTTGATATCATAACTCGTACTCCGTCCACCCGCTCCACGATGAACGATACAACGCTTTTCAAGCAGATCACTCAGATCACGGCTAGCGGTCACACGACTGCAATCACAAAGCGATGCATATTTACGAGAATTCATTCCACCCTCAAACCCTTCTTTACCTGCATCAAGTAGACGATTAAGCATCTTTATTTGTCGCTGGTTCAGATCGGTATGCAGATGTACTTGCCAATACTTCGTTTTCGCCAATACGGTCTCGATAGTTTTATGGGCATTTTTCTGTGCTTGCAATACTGTTTCTAAAAACCATCCTATCCATGCAGTAATGTCCATCGTGCCTGTAGTCGTTTGCTCTAAGATCTCATAATAACCGTGTTTGGTATCGTTGATCGCAGAACTCATCGAATAAAGGCGCACAGAACTATTCTCAGCTCGACTAAGCATCATATCCGACAATGCACGGGCAATACGCCCATTTCCATCGTCCATCGGATGAACGATGACGAACGATAGATGAGCAATAGCAGCGCGTACATATCCGTTTTCATCATTTGGAGTATCGATAAAATTAAAAAAGCGTTGCATCTCTTCTTCGACTCTATCACGTGGCGGTGCAACATAATGAATTTTTTCTTTACCGATACGGCCTGAAACGACCTGCATTGGCTCTTCTCCACGATAGGATGCAACATTGATTCTGTGCATTCCAGAATATCCAGTCGGAAACAATGCAGCGTGCCAAGAGAACAAACGTTTTTCATCAAACGGCTGCATAGAATTTCTAGAAGCATCAAGGAGAATATCGATTAGTCCATCTGTTTGGACGGTAGAGCGGTCTTGTGTTTCATACGAAATGCCAAGTTTTTTAAAAATAGAGGACCGTACTGAATCACGAGAGAGTATTTCTCCTTCGATCTCAGAAGTAGTCACGGCATCGAGTGCAAGCGTTTCGCTTTGCATCTCAAGCAGATGCTCTTCGCTCAATCCTTTACAAATTCCATCGAGCAATCCTTGCTGATAACGAATCTCTTGTAAGAGAGCCTGAAATTGTGTCAGATCATAAGTAAAGTGTGGCCAGTCACTATTCTGCCAAATATAGGTTTGATACGTTTTCATAGGTTAATTGTATCATATAATGATATGATTAATGCCATTATTCGTATCAGAGTAGGGTAGGGGGTCTTATTTCAGTGAACTCATAAATTGTTCAATTTCTGAGAGTTTCCATACCGTTACACCAGGGCTTAATTTTATAGGCTTAGGTAATTTACCTGTTTTTGTATATAGCCAGACGGTACTTTGACCAATTGACAACATCTCTGCAACATCTTTGACTCGTAAAAACTTTTCCATTTTACACCCCTAAAAATAATAAATTTGACATTGATAGAACGGCATCTTTTCCTGTTTCTTGTGACAGCTTGGCATATCGGAGAGTTTGACTGATATCCTGGTGATTCATGAGCTTTTGAATAGTAAAAATTGGAGTTCCAGCAATAGCCAATTGACTTGCAAATGTATGTCTTAGTGTATGAATTACAGTACGGTCGATTGCATTGCTTGGATCAATTCCGGCATTGAATAATCGATTCAAAATAGGTTTTAATCGATTGGATATAAA
>NZ_JBAVEF010000054.1:0-6691 GCF_049587615.1 Sulfuricurvum sp.
GTACATCCATTGCTTTGTCCGCAATCTGAACGATCCCGATCGCGTCATTCGCATTGGCAACAGCCTGTCCTAGTGAACTTGCCTGTGAACGTAAACTGTCAGCAATCGCCATCCCAGAAGCATCATCCGACGCGCTGTTGATACGAAGACCGCTTGATAGTTTAGACAATGAACTGTCCATACTGCGATTGTTGATCGTAGCATTGGCATGTGCATTCATCGCACCAATGTTTGTGTTAATTCTGAAACCCATGATAAATCCTTTTATCGAAGAGACAAAGCTCTTAAGTTAATTCAGCATCCTTGCTGTTACCAACTATATCGGAGAATAAAAAAGAAACTTTAACAGTTTTGCAACTTTTTTTGTTACACTTTCGAAAATACATTAATTATAGTACGGCAAAGGAGCAAAGCCCCTTTACCTACGCTAGCCGCTTAGGCTACTAAAGCTTGCCTCTTCCGAGGCAGAAAATAAACGTTTAGGATTTGCTTTTTGAAACTTATCATCGTAGAGTCTCCGGCCAAAGCCAAGACCATCAAAAACTTTCTCTCCAAAGATTACGAAGTCATCGCTTCCAAAGGGCATATTCGGGATCTTCCGAAAAACCGTTTCGGAATTAAAATCGACAACGAAACCCTGATCCCCGAATACCGTATCAGCGAAGACAGTACCGCTACCGTCAAGCAAATCCAGGAGCTGGCAAAAAAAAGCGATACCATCTACATCGCGACCGATGAAGACCGTGAGGGAGAAGCCATCGGCTGGCATATCGCCCACGCAATTGATAAAGATCCTGAATCACTCCCCCGTATCGTTTTCCATGAGATCACGAAAAATGCGATTATTCACGCATTAGAGACTCCGCGCGTTATCGATATGGACCGTGTCAATGCTCAGCAGGCGCGACGTCTGCTCGACCGGATCGTAGGGTATAAACTCTCTCCCCTGCTGGCCAGCAAAATCCAAAAAGGGCTCTCTGCAGGCCGTGTCCAATCCTCAACGCTAAAAATCGTCGTCGACCGTGAGCGCGAAATCCGCGCCTTCGTCCCCGAAGAGTACTGGACTATCGACACCCTGTTCAAAACGGATATCGAAGCAACCCTCGTCCATTTTGAAAATGAAAAAATCGATAAGCTCACGATCAAAACCGCTGATGAGGCCAAGCGGATCGTAGAAACGCTCAAAGCAGAACATTTTACCGTCGGTGAAATCGAGACCAAAGAGCGCAAATCTTCCACCCCTCCGCCGTTTATGACATCAACCCTCCAGCAAACCGCCAGCTCGCAGCTCGGATTCTCTCCGAAAAAGACCATGATGGTTGCACAGGCATTGTACGAGGGGGTTAAAACACCTGACGGCACGAGCGGGGTTATCACCTACATGCGTACCGATTCTCTAAACCTTGCCGCTGAAGCGGTCGAAGCGGCGAGAGAAGTGATCTTGAGCCGTTACGGCAAAGCGTATCTTCCCGAAAACGCCAAGGTCTATACCAAAAAATCCAAAGGGGCTCAAGAGGCGCATGAAGCGATCCGTCCGACCATGCTTGCTTTCACCCCTGAAGTGGCGGCAACGTACCTTAAACCCGATGAGATCAAACTCTATCGTTTGATCTACAACCGCTTTTTGGCATGCCAAATGAACGATGCCCGTTTTGAACAGCAAAGCATCACCTTTGAATCTCCAAAAGCACAGTATCGTGCTACCGGGCGCAAACTCTTGTTTGACGGATTTTACCGTGTAACCGGAAGCGATGACAAAGATAAGCTCCTCCCTTCCTTGACGACAGGGGATTCCATCGAGATCCAAACGATCACCCCCGAACAGCACTTTACTGAGCCGCCGGCACGATACTCCGAGGCGAGCCTCATCAAAAAACTCGAATCCGAAGGGATCGGTCGTCCATCGACGTATGCTCCAACCATCAGTACCCTTCAGGCCCGCAATTACATTGAGGTAGAAAAACGGCAGATTGTCCCGACCGAAATCGCGTTTACCGTTACCGAGATGCTGGAAACCCATTTCCAAGAGATCGTCGATGCCTCATTTACCGCAACGATGGAAGAGACCCTCGATGAGATTTCTGAGAGCGGTAAGTCGTGGCATAAAATTTTGCTCGATTTTTATTATCCGTTTATCGAAAAAATCGATGCGGGAAAAACCAATATCGTCAGTCTTAAAATGGCGAAACCCCTCGGACGCAACTGCCCTCAGTGCGGCAGCGAACTCCTGCTCCGTTCCGGACGTTTCGGTGAGTTTATCGCGTGCAGCGGCTTTCCGAAGTGTAAATACACCGAACAAACCGAAGAAAACCAGAAAGAGAACCCAGCCACTCCCGATGAAGTAAGCGAAGAGGTGTGCGACAAATGCGGCAGTGCGATGGTGGTTAAAAACGGGCGTAACGGAAAGTTCTTAGCGTGCAGCGGCTATCCGAAATGCAAAAACACCAAAACCCTCGCCGAGCAAAAAACCTCCGAGATTCCGTGTCCTGAATGCGGCGGAAAACTGTTATGGCGTCAATCACGCCGAGGTGCCTTTTGGGGATGTGAACATTACCCTAAATGTAAATTTATTTCCAAATTTGAGCCAAGTGACAAAAAATGTGAGGTTGAAGGGTGCGGCGGAGCTTTAGCACCGCGAACCTACCGTAACAAAGAGGTCTATGAGTGTGTCAAGTGCAAAGACCGCACACCGCGAGAAGAGAGTGGCGAATAAAATGGATCGCCGTGCTGCGCTCGTGATGAGTGTCATTGCGAGGAGTAAAACGACGAAGCAATCCAAGGATGTTTTATGAAAATCGGGCTTTTGTCTGATACCCACTCTAAAAAAGGGCGCTCGCAAAAAGTCATCGATCATCTCGTCGCGAACGGTGCGGAATTTTTGATTCACGGCGGGGATATCGTCAAACCCGAAATCCTCGAACAGCTGAAAAACAGCGGTCTTCGTTATGTCGCCGTATACGGTAATAACGATGCTGCACTGATCGAGTATCATACCAAGTACAATCTTGTCCAAGAGCCTCACTATTTTAAACTCGGCGGCGCCACTTTCAAACTGATGCATCTCCCCTTTTATATGAATGCGGATGCCGAAGTGGTCATTTTCGGCCATACCCATGTTTTTGAGTGTGATTTTAAAAACCGTACCCTTTTCCTCAACCCGGGAGAAGCGTGCGCCAGAGAAAAACCGTTCTCCAGTGGAGCGATGCTGGAGATCACCGACACCATGTTTCGCGTCACCCATTATTCCCGCCCGGTCGGGAGCGATACGTTTGATGAGCGTCACTACACCTTTGAAAGGGCGTAAATAATTTACCGTCATTCCCGCGAAGGCGGGAATCCAGCTGGATTATCGGATCAAGTCCGATAATGACGAAATAAGGATACTAATGACTAAGAAAATATTTCTTTGCTCCATTTGCAATATTAACAGCGGAACTTGCAATGAAGATTGCAAATTTTGCTCCCAAAGCGTCAAATACAAAGCCGATATCGAGCGCTATAAACAAAAACCGATGGATCAAATACTCGAAGAAGCACGACGGCTTGAAGCGCTCGGAGCCTTGGGATTTTGTCTCGTTACCGCCCAAAAAGGGCTGGATGATAAAACGCTCGAGTTTGTCTGTAATGTTGCCTCTACGCTCAAACGCGAAGTCCCCCGTTTACGTCTCATCGCCTGTAACGGCACTGCATCCTTGGAACAACTAAATGAGCTTAAACGCTCCGGAATAAGTGCGTATAACCATAATCTTGAAACCAGCCGGGCGTTTTATCCCGAAGTCTGTACAACCCACCCGTGGGATGAGCGGTATGAGACCTGCGAAAACGTCAACCGCTCCGGACTCAAACTGATCAGCGGCGGAATATTTGGGATGGGAGAGACACAGGAAGATCGCGTCAGTATGCTCTATTCCCTTAAAGAGCTGGATCCCGTCTCGGTTCCGCTCAACTTTTATCACCACAATCCGGCATTGCCGCTGAGCCCGAGTCCGCTCACGATCGATGAATCTCTCAATCTCATCACCCTTGCCCGCCAAATCCTTGATAAAGCCGATCGGATCATGATTGCCGGGGGAAGGGAAATCACCTTTAAAGAGCGTCAGCATGAGATTTTCGAAGCGGGTGCCAACAGCATTGTTATCGGTAACTACCTTACGACTGCCGGACGCGAAGCCCATACGGATCTCATGATGCTGAAGAATCTCGGATTTGAAATTGCTGCGACACCTGAAGATAAGTAAGTTATAATAACGGCATAAACGACACAGATAAGGAGGGTTGGATGTCACAATCGGTATTATTAACCATTGCCCGAGCCTCTATCGAAGAGGTACTTCAAGCGCAAACCTCTATCGACCGCATCGAACTCCTCGAAAACTACCCCGTTCTATCTCAACCGATGGAGTGTGAAATCACCCTCTATCTGGATAATCAACTTCGCGGCTCCGCACGAACAACATCACTGAGCCGTCCGCTCCTCGAAGAGATCATCCATAATGCCAAAATTGCCGCTTTTCAAGATGAGCAATTTGATCCTCTCGTCACCTCCGAATATCTCCATACGACGATCAAACTTACCCTTTTCACCCCCGATGGTGCGTTAAGCCATCAGAGTGAACCGATACTAAAAGGGTAATCCCATACCGTAAGCTTTTTCCCCGTCATCCTCGGGCTTGACCCGGGGATCCATCCCCCATAAAATAAAGCTAGATTTACCCGCAGGGGGCACAATGCCCGCCTACGTGGGAATGACGAATACTTTTACAACGATTGTATGTAATTAGCAATCGCAAAACCGTGATTAAGCCCAAGCGCGATGGAACCACCCGACTCTTGGGTAATATCTCCGGCAACAAAAAGGCCTGGAATATTGGTTTGATAATTTTCATCATGGACCGGTTTGCCGTCTTCTTCGCGGATACCGCTGCTTTGCAAAAAGCCGCTGGGCGTTGTACCTCCAATCGCATACACAATCCGGTCAAACAGTTCCCACGTACCGTCGCTAAACACCACTTTAACTTTTCCGCTCTCGCTTTCAATCTCGGTAATTTCAGTATTTAGAAGCGCTCTCACCGCTCCATTCCCGATAACCCGTTCGATATCGCCTTGGTTGGTCGGGTTGGCACGACGGAACGTTCCGCGACGATAGCAAATGCTCACCTCATTTTTCTCACACAAATCAACCGCATACTCAATCGCCGAATCGCCGCCGCCGACTACCATAACTTTTTCCCCTTTGCTGCAGCCGTCTAAGGTAAAGTGGACTTGATTTTTAATCGAAGGGGGAATTTTGTAATCGGGCTTGTTGGGTTTTCCCATTCGGCCGATCGTTACCACAACGTATGCGGCTTTAATGCTGCCGCCGGCAATAAATATCTCAAAGCCGTTCTCGATTTTTATTATTTTTTGTACTTCCGTGTGGGTTCGAAGTTCCACAACTTCATTATCCAAAAGCTGGTCAAAAAAATCCAGGGTGCTCTCTTTGGTTCCGTCCATAAAATAAATAGTTCCGTCGAGCTCGACTTTTTGCCCTTTCCAATCTTTGTCTACCCGTTTGTTGTCTTTGTAAAACTTTCGGATCGTGGCATTGTGATTTTCATCTTTTTCGAGAAGCACAATATCACGCATTCCCAACGCATAACTCTCAATCGCTGTCGCTATCCCCGCTGGTCCCGCACCGATTATCGCTAATTGATAACTATGTTCCATCCACGCTCCTAGATTTTCTAATATAAATACTCTATCACAAAGAGGGATAAAATACGATTTATAGTGCCGTTCTTAAATGGACAACCAATCGTATACACTCACTTTAAATAATACCTCATAAATTAATTCACATTTATTACCATAATTTAATTATAACTATACGATACTATGTTTAATTATCAAACAGATAAGAAGGAGATTAAAATGAAAAAATTCACGCTGTCCGTATTACTTGCAGCTACATTGGTTAGCGCAAGTGATTTTAACTACGAAGTAACTCCTGTTGCCGGATATCTTTGGAATAAAGCGTATAACGATGATACGGGAGAAATGGGTGGGATCCAAAATCATACCATTTTTGGTCTTGAAGCGCAATTTAATAAGCTTGAATTTGCTGGTATTAAACCAGAGGTTAGTTTGCTTTATGGCGAAGACAGAATTACTGGAAGACCGGAATCCCACATCTTCACAGGGATGGTAAATGGTGTTTATGACATTGAGACTATTACCGCCGTTAAACCTTTTGTAAAAGCTGGTCTCGGATATGAAGCTGAAAAAGGAGCCCTTGATTCAGACTATAACGGATTCCTTGCTGACGTTGGCCTTGGAACAAAAATTGAGCTAACTGAGCGCATCGCTCTTAAATTAGAAGGGATATACTGGTTTAAAGTAAATCATGGAGACAGCGGTACTAGTGAGGGTTCAATCCATAATGTTGCAGCATTAGCCGGTTTGACATTTAACTTTGATAAAAAAGCAACTCCGGCTGTCGTTCCTGCACCAGAACCGAAAGCAGCACCTGCACCAGAACCTAAAGTAGAACCTGCACCGGAGCCTAAACCTGTACCTGTGCCTGTAATTTGCCCTGCTCCGGTTGACAGTGATCATGACGGTGTTTTCGATCCGCAAGACAAATGTCCCGATACCCCGACAGGCTTTAAAGTTGATGTGGATGGTTGTCCTTTAAGCGCAACACTGCGTTTGC
>NZ_JBAVEF010000055.1:0-1653 GCF_049587615.1 Sulfuricurvum sp.
ATGAGGTCCCTGGGGCAGTTTTTCGGGAAGAAGAAGATGCCGCTGGCTATTTCCTGGTGCTGCAGCAGGTTTGCTTGAGCAAAGGCCTCCCGCAGGCGGTGTACGCCGACCAGCACACCATTTTTCAGAGCCCCAGTCAGCCAACGGTCGAGCAAGAGCTATCCGGAGAGCTGCCGCGCACCCAGTTTGGCCGCCTGGTGGACGAATTGGGCATCCAGCTGATCGCCGCCCGCAGCCCACAGGCCAAAGGACGCATCGAACGGCTGTGGGGCACCTTGCAAGACCGCCTGGTCAAGGAACTACGCAAGGCAGGCGCTAACGATCTGCAGAGCGCCAACCGGGTCCTGGCGGCTTACCTGCCCAAGTTCAACGCCCGCTTTCAGGTCGAAGCCGCTGAGCCTGGTTCAGCCTACGTCCCTTGGCCTGAAGAGCGAGAGCCGCTTAATTACTTCTGCTTCAAGTACACCCGTAAGGTGACTAACGACAACACCATTTCTTTGGATAGTCACCGCCTGCAGATCCCACCCGGCCCCCAGCGCAAAAGCTTCGCCAAAGCCAGAGTTGAGTTGCGCCACTCCCTGGATGGCAGCCTGGCCGTATGCTATCAGGGGCAAACCCTGGCTACCTTTCAGTCCGCTACCTCTGCTCCTCCTCGGGTGGGCCAGTTCCAGCCGGCTGTTCCCGCCTCCCCCTCACCTGAGCCGGACAGGGTCAAGTTGCCCAAATCACCTCGCCAACCCTGGAAACCACCCCCGGACCACCCCTGGCGCAAGCCATTGGTTGCCAAGGTGACAAAATGAAAAGACGAGATGGCTTTGAAAAGCCGCTCTCGCCTTCTCGTTGGGGGGTGTCCCGATTATACTCGGCTCACACCCTTTGCCAAGGTGACATTTTCCCTTACCAGTTAGGGTGTCATTTTCCCTGAACAATGACACCCAGGAAGAGCGAGGTTGTTGTTGTTCAGCGAATTTGACACCCCCTGACTGTTCAGCGAAAATGTCACCCTATGAACACACAGGTGATATTGACCATGAAAGAACAGCACAAGTTGAAGATGGTAATCGACTACGAAGCTGGGAAAGTACACGCACAAAGAGCAGCGGAATTGCTCGGCATCTCGAAACGGCAGTTTCGCCGGCTAGTAGCAGCTTATCGCCAGAAGGGTATTGCAGCCCTGGCACACGGGAATCGAGGCAGAGAACCTGCCAACCGCATCTCGGAGCAGGTGCGGCAGGAGATCCTGCGGTTGGCCAAGGAGACCTACCGGGATTACAACGATTGTCACTTCACCGAAGAGCTGGCTGAACAGCCTGAGCCGATCGTGGTCTCGCGTTCCAGCCTGCGGCGCATTCGGCGGGCAGCTGGACAAGGCAGCCCGAGGAAGCGGCGAGCACCTGAGTATCGCAGCCACCGGGAACGTTATCCGCAGGCTGGGATGCTGCTGCAAACGGATGGCAGCCGCCACGATTGGTTGGAAGGGCGCGGACCGTGGCTAACCCTGGTGGGCATGATCGATGACGCCGATAATGAGGTCCCTGGGGCAGTTTTTCGGGAAGAAGAAGATGCCGCTGGCTATTTCCTGGTGCTGCAGCAGGTTTGCTTGAGCAAAGGCCTCCCGCAGGCGGTGTACGCCGACCAGCACACCATTTTTCA
>NZ_JBAVEF010000056.1:0-1616 GCF_049587615.1 Sulfuricurvum sp.
CGCTCATATGCCAGATGCAAAGAAGCTTTCAATGTCGGGTCCAGTGCGTCATACGCTTTTTTCATATCCGCAGGCTCAATCCGCAATTCCGCCCCGCTTTTAGGAGTCCAGCGGTCAAACTTGGAGATATGGCGAATCAGCGCTTCGTCGTTTTCGGAACGTATTTCATCAATAATCGTTTTTACGATTGACGAGACATGTTCCATATCCATTTTTCCACGGCCGAGCAGCTCTTCAAATACGGCCGGGAACGTTGAATCATTGGCGTGTATGATGGTCATTGATATCCTTTATTTTTTCGATGCCGGAGCAGCGTACTCTTTTTTAACCGCGTCGAGAGCGTACAAAAAATCGTCTACGCCGACAGCCCCCATGATCGGTTCAAACATCGGGGTTTTTCCTTTTATGAACCATGTTGCGGGTGTTCCGGGAGTCATCAAAGACTGAGGCACCGTACCCTCTTCCATCACTGCTTCGTAAGAAACGAAATCACGGTTTAACGTATCCGAGACTTTCGGGTTTTTCAGCGTCTCTTTTTTAAGTACATCGCACCATTTGCACCCGTACTTCGTGACGACAACCATCAGCGGCTTTTTCTCTTTTCCGGCACGCTCGACTGCCGATGCGAGATCTTTCTCCCATTTAATATCGGCCCCGAAAAGGACGGCTGCACTTAGTAGGATCCCCGATACAATCTTAATCATCCTGCCTCACCTTTTGTAAAATTTCTCCGGCGATCTCGTCCAGTTCTTTTCCGCTGACATCAATCACAATATCAGCCGCTTCTTTATAGAGCGGTGCGCGCTCCTCATAAAGTTTTTTAGCTTTATCGATATCTTGAAAAAGCGGGCGTTTTCGAAGTTTGCTTTTTGCATTCGGATGGGCGCGAATCCGCTGATAAATTGTCTCGAACGGTGCAGACAAATACACTACCGTCCCGATTTCGGAAAGGTTCGGCACTTTAAAAAAGCCCCCTCCCGTTGAAATCAAAGTACCGCTGACTTCTTTTTGAAGCCAAAGGGCCACTTTGTGTTCAAGGGCGCGGAAATACGCTTCTCCCTCTTTGGCAAAAATTTTTTTAATTTTTCGGTTTTCCATGCTTTCGATGACATCATCCGTATCCAATGCAATCATTTCCGACTGTTTGACGATCTCCCGCGCGACAGAGCCCTTTCCGACTCCCATAAAACCAATCAATATAATATTATTCATTTCGTCTTTACTCTTTAGCTTATAATAGCGAAATCATATCATGCATTAACTTAGGAGTGTTTCTTGACCCGTAAATGTAATCTTTATGAGGGGGAATCCCCTGAGCAAAACCGTGAAATATTTTCAACTCTTTTTGACAGCGGCATCGTTCGTGTCGAATCAATACGCTCTTGGCTGAAAACACCGGGAGAATGGTACGATCAAAACGAAGATGAATGGGTGTTACTCTTTGAGGGGGAAGCCGATCTTGAAATTGGAGGCAATGTCCTGCATCTGACGCGGGGGGATCATGTCATGATCCCGAAACATACCCGCCACCGCGTTCTTTTTACCTCTGAAGATACCTATTGGATAGGGGTCTTCAGCTCTTGAATTCGTTGATACGTGCAGAGAGCGACTGCGCT
>NZ_JBAVEF010000057.1:0-111544 GCF_049587615.1 Sulfuricurvum sp.
ACGATCATAATATTTTTATCGAAATAGTGTGACATTGCTGCCAATGTATTTTGAGATGTGGTAGATTTACCGATCCCACCTTTTCCGTAGAACGCGATTTGTCGCAAGCTAGCTGCTCCAGCCATGTTATCCCCTTATTTTTGAACTTCACTTAGGTTGATGCAATGGGTGTTCTAAGGTTTTTGAAACATTTATCCAAATGACTGCGACAAAATGACGACAATGATACAAATTTGTAGGAATAGGTTTTGCAGGGATCAAAAATTTCAGATTTTGATTATTTTGATTAAAAAATAAGCTATGAAGCTGATCTAAATTTATTCTATATAGGTACACTTTGACAAAAAGGGGTGGCTATGACCAATAAAGAAAAATCGATTCACAATCTCCATCAGGCCCGTACAGCCCACATCCGCTGGGTCAATGCAATCAAACTGCTGGTATCCGGCATCGACGTCTCCTTGGAGAGCATAGCTCTGATTCCTACGGATTCCCCGTTTGGAAAATGGTTTTACGCTGAAGCAATGCTCTTTTCACAAGGGTCATCCCGGTTGGTTCTTGAAGAGATTGAAACGCTGTTGCTCACACTCCACGACAAATACACAAAAATCTATCCTATCTATTACGGTCATAAAAAGAAAACCCTCTTAGGCAGTTTATTGGGAGTAAAAAACAAAGCGAGCGAACCTGAAATAGAATTATCACAACGCTATTACGAAGAGATCATTCTCCTCTCTGATCAACTCAAACACAAACTGCGAGTTTTAGAGAGTCAGCTCCTGAGTATGGGAGAAGAAAAATTTACTCTGGTTTCCGGATTGAGCAATTCTACCGCTTCCACCGCAATGGAGCCTAAAATATTGGAAACACCAGAGAGTGAAGAAGAGGCCTATTTTTATGGAACAAGGGGAAGAGGATAAATTACCGACTACCGAAGCAGTGCTGTAATAGTTTCAAGCGAAGCCGGTTTGTAATAATAGTATCCTTGGATTGAATCAACATTATTCATTCTTAAAAACTCCAACTCTTCGCTGTTTTCTACACCTTCAGCCAATACATTCATATCAAGCCCTTTTGCCAATGCAATAATCGCTTTGACAATCGTCTGATTTTTAGGTTCATGCGTGATATTGCGTACAAACGATATATCAATTTTTAATTTGTCAATGGGTAGATTTTTGAGATAGGAGAGAGAGGAGTAGCCTGTCCCGAAATCATCGATCGAGACATGAAACCCTTTAGCTCGTAATCCTTCTAAAATAAAAATTACTTTTTCGGGATTTGTAAGAATGGACCGCTCGGTAATTTCAAGTTCAATCCATTCAGGACGGCATTGCGTCTCTTCTCTAATTTGTTCCAATATTGCTAAAAAATTAGTATGCGCAAACTGATGTGCCGAGACATTGACCGCAATACGTCCCTTTAATAGATTAGAATCAAACCACCGCTTTGCTGTTTTGAAACTTTCAGTCAAAACAAATTCGCCGATCTCAAGAATGAGTCCGCTCTCTTCGGCAATCGGAATAAAATCCGCCGGGGAAATCACCCCTTGCGGAGAAAACCATCGCAGCAATGCTTCGACTCCGATAATTTTATCGCTCACTGAATCAACCTGCGGTTGATAATAAAGCTCGAGTTCGTTGTTAGTAAGTGCTTTTTTGAGATTGGTAGTTATCGACATCCGATATAATGCACGTTCTCTTAAACTGCTGTTATAAAAACTAAACGTATTTTTCCCGGAATTTTTCGCGTTGTACATCGCCGTATCGGCACACTGCAATAATTCTTCAGTTGTCTGTCCATCACCAGGATACATGGCAATCCCGATACTGGCCGTAATATAAACATCTCTTCCTTCGATTGAAAAAGGGTGATTAAACATACTTGAAAGCCGTTCCATCGTTGATTCAATAAAGCATTCATCACCTTCACACAGCACGACAATAACAAATTCATCACCTCCGCTCCTTACGATGAAGGAATCAGAGGGAAAGATATTTTGAAGCAAATGGGTCATATGGATCAGTAATTTATCTCCAAATCCATGTCCGTAGGAATCATTGATCTCTTTAAACCCGTCGAGATCAAGAAACATAAAGGCCAACTTTGAATTCTCAGAAAATTGTTTTTCCATAAACTCATTTAAACTGAGATGATTCGGAAGACCGGTAAGTTCATCATGGTGTGCCAAATGGTCATACCGCTCTTTTTCCGTAAGGATCTTGATTTGATCCTCTTTCTGTCTCGTGATATCTTGCATGACCCCTTGAACTTTCGTCACTTTTCCCTCTTCGAGGAGAGGAGAGCCAACAGTTCGCACCCATTTATGGGCGCCTATCGCGGTAATAATCTCCAATTCCAAATCATACGGCTTTCCAAGAGTAATGGCATCGTGTATCGCTTTCTCAATAATCGGGCGTGACTGCGGTGTATAAAAATCAAGCCCTTTATGAACATCGATCGTTTCCCCCGGAGGAAGGTCGTGAATGCGAATCAGCTCATCCGTCCATTCCCCTTTCATCGTGAGGGTATCAAAACTCCATCCGCCGATTTTGGCAATATGGTTTGTTTGCGATAATAGCTGTTCATGTGCTTTTTTTCGGTATTTTCCGAGTTTAACCGCTCCGTCGACTCTGGCGATCAGCTCACCGCTATGAAACGGTTTTGAGAGATAATCATCTGCACCGGAAGTCAGCCCTTCTGTCTTATCAATCTCTCCCGCACGAGCCGAAAGCAAAATAATCGGCAAGGAATACGTATACTCAGCAGAACGAATTTTTTTCAGAAGTTCAAACCCGTTGAGATTAGGCATCATGACATCACTTAGAACAAGATCGGGTAGACTTTTTTGACACATTTCCCATGCGTTCTTTCCGTCAACTGCCAACGATACACTGTATCCGGCATCTTCCAGTAATCTTTTGATGAATTCACGCATATCAGTATTATCATCGGCTACAATAATATGCCCCTTCTCACTTTTTTTTACTTCCTGCGGCTCATTTTTTTTATTTTCACCGCTCCATCGCTTTGCTTCTGCCCTATAGATTTTGGAATGCTGAAGCTGTTTATCAGTCTCTTCTAACGGAATTTGCTTTTGTTCAGAGGAAGTATGCTTGATTCCCAACGGCATATATACGGTAAAAGTTGTCCCTTCTCCCAGTTTACTCGTAACCTCGATACTTCCCCCTTGAAGTTTCACAAGCTCATGAACCAAGGAAAGACCGATTCCCGTCCCCTCATATGATCGACCTTGTGAATTTTCAACCCGATAAAATCGCTCAAACAATTTCGGCAGTTCCTCTTCGTCGATACCGATTCCGGTATCTTTTATCCGCAAAACCGCTTTGCCGTTCTCAGATCGGGTCGAAACATGAATCGATCCATTATGGGTAAATTTAAACGCGTTGGAGAGAAGATTCAAGACAATTTTTTCCCACATATCCCGATCAACTTCAACCCATTCGCTCATAGAAGGGCAATCGATGATTAATTTAAGAGCCGAGAGTTCCGAAGCGGATGAAAAATTGCTTGCCAAATCAGCTGTTAATGAGGATAAGTCCGTCGCTTCGTATGCGGCTTTTGCACGCCCTGCTTCGATACGGGAAAAATCAAGCAGCGTATTGACGAGTTTTAACAGCCGCAAAGCATTTCTATGGACGATTTCAAGATCTGAAGTCATTCTTGCTGTTTCAAGGTTTTGACGACCTGAAAGGAGTTCCTCTAAAGGTGCCAGCATCAGGGTCAATGGAGTTCGGAATTCATGGGAGATATTTGAAAAAAATTCGGTTTTGAGTCGATCGAGTTCTTTGAGTTTGTCGTTAAGTGCCGCTAATTCTTTTTCTCTGGCTTTAATGAGACGATTGGCCTCTTTAACCTCATTCGCCCGTTTTAAAACCTCTGCTTCCAATCTGTTGGTCTTCATATCCGAGGATTGACCGGCCGCGGTGTTGGCTTCTTTCAGTAAAACAAAATCGGTAACATCCTCTACATGATGGATAATATACTCTACCTTTCCTCCAGCTCCGAATATCGGTACATTCACAGGACTCCAGTATTTTACTTCAAATCCATCACTGCCGTCTCGAAGGGGTATATCGTATTTTTGAACTCCCATAACATCGGTTTGCCCATACCGAACAACACTGTCTAAGGATATGTGCAAGTCACTCACTCCGCTGACAGAGGGATCACTCGGATTATCGGGGAATACTTCAAAAAGCGGCTTGCCGATAACATCATCCCGTTGAATCCCTGTCGCCGCAAGATAATAATCATTTACGGCGACGATGCGATAGGTAATATCTGCAGTGAGAATGAGATAAGGATGCGGACTGGCTTCAAATAATTGCTTGAAAAGGATTTCAGAGTGCTGCATCGCCATCTCCAAACGGTATAGATTTAATTTTGTTTTATTGTAACATAAAAACAATAACCGATTAATTATTTCACTCGGTACATCAACCCCATGTGACTGATTTCAAACCCCTTTTTTTGATAAAAACCGATCGCTTTGCTATTTCGTCGATCGGCAGCTAATGCCAGTCGTTTCCATCCCCGCTCGTTTGCTTCATCGAGAGCCGCTTGAATCAGTTTATTTCCGATCCCCTTTCCCCGATCCGATGTGCTGACGACCACGTCTTCGATGATACCGACATATTCCCCTAGCGATGTAGAGATAACTCTCTGAAGTGTTATCATCCCCACAACACGATTTTTAATTTCAGCAACCAATACGACGCTCTGCGGATTTTGAAGAAGGAGTTCCAGACCGCGCGTTTGTTTCACCGCATCAATCGTAAAATCGTCTTCTATCGTAAAAAGTTCGGACAACAGATTTACCATCGACAGGATATCATCGCTATACGCCATCCGTATCATCAGCTTATCGTCCATTTTTCATCCGTTCTAAGAGTTCGCCCAGTTTATCGTGGCGCAACTGTATCAGCCGTTCGATCTCATCGTAATCGAATTTACCGAAATAGGTCATATCAAAAAGTCTGAGAAGGGCTGCACGACAACAGCTCTTGTCACACTCAGTGACGAGTTTTTTTGCTTTTTTATACGGTAGATCGGTCTCCTGAAAAATCCCAATAGCCTCCGCAACGCTCTTGCCGCCGCATTCACAGATTTCGAGCGCGAGGATTTCTTCTTTTGTCGCCATAATCCACCCCTTATAGGGAGTGTTCTGCCTTGTAGCTGTTTGCCTTTTCTACCGCTTCATAGAGTTTTGCGGCTAATTCCGGCATTTTAACATGATTCGTCCACACTGTATCTTCGACGATATCGTGAATTTCAGAGGCGATTTCAACCGCAAAACGTTTTAGTTTTGCCAACTCTTTTTTGTGATCTTGTTCCGTCATTTCCGACATATTCAATCCTTCCTTTTTCTTTATTTAATGTTACGCAACACGTATCTCGATACCACGGGCTTGATCTTTGCCCAGGGCAATCAGACGCTGACCGATTTGAACCTGAACGCTGTTTCGAAACCAGCCGTAGCGTTTCACACACACCGTAGCATTCAAACAAAGCCCCATGGCACAGAGGTGTTGTTTTAGATCTTCATTCAAATCTATAGAAACAACTCTGCATTTTTCGTTCACGCAGGTTTCAAGAAGATTCATAGTAGGATCCTTTTAAAATCTATCTGTCACTGCGAGAGCTATGCTCGTAGCAGTCCAGAAAATGGATTGCTTCTCTTCGCTCGCAATGACAAAAAGGTTCACAGTGAAAACGCATAAATATTCTCAAACTTAATATCTCTGGCTTCACCGTAGTACATGTGGAGAAATGTCCCTTTTTGCTGAAAATGGTATTTCTCAAACAGCGCAACCGCTATTTTGTTTCCCAAAGGGACATCGGCAAGAACTTTTTTGAGTCCTCGGAAATACAAAACTCCCTGCATCATTTTTTCCGCTTCCTCTTCAAAACCCGGTCTGGATTGCCACGGTCCCAGATAAACCCCCCGTGCGTTAATGACACTGGAGTGTTGAAACGAGTTGGGCAATGCAAATTTGAGCGAACTGTTCCGTTCCATCTCATCGAGTAAAAAGGCCATTCGGTCTTCACCGAAGGTTTCGAAATCTATTTTTCGGAGTGTTGCGTCGAAATTACCGCCATCGAGCTCTTTGGCCTGAGCATTCGTAAAACTGAAAGGGGGAACCTTCCCGACATTGAGAAACCTCCCTACTTCCATGACGGCCTTAAATCCGTTTTGTTCAAAAAAAGATTTGAGATTCGGATTTGCATGCAGATAAAGTGATGGATGCTCCTCTTTGAGAACCCCGAACAACGTGTTAAATAGGCGACGTCCGATACCCTGTTTTTGGTGACTCGGTTTCAGCATAAAGTATTTGATCATCGCCGAAGTTTCAAATGGGGCCGCCATCACCGCACCGACAAGAACCCCCTCTTCATACGCACCGTAGCACAGATGGGGAGCGTGCATCATCATGAGTTTTACATGATAGCCATCCAACAGCCATCCCACCTCTTCGGCAATTTTGACCAGTTCTGGAACATCGACGAATTTGAGCCACCCTATAAACATACTGCATCCTGATAGAGAGATTTAAGCTCATACGATTCCAATACCCGCTTACGCGAGGTCACAATCTCACGGATTTTTGGGAGCAAATCAGACAATATACCATTATCCGCACTGATCCCCATTCGGGAGAGATGGTAGCGAATCGTTGCACTGCCGGAGTGCTTGCCGATGGGATAGCTGCTTTCCAACCCCACTTCACACGCTTCATAAGGTTCATACGCATGAGAATCTTTCATCATACCATCCGCATGAATGCCGCTCTCGTGGGCGAATATCCGTTCCCCCACGATAGGGGCATTCGCGGCAAGATCGACTTTTGCCGCCGTTGCAACTGTATGGACCAACTCTCGAAGCTGTACCGGATCGATGGGGCGCGCTTCTCCATAGAGGTGCTTGAGTGCCATCAGAATCTGTTCAAACGAGGCATTTCCGGCACGTTCGCCCAATCCGATCACGGTGGTATTCAGCCCTATAGCTCCGGCATCGATACCACTGAGGGCATTAGCATTCGCTAAACCAAAATCGTTGTGGGTATGCATTTCAATCGGGAGGAGGTTCAAATCAGATAACGACTTGATTTTTTGATACATTTGTGTGGGTGTCATGACCCCGATCGTATCGCAGTAGCGAAAGCGGCTTGCTCCACATTCACGGGAGAGTTCCATCACATCACGGATAAATTCGTGAGTGCCGCGAGAACTGTCTTCGCCGCCGATACAGACAAACAATCCCTCACGCTTTGCCGCTGTGACAACACATTCGAGTTCTGATAAGACTTTGGCTTTACTGCCGCCGAATTTAACATCGATAAGAATATCCGAGATAGGGATAGAGAGATCGACCGCTTTAATCCCGCACGAGAGGGAAGCCTCGAGATCTTCCATCTTCATCCGGTTCCAAGTCATCATTCGAGCTTTCAATCCCAAGGATAAAAGCTCTTTGATATCTTGACGTTCTTTGACACCCATCGCCGCAATACCGATTTCGAGTTCATCCGCACCGCACGCATCGAGTAAGATGGCAATACGGAGTTTCTCTTCAGTGTTGAACGCGACATAAGGAGCCTGTTCCCCGTCACGTAAAGTAGTATCATTGATGAGTGCCATAATCTTTTCCTTCTACCTTCGTCATTGCGAGAAACGAAGTGACGAAGCAATCCAAAACATGGATCGCCACGCTTCGCTCGCGATGACGATGTGTTAATTCACTTCCGCGTTTTCATCCATACCGAAGTATTTGCGGGATGCTTTGAGGACCGAAATTTCGATCGGTTCATACGCGTAGCTTTGATCGGCAATGATGCCGGCCGCTTTGAGATCATCTTGAGGACATCCGCCGATTTTTGCGGTCAAAATCATCTGAACGTCTTTGAGTTTTTCCAAGATCGGCTGAAGCGGGTTTGTACCATCAGGTCCCGCACAATATTCATAATCGACTTTACGGTGGTGGATAAATCGGATACCTTTATCCCCCGCTTCATAGATAAGAAACTCTTTTACGCTTCCGAAGTGTTGGTTGATCATCCCCTCACCCGCTGTGGTGACTGCTACGAGAATGGTCACGCCGTTAGAGCTGAGTTCTTCTTTCTCTTTACGTACACGATCATTGGCTTGATCGAGGAAGAATCTGAACTCTTCGATTTTCGCTTGTGCCGCTTGACGTGCTTCGAGATCGTATTTGATTTGAAGCTCATCGAAACTAAGACCTGCGAACGTATCTTTCGTAAATTCAGCTCCACGGTCTTCACCGATAAGCCCTACCGCATCCGCGCGGCATTGACGACAGTGCTGCATCAGTTTCATGTCCATACCGCACGCTTCTTGAACGGCCATCTGTTCTTGATCGGTCGCACTCGGTACACCTGCGAGGGCAAATGCTGTTCCGAATTCCGGCTCCGAGAGGATCGGCATAATGTTGTGGAGGAACACTCCGATCTCTTTGAGTTTTTTCGAAACTTCAGGGAGATGTTTGTCATTGATTCCCGGAATTAGGACCGAGTTAGCCTTGATCAAAATCCCTTTTTCGACACATTTCTTCATCCCTTCGAGTTGGTTTTCGAGGAGGATTTGCGCCGCTTCTTTTCCATAGATACGTTTGTTGTTATGAAAAATCCATGGGTAGATTTGACTTCCGATCTCACCGGTTTCATCAACACTGTTGATGGTTACGGTGATGTGGTCAATGTTGTATTCGACCATCTCATCGATAAAATTCGGCAATTCCAAACCGTTCGTTGAGAGACAGAGTTTCAAGTCCGGTGCAAATTCGCGAACCATTCCGAAGGTTTCAAACGTTTTCTTCGGATTAGCGAGCGCGTCTCCCGGACCAGCGATCCCAAGAACGCTCATACGTTGAACTTCACCGCCGACAAGCAATACTTTTTTTGCCGCTTCTTCAGGGCTCAGACGCTCAGAGGTTACCCCGGGGCGGCTTTCGTTTGAACAGTCGTATTTACGGTTACAGTAATTACATTGGATATTACACGCCGGGGCAACCGCGACGTGAATACGGGCATAATGGTGATGTGCACCCTCTGAATAACATGGATGATTGTGTATCTTCGCTTGAATATCTTCGGGCATAAAAGATTCATTTCCGCTTGAGGAACAACTCATAATAACTCCTTTGAAGTGTCATTTAATGATTCTGCCTCATCCAGCACCAACCATTTTCTAAATCTGGATATTGCAAATGGTGTTCTTAGTGATTTTCATCCTTCAATCCTCTATTACGACATTTTTGTTTTTAATTGAACCATTTATCGGCGTGCTTTGTCGCAGAGTTCTTACAGAATGTAAATTGCATAATCCATATAAATATAGAGGAGTCTTACAATGATGGTAGCTATACCGATGGATGCGATGATGCGTGTTTATCACTACAATCCCTGCAGTGCAACGATGTTTGCCCTCTATGAGGTTTCGGGAGAGCGTAAAGATATCCGTTACCGTTATATAGGAACACGTCTGAATCCGTGGGAAAAACATGAGGGGGATATGGTACGCGACCCAAAGATGAAAACGTGTCAATGCGACACGGACCGCGCACAAGATCCGCATCATATCAGCGAACATTATGCACTTCTCGAAGTAATCGGCAAATGCGATTACCTTATCGTCGATTCGTATTGTCTTAATACCCTTTATGCCATGCGCAACGTCGGCATAAAAATTTATAAAATCCCCCCCTTTCTTAAAACGGCGGATGAAGTGATCAACCATTTTGTTATCGGAACGGACATAGCCGAACACCTCCAATACGTCCATCCGGTAGCGTAACATTTTTGTCTTTCCCACTCACTTTACCTACAACCCTGACTTATAAGAGTGTTTTACTCTTATTGGCGGCAAGAACACTAAATGCAATCGCTTAGTTCATAACCCAAAGAGGAGTCCGTTTTGCAGATAATCTACAACACATCGACAATCCATCTCGAGGATATGCCACTGGATATCGGCTACGCAAGTGAACGCGTCACCCTTAGCAATGATGAAAACAAACCCTTCCTTATCGGGGGGCAAAGCGGATTTACCCAGCTGCTTATCACAACACCGTTTATCGATGACGAGCTTCTCGTTCAACTGCAAGAGATCGAAACACTTCTCAACCTTAACGCGCTTGGAGGGATTACCAAAGCCCTCCTGGTTGCTTCTACCAAACACGCCAGTCCCCGGATGGAGGGATGGCTGTTTGGAATCGACAGCGATGAAGCGTTTGGTGATTACTACGGTATCCGTTTGGCCGGCCATGAGCTGGGCGGCGAATTTGCCAAATCTATCTTTATCGTATCGAAAGACGGAGCCGTGTTTTACAACGAGATACTTCCCAATCTAGAAGATTCTTTCTCCCTGGAGCGGGTACTTCCCAAAATCGCCGCGGCGCAAAACTGTTACACTGGAAAAGGATGCCACTAATGGAGACCATTTACGAAACAATCAAAAAAGAGTTACGCAACCAAACCACAATCCCCTACTTCGGTCTGGGTGTGTTTGAGGGGACCACGACCAAAGAGGGGGAAATCGTCCCCTTTGACAGCGATTCACTGATTTTGGCGATGAACGGCGGTCGGGCTATGACACCTCGGCTCATGTTCGAATACTCACGTGCTGCCATGCACCTCGAACAGCGCCGCGGAGTCGAGTACATGACCCAGCTCATCAACCATATTTATACCAAACCTTTTGAGCCGACACCACTGCACAAAGCGATAATCGATATGTTGCCGCGCTACATCGTCGATACGAACCGTGATACCAAGTTTCAAGAGCTTTTGGCATTTACACCCCATTGTCTTATTATCGGAAAATCCCGCATCATGGGTGACTTGAACCGCTATGAAGTGTACGAATACGATGTCGAAAACCAAAAATATTTTTTGGTGGAGGATGAAGTGCTTGAAACCGCTGAAAAAATCCTCTTTAAACCGATGGGCTCACCGCTGCCGAATCCGACGTTTGTTATCTCGGATGCCGACTATGTCGACTGGCTCACCGAAGCGATGGGGGGATTTGCCGTGCCGAAGGTACTCAAAACCTACCGTAAGGCGAAAAAATACCTCTTTTTAGGGACATCCTTTGATCGCGATACCGACCGTATGGTCGCCAATGAGCTCACCCTCGATTTGGAAGGCGGTTACGTCATCACCGATAAAGAGCTGGGAAAAAAAGAGAAAAAGTTCATCGAAAAGCACAACCTTGAAGTGATCCCCATGTCATTACCGGAGTTTATTCATGCGTTTATCTAATTATTCTCGTCCGACAGGACGTAGCTTTAGTGCCTTAGCGGCTAGCGTAGTGTCGGGGGCTTTGCTCCCGATACGTTTAAAATAAGTAAAAGGAGATCGCTATGCCAATGATACCTACCGTCAAAGATATTTCGCCTCGAGGAGAGCGTTATTTCGATTTGTTTTCCAAACTTTTAGGAGATCGGGTGATCGTCATCACCGAAGCGATCGATGATCATATGATGGGGGTTATCGTCTCCCAGCTCCTTTATCTAGAAGCGATGGACCCCGATGAGCCGATCCATATGTACATCAGCTCCCCGGGGGGATCGGTGATGGCGGGATTGGCCATACTCGATACGATGAATCTCATCAACGCCCCCGTCCACACCTATGCAATGGGCCTCGTTGCGTCGATGGCGGCCGTACTCTTTACCTGCGGGGAGAGCGGTCATCGCTACATGCTCCCCAATGCCGAAGTGATGATCCATCAGCCGCTGGGGGGCTATTCGGGGCAGGCGAGCGATATCGAGATCCATACCAAACATATCCTCAACCTCAAACGCCGCCTCTACGTCATCCTCTCCGAAGCGACGGGGAAAACGGTCAAAGTGATCGAAAAAGAGTCCGACCGTGATAACTACATGGAGGCCAAAGAGGCGATCGAATTCGGTCTAGCCGATGAAATCCTCACCAAATTCAGTGCAAAGGATGTCTGATGAGTACCACAGAAAAAACCTGCTCGTTTTGCGGCCGTAAACAGAGCGAAGTGAAAAAAATGTTCTCTTCGGAGACGACCCATATCTGTAACGAGTGTGTCACCACCTGCTCGGCAATTTTACAAAAAGAAGTACGTTACGAACAGCGTTCCGCCATGCAGCAGCAGCTCCCGACACCGGAAAAAATCGTCGAGTTTCTGGACAAATACATCATCGGTCAGTATGACGCGAAAAAAGTCCTCGCCGTCGCCCTCTACAACCACTACAAACGGATTGAAAACCCCGTCTATAACAATGTCGAGTTGGAAAAATCAAACATCCTCCTCGTCGGCCCTACGGGGAGCGGTAAAACGTTGCTCGCCAAATCACTCTCCAAGATCATGCAGGTACCGTTTGCCGTTGCCGATGCGACCGCATTGACCGAAGCGGGATACGTCGGTGAAGACGTCGAGAGTATCCTCTCCCGCCTCCTCGCCGCCGCAAACTACGACATCGACCTCGCACAACGAGGTATCATCTACATCGACGAGATCGACAAAATCGCCCGCAAAGGGGAAAGCTCGACGATGGGACGTGATGTCTCGGGCGAAGGGGTACAACAGGGACTGCTCAAAATCTTAGAGGGTGCCGAAGTCTACGTCCCGGTCAAAGGGAGCCGTAAAAACTCCACCACCGAGACGGTACTCTTTAACACGTCACACGTCCTCTTCGTCTGCGGAGGGGCTTTTGTCGGACTTGTCCCCGATTCGCATACGAAAAAGTCTAACAAAGTAGGATTCAGCAAAACCGCCGACAAGGGCGAAGTCAAAGAGAAAAAAATCGATGCAAAAGCGTTGGTCCATTACGGGATCATCCCTGAGTTCATCGGACGTATCCCAGTCGTCGCCCAACTGCGTGAACTCACCAAAGAGCAAATGGTTCAAATCCTCCAGGAACCGGACAACGCCCTCATCAAACAGTTCCAAGCGCTGTTTGACATGGACGGCATCGAACTCAACTTCGAGCCCAAAGCCCTCGATGCCGTCGCACAAAAAGCGATCGACCGCGGTGTCGGTGCACGCGGACTGCGCAGTATCATAGAAGAAGCGATGCTGCCGTTGCAATTTAGCTGCCCGTCGAAAAAGAACCTCCAGAGTCTGACGATTACCGAAGCGGTCATCGAAGATCCGACGCAAGACCCGATTTTTGTTTATAAAGAAGAGCACGCAGAAGCGTGAACTTCTTCTCAATAAATAATGCTACTTTTTTTCTATATCTGATTTTCCGATATGTAAAACTTCACCCAATAACAAGTATGTATTTAAAAATAGGGATTTAGCTTCTTCCGCACTAACATCATTATGAACTCCAGTAGAAACACGATCGTATAGATTTGAAAGATTTTGTCTTATTTTAATTTTTCTCGATTTGCTTTCAATTCTTTCATAAACATAAGCATTTATTCTATTCTGATGCTTGCTGGCATCCAGTTTTACATCATTGCCATTCATGTTGATTATTTGATCTGAAGGAGGAAATATTGAATCTGCAAAAGAATCAATGATTCTCCGAACAGTAGTTAAGGCTTGACTAATTGATTCATTGTCTCCTTCAGTCAGACGATCCATAACTGCAGGTATCTGTTCTAACACATCCCCACAAGTTGATGCTATTAAATTATCTACTTCATTTTTGTATTTTTCAAAGATTGATTCAGAGAGGTTGTCAAATTCTTTTTCATAGTAAACATCAGTTATAAAGGAGTGTAATTCCGCTAAGACTTTGCTTTTTATTCCACTTAATTGAGATATTCTAGTAGTAATTTCAGCTAAATTATTTTGGTACATTTGCATTACACGAAATGCCCAATCTCCACTTGTATCAGGAGTCGTAGTAGATTTTAGTTTTGCATTTTCAGTATCAATCATAGTAACTATTTGAGCTAGTGGCGCAACATATGCAGTACCTTTTTCTTTATTTTCCCATCTTCCAGTTATATCAATATATTTTACTGATACTACATCTTTGAAACTATGACCTTTTAATTCAAGTTCAATCCAATGCTTGATCTCTTCAGAACCAGTCAATCTTGCAAGTCTCGATGCTTTTAGAAGAAGGGGCTCGATACTAATTCTGTTTAATTCAATATCATCCAATAATTCTTTTGCAAGTTCAAGAATATGCTCCGAGGTACTTTGTTTCAATATATTCCCTTATTTATCTAACTATTTTTTAACTAGCCATTATACGCCATGCGGCTTACAAACGACTAATACATAAACAGTTTAAATATATTATTTTACATGAAATATGTGAGAAATCAACAACTTTATCTCGTTCCCAATCTCCCGAGTGGGAGTGTATCTTGGTATCCCTCACATCTGCATTCCCACTTAGAAAGTGGGAACGAGAAAATCAAGAGGACTTATTAAAGTTCTGAAAAATCAGAGTGATCCAAAAGTTGAATTTTTGCTTTTAAAATCGGCAGTTCCTGCGTCGTCAAATCCCATACGATTCGAGGATCAACTCCGAAATATTCATGAACGATGAAGTTGCGGAAATCCTTTACCAATCGCCATTCATAATCAGGGAAACGCTTTTCCAATAGATCGATAATTGCATTGATCGCTTCACCGATCACAATATATTCCCGTAACGTCGCGCTGTAGGTTTTTCGATCATTCAAAAATCCCTCGAAATCAAGCCCGCTCACATAACTCTCTATCGCTTCAATCGATTCGAGCATATCACTGACATAGAGATAATAATCTCGCTTAGACATAAATGATCTCTTTACGCACGAACTCTTTGGCAATCGGCTTCAAAGTGCTTTCGATCCCGAGATCGATTTTAGGGTAGAGATTAGTTTCCAAATAATGTTTCAAGCCGAAAAAACTTCTAAATTTGTTAGGGGCATCGATCTCGACGGCAATATCCACATCGCTCTCTTCGTTCGCTTCATCACGTGCGTAACTCCCGAATAATCCGATTTGAGTGACACCAAAACGCTCGTGCAGTGTCTCTTTATGATCTGAAAGAAAATCGAGAATATTCAATTTTGAGATCATAGTTCACTCCTCTACCAAGATTTAAAATTATAGTCCGATTTTGCGTAGTAGCATCAACCGTTATTGTCATGTATTATAGCACTATAGTTATAAAGCCTTTTTTGATACGGTTTCCCCACTCTCGAACAAATCTTGCATTCTCTCCTCATAATATCCGACACATGAGGACAAACAATGAAACGTGTATATTTAGACAACAACGCGACTACGAAACTCGACCCGATCGTAAAGGTCAAAATGCAGCCCTTTTTCGAAGAGCTCTACGGCAATCCGAACTCACTCCACCAGTACGGGATCGAAGTACGCCCCTATCTGAATGAAGCGATGGGATATATGTACGATGCTCTTAATGCCCCCGATGCCGATGACATCCTCATTACCTCGTGTGCGACCGAGAGCAACAATACCGTACTCAAAGGGATCTTTTTCAAACATATCCTCCGCGATCCGTCTAAAAACCACATCATCGCTTCGGCGGTAGAGCACCCTTCCGTTTTAGAGACCCTCCATTTCCTCGAAGAGAACGGGGCGGAAATCACGTTTGTGGATGTGGATGCTTACGGATATGTCAGTGCCGATCGTGTCGCGGCGGCGATCACCGATAAAACCATCCTCATCTCGATGATGTGGGCGAATAACGAGACGGGGATGATTTTTCCCGTCGAAGAGGTAGCACAAATCGCACAAGAGCGAGGGATATTGTTTCACACCGATGCCGTTCAGGCGATCGGAAAAGTCAAAGTCGATTTGACCAAAACCCCGATCGATTACCTCACTTTCTCCGCCCATAAATTCCACGGTCCAAAAGGGATCGGCGGGTTGTACGTCAAAAAAGGTTCTGAACTCCCCAATCTCCTCCACGGCGGGGAACAAATGGGGGGCAAGCGTGCGGGTACGCTCAACGTCGCTTACATCATCGGGATGGGTCTGGCGATGAAGCAATCAGTCGGACATTTGGAGAAAATGAACAGCGACGTCCGAGCGCTCCGCGACCGTCTCGAAGATGCGATCTCACAGCTCCCGGATACTATCGTCGTCGGGGACCGTGCACGCCGTACCCCGAACACGATCCTCATCTCACTGCGCGGGATCGAGGGTGAATCGATGCTGTGGGATCTCAACCGCGCGGGAATCGCCGCCTCCACCGGAAGTGCGTGTGCATCGGAGAGTCTCGAAGCCAACCCTGTCATGAGTGCCATCGGAGAAGATCCCGAACTCGCCCATACGGCGATCCGTCTGAGCCTCAGCCGATTTACTACCGCCGATGAGATCGATTACACGATCGATGTATTTGTCAAAGCGGCGGAACGTCTGCGCGCTATCTCCTCTACGTACGCCTATACGAACGAAGTGGGCTGATGCGCCCTTATCGTAATATTAGCGACTCTGAGCTTGAGAGCTTGGAGGCCACCCGAGAATGGAGCAAAGAGGCTCTCCTCTCCCTCCTTCTCCCCGCAAAAATCCTCTGGGTACATTCAACCCGCGAAAAATTTCACCGCCTGAACCCGATGGATGAATGTCTCGTCAAAACAATAACCATCGAGAGAATCCAGGGAGACGTTATTAAAACGAATTTTGGAAGCTATTCACTCGAGACCGGAAAAAATATCTATTACTCCTGCGGCTGCAAAAAATTCTGCGATTGCTACGGACAGCTTTATCTGTTCAAGGATACCCATGCGCTACCTGATCGACATACGGCTTGAGGGGAAAACTCGCCTCTATCCGATCGATGCGGATAATGAAGAACAGGCGTTAGAACGGCTTAAACTTCGTCTGCCGCCCCATCAGCGAGAATCGGTTATCATCGACTCCATTGCCATTGATCCGGCTTCCGTCTTGAATGATGACCCGTTCGGAGTATTCGTAGATTAATCGTCCAGGGCGTTGAGCAGATTATGGCTCTCTCGCTCTCCCACCATCTCCAAGCCGTACTTCCATTCGATCAGCCGCAATATCGACGTCGTATCGTAGTCGGTATGATCGACAAACCCTTTTTTCGCATACGGTGAGATGATAAGTGCCGGTATCCGGCTCCCCGGTCCCCATTGATCTTTTTGCGGCGGGGCAACATGGTCCCATAGTCCGCCGTTTTCGTCGTACGTGACGATGATGAGCGATTTTTTCCATACATCCTGTTTACTGCGTACCGCTTCAACGATTTGGGAGAGTTTCTCATCGGCGGCTTTGACACTGGCGTATCCGGGGTGTTGATTATCTGCGGCGGAGGGTTTGAAAAAGACGACGTTCGGCAATTTCCCCTCTTCCAACTCACGAAAAAAATCCTTTTCGTCTTTGAGATGGGTGCGTCCTTCGCTCCTCGGAGCATAGCGCTCATAATACAAAAAAGGGTTATGGTGGTATTGGTAGTGAATTGTGTCGCCGCGCCCCGCTATCGCATCCTCATAGCCGCCGCTGTACCAGCTCCATGAAACATTTTTGTCACTCAGCCGATCACCGATCGTGTCGTATTTTAGCGGTTGTAATCGAAGAGCGGGATCGGCGTATTTGGCTTTATAGGGGGGATGGAACGGTTGGATCGTGTTGACGGCATATCCGTCCGGGGTGAGGATGCCGTCACGGAGAATCTCCCCGTTTTTATCCAGATCGTAGCGGGAAATGTCCGTATCTATTCCCACATACGGAGTACGGGCCGCGATGAGCCACTGGTGATTCAAAAACGATCCCCCGAAGGCTGCCGCAAAAAAGCGGTCACACAGGGTAAATTCTCTCGCATAACGCCACATCGCACTGTGACGCATATCGTGGTACCCCATCGTCAGAGCTTTTTCATCGCTGATATCGACGAATCGGTCATTTTTACCGCCGTTAATCTGCAGCTGATTTTGATAAAAACGGTGTACGAGATCGGGGATCATCCCCTTCTGGGACACCGTGCTATCGAGTAAAAACGGCTCATTCGGCATGTGATCGGGGAATCCCCCCTGCACCGATTTCTCTCCCATCGGAAGTGTGCTAAAGAGACTGCCGTTACGATCCCTCTGCAATGCATACGGGTTAGCCGGCTTATCCGACGTATCCGCACCCTCATATCCGCGAAAGAGGTTGTCAAAACTGCGGTTTTCGAGGTAGACGACGATAATATGATCGATTTTAAAACGCAGATCATCCCCATACAGACCAACCGCAATGAGTACTAAAAAGACGATATGTTTCAAATTTTTCCCTCTCTCAACTGCCGCAGGCAATCACGATTTTTTTCTCTTTAGCGTATTTCGATCCCCATGTGATCATCATGTCCAGAATCGGGCGAAGCGCTTCCCCGTGCGGCGTAAGACTGTACTCGACTTTTGGCGGTACCTGCTCATAGATGACACGGCGTACAAGACCGTTGTCTTCCATCTCCCGCAGCTGCTGCGTCAGCATCTTTTGGGTAATGCGGGGCATGAGTCGAAGCATTTCACCGTTGCGAAGCACTTTTTTGTCGAGCAGATGCCATAAAATCAGCCCTTTCCACTTCCCGCCGATCAGCTCTATCGTGAGTTCAAACGGGCAATTAAAACGCGATTCATCAATCATCTACAGTTACCTTTTAGTATGTACAGTACTTTTTAGTACGTTCTTGAATAAATAAACTGTATTCTATAAAATATCACCCTATTAAAATCTAAAAGGACTTTCCCCGATGCGTAACGATTTTGAAAAAGCGATGCACTTTCGCCATGCGTGCAAACTGTTCGATACAACCAAACCTATGAGTCAAGAAGATTTAACCTTTATCCTCGAAGCGGGACGCCTCAGCCCCAGTTCATTCGGGGTGGAGCACTGGCAGTTTTTCGTCATCCGCGACACTGCAATGCGTGAAGAAATCCAAGCCGTAGCGTGGAATCAAGCACAAATTACCACCGCTTCAGAACTGATAGCGATTGCCTATAAGAAACAAGTTCGTAGTACAGACGCTTACATCCAAACCGAATTTGAAAAGTTTCACTACCCTGCGTATCTTCTCGAAATGTATGCAGGGTTTGTTGATCCTCGCAGTGATGACGTACTAGAGTGCTGGTCATCTCGTCAGGTTTATATCGCGGCGGCAAATATGATGAGCGCCGCTGCATCGATCGGAATCGATTCGTGTCCGATGGAGGGGTTTGATCGGGATGCGGTAGAGAAAATCATGGGAATTGATACGGAGGTTTACGGGGTTCCTTTACTCATTCCGTTCGGATACCGTGTCAATGAACAACCGCCGCTTCACCGCTCAGAGCTCAATGAACTGGTCACCTATCTTTAATTTCCAATTTTTCCGCTTCCGTAGCGTCTTTTACGCTCGGCGGTATAATCCCACCACACCCGAGCGTCGCCGCCGTCCATAAAATCGGTGATCGACATCAGCACATCGAGCATGCACGGGTCTTGTTTCTCTCCAAACGCTTCGCAAAACCGTACATAGAGGTCATACGGATCTTGGCCTTTGAGTTGAGAAGGTTCAGTAATCCCGATCGATTTTAGATCCGCAGCAACCGTCTTGCCGATATTGGGCAGGTCGGTAAGTTTGATGACGTTTTCGCGGATCACTTTGGCAGGGTGCATCTTCCACTCCTCTATCTATCGCAGATTTTTTCGTTTGGCTATAATCATATCATGCAACCCGATACTTCTGATGAAATTCTCATGATCAATACCCCGCTCGGAAAGATGATCGCAGTAACCGACGGCGAAGCGATCGTCTCCCTTGATTTTACCGACGACATATTTGTCAGTAATCATAGCAATCATCCGTTATTGCTTCAACTGGAAAAGGAGCTTGGGGAATATTTCGCCGGAGAAAGAACCTCGTTTAGCCTCCCCTTAAATCCAAAAGGAACGCCGTTTCAACAAGCAGTCTGGAAAACGCTTCAAACAATCCCCTACGGGGAAACCATTTCCTATGCAAAAGAAGCACAACTCTTCGGAAACCCTAAAGCGATCCGTGCCGTCGCAAGTGCCAACGGACGCAACCCCATTGCAATCCTCATCCCCTGCCATCGTGTCATCGCCAGCGGTGGCGGGATCGGTGGATACAGCGGAGGGATAGAAAAAAAAACGTTTTTATTGGCCTTGGAAAAAGATCTCTCAGTAAAATGACGCCAAACTCTTCTCCGCTTCTGTAGTTAATACTCTCTTTTCATTTTCTTTTCGTTCTTTCCTTACAATTTTCCCATCTAATATAAGGAAAACATATGAAAAGTGTTTCAAGATCGGCACTGTTAAGTTTAATATTGCTCAGCTCTTGTATTGAGCTGAATGCAGCAGATTGGCTGATGTTACAAGGCTCGGAACCTGAGAATGTAGCTCCACAGGGTGTTATTGTCCCTAACCGTAATAAAACGCCAAAACTCTTTGGATTTGCACAGATTAACTACAGTAAAGATTACAGCACGGTCGCATCCTCTGGAGGAAAAATAACCACTCCATTTTCCCTTTTAACCCCTAACCTCGAAGATCAATCCGGGTTTAATATCGCAAGAGCCCGTCTCGCCGTACGCGGTATGGCTGATGATGACAATATGGTTAATTATTTTATCATGACTGACTTTGGAAACAACGGTGTGAACAACCTGGCAAACCATGATACATCTACCTATCTTACCGATGCTTCGGTGACTCTCAAATACATTCCGAATGCAAAAATTCGTGTCGGTGAATTTAAATACCCGGGAAGTGAAGAAGGGTTGCAATCCGTATACGTATCACCCTATATCGAATTTACAACAATGAGTGATCAAGAACTGCTTGAACGCCGAATAACAAATGCGACAGCGGCACAAACCGGCGCAGCTGCAGGCGGAGCTTCGAGCCTCCATTATACGACCACTTCCGTCGATGATCCGATCGGAGCGTTCAGGGATACCGGTGTGGAAATTTTTGATACTATCCCGATCAAAGATAATTGGGCATTCAGTTACGCCTACATGTACGGGAACGGGACCGGAATTTCCAGATCCAATTCAGATGCCCAAGGTACCCATTATGGGTATTTGGCACTCGAAAACACTTTCGGCGGAGGTAAAGGGTATTACACCAATGCGATGAAGTTTTATATTTGGGGACAAAGCGGAAAACGTCAATTTATTTCTAATGATGCAACAATCATCGATGCCGACCGCAAACGCTATGGATTGGGTATGACCTACTATAACCATGGTCTGAGATTTGAAGCGGAATACATGATGGCACAGGGGATGATTTACGTCGGGGCAAAAGATGTCGATGCTGACCCGCTGGCACAAGATTGGCAGCTTCAATTTGCATCAGGGAACGAGAACAAAGCCAACGGCGGCTATGTCAATCTCCAATATGAACTCATTCCCCAAAAGTTCGAAATCTTCTGGCGTTACGATTTTATGAACCGACTGACCAACGATGAGAAAGGGGAACGTGACTTTACGACGACGACACTCGGAGCATCCTACCGGTTCAAAGGTCCAACACGGGTCGATTTCAACTATCTGATCAGAGATGCCAAAGCCCCAGGCAATGCAAGCGCACAAACTGTTTTGGACAACATGGGTAACCGTGCTCAAGTCCAAGTGACTTATGCTTTTTAAAAAGGATCCAACTATGAAACTAATACATTTACTCTTTACAGTACTGACGGTAGCAGCATTTCCCCTTGTCGCGAGTGAAAAAGATGATGACGTCGTCAAAGTCGTCTATCAATGCGATTTTCCCGAAGCGGATCGTATCCATCTGATGCTCAATACGATCAACAATACGGTTGAATATTACAATAAAAACTTCATACAGTACGAGGTGGATATTGTTGCTTTGGGGCCATGCCTTCAATACGTCATGAAAGATTTTAACAATACCGGATTTGAAGAAAAGCCTTATATTACACAAGGCGGACCTACGGGAGCCGGAACACGGTCACGGCTAAAAGCCCTTCAGCTCGATGGCGGTGAGAAGATTAAACTCTATGCCTGCAAAAATACGATGGAGAAAAACCACGTAGCCGATAATCAGATCGAGGATTATGTGACAATTACACCTGCGGGAGTCATTAAAATTATCGATTTGCAGCGCAGCGGCTATGCGTATATAAAAATACGATAAAAAAATCAGAAAAACAGTCTGTTATTTTATTTTAAAAATTTATAATTACGCAGAAAGGTTAGCATGAGACTCTATCAGAAGTATTTATCATTATTGCTGTTGGTATTGCTCACGATGATTGTCTATTTTTATGTACAAAAGAAACAGGAGTTTATCAACAGAATCGATATCGTTCTTATGAACCTTCTGGACAAACAAATCGAACAGGAGAAAGCAGAAAGTTTTGCTTTCGCGTTTGCACTGGCTCAAAACGAGACGCTGCAAACAGCCATCGAAAATAATGACACGAAGAAAGCGACCGAAATTTTAAAACAGTATACCTCCACACTCGAAGTATTCAGCGGTTCCAAAGTCCGTGCCCAAATCATTTCAAAAGATTTTATCATCTTTGCACGAAATTGGGAAAATACCAGCACCGGACTGAGTGTTAAAGCGTATCGTCCGGATCTGAATGATATTGTTTTGACGCATAAGCCTCACCTCTCCTTCGAAGCCGCAAGACGGCTCGTACTGATCGCATCGATCCCGATTGTAAAAGAAAAGCGTCTCATCGGTTTTATTGAAGTGATCCAAAAACTGGATGCAATAAAAAACTATTTTGCCAATTATGATATCGATCTTCTAGTCTTGATGAATGATAAGTATAAAAATCAGGCCGTTTTGCTCAAAAACAATCCCCGGATAGAGAACATGATCGTAGCAAACGACGATGCGAACATCTATCATATTTCCTATCTCAAACGCGCCGGTTTAAACACGTTATTGACGCACGGCGTACTTGACGGGAACAATTATGTTTATTTTTCACGAGCGATTCTCAATGCAGAGGGTCAAAACATCGGCTCTTTCGTACTGGTTCTTTCCAAGAAAAAGATGGAACTCTTTAATGCCTTTGAAGAGGAATTGGACACCTTTTTGACCTATTCGAGAAAAGATTTATACCTCTCGGTTACCCATCACGATCCCTCTGCAAACTTATGGAACAACTACACGGCGAAAGATCTCCTTTCTCTGAAAAAATGTGCCCATCCTGAAGATAGAACCGCCCTTGAAGAGAAATTGCGCACCGATCTTAATGGCTACAGTAAAGAGGAACTTATCTCTCTTTTGCTCGATGCAAACTCCAATCAAAAATCCAGAGGACACATAAAATGAGATTGCTTTTACTCGAAGATGATGTTATTTTAAAAGACAGCATAGATGAATTTTTGAGTGCACAAAACTATACCGTCGACAGTTTTGAAAACAGTGAAGACGCTTACGATGCCATTTTTTCCATTGATTATGATCTCCTGCTGCTGGATGTCAATATTCCCGGCTCCTTTAACGGTTTTTCGCTTCGAAAAGCATTGGCGGACGAGCAGAAAAATATCCCGACGATTTTCGTCACATCGATGTCCAGCGCTGATGCCCTCATTCAGGGATACGCGCACGGATGCTGCGATTACATTAAAAAACCTTTCGATTTAACGGAGCTTATGCTTCGGGTGCGGCATGCTTTAAAATCAAACTGCTTTAAAACACAAGAAGACTTTCTCATTCTGCCGGATGATTATCGCTATAACGTCACGACCTATGAACTGACCTGCAACTCTAAACCGGTTTCGCTTAGCAAAACAGAGAGCGAAATTTTAAATCTTTTCCTGGTGAACCGGAATCGGATTCTCACACTGGAAATGCTCTATGAAAAAATTTGGGAAAATAACGTCGATGCGGCAAACGCGCGGGTACAGATCAATAATCTCCGGAGAAAACTTCCGAAAAATCTGATTAAAAATATCTATGGATTAGGATATCGTCTTGATTGTCGATGAAAAAAAATTCGTTCGGCGTTATAGCTTAATCTATACGGGTATTGTTGCTTTCATATTACTGGCTCCTTTGTATTTTTATGTCATACATAAAATCAACACGCAAGAAGTCAGAACCGAAGTCGAGCTAAAATCGATCCAATCCCATATCATCAATGCCATGGATGCTTTCGGCAATAATCCCAACAATACATTTGAATTTCCGAAATTCAATAGCTATCAATCCGGCCTCTACTACAATAATTTCTCCACTATCTATTCACAAATCAAAGAACCCTTACCCTTTTATATGCCGGGATATCACAGCGATGGAATGACACGTTTTCTCATCACCCCTCTCCCCTCCCAAAAGTATTTTTTTGCCGACTATCTCATCACCGAAACGGCCATCTCCTATACCGATATTTTTCTTGAAGCCAGTATTATCGCATTCGGTATCCTCGTATTGATCCTCCTGTTATCGTTTTATTTTTTAAACAGCTTTTCCGTACCCTTCAAGCGTGTCAATGAAAAACTCGATGAATTTATCAAAGAATCGATGCATGAAATGAATACGCCGCTTAGCATCATCAATGTCAACGTGGATCTCTTTAACAGCATGTACGAGTCCAATAAATATCTAAGCCGTATCAAATCCGCAACCAAATCGCTAGCAACCATTTACAATGACATGGATTACCTCATCAAACAAAATCGTGTTGAATATAAAAATGAAATCATTTCTTTGGAAGAATTTGTCAAAGAGCGTGTGGAATATTTTGAACTGATCTGTCAGCTCAACAATATCACGCTCTCTTTGGTTTCAACCACCAAGACACACATAATGTTTAACCCAACTAAACTTCAACGGATTATTGATAATACCCTTTCAAATGCAATAAAATTTTCACATAAAAACGGCAAAATTGATGTACACATCAATAAAAATGACGAGGGGGGAATAATTATTTCGTTTCAAGACTACGGGCAAGGGATCAAACATCCCGAAAAAATTACCAACCCCTATTACCGCGAATACGAACACAAAACGGGATTCGGTATCGGTATGAACATCGTCAAATCCATCATCGACAAAAGCGACATCACTTTGGATATCCAATCTGCTTATTTACAAGGTTCAACATTCATCTATACGTTCAATCGATCTTTGGTTGTCGATTCAACTGAGCAAAACCTCTGATTATTTTACCCGCACAACGGTGAGAAAACCCCGTTGCTCAGTGTCCGAAGATCATTCGGGCTTAGCTCGATCTCTAACCCTCTGCGCCCTGCACTCACAAAAACCGTAGGAAAATTTTGCGCCGTCTCGTCAATGAACGTTTTGAGCCGTTTTTTCTGCCCCAGAGGACTGACACCGCCTAAAATATAGCCCGTAGAGCGTTCGACATCCGCACCGTTTGCCATCTCCGCCTTTTTGCCTCCTGCAGCTTTGGCGATCTGTTTCATCGAAAGCATAAAGGAAACGGGGATAACCGCGACGACCATCTGTTTGGCATCGATCATGACGACAAGCGTTTTAAATACCCTCTCGGGAGCAACTCCCATCTTTTCGGAGGCTTCCAAACCATACGACTGGATCGATGGATCGTGAACATACGAATGGATGTTAAAAGCGATTTTAGCTTTTTTAGCGACATTGACGGCTGGTGTCATTCGATTATTCTCTCAAATAAAATTATAAGTCCTCAAGAGGGGTCCCCTATATCCGGAAAATGCCCAATCATTTCAGCATAGTTTTTACGCTCTTTTAAAGCATTTACGACGACATCCAACGGTTCAGCATACAAATCGGGTAAGTCATATTCATTCTCCCCTAATTTAAATGCCAGCTTCTCATACGGCGGATCGAACTGCGCGTCCACCCCCTCTTTGTTCCCCCGTGCATCGATGCGGTACCAACCGAACTCTTTGAGATAGACGGCATTGAGCCCGTGGAGGCAATAAATACCTTCGACGTATTCCGAACAGCTGAGCCGCTGATAACACAATGCCGCAGGAATTCCGTTTGCACGGAGCAATGCTGTGAGTAGATGGCTTTTGGCATAGCACCACCCTTGTTCTTGTTGGAGTACTTCGCTGGCTCTGAGCGTCGTGATCCCCTCCCCCGCATCGCCCGTATGACGTATCGCGTCACGGACGAACTCGAAACACCGCCGCGCGATCTCGGTATCGCTGTTACACCCTTCGGCGAGTTCACGGGCTTTTGCGGCAACGATTGGATGAGTATAATCGATGATTTCCGAAGAAACTAAAAATTCTTCCATATTATTTCCCCGCAAGCAGTCATAAGGAGTCCTATGTCTAATAATGGGGAATTGTGCTCTTTTTTCGCTTTGCATGCCGTTAAAGCGTTTGCGGAAATTATTTTAAGAAAAGCAATGTAAAATGTTTAAAAATATGTCTATATGTAAAATTTTGCTTTAATGCTTGTAATATCTAGATATTATGAATTTCTGAATTGATTTCTGACAAAATGATCTATTTTGGGAATGAATAAATAGTTAGGACTCAGAGAGGAGAACACACCATGATCATGCGATTCAAGGAATTTGTTGCGTTACCAAAGAAAATTCGGGTGGAAGCCCCAGAACATTTGCTGCTGACTACACCAGAGAGGCTTGATGAGGCCACCCGATCTACCGTTGGCAATTTCACAGCAAGACGCGATCAGCCTCACTTTCTAGGCGATGAGTATCACGCTCATGTTGATATTCCCGGTGGCTATGAAGTAGCTTGGGGTAAATCTGGTTCGCGTCGTCATCCAAACAAATTCCCCACTGATGTTCCAAAAGATGCCAAAGCCGCCGTTGCTAAAGTTCTTGGAGTCAAGGTGGATTTGCTTGAGATTTTCAAAGTTTATGACGAGAAACTTGGCGAAGATGTGTTGCTCTTCGAAGTCCATGAGTCCTAACCCATCATTCCACCGAACCTACGCAGGCTTGTGAATTCAGACGTTAGGCCATTAGGATTCGACCCTGCAGACAAGGAAGAAAAGTCTAAAATAGATTCTCATATAGATGTTCTTTTTCTAGTCTGCTCGCAAAGGAAATTTTGGAGAAAATATGGAGAGAATTGAAGCAAGTATTCGTGATTATCTAGTAACCACTTTGGACGTCTTGGAGAAAGGGCTGGAATATGTAGAGAAGGAAAAGTATTTACCCAATGATGTCGGCACAAGAGGTTTTGTCGACATTCTCGCTAAGGATAAGGATGGACGCTGGGTGCTCATTGAGCTTAAGCGTTCGGAAGCTGCCTCGCGGGAGGCACTGCACGAGGTATTGAAGTACATTGAGGCATTTAAGAAGGATCGGAGCGTCCGTGAACACGAAATTCGTGTAATGGTTGTCTCTACGGAATGGCGCGAACTTATTGTCCCATTCTCGTCGTTTGTTACTCGGACAACATGCAATGTCGAAGGAATTAAGTTATCCGTCGATGGGTCGTACAGACCAATTCATGCCTCTAGCGTTGATCCTTTGCCTGCACACTCTGGTCGGATTTTTGCGCCATGGCATGAATTAGCCCTCTACACTGATGAAGATTCTGCGAAGAAAGGACTCGAAAGCTATGAGCATGCGTGTAAAGAAAAGGGTATTTTAGACTTTGTAATCGTTGACATGGCGCCGCATCCATCACATAGGGATAGAGAACTGAACGCGATGGTCGCGGCTTATGAAAGCATGGGTATGTATGATCAGGCAGATCGTGAAAGAATCGCTAAGCAGCTTCCTACTTTTGATAGTCTGCTCTACTTTGTTCCGCTACTACAGACTGAAGCTTTCTGTCAGGCCGTAGTACGAAAGCATGCTGAGCAAGATGATCTCGCCGAATTTCTGGAGTATATCTCAGATATGGACGCAAAGGAAAAGCTTTGTGAATTACACGAAAAAGTCTACGAAGTCGGGCCTGATATTCATCGCGATCACTTTGAGATTGCTTATCCAGCAAAGTTTGGTTCCAAGCTTCTAGACGATGAAGGATGGACGATTAGAAAGATACATCGATATGGTGGCGTGGCTGCAAATGAACTGCTTGATGATGCAATTATTATTTCTGAGGTACGTGGTAATGACGGTGTAACTGGGCAAAAGTACTCGCGGAGTTTATCTGTTCAAAACAAGGCGGAACTTGCTTCAGTGCGAGAAGAAATTCGAGAGAATTTTGCAGATAATGTGCAGCTCTCTCAGCAAATGATGTTCTGCCTTGATGATGCTATCAGGGTTCCTTATGCTGAGCGTTTAGATATTCACATATACAATCCAAGCCATATAACTCTATCTATCTATATGGAGGTGGTAGAAGATAATAGTGGTGCATATGTTCCAAACGCACATATTGTTGTACTTGATAACGACGGGTCGCCGCTTCAGTTTTTTTATGTGGCGCTGGAATCGAATGGCCAGTCCCCGTCAGTTACGCACATTCTTGATGTCTTTTATGCTGGTAATCCAGAGCTTCTAACTGCCAGCTTAAGTTGGGGTGGGTTTGACCGGAAAGATGCTGAGGTTTGTAAGGAGATCGGGCTTTCCTATGTTGTTTATCGATCACAAGGCGAGCCTAATGTTGGGCATCGCTTGGATAATTTCAGATGGATAGAATGTGAAATTAGCCATCCACTGGAGGGTTTCTTTGGCTTCATTCAAAGCAATAGTGATTTTGTGGAAGACATTGTTCAGCTCTACTCATCAACTTGGAATGGCTTCATGGTCATGTGGGATGATACTAAGCGTAAGCAGTTAACATTCAAGACATAGGAATCTCCCAATTCAGGATATGGGGGTCAGGTGATACCTATAACCTCAAAATATTCTTTACAACAGCTTCCTATTCTTTCAAAAAGGCTAATTCTGGCGACGTCATCGTAGGAGTAAATTCGGTGATCTCATAAGATGCGATTTTATGGCGATAAAACGGATCGAGGCTGATAATCGTCTCGATCTCTTCGCGAGCAACGGCACGTGCCAGAATAATCCCTCCGTCACGGGGAACCTTACGCCCCGATGCGAGAAAATTTCCTAATCTATACTGTTCTTTCAGATATTCGACATGCTCTTCGAGCAGAGCGTCTACCTCTTCGAGGGGTTTGATGTAGGTAAGAGAGATGATAAACATAACTGCCCCTATTTTATAAAATTTCTTTTGTACTTTCCAGTACCCAAGCCGACGGATGTTGAGTAAAACCGATTTTCGGATAATATTCTACCGCCGCAGGTGCAGTGGAATGACCCCCATTTGGTAGACGGTTTATCAATCCGTCAATACCTCATGGTTTCTTGATTCCGAGAAGTATCTTACTTCAAATTCATTAGGAGACAGATATCCTAGATAACTGTGTCGTCTTTTTGGGTTATAGATGGCTCTCATTATCTCTTCTTGGTGTTCATCATCCAAAGCAAACATATTCCTAAAGCGACAACGCTTATGTGCTATAATCCTCCCCAATGAAAGGCTTAATGTTTCTTTTTTTAATTTTTAATCTTATTACGTTTTTTGTATTTGGGTATGACAAATATTTGGCACGTACCAACCGTCGACGGGTTAGTGAAAAAACGCTGTTGAATCTCACCCTTTTCGGGGGAAGTGTGGGAGCTGTTTTCGCCCAAAAAATATTTCGTCACAAATCAAAAAAATACCGTTATACTTTCTGGATTATTTTAACGATTCAATTAATTCTTTTTGAAGCGATCTTGTTTTTTACCTCCAACGCTTCCCATGCGTTACAAAATTTTTCACTCACGTAATAGTCTTTCATAAAAAATCCTTTTCATCTTTGATCGCAAAGTTCGCAAATGCACCTTCGACACTCATCGAATTTTTATACCTTGTTGCCGTTAATCTCACCGCTTTTGTTTCCAAATTACAAACTGCAATACGAAAATTTGATCCCATAAAAGGTTCCACAATACAGATAATATTCCCCTCTACTTCGCGTGTTGCGTGTATTATCCCTTGTAACTGTCGAAAGAAATACTTAGGATAGCTCAGAGGAGTGATTTCGACGACCTCAGAATATCTTTTCTTATCCAATGTACTCGCAATAGCGGCAGCATCTTCAAAATTATCAAACTGTACGCACCAATCATCAAAAACTTTATTAAAATGGTTTAGATCTTCATCCAAAAATCCACCTGCCGGCGATTGCAAAGCATAAATACTCATAATAAAGATACCTTTTTTTCATTCTCTGGTACAATCCAATCGATCTGATAACGATAATGAAGTGCCAAAAAAATTTCAATATCCTTTATGGTAGCAATGCGATACATCATATAGCTCCTTTCGCTTTTCGCATATTAAACAAGATCACCGCGGCAAACGCCATCAGACATCCGATAAGCGTCGAAAGTTCCAATCCCTCACCATACACGACCCAACTCGATACAATCGCACCTACAGGGACGATAAACATATACACCCCCGTTCGGTGCGCCCCTACTTTACCCGCTGAGACGAAATAAAGGGCGGTACTGAACGTTCCGGGGATCAGCCCTATCAAGAAAATCGTGATCCAAAACGTCTCATCGTACGCGGCAAAATCGAACGGATGGTGCGGCAGGGCAAAGAGCATATTGATAAATGCGGTAATACCGAATACGACCACCGTATGGAACATCAGATGAGCCCGTTTAGACGCTTTTTGGGCAATCACCGTGACCATCGCCCACACTATGGCACATCCGAGGAAATAAGAGCTCTCGACATTTAAAAATGCAAACCCGTCGAGAGGGACACGTAATAAAATCAGCGCCCCCACTATCCCGATGAACAGAGCCCCCAACTGTCGGAAAGAAGCGGTTATCCCTAAAAATAAGATAGAGAGGATATAGGTGATGATCGGAGCGAGCGACGTGACCATCGTACCGCCGTATCCTGCATCGCCGTGTGAAAGGCCGGCAAAGAAAAGGTAGTTAAACAGTGAAGTCAAAACACCCGCCGCAATCATATACATATAACCGACCCTATCTGATTTCAGCGGTGTTTTGAGATACCAGATCACCGGGATAATCGTGATAAACGAGATCGCATAGCGCCAAAAAGCGGCAACCTGCGCATTGGAGTGTTCCGCCGCAACCTTGCCCGCCGTCCACGCAAACCCCCAAAAGAGCATCGCAACGATCATCCATATCACATACTTCGTCGTATTTTTCGACTGTTCCATCTCTACCCCATATTACTTGCCGGCACACAAAAATCACTCTACCAATTGTGATAGAATAATATCATGATTTACCGATATGCGACCGTCGACGATACCCCTATTCTAACCTCCCTCATCAACCGCTCCTATCGCGGTGATAGCTCCCGCGCAGGATGGACAACCGAGGCTGATCTCCTCAGCGGTCAACGGATCGATAAAACGGGACTGCTTCAACTGCTGAATGATCCCGATTCTCTGATTCTGATCGCTCGGTCTGAGGAGTCGATCCTTGCCACCATCCATGCCCATCGAGAGGCAGGTAGCGTCCATTTCGGACTCTTCGCCGTTGAGCCTTCGCTTCAAGGTGAGGGGATCGGTAAAGAGCTTTTGGCCTACGCCGAATCCGAAGCAATGAAATATTGGGGTGTGGATACCGCCATCATGGAAGTCATCACTCAGCGAAGTGAGTTGATCGAGTATTATGAGCGCAGGGGCTACGTGAGGACGGGAGAGATGATCGCATTTCCCCAATCCGATTTATGGGATAAAAAAGTCGATTTTTTAGAACTAACACGATTAAAAAAATATTTAAAGGCTCATCTATGACCGCATCCAACTTCTCTTTGCCCGATTATCTCAATCGTATCGGATACAACGGCGAAACTCGCCCTGATCTATCGACCCTCACAGCATTGATGTCTGCCCAGCTGCAATCGGTTCCATTTGAAAATACTGAGGTGCAAGCGGGAAGAATCCCCTCGATGGTGCCTGAAGAGATCACGACTAAAATTGTTACACACAGGCGCGGAGGGTACTGCTACGAAGTCAACGGCCTGTTTGCCATGGCACTCACTGCCATAGGATTCGAGTGGTATTTTGCCGGAGCCCGCCCGATGTTCTATCCTACCCGCCGTCCCAAAACCCATCTCGTCGTTATCGTCAAAATAAACGGTGAATATTACCTTTGTGATACGGGGTTCGGAGGATACGGTCTACGTAAACCGATCAAAGTAGCCGATGACGAAATCGCCGAACAGCGCGGAGACAAATTTCGTATTGAATTTCGCGATGATGAGTATGTACTCAGTTCATGGGTAAATGGAGAATACTCACCTCAGTACGGATTTGCACTTCTCCCCCAGGAATGGATCGAATTTAGTCTTGCCAACTATTTCAATGCAACGAGCCCGGATACGATTTTTACCCAAAAGAGACTCGCCGTTATACAAACACCAAACGGGCGAAAAATTTTAGTGGACGACACGCTGAAAATCATCGAAAACGGTGTGATTAAAGAAGAGGCTATTGAGTATTCAAAAGCGCTGGGTGAACATTATAATCTTAATGTGTGAGTTCTGCGATCAAAAGCGAACCTCTCACTGAGGCTTTGAATGTTTTCATCTTTTCTTGGGTTATGATAGCCATAGCCATTTCACGCTCTTTTTTTATCCGTGCGTATAACGAAGCATTCGGGGTACTCCGGGCTTCAGCAATCAACGCATAAACATCATCATCAAAAATAGCACTTTTATGGGAAGGAAGTGCATCGTACAGTGCCATAAAAACGGCACGTTGTTCCTCCTCCATTTTGCACGAATCATCGGTAATTTTAAGAGCAACGGTCACCGCACAATCTCTCGCAAAGGTATCGAGATCACGCGCTACTTTCTCTATCGGTTTCATTATCCGACTTCTTCGAGTTCTTCCGGTCCCTCTTGGACGATATGACCTACACCGCGCATTTCATTCGGGATATCTTTGCGGTATTTTTTCTCTCTGAATGCCGGAGATTTAGGGACACCGTTTTTCTCTCCAAGTTTATACAGTTCACCGTTTAGGAAATGGGCATCGAACTCTTTAGTAAAGGGCATATCCCAGGTAATACATCCGATACTCGGGCAAATCGCCGCACATTGCGGATCATCATACACACCGACACACTCGATACACTTCTCCGGCTGAACATAATAACGTTTATTCCCCATAGGACTAGAGGTATCATCTACGATCGCGTTGACCGGACATTGTTGTAAACACGCATCACACGTGATGCAGGTATCATCGATAATTACAGACATTTTATCTCCTTAGCAAATCTGCCCCAAGGGGGCAAGCTTTAGTGCCTTAGCGGCAAGCGTAGCTATCTGGATGTATTCAGATAGCGTTATTATCTTTGGACGTATGAACAATACGCTGCAGCCATGGCGGCGGATTGCCGAGTAAAAGCTCTTGGAGCTTTACGATCGTCTCATCGATTCGATCGTTCTCTCCCGAGCGCATCGGATATATTTTCGAGGCAAGCACCATCTTCGATGCCGTCGGCCCGATCTGAGAACAATACATAATGTCTGCCTCTTTGACCGTACCGATTTTATAGGCAAGCTTTTCGTGTTCGTCTTCGATGGCATCTTGGGAACTGTCCAGTGTTTTAACGTGTTCGGCACTATCTGCTGTAATACGATACAGCTCAAAACTCTTCGACCAGCCAAAGTGCTGATTAACTGTTACACCGTCCGATGAAGCAAACGCGATAAGCACAACCTATCCTTTTTAAACCGCTACCGCTTCGCGTGATTCACGCATAGCGATAGAGATATCATCACGAAAGGTTTGCGGAGAAACTTCCGGAGAGAGCAACCCGCGTTTTTTACTCGAGCTGATGACATACTCAGAGCTGTTCACATAGTAGTCGTTATAATCTGCCGTATACGGCATATCCCAGACAATACACCCCTCGGTAGGACAAGCGGCCGCACAGGCAGGGGTTTCGGCATGACCGACACACTCGATACATTTTTCCGGTTTTACATAGGTAAATTCCCAATCGTCGCGTGGTGAATCACCCTCACCCGCGATTGCCGCTACCGGACATTCATCGATACACGCGTCACAGTTAATGCAAGAATCAGTAATCATTACCGCCATAATTTACTCCTTAGTTGGTTTTTAATTGATATACCATCGGAACATATTCCCGATTGGCTAGACTTTATCAGTTTTTCACCTGATACAAATTATCTTTGCATTTTTCATACGAGGTGGAATCCAAGACCGGCATAAGTTTGATATCCACCGCTTTGAGAAGCAAGGTTACATTGCACCCCTCACAGAGTTCCATCCGTTCAAACGCATCGGTCGTAATCAGCGAGTTGAGTTTTCCGCACGGCGTATTGACACTCACTTCGCTCAAAACGACACCCTTACGAAAATGTTGCAATTCTCCGCTCAGGTGGTTTTCAATGGAAACACTCCCCTCTTTCGCCCCTTTACAAATTGCGATCGCCGCCTCTTGGATACGGCATTCGACCTCATCACCGATACGAAGCCATTTAGGTGCTTGTGTTTTCAGAAGTTTCAATACCGTCTCTTGGGTACGCACCGTGATGCAGCTAAAAAATTCATCACTTTTAATCTCTTCCACAGTCGCAGAAAACGAGTTCATAATTGACTCCTCATTACCAGAGATAAATAACAATCTTTTTATCAATGACGTTTTCAAACTGCTCCAGAATCATCCCGGCAGTCGAGGTAGGTCCCAAATGACATCCGGAACAGGCTCCCAAATAGCGCAACCAGATTTCCGGAGTATCTCCTCCGACATAATTGACAAGCTCTACTCCACCACCGTCACTCGCCAAAGTAGGTGCGAGATTTTCAGCAATTACCATTTCGACTTTGGCACGCTGAGAAGATTCGTCCATCATCCGAAATGCGACATTTATGTCGGTTGCTTCCGACATATTACTGACATACGTGAGGAGTGAATGGGCTTGGGCTTCCCCTGCATGAGCGGCACGAATCATCCATTTCATCGAGTTTAAAACATCTTCATCACGAAGCAAAATCCCGAGTTTAAGTTGAGCGGTTGGCATGTTTGCTTCAGCGGCAACCGTATAGTGACGGATGGATAACGCTTTATCCGCAGAGACACCGATACCGTTTTCATACATTCCGCCCAGATAAAAAGAGGCACTCTCGTGTCCCATGGAAGCCGCACGTTCAAACAGAGTAAATGCGGTAGAGATGCTTTTGGCGACACCAAATCCTTTAACATACATGGTTCCCAGATTGACCATCGCATCGGTATTCGTATGAACCAATCCTTCCCAAATCGATTTAGCCACCGTATAATCTTTGCGATCATACGCAGTAATCGCGTTCTCCATCAATGATTGTGCTTCCATACTTTTCTCCTCATATCGTTGTAAATTTCTGCGTAAATCGCTCATCGCCTCGTCGTAGGTATCTCCATACCCTTTGACTTCCGGAAAATCGCAGCTGTATATCTCATATCCATCCCCCTCTTCGTTACTGAAATAGTGATAATGGGTTCTGAGGTTATCCATCGCTTACTCTTTTTTAAAAAGATACTTTGCAATTGCCGTTCTAAAACAAAGAATAAAAAATGCATTAGCCCCTGTAATTCATCAAAGGAGCAGCGATGTTAGCAATCCCTGTAGAATCCGATTCACCGGGTACGATGAGCACAAAGCTGTTTGGCAATGCCAAATTTTTTGCGTTCGTCGATCCTCTCACAAAACAAAGCACCATCATCACCAATGAAGGGTGCGGCAACGGTATCCAAACGGCAAATTATCTTCTCGAACGCGGGGCAACTTCGGCCGTCTACGGCTTTTTGGGAGATGGTCCGTTTCACGTTATGGTACGCGGCGGAATGAGTGTCTATTGGCTAGGATCTGAGACAATGGCGCTGAGTGAAGCCATCGATGTTTCCCTGACACAAAGCCTTGTTCGAGTCACTCCTGAAAATGCCTCTGAGTATCTTGATCCGGGCACTGCCGCAGGTGCGTGCGAATGCGGGTGTACCCATGGCTGAGATTATCACTAACGAAATGGAAGAGATACGCCGTCTCATCGTCGAAACCGTGGCCAAACGCAACGCGCTTAAGCTCGAAATGGAACATTGGTACGAGAGCCATTCAAAACGTTTTCCCAATACCAACGAACTCATCACCGTCGATTCCACCCTCAGTGAACTCGACAGCCACTACAAACGGCTATGGGATTATCACAATGGTACGACAAGAGCCTCATGAGCAGTTTTTCCTCCTCTGCGCGTCTTTTGACCGATATCGGTGAGATTGAGCAATACCGGAGGATTCTGGATAAAGACAGTATCAAAAGCGGTGAGCCCCATTGGGCGAGTATGGGGAAAAATACGATCACCCTTTTTCAGGTGCTGATCGATCAGGATTTGACCCATTTGGTGATGGTGCTGCGCCACTATCCCAAATACATCGAAGCGGTATGTGAACATTTTCGCTACGCCTACAGCTACAGCGAAAACAGTGCCGATATCGATGCGGCGTCCGATCTGTTAGAGATGGGGGAGCCTTATTTTACGAAACAATTCGTCCGAAACGTGATGCGTAAATTGCCCCGTTTCGAGAGTGATGATCGTGATGCCCTACACCATTTTTTAGAGCGGCTCAATGAAAACCAAAATCGGTGGCATCCGATCATCACGATGCACTATCGCCATAGCATTAAACGTCTTATCGATACGTCGTCTTTACACCCCCTGCAGCGGATCGTAATAGAGAAAAAAATCGCTTTAATCCGTGAAGTGATTACCTATGATTACGAAGCGAGTGATCGAGATTCGAATCTCGATATCCCCTACATGACATAGATTCTGTCCTGAAGAGGCATTTAAATCAAAATAGAAGGAGTTAATAATGAATGAAAATCTAAAAAGCGAAGTATTGAAACACGCGCGCAATGCATTTGAACGGGCCTGTACCTTGCGTGAAAATGAACGGATCGAAGTCTATCTTTATGATGGTGCGGTGAAAACCAGCGATGTTTTGGGAGAAGATGAGAAAATCATCTATGGCCCCAATCGCGTATTGTGTTATCAAGTGTGGGGGCATGATTACCTCGAAGAGGAGATCCGTGCATGGATCGATCATGCACGGTTAGAAATCAGCCCTAAACCGCTCGAAGAGAGTATCATCGAGACACAAAATAAAGTCGCCGCATCCAAAGGGGTAACTCCGGATGAAATTAGCTCCTATGAAATATTTGCCAACCTTCGAATGGATCAGCTAGAGCAGATTGAACACGCCATTATCGAATACTGGTGGGACAACAAAGAGATCGAAAACGCCAAATCGTTGGCGCTGGAGCAGATCAACGATGCATTGCGGAGTATGGAAGGATGATCCTCACCCTCCACTCCAGTGACACAATTGTCCATGTCGATATCACGGCCGATCAGTTCATGGAGCTTCGTAATCCAAGCATCACGCAAAGTGAAATCGAAAAAATTGCCTCAAATTGCGGTGTAGACTCCGAAATACTGATCCAATACGCGGCAGATTTACAAAAATCGGCCAAAGAGATGCTGGAGATCGATGGTTCGTGCGATTACAGCGACCATCTTTAATCAAATATCACCAGAGCTCTTCCAAACGGTACTTTCGCTTTTCGCGACAATGCCCACAACACTTCATAATTCGGCGGAATACGGGGATAGGACCCTTCCCCGTCGGTAAAATACAACAGCATCGTCGTCATCGGCAGCGCAGCCTCGACGTAATCAAACGTCGGGCGGTAATCGGTCCCCCCTCCCCCTTTGAGGGCGAAATCCATCCGATCCCCGCTGATAAAGGTATGGTGGGCATGGACTTTCGCATCGGCGATAATCAGCTCGATCTTAACCGAGGGGAAGTTTTGCATGATGGTTTTAAACTCCTCCATAAACGCCCCGAGCAGCGCATCATCGATCGAGCCTGAGGTATCGATGGCGACACAAAGGCTTAGAGTGTCACTGGTCAGCGACGGGAGGGCGATACCGCGATGGATATGTTTTTTGTTCGGGGGCATAAAGGCGTAGTTGTTACGCATATGGCGGTTTACGGCGTTGTAGAGTTCAAACCGCCAGTCCACATCAGCTGCTTTCACCTTTTTCCCCAGTCTCTCCAACCCTAAGGGCATTGCCCCCTTGCGCTGAGCTACCTCCTGAGCGATCGACGCGGCGTATTGCCACTGCGATTCTGTCTCAGCATCCATCTCATCCGCGATCCCGTCGATATTGGCAAAGCCTGACGAGTCGTCCGTTTCTTGGGACATGGATTCGTGTGGTGAAGCACCCTCACCGCTCTCACCGAACGCATCCCCTTCACCCAGCCCCAGATCATTTTTGAGTGCATCGTAAATCTCTTCGGCGTACATCCCCTCATACTCTTTGTTGTAATTCGCCCCTTGCGGGATATGCAGACCACTTTTTGAAAGGAGATTATTGATCGCATAATCGGTCGCTAACTGCCACAACCGTCCTCTACGATTAAGTTTGCGTTGCTGATGAGCAAGGACATGGTGCATGACGGCATTGGTGAGGATAAACATCACCTCTTCGACACTTCGACGTTCTAAAAATGCGACATTATAGATAAATCGCTTCCCGTTACTCGCATAACCCGATACAGCGTCGCTGGGTTCATGTTGCAGTCGTGAAGCGAGCATCCCGAAATAAGGATATTTGACCGTCAACAGACTTTTGGATTTGAGAAGCAATTGTTCGTGAGACATTATCGTAGCAATGTGTTGAACTGACGCATCCACAATGGCCAGCTCTCAACATGGTCTAACTCGATTTTACGTGCACGGAGGTCTTGGACGATCATTACGGCAAACTCTCCGGGGAGTTTCAGTGAATAACTTATGAGAGTGTTCAGCTTTTTGCTCCCCGTATAATCATTAACCCGCATCGTGAGCGCGGTGCAGAGGATATGAAGCGCGGAGGGATCGCTCGGTACATCGCTGCATGTCCCCTCCATGATGGCGTCCAAATCGGGGAGCTGCGAGGCCACCATCCGAAACCCCAGATACGATGCCGCCAGCTCTTCTCCGATCGCCCCTGACACCATTGCCATCACCAAATCCTCTTCGGGATGGGAAGCCATAATATCATGCACGTACTGCCACGTACGCGGTGTTGCAAACGATCTGCTCTCGGCATTAAAGACGAACAACGCATCGGGACGGTGAGAAATATAGGCGATGATAGAGGGGTCAATCCCTGAGCTTATCGCCCAGTGCCGCCAATCCTCAACATTCGCCTCCATCTCCAAATGGACAAATCGGTTTGCCAAAGGTGCCGCCATCCGAAACACGACACCACGGTCGCTTTCGCGGTTTCCCGCCGCCACAATCGCCCACCCCTCCGGTAGACGATACTCCCCGATCTTACGATCTAATATTAACTGATATGCAGAGGCTTGAACCATCGGTGCTGCGGTATTGAGCTCATCCAGAAACAGTATCCCCCGCTCCTGCGAGCCATCGGGCAAGAATGCCGGAGGGGCCCAGATCGCGCTGTCGTTTTTGGAATCAAAAAAGGGTATCCCCCGCAAATCCGTAGGATCAAGAAGAGAGAGGCGTAAATCGATAAACCCAATCCCCGCTTCACGCGCAATCTGGGCAACGATGGAGGATTTTCCGATCCCCGGAGGCCCCCATAAAAAGACGGGAACTTTACGTTCGCACAGATGGGCTAGGGAGCGTTTGGCACTTTGAGGGTTCATAGATTTCCTTATTTCTCGTCATCCCGTACTTGATACGGGATCCATTCCAAAAAGAAAGCTGGATTCACGCCTTCGCGGGAATGACAATGTTTTGGATAATTGTGCATTTATTGTGCGAAAAAGATAGAACAGGAATTGTATTGTGAGTGTTAACCAATCTTGAAGGAACCCCCTATGTCTATCCAAAGCTACATTGCCGACAACAAACTCGAATGGATGATCGTTTATAACGCACCAACCGACTCTTACAAATACGCGTACCGCGGCTGCCTTATCGTAACCGAAGGTAAAGTTATCACTGCTGATAAAAGCCTACCTCCTAAAGATATCGTCAAACAAGTGTTAATGGCTACCAACAGCGATATGATCGATTTTATGGCGTTAGAGCTTCAATCTTTGGATCTTTTTGAACCGTTTGTTGCAAAATACAAAGAGTATTTAACTCCTGAGGGAAAATATCTCCTTTTCGTCTCTGATATTATCGGAAAAGGGTCATTTGTTTATGAGGGAATTACGTTCAATACGTTTGCATTGGATGAGAGTTCTGTATGGAACGACTTGCTCGAACTTGCTGATCTTTCAAAAGGGGATTTGAAAAAAATGTCCGATAAAGAGAAAATCGATGCCGTTGCAAAAGAAGTTTCACGCAGCAACCTTCGTCTGAGCGAAAAAACATATGAAGAGATCAAATCCTTTCAACGCGGTGGAAAACTCTCTTTCGGAGCTGTGTAATCGACTTGCCCCCTTTGTGGGGAATCCCCCTCTTCCCTTACGTATAACTAACACTCCGCTAACACACTTCCTATAAACTTTTACCATCTTAAAAAACAAAGGATACCCAATGAGAAAAGTGGTAGCTGTATTACTTGTTGTTGGAGCGTTAGCTTCTGATGCGTTTGCACATCATCCTTCGCCATCCGATAATGCCGGAGGAAATATGAGTTCATCGTCAGGGCATTTGACCAATAGTTATCCTGCGGAAGTATATGGAGATGATTACCTATGAAAAAAATTTTATTATTGGCACTAGCCGGGTTTTTAACAATGGCATCAGCACATCACATGGCAAAATCGGATGTTGCCGGTGTTAATATCGTTGAGTGGTCTCCTCATTTATTGATGGAATTTTAATCCCGTTTTATCCTCTTCCTCGCTTGCAGAAGGGTGTAAAGTCTTTTTGACTCTACGCTCTTCATGAATACCTTATTCCGCCCTCTTTTCCAAACACCATTTTTCCATACAATTAATCTTCGGCATCGGTTCGACATAACGATCCAGTACTTCAGAAACTCTATTTTCATCAAATCCGCACAGTTTTTCAGCTCCGATAATCATCAGCGGACGGCGAATCAAAATCGGATTGGACATCAGCAGTTCCATCGCTTCGGCTTCATCGAGTGACTCTGGAGAAACCTCACCATTTTTGATTGCGGGAGCGGCAGGGTTAAACCACTCCACTACCTTTTTATCCCCCATAAAACTGCGTAGTGCTTCAGCGTCCAAACCGTGTTCAAGTAGGTTACGCTCGATCAGTGTACAGCCGCTCTTTCTCAATATCTGCTTCTGCTTGGCATTCGCAGCACAAAAAGGTTTTTCATAGAATACGACTAGCTTTACCATTACTCTATCCCGATTGCCTGACGACCGCGGCGGTTGAGATAAAACGTATCGTATCCATCATCTCCGACACTCATACACTCGCCTAGATATCCCTCGTCATAGAGCTCAGACATGATGTTTTTGACTTCGGTTTTATCCATCTGTACGTATTCGGCGATATCATCCGATTCGTAAATGTTGTATTCCCACTCATCACTCAGATTAAAGATGGTTTTCATCACTTTGAGTTTTGTCTCAGACATGGGATTCCTTTTTATTAAATAAACGTCATCGGAGCAAAACCCCGAAGACTACGTTAACACTGTGTTTCCCTCGGCGGGAAGCCCACACGTAGCTTTACAAAACTACTTCTCATAACTTTGCAGTAAGCATTCCTATTTGTTTGTGCAAAACAATGGCTTGGAGCGGATGGAGTTTCTCACGCGCGATCCACTTTTCAAACTCGCCATAATAATGCCCTTTTATCTCATCATGCAACTTTTGTACTTGATCGTTCAGCTCTGATAATAACAACTTGGCTTCATCAAAAGAGTAGGTTTTGAGAGGTCGCAGCCTCCGGATTACCCCATCACTCAATTTCTCATCGATATACCCTTGCGCCAACACCAAAAACTGTGATGCCCTCAAGGGTGAAGCAAAGTTCTCATTCCAAATACGCCCATTGATCATCTGATCGCACGCTTGATCGATAAACACCGGAAAAAGGGTCAATACTTCCAACAGTTCGCTAAAATCGTTATCGACCAATGCACGAAAGAGCATACGGCTACGGTTGCGGATATGACGGCGAAGATCTGGGTTTTTGATAACCTCTGGGTTGAGTCGTGTAAACCGCTCCAAAGCCCCTAAGCGTGAATGATTAAACGCCATAATCGCGACATCGGTGTTACGATCCCCTACCTGGATAGGATGAGAACCACTGGGTCTATGAAATGCCCACAAGAGCCGTGCTTCATCATCCCTATGGTGTAGATAAATCGCATCCCCCTGCTCTTCGAAATCCAAATCGTCTTTTAGAGTCTCAATATGCTCACGATATGTCAAAGTAGACGACGTCTCCATAACGTTCAAACCTTTTCAAATTTTGTTTTTCACTCAGTAAAAAGAGTGTCTGCATCGCAGGAGCCTTCTCCACCGTGAAATAGCCATCACTCAGTATCACCGCCAGATTCTTCTCCCCTGCATGGGTGTTTAGATACTCCAATACGGGAGCAAATTGTGTCCCACCGTTCCCTTTTGCAAAGCTGATATTAGGTAATATCGATTGTGCATCGTAGCTTTTTTTCTCTTCGCTATACACCCGCTCATCGAACGGGATCACACTCACCTCGAAATCATGACTCATCCGAACGATAGAATCAATTATCCCTAAAAATCGTGCAAATACTTCCCCCGTAATACTCATAGAACGATCTAAAAAGATAAAAAAGCTCAAACGGTTACGATCATAACGGTATCCTGGGAGATAAAGCCCCTGATGGATAAAGCGGCGGTTAGGGTGAGAAAAATCGGACTCTTTATCGAAAAAACTCTCTGACATATAGGTGTGCAGTAGCGTATGCAGATCGATGGAGGGTTTCGTGATTTCATCGAACATCTCCAAAAGCGAAGCGGGGATATTCCCCTGCTTTCGCGCCGCCCCCATCGCTTGGATAATCAGCGCGTCGAGCTCTTCCTCAGCGACCTGAGTATCCCCCTCGTGCTCGATAATGTCCATTTTTTGCTGAGTGGGGTTGTTGTCGCTCTGACTCCCCTCCCCCTCATCGCTCTCACGATAGAGGGCATTGTAGACCTCCTCTACACTTTTGTCGCGAAATGACTCGATCACCATCGCCTCTTCGTCCGCACTTCCGACCCGCTGAAAATCATTCAGGAGCAATCCGATGACGATATCACAACTGCGGTTCCATGTCAGCTTCTCACGTCCTTTCATTCTAAAAGGGTGTTTGAGGAGGATATGGAGCAGTACATGAGCATAGAGATATTTGAGACGGGCATCATCGTAGTCCAGCGTTTTGCTCTCATCGACACGGATACTCATCCCATCGGTCTCGAAGAGCATGTGGGGATTGCTTTGGTATTTATGGGGGATCGAGAGGGCCAGAACGCTTAAAAAAGGGTGATCAAAGAGGAACTGAATCCGTATTTTCTCTAGTTTTTCTATAAACGACGGTTGCAACACGTCACACCCGTCTACGCTGGCCGCTATGGCACGGAAGCTTGCCACTAATGTGGCAGATATTTTTATAGTATATAGTCGCCATAGCGTCCGATCCACTCGTCAAACTCGGCACACTCCGCAATCGAGGCATCTTTAACAATCGCATCTTTAATCAACATCACCCCAAACTCAGTTGGCAAGATTTGTGCGAAACCGAACAGATGTTTCGATGCCTCCGCGCCTCCGCGATAAAGTTCCACCATTGCTGAGACCAACGCATACAGCAATGCTGGTTCACTTTTGTCAATATTCGGGTATTCACCGCGATAAATCGCCTGAACGTCGGGGAGCTTTTCGTACACTTTTACATACGAGAGAAACTCTATCCCTGCTCCGTATCCGATCAGACCATAGATGATCGGAGCGATACGGGAGGTATCATTGGAAGTTTTCAAAACATTTGAGAGCATATGGTAACTGCGCGGTGTCGCAAAAGCGGGATTGCTGTCATCTTCACTCACGCTCTCAGAGGTGAGCAGATCGGGACGAAAGCCCAAAAATCCGATCACAAACGAGTGCAATCCCTCACGTATTGCGAAAAGTTTAAAATCCTCAAACCGTGCCTCGACGCTCAAATGGACCATCCGGTTCGCCAGCGGAGTCGGAAGACGAAACACGACACCACGGTCACTAATGCGATTCCCCGCACAGATAATCCGCCATCCACTCGGTAACTCATACTCCCCCATTTTACGGTTCAGCACCAGCTGATAGATCGCCGCCTGAACCGATGGAGGAGCTGAGTTGAGTTCATCGAGAAATAATATCCCGTTTGAATCTTTGTCACGCGGAAAAAATATCGGGGGCATCCACACCGTCTGCTCATCGCGTATCGCGGGGACACCGCGTAAATCGACGGGGTCCATCTGAGAGAGACGAACATCGACGAGTTCCAAAGCGTGTTTTTTGGCCACTTCGGCAACAATGTACGATTTGCCGATTCCCGGACTTCCATGGATAAAAACGGGGATATCCGCCCCGATGAGGGTATCAAGATGGGTATAGAGTTCTGTGGTTGTAATAGATGGAGTCTTCACGCACTTGCCTCCGCAATCAGGCAGCTAAAACAGTGCTCTTGATCATTACAGCTTGCACACGCGGGGGCAACTTTACCGATGGCATCGTAGAGAAATTTTTTCCAGAGTTTATCTTTGGGTTTGAGTTCCGCTAAATGAGGGAAATGTTGGGACATATAAGCACCCATTTGTGTACGGCTTTTAAACCCTAAATCTTGATAGAGATGGTTCATCTCCAACGATTTTCGGGCGATGAGCGGTGCGATGACATAGCGTGCTTCCTCATCAATCGCGTATTTTTTGAGGTAATTTTCGATTTGATCACGCATCACATCGAGTTCATTCATTGTATCAATCTCCGTCACCCGTCATCCCCGACTCAAGGAAACATCGCTATGCGAGCAGTACCCTTGTTGTGATCGGGAATGACAGAAAATATAAACTTTAAAATGCAATTTTTAGTCTAGAGGGTCATCTCGATCATTTTACCCATCGCAATCTCGGAGGCTTCACGACCAAACGCAACACACGCTTCAAGTTCATCTTCGCTTGGGATCAGTTTTACTTTGAGCGGTTTGAGAGGGAGGCGAAATTTGAGCCCTTTAAGCCGTTCATGGAGCATCTCCGGTGCTTCCCCCGTCCATCCGTACGAACCGAATGTCGCCCCGAGCTTCCCTGTACGTTCCAGATATGCCATGCACGAAAGCAGATCCCACGCCGGCTTCACCGCATCCCCGTTGATCGTGGGTGAACCGATCAAAATCGCATCAGACTCTTCGAGCAGCGTGATCATATTCGATTCATCGAGTGAGGCCAGATCGTACATACTTGCCCGTATCCCCTCTACGCTATCGGCACCTTCGGTAATTTTCTCCGCCATTTTATGAGTATTGTCATAGCTGGAGATGTAAAAAACGGAGAGCATCTTGGTATTAAACTCATTTTTGCGAAACCGTGCTTCCGAACTCCATCTTGCATATTTTTCGATATAACTTTGGGGATTGCTCCGCAATATCGGCCCATGGAGAGGTGCGATCAAATCGATTTCAAACGCAGCGTACAGTTTAAGCGCTTGCTGAACGTATTGTTTAAAAGGACGCATAATGTGATCGTAGTAGTAATGAAATGCATACGAAAAATCCCCCACCTGATCATCAAACAACCGCTCGTCATAATAATGGCTTCCGAATACATCGCCGCTAAAGAGGAGTTTCTCTTCATGCAGATAGCTGCTCATTGTATCGGGCCAATGCAAAAAAGGGGTCATAATAAACTCGATCGTTTTATTCCCCAGTGAAATCCGTTTCCCAGCTGTGGCAATCTCATAAGGGATATCGGTTTTTATGATCCCTTTGAGCATCATCACCGCCCGCCCTGAGATGATCAGCTTGGCTTCGGGAGCACGATGCATTAACTCGATCAATGCACCGGAATGATCGGGTTCAAGATGATGCAGTACGATATAGCGAATCTCATCGTAGCTACAAACCTGCTCTAAACGCTCAAAGAAATCATCGCTAAACTCTTTTTTCACCGTATCCATAACGGCTACCCCTTCACTTCCCCGAACAACATAACTGTTGTAGGAACTGCCGTTTGCGGTTTTCATAATGATGTCAAAAGTACGGATTTTTGGGTCAAAGGCGCCTGTAAAATAGACGTCGGGTTTGATGACGACGATTGGGGGAAGCATATGCATCCTTCTGTAATCTTTGCAATAACAGATGCATAAACTGTTCGAGCTAGGAATTCTTTGGAAATATTCAAACTACAATCTAAGCTATAATTCGCATAATAAAAGAAAATAACCTTTACCGTCGAGGAAAACCATTGCATACAGAAGAATTGATAGTGACAACCCACAAACACCTCAGTGGTCTTTTAAGCGAAGTATTTCAACACACAAACCAAGAACATGCGGTGGTAGTCTATGATACACGATGTCTTTTATCGACTATTTTGATGGAAGGTTACAAACGCGCTTTGCCTCATGCACGGTTAATCGATTTTGATGCGCATACGCCTGAAGAGGTACGGGGATTGTTAGAAGCTCTGAATCCCTCAGATTTGGTCGTATTGATCCAGTCAACCAGTTTTCGCCTCGATGCGTTTCGGCTACGTGTCGAGCTGTTTAAACTCCGCCTTAAAGTGATCGAGCACCCCCATCTTAGCCGTATGTCCGATGATGAAGCACCCTACGTCATTGATTCGTTGGCGTACGACGCTGAATATTACCGTCATGTAGGTCGCTCCCTCCAGTCTAAAATAGATCACGCACCCAAGGGGGTACTCGATAGCGGCGGCGAACTTTTAGTGTACGATTCGGCTTTTGAGCCCTCTAAAGTCAATATCGGAGATTACACAGGGATGACTAATTGGGGCGGACAGTTCCCGCTGGGGGAAGTGTTTACCGAAGCGCAGGATCTCAGAGCCGTCCACGGACGGGTAAAGATTTATTGTTTCGGTGACGTCACGTACAAAATCAACACCCCCGAAACTCCTATCACCCTCATTATCGAGGGAGGGCAAGTCGTGGCGTGCGAAAACTCGACACCTGCATTTGATCTAATATTATCTAATATACGACGAGATGAGGGGGAAGTCGTTTGGATACGGGAACTCGGTTTCGGACTTAACCGAGCCTTTAGCAAAACGCGTACGGTGGCCGACACGGGAACCTATGAGCGTATGTGCGGTGTTCATATCTCATTGGGAGCCAAACACGGCACCTACGGCAAACCGGGATTTAAACGTCGTGATGGCATGTACCATGTCGATGTCTTTGCCGATACCCATACGTTTTCGCTCGGGAATGAAGTGGTCTATAGAGACGGGGCTTTTGTGGTTTGAGCTCACACCTTATAGAGAGGAAAGTTTATTCTGATTTTTGATCAACGTTCTAAAAATGGCATCAATATCAAGAATGGAGAGCATTTCTCCCCTGCTCGTCCCCTCATCAGGTATAACGACCGCCTTGGTTAGCGGCGATACCCCGGCAAGCGTTCCGGAATAGGTTTTAATACTACGCAAAGGGATCTCCGGACTGTCTTTGATGTGACTGATCACTATCGCAAATTTCGTATCGTTTTGGTATGAAGATTTTAGGACAATTAATTCGTCCCTCTGCGGATCATAGGCGCTTTGTATACCGAGTAGTTCGTTCAAAGAGATAACACCGATCGTCTCCCCCTCCTTGCTCCCTACAACACCTAGAAAAATAGCATCGCTTCCTATAATACGTGTGACATTCTGATGACTGAGAGAATTGACGATATTATACGATTCGACACCGAAAAATTTATTGCCGATATAGAATGTAGATATATCGACCGTCTCTTCCATCCCTTGCACTTTAGGATAACTGCATACGATATGGCCACTATCGATAGCACACACTTTTGGCAACTCATCACCTTTGACAATTTGTACAAAAATAAAGGCAATAAGGTCATTTTTGTAAAAATCATGTTTTTTATACTCCCTGTAACCGTTCGAGGTGTGGAGCCCCATAATGTAAAAATCACCATCCAGTTCTACGATACCCGAACTGCCGTTTCCGTTTTCATGCGCAAAATAACTCTCATCCAAATTCAGCCTTGATCCCGGACGATATTCGGAGCTTGTCGATGAAATAATATTTTTTTCACGGTCACAAAAGAGGGCAAAACTCCCCTCGATCATTTCACCGTTTTTATCACGCGGAAGCGCATCTTTTAACATCGCTTCAAATTGCGGATGTGAGTCAAAAACAACCCCTATTCCTCCGACGCTCTCTTCGTTCGTCGTATCGGTAATTCCGGCACCATAAATATAGGTCGGTCGATTATCGTACAAAGGGGTTTTTGCAAAATGACTGACGCTGTAACGCTGCGTATCGGTAATTTTCAATGTCTCACGGACCCACGATTCTTCAATCTTACTTCCGACAAAACGGTGTTCACTGCTTTTGGATACGGCAACAATCGTACCGGTGCGATCGTATAAAAAGAGGTTAGTATAGACGGTATATAGGTTATTGATATACGAGAGAATTTCTTCAAGCTCAAATACATCATCCCTCTGAAGCTCTGGTTGAGAAAGTTTTTCTTTGAAGACGAATGTCAATGCCCACCAACGGCAATCATTTGCCCGTTCATATAGATTTCGATCCATAATATCGATCGCTAGTGAGGCGTTAAACTGAGCATCATCAAGATAGGCGGAGAGGACGGTATGGTTGAGATTGCTAATGGAGTCTTCAAATACTTTTTTCGTCTGAAATCCCGTATTGGAAATCTCATTTAAAAGAGATTTTGAGAAGGAGTTTTCATTCGTTTTTGAATTGGCGATATGAACATTGCCGTTCCATACGGTGACGTCAAGCTCTTTTTGAATCTGATCCGCCTTCTGCGGAATCATTTTCAACTCTCCCGAAAATAACGGGGAGTGTTTCAGCACCGTTTCGAGTATATCTTCTGAGATACTTTTGTACGCATGGGGAGCCTTATCGAATGCATGATCGATCGGAACCATCACATGCCCATACCACCCCAGACCGAAAAACCCTTGATACCCTTTCGTCGCACAGGTTTTTGCTAGATATTCACGTCCGGCAAAACGGATGATTTTATAGCCGTTATCGAGTATTTTTTCCATCTTGATACCCAAGGGAATATGGGTCGTATCACTGCAGCTGATGACATACCCCTCCGAATCGAGCAGCATGATCTCCATCCAGTCATTTTCGCTGATGAGATTTTTAAAAATCCCTTCCATCTCGTCTTCAAACCGAAATACAAGGCTTAATACACCTATAGTATCTGATTCTTCGCCGGACGAACGGCGGACTCGATAACTGTAGACCAACGCTTTATCCGCCCCCGGAACCAAATCCGTTTGGCGAAATACCTCGACATACTCGGCTGAGGTGGACAATGCTTCTTTGATAAGGGGATCGCAACTGGAGGTAATCGGATTATGTTCATCCAACTGTGCGACGATATTGCCGCGCGTATCCATCAATATAATGTTGCTATAGACACTGTATTTGGATACATACTCTTTAAAGCGATTTTTCAATGCCATGCGGCGCTCTCTAAGCAACTGCCGCGATGCATCGTCCGTCGTTCCTAAATGTGCCTGTACAATAAAAGAGCGTATATCATCATCCGTCGCCAAAAAACCGATATCAGCCGTACGTTCAAAAAGATTTCGGATGACGATATCTACCGCCACTTGTGCTTTGGCTTCCATCTCGGAGGTTGTCTTTTTCAGAATTTCCATACCGAGTTTTTCCAACAGCTCTGCAGTAAGCGCTTCGAAAGCAGCACGGGTATCGACCATGTCCATCCCCGTATTACTCATTTTCCCCAACATTGTCAGTAGATTCCATTTTTCTGACAACGTATCCAGTGCTTTTGCATACTCCTGCACCGACTGCATGTACTTTAGTAGGCGATGATCCATCAATTAATCCCCAGTTCATAAAAAAACTTATAGGAATGTGTATGCAATTCGTATTCTATATTATTTAATTTTATTATACGTTAATTTATTTTTAATTCACCCGTAGCTTCGTCCGTCCCGTAAAAAGCTTCAAAAAGTCGTAAATATCACTGAGGAAAAAAGCCCTCGTATCCTGATGTTCAAACCGCTGAAGCCATGCACGCTCTTGGTTCAATATTCCCCGACACGGAACGACAAACTCTTCGCGCGGCAAGAGGGGTTTGAGGATACCGCAATCGTTGATCGCATGAACCACCGCATCGAACAGCTCATCGAGTCGGTCATCCTCATCGTAATGGTAGAGTTTACCGTCCATTTTGTAAAAACGGTAGATTGCCAATATCTCGTGGGCTTTATCTATTTCACTCATAGCATTATTCCTTTGTAGGGCATTGCGTGAGCGTCAGCTACCGCCTCGTTGGTTACATCACCGTCATACGTATTTAACGCACATACATAAAGCTCATCTTTTAAGAGTGCAGGAAGCGGTGTGGAAGCAATTTTAATCGCATAGGGGAGCGTTGCATTCGTGAGTGCAACCGTCGAGGTACGCGGATACATCCCCGGCATATTGGCGACACAGTAGTGAACGATGCCGTCCACTTCGTAAGTCGGATGCGAATGGGTTGTCGTATGAGAGGTCTCAAAACATCCCCCCTGATCGATCGAGACATCGACCAAAACACTCCCTTTTTTCATCAGGCTCAACATATCGTGAGTAATCAGTTTAGGGGCTTTCGCTCCCGGTAAGAGTACCGTCCCGATAATCAAATCAGCCGTTTTAATACACTCCAATATCGAATCATGTGTGGAGTAGAGCATCGTCACATTGGGTGCCATCACATCACGCAGATACGTGAGCCGTTCGGTATTGATATCCATCATGACCACCTCAGCACCCAAACCTGCCGCCGCATCGGCCGCCGATTTGCCGGCGACCCCTGCCCCCAACACCAAAACACGGTTACGCTCTACCCCGACGGCACCGCCCAAAAGTCGTCCGCTTCCCCCAAAGTAACGTCCCAAATGAACCGCTCCGAAAAGTGTCGCCATCCGTCCGGCAATCTCGCTCATAGGCTCTAACAGCGGCAACCGCCGCCCTACCCGAAGGGTCTCATACGCGAACGCCGTGATTTTTTTTGCACACAGCACTTCGGTAAGCCGCTTATCCGCTGCAAGATGAAGGTAGGTAAAGAGGATTTGCCCCTCACGCAGGCGAGCGTATTCGACCTCTATCGGCTCTTTGACCTTGAGGATCATATCGGCACCCGCATACACATCCTCCGCGCTCTCCAGCATCACCCCTCCCGCATTGACATAGAGCGAATCCTCAAATCCGCTTCCCAAACCGGCCCCCTGCTCGATCAGTACACTGTGCCCGGCTTTAATCAGTTCCATCACCCCGGATGGGGTCATACCGACACGAAACTCGTCTGTTTTAATCTCTTTTGGTACTCCGATAATCATACTTTTCCCCCTATTGCTACTGCATAAAGTAGTGGCTTATTCGACCAGCGTGAAGCTTCTTCATCATAAAAAGCTCCGATTCCGCTGCAGATCGCATTGTGATGTTCACACGTCCTATAGAGCTCCTGCGCATAAATTCCCGCTTCGATATGAGTCTCTGCGCTAAAATGCTCTGCATGGATTAATACTACCATATTTGATCCTGAAATAAAACGCTGATCTAAAAGCAGATGGACTATTTCAGAATTAAAATTTCCCCTCACGGCACATTCCCCGTTACGATACAAACCCGGTTGCATAGCGTGTGCCTGAAAGATAAAAGGTAGAATTTCCAAAGAATCGGGAACGGGTATCGACATGAGTTCTCGCATAACCGTATCACTCATACCATTCGGATAAAACTCTCGTGCGCTTCGGCGTGATCGGTTAATGGAGAGAAAATCTTCGTAGAAGAGAGTTTCTGGAATTTCGGTATAAACAGCCGCCGTTTTCACAGCTCCCATCAGTGCGTCTATCGTCTCCGTATAATCGGTCGGCTGTACACGCATAAGAGGCGAGTTCAGTGCTTTAACACTCCGTTCACCCATCTCTCCCACACCGTAAACCGCCCCGATCACCTCATCCTCTCCCATCCCCAATATCGTACTCAATCGTTCGTTTACGGACATTTTTGTCAAAGAGAACCCAAAATGTCGTACCGAAGTACAAAGAGCATGAATTTGATGTCCCAGATCGAGATAGAGATAACGCCACGCGCGCAAAGCGTATTTCCAGGAGGATCGAAACGGCACCAGTGTCAGTATTGCGATCACTCCGCTAAAGCGCTTCTCCATCCCGACGTAAGGTTCTATCCCCTCCCCTGCAATCTCTCGAATCATCACCAGTTCTTCATGCACAACATCGAGATGATAAATCCCGCTGAGCAATCCTGTGACATTGCGGATCTGTATATAGATTTCGATCGGATGAAGATTTCCTGCTGAGGGGACATTGAGACGGCGATAAGGTCTTTGCGCAATCGTGTGTTCATCAGTAATACATCGTGTCTGTGCAAGCCACTTTAGCGATGGATGATCGTTCAAAGCTACACGATAGCAAAAGGGAGGATACTGTTTAAAGGAGGCAGGTTGCGACTCCCAATCCAAAAAAGATTGTTTAGCAGCAACCCACTCACGGGTCAGAAGGGTTTGTTCACGCACTGCGAAGCTGCAAAAACACGTCGCGGTTGCTGGTCAGTTCTATCGCACTAAAGCCGTCTTCATTATGAAGTTTCGCATCCGCACCGAGACTAAGGAGCATTTTGACACACTCCAGGCGCGAAGCCGATGCCGCATACATCAGCGCCGTGGTCCCCTCTTCGTTCGTATCGTTGATATCGGCTCCCGCTTCCACCAAAAGACGGATGACTTCCGGTGATGCCGCATAACAGGCGTTAAAGAGGACCCCGTTATAATCATGATTTACGGCATACAAATCGCCACCCGCTTCGATAAGGCGCGATACCATCATCGCATTCCCCTCTAACGCGGCCATCAGCAGCGGAGTATTGCCGTTAAATCCGCGATATTCGAGATCATCGGGATGGAAACCTCGTTCATTCAGCCATGTAATGTATTGTTCAACCATAGTCAGCTCCTTTTACACAGATAGACTGCCGCACTTCGCTCGCAATGACGTTACTGCGAGCGAATGTAAAGCAATCTATTTTAAATTCAAACGCCCATCCAGTTTTCGTGGTCATGCCCTTTTTTCTTGAAGTTGGCCGCTTTATCGACCGCTTCGATACATTTATCGTAATCGACTTCGTCGGTGATCTCAGGTACCACTTCTACATAGCTGATCATCCCCTCTTGGTCGATGACGAATACGGCTCGGGCCAGACGATCTTTGAGTTTCCCCTCAGTAATCAACAATCCAAATTTTTTCGCAAAATCACGGTTGGTATCGATAACGATTTCCGCACTGTCGATCCCCTCACGCGCAACAAAATCGTTCACAAATTCCGGATCATCGGTCGTCACCATCACGGTTTTGAGTTTTTTGAACTGTTTGATGAGATCGTTGAATTTTTTAGCTCCCAGAGAACATACTTCGGTTTTCAATGAGGGGATGGCAATCAGCAACTGCGCCGTAGGGGCAATCATCCCGATGACGTTTTGGCTCCCGTCGAGGTTACTGACGCGTGCGGCCGGTGCTTCGCGCCAAATAGTCATCTCTTTCCCCTCTAAAGGGGTCGGTGTTCCATGAACGGTAATTTGCATAGTCTCTCCTTAATGGATTATTTTGAGAATGTAGTGCAAAAACAGTTCTATAAATTGCCTATTTTTTATCCACATGAATGTCAGTTCCTTGTCGCTATATGTACTACAATTACCCTACAACTTAGACAAAAGATTTTGAAATGATGACGTTCGATGCTAACATCCCCAATCGCGAAGAGTGCCAAACCTGCGCATTGACTTTCGCCTATAAAGAGATCAATCTCCTTTATGAAGTCGCCGTGATGCTTACCAGCACTACCGAGATCAATGAGAGTATCGAAAAGGCGATGCGTCGTCTGAAACAGCACGGCTATTTGGAACGGTGCGCCCTGTTTCGTAAAAAAGAGGATGCCAATGAGCTGGAGTTATTGGTATCCATTGATTTGGAGCCGTATCAGAAAAAAGTGGCAACGTACCGTTTCGGCGAAGGGGCTACCGGACTCGCCGCCAAAAGCAAAGAGCCGATCGTCATTGAAAATATTCATAACAACATCAACTATCTCAATAAAATGGGAAATATTTCGACCCAGATGGTCTCCTACGTCGCGGTACCGCTCCTCCAAGACGAAGAGGTTATCGGCGTCATTTCCGCCAATATTGGTAAAAACAGCCCCCTTAATTTTGATGAGATCGTCCGTATGCTCACTATCGTCGGATCACTTTTCGTCGGATCCCTCAAAGCTCAGCAGACGATCAAACAAGAGAAAGAGTCCTTGAGTGAACTGAAAACCTACTATAAAGAAGAGATGCAAAAAGATTACAAATTTGAAAACATCGTCGGACGTTCTACCCGTATGCAGCAGGTTTTCGGTATGATCAATACCGTTGCCCCGACCGATGCGACGATTTTGATTCGCGGAGAAACGGGGACAGGGAAAGAGTTGATTGCAACGGCCGTCCATAACCTCAGCCGCCGCCAAAACGGCCCCTTTATCAAACTCAACTGCGCCGCAATCAGTGAAACCCTCCTCGAATCGGAGCTTTTCGGACACGAAAAAGGGGCATTCACTGATGCACGTGAAATGCGAAAAGGTCGCTTTGAACTCGCGGATGGCGGAACACTGTTTCTCGATGAGATCGGAGATATTACCCCATCCCTGCAAGTAAAATTGTTACGGATTTTGCAAGAGCAGGAGTTTGAGCGGGTCGGCGGAAACAAAACGATCAAAACCAATGTCCGACTCGTTGCCGCAACCAACCGTAATTTAGAGGAGATGGTACGCAAAGGAGAGTTTCGGGAAGATCTTTTCTACCGCCTCAACGTTATCCCGATTAACCTGCCTCCGCTTCGGGAACGGTACGAAGATGTGAAACTGCTCATCGAGCACTATCTCCACCGATTCATGAAAGAGCACCGCAAAACCATGCACTTTACCAAAGGGGCAATGGAGTTGCTGCTCGGTTATCCGTGGCCGGGGAATATCCGAGAACTTCAAAATACGATGGAGCGTATCGTCCTGATCTGTCCGGATGGAGAGATCCAACCGGAGATGCTGAGCCATGTATTGCCGTTTAATTATCAAAAGCTCTACATGCAGCAACCTGAGATTCCAGCTATCCCAACACCGCCTGTGAACAGTTATGCCATACCTGATTCGCACTCTATTCCCGCTTCCAATGGACCGGTCACACGAAAAAGCCTCCAGGAATTGGAAAAAGAATCGATCATTCAAGCATTGGTGGATTCTCACGGAATCCAGACCAAAGCGGCACGCACTCTGGGAATGAGTGCACGGCAGATCGGGTATAAAATCAAACAGTACGGAATCGAACTCTAAGGGTTCCCGATCCGTACGCTGTTTTTCCCCTCTGCTTTAGCACGATAGAGTCCTCTGTCCGCACGTTCGATCACCTCTTCCAGGTTATCGTGCGGTTTTATCAAAGTTAATCCCAAACTGCACGTCAGATGTGAAACCGTTTTAAACGTATGCCGCGCAATACGGATACGAATTTGGTCAGCCACTTTCACGGCCTCTACGGGATCAGAGTAACGCAAAAGAATTGCAAACTCTTCTCCGCCCCACCGTATGAAGAGATCGGATTTTCGGATGGAACGGCTCACCAATGCCGTTAATTCTTTGAGGACCGAATCGCCGATAATATGGCCGTAGGTGTCGTTAATAATTTTAAAATCGTCAATATCAAGCATCACCAAAAACATGGTAACTCCATAATGTTCATCAACTTGCTGGTGCGCTTGAAATACCTCTTCAAGCAAGCGTCGGTTTCCGATCCCTGTTAGCGTGTCGGTGGTTGCCATTTTCAACAGCCCCTGTTCCCCCTCTTCAACCAATCCCATGAGAGAATGGAGCATATGGTATTCGTGTTTGATCAATGGGGTCAACTGGTTGTAACACATTGAGAGCAGATGGCGTCGATCCATGACACCGACCACCCCTTCGGGCTTTGTCACTACGATTTTATCAAACGCTGCATGAGTCATTGCATCGAGGACTTCAGCGATGCTCATGGTAAAGTGAAATGTCTGCAAAGGAGCCGTCATAAACTCTTTGACGGGACGTGTGAGATTGTCACAATCGTGCAAAGCTCTTATCATATCTTTCAGCGTTAGAATACCGATGGTAAGTGCTTTCTCGACAATAATGACCGTATCGGTAGCGTATTGCGTAAAATGTTCGAATACCTCTTTTAACGTGGCATTCGTATCAAAAGTATGCACATGATGTTCATCTCGGATGAGTTCTCCGATCGCTGTAGCATGGGTTACTGCCAATGTTTCTGAAATCATCATCGATTCTCTAAATGGCACTTTCAATATTGCAGTGATACAAAAAGTGCATGAGATCGGGGGCTTGATTTTTCAGGAGTTGAATATCATTAAAATATTGCTTGAGCGGTACGCCATAAAGCCGTTTAAAATCATTGAGAAAATGGGACTGGTCATAATAGCCGTTTTCACGGACACTCAAAGAGTCATAATTGTTTTCATACAGAGCCTGAATCATCTTTTTACGTTTGATGGTAATAATGTAGGTCGAGAGGTTGATCCCGAGGTATTTTTTAAAATAGCGGCGTAATGAACTCTCAGAAATTCCAAAATATTCTGCGACGACTTTGGTCGCATTTGTCGGTAGATGTGCAAAATTCGCATTGACGTATCGGATAATATCCCGTGTGAGTCTGTACGAAGGGGAATGGGGTTTTATGTTCATCATTTCATCGAGTGATTCAATGTATTTTTCCACTCTTTTATCGGCATCCACATGGATAGGAATAAGTGATCCTGGAGCAATATGATTTACCATGGAAACCATCGGCGTATCGGTGAGTTGAAACATCCCGCATGAACTGAGGCGGATAATGGTGAGTTTTTGGCACGTATTTTTAAAAACGATTTTTATTTTAGGGGCATGGGTAAATTTTCCGCACACAACATCACCATCGAACTCATACGTTTTACCGTCCAATTCAAAGGTGATTACCGCACAATGATCGTTGAGAATTATATGTTCATGAACCGAGGTGGCACCGATAAATTGAAAATCTTGCTCATTATTATATTGGTAAGTTGGAATGTGATAGATCGAATCGATAAAAGGGCTTTGGTGGCAACTAATATTCATACATACAATCCTTTAACTAGGACTAATAATAAGATACAGAGACGAAAATGTCTTGTAAAATTCAGCCAATTAAAGGAAAAAGTTTACCAAATGAGAATTTTTAGGAAAGTTTAATAAGAAAAAGAAAAAAACACCCGTTCACAAAAAGAACGGGGATGGTAAATACTAGTCGTCTAGCCGTTTTGCCATCACTTCAGCAGGGAATTTTTTAGCACCCGGCTCAATAAACCAGACCTCACCGTTGCTGAGTTTTACCTCACCGCCCCATTTTTCATCGGTGTCAAATTCCGAACTGAGAATCGTCTCTTCCATATCTTTTTTAGCAACATAAAAAGAGATTGCCCCTTTACTGTCATAACGCAACATAACTTTTGCCATAATATCTACCTTTATATTTAATAATATTATAAATTCATCACACTATTGTGCATGAAAAAACTGCCGTATCCGATGCCACCAGTCCGATGAGAGATGACCTTCAAAAGTAATACGTAAAAATGTCCCTGCAAGACGGCGGATGATCGTATTGACTTCATAATTACGATCATCACGCTCCGGAAAATCATCCCGATAATGTACCCCTCGGCTCTCTTCACGCGCCAATGCCGACATCAGCATCGCCTCGCTGAGTGTGAGCGCGTTGCGAAATTCGATAATCGAGAGGAGCTCGACGTTATCACTGCGCTCTTTGTTCACACAACACAGCCCTGATGACATTTTCATCAAATAGTGGACATATTCAAGAGCGGAGGCAAGTGAATCGTGAGTGCGAAAAATCCCTGCATTTTTGTAAAGATTATTCCCCAGGTTCCGACGCATCGTATTGATGTTAAAACGGTTTTCCCCTTCCAAAATCATCTCAACGTAGCGAGACTCTTTATCCACCAGCGCATAATCGATCGGATGAAACTCACTTTTTTTCGCTGAACGCCCCGCTTCGATACCGGCAAGCCGGCCAAAATAGGCCGCTTCAAGCAGACTGTTGCCTCCCAGCCTATTTGCCCCGTGAACACCGCTATACGCACATTCACCGCAGACAAAGATGTTGGGGATATCGGTCGAAGTATCACTGCGTGACCAAATTCCCCCCATTGTGTAATGAGCAGATGGGGTAATAGGGAGAAGCTCGGTAAGAATATCGATTCCCGCACCGTTAAGAGCATGTTTACGCGCCGATGGAAGTTTTTTATCAATCAGTTCTTCCCCTAAATGGCGAAAATCAAGATAGACGCTGTGCCCTTCCATCTGGTGTTTGGCGATTGCACGGGAAAGTTTATCGCGCGTTTGAAGCTCATCGGTAAAACGTTCTCCCTTTTCATCGACGATTATCGCCCCCTCACCCCGCGCCGCTTCGCTGATCAAGGTACCGCTGTTTAGGAGCGTTGTCGGATGGAACTGCACAAACTCCATATTGGCTAAACGCATCTTCGCTCGCAAAGCAATCGCGATCAGATCCCCGCTTGATTCTTGGGAATTGGTCGAATGCCCCCGATAAATTCCTGCAAACCCGCCCCCCGCTAAAACGAGCGATTTACACGCAAAGGCAATCACTTGCGAATCACGCCGGCGTAACAGCGTAATACCTGAAAGCTGATCTTTAAAGGTAGCGATGGAGAGCATCAGATGGCTCGAAAATATCTTCACCCCCTCACGGCGACACTGAAGCAGCAGAGTCTGGGTAATGGCCGCTCCCGTTTTATCGGCAATATAACAGGTACGTTTGGCCTTTGTCCCCCCGAAAGGGCGCTGTGCGACATTCCCCTCTTCATTGAAATCAAAGCTTACCCCCATCCCTTGGAGTTCACGGATGATCTCTTCGGCACCGGTCACCATCGCACTGATCGTCGAAAAACGTCCCAGTTTATCAGCACCTTTGAGGGTGTCGGCGATATGCTCACGAACAGAATCGTGGCGCGTTGTTTTGAGTACGGCATTGATCCCACCGGAGGCTACGGCAGAATTGGAGCGGAGAGGATTACTTTTACAGACAAGGGCGACATTCAATCCTGCACGTCGGGCATAGAGCGCTGCATACAATCCCGATATCCCGCTGCCGACGACGATCACATCATACAGCATAGGCACCCTTCATCAGTCTATTAACCGCATCAGCAGAGGCTTCAGGCAAATATCCCAAAACAGCGTTATCCATCACATGAGCGGGATCAACCGCACCGAAGATCGCACTAATCCCCCCGGCTGAACGTGCAAATTGCAAGGCACTCGCTACATCATTTAACTCATCCGTTTGGAGTAGTTCCCCAACATTGGCCGTAAAAGGACGTTTAAAGAGATTTTTCTGCAATAGCGCAGAGGAACCGATATAAGTCAAACCATAGCGTGCACACGCATGCATCATCGGATAAAACAGCCCATCTTCACATTGCTGATTTGAATAGCCGTAGGCATGCGGTTTTGCGAGGTTGAACGGGCTTTGGATGTATTTAAAACCATGACCTTCTCCACCCACATTACGAGCTATCTCAACTACCTTTGAGAGCGATATATATTCGGTATGATCCGCTTCGTATAAAAATCCGTTCCATGCCGCTATCCCGTACGAGACGATTTTCCCCTCTGCTCTTAACGCTTCGAACTCTCTCAATGCCGCTTCGACACGTACATAAAATGTCTCTTGATCAACATAACCGAGCTGTGTTTCTGGATTATGAAGATAGAAGATATCGATCGTCTCCAACTCCATATTACGCAACGACTGCTCACAGCTCCAGCGCAAATATGCAGGTGCCATACAATGCTGATCGATAACGATCTCCTCTTTACTCGCTAATCCGGCATTGAGAATATTCTCTTGTATCCATCCATAAGGATTATCGGGGAACGGAAAATCGAGGGGGATAAATCCCGCTTTGGAGGCGATAATCACCTCTTGACGTGTAATCTCTCCCTCTGCGAACATATCATTCAATGCTTCAGCTATCTCGCGCTCAGAGATTTGGTATCGGTAGTTGATTGCCGTATCAATCAGGTTGATCCCCCGCCGAAGCGCCATTTTGATCGCTTCGGCAAAGTTGATAATATAATTATCTTCTTTATACGGCTCCGGTTTATAGGTTCCGATCCCGAGTGAAGGGAAAAAGAGTTCTCCGTTAAAACGGTAAAAATCTTTTGAATAGTTACCAAATTTTTTGAGATACTCAAATGTACCTTCTTTCGTTGCTCGTGACATTAGACCACCATTACTCGTAGGTTTGTTTTAAGTTTAAAGTTCAGCATATCCTGCATCCCAGCAAGGGTTGTCGTTGTGTTCATCGAACAGCTCATACACTCACCTTTGTACTGGATGTAGAGTTCATATCCGTCTTCAACTTCTTTGAGGTCAATCACTTCGACATCACCATTATCGGCTTTGAGTGTCGGGCGGATGTACTCTTCGAGGATCGATTCGATACTGCGGAGTTTTTGTACCAAACTCATCGCGTTAAAGTTTCCGTCCCCTTTGGCCTCTTTGATTTTTTTGCTGATTGCCTCTTTTTGTAGTTCAGCCGTGATTTCAGCTAACATATCGACGAGGTAAACATCTTTTTTCTCATGTCCGCCCGGTTTGATACATGATTTACAGAATCCGCCTGCTTTGGTGTAGTCGGTAATTTGCTCGATAGTTTCAAGTTTGTTCAGACGAATCACCTCTTTGAGGGTATCGAGACTCACACGGGCACATTCACACACGATAAATTCGGTCTCGAATTCGGACATATCGACCCCTTTGTAGATCGATGCCGCTTTTTTAATAACGTCATACGCCATAACCGAACAGTGCATTTTTTGCCCCGGAACAGCGGGGATATCTTCCTCGTCGCGAAGCGCTTTTTCAACATCGATGTTGGTAATTTTGAGTGCTTCATCGACCGTTTTTTCCATACAGAGTTCTGCCATCATGTCTGAACTCGCGATCGCCGTACCGCATCCGAAACTTTTAAATCGGCTTTTAACGATCACATCATTTTTAGGATCAATCATCCAGTACAAACGTACCGCATCTCCACAGCTCTCTGCACCGAAATCGGCAATAATCAGCTTTTTATCGGCTGCATCTGCCTCTTCTTGAGTAATCTCACCCATATTGATCGGATCATTCATCCGTCGTTGTACTTCAGTTGAATACTCTTCCCATAATGCTCCGCCGATCAATGTGTCACGTGCCATAACTAGCTCCTGTAAATGGATTATATTCCCTCCCCATTGCAAGAGCTGTTCTTGTACGAGTAAGACAATTTTGTAGCACATACATTCTAGAATATTCTATGCATGACGATTACAGAGAGTTGATTATTTTATGAGCAGCACAGGTGTGAATCCTCACTCAAATTCAACTTATAATGACACATCAAGAAACCACTTAAAGGGGTCCAAAATGGTCCAGATTACTGCTGTATTTAACCGTCATTGCTTAAATGATGTTCTTCGTGAACTCTTCGAAAATGAGATCGAAGGGGTAACGGTAACGGACGTTATCGGGAAAGGTTCACTCGGAATCGCCGAAAAAAACAATGCACCCGATTTGTATCCGAAAGTCATGTTGATTATCGTCATCTCCGATGACAAACACAAAACCACCGCGATGGAATGCATCCGATCACATACTCAGGATTTGGGACATGGTGCAGGCAAAATGTGGGTCACCCCGGTACTCGAAGTCGAACGGATCCGAACCGGAGAGAAAGACGAATCAGCACTTTCTCAGCCGATCCCGCGCGCTACGACGAAAAGCAACACCTTCTTCACTGCCGTCGATACCCCCTCTAGCTAGCCCTCTTTCCTCCGTAAGAAGTACGGAGGCCTCAAATGAACTTAAAATCGCCGTCTCCAACTCTCCAGATATATGATACAATCCAACTAACTCAAAAGATAGTAACATTAAAAAGATGGAGTGATATGAAGATGTGCGGGAACCGTGATTGTGACGATGGCGTATCCTTTTCCAAAAATGCAGTGATGCGATTATGGGGGCACTGGTGTTTGAAAGCCATCGGAACAATGACATTTATGGCTATCTTTTTTTCCCTCTATCTTTACCTACTTGAAAATCCTTTTTTTTTAATTACCCAAATGCCGTTCACCGTTGTCGATACTAAAATCGGATTTCAACCCTATTTTCTCTCTCTTTATCTCTCATTATGGGTATATGTCTCATTGGTACCGGCACTGATGAAAACTAAAAAAGAGTTGCTTTATTATGGGGCCTATATAGGGTCCGTGTGCGCTGCGGGTATCCTCATTTATCTCGTTTTCCCGACTTCGATACCCCAAAACGGCATCAACTGGAGTCATTATCCTGAGTTTTCTATGTTAAAAACGATCGATACTGCCGGCAATGCTTTTCCCTCTTTGCACGTAGCAACCGCATTTTTTTCCCTCTTTTGGTTCGATCGTGAATTGAAACACATGCATGCGCATCCATCGCTGCTGTGGCTGAACGGACTTTGGTGTTTAGGGATTATTTATTCGACAATGGCGATTAAACAGCATGTATTTCTCGATGTCGTGGGGGGATTGATACTCGGAGGGGTATTTGCACTGTTAACTCTTCGCTATCACCGAGTAAAAGTGTTACACTAAAATCTCTCCTGCGGAGACTTTTTTGGCATACGTATCCATTCGATCAAAACTGGAAGAAAATTCCTCCAGGAGCGACACCAATTTTTCCTCGCATCCAAAAATCCCCTGATAATGGAAATAACCATCCATCAACCCGAGTTTTAATCGTGGCTGATGAATATCAATTTCTCTGGGGTGCAAGTAGATAAAAACACTTTTGTCCTCGTTATTTTTTGCTCTCATTACCCGTTTTATCAGCCACGTCGGAAAAAATCGCAAATATCCCCCTCCCGCATACCCCACACGGTTTCCAAAAAGGTTCATAACGCTTTGAGGTATTTCTAAAATAGGCAAAGAGGTGGGATAGTGGGAAGTATCCGGAAAATCCGGAATGCCGAAGAGGGTGTTTTTTGCCGGATACACGGAAGAAGAGTATAAGAATCCTTCGTGTGCCAGAATTTCATAAAACCAGGGGAGTGTATCGGATTTCACAGACCACGAGGGGGCGCGAAAGCCCACAACCTTTTCACCGATGATCTGCTCCAGTACATCCGAGGATACTTGGATATCTGCATGAAACTCATCCGGTGTCATCGGATAAATAAGTTTGTGGGAACTTCCGTGTGAGGCGATTTCATGCCCTGCGGCAAAAAGTTTTTGAACAACATGAGGTTTATCTCGGGCAACGTCACCCAAAATGAAACAGGTAGATTTCACACGAAAAGCATCACAAATTGCAATAAGACGATCGACATTCGCTTCCAAATTGGTTACACGACCATCATATAAAGAGGAATCGATACCCTCGTAATTAGCATGGAACCACTCTTCAATATCAAACGTTAAAAAATTTCTTGTTATCATAAGTAAAATTATAACCACTCTTGTGAATAGCATTGATAGAATTGACACTTATTCCGTAAAAAATAGAAAAAAAGGGGTAGAATTTTGTATAAAGCTGTTGAAAATTGGGGTAGAATATTGTATACTTTACCGTTATTCACAGTTAATTATGAGAATGGTCGTTCCCAGGGATGAGTCTATTAACCCAACAACTTTATACTATTATAAATCAAGAAGAGTCTCAGGCCCTTATCCTTTTGGCCGATGAAACCCATCCGATTTTTAAAGCTCACTTTGAGGGAAATCCCCTTTTACCTGCATTTTTGCAGGTTGATATTGTGGCGGAGATTTTTGGCTTGCAGGTGAACGGAATCAGCCGATCAAAATTCATGGGACCCTTGAAGCCGCTGGATCAAGTAGTCATACGTTTGGAGAAACGCCCTCTCGGAGTTAAGGCCCGATGGATAAAACAGGAGCACCTATGCAGCGAGATAAATCTTGACGTTCGATAAACTTTGTATTCTTATACCCGTATACAACAATCCAAAAACCATTGCGCACGTTGTGCACGAAGCTGGGACATTCGCTCTTCCGATCATCATCATCGATGATGGTTCGGATATTTTGGTGGAAACACTTTTGGAAACCGATCCGTCTCGATTTATCGTCCGCCATCCCGTAAATCAAGGCAAAGGAGTTGCCCTTCGCACAGGTGCGAAACGGGCAAAAGAGTTAGGGTTTGAGTATTGTCTGACGATGGACGGAGACGGACAACATTTTGCAGATGATATCCCGCGGTTTTTAGATCTTTTTGAAAAAGAGAAAAATACGAACATGCTGATTATCGGTGTACGTGATTTTGAAACCTGCAATCCCCCTACATCTTCCTCCATCGGACGACGTCTAGGAAATTTTTGGGTATGGGTAGAGACCGGAATATGGGTATCGGATACACAGACAGGGTTTCGCCTGTATCCGGTAGAGTGCTTACTCTATCCCTCTTCTGCCATTCGATATGAGTTTGAAACCGAAAATATCGTCCGATTTTTGTGGAGTGGCGGTACTATTTTTGAAGTGATGGTAAAGACGGTGTACGATGAGTCCCGTGTGACCCATTTTCACAAATTAAAAGACAATTTTTTCATGGTCATCTTGCACACAAAACTCGTTCTTTCACGGATATTTTTACTAAAAGGAATACTAAAATAATATGACAGTAACTATTAATGATCAATTCATACCTTTCGAGAATGTTGCCAATGCGTCAGAAATAAAGCTCGATACGAGCAGACTTTTTAGAGATAAAATTGCGGCGGCGGAAAAACTTCTGTTAAAAGAGATTAGCGACGGTCATCCGATTTACGGTGTCACGACCGGATACGGCGATTCGGGGAAAAATTATCTTGTGTATGAAGATGCACAAACGTTACAGGTAAACCTATACCGTTTTCACGGATGCGGCGTCGGTGACATCCTCTCTGAAAAAGAAATTTTCAACATCGTTTTGGTCCGTCTGATCAGTATCTCCAAAGGGTACTCCGGGGTGAGCATCGAACTCTTAGAGGCGATGCTAAAATTTCTCGAACTGGGTATTCTCCCCGCGATTCCTGCCAAAGGGTCGGTGGGTGCCAGCGGAGATTTGACCCCGTTATCCTACATTGCGGCAGCACTTTCAGGGGAGAGAGAAGTCATTTATCGCTCCCAGATCCGCCCCTCTGCGGAGGTATTGCATGAGTGCGGACTTGAGCCCTACACGTTTAAACCAAAAGAAGCATTGGCGATTATGAACGGAACGTCGGTTATGACGGGGATTTTGGTAGCTCAAATTGAAAATTTTGAACGCTTGCTTATGGGATTGGAAAGCTTTTCGGCCGGATTGTTTGAAGCGATGGAAGCCGATACGACAGCTCTGGAACCGTTTGTTCATCAGGTGAAACCTTTTGAAGGGCAGATCAAATGTGCCTCGAACCTGAGAGAAAAACTGGAGGGGGCAACGCTGGTACATGATCGTCTGACACGCTACAAGAGCTTTTTTGATTCGAAGCACCATAACATCCAAGACCGCTATTCCATCCGCTGCATTCCTCAGATTTTGGGTGTCGCGTGGGATAACCTCGCGCAAGCCAAAAAATGGGTGGAGACCGAGATCAACTCGGTAAGCGATAATCCGTTGATTAACTGTGAGGAGCAAATTATCTATACCGGCTGTAATTTTTACGGTGGCTATATGGCCCATGCGGCGGACACATTGAAAATTTGTTTGGCCAATATGGCAGATTTGTTGGATAAACAATTTGCTCTCCTCGTTGATGATAAATTTAATCGCGGTTTGGGTGAAAATTTAAAGCTCTCCAGTGAACCGTATTATCACGGGTTTAAAGCGATGCAAATTACTCTCAGTTCTCTTAGTGCCGATGTTATGATGCGCATGCTCCCCGCTAGTGTCTTTTCGCGCTCAACTGAATCGATGAATCAAGACAAGGTGAGTATGGGGACAACCAGTGCCTTGGGATTCAAAGAGGGAATCGTCGATTTTTCTTCTATGCTTGCCATTGCGATGTTGGGGATAGCGCAGGCGATTGATATTCGAGGGGTTGAAAAATTCTCTCCGTTTGCTCAAGCGCTGCACCGGAAAATTCGTACTATTTCGGCTCCTTTGATCGAAGATCGGAGACTTGATGGGGACATTGCCAAAATAAGAGAACTTCTGCTTCGCGGAGAACTTGTATGAAAACCGTTCTCGTAACGGGAGCTACCGGGGCAATCGGTGAAGCTACCGTACGTCTGTTCTCCGCTAACGGTTATTTCGTGTACATCCATTATCACAGCAATAAAGCCAAAGCCGATGCGCTCGTGGAAGAACTGGGAAATGCGCAGAGTGTGGGTTTTGATATTGCATCGGCCGTGAATGTCCGCAGTGCATTAGAAGGAATAACGGTCGATGTACTGGTAAACAATGCGGGTAAAACAATAGACAAGCTCTTTTTTTGGATTGAAGACAGCGACTGGGATGAGGTGATTCAAACCAATCTCACGGGTACCTATTATGTGACCAAAGCACTCCTTCCGGCTATGCAAAAACAAAAAAGCGGCGCGATTATCAATGTCGCCTCGGTTGCCGGAGTCGTCGGAAACGTTGGACAGGCAAACTATGCGGCATCCAAAGGGGGGATGATTGCGATGACAAAATCCCTCGCCCTTGAAGTCGCACGATATAAAATTCGTGCCAACTGTGTCGTCCCGGGATTTATCCACTCGGAGATGACGGCAGGTTTTAATGAAAAAGATTTTGAGAAACTGATTCCGATGAAGCGATTCGGAAACCCGGACGAAGTGGCCGAGGTGATTTTTTTCCTCGCAGATAAGGCGTCGTATGTTACGGCAGAAGTGATCAATATTTCCGGCGGGATGGTACGATAATGCGGCGTGTTGTGATTACAGGAGTCGGTTTTTATTCTCCTATCGGCGATACTATGGCGGAGTTGCGGCGTAATTTTGAGCAGATGAAAAGCGGCGTAAGAGCCATGCACGAGTGGGAGGGCGCCAACGGTTTATCCGCCAGGATAGCCGGAGTCGTGGAAGAAAATGATTTTAGTGATATCCCAAGGCAGTACCGTCGTACCATGGATCGGGTGGCAATGATGTGCGCCCTCTCGCTGAAACGAGCCGTTGCTCAAAGCGGCCTCACCCCCTCTGAAATTTCCTCTTCCAGAACCGGAATCTCGTTTGGTTCCGCGATGGGAGGGTTGGAGACGCTGTTTGAATATGCAGAAGATGTTTCCCACAACAGCGGATTCGGACGTCAAAACGCCACCGCATTTTTGCGCTTCATGAGCCATACGGTCTCAGCAAACCTAGCGGTAATGTTTGGGATTATCGGACGCAACATACCGACGAGCTCAGCGTGCACCGCCTCAGCGCAGGCCATCGGTGCCGGATATGAATCGATCAAATACGGGATGAGCGATGTGATGCTCGTCGGCGGCGGAGAGGGTCTGCATTATGTCGAAGCAGGAATTTTCGACAGTATGGGCGCTACCGCTATCGGCTACAACGATGATCCCACAGAGGCGTCACGGCCGTTTGACATTGCACGCTCCGGCTTGGTCGTTTCGGAAGGATCAGGGGCGTTGGTGCTCGAAGAGTATGAACATGCCAAAGCACGGGGAGCCGTCATTCTCGGCGAGGTGGCAGGATATGCGACCGGATGCGACGGCAGCCATATAACGCTCCCCTCAGAACGGGGAATGGAATCGGTGATGCGTGATGCCCTGAGCGACGCTCGGCTAAATTCAACCGATATCGGGTATATTAATGCCCATGCAACGGCAACTCCGAAAGGGGATATTTTCGAATCGATTGCGGTCCATCAGGTTTTTGGAAATACGACACCGATTAGCAGTATAAAAGGGTATACCGGGCATATGTTCGGCGGCGGCGGGGCATTTGAAACGATTGTTTCTTTGATGGCACTGAACGACTCTTTTTTGCCTGCCAATAAAAATCTTGCCAAGATCGATCCGGAATGCGCCCCTTTGGATTATATTCGTACCCACCGCGAAAGCGCTGTTACCGCTGTTATGAACAACAATTTTGCGTTCGGGGGGATTAACACCTCGATCATATTGAAGAAAATTTAGTTTTAAAGGTTTTGAAAATGAATAATGATGTATTTGAAAAAGTTCAAGCGATTATTGTAGAGCAGTTTGAAAAAAATCCTGAGGAGATTACACGCGAAAAGCGGTTGGTGGAAGATTTGGAACTCGACAGTCTGGACATGTTTGATTTGATATGTGCACTCGAAAAAGAGTATGACTTCCATTTTCAGCGAGATATGGGCTCGTCTATCGGAACCGTAGGGGATATCGTGGGGCAATTAGAAAAACATTCCTCCAAATAATGATTTTTTCGCTCCTGTATATCCCATTTATACTGGTTGCCTGTTACTATTTTTCGGTACCAACCGTCGGTCTCTCCCTTATTTTCATCGGATTCGGATGGATAAGTTTTTTGCTTTTTACTCACAAGGAACGTAAAAACTTCATCTCTCCTGCGGTTATAGGCGTATTAGGGATCGGCGCTTGGATTTCGGAAGATTTTATGGCACTGAAGCTTTATCCTCTACTCCTTTCTCTCCTTTTTTTACTCTATTTTATAGGTTCGGTTATCACCAAACACTATCTCCTGATCGCATGGGTAGAGAAGTTCAAAAAGCGGCCGCTGGAGAGCTTGGAACGGCGTGATGTTATCGTTTCTCATCAGTTTTGGATCGGGGTGTTAGGGGCTAACAGTTCGCTTCATCTCTATTTTGTCCTTAAAGATGACACCTATTTGTGGGCACTCTATTCTTTTGCAGGATGGTATCTCCTCTTTGGAACAGCGATGGCATTGCAGCTGTTATTCGCCTATCGCGCACAAGCAGCCCAAGGGTTTCGTAATCTCAGGGGATACGGTCTTTTGCTCGGTGTGATTCTCCTCGGACTTATCCCGGCCATTGTCGGATATTTTTTGAAACGGATCATGAGAGACCCAAAACCTCATATACTCTTTCAACGTGTTGCGGCCAGAGTGTTTCGGATATTTTTTCGATATGCTCCCGGTGTCGGAGAAATTGATCTTCAAATGGATCCGAAATTTCATTCCGATCGCCCCTATATCTTCGTTGCGAGCCATGAATCCTGGCTCGATTATCCCCTCCTGGGCGGGTACATCACCGATCTCTATCATATAACCAATAAAAGAACCCCTTTCATAGGGCTGGTCCGCCCTATTTCCACCCTTTTAGGGGTAATCGACGGTATCGGGATCAATGTTCTTCACGTACTGTTGCAAAAATTGCGAAGAGGGAGCAATGTTCTGATTTTTCCGGAAGGATCGCGCAGTGTGGATGGGAGATTGCTCCCCTTTAAAACAGGGGTGTTTTCACTGGCCATAGAGTCTGGCGTTCCGATTGTCCCTGTGGTCATTTCCGGAACACGTCATTTGGTTCCAAAGGGGATATTTTCTTGGCAAAAAGTCAAAGCAGTAACGATAAAAATCCGGATCCTGGAGCCGATGGAGGCACAGGAAGGGGAAGAGGCACAGCCGTACAAGCAACGCGTTTGGGAGAAGATGCGGGAAAATAAAGAAAAAGTGGAAAACAGCTAAACAGCCGCACCGTTATTAAAAAAATCATAATGATTAAACCACTGTTCCGGATGCTCTTTGATTGTTTTTTCTAAGAGCGCTGCGTATTCTTGGGCGACTTTGGCAATGGATTCCTCTTTAGGAAGTGTACGATCGTAAGGGGCAAGCCGGTGATAGCTCACCGTGTAATGGTAATCACGTTCGCGTAATGACAACAGGAGAATCAAGGGGACATCGCGATTGTAACCGACTTCAAAAGGATTTTTGTTGATCATAACCCGCCGACCTAATAAAGTGACGGGAACACCCCCTTGCTGCGTTAACAAACGATCGGCCATCATGGCGACGATTTCCCCCTTTTTAAAAGCATTCGCGATACGGATAGCCACCGGAATCGACCCCTCCGAGAGGTCAATGATTTTGAGGGGATTGTTTTGTTTGTCTTGAATAAATTCAGCAAATCCCCGGATACTCTCTTTAATCACTTCTTGCATCACAATATTGACGGTAATGTTTTTTTTCGAAAGAACCCGTTCGCAGATACTCCAGTCTCCGACATGGGAAAAAAGAAAAAGTCCCCCCTTCTCTAAGCCGACAAAAAAAGAGCTCTCATTGTGGACCTTCACATGATAGCGCGCTAAGAATTTTTTGCTTAAAAAACGGTCGGCAAAAACAAGGGCATAGCTAAAAAGATGACGATAGTAAATACGAAAATTAAACTCCCCCGTACAAAGGAGATAGTATTCACGCAAGTACCGCTTGATGGCAGGGGTTGTCAGGGAGAAATAGAAAACGACAAAAAAGAGGATAAAACGTAATCCGGGATATCCGAAAAAACGGAAAAAAAGGTATACTATATACAATCCTGCGCCGCTACCTCGTTGTTTAATCATATCGTTATGAGCCTTTTTTAAGTAAATTATAGCGTAATGATGGAATAATCATGTGATCTACCTTTATCTCTTAAAAAGATATAAAAAGGTAAAATTTATGTCAAAATAACAATAATTATGAATAGGAGAAAAATATGATTGAATATCGTTTGATTAAAGAGCAACTTATCGAAGCGCTTCAGCTCGAAGATATGAATGCAGACGAGATTGAGGATGACGCTCCGTTGTTTAATGAGGGGCTCGGGCTTGACTCTGTGGATGCCATCGAGTTGGTTATTTTTCTAGACGATAAGTATGGGATTAAAATCGACAATGTCGGCCAGTCCAAAGAGATTTTTATCTCCATTCGAACCCTCACCGATTTTATCAACCAGAACCGAAAATAGCTCTAAGCCCAGTAAAAATCTTGATAAAGGGGCATCCATGCATGTCAAAGAGATTGTATCAGATGTTCTGATTATCGGAGGAGGTCCGGCAGGATCGATAGCAGCAGCCTCTTTGGCCAAAAAAGGGTACACCGTCAACGTTGTCGAGAAAACTCCTTTTCCTCGCTTTGTCATCGGAGAGTCGCTTTTGCCGAGGTGCAATGAGCTTCTGGAAATGAACGGGATGCTAGAGACGATCGATAAACACGGCTTTATGGTTAAACGGGGTGCATGTTTCGAAATGGACGGAGTGAGAGAAACCTATAACTTTAGCGAAAACATCGGCCAGGTACACGGGACATCGTATCAGGTCAAACGGGAAGAATTTGACGATTTGCTTTTGAAGCAAGCGGTTGCTTTTGGATCGACGCTGTACGAAGAGACGGAGATCACCGCCTTTGACCCGGAAACAACGACCGCAACGGGACGGGACAAAGAGGGAAATTCACTAAGGTTTAAAGCCTCATTCGCCCTCGACGCTTCCGGATACGGTCGTGTATTTCCCCGTCTTTTAGGATTGGATGAACCGAGTGATCTGAAGGTACGAAGTGCCGTATTTACCCGCATTACCGGGGATATTCGTCCCAAGGATGAAACGGAAGGGTACATCTACATTTATGTCCATGGGAACAACGATGCGTGGATCTGGGTGATTCCGTTTTCAGATGGGGTGACCTCGGTGGGTGTTGTTTGCAGCGAAGAATATTTCAGCACGTTCGGATTGGAGAATGAACCCTTTTGGGATATGATTATTACATCGACTCCGGGGGCTGCGGAGCGGTTGGCAAATGCTACAAAAATTCTCCCTGTCGGAAAAATAGAGGGCTACAGTGCCAATGTAAAATCAATGGTTGGAAAGAACTATTGCATGGCGGGAAATGCAACCGAATTTTTAGACCCTGTTTTCTCATCGGGGGTAACCCTTGCCTTGGAATCGGGAAACCGTGCGGCTCTTCTGATTGATCGAACGCTCAAAGGGGAAGCAGTCGATTGGGAAAACGAATATGCGGCCTATATGATGAAAGGGATTAATGTTTTCCGTGAGTTCGTCAGTGCGTGGTATGATGGCAGACTGCAAAGTATTTTTACCGTTACCGAAAAACCTGAAAAAATCAAACGGGCCGTCTCATCGATTTTGGGGGGATACGTGTGGGATGACCGCAATATTTTTGTGAAAAATCCGCGAAGTGCAATGGCAGCTGTACTCTCCCAAATTACACCGACATCTTCTACAATTTAAAGGCATTTAATGGATCATTTTTTCGATGTCAGCCGTATGTCTGCCGCCCAGGCACAATATGAAGCGCAAAAAATAGCCTTCGCCCCCATCGTCTTTCAATCCGTCAGAGTATTGAGAGAAAGTGGCATCCTGAAAGCTCTCCACGAGCAACGCTCAGGAATGAGTGCCGAAGCAATCGCCGAAAAACTTTCCATGACACTCTACGCGGTTACGGTGTTGCTCGAATCCGGTTTCAGTGCTGGGGTAGTAAGCAAAAAAGAAGAGCTGTTTTCGCTCACAAAAATCGGCTATTTTCTCCTCAATGACCCCATGACCCGTATCAATATGGATTACAACCATTATGTCAATTATCTGGGACTTTATGAGTTAGAAGCGGCGATTGCTACCGGCCACCCCGCAGGTCTAAAAATTTTCGGAGAGTGGGAAACGATCTATCCGGGATTAACGTCTCTGCCGCCAAAAGCGAAAAAAGCGTGGTTTGATTTCGACCATTTTTACTCCGATTCGGCCTTTGAAGCTGCCTTGGCCATTATCGCGAAAGATGAACGGCGGCATCTTCTCGATATCGGGGGAAATACGGGACGATTTTCACTCATGTGTGCGAAACTCCTCCCCGCATGCCATGTCACCATTGTCGATTTACCGCAGCAGCTGGACGTTGCTTCCGAAGCGATTGAGGAAGCGGGGCTTAGCGAGCGTATCGATACCTATGCCGCCGATATGCTCGAGGGGGCAACGGTTCTCCCTGCCGGATACGACGCAGCGTGGATGAGCCAATTTTTGGATTGTTTTGGGGAAGAGGACATTGTGATGATCCTCTCCAAAATTGCCGATACTATCGAGGATGAGGGTAAAATTTATATTTTAGAGCCGATGTGGGATCGGCAAAAATACGAAACGTCGGCCTACTGTCTGATCAACACCTCCCCTTATTTTACCGCAATGGCGAATGGCAAAAGCAAAATGTTTAATCTCGGTGAGCTAACGCGCTGTATCGTAAAAGCTGGATTAATTATCAGTGAAATACACGATCAGGTCGGTTTTTGCCACTCTTTGGTCGTGTGTGAGAAAAAAAGAAAAGGGCACTAATGAGGGGAATAATTTTTCTGATTTTTCTAATCGGGTCAGTGTGGGCTAAAGGGGATTTCACCGAAAAACGGTACATTTATGCGCTGGATAAAACGACCCTTTTCAAAGGCTCCATCGTCATCACGGACGATGTGACCATCGTCCGCTATACGTCACCCGAAAAAAAAGTGCTTACACAATCGGGGCAAACCCTCACCGTCGAAGATGTAGAAGCTAAAAAAACGCACGTGATTGATCTCTCCAAACGGATGGATATGAGTTTGTATTTTAGTTTTATGCGCTCGATTCACAACAAAGACTTTACCGGACTCAAAAACTATTTCGATATCACCAAAGAGGGAACCACCTATCTTCTCTCCCCGAAATCGCAAGCGAAGCGGGCAATTCTGAAGATGGAAATTACCATGCGCCAGGACGAAATAGACAAGATGATCATTTACTTCACCAATCAGGATATTATTGAAATTGAAACACTTTGAACGCATCCGATTCCTTCTCATTGCGCTGGCACTGATCGGGATCGGTTTTTATCTTTTTCTCAAATATCCCCTCAGTGGAGATATCGCAAAAGCCCTTCCCGATGATAATGCCACTCAGACTTTGTCACTGTACAACCAGTTTGACTCTTCCAAAAAACTGCTGGTGCTGATCCATGGATTTGAACCCGAGAGTTTAGACAAAGCGTATGCGATCAAAGAGAAACTATCCACGCTCACTCAAGTAGAAAGTGTTTATTTTGATGCTTCCGATATCCCTTTGCACGCTAGAAAGTATTTAGGCGATTCTTGGTACTACCTGTCGGATTTCAACAATACCGCCCTGAGTCGTGACGAGGTAAAACAGAAACTGGAAACCTTGGCCGCGAGTATGCAAATGAGCGGTGCTTATACCGCACTGGACACCGTCGATCCCCTTGGGTTGTTCACTAAACCCTCCTTTATGCCCGGAGTGCAAAGAGACGGAATGATGATCGTGCCGGGTCGCGGATACTGCGTTATAGCCTCCGTCCGCCCCTCGGTTTCGGATATGGAGGGATCGCGTAAGCTGTATCATGAAGTAAAAGCGGCTCTAGCTTCTTACAAAAATGAGATTGTCGTTTTCAGCCCCAATTTCTACAGCGTTGAAAACTCCGCCTATATCCAGAACGACGTTGAAAAGATTACGGTATTGACGATCCTGATTTTAATCGGAGTCTATTTTTTCTTGCTACGAAACAAGGTGATGCTCCTTTTTAGTCTTGTCACCTTATTCCTCTCAGGACTGATGGCCATACTCATGGTCAAGATGCTATTTACGGATGTTTCCATCTTGGTCATTGCTTTTGGGGCGGGGATTGCAACCATTGCCGAAGATTATCTTTTTATGCTGTTTTTAAACGATGATTACAAAAAACACCGGTTTAACTGGCCTGTCTTTTGGGGATTTGCGGCGACGGAAACAGGGCTGGCATCGCTGAGTTTCATCGATTTTCCTCTGATTTCGCAATTGGCCGTCTTTACCTTTGCCTCTTTGGCCATTTCGTATTGTATTTTTGTATTTATCTTTCCGAAACTGCAATTTTTTCGAGAGGAATCTGAGACAAAAAATGGGCGTATTTTGGACAAACTCCTTCAATGGCAGACGATCCCCCCCTTCGTTTTTACTCTCCTCTCGATTGTTTTGGTAACAGCCTCTTTTTCTTATCTCTCGTTTGATTCCAATTTCCGCCATTTGGATTATCAAAATCGCCCCCTTTTGGCAGCTGAAAAGCTTTTTGAAGAGACATTGGGATCAGATCGGATCCCCGTTATTATCCAAGGTAAAAGTGTTGAGTCCCTGCTTCTACATGCAGAGACACTCAATCAACGTTCTCCCGGAAGTTTTAGCATTTCCAACATTGCATTAAGCCATGCAAAAAGCGATGAGCGCGCCCGTATCATTCAGGAATATGATTTTGCATTATTGCGCCGTCATCTGGAAAGTACGGCCAAGGATGCAGGATTCAGGAGCGGAATATTTGCAGATGCCTATAAGCCGTTGGAGTCGCTTAAACCTTACAGCTACGATGCGGAGGCGTTGCATTTGCTTGGCGGGGAGATCGTTAAGAATGAAAAAGGGTATATGAGTTTAGCGTACGTGAAAACAGATGAACTCGCCAACATTTCCGGATTGCCGTTTCTGATCCCGATTGATGGAAAGGAATTGCTCTCACACAGTGCCTCCAATGCCCTTGAAGAATTTACCGGCTTCTTGAGTGTCGGCTTTCTGGGTTTGCTGATTATTATTGTAGCGGTAACACGCAAGCGTGCCCTCTATGCGCTCAACTTTCTCTTTTTCCCGATGTCGGTCATTCTGGCCATGTTTGCCCTAACCGGAAGTTACAATCTTATGCATCTTTTTGCCCTTTTTCTCATCATGGTATACGGCATCGATTATGGGATTTACCTTTCACGCGGCGAACGTTCCAATACGATACGCGCGGTCATTTATTCGTGTGTCACCACGTTCGCAGGCTTTGGGGTCCTCATCTTGAGTGATGTTCCGGCGGTTCATTCGATCGGAGAGGTGACGATTGCGGGATTAGCGGCGATTGTTGCTCTCTTTTTTCAACGAAGTGAAGATCAGCCATGCCAAGCGTAACGGTTCTTTACAACGACGGGACGGTGTCTCATGAAACCTTTTCTGTTACCAAAGAGGCATTGCCAAATCCAAAAAGAGTTTTTGTCATCCCCGATCCAGCCGATAAACTGGTGCAGATTCGGGAAATCATCGCTGCCCTTCAAGCGGGGAATATCCCCCTTTTGTTTGATGGAGCCATGAAAAGCGGGGATGAAAAAGGACGTGTATTGGCACAGTGCAATCCGGACCACTACGATGAGCTTGAGGATGCGGCGGCACTTTTTTATACCTCGGGAACATCAGGAAATTCGATCGCCGTCGTCAAAACGCGCCGTGAACTTTCATCCGAAACAGAGGTTCATGCCGAGTGGATGAAAGAAGAGCGGTTTGAACAATGCCTCGTAACGGTCCCTTTTTTCCATATTTACGGATTTTTATTTGGCCTCTCGTTGCCCAATGCCCTGAATCTTCCGATTGTCACCAAAGAACATTTTCTTCCGAATGAGATACTCGATCTTTGTGCCAAAAAGCCGACGCTGTGCATCACAAATCCCGTCTTTATCCGGGCAATGCTACGATACAATGAGAAAATTTCTCTTGCGGAAACCCTTTTTATCAGCTCAAGCGGACCGCTTGAATCTCACGAAGCAGAACGTTTTGAAGCAAAATATTCGACACGTCTGATACAGCTTTTCGGTTCGACAGAAACAGGCGGTATTGCCCTGCGCCAGGGAGGAGATCTTATTTGGAAGCCCCTTTGCGGGGTAGAAATTTCATCGGATCAGGGTGTTTTAGCCGTTACTTCCCCCTTCGTTTCACGAAGTATTTTCGATAATGTGTTCCGCCCCCTCCCCTCTCTCTTTAGAACAACGGATATTATCGAGATGATGCCGGATGGATTTAAAATCATCGGCAGAGCTGCTGAACTGGTCAAAATCGGAGGAAAACGCCTCTCCATTGTTGAGATTGAACGCTTTATTGAGAGCATGGAGGGGATTGATGAGGCACTGGGCACCGTAGAGTATCATTCAAATACCCTTCGCGGAGAGGTGTTGACCTTGTCTCTTGTGGGAGATAGAGACAAAATAAACACGACAACGCTCAAAAAAGCATTACACGACTATTTCGGCGGAATCCATATCGAGAGTAAAATTCTAATGGTGGAAGCGATTGCCAAAACAGCCCTCGGAAAGAAAATCAGAGCTCAATTATTCACTGATGTTACGCACTTTCCGGGCAAAGCCCATAAAGTGGCAGGGACAGATGTCCCTACAACCCCCTGAAGCTACCCGCATCTTCCGGATGCGGGAGAAATAACTGATGTTACGCACTTTCTGGGCAATACCCAAAGGGCACGCGAGCCCATAAAGTGGCAGGGACAGATGTCCCTACGACCCCCTGAAGCTACCCGCATTTTCCGGATGCGGGAGAAATAACTGCCCTTTACGCCCTTTTGATAAAAGTGCGTAAGGGTAATTGCTCATGTAAAAGTGTAAAAAATCGCGATTTCTCCGGTGGCAATAAGCTCCTCAGAACCCGGGATCGACGCTTTAAATTCAAACAGATACGAGTTCTCAAACGCGTGGAGGATAGTGATCGTCATGAACGTTTCATAAGAGAGAGGTTCGCATAGAAGTTTTGTGTTTCGAAAAGAGGAGACAACCCCCTGAACGCAATCAGGAGAAAGGGGGAAAAAGCTGCTCCCCTGTGCGGCCGCTTCACAAAACATAGCCAGCGTTGGAATAATGGGAAATCGTGCAAGGAAAGAGACCCGAGATAGACTCTCTTCCCTGAGTGACCCGATAAAAATAAGCGGCTCTTTGTGAGGCAATCGCGCGTTGGAGGAAGAGGACATGAGATTGATCCTAATTTTTTTAATAAGAGATGGTAGAATAAGATTACTTAAATAATTGGTGGATGGAATCATGAGAGAGCAAAAAGGGAAAGTATATTTAAACGCTTTTAGCTGCGCATGTGCGGCAGGGATGAGCATCGAAGAGATTTTTGAAACCTTGCTCAGCGGAAAATCAGCGATTGCAGAGCAGAACGGATACATTGACAATGTGAGTATTCCTCTGGGAAAGATCCCAAGCGATGATGATTTTTTTGAAATAGTCCATGCGAATGTCGAGTCCCTTCTCTCAAAAGCCCCCGGATTTGATCCTCATGAGACGATGCTGCTGGTAGGCTCGTCGGTTGGAGGAATGTGTCGCGCCGAAAAAAAGTTTTTTGCCGACGGAGATTTCAAAAACATATCCGTGGAGGAGATGAGCATCCGCTCTATTGCCGATGAAGTACAGCAGAGATTTGGTTTCAAATCGGCTCTCTCTTTTTCAACGGCCTGTACGAGCAGCTCGGTGGCCATCGATTTTGCGGTTGATCTTATCGTCCACGGAGTATACAAAACCGTCGTCGTTATCGGTGCCGATGAGCTGAGCCGTTCCGCGGTAAATGGTTTCGATCGGTTGGGAATTGCGTCGCGTACCAATACACGCCCTTTTGATACCGAGCGTAACGGCATCAATGTGGCTGAGGGAATTGCCGTATTGGCCATTTCGGGGGTAAAGAGCGAAGGGTGCGTCGAAATACTCTCCTGCGGCATGAGTTCCGATGCGTATAATATCACCCATCCCCATCCTGAGGGTGAAGGGGCTAGAGCCGCCATGAGACAAGCACTGGCCAAAGCCGGATTAGACAGCTCCCAAATCGATTATATCAATGCCCACGGAACCGGAACCCTTGCGAATGATGAAATTGAGAGTACGGCGATAGAGACGATTTTCGCGGATAAGCCCTTCGTTGTATCGACCAAAGCCGTCACGGGACATACCTTAGGGGCGTGCGGTGCGCTGGAAGTCGCGATAAGTGCCATGTCCATTTTGCACCGTACCATTCCGCCGTGTGTCAATTTAATATCTCCCATTAATGCTTCCCTTTCACATCCGCTGGCATCGGTTAAGGGGGAGGTGAACTATGTTCTCTCCAATGCCTTTGGTTTTGGCGGCGGCAATGTATCTATTATTTTAGGAAAAACCCATGCAAATTAATTTGGAAATACTAAACTATTCAAAAATAGAAGATGATCAAAAAATTACGAACTTGAACGAAAAAGCCATCGTACCGGATATGATGTTGCGCAGACGTTTGACCCGAAATGCCCGTATTGCCCTTTATTTAACCGACCAAATCGGCACATGGGACGTTCCGACTATCATAGGAAATGCATACGGAGAAGTAAATGAGACCTTTGAAATTCTCCGTGCCATTGCAGCGGGTGAAACCGTAAGCCCCACGGCATTTCAAAATTCGGTACACAATACCCCCGCCTCGTATCTCTCTATTGTCGGAAAAAACAAAGGATACATTACCACCCTTTCGGATTTGTATGAAACGGCTCATTCGGTTTTACGGGTGGGAGCGGTAAAATCACTGTCGTATGAAAGATTATTGCTGATTATGAGTGATTCCATTGATTTTGAACGCATTGACGAGGTAAACCGTTGCGGTGTCACGGTAATGGAGTGCGGAACCGCATTCTTGGTACGGAAAACAGAAAAAGAAGCGACAATAACCCTCACCGGCAAAGAGTATCCCGCTTATTCTCCGAGTGTCTGGCCGATGTTGGAGCTCTTTGAGCAAGCCGCTGAACTTGGGGAAAAAGAGAAAATAATTGCTATTGAAATCTAACTGTACAGCATAACAAAAAATAAAAGCGACTGAGAGCGATAGGGATACTATTCCCCACTTCTAAATTATTCTTTCATCTAGATTTTTTTGAATAGTATTCATTCGCTCAATCATATTTAATAATGCTTCACTGTTTTTCATTTCTATACCGGCAGTACGGTATTTTTCTTCCATTGAAATAACATTTGACAATTCGGCTAATATTTCTATAAACCTATTATTCAATTGCTCTAAATTTCCGACATATTCGTCTTCTGAATCTTCAGAATCCATCACATCTCCTATTAATTAACAACATTAATAGTTAGCATTATACATCAATAGTATATAAATAAAATCTAATTATTTAAAGTTTTTTATATTTTTATTGCTGGTTTAATGATAAAATATTTTTGATGACAAACGGCAAAATCGCCGTTTTAGAAGATGAGATCGAAGATTTTTTGAATCTTTAGAGAAGCTCCAGCTTATACAAAAACAATCGCTCTTTGTAGGAGGGAATATCGAGTTCCTGGCGGTATTTTGCGATAACCCGGCGTACCATCTTGACGCCGAAACGCTCTTCGATCATCTCATGAAGTGTTTTATCGCTAAAAGGGTCGTCTTTATTTTCACTTCCCACCAGCCGTTTGAGAAAATGTTTGATCTCCGAGGTAGAGACTTCGCCGATCGAGTTGGAGAAAAAATCTTTAAACGCGTACAATCCCCGCTCCGTTTGGATGTATTTGTCGGCAATCGCACGGGAGATCGTCGATTCGTTAAAGCCCAGTTCATCGGCGACGTCTTGGAGACGAAGCGGTTTGAGCTCTCCCCCCATGAAAAAGCTGTACTGCTTCTCAATCAGTACCAGTGCGACATTGTAAAGGGTTGCTTTGCGCAAATCGAGAAGCTTGACAAGTTCTCGCGCCTCTTTGAACTTTTGCTTTGCAAAGTTGTCGTATTTGTCGATCATGTTGACCTGCAAATCGGGATAAAAGGCGTGGTTGATACGGATGTTGAGTTCAGAACCCGAAAATTCGACAAACAAATCGGGGGTAATCTGCGCTTCCGGTTCCATGTATTCCAATGCCGGAGGATTTTTCAGATGCTGCAAGACATGTTTGGCATCGTGCAATCTCGGATGGTTGATAAACTTTTCCATTTTATCAAACTGCAAAATCATCGCACCGAGTAAAATACTGAGCTCATCATCCAAATCATGATCACTGAGTTGAAATAAAAACGACTCCTTGTAATCCGCCGCTCCCACACCCGAAGGCTCCAAGTGAGCAAACCGCTGACGTACCCTCTCGACCGTATGAGGATCGGTATCACACTGCCGCGCAACCTCCTCGACCGACCCCTCAAAATACCCCTCATCGTTGATGTAGTAGATAATCTGACGGGCAATCTTTTGGGATATCGGAGTCGGAAAGAGCGGTGCGACAATCTGCTCATCGAGTTTTTCATATAACGATGTCGAAGAGATGCTGAGCCATTCGATTTGTTCACTCGAAGCATTCGAGACGTAGTTTTGAAATGCACCGTAGGCCGCTGTTCCGCCAGAGTTTGCATTGGACTCTTCAAATCCGGATTTGACTTCCAGACAAGGGTTTTCATTGGTGATCACCTGCAGATGTTTTTCGAGATCATTCAGAGAACATTGCAAGAGCGGAAGCCACGTCTGCATCGAGAGGCGGGGAAGTTGTTTTTGTTTATAAGAGAGTGTTGTTTGCATCATAAGCCACCTAAAAAAATACACATTTATGCTATGTAATGCATATTTTGTTCTTATGGAAATTATAGGATTTTTTTAAGCAGAAGTACGATTAAAAAATAGGCATAAACTAAAATCTGCCTCGAAAGAGGCAAGCTTTAGTGCCTTAGCGGCAAGCGTAGCCAATCGGGATGTATTCCGATGGCGTTCAGAAGGATAAGCTTAGTATTTGATACGTACCAATCCGTTTGGTGCAACAACTTTCATTTGGCAAGCAAGACGAGCTTTCGGGCTGGTTTCCCCAACCGTTTTGAGCACTGCTTTTTCTTTAGCATTGATTTCGCTCATGTACTCCATCCCTGATTCGATCATTACGACACAGGTACCGCACTCACCGTCACGGCATCCGAATGGAAGCGCACTTCCTGAAGCTTCAACGATATCTTGGATCGTTTTGCCCGGTATGACGTTGATCGCCAAAAAGTCATTCATAATTTCTACACGTGTTGTCATCCCAACTCCTTTAATGATTATGATATTAGCCGCAAGGGCACCAATTCCGCTTGATACGGTATGCAAAAATCTCAGAAGATGTTGATATTACTCCCCCTCTTCTTGAGATTGCGCCGCTTTTTCAGCGGCTCTTTGCGCACGATGTTCTTTGAGCCAGCGCAGCTCTTCGGCTACTTCATCATACCCGTCATCTTCGAGTGCACTTTCCAGTTCCGCCTCACGGCAGCCGAAAACCATCCCTTCTTCGATGAAATTGACTTCATAAATGCGGATGGTTTGCAAAAAATCGCCGATTTTACGGACATACCCTTCTGCACCCGCTTCGACGAGAGTATCCCCATTTCGCGCATGCGGATAGGTTCCGTCATTACGTATCGTTTTGGTAAGTCTTACACGTTCACCGATCCGATAAAGAGGAAGTATCTCATCTTTGGTTGACATTTTGTAGAGGTTCGTTTTGCGCGCTTCATTGTTAATCGGCATCGCTTCAGCATCCCGTTCAAAGGATTCAAGACCGGCTTGGGCAGAATCTGCCCTCTCTTCTAAAAAATCAGAAAGAGATTGTGGTTGTGCTTGTACAGGCGTGGTTTCCATTACTGACCTCCTCTATATCGCTGCAACTTCCTGACGTTGAACAGGTTCCACAGCCACTCGGGTTGTCAAACATTGCCCACACATCAGCGGCTGATGGGCTATATCCGTTTTCGAAGTTTTTGTAGACGGTCAGTAGAGCAAAACGGTAATATTCGAGAAGCTTTGTTTCACTCCCCATATCATGTCCCGTAGCTTTATCGACGAGTTCACCGAATTTTTTCATGATATGAAACCGTTTTGAATTCACTAAACGCTCATCGTATTGCAAATCAAAAAAATCAAAAAAATCTTCGGTATCGGTTATTGTTTGAAATTCGGTTAATGTTCCCATAATAATCTCCTTATAATCCCATCTCACTTTTAAGCTGGTTTGCCCATGTTTGAACACGCTCTTCGGTCAAATCTTCTTGATTCACATCATCAATCCCCAAGCCGCAAAACTTTCCATCACGCTCAGCCAGAGAAAATTTATACTCATATCCGCTTGTCGGAATAAATCCGTAGGCGCTTGCCCCCAAAGAGGTAAACAAATCGTGCATTTTTCCCAACGCACTCAAAAAATGCTCGCCGTGTGTTTTCTGATCACCGGCACCAAAAAATGCCACTTTTTTCCCATCCATATCGGGACGATCATTGCTTAGATCATAAAGTGGATCGACCCAGTCACGCTGTGGATCCCCCTGCCCCCACGTAGAAGAACCGAGGATTAATACATCGAAATCCTCAAATTGTTCAATCCCGTCAAAATCTTCTTCCATATCGATCAGTTCAGCACCTTTGAACTCATCCGCTAGAAGTTCTGCCGCACCCCGTGTGACACCGCTGCTGCTACCGAAAAAAATACCGACTTTTGACATTTTTAGACTCCTTATCCTTGTTTGTTGCAGGGTTTGTATTGCTCATACGTCGCAATGGCATTGGCAAGATGTTTATCACCATCTTCAAACAACGCTTCATACGTACGAAAACCAAAACGGTGTGCATCTTTAAAATATTTATCCACAATACAGATACGATCCGCGATAACCGCACATCGACCGAACCCCTCATGGCTCATCTCCATGATGACATTGCACACCACACCTGTTTTACGCTCAAACGCTAAAGCGATCGCTTTATAGATCATTTTGATATCATTGGTGAGCATCTCATCGATATCCGCGATCAAAGGGATAGCTTTAAGATCCTCTTTGGTCTTGACGTACTTTTTGATCAACAGCTCTTCATCACTGATTCGTGACCAATTGCCGAACTGATCAAGCGCTCGGATTTGACGGATTAACTCCACCCCAAAATCATTCATTGTTTTTTCTGCTTCCATGTTAGTGTCCTTTAATTTTTAGATTGCCACGCTTACTATGTAAGCTCGCAATGACGGTCATTGCGAGGAGTTTACGACGAAGCAATCCATTCATAAATTTATTCGCCCTCAGCCCATCTGTCTTGTCGTACGTCGTGTTCCGTTTTCATTTGAATGATATTTTTAACCCACGGCGGCGGATTGCCGTTGATCATAGCTACCAAACTTTTGAGAAGGTCTTCGATCAATGTCGGCTCATTCACTTTCATCGGATGGATACCTGCGCGGATAACTTTTGCCGCAGCCGTTCCTCCGATGCTTTCGCAATACATGATATTCACACCCTTGAGCGCACGAACCCGAAAATCGGTTTTATCATCATCTTCGAGTTCAGAGGTATCGGTTTTAATCACTTCAGAGACTTCGTACCCCTCTGGGGAAACGTTGTAGACCACAAACTCTTTGGCTCCGCCGAAGTGGGCATTCACCTCTTCCATATCTTTCGTCGCAAATGCAACCCGTAAAGCGCTATTCATCGTTTTATCCCCTTCAACGGTAATCTTAGTGTTCATGCTTAACCTTTCGTAATGAATTTGCTATTTCGAATAGAAAGTAAGTGCTTCCCTCATACAACTGATCGTTTTTGAGCTGGTTCCCTAACTCTTCATAGTTCGGGAATCCTCGGATCACGAGTGCCGTATTGTGATAAGAGTGCAAGATCCGTTCTGCATGAAAATTACTGATAACCATATCTGCTTTATCGAAAAACTGCCGGGCATCTTCCAAATCTCCGACGAACACTTTTTCCGCTTCGATCAAATGGAGAGCATCACTAAACGTTGTAGATATCGCCGCATCGATGGTTCCGCCGACACTGCGGATCAAAGCACAGATTCCGACCAACATATCCGGTTCTCCCGTCACGACGAAATGGGAACTTCCGATCAGAAAATGAGCATCCAACATCGCATCTTGGAGCCGTGCACGCCACCGCTTCATCAGCGGTTTTGGCTCACGTTGTCGTATTTTCATAAGAGCACTGACAAAATTGTCACACCCGTCCAATCCCATCAGATGATCAAAATGGAGGTGTTCGATAGCGGGATTCTTTTTTTGCAACGCCAATGCCGCTTTTTTCATCGACGTACCGATGGAAACCACAACGGATGAATTCCCTAATCCTCGGATTTCATCGACCGTGATCCCGCCGTTGGCCAGTTTCCCCTGCCCCTCTTCCCAGTACCCGTCCAGTGAAGTAGAGAGATCGGGGAGCGCATAGGTCTCAAATCCGAAATCCTCGCATAAAGCCTTGATCTTCTCAACCTCGATCGGCTGCATACTCAAATGGGGCAAAAAGACAAGTTTGTTCGTTTTTAGCTCGGTTGCGGCTTCCGTAAGCTGTTCGATCATCGCGGTGACGGTCATCGACCATCCGCTCTCCATCCCCCCCTCATAGTCTGGGGTGTTGACATAAACATAGGGGATCTCGATGTGCATCCCCACACCGCGAACATCATCCCCTTTGGTCTCGGTGAGTCCCGTCGTGTGCAAACCGATCATGGAGGGTTTAAGATTTTTCTCTTTGTTTTGGATATTTTCGATTGCCATGAGAATGGAGTAATCCCCGCCATCGAGAACGGCGGTAATGTCACTCACAGAGGTATTACGAACGGCGATAGGTTCATTGAAATGACGGGTAAAAAAAACCTTCGTATACGAAGCACACCCTTGGGCGCTGTGCATCAGAGGCATACAATCTTTTACCCCCAGATACGCGAGGGTTGCCCCCATCGGCTGAGAGTGTTTAATCGGGTTGACTTGAAGCGGTTTGTGTTCTTTATGAGTGAGGGAAAATTCCATAACAACTCCTTAGTTGTCACAGCTATTGCAAGAAGTGTGCGAGAAGAAACCCTAAGATAAGAATCTAATTGATAGTACTATAAGTATTAAATCGCTATATTTCAAGGGTATTCATGAAGCAACCCATTGAGAGTAAGGCAAAATTATCACAATGAATTTTAAAATGAAAAACCGAGTTAACACTATTTTTCTGATTGCCAGTTTTTTTCTCTTTGTTCTGGGGATCGTTATTTTTAGCTATACCGAATATCAAATTCATAAAACTGAGTTTTATGCCCAAATCGATCAAAAACTTCGTATCTCCGCACATGCAACCGATATGATTTTATCCCCCGATTTCCACGACCGTGCCCTTGACGCTTCATCGATTACGATCGATGAATACAACCGAAATATTGACCGATTAAGCACGCTCTCAAAGAGCCTCGATGTCATTTATATCTACACCATGGTCCAACGAAACGGTAAAATCTATTTTACCTCCTCCAATGCTACCGATGAAGAACGGAAAACGGGAGTCAATCTGACCCGTTATTTCGATCATTATGATGATGCCAGCGATGTATTGAAAAAAGTTTTTACGACCCGTAAAACGAGCTTCGATGAATATACCGATAAATGGGGAAGGTTTCGAAGTATTTTTATCCCCATGAAATCTCCCGGCGGTCATACCTATGTCATCGCAGCCGATATCCGAACCGATGTTATTGACAAGCAGCTGCGCGATGAGTCGTTCAATCTGTTACTGCGGCTGCTGGTCACACTGCTCTTTGCCCTCCCTTTTCTAACCTGGCACTTTCGCCGAATCAACCGCAGTCTGCATGAAGAGAAAGAAATTCTCTCGGCAGAGATTGTAGAAAGTGAGAAAAATCTCAGAAATGCCCATACCAAGCTTCGGGCTATTCTCGATGCCACACAAGAAACCATTCTGCTTTTGGATCGAAACGGCACAATTTTGGCGATTAATACTATGGGAGCAAAACGATTTGGACAAGAGGCTGACGCATTGGTCGGTCAGTCTATTTTAACTCTTTTACCGCAAGATGTCGCTCAGCGCCGTAAAGCCGAACTTGAAAAAATTCTCCTGACGGAAAAAAGTATCAGTTTTGAAGACAGTTGGCATGGGCTGATATTCTCTTTCCATTGCTATCCCGTCTACAATGACAACGGTTATATGGAATCCATCGCGGCATTTGGAAAAGATATCACCGAAAGCAAGCATCTTGAAGAAGACTTAAAAGCCCAGCGGCAGCATCTCTTAAATATTTTGTGGAGTACCGGCGCCGGAACATGGGAATTGAATTTACAAACCAATGAAATACGCATTAACGCAATGTGGACAGAGATGCTGGGATATACCCTCCAGGAATTGTCTCCTCATAACTATGCACTGTGGGAAAAATTATGTCATCCCGATGATCTAATCGAGGCACGTGAAAAATTGCAACGCCATTTGAACGGTGAATCCGACTATTACGCGTGCGAATTCAGGATGCGTCATAAAACGGGACACTGGGTCTGGATACAATCACGCGGCAAGGTTGTGGTGTATACAGAGGATAAAAAGCCGCTCTGGATAGCCGGAGTTCATTTAGAGATTACCGAACGTAAACTAGCGGAAAATGAATTGCGAAAACTTTCGCAAGCAGTGGAACAAAGTCCTGCATCGATCATTATTACCGATTTACATGGAAACATTGAGTATGCCAACAAAACGTTTTACACTACCAGCGGTTATTCCAAAGAAGAAACCATAGGGAAAAATCCACGCCTTCTCCAATCCGGTAAAACTCCGAAAGAGACCTATAAAGAGATATGGAAACGGCTATTGGAAGGAAAAAATTGGCAGGGAGAATTTATTAATCGCAATAAAGACGGAAGAGAAACCATCCAATTGATCCATATCTCTCCGATCTTTCAATCGAATGGAAAAATTTCTCATTATATGGCTATCGAAGAGAACATCACCGAAAAAAAATCTTCCGAAGAACGGATCCATTATCTTTCAAATTTTGACGCGCTCACCCAGCTTCCGAACAAATCACAATTTGAAACCTATTGCAAATATATTCTGAGTCTTGCACATCGAAGCAATTCTCAGCTGGCCGTGCTGTTTCTCGATCTCGATCATTTCAAAAATTTCAATGATTCTCTCGGGCATAAAATCGGCGATCTAATACTGGTAGAAACCGCCAAGCGGTTAAAATCACTGATACGTGAAAGCGATATCGTTGCACGTTTCAGTGCCGATGAATTTGTCCTGATTTTCTCAATTGCCGATATACACAGTGTCGAAAAGATAGCTCAAAAAATACTGAATACGATCAATGAACCCTACCACATCGATTCCTACGAATTAAGCGTGACTGCTTCCATCGGCATCTCCCTCTATCCCTCAGACGGATCGGATCTTGAAACCCTCTCTAAAAATTCTGAAACGGCGATGTACCGTGCCAAACACGACGGCCGAAACAGCTACCGCTTTGTTACCGAAGAGATGCAAACAAAATCATTGCGTTATCTGCAACTCAGCAATGCTTTGCATAACGCCTTAAAAAACAATGAGCTTCACGTAGTCTACCAGCCGCAAATATCACTGCACAGCGGAGATATCATCGGTGCCGAAGCGTTGCTGCGATGGAATCATCCTGAACTGGGTGCTATCTCTCCTGCCGAATTTATACCGATCGCGGAAGAAACCGGACTGATTTTACCGATCGGAGAATGGGTGCTACACACGGCCCTTTCCCAAGCAAGCGTCTGGAAAAAGAATCATCATCTATCGATGATTATGGCGATCAATCTTTCCGCCGTCCAATTTCGCCATCCAAACCTGATCGATATGGTGATACGGATCCTCGAGGATGTGAGCTTGCCGCCCGAATGTCTGGAACTTGAGCTCACAGAAAGTATGGCCATGGAAAATCCGGACGCAGCGATCGCCGTCATGAATACGTTTTTCGCTCATGGGATCCGGATGTCGATCGATGATTTTGGAACCGGCTATTCTTCGTTGAGCTACCTTAAACAGTTTAAAATTTCTAAACTCAAAATCGATCAGTCCTTCGTTCGTCATATTTGCACCAATGCCGATGACAAAGCAATCACGAATGCTATTATCCACTTAGCACACAGTCTCGGCCTGCAAACCATTGCCGAAGGGGTCGAAACCATACAACAGCTGGAAGTCTTACGGGCCCAAGGATGTGATGAGATTCAGGGATATTACTACAGCAAACCCTGCCCTGCCGATGAGTTTCAGGCTTTTGCAGCGCACCATAAAGGGAAGGTTTGAGTAACTTGATCGAAGAAGCTCATAACGCTTGATTCATTCTTAGGTGTTCATTATACTTCTTGCATAACCCTGTTGGGATGGATCCCCGGGTCAAGCCCGAGGACCTCAAAGAGGTTCTTGTGCCCTTCGGGTATGACGAACCGCGTCATTCCCGCGAAAGCGGGAATCCAGCTTTATTAAAAATTGAGGTTTTGAAAGAAGTCTATTATCTAAACTGTCATGCTGAACTTGATTCAGCATCTAAATTGTATCTTAGATCCCGTATCAAGTATGGGATGACGAGAAAAAATTTTAGAATGTATCAGCCGTGATAAGCCTATGCAGTTTATCGATGATTTTTTAGGGTTGGTGTATAATAACTCCATTTTAAATCGGAGAGGTCGCTATGACACGAGAGTACATCATCGATTATCTCAAAAGCAAAAAAGGCGAATTTCGCCAAAAGTACGGCATCACGGCTCTCGGACTTTATGGAAGTTATGCCCGTAACGAAGCAAAAGAGAGCAGTGACGTGGATATATTTTATGAACGTGACAGTTCTGTCGAATTACAAAGCGGTTTTGAATTCTTACGGATCTCCGATGAGATAGCAAAATCTTTACATGTAGCAAAAGTCGATTTTGTACCGCTTAAATACATGAACCCGATCGTCAGACATTACGCTAAAAAAGATTTTATCTATGTATAACGATGGAAATCTGATCTATATTTTCACCATGCTCGAATGTACCGAAAAGTGCTGGGTATATTCGGCAGGTTTTGATAATCCAAACGATTTTGTCTGGGCAGATTCCCAAATGCATCTGAATGCCGTAATCTCGATGTTTATCGCTATCGGTGAAGAATCCAAAAAAATAAACCAAGGTTTGAAAGATGCTCTTGTGACCAAACTCGACTGGTCAGATGTAGCGGGGATACGAGATAAAATATCTCACGATTATCGCGGTACAGATGCTGAAATTCTTTGGGCAGTTATCTACAAAGATTTACCGAAGCTCAAACAAGCACTTCTCGAAATGATCGACTTGATCAAGCCCTCAACCGAACTGTTGAACGAATTTTTAGATTCACCATACTATCAACATCTACAATATTTGCGAAAAAAATGAATTTAATTTTACAAATCCCCGATTACTACCGACAAGAGATCGAGGCACTCAAAGGCGACATTTCGATTAATCAATTTATCATTACAGCTTTGAGTGAAAAAATTGCATCGCTTCGAACCGAAGAATATCTACAAGAGAGAGCGAACCGTGGATAACGCGAACACGCTCTTTCATTGCTCAAAAATGCACCTGATGTTGAACCGAAAGCAGGCGATTCGTTTTAAAATATTCGTTCTGGACTAACTTAAGCTTTTTGCCCGTTCGTGGTGAGCTTGTCGAAGGATAATTTGTTCATGATTCGACAAAACAGTGTTTTACCCTCTTGAGGGTTGAATTGGTGTGTGAGGGATAATTTTATGACAACTCCTTACTATCATAGATATTGTAAGAAGTCTATTGTAAAATAAAAAAATATTAGTTTTTAGTCAAATAATCAGCAACAAGCCATCCTTTGGGAGTTATTTGAATAGTTTTTCTTCTTTTGTCCCCTTCATCTTGAGTACTGACTAGTACACCAGCCTCTTCCATTGTTTTGATATGAGGTCTAAATGCAGGAATACTGTTGAAGCCAAATTCTTGAAAATCACTAGGTGAAAATATGCCTCCAATCTTTTGAGCATATTTAAATACTTCTATTAATCTTGGAGTAATTTGTGGTTTGAATGCCTGATAAGCTGCTTCACAAGTTATAGCAAACCAAGTTTCAAAAACAGTGTGTTTTTCATCATCTGAAGTTGGTAATTGATTATCTGCAATCCACTGGCAATAATCATCAGAGTAGCTGATTAAACTTCTCAAATTTCCATGCAAAACTTCATATAAAAAAATAAAATCTTTTTCGATCAATGGTAAATATGGTTCTGATGACAGCTTATAGGCATTGATACGAGATGATAATATTTGTCCAGCAAATACATCAGAAATTTCTCCAACTTCTACTGGTCGATGCAAATAACCATCTAATCTCGGTGACGAAGCAACACCAAGAATAATTCCTAATGCACCACACAATACCCATCTCAATCCATTAAGGGTTAAGAGTTCATCTCGTAATTGTTCCAAAATTTCACGAGCTTTTTCAGAGGATTGTAATAATTCCATATTATCAATTACGCAGACAACTCCACCATTTTCATTATCGGGAAAAATATCATTTAGCCAATTCATTATTAACTTTCTAAAGCCACTTCTTTCAAATCCTGATGATGTATTAGTCTCCGATGAAGCTCCCCCTTGAAGCCCAAAAACTGCACTTTGAATTCCAGCTTGATAAGTTGTTAATTGTGGAGAATTAAGCCATTTGTCGATAGATGAAGTTTGAATACTTAAACCATTTTCTCTTAATTCCTGGGCTTTATCAATAAGAGTTTGTGCAACTTCCATTAAAACATGATCAATGAAAGTCTGAATATCAATTTGCGGATTTAATTGAAAAATTTTATTGCATGGTATATACAATTTTCCAATACCATCTTTCATATAAGACTTGTATGCTTTGTAGGCAACTATATTAACTAAACTAGTTTTACCAACACCATTAAGCCCTTCAATAGTAGGAATTTTAGGAGGAGTAAATAATTTACGAGTAAGACTACTTATTTCAGTGTCACGACCTATCAATAATGACTCACCCATTGCATTTGGTGCTAAAGACATAGTTGAAAATGGAGTTTCTCTAAATCCCCAATCTTGATAAATATTCACTATATTCCTTTTGAATCATAAATATTTTAGTTACTATTTTTTAAATAGTATTTTCACATTGAATTTTATATTGTAACATAACTAATGTTCTCATTTTTCTTGCTTTTCAGAAACAGTATTTATAAATTTACCGTATAATAAACCCCTCTTCCGCTTCCGTGGCTCACTAAAACCCCAGTATCGCACAACTCTTTGAGATCACGTGCGGCGGTCGGTTTTGAGGTCTTGGCGATTGAAGCGTATTTGGCGGTTTTCATCCCCCCTTCGAATTTTTCAGGGAGAACATCGAGCATCTTCGTTAACACTTTACGTTGACGCTCATTGAGGCTGACATCTCGGAGACTTTCCCAAAACCGTGTTTTAAACTTAACCGCTTCCACTTTGACAAGGGCATCCGCTAACGCCGAATCCACCATCTGAACAAACCACGTAATCCATGCAGAAATGTCGCACTCAGAGCGGATACAAACACTATCAAGCTGTCCATAATACTCTCGCCGTCGTCGGTTGATCTCCGAAGCGGTGCTAATGAGGGTCGAGGGGATTGAGGATGAACGCGATAGGACAAAATCGCTGATCGCACGTGCCAATCGTCCGTTACCGTCATCGAAAGGGTGAATGAATAAAAACCACAAATGGGCAATCGAAGCTTTTATGAGAGGATCAAGCGACTCTTCGGTGTTCAACCACAACAAAAAGCGGTTCATCTCTGCTTCGATCATGTGAGCAGGCGGAGCGATATAGTGAACTTTTTCTTTTTCCCACGGCCCTGAGACGATTTTCATCTCTCCATCATTATCATCACGGTACGTTCCCGTGCGGATCGTTCTCAAACCCGATTGCCCTGTCGGGAAAAGAGCTTTATGCCATCGGAACAGCCGTTCGCTACTCAGAGTCCCCTCCCCTTTTTTCGCATCAACGAGCACTTCGACAAGTGCATCGGTTTGAGCTGTGGCATGAAGTTCATCGGGATTTTGGAGTGAAAGAGCTTTGTGTACCGAAGCGCGTACAGAGGAGCGTTGCAATACTTCTCCCTCGATCAGTGACGTCGCTATCGCCTCATCTTCGTATGCCGAGGCGATCATCTGCTCGCTTAATGTGTTTTGCATCAGGTTTTCAACCATCATCAGTTGTCCAAAACGGTGATACACCTGTGTGACATCAGGGAGGGTGTAGGTAAAGTGCGGCCAGCTATTACTCTGCCAAATCCATTTTTGATACGTTTCCATGGGATAATCATATCATATTTTGATATGATTAAAGATTCTACCCTCTATTTTTGATCATAAATATGAATTTCTCTCTGAGGAAAAGGGATGGTTATGTTCGCATTATTGAGCGCTTTGTAGACTGCCATATTCACATCATACTGATTTTTAAAGAAATTTCCCGTAGGGACCCAGTAGCGCATTCCGATTTCAACAGCATGATCTCCGAAATTTTGTATCCCGACGATCGATTTGTTTTCGCTGGAGAGGCTCCCAAACCCGTCTATGACATTTTTGATCAGTGCGATTGCTTTTTCGGCGTCATCATGGTACGAAATCCCGACACTCGATTCGACAATACGGTAGTTGAACGAGTTGACGATCACCTCGCCGATCATGTTTTTATTGGGGACGGTGATAATCTCTTCATCTTCGGTTCGCAGTGTCGTGTATCCCAGTTTGATCTCTTCGACGACACCGTAAACCTTGTTGACCAAAATAGTATCGCCGATTTTAAACGGTCGGGTAATCACGAGTGAAATGCCGGCGGCGAAGTTTGCCACCGTCCCTTGCAATGCCAAACCGGCGGTTAAAAAGACGGCACCGACCGCGGCAATAAACGGGGCAATCGAAATCCCAAGTTTTCCGATAGCGACAATGAACATCGCTCCAAATATCAGTATCCGAACAATATTTGCCGCAAATTTTCCCAACGTTACATCAAAATCATGCTTCTCAAAAAACTTTACCAGTGTGTTGTACGCGTATTTGGAGACAAACCACCCGATAACAACGATAATCACCGCACCGATGATTTGAAAACTGTAATTGGTCAAAAATGCGATCGTTTGATCATAAAACTCTTGAACATAATGCAATTCTTGATTCATGTGCTCTCTCCTTAGCAATTAAAAAGAATATTATGCCCTATTATTGTTCTCTACATCTCCCACGGAGCCCTCTTGCCCACATTGGCAAAGACGGGATTTCGAAAGGCGTATTTCAAATCTTCAGCAAGGTTGAGTAATCCGTGGTACCCGCCGTAACTCGTTTTTTTCTCCTGATTGACATCGATAAACGAGATTTTTTTCTTGATCGCCGTATAGAGGCTTCGCCCTCCGGCAAGGAGGATGTGTGCCCCCCTCTCATCGATCACTTTTCCCTGCTCCGAAGCGGGGGCTTTCATCAACACGCCGTTTTCACCCAGATACTCGCGTGCTTTGTCGATATCGTCCTGGGTCGATTTGGCGATGCTCGTCGCGACCACTTCGATCCCCAAATCCTGGAGTCCTGAGGCAATCGACCACGCTTTGTTCCCTCCGGTATTGAGTACCGCTTTTTTCCCCGAGAACATTTCGCGATAAGGGATAAGCGCCTCTTCCAGCTCCGATTCCGCTTCCGCGATCACCGTTTCGGCCCGCGCAATAAGTTCGGGATCACCCAGTGCGGTGACGATCTCACGGATAGCAAACGTCGTATCGCGCTTGCCGTAAAAAGAGACCGAAATCCACGGGATGCCGTACTGCTCTTGCATCTTTCGGGTCAAGGTAATCAGCGATTTGGCACACACAATGACATTGAGTTTCGCCCTATGCGCGCATCGAATGTCGCCGACCCGCCCGTCTCCGCTCATGGAGCTGAGAACTCGAATGCCGATTTTCTCGAATAGCGGTAAATACTGCCACATATCCCCCGTCACGTTGTAATCGCCGATCAGATTAATATCATAGGGGGTTGTCAATTCGGGCTCTTTGGTACCGATCAGATGTTCTAAAACCGCTTCGCCCGCGAGGCGTGAACCGAGGTTTTTACTCCCGACAAATCCGGCGGCATGGACAGGGACAACGGGGACACCGTGTTTTTCACTCCCGAGTTTACACGTCATATCGATATCATCCCCCATCAACGCCGTCACGCAGGTCGAATAGACAAAAATCGCTTCGGGTTTATAGTGTGTCATCACGTAATCGATCGAATCGGCCAGCCGTTTATCCCCGCCGAAGATAACATCGTTGGTATTGATCCCCGTCGTAAATCCCATCTGCGTATGATCCATTCCCTTGTACGACGTTTTTGTCTCACGGGTCTCCCATGAGGAACCCAAGCATGTTTGAGGGCCATGGACGAGATGGACGGCATCGGCATACGGGAACAAAGAGATTTGGGCACCGTCAAAAGCACATCCCCCTGCGGCAAGTCCGGGTTTGGGTTTGTCGCACCCTTCACCGGGTTTTTTATCTTTGCTGTGAGAGCAGGCACTCTCGTTCATGAGTTCTTTGATTTTAGCGCGGCTGACCATCGGATACTCCTTGAAGTGGTATATCGAATGGTATGCAACTCTTATGCGAGGAATGCGAATATTCGTACGAAGAATCGGCACTTTTTCTTCTGTATCTTTCCTGGTAGTTTCAAGCCTTCCCCTTCAAAATCACAACTCCCCACCCCCTCGCACAATATCCATTCCGTATTTCTCCCTCATTTTTGTGACGGCATCGGTGAGGCTTCTCATCTTGGTATCCGTTTCATATTCGAGGATATCCAGTGTTTTGTGATCATGATGAAGAAACTTCGTGGCACTCATGGCAATGTAGCGTATCGGGATGTGGGGATAGAGATCGAGTTCTTTGAACTTCTCATGGGCAAAGTGCTGAAGAAAAGATTCATTGAAGAGGCGATAAACCGTAAATTGTTTTTTTGAACTTCCCCAGTTTTCATACCCTAGAGAGAAAGAATAGGTGGTTGGGTTTACCCCCAATTTCATGATCGTATGACTCCAGTGCCTCACCATCACGCTGATACGTCTAAAGAGTTCATTTCTCTCTTTGACAGGATGGTCCATCGATCGGGACATTCCGATCCCCTTACGGCTTCTGCTGGGCTGAATCGGCTCATGATCATTACCGGTCAGTCTGCCGTACAGATCTCTCCCTCCTCTTCCCCAGGAGTTGATAAGGGTCTCGGATTTCCATGCGTTGCCGATGGTTCTGATACCGTATTGACCCATTTTTTGACTGAAGGCTTTGCCGACACCGGGGAACTCCTCGATGGGGATATTGTTAACAAATGCCTCGATTTCGTGTTGATGAACGACTCGGGTCCCGTAAGGCTTCGCCGTAGAGGTTGCCAGTTTGGCGATCCATTTCGAACTGCTAGCACCGATCGATACGGGGAGTTTGAACTGTATCATGATCTGTTCTTGGAGGTGTTTGATAAAACTCTCGGTCTCCTCTTCCTCTATCCATCCGCTGAGATCGCCGAACATCTCATCAATGCTGTATTGCTCCATCACCGGTATAACGGTAGAGAGATACTCCATCAGTTCATGACTGAGGGTATGGTACAGCAGATGATCGGGTGGGATGAGTATGAGATTCGGACAGCGCCGAAGCGCTTCATGGATACTCATCCCTGTCTTTACTCCAAAAGCTCTGGCTTCATAGCTTGCCGTAGTGACGATACCCCGGATCTTGTCACCATCGTTAAAATAATGGCTGGCATCATGCGGTGCATGAAAAAGAGAGGGGACAAAAGCACCGGAGTTGAGCGTCACCAGTTTTTTAGCCGAAGAGGGTTTACGATCAAAAATGAACGGATCACCCCGCCCGCCGACCACGATTCGTTTGCCAAGAAGAGAGGGATTTCGGAGCCGTTCGCACGACGCAAAAAAAGCGTCTAAATCTAAATGGATAATCATGAAGGGAATCATAGGACGAATACAAAAAGAATGACCGATTTATGTCAGGATGAAATACACTACTTACGATAATAGGACATGACCCCTTTACGCGCCTCTTCTGCCAACAGCACGATCACCGTCACGGCGCCAACCGCCCACCAGTAGATCGGATCAAACGGCGCCGTGCCGAAAATCGCACCCATCGGAGCGAAAAAAATCAAGAGAAGCAAAACCCCAAGCTCGACCGCCACCCCTCCCCAATAGTAGCGGTTATTCCACCATCCGATCGTAAACAACGACTCCCGAGAACTGCGACAGGAGAGGCCGTTGGCAATTTGGGCAAAGACGATGGCGGCAAAGGTCAAGGTCGTCGCTTGAAGAAACAGCGGATCACTCCATTCCAGCATCTCTCCCCCCCACCCGTGCGCTTTTAGATAGAACCAAAAAAGCCCCATCGACGCTATCGCCGTAATCAGCCCTAAAAATCCGAATGCACGAAAATAGACACTGGCATTCAAAATCCGTTCTTGTTTACTGCGGGGCTTTTTACTCATTAACCCTTCATGCGGCGATTCCAGCCCAAGCGCCAATCCAGGGACGATATCCGTCCCCAAATCGATCGCCAATACTAGGGGAACGGGAAGTGCCAACGGTAAACCCATCCAAAAGAAAAAAACATACGGAACCGCTTCGGGAAGGTTGCTGGAGAGCATGTAGGTGATGAAGCGGCGTATGTTTTCATAGATAGCACGCCCCTCTTCGATCCCTTTGACGATGGTGGCAAAATGGTCATCCATCAAGACGGCATCGGCCGATTGCTTCGCCACTTCCGTCCCTGAGCCCATCGCGATACCGACATCGGCTCTCTTGAGCGCGGGGGCATCGTTGACCCCATCCCCGGTAACGGCAACCGTCTCCCCCATCTCTTTGAGCAGCGTCACGAGGGTCAGTTTTTGCTCGGGAGAGACGCGGGCAAAAACATGATTGCGCCGTAACAGCCGCTTGATTGCCGCAATGGGAAGTTTTTCCAGATACTCTCCCGTCGTCACTTCCTCCTTTGAGGCAATAATCCCCGCTTTGATCCCGATCGCAGCAGCGGTGAGGGGATGATCCCCCGTCAGCATCAACACCCGGATTCCCGCTTTGTGGCACAATCCGACCGCCGCTTCGATATCCCCTTTCAGAGGATCGGCCATCGCGATAAATCCGATAAAAACCAATCCCTTCTCCGCTTCCTGACGTGATGAAGGGACTACGGCGCACTCTCTCGAAGCAAACGCGATCACCCGATATCCTGATGCGGCCAGCGTATCATGCTGATCCATCAGTTTTTGGTACTCTCCCTCCGTAATCGCTTTTTTCCCTTCGGGGGTAATGAGCTCATCGCACAAGGTAAGAATGACTTCCGGTGCCCCTTTGCAATAGATCGAAATCCCCTGAGACGTCGAATGAATCGTACTCATCCGCTTTAGATGATAGTCAAACGGATAATCGCCGATGAGGGGAACTTCGCTCCGTCGGCGTGCAACATCGGTATAGTTTCCGGCGAAATGGACCAATGCCTGCTCCACCGGATCACCGTTTTGCGCGTCGGCACGGTTGCACAACAGCGCCGCATCGAGTAAGGATAATGAGGGTTTTCCGATCTCCTCTTCATCCCATGCGGCTACTTCCATCTTGTTTTGGGTAATCGTCCCCGTTTTATCGGTCGCGATAACCGTCACGGCTCCCAGATTTTCGATGACGGAGAGGCCGTTGACCAAAAATCCTTTGGAAGCCATCCGCTGCGCCCCGAATGCCAAGGCCAGCGTGACGGTAGGAAGGAGTCCCTCAGGGATCAGGGCGACCAAAACCCCCAATGCAAACAAAAACGTTTTCCACAGTTCAACCCCGCCGACTCCGCCGATGACGATCAATCCCGCTGCAATGACAAACGATGTGAGGGCAATCACTTTGGAGATATGGGCGATTTCGCGCTGCAGATGACTTTCACCCGATTCCACGCTCTGGGTCAATACGGCGATCGTCCCATATCGGCTCTCTTTTCCCGTCGCATAAACGACCCCTCGCACATCTCCTTTGACCACATACGTCCCCGAGTACAGGAGGCTCTTGATATGCCCACTCCCGAGTGCATCGACCGACACGAGTTCACTCTCCCCCGTCAATGTACTCTCATTCACCCACACATCAAACGCACCAATGACGTAAATATCGGCAGGAACCTTATCCCCTTCCGAAAGAAGGACAATATCACCTGGAACCAGCTCTTCAGCCAATACCGTTTGCTCGACTGCCTGACGGCATACACGCACTTTTAAAGGGAGCATATTTCGCAGAGCATCAAGACTTTTTTCGGTACGAAACTCCTGATAAAAACCGAAGGCTCCATTCAATACGATCACGATCACAATCGCCCATCCGATGGGGAGCATATGGGAAGCGGGATCGATCCAGGCAATCGTAAAACTGATCACTGCCGCCGCCCACAGTAAAAGGGCAAAAAAATGGGTGAATTGGGCCGCTAATTTACTATACAGCGACTTTGTGGGTATTTTAGGGAGGGTATTGAGCCCGTATTGAAGATGTCTGCGCCGGACTTGATCCTCATTCAACCCATTTTCAGAGGTCTCAAATGCCGAAAATAATTCTAACAGGGTAATCGCAGCCTTCATCCGTTCCTATCTTCATTTATGGGATCGTGTTAATTTATTGTACACCAATATTACCTAAAAAAAATACATTCAATGCATACTTCTCTTCATCCTTTTTTGATCGTTCGACCTTTCTGGCCATTATTGATCATTTTTTAATCACTTATAGGTACGAATAATCATTGTTTTTACCTTACAATTATTTCAGATAAAAAAATCCTAATTAGGAGAAGAGATGAAATTCGGAGATTTAAAAAAAGAGGGACATTGGCCGACATTGTTTGCTGCCTTTTTGTATTTCGACTTTAGCTTTATGATGTGGACCATGCTGGGTCCTCTGGCTACCGAGATAAACGAGTCCTTAAGCCTGCGCGGCTTTTCAATGAATGATGATCAGACGGCGACACTCCTCGCCGTTCCCGTTTTAGCGGGGGCGATCTTGCGTCTGGTGTTAGGAATTTTCGTAGACAAATTCGGGCCGAAGAAAACGGCATTGGTATCACAGGTAATCGTTATCGCAACCCTATTCTATGGATATCTCGCTGCAGAGACAATTACGTATAATCAACTGTTGTTTGTTGCATTAGGTCTCGGGTTTGCCGGAGCGTCCTTTGCGGTAGCCCTGCCGCAAGCCGGCCAATGGTATCCGCCGCGTATGCAGGGAACCGTGCTAGGAATCGCGGGGGCAGGAAACATCGGGGTCGTTATCGACTTTTTATTTGCCCCTAAAATCGCTGAGATTTGGGGATGGCCTTCGGTCTTTCTCGTCGGTGCGGTATTATCATTTATCGTCCTGATCGCCTATATGTTTATGGCCAAAGATGCCCCCTCATCCGTCTATAAACCGAACCCGAAAAAACTCGGTGATTACCTCAAATTGATGCGTGACCGCGATACGTGGTGGTTTAACCTCTTTTATGCCGTCAGTTTCGGAGGGTTTATCGGATTTGCCAACTACATGAAAGTGTATCTGATGAATACCTACCAAGCCGATATGTCGGCCTTTGGTCTGAATGTCATGGATGAGGGAAATGTAAAAGTGATCGCCGGATATTTCGGTGCGCTCTGTATCTTTGCCGGTGCATTGCTCCGTCCGGTGGGGGGAGCCATCGCCGATAAAATGGGGGGAATTAAATCGCTTTATGTCTTTTATGGCAGTATTGTAGTGCTCGCGCTTATCAGTGCCCTGGTTGCTCTTCCGTTTTGGGCGGCGATTGTCGTGATGTTTTTGATTATGGCGAATTTGGGAATGGCGAACGGTTCGGTGTTCCAACTTGTACCGCAGCGTTTCGGTAAAGACATCGGTGTGATGACGGGTCTGATCGGTATGGCCGGAGGTTTAGGCGGAACGGCATTAATCAAAACCTTCGGATGGTCACAGGGGGCATTTGACGGCTACACGGCCGGATTTATTATCTTTGCGGTGATGACCATGATTGCCATCTCAGGGATCAGTCTGGTCAAAACGCGATGGCGTACAACGTGGGGTGCCACATCAGGGGCACGCATATAATGAAACAATCGTACTTTTCTTTTTCACAAGAAAAGTACCAAAAGAAAATCGCCCCCTCACCAAAACGCTAGCGGTACGCTTGTGCACTACTGCACGCGACCTTGCTTTTGGTGTGGTTCGGGGGCAAATAATTATTTCTGCGAAGGATTTGTATGCTCTCTCTCCAATCTTCCGAATTCATCCTCCCCAAAGACGCCACCACAGGCGATGATGCGTGTGCCTTTACGATCATCGACAATGCTCTGCTCGTAAGCGTGTTATGCGATGGGGTCGGAAGTGCGGCACGCGGAGGGACTGCCGCACGCCAGTGCGTCAAATTTTTCATCGATCAGTTCAAAAACCGCCCGAAGGCTTGGGATATCCCCAAAACGATGGAGGTCTTTACCCGCCATATCAATTCTCTGCTCTTTAAAGAATCGATGACACAGTACGGAAAGATCGAACTCCTCACGACACTCTGCCTCGCGGTAATCGAGGGAGAGACCCTCTACACCCTCAATCTGGGGGATTCACGTATTTATCTACTGAAAAAAGAGGGAGAACTTCGCCGGCTCAGTACAGATCATACGATGGATGATGAATACATGTCTCATGTCCTGACGCAGGCATGCGGTTTGAGTGAAAATATCGATCCTGTTATACATACCGCACCTGTGGCTATCGGAGATACACTCATACTTTGCAGTGACGGGGTTTACAATCTTTTAGAAGAGAGAACCTTTGCCGATTTGGTACACAAAGGATTAGGTGCCTCAACTATCATCCATCATGCCGCCCAAAATTGCGAAGCGAAGAATCGGGATGATATGTCACTCCAAATTTTTCATATTGAATCGCTCGATCTTCTTCATGCCCTTAAAAATGCCCCTCTGATCATCCCTGAAACACTCTATGAGGGACAAATCATCGATGGGCATACCCTTTTTTCACCCATGATGGAACACCGCCGTATTTGGAAAGTTCTCAAAGAATCAGAATTTTACGTGATGAAATTTCCCCTCAGCAATGATGACGAAGCGCTGGATGCCTTTGTCCGTGAGGCGTGGTACGCCAAACAGATCACCCACAAAGCGTTTCCTCATGCATGGATTCCGCAGGAACGCAGTATGCGCTATTATCTGATGGATCTGCTGGAAGGGGTAAATTTACAAGAGTATCTCAAAAACCGCCCTCTTTCCGTTGATAACGCCATCGCACTGGGAAAATTCCTCCATCGCGCCGAAGCGCATCTGCTTCATTTGGGACTTGTTCATGGCGATATCAAACCCGAGAACATCCTCGTCTATCAGCGTGACGGAGAAGCGGGGGTTGAATTTAAAATGGTCGATTTCGGCTCCATCGTCGAGATCTTTTCGCTCAATAATCGAGCCGGAACCCCCACCTATCTCGCACCCGAGCGGTTTAGCGAAAGCGTCATCAATGAAGCCACGGAGATTTTTTCCATCGGCGTAACCCTCTATTGGGCACTCACCCTAAAATTCCCCTACGGAGAGATTGAGCCGTTTCAAACTCCCTCATTTTCTCAGCCGAAACGCCCTTCCAAATTCAACAGCAATATCCCATTGTGGCTTGATTCGATTATCATGCGGGCCATCAGCATCGATCCCACTCAGCGCTATACCCACTATTCTGAGTTTTTTTACGAACTCAAAGCTCCGGAGAAAGTCAAACCGTTTTTTTCCAAAACCACACCGCTGATCGAACGCGCTCCGATTACGTTTTATAAAATCGGCTTTATCCTTCTGCTCTTTCTCGAAATCGCAACGTTTTATCTCTATGTGACCAAATAAACAGGGCGGAAATCATCCTGAAATGTTGATTCCGATTCGGTTTCTTCCATTGTTTTTAGCATGGTAAAGCCCCTGATCGGCACGCTTGAACAGATCTGAAAACGTATCCGTGTTTTCAAAAGTACTGATTCCCAAACTGATGGTAATATCCCCTGCTTCTCTAAAATCAGCCCGCTCAACCGCACTGCGCAATTTTTCAGCCAGAATTCGGATATTGTCCAAATCCGTATTGGGGCTGAGTACCAGAAATTCTTCCCCGCCCCATCGCGCGAAAATATCGATTTTTCGGATATTCGCCTGCACGATATCAGCCAAACGTTTGAGTACACTATCTCCAATATCATGGCCGTAGGTATCATTCACCGATTTAAAGTGATCGATATCGATCAATATCATGGAGAGCGGATGTCCGAATCGGCGGGACCGCTCGCTTTCGAGGGTAAAAAGCTTTTCAAATTTATGGCGATTATAGATACCGGTGAGATTATCGATGGTAGCGATACGCTCGATTTCCTGATGCAGCATCGTCTCTTGGGTAACATCTTTTCCCGTTGAGATGAATCCGACAATCTGTTGATGGTCATCTTTGAGGGGAGTGATGGTTTTTTTCTCATAATACAAATCACCGTTTTTCTTCCGATTGATCAGGGTATTGCGATACACCTCTCCGCTAAGAATCGTTGTCCAGAGTTCTTTGTAAAATTCGCGATCATGCATCCCCGATTTTGAAATGCGCTAATTTTGTCCAATCACTTCCTCTTGCGTATAGCCGGTATGACGACAATACGCACCGTTCACATACGAAATGTTCCCGACTTTGTCGGTAATGTACACAATATCATCAATCTGTTCTATCGCTTTGGAAAGTTTGTCCGCCTCGTTCTGAACCTTTTTTTGATCCGTAATATCCCGAGCGGTTGAGAGTACTCCGGTGGGTCTTCCCTCTTCATCCTTAAGTGTTTGGCACCACCATGCCAACAGACGTTTTTCGCCATCACGGCGCCGCTGCCAGCTTTCGACGTAAACCGCTTGATTTTCGTCCGTAACGAGCGGCTGAACCATCGCGTAGGTACCTTGTTCCCCTTCGAAATAGAACGACGCCTCTTTGCCGATCACCTCTTCTCCGAAGAACTCGATCCCGATATCGTTTGCCCATACATACCGTTTATCACTATCGACTTGCATGATCATGTCGGGAACGGAGTGTAAAATCCCCTCCGTTCTGCGATGAAGATCCGATAACTCTTGAATCGCCAGCTGCTTTTTTCGGTAAAGGAATGCTAACGTAAAACTCCCGATCCCTACCGCTGCCAGCCCCAGTAGGGTGAATAGGGAGAAATAGATTAACATCGTATTCGTCTTAACATAGAGTTTATCCGAAGGGAGCAATATTACGGCTTTCCATACCGATTTCTTGTCATTTGGATGAATTATTCCTAACGCATTGACTAACGGATGAACCGTCGTAAATGTCCACAACCCTTGTTCATCGACAAATTGCCCCTCTTCTGCTTTTGCAATACGCTGCCATGCCGATGGATAACGATGCGAGAGAGATAAATCGTCGCGATTAAACATAAACCCCCATTCATCGCTTTTTTTCATCCCTTTGAGCCAATACCCCTCACCATTGAGCAGCATAGCGTCCCCGTTAGATATGGCTGTAACTTCGGCGAATTTTTGAATCAGTTCGTCGCCCAGATAATTAATAATAAAAATCCCCTTCTTATCCCCCTCTTTGTTCACAATCGGGGTGGCGGCACGGATCATCGGCTTGTAAGGGACCTCTATTTTCTCATGATCAATATTCAAATCAAAAAGAGAAAAATAAGTTTCACCTTCCCGAAATTGCATTGCTTCAGAAACATAGTAGCGATTTTTCTTATTTTGAAGTTCCTCGGAGGGAATGAAAGTAGGAAAGCCGTTATTAAAATTGATCCGAAGCCGTTCCATTCCGCTTTCGTCAATCCATCGCAGCTGATCATAGACACGGCGATTTTGCATCAGTAATTTAAAATCATACGTAAGGTGTTTCAGATTTTCAGACGAACCCGTAGCAATATAATCCTCAAAATCATGATACTGAGAAAGATACTGAACATCGTTCTTGAGTTTATCCAAAGCTTGCAGCATAGCGCTTTTCCCCATCTTGACCACGGTGCGTTCATGCAATGCAACAATCCGGAATTCCTGTTTTTTTTCAGCCTGATAGCTGTACACAGCAATCCCGATTATCCCCACTGCCAAGGGGACAAAAAGAACTGCAAGTTGAAAAAAAAAGTTTTTACGGCGCCATTTGAAAAAATTCTTTACCATTTACATCGCTTTCTACATAAGAGTCTCGAATGTATAACAATACTATATCTAATTCTATTCTCATGGTGCTGTATTATTAATAATTGAACTCTCTGAATTAATTTATTAGATCCAAATTCAGACGAATGGGTTTTACCTAAACGATGTTATAATATTTTACATAGAGTCAATGATGTCAAAAGTCCGGAAAAAGGTTTTTTTTAAATGCCAGGATCTCTCTTTTCTTTTTCAGCCGGCACCTCTCGAACACAAGAATGGAAAGTCGGAATATTTATTTTCCTCCTAACCGCCATCCTATCCGCAAGCGTGATTTGGCATTTTGATGGTATGCGGGTAAACGAGATGAAGCATAAAATCAGACATCTTGCCGATGAAAATGCTTTTCGTTTAAATAAAAACATCGATCAGATTATGACATTGAGCTATCCGATCGCTTCAACGGTTCAGGAAGACGGAAGTACGAAGGATTTTGAATTTATCGCCAAAAAAATCATTGCCCACTATCCTCTGATTTCCGAAATCGCCCTTGTTCCCGACGGCATCATCGAACATGTTGTCCCCCTTGAAGGAAATAAAAAAGCAGTAGGATTCAATCTGCTTACCGATCCGCAGCAGCAAACCGAAGCACTCATGGCACGCGAAAGCGGGAAACTGACTCTGGCCGGACCGCTGCATCTGGTACAAGGAGGAGAAGGGATTGTTGGCCGTCTGCCCATCTACAGAGGAGAGAGCAAAAAATTCTGGGGGTTTGTCCTCATCGTCATCCATTTCCCCGAAATTCTTCATGCGACTACGTTGGATAACCTCACCGATAGTGGATATCAGTATACCCTCTCCCGTATCCATCCAAACACCAACCGCTTACAGGTCATTTCCGCTTCGAGCACTGGAGCGTTGGATCATCCTGTCGAAACGGTCATTAAACTCCCGAATGCCGACTGGACACTGAGCATTGCACCTACTGAGGGGTGGCACGATCAGTGGCTTTTAGCTCTTGAAGCGGCACTGGGGATCTTTATCAGCCTTTTGATGGGATACATTGCCAAACAATACGCCGAACTCCAAAACCACCGTCGTTTCCTTGAAAAACGGGTTGAAGAACGCACCTCTGAGATTTCGGAAACCAAAAATCAGCTCCATACGCTGCTCGACACGATCCCAGACCTGATATGGCTTAAAAACAGTGAGGGTGTCTATCTCCTGTGCAATCCAATGTTTGAACGCTTTTTCGGAGCCAAAGAGGAGGAGATCGTCGGAAAAACCGATTACGATTTTGTTGACAAAGAACTGGCCGATTTTTTCCGGAAAAAAGACCGTTTAGCGATGGAGGGCAACACGCTAAGCATCAATGAAGAGTGGGTTACCTTTGCCAATGATGGCCATCATGCCCTGCTGGAGACCATCAAAACTCCCATGATTGATGAAACGGGTACACTGATGGGTATTTTGGGCATTGCCCGCGATATCACGCAGCGGCACAATCATGAGATACGTATCGAACAGCTCTCCCATCTCTATGCAGCTCTCAGTCACTGTAACAAAGCCATTGTCCGTTCCGCGACTCCTGAAGAACTTTTTCGTAAAGTGTGCAAAGGGATCGTCTCGGATATCGGGATCACGATGGCGTGGATCGGTCTTATCGATCCACAAAGCAGACTGATCCGTCCCGCTGCCTCGTATGGGGACGCTAAACATTACCTTAAGGGAATTGAAATCTCTACCCTTGCCGATACCCCCTCCGGCAAAGGGCCGACCGGGACCGCTGTTCGTGAAAATCGTCCCTATTGGTGTCAGGATTTTCTAAACGATCCCGCTACGACCCTTTGGCATGAACGGGGCAATGCCGTAGGATGGAAAGCCTCCGCCGCATTGCCGATTCATCTCTACGGTGAGGTAATAGGCGCTTTCATGGTCTATGCGGACAAACGCAATGCGTTTGACACGTCAAGTCAGGAATTGCTGATCGAAATGGCGATGGACATCAGTTTTGCAATGGAAAATTTTGATCGTGAAACCAAACGTCAAATGGCAGAAGAGCATTTGCTCCATACGGAAAAACTTCTCGAAGAAATGAGTGAGATGGCCCATGTCGGCGGATGGGAATTTGATATTCAAAGCGGTGAAGGTTCATGGACCGCCGAAGTGGCCCGTATCCACGATATGGATCCCCATTCTGCTGCAGACATGGCGATGGGACTGAGCGTCTACGAAGGGGAATGGCTCGAAAAAATAAAAACGGCCCTCGATGACGCCATTCACAAAGCCCTCCCCTATGATCTGGAACTTCAGATGACAACGCACTTAGGGAACCAAAAATGGGTTCGAACCATCGGTGTTCCGGTGATTGAAAAAGATAGGGTGGTTCGTGTACGCGGTTCGATGCAGGACATTACCGCACAAAAATCAGCCGAAGAAAAAGTGCACTGGCTTGCCCATTTCGATCCCCTTACGGGATTACCTAACCGTACACTGCTCAACGACCGCCTCAATTACGCTATCCGCATCGCCTATCGTACCCAAGGCTCGGTAGCCTTGCTCTATCTGGATCTGGATCATTTCAAAAATATCAACGATACCCTCGGACATCATATCGGCGATGAGCTGCTGGTTCAGGTCGCTTTGCGTATCCAATCGCTAATCCGTGAAGCCGATACCCTCTCACGCCAGGGGGGCGATGAATTTATGATTCTTCTATCCGCGACGGATGCCGACGGTGCAGCGCACGTTGCCGAAAAATTGATTGAAAGCATTTCAGAACCCTATGAAATACACCATCATGAACTCTCTGTCACCCCCTCTATCGGAATAGCACTCTATCCGATCGACGGAGTCAATCTCACCGTCCTCTCCCAATCCGCCGACGCGGCAATGTACCGGGCCAAACATGACGGACGAAACTGCTACCGTTTTTTCGCCCCGGAAATCCAAGAGCGTTCAGCCCGAAATTTGGAACTTGAAAATGCCCTTCGGCATGCACTCTCACGCAATCAACTGGAGCTATACTATCAGCCTCAACTCTCGATAAGCACAGAGCGTCTTATCGGTGCGGAAGCACTGCTGCGCTGGAACCATCCGACGCTGGGAATGGTTTCTCCGGCAGAATTTATCCCGATCGCGGAAGAAAGCGGCCAAATCATCGCCATAGGCGAATGGGTTCTCCGCCGTGCTCTCGGACAATTAAAAGCATGGTTAGATGAGGGGATTGAGCCGTTTATCATGGCCGTCAACCTCTCTGCCATCCAATTTCGACACCCGAAATTGGTTTCCCTGGTTTTAGGTATCCTCGAAGAGCTGCAACTTCCTGCAGAATACCTCGAACTGGAGCTCACCGAACGAATCGCCTCTGAGAACCCTCTGCAAGCCATCGAGATCATGAATACCCTCTATGATCATGGCATACGGATGTCCATCGATGATTTCGGAACCGGTTACTCTTCACTCAACTACCTCAAAAAATTTCGGGTCTATAAACTGAAAATTGATCAATCGTTCGTCCGTGATATTACCGATAATCCTGAAGATAAAACCATCGTCAATACAATTATCAATATGGCACACAGTCTAAACATGATCACCATCGCCGAGGGGGTAGAGACAGCTGAGCAACTGGATTTGCTTCGTCAAAGCGGGTGCAACGAAGTGCAAGGGTATTATTTCAGCAAGCCCCTCCCCGCTCAAGAATTTGAACGTTATCACGCTTCATTGCAATAACGCGTTAAAACTTCGGAATTATCGTAGCAAATAGAGCAATTTAGGGGATATGAATAGGCACTGTATTATAATTCCGATTATTAATCCTCATTAGGTGATTTAACGATGCTTTCATCCGCTTGCCAAGACACCATCCGAGCTGCCGTATGGCTCTCCACCAAACCTTCCGGTGAGTTTCACCGGATACAAGAGATCAGCGATGCCTTGGAACTGCCGTTTCATTTCATGGCTAAATCGCTGCAGAAACTGGTACATGCAGGGATTTTACTCTCCCAACGGGGGGCATCCGGAGGGGTTTCCCTCGCGCGTGAAGCATCCGATATCACCCTCCTCTCGATCATCGAAGCGGTAGACGGAACGACCTTTTTCGATGCCTGCGTCCTCGGAATCGGAGACTGTGAAGCCGAAAAACCGTGCGCTCTTCATGCCCAATGGGATGTATGGCGCCAAGAGATGCTCGAAATGTATGCCGCTATGCGCCTGAGTGAAATCACCGAAGATGTGATGCAGCGCCGAATCAAACGGATTTGATCTAATAGATATCTAAATGTAATCCAGTGATTATCAAAGTCGCTTGATATCTTTTTCAAGTTCTTGAAAGCTCTCCAGTTTTTGAAATTCTTTTTGGGTAATTTTGTATTTTTCATACTCTAGTGCCGATTTTTCCAGAGCCATTTGGTGGCTGATTTTTCCTGCATGGGTCAAAAGTTCTCGACCATTAAGCGATATGATGACATCGAGTCTTTGTATCCAATCTCTCATATGCATCGGCTGCTGTTGCATTGCCATCGTTTCAGCAAAAGCCAAATATTGCTCTACTAAAAGTCCCAAAAGTTTTATCTCTTCCTCATTAAGGAAATTTTTAGCGATACTGATATCTTTTTTGGTGATATTTTTGCTCTCTTTGTCAAACGATTGCATCCCCAAAAGCGGTAAATTCACATCGACTCGGTTATGTACCAATTCTGCCGCAGTTTGAGAGGATATCGCCCAAAGAAGTTTATTTTGAACGATTTTAAAAAACTCTACCGTTTTTTCATCTTTTGGGTCATAGTCGATGCTGGTCATATAAATATCTTTGATTTTTTGGTAAAAAAATCGCTCGGATATTCGTATCTCTCGAAGTCTTTTTTGAAGCTCGTCAAAATAGCCCATATTTGAGCCGTTTTTAAATCGCTCATCATTAAGAACAAACCCTTTTGTGATGTACTCATTGAGCTTTTGCGTCGCCCATATCCTAAATTTCGTCCCCTGAGGAGATTTAACCCGAAACCCTATGGCGATAATCATATCAAGATTATAATGGCTGACATCATAATTTTTACCGTCATTTGCAGTTGTTCGGAAATTCCGAACAACTGATTTGTCATCTAGTTCACCCTCTTCGAAAATATTTTTGATGTGTTCACTTATCGTAGATTTAGCCTTGCCAAAAAGTTCACAGATTTGGGCTTGACTGAGCCAGATTGAATTCTCTTCAAAAACTACATCAACTTTGATATCGCCGCTGTCGTTTTGATAGATAAGGATTTGGCTCATATAGTTTCCTCTTGTTTAACCAAAGAATGTTTTATAGTACTGTACCACTCTCTCAGATATTGCGTATAATGGTTCAAAGAGATGTTTAAACTATCAAATTTATCAATCCAGTATAGTGCTTTTTTTTGATTATTTTGAAACTGCATGAAAAACCATGCCAATGCTATTAAAAACTCCTTATTTCCGCATGTTTTCCAATGTTTTTCAAGTAACATATCTGCTTTATTCAGATAAATATTTATATCATTCTTATAAATATTGATAATTTCCATACAATTGGTTTGTTTCCAGTAACTATGTATTTCATCCATCCAGTGAAATATTTCATCTATTTGCTGCACTTCATTGTTGACATCTTCCCATATACGGATTATCTCTTCTATATAGTGTACTAAAACTTTTAAATCATTTATCAGTTCTTGTGGATTTGCAGGAAAAGTCATTTTGACTTTTTGTAATTCGATCAGCTGTTTTAGCCAAAATACTCTCACTATGGATAAACTTGATTCGATCTTTTTTAGTTCATCCGTAATTGCATCTTTCAATGATAAATTCCAAGCGATGGTCGATATAAAATATTCTATCCACTGAATTTCATACGGATGGGTTGTGATTTTTTGTATCAATACATGTCTAAATTCCTGCATTATTCTAAGCTTTTCAAGAAGGGAAAAATCATCTTTTTGATGTTGTAATTTAGTAAACACTTTTTTAAAACTGTGATCAAACTCTATGCTGTCGTTGTATCTCATCCGAAGTTCAGAGAGTTCCAAAATGAATGTTTCTTTATCATTTTGTGTATTAAGAAAATTATCCTCAATAATCTTGTAGCTTTGCGCTAATAAAACTTTATCGTCAATTTGTCTTGCATAGTGTATTAGGCCATTTGCATACTGTACAAGCTGTTCAGCATCATTTTTATCTACTATATGCCAGTAAGCTTCTAAAAGACTGCTTCCTTTTTTAAGTTCTTTTTGTTTTGCGTGTTTTATAAGTAGGTTATGGATTACAATAGGAAAGAACTTTGCATCGGGTTTCGTTTTCAAAAGTTCGAACGCTTTTTCATAAAATGCTTGAGCTGAAAGATGATTGTTTCGCATCTCTTCTATACGTGCTATATTATTGTACGCTTGGAGTTTCAAGGTAATATCTATAGTGTTTTCAATAACTGTTTCAAGTTCATTGATAGCTTTGGATAAATCAAAAGTGATTTCAAAATAAAAAGCTTTTAAAAGTCCGTAAAAATATTTTTCTTTAGGATGATTTTCTATGTTGTAAGAGAGCTCGTCCATCATATCGACGAATCTTTTATTATTTCCCACATCAAAAAAAAGTTTTGCCAAAAGCAAGTTTACCT
>NZ_JBAVEF010000058.1:0-1614 GCF_049587615.1 Sulfuricurvum sp.
TCGTACGCCCGCGCGGCGGCCTGCATCTCCGGCAGATCGAAGGGGATCAAGGCGGGCTTGCCGGTCGTGAGCAGCCGCACCTCGACCTTCACCGTCGGCGGCGTCGCATCCTCGATCGCCTTCTTGATCAGCTCGTAGATCTTGTGACCGTCCTGGTTGCCCACCAGCCGGGAGCTGATCTTGCACCCCGCACGCACCGGGATGATCGTCTTCGGGCCGGGGCCGGAGTAGCCGCTCCACAGGCCGTTGATGTCGAGCGTCGGCCGCGCCGAGACGCGCTCCCGGATCGTGTAGTTTGCGTCGCCCCACACCGCCGGCACGCCGGTCGCGTCCATGAACTGCTCCTCGGTCAGCGAGACCTTGGCCAGCATCGCGCGTTCCGCGTCGGTCAGCGACACGACGTCGTCGTAGAAGCCGGGCACCGCGATCGTGCCGTCGACGTTGTATAGCGTGCCGAGGATTTCGACCAGCGCCAGTGCGGGATTGTGCGTTGCGCCGCCCCAGAAACCGCTGTGCAGGTCCTCGCGCGGCCCCTGCACTTCGACCTCGAGGTAGGTCATGCCGCGCAGGCTGTGCGTGATGGCCGGTTCCTCGACGACGCGCATCGACGAGTCGCTGATGACGCACACGTCGGCCCGGATCAGGTCCTGATGCTCTTTGACCCAGGGCACCAGGTTCGGCGAGGACACCTCCTCCTCGCCTTCCAGCAGGATCTTCACGTTGACCGGCGCGCCGCCGCTCGCCTTGAGGTACGATTCCAGCGCCTTGACATGGATGAAAAGCTGCCCTTTGTCGTCGGTCGCGCCGCGCGCGTAGATCTTGCCGTCCTTGACCGCCGGCTCGAAAGGCGGGGTGTCCCAGCCGTCCTCCATCACCGCCGGTACCACGTCGTAATGGCCGTAAACCAGCACGGTGGGCTTATCCGGCCCTGCGCCCAGCCACTCGGCATAGACCACCGGATGCCCGGCCGTTTCCATCACGCACGCCTTGTCGAGCCCCAGGGCCGCCAGGTGCGCGGCCAGCCACTCGGCGTTCCGCCGCATGTCCGCAGCGAATGCCGGGTCCGCGCCCACGCTGGGAATCCGCAACATCTCGAACAGCTCATCCAGGAACCGCGCGCCGTGCTGGCGCGCGTACTCGATGGCGCTACTCACCTTTGCCGTCATGTTTCCTCCTTTATCCAGCGACAGACGCCGCACGGTGCGCGGCCTGTCTTTTCTCGTCGACGATCTCTTCGGCATCAAGCTCGACCAGCCGGTAACGCGGCAGCCGCATCGCCGGGAAGATGGCCACGAGGCAGATCAGGGCCAGGAGCAGGAACGCAGACCTGAGCGCGCTGATCCGCGCGGCGTGGTTGATGCGCATCAACTCGTCAACCTGGGCGGGCGTGGCCGGCGTGGTGGCGAGCACGGCCTTCAACTGCGCGTCGCTGACGAAGTCCACCCGACTGACGTTGTCCAGGTTGAACTGCGGCGGCAGGGTGGAGCGGTCGAGGCTGGACGAGAGCGCCCCGGTCAGCAGCGTGACCGCGACGACCCCGGCAAACGCCGCGCCCAACGCCGAAGAGACGTTGTTCACGACCCCGCGCAGCGCACCGACATCGCCCGCATACTC
>NZ_JBAVEF010000059.1:0-16280 GCF_049587615.1 Sulfuricurvum sp.
GCTGAACACAAAATCGAAGAAGCGGAACGGTTTGCGAGCGAATTGGCGGAGTCAAGTAAAAAAGAGAACAAAATTTTGAATGACAAAATTTTGGTTCAGTGCGAACAAGAGCTTGAGATTATTTCAAAGCAAAATGACGCATTGATGGAACTTGACCGACGTAAAATGGTTCGTGAAGTGGTTTCTGAGGTAATGAACGACGTTATGAACCGTAGCGGCGAAGCATTAGGCAAAGAAGCAATGACCGAAATCTTGAAAAAGAAGGTAGCATAAATGCAGTATGAACTCATTGCAAAACGTTACATCAAATCTTTGATGGAGAGTTGTGATCAAGCTTCCTTGGAAAATTTGGCTGCACTTTTGAGTGTTGTGTCAAAAGAAGCCTATGGGAATGAGAAATTCAACCTTATTATGAACAGTAACGGTGTTAGCAGCAATGCAAAATGCCAATTGGTCTTGGATATGGTCGCTTCTGCAAACAGCTCTACGGCTAACAATCTTGTTAAATTATTGGCAGAGAACGGGCGTCTTTTATTGATCCCTGCACTTGCCGAACAATTAACACGTGAGATTGCGAGAGCGAAACGGACATTCACCGGACGTATCTACAGCAATAATGTTGTCGATCAAGCATCGGTTGAAACTATTGCACGGGATTTGGGTACAAAAATGGGAGCAACGATCTCTTTGAGTTATGTTGCTTCGGATTTTGACGGAGTCCGTGTTGAAGTGGATGATTTGAATGTCGAAATCAATTTTTCAAAAAGCCGCCTCAACGCTCAAATGGTTGAGCATATTTTAAAAGCAATTTAACCCTCGGGAAAGGAGAAATAGTGGTAGCAAAAGTACAAGCAGACGAAATCAGTTCAATCATTAAAGAACGAATTGAGAATTTCGAACTTAATGTAGATATTAATGAAACCGGAAAAATCGTCTCATACGGAGACGGAATCGCTCAAGTTTATGGCTTGAACAACGTTATGGCCGGTGAGATGGTTGAATTTGAAGACGGGACTCGCGGTTTGACGATGAACCTTGAAGAGAGCAGTGTAGGGGTTGTTATCCTTGGAAAAGGGAAAGACCTTCGCGAAGGGATGTCGGTAAAACGTCTTGGACGTCTTTTACGTGTTCCTGTCGGTGATGCACTTCTTGGCCGTGTTGTGAATGCACTCGGTGAGCCGATCGACGGTAAAGGTCCGATCGAAACGACAGAAGTTCGTTTTGTAGAAGAGAAAGCTCCGGGTATCATGGCTCGTAAATCGGTTCATGAACCGATGGCAACCGGTATCAAAGCGATTGACGCTCTCGTTCCGATCGGACGCGGACAGCGTGAGTTGATCATCGGTGACCGTCAAACCGGTAAAACAACGGTTGCGTTGGATACCATTATCAATCAAAAAGGGAACGGTGTCGTTTGTATCTACGTTGCTGTAGGTCAAAAAGAATCAACCGTTGCCCAAGTTATCCGTCGTCTTGAAGAACACGGTGCTCTTGAATACACTATCATCGTATCGGCTACGGCTTCTGAAGCGGCAGCGCTACAATTCCTTGCTCCGTATACCGGTGTAACCATGGGTGAATATTTCCGTGATAACGCGCGTCATGGTTTGATCGTTTATGATGATCTCTCTAAACACGCGGTAGCCTACCGTGAAATGTCATTGATTCTACGCCGTCCTCCGGGCCGTGAAGCGTATCCGGGTGACGTTTTCTATCTACACTCCCGTCTTTTGGAGCGTGCAGCGAAATTGAACGATGAGATGGGTGCAGGTTCATTGACCGCTCTTCCAATCATCGAAACGCAAGCGGGTGACGTTGCGGCGTATATCCCGACCAACGTTATTTCGATCACGGACGGTCAGATTTTCTTGGAAACGGACTTGTTCAACTCAGGTATCCGTCCTGCGATCAACGTAGGTCTTTCGGTATCGCGTGTCGGTGGTGCGGCGCAAATCAAAGCAACCAAACAAGTTGCCGGAACCTTGCGTCTTGACCTAGCACAATACCGTGAGCTTCAAGCGTTTGCACAGTTCGCTTCAGATTTGGATGAAGTGAGCCGTAAACAGCTTGAGCGTGGTCAACGTATGGTTGAAGTATTGAAACAGCCTCCATATTCTCCACTCGGTGCTGAAAAACAAGCATTGGTTATTTTTGCAGGGAACGAAGGGTATCTTGACGATATCTCTGCGGGTTCAGTTGTGAAATTCGAAGCGGATTTGTATCCGTTCGTAGAAGCATCGTATCCGCAAATTCTTGAAAACATCCGTAGCACATCAAAAATTGATGATGATACGATGGCAATGATGAAAAAAGCACTCGAAGAGTTTAAATCTACTTTCGTTGCTGAATAAGGATCTTTATGGCTAACTTGAAAGAGATTCAACGACAGATTAAGAGTGTTTCGAACACGCAGAAAACCACACGTGCGATGAAGCTCGTGTCAACGGCGAAACTTCGCCGTGCGGAAGAGCTTGCGAAACGTTCACGTCTGTTTGCACAAAAAACGAATCAAGTGATAGCTGAAATCGCAGGGCGTATCAAATGCAATAAAGTGGGCGGGATTGAAAATCGCTGTTTTATTGAAAACGATACACCTGAAATGATCGATATTATTTTTGTAACAGCGGATAAAGGTCTTTGCGGCGGTTTCAATATGCAAACCATCAAAGCGGTCAAGCGTCTGATGAACGAATACAAAAATAAAAAAGTCAAAATTCGTCTTCGCGGTATCGGGAAAAAAGGGATTGAATTTTTTAACTATAATGAAGTAGAAATGCTTGATGCGGTAAAAAATCTTAGTTCTGCCCCTGATATGCAGCGCTCAAGCGAGTTTATGACAAGGTCGATCAATGATTTCAAAGAGGGTAAAATCGATGCGGTTTATATCGTGTATAACGGATATAAAAACGTCATTACCCAAGAGTTGCATGTTAACCGCGTATTGCCGGTCAACGTAGAGAGTTACGATTGTGAAGAAGCGAAAAACACCATGTTGGAGCTTGAAGCGCAAGATGAAGAGAAAATGCTCGATTCATTGGTAACCAAATACGCTGAGTACAATATGTATTACGCGCTCATCGATTCTGTTGCGGCAGAACACAGTGCGCGTATGCAGGCGATGGATGCTGCAACCAACAATGCTAAAGAGATGGTTAATTCGTTGAAAGTCAAGTTTAACAAAGCGCGACAAGAATCGATTACAACCGAACTTATTGAGATTATCAGCGGCGTCGAGTCGATGAAATAATTATGGAGGAAAGAATGATTGGTAAAATTGCTCAAGTAATTGGTCCGGTCGTTGACGTTGATTTCGAAGGTTATTTGCCGGGAATCAATGAAGCGATCGAAGTAAATGTAAGTGTTGAAGGGAATACGACTCGTCTTGTTCTTGAAGTAGCATCTCACCTTGGAAACGGTCGTGTAAGAACGATCGCTATGGATATGTCTGAAGGCCTTGTCCGCGGTATGGCGGCTAAAGCGACAGGCGCTCCGATCAAAGTTCCGGTTGGTGAAAAAGTTCTCGGACGTATCTTCAATGTAATCGGTGAAACTATCGACGGTGGAGATCAAATTACGGATTGTGATACATGGTCAATTCACCGTGATCCTCCACCGCTTGTTGATCAAAGCACTAAAACGGAAATGTTCGAAACGGGGATCAAGGTTGTTGACCTTTTGGCTCCATACGGTAAAGGTGGTAAAGTCGGTCTCTTCGGTGGTGCCGGTGTTGGTAAAACCGTTATCATCATGGAATTGATCAACAACGTTGCTCAAGGACATAGCGGTCTTTCTGTTTTCGCCGGTGTCGGTGAACGTACTCGTGAGGGGAATGACCTTTATCACGAAATGAAAGAATCGAGCGTTTTGGACAAAGTAGCCCTGTGCTACGGTCAAATGTCTGAGCCTCCGGGAGCACGTAACCGTATCGCTCTTACCGGTCTTACCATGGCGGAATATTTCCGTGATGAGAAAGGGCTTGATGTATTGATGTTTATCGATAACATCTTCCGATTTGCACAATCAGGTTCTGAGATGTCAGCACTTCTTGGACGTATCCCGTCAGCCGTTGGTTACCAACCGACATTGGCTCGTGAAATGGGTGCTCTCCAAGACCGTATTACATCAACCAAAAAAGGTTCAATCACATCGGTTCAAGCGGTATACGTACCTGCGGATGACTTGACTGACCCGGCTCCTGCTTCGGTATTTGCTCACCTTGATGCGACAACGGTTCTTAACCGTAAAATCGCTGAAAAAGGGATCTATCCTGCGGTTGACCCATTGGATTCAACATCACGCTTGCTTGATCCTCAAATCATCGGTGAAGAGCACTACAGTGTTGCTCGCGGTGTTCAAAAAACACTTCAAAAATACAAAGATTTGCAAGATATTATTGCGATTCTTGGTATGGATGAGCTCTCTGAAGATGACAAAGCAACGGTTGAGCGCGCACGTAAAATTGAGAAATTCCTTTCTCAGCCTTTCCACGTTGCGGAAGTATTTACCGGAGCTCCTGGTAAATATGTCAAACTTGAAGATACTATCAAAGGATTCAAAGGGATCCTTGAGGGTGAATTCGACCATATGCCGGAAAGTGCTTTCTATATGGTCGGTAATATGAATGAGGCGATTGAAAAAGCTGCTAAAATGAAAAGCAAGTAATTGCTTCTCGCCTTGTAAGGAAACACTATGGAAACACTCCAATTAGAAGTGCTAACGCCAAGCGGTCCGATTTATAACGGGCCGGCTAAAAGCGTCACCCTTCCGGGTGAAGAGGGAGAATTCGGTGTTCTCCCAGAACACGTCTCTTTGACGACGCTCCTCCAAGCCGGAGTCGTTGATATTCAAATTGATACGGGTAAAAGTGAATCGATCGTCGTGAATTGGGGAGTCGTCCAAATCACTCAAAACAAAGTCGTTGTTTTGGTTGACGGTGCGGTTGCTATTCGCGGAGAGAGTGAAGGTGAAATCGCCAAAGCTCTTGATGAAGCGAAATCTTTGATCACCAGTGTTGGCGATTCGAATGCGATGATCGCTTCGGTATCGGCACGCATCGAATCTGCGGCACACCGTTTAGTCTAAAACGATGTTTCAGACGTTTGCCGATTTCTACGATAAAAGCCATCCGGTAACACTCTTTGTGTTACTGGTTCTGTCTCTCTATTTTATAGCCGTCAACTGGGTATTTTTTTACCGTCTCTTTTCTCTGAACCAATGGATCTCTACCGAAAATCAATCCCTCGAATCTTTATTGCTCGGATCTCATAAAATTCCGGAGTATGCGTATTTGAGCCATTTTTCAAAATCGTCGGATCGTCTTTCGACGGCGTTGTTTGATATGGCTTCGTATGCGGCGACCAAAGAGGCGACGAAGGGGTTGATGTTTCTCTCCGTCGTTGCTTCGACAACGCCGTTTATCGGTCTTTTCGGTACGGTTGTCTCCATCTTGGACACCTTCGATCATATCGGAAAAACAAGCGGGACGATGAACGTGATTGCTTCGGGTGTATCGGATGCCCTTATTGCTACGGCATCGGGGATTTTCGTCGCTATTTTCGCCTATACCTATCATCAGATACTTAAACGCAAAGCGTATGACCTTTCGGGATTGATCCGTATGCAAGGTGATGCACTCCTTTCGCGAGAGGGATAAACGTGTTTGATTGGGATGAAAAACCGGAGCTCAACATTACCCCATTAGTGGATGTTATGTTGGTTTTGTTAGCCATAATGATGGTCATTTCTCCCAATATCGTCTATGAAGAGCTGATTCGTCTCCCGAAGGGCTCCACACAAAAAGAGCTTTCGAAAATACCTCCCGTCCACATTACAATCAGCAAAGAGGGCGAGGTGACGGTCAATAAAGAGCCGTTTGAACTCAATACCTTTGCCGACAATTTTTCTCTCTATGCACAGACGCTTGATCCTAAAGCAGCCGTATTGATCAGTGCCGATCAAAGTCTCGATTACGGAAAAGTGATGTCGGTATTAGGGGCAGTCAAGCAAGCCGGTTTTCGAGAAGTATCGTTAGCATCCAATGGCTAAACGTATATTAGAGTTTCTGCAAGAGATACTGTAACATGGGTTTTAACCACGAGCGCTATTTTATTCTCAGCGGATTGCTGTCGATCGCTTTATTTCTGGTATTGCTTTTTTTGTTTCTCTTCGATTTTATAGTCTCTTCCAAAGTCGAGCAGTTTGCGATGACGAAAAGCGAGTATATTTCCATCTCGATTTCCCCGAGTCCGACCCCCTCAGCTGATCAAAGCAGCCCTGAACCGCAGCTTCCCGTTCCTGAAGAGCCTTCTGAAGTAGCGACCCCTCCTGCAGAAGAGAGACCGCCGAAGCCGGAGCCGGTACCGGATATATCCGATCTTTTTGCCGAGGTAAAGGCTGAGAAACCGCCTAAAAAGCCGCGTGAAGAGCCGAAACGCAACGAACAGCTCAACGCACTGGAAAAAGAGCTTTTGACTGCTCAGGAGACCCCCCGTATTTCTGATAAAGTGAGCAAAGTCGATCTTTCCAAACCGTCGGTGAAAATGTCCCAGCAAGGGGGATCGACAGGTCCCGTCGTTAACGAATACCGTGCTAAGATTCAAGGACTGGTTCATAACGCTTTTCGTCCCCCCGCAGGAACGGTTGGGAAAGAGGCACGGATCCGAATGACGATCAGTGCATCGGGCAAGCTGCTTCGTTACAAAGTAATCCGTTATTCCGACAGCGGCCCGTTTAACACTGAAGTCGATTGGTTAAAAGAGCGTCTCGAATCGGTCCGTTTTCCCGATCATCCCGAGGGGAGAGATACGGTATTGGAAGTTATTTTAGCGGCTAAGGAGTAGTCATTTGAAAATCGTCTTTTTTTTATTCACCTTGATCCAGCTCGTCTGGGGTGCGGAGGAGTCTATAAAAGTGGTAAAAGGGGTAGAAGCACAATCTCCCCTAGCCATTGAAGATTCATCACTGCACAGCAGTGAAATGTCTCAAAAATTTGCCAAAATGCTGGCGGCGGATATGAATGTCGTCTCCTTGTTTGTTGTGGATGAGAGCTATGCTGCGGCTCCTTTTGATGCGCTTGCTCCTGCCCCCTCTCACAAAGAGGCACGATATCTCCTTCGCTACCGTTTGGCTGATGATGGATCAGGGGGCTTAAAGGCCGATATAAAGCTGCTGGATAACGGCAATGAACTCTTTCTCAAAAGCTATATTTTGAAACAAAGCGAAATGCTCGTCTTTCTCTCCCATTCCATCGCGTATGATATCAATGCCAAGTTGGGGGGAACGCCTATCGATTGGATCAAACGAAAAGTCCTCTTTATCCGTCTGACGAGTCCGAGGCACTCTGAAATCGTCGCTTCCGATTACACTCTCTCCTATCAAAAAGTGATCGTGAAAGGGGGGATGTACGGATTTGCCAAATGGGCCAACCGTGAACAGACCGATTTGTATTACACCTCTCTCTCGGACTTCAAACCGACGATTTACAAGATGAATCTTTTGAACGGGAAAAAAGAGAAAGTGATCAGTTCGGACGGGATGGCCGTGTGTTCGGATGTGAGTGAAGACGGTAAACGTCTTTTGCTGACACTGGCACCGAATGGGCAGCCTGATATCTATCTGTATGATTTAACGTCGAATGCAAAAACACAAATCACCAATTATTCAGGGATTGATGTCAACGGACAGTTTATGGGGGACGGTTCGATTGCTTTTGTCTCCAACCGAATGGGCTATCCGAATGTTTTTTCAACCCGTATCAATACCAATGGCGTATCCCAATTGGTGCATCAAGGGAAAAATAATTCCTCTTTGAGCTCGTACAAGAATTTTTTGGTCTATAAGGCGCGTGAAAGCAGTGCTGGATACGGCGGAAGTGCCTTTAATCTCCATTTGCTCTCTTTGAACACCGGGAATGTTAAACGGCTGACCGCGAGCGGTGAGAACGACTTTCCAAGGTTTTCTCCGGATGGCGAAGCCATTTTGTACATCAAACAAGAGGGATCGCGCAGTTCGATCGGCGTGATCCGCTTCGGAGTCAATAAAAGCTTTGCGTTTCCCCTTAAAATAGGGCGAATTCAGTCGATTGACTGGTAAGGTTAATGAATTTTTCGGTAAAATTCTCCTATAAACATTCATAAGGTGACGACGATGATTAAAAATATAGCTTTTTTAAGCGCAACAGTGGCAATGCTGGTTTTGAGCGGATGCAGCACCAAAGAGCCTGCAATTGACGCAACGGCAAATAATGCCGGAACTACAGCAGGAACAACGGGTATTAATCCGAATACGGCGTCAACTTCAACTTCTACCGATTCGAATGCAGTTATTGCTCCGATTACCACTGCAAACGCGAATGATGCAGCGGCCTCAGCTGCAAACGGTGCTAACGGATCAGACGGTCAATTGGTCAGTATTCTGTTTGATTACGACAAATTTGATATTCGTGAAGATATGCAAGATGCGATGGCAAAAAATGCCTTGTTGATTAAAGGCAAAGCGATTAAACTCGAAGGAAACTGTGATGAATTCGGAAGCGATGAGTACAATTTCGCTCTTGGTCTCAAACGTGCGAATGCCGTTAAAGCAGCATTGGTCAACAGCGGTGAAAATGCCGATTCGATCAGCATGGTCAGTTTTGGTGAAAGCAATCCGGTTTGTTTGGAAAAAACACAAGAGTGCTGGGCTAAAAATCGCCGTGTAGATTTTAAACTTCCGTAAATGCGTTCGTTACTCACACTCTCCTTTTTACTTTCCATCACTCTCTCAGCATCGGAGCCTTCGGTTTTCGGTGCGGGTGATCTTAGCCGCCCAAACCCTTACGGTCTTACCCATGAAGAGAAGTTGATTCTTGAGAATAAAAAAGAGATTCAGAGCGTCATTCAAAAAAATAATGCCCAAAATGCAAAAGTAGAGACCGTGGCGGAGCGGTTGGACGGTATGCAGGGAATCATCGAGGGGCTAAGCCAAAAAGCGAACGAACACGCTTTGGCTCTCCAAAAGCTGAACGATAAGGTAACCGAGGAGAGCAATACGACCTCAGGGGTAGAGGAACTCGGGAAGCAAGTGATGGCGAACAGCGAGAACATTGCTCAGTTTAAAACGCTCCTCGCAGAGCTTTCTCATGTTGTGGATGGGATTAACAGCAACTATGTCACCAAAGAACAATTTGCAGCATTGATTAAACAACTTAAAGTGAGTGTTCCCAACAGCGGCAAAGCAACTGAAACTTCTCCGGCGAAAATGGATAATGGGGCAATCGAAAAAGAGGCCCATAGACTCTTTGGAGAAAAAAAATATACCGATGCACAACATTATTTTGAGCAAATGGTACAAAAAAAGTATAAAGTTCCCGAAGCGTACTATATGATCGGGGAAACGTGTTTTGAGCGAAAATCGTATAAAGAAGCGATTTCGTATTTCAAAGAGAGTGCATCCCGTAATGAAAAAGCCGGATATATGCCAACCCTCCTGCTCCATTCGGGAATCTCGATGGAAAAAACGGGAGATGCCGCTACGGCAAAAGCCTTTTATCAGGCGACAATTTCTAAATACGGCGGAAGCGGAGCGGCAAAAGAAGCTGCAGAACGGCTGGGAAAACTTAAATAAAGAGTATCTTTGATGATGCATAACAGCTATATTGCTGTTTTCAGCATTGCTATAGGTAAATGTGCTACAATCGCGAAATCTTAAAAGAAGGCTAATCAAATGGCAATTGAAAATAATCAAATCGTATCCATCGAGTACGAAGTACGTGACAACGGTACCGTTGTAGACAGTAACGTAGGTGGCCATCCCCTCACGTTTATGTTCGGAAAAGGGCAAATCATCCCGGGTCTTGAAGCAGGAATCGCACACATGAACATGGGTGAAAAAGGGGATGTCCTTGTAAAAGCCGCTGATGCATACGGTGATTACAATGAAGCAGCACAACAAGAGCTTCCACGCGAACAATTCGCAGGGATCGATTTGAATGTCGGTATGACCTTGTACGGCCAAGGCGAAGACGGCGGAACCGTTCAAGTTATGGTTAAAGAGATCAAAGACGATATGGTTATCATCGATTTCAACCATCCTCTTGCAGGAAAAGATTTGATGTTTACCGTTACGATCAGCAATGTTCGTGATGCATCTGCTGAAGAAGCAATGACCGGAATTCCGGCTGAAAACAAAGTGGATGATAGCGGATGTTGTGGAAGCGGCGGTAATCACGGCTGTGGATGTCACTAATTTTTTAACGGCATCAAGCGCTTCCATCGAAGCGTTTAAAACGGCCAGCCTCCTCAAAGGATTAGGGGTAAACGCTATCATTTTTGGAGAACGGGGGACGGGTAAGCTTACCCTCGCCCGCTATATCCTTCCTCATGCACCCATCATCGATGCCGGTCATTTCGATGAACTTCTGGATGCCGTCGAATCACATCGTGAAGTGATTATCCATCGTCTTGATAATGTTGCCAATCTTAAACGCCTTATTGAAACGATCCAAAAAACAGGGACCCGCGTAATAGCGACAGGCGGTTTTCGGTATTCCCCAGATCAGTTGGATGAGATTTTTACGATCCGTCTCGCATTGCCGCCGCTCAGTGAACGGAAGGAAGATGTTGCCGTATTGATCGATGCTTTTGTAAAAGAAGCGAGTCATACCCTAGGAAAATCTGAGCCATTTGATCTGAACGGATTTCTCCCTGATTTGAGTGAAAATGCGATTTCACTACGACGTCAGGTTTATCTGCATTATCTGTTTGACAGCATTAACGAGAACGATTTGATGGAAATCATGGAACATTATTTGGAAGAAAAACTCGGGAGCAATAACGACTACCGCGTTTTTTTGCATCTCTATGAAGTTCCACTGATACGTGCAGGAATCAAGCGGTTTAAATCGCAATTACAATTAGCCGAGAGGCTGGGACTGAATCGTAATACTCTACGTAAAAAGATCAGCGACCATTCCGAGTATCAATTAGAAACCAAGGAGCATTAATGTCAAAAAAAATCGCAATGATTTTCCCCGGTCAGGGATCTCAAAGTATCGGGATGGGGAAATCGTTTTATGAAAACAGTCCCTTAGCCCGTGAAATGTTTGAGAAGGCGGGTGAACGTATCGGAGTTGATTTTACAAAACTTTTATTTGAGCCGAATGAGCAGCTGGATCAAACCGAATATACCCAGCCTGCCATTTTACTCGTATCGATGATTGCCTATAAATTGTTTCAAGAGGCGCGCCCGACCGATGCGGTGATGTTTTTAGGACATTCTCTGGGTGAATTCAGTGCGCTGTGCGCATCGGGAGCGATTGATTACATTGATGCGGTCGAGCTCGTGCACAAACGGGGGAAATTGATGTCTCAGGCGTGTGAGAGTATCAATGCGGGGATGATGGCGATTCTGGGATTGGAGGATGGTGTGGTCGAAGAGCTGTGTGCCCGCGCGAACGGTGAGGGAAAACGCGTTTGGCCGGCAAACTTCAACCAAAACGGCCAGCTCGTCGTAGCCGGAATCAAAGAAGACCTTCAAGCAATGGAGAGTGTTTTCAAAGAAGCGGGGGCGAAGAGGGCGTTGCTTTTGAACATGTCGATTGCGAGCCACTGTCCTCTTCTCTCCAGCGCAATGGAGCCGTTAGGCGAAGCGATGGAAGCCATGGTGAACGATACCTTCTGTGCTCCGATCGTCTCGAATGTAACGACGGAGAAATACGCAACAAAAGAAGAGGCGTTGAAGCTCCTCAAAATCCAGCTTATTCAGCCGGTGAAATACAAACAGTCGATTGAAGCCATCGCGGGTGAGATCGAGTTGATGATCGAATTCGGAAACGGTGCGGTTCTCAAAGGGCTAAACAAACGCAATGCCCCGGATGTCGAGACGTTGGGTATTTCGGACATGGAATCGCTTGCCAAGGTTTGTGAAGCACTCGTATGAAAGTTGCTCTGATACAATCCGCGCCGAAGCTCAACCGCTCTAACCTCTCGGATGTTTTGACGCGGATTGAAGCCTGTGGGGATGCGGATGTCATCGTTTTTCCCGAACTTGCCCTCAGCGGGTATCTGCTGCAAGACAAGCTTTACGAAGATGCGTGGAGAGTTGAAGAACTGAGTGCATTGGCAGAAGCTAGCGAGCGGTGCGATATCGTGATCGGTGCCGCACTGTGGGATAACGGAAAAGTCTATAACAGCGCTTTGTACTTTTCGCAGGGTTCACTGCTTCACATCCACCACAAAAATCATCTCCCCACCTATGGGATGTTTGAAGAGGGGCGCTATTTTGCCGCAGGCGATGCGATAGAGGCATTTCAAACGCCGCATGGGAACGCCATTGTCGTTGTATGCGAAGATTTATGGCGTGCAGAGACGATTGCTGCCATCGCAGCATCGGAAGCGGAGATCGTTTATGTATTGGCCGCTTCCCCGGCCCGTGATTTTATGGATGTCGGAATCGGTATTGAATCGCAGTGGGATGCGCTGTTGAAGTCGACGGCCCTGCTCAGTCATAATTACGTGGTGTTTGTCAATCGTGTCGGATTTGAAGACGGCTTGGGTTTCTGGGGCGGCAGCCGTGTGATCACGCCGATGGGAGAGTGCGAACATCGGCTCTCCCTCTTTGAGACCGAATCTTCGTCGGTTGAACTGAATCATCGCCTCCAAAAACTGGGGCGCTACATAGCTAAAAAAAATTCATAAAGGCGTGAACGATGAAAATAGCAATTATGGGGGCAATGCGCGAAGAGATCGATCCGATCTTGGAAACGGTCGGAACCTATACCACCCTCGAACATGCGGGGAATATTTTTTACGAATGCACTTATGGCGGACATGAACTGGTTATCGCCTATTCAAAAATCGGAAAAGTATTTTCGGCCATTACCGCTTCGGTCATGTGTGAACGGTTCGGCGCAGAAAAACTCCTCTTTAGCGGTGTCGCCGGGGGAATTTCCAAAGAGCTGAAAATCGGTGATTTGGTGATGGCCAGCTCACTGTGCCAGCACGATGTCGATATTACCGCTTTTGGCCACCCGTACGGTTTTATTCCGGAAGGGTCGGTTATGATTGAAGCCGATCAAGAGCTGCGTTCCCTTGCAGCAGAAGTGGCTGTCGATATGGGGGTGGATCTGTACGAAGGGATTATCGCTACCGGAGATCAGTTTGTCGCATCCAGTGAACGAAAAGGGTGGATTGAGTCCACATTTCAGGCCGATGCATTAGAGATGGAGGGGGGAAGCGTCGCGTGCGTGTGCCATAATTTCGGCGTTCCGTTTTTTGTCCTTCGCTCGATCAGTGACACGGCTGATGGGGATGCGGGGATCGATTTTGATACCTTTTTACAAAGTTCGGCAAAAATAAGCGCAACGTTTATTTTGGAGATGGTGAAACGTCTTGGGCATTAAACTCAGTAAAAAAATTATGCGCCAGATGGGGCGTACCAATGCGGAATTCGGTCTGATCGAAGAGGGGGATAAAATTCTCGTCGGTCTTAGCGGCGGGAAAGATTCCCTGACGATGGTTCATGCCATGCGGGAGCAGCAGCGCCGTGCTCCGTTTAAATTTGAGATTATTGCGGTAACGGTGACCTATGGGATGGGTGAGGATCTCTCCGCCCTTGTCAAACACTGCGCCGAGCATGATATCCCTCATAAAATCTATGAGACGAATACCTATGAAATTGCTGCTGATAAAATACGTCAGAACTCTTCGTTCTGCAGTTTCTTTTCCCGTATGCGGCGCGGGGCATTGTACAGTGCGGCGCTTGAGTACGGATGCAATAAGGTCGCCCTCGGACACCATCTCGATGATACCGCCGAGAGTTTTTTTATGAATCTGATTTACAATGGTCAGATGAGAGCTCTCGCACCGAAATACAAAGCGGGGAACGGTTTGATCGTTATCCGTCCCTTGATACAGCTTCGTGAGCGTCAGTTAGCCGCGTGTGCGTTGGAAAACGAGATGCCGACGATCGGGGATGAAGCCTGTCCGTCGATGCGGTTTGATGTTAAAATGCCGCATGCACGTGCATCGATGAAAATGATGCTGGGAGAGATGGAAGAGAAATATCCGGATCTTTTCGTATCTATTAACTCGGCATTCGGTCACATCAGTGACGATACTTTTTTCGATCCGAAACGGTTTAACGTTTAATCTCTTCGTACTCAGTGCGCTTTTCTCGTAAAAAATCGATGAGCCGCTGCTGATAAATTTTGGAGTCTTGCTCGAGGGTGCACTCTTCTAAGCGTTCAAGGTGCTCCGGTTCGATTTTCAGGGCAAAACGGGGGACGTGACGAAGTTCCCGGATGACATCGTTCAGCAGCATTTCATTACCCATATTTTTTTTATTTTGAACCGCGTTTAAGTACTCTTTGACCGTCATGACCAAGGCACCGGCCCGATCGGGGTCGGTGTAAATTTCTGAAGCAATCACTTCAAGGGTATGTTGATAGCGACTGAAAGGCTCGGTTGCCCCTGCAATCAACACTGCGTAGATTTTGGCACGAAATTCCAACGAAGAGTGGTGATAGACAAAAACTTCCCGGAACGCGCTAAAAAAGTATTTTTTAATTCCTCTTAACACGCAGATTCCCCTCTTTTTTCCAAATTATACCTTAATAAAGAGATAGCTTTATGGTCAGCTCGGCTGAGCGAGAGGGGTGTGATTTCGGAGAGCTTAAACCATTCATACGCTTCATCGCTGAACGGCTCATCGCTCAGGTACACGTCGGCATCCAGAGTAAAATGAGAGTAATGCTGTGTAATGTGTCCTAAACAGTCGAGTGTCCCCATATCCGTATCCTCAATTTCGACAAACCCCCATAAGCCGTGTAAAAATCGGCTTTGGCGTTGTTTGAGGGCATACCGGTTTTCGCGGCGGTAGAGGATGATGGAACGTTTCCGAATCGGTTTGGATTTGATTGTTTTGGGTTCAGGGTAGGAGAGAGGAGAATCCTTACCTAAACAGGCCGTGAGAAAAGGGCAGAGGGGGCACAGCGGTTTTTTGGCTAAACAGATCGTGGCCCCCACATCCATCATTGCTTGATTGTATTCAAACGGATGGAGAGGGTCAAAAAGGGTGTACGCGTATTCCCACAGTTTTTTTTCATTACGCTCGCGAAGGGCAAAGTAGCGGTGCAGGATCCGTTTTACATTGGCATCAAGAATGGGCAAGGGTTCTTTGTAGGCGAATGCGGCAATGGCATGAGCGGTAGAGCGGCCGATTCCGGAGAGCTGTATCAGTTCATGGGCAGTTTCGGGGAGGTTTCCGTTGCATTGGCGGGCTGCGGCATGGAGGTTGCGGGCACGTGTGTAATAGCCTAACCCTTCCCACATCTTCAGTACGTCATCCAGCTCCGCTTCCACCAGATCGATCAGGGTAGGGAAACGCTCCAAAAAAGGGAAGTAAAACCGCTCCAATACCGTTTTAACCTGCGTCTGCTGGAGCATGATTTCACTCACATAGATGTGATAGGGATCATCGGTTGTCCGCCATGGAAGATCGTGGCGGCCGTGGGATATATACCAATCTAAAAGAGAAGTTTGGGGGGTCGGTTTCATGTGGGAATTGTAGCAAAACAAACAGTATTGTCAATCAATACAAAAAGTGTTAAGCCGCAACAGTAGTTAAAGGGTGAAAAATTTACGTTATTTGACGTACTCTTGCAGTTTTAAAATTTTTTGTTCTAATTCTGCTAATTTTTCATTGCATATCATGTAAATTGTTTCTGCATCGATATCGATATAGTGATGGGTTAAAATTTCTCTCGTCCGAATAATCTTGCTCCAGTACTCTTTATCGGCAACGTTAAGCAGTAGCTCTTTTTCTCGCTTATCCAAATTTTTCAATGCTTCACCGATTGATTGTAGACGCATGGATATGGCATCGAGTTTATCAAGACCTTCATCGTTCTCCAAAAAATTATCACTTGATTGAATACCATTCAATCGTCTTTTGATTAATCTCAAGCTTTCAAGGATAAAATCGATAAGTTCAGCTGTTGTTGCCTTATCCATAGATCACTTCTTTTTGGATACTTTCAAAAATTGCACCTTTGCTTCGCTTGTGTTTATGCAATAAATCAATTTTTGTATGATACATATCTTCTAAATAGTTCCAGAGACCCGTCAGATTATCAAAGGTTTTATTTTTAAATTCGACATAGATATCGATATCGCTGTCCGGTGTTTGCTGATCTTTGGCATAGCTTCCAAAAAGCCCGATTTTATCGACTTCATACGTTTTTTGGATGTATTCTTTCTCTTGAGATAACTTCTGCAAAATATCATTTTTGGTCATTTACATTC
>NZ_JBAVEF010000060.1:0-7468 GCF_049587615.1 Sulfuricurvum sp.
GGCTATATCTTCTTCCGACAAAGTGATGAGGACTTCCAATTCTTTGATTGCGCTTTGTAATTGATACGACAACATCATAAACTCCTATTCGTTTTAAGTCAGCTCTTGCGCGATGCGCTTCGCCAACGATTCGATATCGACACGGTATTCACCTTTTTCGATAGAAGCTTTGAGCTCTTCGATCCGGCTTGTGTCACCTTGTTTTGTAATCGATTGAGCGGATTTTTCCTGCTCTTTTGTTTTAAATGATGCTTCTTGATAAGCACCTTTGATAAGTGAGCTGTTCACACTTGAGATCATGGTGAATCCTTCTTATTTGTCCGTTTATGATGTCTACCAACCATATCGGCAAAGAATCCAAAAAATTTAGTTTTTCACCCCTTTTTGGCTCAAATGTTCAAACAGCATTTGGGAAAATCCGAATCCTCCCGCACTCGCATTGGAAAGTTCCTCGCGGTACATCGATTTGAAGATTTTTTCTCCCGGATCATTGGCGCTGAAAAGATTCTTTTCTTCTTTCATTGCCTCATCCAGCATCATTTTGACGATGATCGCCTCGAACTGATCCGTTTTTTCCCGTAGGGCTGCGTCCCCTTCTTTTGTTCCGATCGTCGGAACCGCTTTTTGATACTGTACGGTTGATACATCCATCAGATTACCTCCAAATCGACCGCAATGGCTCCGGCACTTTTCATCGCCTGTAAAATGGCGATCATCTCTTTAGGAGTTGCCCCCAGTTTTTGGAGTGAACGGGCGATGTTGGCGACCGTCGTCGTCCCTTTTTCGGTGTATATCTCGTTTTCGTTCAGCCCGATTACAAGGCTTTTATCCATTGTGACGCTTCCAGGAGGAGTGCTGACCGTATTTTGAGAGAGCACTTTAACGGTCATGTCTCCTTGGGTGATGACAACCGGTTTGACTTCAACATCCACACCTGCGACAATCGTTCCGGTCCGCTCGTTGATGATAATCTTTTGTTCTTGCGCGTAACTGATATCCATATTTTGCACTTCTGCCAAAAACTCGACCATCGAGCGGTTTTGAGGTAGGTCCAGCTTGATTGTGCGCGAATCGAGCGCAGTCGCAAGCGTTCCTCTGTATTTTGCGTTGATGGCATTTTGGATGGCCACGGCATTGGAAAAATTAGACGTTTTCAACGACAACGTCGCGTTTTGCTGATGGTAAAGGTCCTGCTGAATTTCACGTTCGACCAATCCGCCGCCATAGACCATACCGGCGGTCGGATGCGATTCCGCACCCGCGCCTCTTTCATTTTTGCCGCCGATACTGATCGGTCCTTGTGCCAGAGCATAGATTTTCCCGTCTACCCCTTTAAGCGGCGTCATCAAAAGAGTCCCGCCCTCCAAAGACTTGGCATCCCCAATAGAAGATACTACGACATCGAATGTGTCTCCCTGACGCGCGAAAGGGGCAAATTTAGCCGTAACGACAACGGCTGCGACGTTTTTGGATTTGATATCAACGGGATTCATATCGATGTTCATGGCTTTTAGCATGTTTGCAATGGATTGAAGAGTAAACTTTGACGTTGTCCCGTCCCCGGTTTTTTTCAAACCGACGACAAGCGAATATCCGATAATCTGATTGTCCCGCACACCGACTACGTTGGCTATTTCGCCGATCCGCGCGGCTTGCAATGATGAGAGTAGAAGAAAAATTAGTACGATTAATCTCATGCTTGTCCTTTGTAACGTACAAGGAAAAAGCAAAGTTCATTCCAAAAAGGGATTAAGCGTAGTAGGTCAGTGAGGTTTTTCCGAATTTCTTTGTTTTGATTCGATTGTATAAGCCGATCATCTCGGGCAGTTCAAGGGTACTCATGTGCTCGACGATAAACAATCTCGCACGTTCGGGAGGAAAAGACGCGATCAGATGCAGCGTCTTATCGTAGATCTCTTCCATCCCTTCGCGGTATGAAAAAGGAGGATCGACATAAATAAAAGCACTCTCACCCAGTGCTTCGAGCCGCTTTCTGACCTGAACGATATTGGTAAAACTGTCTCCTTCGTACACTTCGCATGCAGAGGGATCGGTTTGGGCAATATTTTGGCGCAGCGTTTTCACCGCGTCACGGTCTTTTTCCATGAAAAATATTTTTTTGGCCCCGCGGCTAAGCGCTTCGAGTCCGATGGAACCGCTTCCCGAAAACACTTCTACAACCGTCGCATCAATAATATCAAACTGAATCGTGTTAAAAAATGACTCCAGAACGATCGCTTTGGAACTTCGCGTCGTCTCTTTGGACGGGAGTTTGAGGGTCTTGCCTTTGAATTTTCCGGCAATGATCTTTTTTGTCAGCGGGGGATTATTTTTCATAAAATGCACGTATCGCTTTGAGAATGTTGGCTTGGTATTCACGCGTCAGTTTCTCGATGTGGCGTTCGAGAACTTCGAAACTGACCCCTTCTTCTTCAGCGGGTACAAAAGTTTCTTCCATCGTGTCAGTCGGAGCATGTTTCAGTGATTCAACCTTTTGCGCAAGCGCGTGAAGCAGCTGTGCTTTCGAAAACGGCTTGATCAGATCGAACGATTCGGATGATCCGATGATGAAGGTCAGACGGTTCTCATCTCGTATCTCTTTGTCCCGAATCAGAATATCGCACTGGCGGATCGAGCTTAACTGCCCTTCCAAAAAAAGTTCCAATGAACGCTGTAACAACGGAGAATCGCATTGAATGGCTACTTTCACGGTACTTCCCTCAAAAAATGTTCGATACTGTAGCGTAAATCTTCGTCCATGTCCACCAGCGACTCAAGCATCCACTTCAGGTATCCCGGGTCTTTGAGGGCGATCTCTTCGATACGGCGCTTGGCATACTTCCCGAACGGAAGACGGTTTAGCAGTACGTGGCTTTGGGAAATCTCCACCAGTTTTTCGTGATCGGCCAGATCAAGCAGATACGTATAGAGCATTTTCACATGAAGTGCATCGCTCAGGGGGTGATGCGGAGTGATGCCTGCTCCGAAAGACGCGAAGAATTCCTCTTCTTCCCGATACAGCCGCAGTTCGTAACGCAGAAATTGCAGACTGTACCCGTCCAGATCGTCCATCAGCGCTTTGGCGCATTTGAGGGTATCGATAATCTCTCCCTTCCATTGCAATCCCTCTTTTATCAGCATCGCGATATCAAACGGAGCATTATGAGAGATCAGGACATTCGATTCCGCATTCAGTTCTTTGAGCCGCCGACAACTGTTCGAATCGGCGAATGCAGGAGCATCTTTGAGCATTTCGTTCGTAATCTGATGAATGGCAGAGGCGGCAGGAGGAATTTTACGCCCCGGATGGATTAATTCGTAATAAGGACTGTTCTCTTCCACCATTCCGACGGCGCAGATCCGATCAGAAGTTTCCACTCCCGTCGTTTCGGTATCAAAAAAGATCAGCATGCTTCTTCGTCGTTCAACGCTTTTAACTGTCCCATCAAATCATGATAGTGTTCCAGCGTTCGAAAGCTTTTCTCAAACCGCCATCCGAGCACAAAAGTGATAATGCCCTTTTTCTGCTCCGGCGAGAGCTTTTCAACCCGTCCATAATAGGCAAGTGAGATATTTTTGTTTTTGACTTTGGCTTCTTTATCGTACACAATCCCGATAACCTGGGCATATTTTCCCTCTTTAATGGCTCCCAAATCCTCGTCAGAGAGGGAAATCCCGGAGAGGTTGATCGCTTTGAATGCAAACAGATCGTCAAATACGGCTACCTTTTTATCGATACCCAGTTGCTGATACAGTTGTTCAAGTTCTTTGAGATTTTTTTTGCGTTCCAACTCATAACTGGAGATTTGTGCGGTCAGGTTTTTGAGACGATCGAGGGCTGAACTCACCTATTCTCCTTTGGACACTTAAATTTTGATAATTTTAACGAACCTATTCCTAAAGGAACATCAATCTTCCCGCATCTGTAAAAGTTAATCACCAAAAAAAAGATTATGATTAATTTTTAAACAATCATAATAAACCGTGCCCCTGTAATTTAACTACAATTATTTCAGATAAAAAAATCTTAAATAGGAGTGGATGATGAAATTCGGTGATTTGAAAAAAGAGGGGCACTGGCCGACACTGTTTGCCGCTTTCCTCTATTTCGACTTTAGCTTTATGATGTGGACGATGCTCGGGCCTCTGGCTACCGAAATCAATGAGTCTCTAAGTTAGCGCAGTTTTGCGATGAACGACGATCAAACGGCGACGCTGCTTGCGGTTCCGGTTCTAGCGGGGGCGATTTTACGTCTTGTGTTAGGAATTTTCGTCGATAAATTCGGGCCTAAAACGACGGCATTGGTCTCGCAGGGGATTGTTATCGCAACCCTGTTCTACGGATACGCAGCGGCCGAGTCGATTACATACAATCAACTATTGCTGGTTGCCCTTGGGCTGGGATTTGCGGGGGCATCGTTCGCCGTAGCGCTGCCTCAAGCGGGTCAATGGTATCCTCCGCGTCTGCAAGGAACGGTTTTGGGAATCGCGGGGGCCGGTAATATCGGTGTGGTCATCGACTTTTTGTTCGCCCCCAAGATTGCCGAGCTTTGGGGATGGCCATCGGTCTTTCTCGTCGGTGGTGTTTTATCGTTTGTCGTCTTGATCGCCTATATGTTTATGGCCAAAGATGCCCCATCATCGGTGTATAAAGCCAATCCGAAAAAGCTCGGCGATTATATGAAACTGATGCGTGATCGCGATACCTGGTGGTTTAATCTCTTTTACGCCGTGAGTTTCGGCGGATTTATCGGATTTGCCAACTACATGAAAGTGTATCTGATGAACACCTATCAAGCCGATATGTCAGCCTTTGGTCTGGATGTCATGGAGGAGAGCAATGTCAAAGTAATCGCCGGATATTTCGGAGCGCTCTGCATCTTTGCCGGTGCTCTGCTTCGTCCCGTGGGCGGAGCCGTCGCCGATAAAATGGGGGGGATTAAATCGCTTTATGTGTTTTACGGTAGTATCATCGTTTTAGCACTCATCAGTGCGTTTGTCAGCTTGCCGTTTTGGGGAGCGATTCTTGTGATGTTTCTCATCATGGCAAATCTGGGAATGGCAAACGGTTCGGTATTCCAACTCGTACCGCAGCGTTTTGGCAAAGACATCGGCGTGATGACCGGACTAATCGGTATGGCTGGGGGACTTGGCGGAACAGCTCTGATCAAAACCTTCGGATGGTCACAGGGAGCATTTGATGGTTATACTGCCGGATTTGTGATCTTTGCGTTGATGACAATAATCGCCATGAGTGGGATCAGTCTGGTTAAAACACGTTGGCGTACGACATGGGGTGCGGTTTCAGGAGCAAGAATATAACAATGTTAGAACTTCAATCTTCCGAATTCATCCTTCCCAAAGACGCCGCCACAGGCGATGATGCCTGTGCGTATAGCATCATTGAAAATGCTCTTTTGGTGAGCGTGTTGTGCGATGGAGTCGGAAGTGCTGCACAAGGCGGTGCTGCAGCACGACAGTGTGTCAAATTTTTTATCGATCAATTCAAAAACCGCCCTCGTGCTTGGGATATCCCACAAACGATGGAAGTCTTTACCCGCCACATCAACAGCCTCCTCTTCAAAGAATCGATGACCCAATACGGAAAAATCGAATTCCTCACAACACTTTGCCTTGCCGTCATAGAAGGTGAAACACTCTACACTCTCCATCTCGGCGATTCACGCATCTATTTGCTCAAAGCAAATGGAGAGTTCCATCGTCTCACGAACGATCACACGATGGATGATGAGTACATGTCCCATGTCTTGAGCTCTGCGTGCGGTTTGAGTGAAAATATCGAGTTGAATATCCTCTCTACCCCTGTCGCTGTCGGTGACACTCTGATACTGTGCAGTGACGGTGTTTACAATCTCTTAGAGGAGAAAGTCTTTACCAATATGATCCAAAAAGGATTAGGTGCCTCGAGCATCATCCACAATGCTGAGCAAAATTGTAATCCCAAAGATCGCGATGATATGAGCCTCCAAATTTTCCGTATCGAATCTCTCGATCCGCTCTATTCCATCAAAAATGCCCCTCTCATCATCCCCGAAACACTGAGCGAGGGGCAAATCATCGACGGCTACACCCTCATATCCCCTATGATGGAGCATAAACGTATTTGGAAAGTACTCAAAGACTCAGAACTGTATGTTATGAAATTTCCTCTAAAAGCAGATGATGACGAAGCACTCGATGCCTTTGTCCGTGAAGCATGGTACGCGAAACAGATCACCCACATAGCCTTCGGTCATGCGTGGGTCCCGCAGGTGCGAAGCATGCGGTATTATCTTATGGAACTGGTGGAAGGGGTAAATCTGTTAGAGTATCTCAAAAACCGTACTCTCTCAATAGACAATGCCATCGCTTTGGGAAAATTTCTCCACCGTGCCGAAGCCCATCTGCTCCATTTAGGGCTTGTTCATGGTGATATCAAACCTGAAAACATCCTCGTTTACCAACGAGACGGCGAAGCGGGAGTCGAATTTAAAATGGTCGATTTCGGCTCCATCGTCGAGATATTTTCTCTCAATAATCGTGCAGGAACCCCAACGTATCTAGCACCTGAGCGATTTATTGATAGTGCGATCAACGAATCAACCGAAATATTTTCCATCGGTGTCACCCTCTATTGGGCACTGACAGGTCAATTCCCCTACGGAGAGATTGAACCGTTTCAAACCCCTTCCTTTAAATCACCCAAACATCCCTCTGTGCTCAATAAAAACATTCCTTTGTGGCTCGATTCGGTGATTATGCGTTCCATCGCAATCTCTATCGATTATCGTTACCGACATTATTCTGAATTTTTTTACGATCTGAAATATCCCGAAAAAGTAAAACCTTTTTTCTCCAATACAACCCCTCTGATCGAACGTTCCCCTGTTACCTTTTATAAAACAGCGTTTATAATGCTATTTTTATTAGAAATAATCACGTTTTACCTCTATGTCACTAAATAAAGGTTTTTAATGCTCTCTTCCGCTTGCCAAGATACGATTCGTGCCGCTGTATGGCTCTCCACAAAGCCCTCCGGAGAGTTTCATCGGATTCAAGAGATCAGTGAAGCATTAGAGCTTCCCTTCCATTTTATGGCTAAATCCCTGCAAAAACTGGTACATGCCGGAATCCTCATCTCTCAGCGCGGCGCGGCAGGGGGAGTTACCCTCTCTCGCACGGCATCTGAAATCACGTTACTCTCTATCATCGAAGCCGTTGATGGAACAACATTTTTTGACGCTTGTGTACTGGGAATCGGAGATTGTGAAGCGGAGAAACCGTGTGCACTTCATGCCCAATGGGATGTATGGCGCCAAGAGATGCTGGAGATGTATTCAGCGATGCGTCTAAGTGAAATCACCGAAGATGTACTGCAACGCAAAGTGAAACGGATTTAAAACTTCTACCTAAATTTTAATTTAAGATATTTTTATCTTAAATTGGTTATTTTTTAATCATACTACTG
>NZ_JBAVEF010000061.1:0-10026 GCF_049587615.1 Sulfuricurvum sp.
TTTGTGTTCAGCCGCCTCTTTTAGACGTTTGGATTCACGAAGACGCTCCTGAACTTTTTCAAGTTCATCGGCAATTCCCGCACTTCGCCCGCTAAAATAGTTTTTAACCGGTTCAGCCAAAATGTAGAACAAAATTCCGGCAAAAATCAGGAAGTTTACCGTTCGTTGAACGATGTCCGTAGAGCCCTCTGCACCAGCATCCGATCCAAACAGATAGGCGCTGAGCATTAATACTGTAACGATTATTTTACTCATTGCGACCCTTATATCTGACTTAGTTTTGCTGATACAGCAGATTGGAATGCAGGTACTTCATTTTGAAGCGCTGCTATCAACCGTGTTCGTTCTGCAGACAGTTCGCCTTCGAACGTTGCGTACTCAAGTGCTAATTCAGCACGTTTTGTCTCTATTTTGCTATTGGCCAGCGCTTTGGCTTCTGCAATAACTTTTTCTCTTAATGCCGCTGCTTCCAGTTTAGCATCACTCATAATCTTTTCAGCTTTGGCATGAAATGCAGCGATTTCAGAATCGTTGTTGCCAACAAGTTCCAAATCTTTTTTAATATCTGCATCCCTTTTTTCCATATAACTGAAAAGAGGTTTGTAAAGCAAACTGTTTAGTAGGGCAATAAGGACAAGGAAGACAATCAGTGTGCTGCCAAGCAGCATCGGACTTATATCTAACATACCACCTCCTAAAAGTTGCGTGATTATACAACTTATAAATTGAAGGGACAGTTAAACGTAAAGAGATATTAAGAGAGTAGGTCTAAAAATGAGTCAATTTGATCATTATCGTCAAATTCGATGGTTAACTTGTAACCTTTCGTGCCACATTTATAACCATTTGCACTCAAATACTTTTTCAATGCAGAAAAATCCAACCCTTCAACTTCCGTAGAAGCGGTTGGCGTCGTTGAGGGGAGTTTGATTTTTTTAACCATATTCTCCACATCGCGAACGCTCAATTTCTGACCGATAATAGAATCGATCATCATCGTTTGCTCGCTCGCTTCGAGTCCCAAGATCACTTTGGCATGACCGGCACTGATTTTTCCCTCGACGAGCGCTTTGCGCCCTTTTTCGCTCAGCTGCAAAAGACGAAGGGTATTCGTGATCTGTGCACGGCTTTTGTGAACCGTCTGGGAGAGCTGTTCATGGGTCAGTTCATGAATATCGATCAGTTCCTGATATGCCTGTGCCAAATCGATCGCATTGAGTTCATCGCGCTGGATATTTTCAATCAGCGCCTGTTCGCGCATTTGCTCATCGCTGACGGAGACAATAATCGCTTTGATCGTTTTGTTTTTAGCGAGTTTGCTCGCACGTAAACGACGTTCGCCTGCAATAAGGATATACCCATCCAGATCTTCTTTGACGACGATCGGCTGCAGCAAACCGTGCGTTTTGATCGACTCGGCAAGCTCGCCCAACGATTCAGGATCAAAATGTTTACGGGGTTGATAGGGATTCGGGCGGACTTTGGTTAAAGCAATCTCTTCCACCCCTCCCTTTTTCGGAAGCTCGTTGTCGTACGCTTCTTCGATTTCACTGAGGAGTGCCCCCAGCCCTCTTCCTAATGCGGATGCTTTCGCCATTCTATTCCTTTAGGCGATGATGGCGTGGGCCAAATCTTGGTACGCCATTGAGCCGCTCGATTTTACATCGTACAAAATGGCCGGCTTGCCGAAACTCGGAGACTCCGCCAATTTAACGTTACGGGGGATAACAATGTAATCATCACTCCCACCCGATTTAAAGAGTTTTGCTTGGAAATGTTGACGCAAATCGGCGAATACCTGACGGGAAAGGTTATTTTGCGCACTGTACATCGTCGGCAAAAACCCTTTGATCGTCAATTTCGGATTGATCGTCTTACGAACCAATTTGACTGTGTTTAAAAGCTGCGCCAACCCTTCCAATGCAAAAAACTCGCACTGGATCGGGATAATGACCGAATTGGAAGCCGAGAGGGCATTGATCGTCATCGGCCCCAGAGCCGGAGGGGAATCGATGATAACGTAATCGTATTCGTCTTTGACCTGAGCGATCGCCCGTTTCAAGATCAGTTCGCGCCCTTTGGCATTGTCCGCGTCGTAATACTCTTTTTCAACCCCGACAAGGCCGATATTCGAAGGGGCCAAAAAAAGTTTCGGCAATGAGGTTTTTAAGATGATTTCTCGCAGTTTTTTAGCACCGATCAGAACATGGTAGATATTAAACTCATAATTGTTGCGATGATACCCCAATGAGGTCGTTGCGTTGGCTTGCGGATCGGCATCGATCAGCAATACTTTTTTTTCGGCAACGGCTAGGGATGCGGCTAAGTTGACGGCGGTTGTGGTTTTACCCACTCCCCCTTTTTGATTGGCGATAACAATAACTTCACTCATCGTAAACTAAATATCCTTTGGCTGTCGCACATCAACGATCCGTCTTCCAATAAAACGGCCCGTTCCAATGCAACTTTTTCATTATTGTTGTGAGTAAAATAAACTCTGCTGTTCTCAAATTCTATCCGGTATTTACTAAAAATCTGCTTCCAGGGTGGTAAATTTTTAAACAGTGCACAATAATCTTTTGTTAATTCAACCGATCCGATTTCGATATCGATTTTCGAAAAATTCTCCGGTGCCGACCCCAAATTGATCCCGATACCGCACACTACCGTCTCACCGATGAGATTGGTAATGACCCCGCCGATTTTTTTCTCTTCCAGATAAAAATCATTGGGCCATTTTAGCCATACTTTCGAGCCGTACGAAGCTAAAAGTTCTTTCATTAAAAAAGCAACATAGATCGAAGTAGATTCGAGTTTTAAATCCTCCGGAAAATCAGAACGCGAAATCGCAAGGGAGATAAAAAGGTTCCCCTCCGCACCGATCCAGCTATTCCCGCGAGACCCTTTCCCCATCGTCTGCGAGAGCGCACCGACACATACGGGCCCTTTTAGCCGTCCCCCTTTGAGTTCGTTGATCAAAAAGGTTTGGGTCGAGTCTAGCGACTCAAACCAATGGATGTCCACACCCGATCCGTTTTCCGTTGAGATAATCAACGACTGAAGTCTCTTGTTTAGAAGGGGCTTGAACCTTCATAATGCGTAATGAGCCTCGAGCACACTGTACCACAATGCTCTCTTTGTCGATCCCCTTAATGATCCCTGCTTCCCCTGAGGAATTTTCCTCTTCGAGCTGCATGGCTTTGATTTTAAGTCCCGATTCGGTAAAGATTCCGGGCCAGGGGGTGAACGCACGATAGCGGTTATAGATTTCCCGCGCATCGGTAAAATCGATCAACCCTTCGGATTTGGTGATTTTTGTACAATGGGTTGCTTCCGCATCGTTTTGGGCAATCGCACTGCGGCGATCCCAATGGCGGATTACATCGAGGGTGAGTTTCACCGCCGCATCGGTCAGCCGCCCGTACAAAGACTCTACCATCTCCTCCGGAGCTATGGGGAGCGTTTCAATCTGGATAATGGAGCCCGTATCCAGCCCCTCATCCATCCACATCGCCGTAACACCGCTTTGGGGATCATTGTTCAGCAAACTTTGCTGTATCGGACTCGCACCGCGATACTGAGGAAGGATCGAGGCGTGAAGATTGACACACGGAGCATGTTCCAATATCGCCTTAGGCAAAATCTGCCCGTACGCCGCAACGATAATCATATCGCATTCGATGGATAAAAACTCCGACACAACAGCTTCGTCGCGCAATCGTGTCGGTTGTATCACATGGATACCCGCAGATTCAGCCAAAACTTTAACGACAGGAGGAGTAAGAACCCCTTTTCGCCCTACCGGCTTATCGGGCTGGGTATAAACGGCAACGACCTCGACATCTTCGGCGTCAATCAACGCTTCGAGGATCGAGGCGGCGTAATCGGGTGTCCCCATAAAAATAACGCGGGTCATTGAGACACTTCCGCAGCTTTGAACAAACTGCCTCCGCGATGTTCCCCCGCAATCAAAAAGCTTTTGGCATCGCTCAGATCAAATCCGCTGGCCAAGAACATCGCGCTTCCCCGCTTGAGGAGGAAATCGGCTGCTTTGAGTTTCGTCACAATCCCCCCCGTCGCGAAATTATGGTTCGGGGTAACTTCCATAGAGAGTTCTTCGGCACTGATAGACTCGATGCGGGAACGGACTTTAGCATCCGGAAAGCTGCGGGGGTCTTTGTCATAATAGGCATCGATATCGGAAAGAATCACGAGGAGCTCAGCACCGAAATGGTAGGCCGCATACGCGGAGAGCTGATCATTGTCTCCGAGTATGAGCTCTTCCGTTGCCGTCGCATCGTTTTCATTGATAATCGGGACAACATTGTGGGCCAAAAGTGTTTCGATCGTATCTTTCGCTTTTTGGGACTCTTCGGCCGTATTAAAATTCGCCGCCGTTACCAGCACTTGGGAGGGGAGAATCGTGTAATGTTCAAACATTTTACGGTATTTGTTCATCAAAATCGGCTGCCCGATGGAGGCAAGGGCTTGTTTATTTGCCAAAATCTTTTTATCGAGTTTGAGTTCGGTATACCCCGCCGCGACGGCACCGGAAGAGACGAGGATCACTTCGTAGCTTTTTTTAAGCTCGGCGATAAAATCGACCAGACGCTGCATCCGGTCTTTTGCTATCCGATTTTGTTCGCTTAAAACGGCGCTCCCGACTTTAACAACGATCCGCTTCATGCGCGCTCCGTTACGACCATTTGATAAAGTGCGTAGGTGAGCGGTTTGATATTCAAGTTGATCGCCGAAGAGATCGGTGCGATAAATGCCGGCTTGGATCGGTCATAAAAAGCTTTATCAAAATCGGCTTGTTCGTACACCGGATATTCATCGCTAAAGGCGAATCGGCTTTTTGCAACCGGATCAAACCCCAGCAATTTCAAAAATGCATTGGTTTTTTCAATCGCCTCTTCGGGAGTCATCGCATCGGCACGGGTGAGGGCAATCGCGAAATTACGCTCGGCTAAAAGAGGTGAAAAATTTTCAAGCTCTTGTTTGAGGGTAACGTATTGATACTCGAGTTCATGGTAGGAGGCCAAATCGATCATAAACAACAGGGTTTTCGTCCGCTCGATGTGGCGCAAAAATTTCAACCCTAGCCCTTTTCCTTCCGAAGCACCGCCGATAATACCCGGGATATCGGCCATAATGTACGAATCAAACTCGCCGATGTTAATCTGTCCGAGCTTCGGCGTCAGTGTCGTAAACTCATAGTTTGCCACTTCGGGACGGGCATTGGAAACGGTAGAGATCAGCGTCGATTTACCGACATTCGGAAATCCGACCAGTCCGACATCGGCAATCAGTTTAAGATCCAGCCGCACCACACGCTCCACCGCCGGTTCACCCGGCTGGGCGTACATCGGTTTTTGATTCGTAGAGGATTTGAAATGGACATTTCCGAGACCGCCGCGCCCCCCGGTCAAAAAGAGGACCTCTTTTCCGTCTTCGAGAAGATCCAAAAGAACTTCTCCGGTCTCCACGTCCACTACCTGGGTTCCCGGAGGGACGACAACGACCAATCGCTGCCCCGCTTTTCCCGCCATGTTGGAGCCTGATCCCGGCTGCCCTTTGCCGGCTTTGAGGTTTTTATTCCCCTGAAAATGGGCCAAAGTATGGGTATTGTTATCCACTTTGAAATAAACATCACCACCGCGACCGCCGTCTCCGCCGTTCGGGCCCCCTTGAAGGACATATTTCTCTCTGCGGAAAGCAACACACCCTGCTCCCCCTTTTCCGGATGAGACGGTAATTTCTACACTATCACTAAACATATATGTCCTTAAGGTTGTTTTGAACATTTGCCTCGAACGAGACAACTATTATTTGCTTAACACTGCACTTAGTACGAAAGCACACAATTAAAAAGATAATTTTGGAAATGGATTCAAAATCGGGCGAAAGCCCGATGCAAGTGAAAATTAAGCGGCAGGGATGATAGAAACTTGTTTGCGTTTTTTGTCTTTACGTTCAAACGCAACGACACCGTCAACCAACGCATACAATGTGTGGTCTTTACCCATACCCATGTTTTTACCCGGGTGAACTTTTGTTCCGCGCTGGCGGATAACGATGTTACCTGCACGTACGAATTCACCGCCGTATTTTTTGACACCGAGTCTACGTCCCGCTGAGTCGCGGTTATTCTGTGTACTACCCTGACCTTTCTTATGAGCCATGCTGTCCTCCTACTTTAAAATAATTACGCAGCGATCTTAACGATACGAACGCGTGTGTGATCTCTACGGAAACCACGTTTCAATTTACTGTCTTTACGACGACGTTTTTTGTAGATCACGACTTTACGGTCACGACCTTCATTGATAACTTCAGCTGTCACAACAGCACCCTCTACAAATGGAGTACCGGTGCGGAGTTCACCGTTATTCACGGCAAGAACTTCTTTGATTTCGACGGTGGTTTTAGGATCAAGTCCCATTTTATCGAACAAAAGGATATCACCCTCTTGAACTTTATACTGTTTTCCGCCGTTTTTGATAATTGCGTACATTAGCGTTCCTTACTTACAAGTCTACAAAAAGTGGCGAATTATAGCCAACGTATATTTAAGCTTGGTTTAAAATGTATAGTTTAGAGTGGAATCTCACACAATGACTCCAATTACTGCCGTTTATTTTTATCTTAATCGGAAAGGACCCCCAACCGACCCCACACCTTATCCGTTAATTTATAACAGCAATAGGTGTTTTTAAGTGATAAACAGTCATAATTCTTTTTGACTTTAATTATATAGGTATGTTTTTGTGATTGATACGCTTCTCATTGGAAAAATGGTGATCATCTTTGGTGTCTCACTCTTTTTGATCAAACTCCTCATCCGCTACGCTCCGATACTGGGATTGGTAGATATCCCAAATCACCGCAGTGTCCATCAAAATGTCACCCCCAGAGGAGCAGGTATCGCGATGATACTGGCCATCATCCTCTCAGATGTTCTCTTTTGGAACGAAATCGTTTTTACCCATCTTATCTCGTTCATCGCTATCTTTTTTATTTTTGCAGTCGGTGTACTGGACGACCACCGTGACACCACCCCGAAAACGAAATTTGTTGTCATCATCGTCGCGGTTTTACTCCTCTATGCCGACGGTCTGTGTATCGATTCACTGGGAGTTATTTTCGGTATTGAGTTTGATTTGGGGTGGTTTGCAATCCCCTATACGATTTTTGCGATAGCGGGGTTGACCAACGCTATGAATCTGGCTGATGGACTGGATGGTTTAGCCGCAGGGATGGGGATCGTCATTCTCTCTGCATTCGCACTGATCGGATTCGAACACCACGATCTTTTTTTGATCTATCTGTCGCTGTCGTTCATTACCGCTATGAGTGCATTTTTGCTGTTCAACTGGAACCCGGCAAAAATTTTTATGGGTGATAGCGGCTCACTGACCGTGGGCTTTGTGATCGGTGTCTTGTGGATCAAAGCGCTTCCGTATATTCAACCCACCGTCATCTTGTTTCTAGCAGCTATTCCTGTAATGGATACTCTCATCGTTATGATTCGGCGCAAACGGAACGGCAAATCGATGTTTTCTCCGGATAAACTCCACATGCACCATATACTTCTCCATTTTTTCAACGGCAACGTCAAAAAAACCGTCCTCTTTATCGTTTTGTTACAACTCTTTTATTCAATTCTGGGATACGAGCTCAGCACTTACCCGCATCAACGCTATATCATTATCTTTTTTCTACTAAATTTGGCGATGCTGTACATTTTGCTCAATGCGATGATCAACAAACAACACCCCTTTGCACTTCGCAAACGTCTTAAAAAAAACAAATCCTCCAAATAATTGATTCGACTTCTTGCAAAACCCTCTTTGGGATGGATCCTCTGGTCATACCCTACAGGGCACGTGAGCCCGAGGACCTCGAAGAGGTTCTTGTGCCCTTCTGGGTATGACGAAGTCCGTCATTCCCGCGAAGGCGGGCATTGTGCCCCCTGCGGGTAAATCCAGCTTTTTACAAATAAACATACGTCGCCATAATCATCAAATAGAGAAATATCGTTGTACGAAAATGCTTGTAATCCATTTTCTCTTGTTGTTCAAGCATATTAGCCGTAGTAATTCCCACAAGCATATAAAAAGGTATGACCTGTAAACAGGAAAAGTGTGAAAATGGGCCAAGATTCGCGGGAAAATAGTAAAAAATGTAATCGCCAAATAATATATGATAAGGGATATTGACAATCAATTCGATAAAAATTGCTTCGGTGCCCAATAACAATCCTGACCTTAATGTACTCATTGGTGAATTGTGTAAAAAAACAACACTTCGCCAATACGTATAAAAACCAAGCGTACCCCATACAAACGGGAACAAATAACTAATATTCCCATTATGCGTCGGATAGAGATGGTACTCCCATAAAGGAACCCCAAAGATTATGGAATATAGGGTATTGACAAAGTCTTCCCCAATTACACCCAATAATGAAAATACAAAAACAATGTAACCTAATTTTTTCCAATCAGGGCGTAATAACCGTTTAGCAACCATACAGAAGAAAGCATAAAAGAGTATGATTAACCCAACACTATAGAGTATAGTATTTAAAACATTGATCTCAAACATTTGTTTCGTCCCCTCTACTGGCTTATAACGTTTTTTGACTAAGAAGCTTTATAATTTTTCGTATTGTTTGCCATGCAGATTTTGGTGTGCTTTTGCCACTCCAAAAACGCAATGCTGCTTGATGTACTTTTGTGTTATGTAACAGTTTTACCACTCTTTCAATGATCCAATCCCATCGCAGCAAAAGTTTTTGCAGCAGTTCCATCGCTTTAAAACGTTTTTTTAAATTCTTTTGCCATAGCTGTTGATAGTTATCAAGATCACCATCAGCGATTGCTTCAGCGGCATAGCGTGCTGAACGCATAGCATAATAAATTCCTTCATACGTGAAAGGGGAAACTTGTCCGGCAGCATCTCCGACAAACAAAATATTATCTTTGCGATAGAGGTCATCTTTCCAAAGAGGAATATAGTACCCTCTCGCTTTCGGTATATATTTCAGTCCTAATTTTTCACAAAAATGGCCAAAATAGGTATGGACATTGGATTCATCTTCACAAGCGAGTCCAATGTGTGTCCCATTGTTGTGAATAAACGACCATGCGTAATAACCTTGCGCAATATCCCGACCAAACCAAAATTCACATTTAGCGGTTAATGGCTGTTCTACTTTAGCATAGAGTGTCAATACTCTTTTCGGCAACGTTCCTGTTACTGCTTTTCGTACGGTAGAATTGACACCATCCGCGGCTATAATGTATTTTGCCTGTATGCGAAGCTCTGAAGTATTGGTTTTGATGTAAGCCAATAAACCGTCATACGATTTAAAATAACCTTCGATTACTTCTGCACCTTCATTTTGAGCCAATGTTCGCAAGTACGTATCAAATTCTAATCGATTCACAATCGCCAAGGGTTCTTTTTCAAGACTCACATCAACGCCAAATAGGCTTGGTGCTACAAATTTTATCGTATTAACCTGATGAGCAATTTTCGCTTTATCTAAAGCAAATTCATCAAAAGTTTTTAGCAGTACTCCACCGCCACACGGTTTTTCAAAAGTTAAACTTTTTTGTACCAATAAAACCTTGTATTTTTTTTGGGCTAAAAATCGTGCCGCTGTCGCTCCCGCCGGACCACCACCAACAACCAATATATCATAATTTTTTATCATCGGTAGAACGATACACTAAATTATCTTTATCGTTTATAATTTAAAGTGCACAGGTCATTAACCTAACCGTGGCAAAGAAAATTTTTCCTGCAATAAGACGCCATCCGTAGGCTTGACACGTCTGCCAGCCACGGAGCTTTAGGTATATTGCAGGGGAAAATTCAGATCAAAATTAAAATATTCTGTCGCAACAACACTCCAAGAGCCCGATTTCGTGCAGCAGTGCACAGGAATATCGGAAGCGTTCTGTTGTTGGGGCGATTTTCTTTCGCTTCGTTTCTTATGAAAAAGAAAGGAAGGTA